>NZ_BAAGTN010000008.1:426025-1308089 GCF_054781895.1 Saccharothrix stipae | reverse complement strand
GACGAGGTTCATAAATTTACTGGCTATTCGGCACGCTGTTGAGTTCTCAAAGAACACGCGCACATCATCACTCACCGCTCGCACGGTGTGATCCGAGGCTTGTGATTCAGCTAAAGCTTGTGTGTGGAATCCAGACGCCCTGGTCGCAACGGCTCAGACGAGCCTGGACTGGGTCTTCCGTTCCGCAGTCACCCACTCTACCACGCTAGTGGGAGCTTGGTTCGTGACCTGCCGCACTCCGTTCCGGCGTTCCCGGCCCGTTCCGTGCTGACATGGAGAAAGTTACACGCACCCGAACCGGAGGTCAAATCGGGGGCACAGCACCGCACCACAGGCT
This sequence comes from Saccharothrix stipae, assembly GCF_054781895.1. Taxonomy (NCBI): domain Bacteria; kingdom Bacillati; phylum Actinomycetota; class Actinomycetes; order Pseudonocardiales; family Pseudonocardiaceae; genus Saccharothrix; species Saccharothrix stipae. Next base: position 1,307,752 of record NZ_BAAGTN010000008.1, on the reverse strand, counting down.
GAAACCGCAGGTCAGCAGCCCGTGCCGCAGTCCACCTCACGCTATCCGACCCGGTCCACCGGCAACAGTGTGACCGCGATCACATCCGACGAACGGGAAGGCCGCCGGTCCGGGTGGGACCGACGGCCTTCGACGTGGCTCTCGCCAGGGCTGTTCGTGCAGGTCAGACCTGCACGCGCACGCCTGCGGTGTTGCGCTTGCCGCGTCGGACGACCAGCCACGACCCGTGCAGCAGGTCCTCCTTGGCGGGCACCCACTCCTCGTCGGTGACCTTCGAGTTGTTCACGTACGCACCGCCTTCCTTCACGGTGCGCCGCGCCGCGCCCTTGCTCTCCGCCAGCCCGGAGCCGACCAGCAGGTCGACGATGGTCGGCCCGTCGGCCAGCCGGACCTCGCCGGTCGGCGCCTCGGCCATGGCGGCCTCCAGCGTCGACAGGTCCAGCTCGCGCAGCTCGCCGCGGCCGAACAGGGCCTGGCTGGCCGCGATGACCTGCCGGGTCTCGTGCTCGCCGTGCACCAGGTTGGTGAACTCCTCGGCCAGCTTCTTCTGCGCGGCCCGCAGGTGCGGCGCCTCGGCGGTCTGCCGCTCCAGCTCGGCGATCTCCTCCCGGGTGAGGAAGGTGAACAGCCGCAGGTAGCGGAGCACGTCGGCGTCGCCCACGTTCACGAAGTACTGGTACCAGGCGTACGGCGAGGTCATCGCCGGGTCGAGCCACACGTTGCCGCCACCGGTGGACTTGCCGAACTTGCGCCCCTCGGCGTCGGTGACCAGGGGCGCGGTCAGCGCGTGCACCGAGCGGCCCTCGACCTTGCGGATCAGGTCGACGCCGCCGACGAGGTTGCCCCACTGGTCGGAGCCACCCACCTGGAGCGTGGTGCCGTACTTCCGGTTGAGCTGGAGGTAGTCGTGCGACTGCAGGAGCAGGTAGCTGAACTCGGTGTAGGACATGCCGTCGCCCTCAAGGCGGCGCTTGACCGTCTCGCGGGCGAGCATGACGTTGACCGAGAAGTGCTTGCCGACGTCGCGCAGGAAGTCCAGCACGGGCAGCTCGCCGGTCCAGTCCAGGTTGTTGGCCACGATCGCGCCGGTGGGGCTGTCGTCGAACTCGACGAACCGCTCCAGCTGGCCGCGGATGCGCCCGGCCCACTCGGCGACGGTGTCCAGCGGGTTGAGCGTGCGTTCCGCGGTGTCGCGCGGGTCGCCGATCGTCCCGGTGGCACCGCCGGCCAGCACGATCGGCCGGTGCCCGGCCCGCTGGAAGCGGCGCAGCATCAGCAGCGGGACGAGGTTGCCGGCGTGCAGGCTGGGCGCGGTCGGGTCGAAGCCGCAATAGAGGGTGAGCGGGCCCGCGTCGAGATCCTTCCGCAGCGCGTCGAGGTCGGTGGAGTGCGCGATCAGGCCGCGCCAGGACAGCTCATCGAGGATGTGCTCGCTCACGGGTTCCATCTTCGCCTACCGCGTCCAGCGGTTTCGTCCAGGTGGTGGTGTCAGCTCACCGCGATCGCCAGGGCGGTGAGCAGCGGGGCGAACAGCAGCGCGGGCAGCAGGTCGCCGGTCGGGAACTCCTTGATCTTGAGCAGCCGGAGTCCCACGCCCGCCAGGAGCAGGCCGCCGGTGGCGTCGAGCGCGGCCACGTGCGGGTCGGGCAGCACGCCGCCGAGGGCGAACCCGGCGACGGTGAACAGGCCCTGCACCACCAGCACGGACAGGCCGGCGGCGGCCACGCCCCAGCCGAACGAGGCGGCGAACGCGATGGCGGTGAAGAAGTCGAGCATGGACTTCAGCGCGAGCTGGTCGATGCCGCGGCCGAGGCCGTCCGACAGCGCGCCGAGCACCGCCAGCGGCCCGACGGAGAAGACCAGCGAGGAGGAAACGAACCCCTCGACGAAGCGGTGGTCACCGCCGCCGTCGTCGCGCAGGAAGCGCTTCTGCAGGCCGCCGCCGAGCCGTTCGAGCCACCGCTCGATGCCGAGCAGGGAGCCGATCACGCCGCCGACGAGCATGGCGCCGAGCACGACGAGCACCGGGACGCCCCGTCCCATCGCGCCGGACAGCGCGGGGTCGGTCACGCTGACCGCGCTGAGCGCGGCGACCAGGAGGGTGACCATGCCCAGTCCCTGGGTGATCACCTCCCTGGTCCGCTCCGGGAACCTGTGCCCGACGAGCGACCCGATGGTCGCCCCGGCGAGGATGGCACCGACGTTGAGCGCCGTGCCGAGCCCGATCATGTGGAGATTCCCCCAGATAGTGTGATCAGATCCGCGAACGCCGCCGGGTGGGTGACGTGGGCCGCGTGCCCGGCTCCGGCGATCTCCCGGAACCGTCCCGCCGGCGCCAGCGCGGCCAGGTGCAGCGCCGTCTCCCGGTGGTGCGGCAGGGTGTCCGCCCCCGCGCCGACCACGACCGGGACGTCCAGCGCGACCGGGTCGAACAGCGGGGTGTCGAGACTGTGGTCCCCCATCTCGGTGACGAGTGCGGCGCCATCCTCCTCCAGCTGCCGCCGGCTGGTCGCGGGCGGCCGGCCGGTGACGGCCCGGAGCAGCTCCTCGGCGACGGCCGCGGGGCCGTGGGGTTCTGCGTCGCGGACGAGCTGCTCCCACGGCGCGGTCGGCGGCCACCAGGGCAGCCACCGCACGGGTGGTTCGTAGGCCACCACGGCCCGGACCAGCTCGGGTGAGCGGGCCGCGGCGCACAGGGCGACGAGCCCGCCGTAGCTGTGCCCGGCGACGACGGATCCGGGGTGCGCGGCCAGGATGGCGGTCAGGTCCTCGACGTGGTCCGCGAGGGTGGTGGTGGCGTCGCCGAGAGCGCGGGAGCCGCCCCAGCCGCGCCGGTCGTAGCCGATGACGGTCCAGTCGGCCAGGTGGGCCGCGACCTGGCGGAAGCTGGTGTGCCGGTCGAGTGAGCCGTGCACGAGGACGACCTTGTCGGGTCCGCCGGCGCGTTTGACGACCGTCGGCCGGCGTCCGGTTCGCGTGTTCATGCCGCCGCCAGGATGCGGTCGGAGATGCGCGCGGGGGTGGGGTCGGCCAGCAGCTGTTCGACGTCGAGCACCTGGTCGACCTCCTGCTCGATCTTGGTCAGCAGGGTCGCGACGGCCAGCGAGTCGCCGCCCAGGGCGAAGAAGTCGGAGTCGGCCTTGACCTCGGCCTGCCGGATGCCGACGCAGCTCGCGAAGAACTGGGCGATGCGCCACGTGAGCCGGGCGCGCCTGCGGTCGGGGGCCGGTGTCGGTTCCGGTGTGGGTTCCGCGAGTCCCGTGGTGGCGACCTGCGGGATGGGCTCGGCGATGGGCTCCGGGGTCGGGTTCACGCTGTGCGCCGGGCATGCGAGCTCGGTGTTGGCGGGCTCGGAGCTCGCGGGCTCGGTGTGGGGCGGCTCGGCGGGCGTTCCCGCGCGGTCGGCCTTGCCGGTGATGCTCCGGGGCAGCTCGGCGACGACGGTGAGCGTCGCCGGGACCATGCCGCTGTGCAGGTGCATCCGGAGGTGCTTCCACACGACCGTCTCGTCGAGGTCGCCCACCACCTGCGCTTCCAGCCGCCCGCCGCGCTCGGCCACCACGGCGGCCTCCACGCCCGGCGAGGCCTCCAGCACGCGCTCGACCTCGTCCAGCTCGACCCGCTGGCCGCGGATCTTGACCTGCCGGTCGCGCCGGCCGAGGTACTCGATCGAACCGTCCGGCAACCACCGCGCCCGGTCACCGGTGCGGTAGAGCAGCCGGCCCGGCTCGGCGGCGAACGGGTCCGGGCTGAACCGCTCGCGCATCAGCTCGGCGCGGGACAGGTAGCGGCCCACGCCGAGGCCGCCGACGCACAGCTCGCCCGGCTCGCCGATCGGCACCGGGCGGAGGTCCGCGTCCAGCACGTACACCCGCTTGTTGGCGACCGGCCTGCCGATGGTCGGTGTGGTGCCGGTGTCGGTGCACTCGTGCCAGGTGGCCATCACCGCGGTCTCGGCCGGGCCGTACAGGTTGAGGAACCGCCGTCCGGGCACGAGCCAGCGGGCGAGCACGGCGGTGGTGAGCCGCTCACCGGCGGCCGCGACGACCCGCAGGTCCGGCAACGGGGCGTCCGGCAGGGCGAGCCACACCGACGGGGTGAGGATGACGGCGGTGACCTTTCGCTGCGCGAGCAGGCGCACCAGCGGCGGGCCGACGACGAGCTGCGCGGTCGGCGCGACGACCAGGGTGGCGCCGTTGAGCAGCGCGAGGATCATGTCGGCGAAGCAGCCGTCGAAGTTCGGGGACAGGAACTGCAGCACGCGGTCCGTCGGCGCGAGCCGGAAGATGCGGCGCTGCCCGACGTGCAGGTTCACCGCGCCCTCGTGGTTGATCGCGATCGCCTTGGGCCGCCCGGTCGTGCCGCTGGTGAACACCACGTAGGCCGTGTTGCCCGCGGTGACGCCGGTGACCGGCGGGTCGTCGCGTTCGGCGGAGGTGTCGACCTCGGTCAGCACGATGCGCGCGTCGGCCTCCTCGACCATGGCGCGCAGGCGTTCGGGCGGGCACGTCGGCTCGGCCAGCATGAACGCGCCGCCCGCCTTGGCGACGGCGAGCACGGAGACGACGAAGTCGACCGTGCGCTCCATGACGACGCCGACCACCGACTCGGGCTGCACGCCCCGGGCGCGCAGGTCGTGGGCGAGCGCGTTCGCCCGCCGGTCGATCTCGCCGTAGGTGTGCTCGTGACCTCGGTCGTCCACCGCGACGGAGTCCGGTGCGAGCCGGGCGCGGTGCTCGAAGACCTGGTGCCACACCGCGTGCGGGCCCAGCGGGGCGGAGTGGTCGTTGAACTCGACGGTCACGCGGTGGCGTTCGACGTCGGAGAGGACGGCCGGAGCGGTCCGCACCTCGGTGGCCGGCGGCGCGGTCCGCACCTCGGCGGCGGGCGGCGCGGTCGGCTCCTCGGCCGCGGGCAGCGCCGCTCGGACCTCGACGGGGGCGTGCGCCGGGCAGCGCGTGTTCGCGTGGTGGCCCCACTCCACCTCGCCCGCGGGCTGGTAGTGCGGGTAGCGGTCGAGGAAGCCGCGGATGGCCCACCCGCCGAGCCGTTCCGCGTACGGCGCGCCGACGCAGTAGTGGCGGCCCATGCCGAAGCCCAGGTGGCGGGTGCCGCCGCGGCGGATGTCGAGGTCGCGCGGGCGGTCGAAGGCGCGCGGGTCGAGGTTGGCCGCGGCGAGGTGGACCAGGACGGTCTGCCCGGCCCGGATGGTGGCGCCGGCCAGCTCGACGTCCTCGACCGCGAGGCGGGCCAGGTACTGGCTCGACCCGTTGCGCCGCATGAACTCGTCCACCGCCGAGTCGATCAGCTCCGGTTCCGCGCGCAGGGCGCGCAGCTGCTCGGGGTGGTCGTGCAGCTGGAGCAGACCGGTGGTCACCAGGTGGGTGAGGGTCTGGTAGCCGCCGCCGACCAGCACGATGCAGTTCGCGGCCACGGAGAACAGCTCGTCGTCGGTGCCGTCGATGCCCTCGACCAGCGCGGAGATCAAGTCGTCGCCCGGGTCGGCCATCCGGCGGCGGGCCTGGTCGCGGAAGCCGGCGACGGCCTCGTCCAGCACGGTGACGACTTCCCGGTCGCGGACGTCGGGGAGGCTGGACAGGCTGCCGAGCAGCCGCTCGTAGGCGTCCGCCCAGCGGGTCAGCAGTTCCTCGTCGCCCGTCATGCCGAGCAGGTGCGCCACCAGCTTGGCGGGCAACTTCGCGGCGTAGTCCGCGACCAGGTCGACCACGCCTTCTCCGGGCAGGTCCGCCAGCGTCTCGTCAACCATTCGGCGCATGACCTCGTCACGTGCCCGGATTTGCGCTTTCGTGAATTGTTCCCGAATGCGGGACCTAATCGCCGTGTGGTCCGGCGGGTCCATGAACAGCATCTGTTCGGAGACGATGTGGGCGGCGCTGGAAGCGGCGGCCAGACCGCGTTCGTCGAGCGTCGAGGCCTTGCGCGTGCGGGCCGAGGAGAACCGCTTGTGGTCGGTCAGGACGCGGGCCGACTCGGCGTGGCCCGTGCACACCCACACGCCGCCTACCTGGTCGTAGAACAGCGGGCCGAGCTCGGCGACAGCGTCGATGTAGATCAGCGGGTCGGCCACCACGGCGGCGCGGCCGAGGTTGTGCGTGCCGTGGCGCGCACGGTCGTACCCGGACGGGTTCGCCAACATAATTCCCCCCAAGGAATTGGGGGCAACCAGCACCGGCGCGACGACTTACCGGCACCGCGAACTGCCCCCTTGATTAACACCCCGACCGAGTCTAAGCACAGCTCGGAGAATCGGTCAAGCGATGTTCAGCAGGGCGTTTCACGCAGCGGGAACACCGAAGTGCCGAACTGCACTTATTCCACCGCGCACGGAAAGGGGATTACCCATTCGGACGCGACTCGGCCGGGCGCGCCCGGCACCGCCGGACGTTTGGGCCATCCCGCCGGCGGGCACTTCCGTCGAGGGCTGAAGAGAAGAGGGCAGCAGCGATGACCTTTCCCGATCGCGACCGACGTGCCGCTGAGCGCCCCACCGAGTTCGTGACCCCGGCCGAGCCGCCGTACCGGCGGGAGGAAGAGGTCGTCGAGCGCGGTGACGGTCGGGTGCGCGGTGTTCGGATCGCGTGCGCCGTGATCGACCTGCTGTGCTGGTTGTTCGCCATCGTGCTGGCGATCCACATCTTCCTGGTGATCGGCGGCGCCAACCCGGCGAACGGGTTCGCGCAACTGATCGACTCGTGGTCGGCGGCGGTGTCGCTGGGCCTGCGCGACCTGTTCACGCCCGCGAACGCCGGTTTCCGGACGCTGCTCAACGACGGCCTGGCCGCGTTGCTGTGGCTGCTGATCGGCGCCGTGCTGACCAGCGTGATCAGCCGGATCGCGCTGCCGGCCAACGAGCGGCGGGTCTGGTACCGGCGGACGGTGCGCTAGCCGTTCGCGCTACCGAACGTCACCACGACGTCACCCTGGCGCGCTCCGGTATGCCCCGGCTGGTCAATTGTCCTTCCGGCGATCCTTGGCCAAGTTTGCTGGGTGGCCAGCGACTTGCAGCGGAAGAAGACCTCCATCGTGTTCACCGCGATGGACTCGAACGGTGACGGGTTCCTCGAGCGAGCCGATTTCGAGGCGTTGACCGACAGGTGGGTGCACATCCGGGGCGGCGCGGACGAGCAGGACCGGCTGAGGGAGATCATGATGGGCTGGTGGGACGCGCTGCGTGCGGCGTCCGACCACGACCGCGACGACAAGGTCACGGTGGACGAGGTGCTGACCGTGGTGGAGGACCTCGGCACCATGCTCGACCTGGTGGTGGCCACCGCGGAGTCGATGTTCGAGGCGGTGGACGAGGACGGTGACGGCCGGGTGTCCGCGCCCGAGTACGGCCGGATGATCCACGCCTGGACCGGGGACGACTCGCCGACCGACGCCGTGTTCGCCCGGCTCGACCTCGACGGCGACGGCGCGATCTCGAAGTCGGAGTTCGTCCGGCACTGGGTCGAGTTCTGGGCGGGCGACGACGCGGACGCACCCGGCACGCACGTCTTCGGCGAGATCTAGCGGCCTTCCGGCGAGGTCGGGACGGCGGTGGTGCGGGTGCGGCGGGTGCCGCGGCGGTACGTGCTGACGGCCGGTGAGTCGATCCAGAACCGCCACGGCACGTCCACCGCCACGGCCACGCCGACGCGCGGGCCGGTGCGGATGTCGGCGGGGTCCACCGGGTCGCCCGCCAGCAGCCGCACGGTCGCGTCCGGCTCGGTCAGGTTCACGCCGTTGTGCGCGCGGTCGAGCCCGAGGACGCCGGTCAGCCGCGCCGGGCCCTTGGCCAGTTCAGCGGCGCTGCGCGCGGACGGGCGGCGGACGTGGGCCAGGGCCGACCCGGTCACCACCTCGCCGGCGCGCAGCAGCACCGCGCCGGGCACGCCGTCGGTGAGCGACACGACGTTCGCGCAGAAGTGCATGCCGTAGACGAAGTACACGTACAGCCGGCCGGCCGGGCCGAACATCACGTCGTTGCGCGGCGTCCGGCCCCGGTAGCAGTGCGACGCCGGGTCGTCGCCGCCCCGGTACGCCTCGACCTCCACGATCCGCACGCCGACCACGCCCTCGTCCGTGGTCGACTCGATGACGCTCCCGAGCAGGAGCCGCGCGGCGTCGACGGGGTCGATCGCGAGCTCCCGCTCGGTGAACTGCCTAGGCGTTGCGGGCAACGGACACCTTGTCGCGCAACCTCTTCAACTGCTCGGCGACCCGGTCGGGCGCGGTGCCGCCGTGCGCGTCCCGTGACGCGATGGACCCTTCCACGGTCAACACGCTACGCACCTCCGGCGTCAGCGCGGGCGAGATCGTGGCGAACTCCTCATCGGTCAGGTCCTCCAGGCCGGCGCCGCGCGCCTCGGCGACCCGGACGCACTCGCCCGCCGCCTCGTGCGCGACCCGGAACGGCACGCCCTGCCGCACCAGCCACTCGGCGATGTCGGTGGCCAGGGTGAACCCGGCCGGGGCCAGCTCCGCCATCCGCGCGGTGTCGAACCGCGTGGTCGCGATCATCCCGGCCAGCGCGGGCAGCAGCAGCTCCAGCTGCTCGACCGAGTCGAACAGCGGTTCCTTGTCCTCCTGGAGGTCCCGGTTGTAGGCCAGGGGCTGCGCCTTCAGCGTGGCCAGCAGGCCGGTCAGGTTGCCGATGAGCCTGCCGGACTTGCCCCTGGTCAGCTCGGCGACGTCCGGGTTCTTCTTCTGCGGCATGATCGAGCTGCCGGTGGCCCACGCGTCGTCCAGCACGGCGAAGCGGAACTCGGCCGTCGTCCAGATGATCACCTCTTCGGCGATCCTGGACAGGTCCACGCCGATCATGGCCAGCACGAACGCGATCTCGGCGGCGAAGTCGCGCGACGCGGTGCCGTCGATCGAGTTCTCCACCGGGCCGTCGAAGCCCAGCTCCGCGGCCACCGCCGCCGGGTCCAGCCCCAGCGACGAGCCCGCCAGCGCGCCCGACCCGTACGGCGACACGGCGGCGCGCTTGTCCCAGTCGTGCAGCCGGTCGACGTCGCGCAGCAGCGCCTGGCCGTGCGCCAGCAGGTGGTGCGCCAGCAGCACGGGCTGCGCGGACTGCAGGTGCGTGCGGCCCGGCATCACGGCGGTGGCGTGCGCGGACGCCTGCTCGGCCAGCGCCTCGACCACGTCCAGCACGCCCGCGGCCACCCGGTGGGCGGCGTCGCGCAGCCACATCCGGAACAGCGTGGCCACCTGGTCGTTGCGGGACCGGCCGGCGCGCAGCTTGCCGCCCAGCTCCGACCCGGCGCGTTCGATCAGGCCGCGTTCCAACGCCGTGTGCACGTCCTCGTCGGCCAACGTCGGGGTGAACGACCCGGACGCCACGTCGGCCTCCAGGGCGTCCAGCGCCGCCAGCATCCGGTCCAGCTCGTCGGCCGTGAGCAGACCCGCCCGGTGCAGCACGCGGGCGTGCGCGCGGGAGCCCCTGATGTCGTACGGGGCGAGTCGCCAGTCGAAGTGCGTCGACGCGGACAGTCGCGCCATCGCCTCCGCCGGTCCGCCGGCGAACCGCCCACCCCACAATGAACTCACGTGATCGAATCCCTCTTCGCGGCGATCTTGTTCGGCAGGCCCCGCGGTGCCGCGGGTCCCTGACTGAAGTCCGGCGGCGGCACCTCGGCGCGCCGGTCGGCGACGACCGCGCGGCCACCGCGCAGCACGAGCCGGACCTCGCCGGACACGTGCGGCTGGGTGTCGTCGATGAAGCCGTCGAGCGCTTGCTTGAGCGGTGAGAACCACAGGCCGTCGCGCACCAGTTCACCCCAGCGCCGCTCGACCTGCCGCTTGAAGCGGGCCAGGTCGGGTTCCAGGGTGGCGTCCTCCAGCTCCCGGTGCGCGGTGGTCAGCGCGACCGCACCCGGTGTCTCGTGGACGTGGGCGCCGCGGCCGAACCCCGGCGCGCCCGCCCGCCGGTTCAGCTCCTGGACGGCTTGCAGCATGGTGACGGTCTCGCCGTCGATGGCGACCGGCCTGCCCCGGTCGAACGTGACCACCAGCTCGTCGGGGTCGCCCGGCTCGACCGGCGGGGTGCGGTCCGCGGGGCGCGGCACGGGGTCGTGGACCCGTGCGATGACCTTCAGGTCGGGCGCGAGCACGCGGAGACCCGTCTCCAGCAGGACGCCGTCGTGGCCGGTGCAGCCGTGGGCCACGGCCGTCGCGCCGTGCCGCGCGGCGGCGCCGACCAGGTGCTCGGCGACGAGCGGCGGGAGCAGCGCCGACGCGGGCCGCAGGGCGTTGGCGCGCAGCGCGGGCAGGCAGTACCGGTCGGCGAACTCGTCGCGGGCGTCGACGACCTCGGCCTCGACCGCGCCGCCGGCCAGCGCCCGCGCCCGGAACGCCTCCGGGTCCTCGCCCCGGCCGAGGTCCACCGCGACGGCGACGACCCCGGCCCCGGTCTCCCGGGCGAGCCGTTCGATCCCGGCCGCGGTCACCGTCCGGCCGGAGCAGGCGAGGACGACCCGTTCACTCATCGGTGTCCACCTGCGGCGACTGCTCCTCGCCGGCGGCGAGCGCGGTGACCCGGGCGGCCAGGTCCGCCCCGGTGAGCGGTTCCCGCGCCACGGCGAGGATCGTGTCGTCACCGGCGATGGTGCCGACGATGTCGTGCAACGCGGCCCGGTCCAGCGCGCTGGCCAGGAACTGGGCCGCGCCGGGCGGGGTGCGCAGGACGGCCAGGTTGCCCGAGTGGTCCACCGACACGAGCAGTTCGGCGAGCACGCGGGTGAGGCGGGACGTGCCGCCCTGCACGCCGCGCACCGGGCTGCCGTCCTCGGGGATGACGTAGACGGGCGCGCCGCCGTCGGGTCCGCGCAGCTTGACCGCGCCCAGCTCGTCCAGGTCGCGCGACAGCGTGGCCTGGGTGACCTCGATGCCCTCCACCGCCAGCGTCTTCGCCAACTCCGACTGGCTGCGGATGGCGCGCTGGGCGACCAGTTCGACGATGCGGGCCTGCCGCGCGGTCCTGGTCATCGCGCCGTTGCCCCCGGGGTGGCCGAGTTCTCCAGCAGCCACACCAGCAGCGCCTTCTGCGCGTGCAGCCGGTTCTCGGCCTCGTCCCACACCGCGCTGTCGGGCCCGTCGAGCACGTCGTCGGTGATCTCCTGGCCGCGGTGCGCGGGCAGGCAGTGCAGCACGGTCGTCTTCACGCCGGTCGCGGCGACCAGGTCGGCGTTGAGCTGGTAGGGCCGGAACGGGCGCGTCCGGTCGCGGCCGTCGTTCTCCTGGCCCATGGACGTCCACGTGTCGGTGACCAGCACGTCCGCGCCGTCCACCGCCTCGCGCGGGTCCTCGATCACGGTCACCGAGCCGCCGGTCTCCGCGGCGCGCCGGCGGGCGTCGTCCAGCACCCACGGCAGCGGCTGGAACAGGGCGGGCGCGGCGATCCGGACGTGCATGCCCGCGGTGGCGCCGCCCAGCAGCATCGAGTGGGACATGTTGTTCGCGCCGTCGCCCAGGTAGGTGACGGTGAGGCCGGCCAGCGCGCCGTGCACGCGCCGGATGGTCTGGAGGTCGGCCAGCACCTGGCAGGGGTGGAACTCGTCGGTCAACGCGTTGATCACCGGGATGCGGGACACCGACGCCATCGCGTCGATGCGCTTCTGCGCGAACGTCCGCCAGATCACCGCGTCGACGTACCCGGACAGGATGCGGGAGGTGTCCTCGATGGTCTCCTCCCGGCCCAGCTGCATGGACCGGCCGTCGATGATCACCGGGTTGCCGCCGAGCTGGGCGATGCCGACCTCGAACGACAGCCGGGTGCGGGTGGAGTTCTTCTCGAAGATCACCGCGATCGACTTGGGCCCGGCCAGCGGCTTGGCGCTCAACCGGTCGGCCTTGTACCCGTCGGCCAGGTCGAGGACCGCGGCCTGCTCCTCGGGCGTCAGGTCGTCGTCACGCAGGAAGTGGCGCACCATCACGGCTCCTGACCAGCCTGGGGAACGGACGGGGTGGGGAGGAACGAGGGCAGGTCGGCCACCAGCCGGTGGGCGTCGGCCTCGTCCAGCACCAGCGGGGGCGCCAACCGGATGACGTCGGGCTGGATCGGGTTGATCAGATAGCCGGCCTGCTGCGCGGCCGCCGCGGCCTTCGCCGAGACCGCCTCGCGCAGCGTGATCCCGAGCAGCAGGCCGGCGCCCCGCACACCGGAGATGAGCGGGTGGTCCAGCGCCTCGACACCGGTCGCGATCTCCTTGCCGACCGCGCCGGCGTGCTCCAGCAGGCCGTCGGCGGCGATCGTGTCCAGCACCGCGAGCGCGGCCGCGCAGCACACCGGGTTGCCGCCGAACGTGGTGCCGTGCTGGCCGGGCTCGAACAGGTCCTTGGCCGGGCCGACCGCGATGCACGCGCCCAGCGGCAGCCCGCCGCCCAGGCCCTTGGCCAGGGTGATCACGTCGGGCACGATCCCGACCTGGTGGAACGCGAACCAGGTGCCGAGCCGACCGACGCCGGTCTGCACCTCGTCCAGGACGAGCAGCGCGCCGTGCTCGGCGGTGATCCGGCGGGCCGCCTGGAGGTAGCCCTCGGGCGGCACGACCACGCCGTTCTCGCCCTGGATCGGCTCCACGACGAACGCTGCGGTCTCGTCGTCGATCGCCGCCTCCAACGCCGCCACGTCGCCGAACGGCACGTGCACGACGCCGGGCACCAGCGGCTCGAACGGGTCCCGCTTCGCGGGCTGGCCGGTCAGCGCCAACGCGCCCATGGTGCGGCCGTGGAAGCCGCCGTCGGTCGACACGACCTTGGTGCGGCCGGTGCGGCGGCTCAGCTTGAACGCGGCCTCGTTGGCCTCCGCGCCGGAGTTGCAGAACAGCACCCGGCCGTCACCGTCCACACCGGACAGGTCGAGCAGCCGCTCGGCGAGCTTGAGCGCGGGCTCGTTGACGTAGAGGTTGGAGGTGTGGCCGATCTTGCCGATCTGCTCGGTCACCGCGGCCACGATCGCCGGGTGCGCGTGGCCGAGCACGTTGACCGCGATGCCGGACAGCAGGTCCAGGTACCGCTTGCCGTCGGCGTCCCAGACGTGCGCGCCCTCGCCCCGGGTCAGGGTCAGGCCGGGCGTGCCGTAGTTGTTCATCATCGCGGCCTGCCACCGCTGCTGGTCGCTCATGTCTCGTCCGCCCCGGTCCGTTCGGTCACCATCGTTCCGACGCCCTCGGAGGTGAAGACCTCCAACAACACCGAGTGCGCCAGCCTGCCGTCGATCACGTGCGCCTCGGGGACACCGCCGCGCACCGCGCGCAGGCAGGCCTCCATCTTCGGCACCATGCCGCTGTCCAGGTCGGGCAGCATCTTCTCCAGCCGGTCGGCGTCCACCTGGTGCAGCAGCGAGCTCTTGTGCGGCCAGTCCGCGTACAGGCCCTCGACGTCGGTGAGCACGACCAGCTTCTCGGCCTTCAGCGCCACCGCCACCGCGCCCGCGGCCGTGTCGGCGTTGACGTTGTGCACCACGCCGTCGACGTCCGGCGCGACCGTGGACACCACCGGGATGCGGCCGGCGCGCACGATGTCGAGCACCGCCTCCGGGTTGACCTCGACGATGTCGCCGACCAGCCCGATGTCCACCGGCTCACCGTCCACGATGGCCGGTCGGCGCGCGGCGGTCAGCAGGTGGGCGTCCTCGCCGGACAGGCCGACCGCGAGCGGGCCGTGCGAGTTGATCAGGCCGACGAGCTCGCGCTGGACCTGGCCGACGAGCACCATGCGGACCACGTCCATGGCCTCCGGCGTGGTGACGCGCAGCCCGCCGCGGAACTCGCTGGAGATGCCGAGCCGCTTGAGCATCGCGGCGATCTGCGGCCCGCCGCCGTGCACCACGACCGGGTGCAGGCCCGCGAGCTTGAGGAACACCATGTCCTGGGCGAACGCGCGCTTGAGCTCGTCGTCCACCATGGCGTTGCCGCCGTACTTGACGACCACGATCGCGCCGCGGAACCGTTGCAGCCACGGCAGCGCCTCGATGAGGATCCCGGCTTTGGCCTGCGGCGTGATCACGAGCTGTACGCGCTGTTCTCTTCGACGTACCCGTGCGACAGGTCGGTGGTGAGCACGGTGGCCGTGCCGTCGCCGAGGTTCAGGTCGACCACGATCTCGACGTCGCGGCCGGACAGGTCGGCCTCGCTGCGGTCGGCGGCCTTGTGGCCGTCCGCGAACAGCGTGACGCCGTTGATCGTGATGCCGAGCTTGTGCTGGTCCACGGTCGCCTGCGAACGGCCCACGGCCATCGCGATCCGGCCCCAGTTCGGGTCGGAGCCGAACAGCGCGGTCTTGACCAGGTTGTCCTCGGCGACGGTCTTGGCGACGACGACCGCCTCGGCCTCGGTGAGCGCGCCGTTGACCGTGATCGAGACCTCCTTGGTCACGCCCTCCGCGTCCCCTTGGAGCTGCTTGACCAGGTCTTTCGCCACGGCGGTGAGCACGTCGGCGAACTGCTCCGCAGTGGGCGCGACACCGGAGGCGCCGGAGGCGAGGACCAGCACGGTGTCGTTGGTGGACGTGCCGCCGTCCACGTCGAGCCGGTCGTAGGTCTTGGCGGTGACCGCGCGCAGCGCGGCGTCCAGGGCGTCGCCGTCGATCACCGCGTCGGTGGTGAGCACGCTGAGCATGGTGGCCATGTTCGGCGAGAGCATGCCCGCGCCCTTGACGAACCCGCCGACCGACCAGCCGTCGGGGTGGGCCTGCCAGCTCTGCTTGGGGTGGGTGTCGGTGGTCATCACGGCGGTGGCGGCGTTCAGGCCCGCCGGGTCGGAGGAGTCGAGCTCCTGGGCCGCCTTCTCCACGCCCGCCTTGAGGGCGTCCATCGGCAGGCGTTCGCCGATCAGGCCGGTGGAGCACACCGCGATCTCGATCGCGCCGACGTCCAGCACCTCGGCGACCTTCTCCGCGGTGGCGTGGGTGTCCTGGAAGCCCTCGGGCCCGGTGCACGCGTTCGCGCCGCCGGAGTTCAGCACCACCGCGGCGAGCTTGCGCTCCTGGAGCACCTGCTGCGACCACAGCACCGGCGCGGCCTTCACCTGGTTGGTGGTGAAGACGCCGGCGGCGGCCTGGCCGGGTCCTTCGTTGACCACCAGCGCCAGGTCCAGCGCGCCGGACTCCTTGATGCCGGCCGCGACACCGGCGGCCTTGAAGCCCTTCGGTCCGGTCACGCCTCTGTTGCGGTTCAAGGTGCTACTCCCACGGTGGACAGGCCGGTGGTCTCCGGCAGGCCGAGTGCCAGGTTCATGCACTGCACCGCGGCGCCCGCGGTGCCCTTCGCCAGGTTGTCGATCGCGGCCACCACGACCAGCCGGTTCACGTCGCGGTCGACGGCGACCTGGAGCTGCACGGCGTTGGAGCCGAGCACCGCGCCCGTGGTCGGCCAGTGGCCTTCCGGCAGCAGGTGCACGAACGGCTCGTCGGCGTAGGCCTTCTCGTAGGCGGCGCGGACGTCGGCGTCACCGTCCTTGAGGGTCGCCGAGCAGGTGGCCAGGATGCCGCGCGGCAGCGGCGCCAGCACCGGGGTGAACGAGACGCCCACCGGCTCGCCTGCGACCCCGGACAGGTTCTGCGCGATCTCCGGGGTGTGCCGGTGCGCGCCGCCGACGCCGTAGGCGCTGAGCGAGCCCATCACCTCCGACCCGAGGAGGTTGGGCTTGAGCGACTTGCCCGCGCCGGACGTGCCGGAGACGGCCACCACCGTCACGTCGGGCTCGACCAACCCCATCGCGGGGGCCAGGGCCAGCGAGGAGACGGTCGGGTAGCAGCCGGGCACGGCGACGCGGCGGGCGCCGCGCAGCTCGTCGCGCCGACCGGGCAGCTCGGGCAGGCCGTACGGCCAGCTGCCCGCGTGCGTGCCGCCGTACCAGCGGTCCCAGGCGGCCGGGTCGGTGAGCCGGTGGTCGGCGCCGCAGTCGATGACGAGCGTGTCGTCACCCAGCCGCGCGGCGATCTCGGCGGAGTGGCCGTGCGGCAGGGCGAGGAAGACGACGTCGTGGCCCTTGAGGGTGTCGGCGGTCGTCTCCGCCAGCACCCGGTCGGCCAGCGGCAGCAGGTGCGGCTGGTGGGCGAGCAGCGTCGAGCCCGCGTTGCCGCCGGCGGTGAGCGTGCCGATCTCCACGTCCGGGTGACCGAGCAGGAGGCGCAACACCTCTCCCCCGGCGTACCCGCTGGCGCCGGCGACCGCGATCCGTACCGTCATGCGGATAAGTATGCACGCTGATGCAAAGTCACTCAAATCTGTTTCGACGGTCCGCGAACGCGGCGGCGCGGCCCCCCGTCACCAGGTCACGGGCAGTGACGCCAGACCGTAGACGATCTGCTGCGTGCGGAACCGCGGCTCCTCCTCGATGACGCGCAGCGCGGGGAACCGGCGCGCCAGGGCCGGGAACGCGATCCGCATCTCCATCCTGGCCAGCGGCGCGCCCAGGCAGTGGTGGACGCCGTGGCCGAACGCCACGTGGCCGCCCGCGTCACGGGAGATGTCCAGCCCGTCCGGGTCGGGCACGAGCCGGGGGTCGCGGTTGGCCGCGGGCAGGGAGCAGATGATCAGCTCACCGGCGCCGATCGCGTGACCGCCCACCTCGACGTCGGTGGTCGTCACCCGCGGCACGCCGGTGTGCACGACGGTCAGCCACCGCAGCAGCTCCTCCACCGCGGCGTCGGCGCGTTCGGGCTCGTCGCGCAGCAGGGCGAACTGGTCGGGGTGGCGCAGCAGGGCGAGCACGCCGAGGCCGAGCATGTTGGCCGTCGTCTCGTGGCCCGCCAGCAGCAACAGGTCCGCGATGCCGACCAGCTCCCGGTCGTCGAGGTCGGCGGACTCGTCGCGCACCAGGGTGCCGAGCAGGTCGTCGCCCGGCTCGACCCTGGCCCGCGCGATCAGCTCCGCCAGGTACGCCCTGGACTCGACCTGCACGGCGACCCGGGCGGAGGCGGACAGCCGCACGTCGAAGATGCGGGCGGCCCGGTCCTGGAAGTCGTGCCGGTCCTCGTAGGGCACGCCGAGCAGCTCGCAGATGATCAACGACGGGACCGGCAGCGCGAAGTCCGGCACCAGGTCGGCGGGCGGGCCGTCGCGCTCGATCGCGTCCAGGTGCTCGCGCACGATCTCGTGGACCCGCGGTTCGAGCCGGCGCATCCGGCGGGCGGTGAACTCGGGCGCCAGCAGCCGGCGCAGCCGGGTGTGCTCGGGCGGGTCGAACGCGAGCAGGTTGCCCGGCCGCACGGCGGCCAGCTCCTCCTCGCTCAACGCGGGCGCGCCGGGCACCAGGTGGTGCGCGGAGTTGCCGAACCGGCGCGGATCGCCGAGGACCTCCCGGACGTCCTCGATCCGGGTGACCAGCCACGCCGGGCGGCCCAGCGGCGAATCGACCAGCCTGATGCCGTCCCGCTCGCGCAGTTCTCCCAGCTCGGGGCCGGGGTCGAACCCCACCCGACGCATGTGCAGTGGCATCGTCGGTATCGCGGCCATGCCGGCCTCCCACCGTCGGGGATCGTGGGAAAAAACGTAGTCACCTGTCGGAGTGGTGCGGCAGCCTTCACACGAGTGAGTCGACGAACTACTCACCGTGATGAACAGGAGCGCGTCGATGGCCGACCGGCTGCGGGCCGTGATCTTCGACTGGCGGGGGACGCTCGTGCTCACGCCCACGTTCAAGGGGTGGGCGGCGGAGGCGTTGCGGCGGATCGGGCGCGACCCCGGCGGTGCCGCCGAGGTGGTGGCGGCGCTGGACCCGGCGCGGATGGACGTGCCCGGCGTGGACGCGGACGCCGAGCTGCACCGCCGGACCTACTACGAGGCGTTCCGGGCGGCCGGGTTGGACCAGGAGCTGGCCGACTCGCTGTACGCGGTGGAGTCGGACCCGGCGGCCAACCCGTTCGCGGTGGACGCCGGGCCGACGTTGCGCGAGCTGCGCGGGCGCGGCGTGCCGATCGCGGTCCTCAGCGACATCCACTTCGACATCCGGCCCGCGTTCGACGACGTGCCGGTCGACGTGTTCGTGCTGTCCTTCGAGCACGGCGTGGTGAAGCCGGACCCGGCGATCTTCGACCTCGCGCTGCGGGAGCTCGGCACCGCGCCCGGGGAGACGCTGATGGTCGGCGACCGCGCCACCCACGACGGGGCGGGCGTCGAGGTCGGCATGCCGACGTTGCTCGTCCCACCGCTGCGGGACGTCACGGACGCGCGGCTGCACCTCGTCACCGCCCTCCTCGCCTCTAATGGTTGATGCCGCACTAACCGTTAGATAGGGTCGGCGGCATGATCCCGAAGGTCTTCCACCGGCACGTGGACGTCGACGGCGTCCGGGTCTTCTACCGCGAGGCGGGCCCGGCCGCCGCGCCCACGCTGCTGCTCCTGCACGGCTTCCCCAGCGCCTCGCACCAGTTCCGCCGGCTGATCGACGCGCTCGGCGACCGCTTCCACCTGGTCGCGCCCGACTACCCCGGCTTCGGCCACAGCGGCGACCTCGACGGGCGGCACACGTTCGACCGCCTCGCCGACACCGTGGAGGCGTTCGTCGACGCGATCGGGCTGCGCCGGTTCGCGCTCTACGCGTTCGACTTCGGCGGGCCGGTCGGCTTCCGGCTGGCCGTGCGGCGGCCCGAGCTGATCAGCGGCCTCGTCGTGCAGAACGCCAACGCCTACACCGAGGGCCTGTCGCCGGCGGCGCACGCGTTCATCGCAAACGACGACCGCGAGGTGGCGCGGGAGCTCATGACCCTCGCGTTCACCCGGAGCCAGTACGAGGACGGCGCCACCGACCCGGCCCTGGTCGCACCCGACGGCTGGACCCTCGACCAGCACTTCCTGGACCTGCCCGGCCGCGCCGACATCCAGGTCGACCTCGCCCTCGACTACCGCGCCAACCTCACCCGCTACCCCGAGTGGCAGGCGTGGTTGCGCACGGCCCGGCCGCCGACGCTGATCGTCTGGGGGCGCGGTGACGCGATCTTCACCGAGGACGGCGCGAAGGCGTACCTGCGCGACGTGCCCGACGCCGAACTGCACCTGTTCGACACCGGGCACTTCGCGTTGGAGGAGGACCTGCCCGCGATCGCGCCGCTGATCGCCGCGTTCCTCGACCGACTGCCCGGGTAGGACGGTCTGCCGGTACGGGCGGTCGGTGCGGCGCGGCGGAGGCGGCCGGTCAGGCCCCGAACCGCTCCAGGGCGCGGATCTTGTTGGTGGCGTCCAACGCGGCCACCTTGTACGCCTCGGACAGCGTCGGGTAGTTGAAGACGGTGTCCACCAGGTAGTCCACCGTGCCGCCGCACGCCATGACCGCCTGGCCGATGTGGACGAGGTCGGTCGCGCCGGTGCCGAACAGGTGCACCCCGAGCAGCTTGCGGTCCACAGTGGACACGAGCAGCTTGAGCATGCCGTAGGCGTCGCCGACGATCGAGCCGCGGGCCAGCTCGCGGTACCGCGCCAGACCCACCTCGTACGGCACTGCGGACGACGTCAACTCGGCCTCGGTGGCGCCGCAGTAGGAGATCTCCGGGATGGTGTAGATCCCGATCGGCTGCAACGACGACAGCTCGCGCGCCTGCTCGCCGAACGCGTGGTAGGCGGCGAGCCGGCCCTGGTCCATCGACGTGGCGGCCAGCGCCGGGAAGCCGATCACGTCGCCGACCGCGTAGATGTGCTCGACGGGCGTGCGGTAGTGCTCGTCCACCGACAGCCGGCCGCGGTGGTCGGCCTCCAGGCCCGCGTGGTGCAGGTCCAGCGCCTCGGTGTTGCCCTGCCGGCCGGCCGAGTACATCACCGCGGCGGCCGGGATGCGCTTGCCGCTGGCCAGCGTGGTGACCGTGCCGGTGTCGGACACGTCGACGTTGACGACCTTCTCGCCGAACCGGAACGTCACCGCGAGGTCGCGCAGGTGGAACTTCAGCGATTCCACGATCTCCGGGTCGCAGAAGTCCAGCATCCGGTCGCGCTGCTCGACCACCGTGACCCGGCTGCCCAGCGCGGCGAACATCGACGCGTACTCGATGCCGATCACACCCGCGCCCACGACCACCAGCGACGACGGGATCTCCTCCAGCGCCAGCACCTCGTCGGAGTCCAGCACCCGCACCTCGTCGAAGTCCACCTGGTTCGGCCGGGCCGGACGGGTGCCGGTGGCGATCACCACGTGCCCGGCGGTGACGGTGTGGTGCTCGCCGCGGTGCGCGCCGTCCACCGCGATCGTGTGCGGGTCGAGGAACCGGGCGGTGCCGACGAGCAGGTCCACCTGGTTGCGGTGCAGTTGCGCGCGCACGACCTGGACCTCGCGGCCGATCACGTGCTGCGTGCGGGCGAGCAGGTCGGAGATCGTGATGTCCTGCTTGACGCGGTAGCTCGCGCCGTACAGGTCGCGCTGGCTCAGGCCGGTCAGGTACATCACCGCCTCGCGCAGCGTCTTCGACGGGATGGTGCCGGTGTTCACGCACACACCGCCCACCATGTCGGCGCGGTCCACGATCGCGACCCGCTTGCCGAGCTTGGCGCCCGCGATGGCGGCCTTCTGCCCGCCGGGACCCGAGCCGATCACCAGCAGGTCGTAGTCGTACTCGCTCATGACCAAGAGGGTCGCACACCGGAGGGGCGCACAGCGGTGCGTCGCACGAGCGGGCGTTCTACGGTGTCGCGGTGGACGGACTCGGGCCGGCGATCCGGCGGGCGTTGGTCGACGTCGCCGACCCGGTGAAGGCGCCGGAGATGCGGCGGTACATGAAGTCGACCATGCCGTTCCTCGGCGTGCCCAAGCCCGTGCGCGTCCGGGCGTTGCGGGACGTCTTCGCGGCCCACCCGTTCGGATCACGGCCGGAGTGGGTCGCGGCGGTGCTGGAGGTGTGGCGCGGCGCGGAGTTCCGGGAGGAGCGGTACGCGGCACTGGACCTGGCCGGCCGCCACCCGCGGTGGCAGGGCGTCGACCTGCTGCCGGTGTACGACGAGTTGGTGGTGACCGGTGCGTGGTGGGACTTCGTGGACGAGATCGCGGCGCGGCGGATCGGCCCGTTGCTGCGCGCGTTCCCGGACGAGGTCACGCCCGCGGTGCGGGCCTGGGCCCGGGACGAGGACCGGTGGCGTCGGCGGACGGCGGTGATCTGCCAGCTCGGGTCGAAGTCCGCGACCGACCTCGACCTGCTCGCCGAGGTCGTCGAGGCGAACGTCGACGACCCGGACTTCTTCCTGCGCAAGGGCATCGGGTGGGCGCTGCGGCAGCACTCGCGGGTGGACCCGGGCTGGGTGCGGGCGTTCGTCGACGCGCACCCGCGCCTGTCGAACCTGTCCCGGCGCGAGGCCCTCAAGCACCTCCGGCCGGGATCCGGGCGATAACTCTAGGCGGGCGCGGCGCGACCCGTGTAGGTCAGCGGGAACACGAGGTCCGTGCACGCGCTCGGCACGTCGTGCGCGATCTGCACGACCATCTCCACCTCGACCGACCCCGCCGGCGGGATGGTCACCGGCTCGGCCATCGGCACCACGGTCAGCACACCGGACGGGCAGTCCGACACCCGGTTCTGCGCCTCGTCCAACGGCTGGCCCGGCACGGCCTGCAACGTCAGCACCACGATGTCCACGCTGTTCGGGTTCGACAGCCGCACCAGGCGGGCGCCCTCGCTGCCGGGCGTCAGCTCGACCGCGCCGCCGGAGATGTCGTTGATCTCGAACGGCTTGAGGTCGGACACCTCGCCGCCGCTCACCGAGTACGCCATCGCGGGCAGCTCGGGTTGGGGCCAGGTCAGGTGCATGGCGGCCACGACGGCGGCACCCACGCCGAGGATGGTCATGGCGACGGCGACTTCCATCCGCGGGCCCAAGCTGCGCATGAGGCAACCTCACTCGATTGCTGCTCCAGGCGGTGGGTTCGCCGCTAGCTCCCCGTCGGACCGGCGACCAGACTCGCCCGGCGGTTCATCGCTTCGCCCCTCGGCCCAGCGGGCCGCGAAGCCAATCCTGGAGAACGTTCAACCTGTGCGCAAGGACCAAGCCGACCCGGAAAGAAAGGTCTTTGGGCCTCTTGACACGTCCGGTGACGTGTCATGACCAGCACGTTCCCACTGTCTCGACCACCGAGTGGTTCACCCGAGTGGTGTAGTCCTGGACCCGCACTGGTGCGGGTCCAGGACTTCCCGCGTCAGCTTCTCAGCACCGCGCCGTAGCGCTCGGCCGCGGCGGCCACGGCCGCGTCACGAGCCGCGGTCGCCTCCTCCACGGTCAGCGTCCGGTCCGGCGCGCGGAACCGCAACGAGTACGCCAACGACCGCTTGCCGTCGCCGACCTGGTCACCGGTGTAGACGTCGAACAGCCGGATGTCCTCCAGCAACGCCCCACCGCCGCCGCGCAGCACCCGCGCCACCTGCTCGGCGGGCACGTCCGCGGCCACGACCACGGCCACGTCCAGCAGCACCGGCGGGTACGCCGACACCACCGGCGCGGGCCGGTTGTCGCCCAACGGCAACGCGTCGAGGTCCAGCTCCATCGCCACGGTCCGCTTCGGCAGTCCCAGCGCCTCCACGACCTTCGGGTGCAGCTCACCCGCGTGGCCCACCGGCCAGTCACCGACCCGGAGTTCGGCGCACCGACCGGGGTGCCACGGCGCGAGGTCGGAGGCGACCACGGTCAGCTCCACCCCGTAGGCCTGGCCGACCAGCCGCGCGGCCTGCACCGCGTCCGCCCAGTCGGCCTGCCTGCCCTTGCCCCACCAGCCCGCCTGCTCGCGGTGGCCCGCCAGCACGGCCGCCACGTGCACCGGCTGCTGCGGCAGGGCGGCCAGCAGCGACGCCACCTGCGCCTCCGACGGCCGCTCGCCCACGCCCACCTCGGGCACCGGCACCTGCTGCGTGCGCGGCAACGTCACCTGCGCGACCGTGTAGACCGCGAGGTCCTTCTGGCCGCGCGCCAGGTTGCGCTGCACGGTTTCCAGCAGCCCCGGCACCAGCGTGGTGGCCAGCGCGTGCTTGTCCGACTCCAAGGGGTTCAGCACGCTCACCGTGTTGCGCCGCACGTCGCCCTCGGGCAGGCCCAGCGCGTCGAACACCGACGGCGCCACGAACGGGAACGGCTTGACCTCGACGAACCCGTTCTCCGCCAACGCGCGCGACACCGTGCGGCGGCGGCGCTGCTGCTCGGTCAACCCCCGACCGGCGGGCGCGGGCGGCAGCGTGGACGGGATCGTGTCGTAGCCCTCCAGCCGCAGCACCTCCTCCACCAGGTCGGCGGGCTGGGTCAGGTCCGCCCGCCACGTCGGCGGGACCGCGGTGACCATGGTCGCGCCGTCGTCACCGGTGGTGACCTCGACCTGGCAACCGATCTGGCCGAGCCGGCGCGCGGTCACGCCGCGGGCGTAGTTCACCCCGGCGACCCGGTCGGGCAGGTTGATCGGCATCGACACCGGCTGGGGCTGCGCGGGCGTGCCGACGTCCGTGCGGCCGGGCTTGATGCTGCCGTCGCCGAACATGTCCAGCAGCCGGGCCGCGCGCTCCAGCGCGACCGGGGCCAGCGCCGGGTCCACCGTGCGCTCGAACCGCTTCGCCGCCTCGCTGGGCAGCTTGTGCCGCCGCACCGTGCGGGCGATGGACGCCGGGTCCCAGTTCGCCGCCTCCAGCAGGATGTCCGAGCTGGTCGGGGAGACCTCGGTGCTCGCGCCGCCCATCACGCCGGCCAGCGAGATCACGCCGCTGTCGTCGGCGATCACGATGTCGTCCGGGTCCAGCGCGCGGACCTGCTCGTCCAGCGTGGTCAGCTTCTCGCCCGCCGCCGCGCGGCGCACCACCAGGCCGCCCTTGACCGCGGCCGCGTCGAACGCGTGCAGCGGTTGGCCCAGCTCCAGCATCACGTAGTTGGTGACGTCCACCGGCAGCGAGATCGACCGGATGCCGGCCAGCATCAGCCGACGGCGCATCCACCACGGCGTCGGCGCGGTCGGGTCGACACCGCTGACGCGGCGGGCCACGAACCGGGGGCACGCGGCCTGGTCCTCGATGGTGACGGGCAGCACCTCGCCCTCACCCTCGGGCACCTCGGCCGTGCCGGGGTCGCGGTAGGGCACGTCGAACGCGCAGGCGATCTCACGGGCCAGGCCGCGCACGGAGAACGCGTAACCCCGGTCCGGGGTCGGCGCGACCTCGATCACCGTGTCGCCCAGGCCGAGCAGCTCGATCGCGTCGTCACCGGGCTGCGCGGTGCCGCTGGGCAGCACCATGATGCCCGAGTGGTCGTCGCCCAGGCCCAGCTCGCGGGCCGAGCAGATCATGCCGTTGCTGGTCCTGCCGTAGGTCTTGCGGGCGGAGATGGTGAAGTCGCCGGGCAGCACCGCGCCGGGCAGCGCCACCACGACGGTGTCGCCCTCCTGGAAGTTCGACGCGCCGCAGACGATGCCGTTGACCTGGCCCGGGCCGACCTCGACCTGGCAGTAGCGGATCGGCTTCTTGAACTCGGTCAGCTCCTCGACCTCCACCACGCGACCCGCGACGAGCGGGCCGGTGACCGAGTCGAGCTCGTGCACGTCCTCGACCTCGATGCCGATCCGGACGAACGCCTCGGCGAGCTGCTCGGGCGTGGGCGTCTCGGCGAACTCGAGGTTCTCGACCAGCCAGGTAACCGGAATGCGCACCGGTCAGGCCTCCGTTCCGAATGGCTGGGTGAAGCGGACATCGCCTTCGACCATGTCCCGCATGTCGGGCAGGCCGTTGCGGAACTGCAGCGTGCGCTCCAGGCCCATGCCGAACGCGAACCCGGAGTACACGTCGGGGTCGACGCCGCAGTTGCGCAGCACGTTGGGGTTGACCATGCCGCAGCCGCCCCACTCGACCCAGCCCGCGCCGCCCTTCTTCTGCGGGAACCACACGTCCACCTCGGCGGACGGCTCGGTGAACGGGAAGAAGCTAGGCCGCAGGCGGGTCTTGGAGTCCTCGCCGAACATGGCGCGGGCGAACGCGTCGAGCGTGCCCTTCAGGTGGCCCATGGTCAGGCCCTTGTCCACGGCCAGGCCCTCGACCTGGTGGAAGACCGGGGTGTGGGTGGCGTCGAGCTCGTCGGTGCGGAACGTGCGGCCGGGGCAGACCACGTACACCGGTGGTTCGCGGTCGAGCAGGGTGCGCGCCTGCACCGGGCTGGTGTGCGTGCGCAGCACCAGGCCCGAGTCGGCGGGACCCACGTAGAACGTGTCCTGCATGGTGCGCGCCGGGTGGTCCTTGCCGAAGTTCAACGCGTCGAAGTTGAACCACTCGGTCTCCAGCTCCGGGCCCTCGGCGACCTCGTAGCCCATGGCCACGAACACGTCGGCGATGCGCTCGGCGAGGGTGGAGATGGGGTGGCGGGCGCCGCGGGGCACCCGGTCCCAGGGCAGCGTGACGTCGACCGTCTCCTCGCGCAGCACCCGTTCGTCGCGCTCGGCCTGCAACCGGGCGCGGCGCTCCTCGAACGCGACCTTGACCGCGTTCTGCGCCTCGTTCACCCGCTTGCCCGCCTCGGCCTTCGCGGCCGGCGGCAGCGCGCCGATCTCGCGGCGGGCCAGCAGGACCGGCGAGCGGTCGCCCAGGTGGCCGGGCTTCACGGCGGCGAGCTCGTCGAGGTCGGCCGCCTTCGCGAACGCCTCACGAGCCTGCTCGACCGCCGCGTCGAGCGCCTCCGGGGAGAGCGCCGCGACCTGCTTGGGGTCGTACGGGTCGTTGGCTCCGGACATGGTTGGTGGACAGCTCCCGTCACGGACACAAGTGGTCAGCCCTCCGCACGGCATGCGGAGTAGCGGCTCGATCCTAGGTGATCCCCCCACCACCACCTCCACCGCCGTCCGACCAGGTGATTTCCGCCCGTTCGGGTGAGCGCGGAGCTAGTCCTGGGTGTCCTTGGCCCGGATGTCCTCGGCCCGTTCGAACAGCGGTCGGGCCTCGTCGGCGCGGCCCAGTTCGGTCAACAGCTCAGCGATCGCGTTGAGGCTGTCCGCAACGATTGAGTGATCGGACCCGTACGCCACCTCCTCGATGGCCAGCACCCGCTTCCTCGACTGCAACGCCTCCTCGAACCGTCCGACTTCGCGCAACGCCAAGCTCAGGTTGCGAAGGTCGATGGCCACCTCCACATGGTCAGGCCCGAAAGCCGCCTCGTCGATGGCCAAAGCCCGCTCGAACGATGGCAACGCTTCTTCCGGCCGCCCGAGACCGCGCAACACCCAACCGAAGTTGACCAGGGCAACGGCCGTGCCCGGGTCGTCCAGCCCGCGAGCCGCCTCAGAGATGGCCAACGCCCGTTCCGCCAGTGGCAGGGCCTCGTCTGGACGAC
This sequence comes from Saccharothrix stipae, assembly GCF_054781895.1. Taxonomy (NCBI): domain Bacteria; kingdom Bacillati; phylum Actinomycetota; class Actinomycetes; order Pseudonocardiales; family Pseudonocardiaceae; genus Saccharothrix; species Saccharothrix stipae. The sequence goes on along the minus strand of NZ_BAAGTN010000008.1, from coordinate 1,281,486 downwards.
CGAGATCTATCAGCACCGAGCCCAGGTTGTTCAGGACTGTGGCCACGTTCGAGTCATCAGGCCCATGGCTGCCCTCGGTGATGGCGAGCGCCTGCTCAAGCGTCGACCGTGCGGCCTCCAGCTCACCCAGGCTGTACAGCACCAAGCCCAGGGTGCTGAGGCGGCGGGCACCATCGGAGTCACCGTCTCCGCCGGCGGTCTTGGCGAGCGCGATCGCCTGCTCCAGCAGGGGTCGGGCCTGGGTAGGGCGGCCAGAGGTCCAGAGGTAGGTGGCGGCGTCTTCCAGCAATAGCGGCGTGTACCTGGTGACTCGGCTCAAGTCCGCCCGGACGTCGTCGCGAACCGCCAGGACGTGCGGCAGCAGAACCCGCCACCGAGGCCAGTCCTCCGGCCTTCTGACGATGGCCCAGGGCAGGTCCGCGTACAGCAGTTCCTGCACGGGTGGTGACTCGGAGACGTGCCGGGCGCGCAGTGACTGCTGCAACAGCCGGTGGGCGATGGTGATCTCCCCGGACCCGCGCCGGACCAGGGATTGGCCGACCAGCGCGCCGACGGTCTCGGCGAAGGCGACCGGGTCGGCGACCACCTCGGCCAGTGGCGAGGACAGGACGTCGGAGTTGCCGGTGAACAGGTCCAACGGCACCGGCTCGGGAGCCATCCACGCCAGCAGGTGCAGCAGCTGGACCGCCGCCGGGTCTTCCTCCGCCAGCACCGCCAACGAGAGGTCCCACAACGTCGCGAGGGTCTCCTCGCGATCTGCGATCTTGCCGCGCCCGATCATCTTCGCGGTGTGCGCTCGGAGCAGGTCCAGGTATTCGGGCACGGTCAGCCCGGTGGCCTCCAGGTATGCCGACGCCTGCTCGATCGCCAGCGGAAGATCACCCAGCCAACCGGCCAACCCGTCGGCGTCGGAGTCCGTGGCCGCGGGCACCCTGCGCCGCACCAGCGCCACGCTCTCCGCGCGATCGAGCACGTCGACGTCCAGCACCGGGCCGAGTCCCCCGAACCCACTGCGCCGGGTCGTGACCAGCACCCGTCCCGCGCCCGAGGGCAGGAAGTCGCGCAACGCGGCGGCGTCCTCCGCGTTGTCGAACACCAGCAGGAACCGCCGGTCCCGCAACGCCTCCAGCGCCGCCTCCGGACCGTCGACCCCCAGCTTCGCGGCCAGCTCGGCGAAGTGGCCGGGGATCGCGGCGGGCTGTTCGGACGGCACCCACCACACCACGTCGAAGTCGTCCGCGTACCGGTGCGCGTACTCGATCGCCAACTGCGACTTGCCGACCCCGCCCATCCCCCGGATCGAGTGCACGGTCACCGTCCCCGGCGCGCGCAACGCCTCCCGCAATCGGACCAGCGACTCCTTCCGACCGGTGAAGTTCGGGTTGCGGGCCGGCACGTTCCACACCTCCGGCAGCGTCCCGGGGAACCGCCGCTGCACCGGGACCGCCCGGCCGGGGAACCCCGGCGGCCGCGACGGCTTCAACCGCCCGTCGACCGCACCTCGAACCGCGCGCCGCAGCCGCTCCCGGACCTCGACCTCCGGCGCACCGAACAGGTCGACCGACACCACCGACACCAGCAGCCCGGGCCGTTCGCAGTCCTCCACGCGCAGCACCAGCAGCTTGCGCTCCACCCCCAGCGGATCGTCGCGCCAAGCCGCCTGCCACTCCGCCGCCCCGTAAACCGACGCCGTGTACGCGGACGAGAGCAGCGCGATCGTCCGCGAGGCGCCCCGCACGCCCTCCTGCATGCCGTTGACCCAGTTGCTGCCCGGCACCATGTCCCAGGCCTGCACCAGCACCCGGTACCCGGCTTCTTCCAGCTCCCAGGCCACCCACTCGGCCCATGCGCGGTCGTCCTGCGTGTAGGAGACGAAGAAGTCCCACCCGTCCGGCACCCGGACACCACCTCTCACCGTCCGTGGTGACATCGTGCCGTAATCGCCGTTCGCAACCGGCCGCGCCGGAATTGTCGGTGGGTCGTGGCAATCTGGACCGTGCGAGCAGGACCCCGGCGGGCGATCAGCGAAAAACCGGGTCACAAGCCGCCGGCACGCCCTTAGAATCGTCCCTCCCCGTGACCTGACCCGAGGTGAACTCCAGTCCCATGGCACACACCTTCGGTGTCGACCTGCGCGGGATCATCGACCTGCTCAGCCACCACCTCTACAGCAGCCCCCGCGTGTACGCGCGCGAACTGCTGCAGAACGCGGTGGACGCGATCACCGCCCGCCGCGCGCTGCAACCGGACGCGCCGGGCGAGGTCGTGATCGAGCCGGTCGGGTCCTCCGGCGGCACCCTCCGCATCACCGACACCGGCATCGGCCTCACCGAGCGCGAGGTGCACGACCTGCTCTCCACGCTCGGCCGCACGTCCAAGCGCGACGACCTGGGCTTCGCCCGCGAGGGCTTCCTCGGCCAGTTCGGCGTCGGCCTGCTGTCGGCGTTCCTGGTCGCCGAGCGCATCCGGCTCGTCAGCCGCTCGGCCAAGGGCGGGCCGGCCGTGCGCTGGACGGCCGACGCGGCGGGCAACTACGAGGTGGAGGTCGACGACACGGCCCGCGCCGAGATCGGCACCACCATCGAGCTGGTGCCGCACCGCGACTCCGAGCACTGGCTGGAGCGCGACGTGGTCAAGGCGCTCGTCACCGAGTACGGCGAACTGCTGCCGGTCACCGTCCGGGTCGGCGAGGAGGTCGTCACGCACGGCGAGCTGCCGTGGGACGAGGACGCCCTGGCCTACGGCGAGCGGGTGCTGGGGGTGGCGCCGTTCGACGCGATCCCGGTCGAGGTGCCGACGGTCGGCCTCAAGGGCATCGCCTACGTGCTGCCGCGCGGCGTGCACCCCGGCGCCCGCCAGTCGCACCGCGTCTACCTCAAGCGGATGCTCGTCGGTGACGCCATCGAAGGCCTGCTGCCGGAGTGGGCGTACTTCGTGCGCTGCGTGGTCGACTCGACGTCGCTGCGGCCGACCGCGAGCCGCGAGTCGCTCTACCAGGACGAGACGCTGCTCGCCGTGCGCGAGGAGCTCGGCCGCCAGGTCCGCGACTGGCTCGTCCGGCTCGACGCGACGAACCCGGAGCGCACCCGGGCCCTGCTCGACGCGCACCACCTGGGCATCAAGTCGCTGGCCAGGGTGGACGACGAGATGCTGCGGCTGGTCGAGCGGTGGCTGCCGTTCGAGACCACCGACGGCCCGCAGTCGCTGCGCCAGTTCCGCCGCAAGCACGGCACCATCGCGCACGTGCCGGACGTCGACGAGTTCCGCCAACTCGCACCCGTCGCGCACGCGCAGGGCATGGGCCTGGTCAACGCGGGCTACGCCTACGACGCGGAGATCATGGAACGGCTGGTCGCGCTGGACGGGCCGACGGCCGCCCGCCGGGTCGCGCCGAACGAGGTGCTGGCCGCGCTCGACGACCCGGACCCCGAGCTGGAGCGCGCGCTGCGCGAGCGGTTCACGCTGGCCAAGGACGTGCTGGAACGGCACGACTGCGAGGCCGTGCCGCGCGACTTCGACCCGGGCTCGCTGCCCGCGCTGCTGGTCACGAACGTCGACGGCGAGCGCAGGCGGGACGCGCAGCAGGTCGGCGAGCAGGCCGACCCGCTCTGGGCGGAGCTGCTGGGCAGCCTGGTCGAGTCGTCGTCGGAGGCCTCCCAGCGGCTGGTGCTCAACTGCCGCAACCCGCTGGTGCGGCGGCTGGCGCAGCTGACCGACTCGGCACTGGTGGAGCTGACCGTGGAGTCGCTGTACGTGCACGCCTTGCTGCAGGCACGGCGTCCGATGCGCCCGAAGGACACCGCGGCGCTGAACCGTTCGTTCCTGGAACTGCTGGACCGCGCCGTGGGGGATCACCTGTGAACGAGGACAAGGAAGCCGCCGAGCGGCAGTTCGTCGAGGCCTACCACATGCCGGAGGGCATGGCGCGGCACGAGGCGTTGGAACGCGCGGCACGTGCCGCGGACGCCCTCGACCACCTGCCGCTGGCGGTGAGCTGCCGGATCGCGCTGATCCGCTCGGCCTACGACCTGGGCCGCTACGACCTGATGCTGGCGCCGTTCGCCTGGTGCGGCACGGCCGAGCAGCGCGACCCCACGGCGTTCGACGAGTGGGAGACGCACAGCTTCGACTGGGCGCACAAGTGGATCGTCAGCGGCCTGATCGCCGACCCGCGGTTCACGCTGGCGCAGATCGGCTCGTTCGTCGACCAGCTCGCCGCGCGCTACCAGCGGCTCGGGTACTCGATGCAGCCGGTGCACGGCGCCCGCGCCGACCTGGCCGCCCACGTCGGCGACGACGAGGCGTACCGGGAGCACTTCGCGAAGTACCTGGCGGTGGACCGCGGCCCGATGAGCGACTGCGAGGCGTGCGTCATCGAGGAGCAGGCCGGGCACCTGATCCGGCAGGGCAGGCACGCCGAGGCCGTCGCGCACGCCGAGCACCAGTTGGCGCAGGAGACCGGCTGCGCGACCCAGCCGCAGGGCATCCTGACCACGTTGACGCCCGCGTTCGTGGCGCTCGGCCACGTCGACCGGGCCCGGCAGGCGCACGTGGTGGCGTACCGGCTGGTGCGTGACGACCTGGTCAGCGGCTACCTGGACGACCACCTGGAGTTCTGCGCGACGTCGGGCAACGTCCGGCGCGGCGTCGAGCTGCTGCGCGGGCACCTGCACCGGGTGCACCACTCGACCAGCCCGTCGCGGGCCATGCACTTCGCCGCGGGCGCGGCGCTGCTGCTCAGCCGGGTGTCGCCGGACGAGGAGTTCGCCGTGCCGCAGGACGGGCTGACGACCGTGCTGTCCGCGCCGGAGCTGCGCTCGTTGCTGGAGGCGCGGGCGCTGGAGCTCGCGGCCCGGTTCGACCAGCGCAACGGCAGCGACGCGGTGAGCACCCGCATCCGCCGGACACTGGCGGCGGCGGACACGATCCCGGTGCCGTTGGCCGTGCCGATCGCACCCGCGCCCCGGCCCGTGGTGGACGAGGAGCCGGTGGCGGTCGCCGACCCGGTCGAGCTGGCGCAACGGATGTGCGACGCGTTCGACCAGGGCGAGTTCATCCTCGGCATGCGGCTGCTGCGGTCGTTGCCCGAGGACATGGACCCGTTGCTGCCCGAGTCGCTGAGCGCGCTGGTCGCGGCGCGGCGGGCGACCGTCGGCGCGCACGCCCGGCCGAAGGCGGAGGTGCTGGAGGAGCTGGACGCCGCGATCGAGCGGCTGGCCGCGTGCGGCGAGCACGACCTGGCCAACCGGTACCGGGCGCGGGGCGCGGCGCTGCGTTCGGAGGAGGGCGGGCTCGCGGAGTCCACGGCGGTGGCGCGCACGTGCCTGGCCGAGGCGGAGGTCGCGGGCACCGCGTACACGAGGGTGCTGACCAGGCTGCTGCTGGCGGACCTGCTTGCGGACGCGGACGAGAACGACGAGCAGGGCGCGTTGGCGGCCGAGGCGTTGGAGCTGGCGCGGGCCGAGGTGCCGGAGCTGGTGTCGCGGGCGCGGTGCGACCGGGCGCAGCACCTGGCCACCACCGGGCAGCTGGACGAGGCGCACGCCGAGGTGGCGGACGTGCTGGCGGGCGAGGAGCCCGCTTCGGTGCGGTTCGACGCGCTGCGGCTGCTGCTGAAGATCCAGACCGTGCGCGGTGACGAGGAGGCGGTGGGCACGGCCGCCGCGTTCGTCGACTCGTTCAGCTCGCCGCGCGGGCCGTGGACGGCCGAGGCGCACCGGCAGCGGGTGGCGTCGGTCGAACGGCTCGGCCTGGAGGCGGAGCACCTGGCGGAACTGCGTGACGCGGTCAGCGCCGGGCACGAGCTCGGCGTGCCGGACGACGTGGCGAAGGCGTGCTACGCGCTGGCCGGCGGTTACCTCAAGGCCGGCCGGTTCGTGGAGGCCGCCGAGGCGCTCGAAGAAGCGGTGCGCGTGATCGAGGGCGGCGAGGTCGACCCGGACGTCGTCGTCCCCGTCCGCTACCGGCTGGGTCAGGTGTGCGCGCGGCTGGACGAGCTCCCGGCCGCCCGCGGTCACCTGGAGGTGGCGCTCGGCCTCGTCCCGGTCGACGAGCCGTGGCGGCGGGCGATGGTGCTGGACGTCCTGGCCGGTGTGCTGCGCCGCCTCGAACTGCCCTTGGAGGCCGCGTCGGCGTACCAGGGCGCCGCGGCGGCGTGGCAGGAGGTGTCGGAACCGGCCGAGGCCGCGGGTTCCCTGGTAGAGGCGGCCGCCGCGCTGCCGAACGACGAGGCCGCCGAGTGCGCCACCACCCTGACCGCCGCCGAACAGCTCCTGCCCGACGTCGAGGATCCCGACCACCGCACCCACCTGACCGCGCGGATCGCCGCCATCCGGGCGTTCCTGCACATCCAGGCGGGCGACCACGCGGCGGCGATCGAGCAGAACGGCATCGCCGAGGAGCTCGCCGCGCACCTGGACGACCCGGACTGGCAGACGTTCCTGGTGGCCCGCGGCGCCAGGTTCCTGCTGGAGTCGGGCGACCCGGTCAACGCCGAGGCCGAAGCCCGCCGCGCCGCCACCCTGATCAACGACGAGACCCCGCCCCAGATCCTCGGCGACATCGCCAACGCCCTGGAGGAAGCCCTCCGGACGCAGGACAAGCCCACCTCGGGCGACCCTCTGCTCCGCGCCCTCACCAACCGCCTCGAAGGCTGACTCACGGCGTGCTGATCGGCCTGTAATGGCTGGTCAGCACGCCAGAGAAGGCGGTACGACAAAGTCAAGCATGATCACCACATCGGGCGAATCAACGGTCCAGCTAGAACCAAAATCCACTTCGCGCGTCGCCTAGAACAAGAAAGGAGGCCGGCTCAGGCGCCGCACACCCGGCCCAACGGGACCTCCACCCAACCCGGCCCGGTGGCCCCTCAAGTCCGCCGACCCGAGTCAGGTCCGCCCGCTTGCCCCTCAAGTCCGCCGGCCCGAGTCAAGCCCGCTGGGCCCGAGCCGAAGCGTAAAGACACACCGCCGCCGCGGTAGCCAGGTTGAGGCTCTCCGCCCCGCCGTAGATCGGCACCTTCAGCGAAGCGTCCAAGCCCGCCACGACCTCATCGGGCAACCCGTGCGCCTCGCTGCCGAACACCCACCCCGTCGGCGCCGCGAGATCACCGCGCAGGTCAGCGGTCACCAGGTCCTCCGGCGCGTAGCCGTCCGCCGCGACCAGCCGCAACCCGGCGTCCCGGCACGCCGCGAACGCCTCACCCGCGTCCCGCACCCGTGCGATCGGCAGGTGGAACACGCTGCCCGTGGACGCCCGCACGCACTTGCCGTTGTGCGGGTCGACCGTGTCGCCCGCGAAGATCACCGCGTCGGCCCCCGCCGCGTCCGCCACGCGCACCACCGTGCCCGCGTTGCCGGGATCCGCCACGCCGTGCAGCACGGCCACCAACCGCACCCCCGGCGCGAGCGCCTCGGCCGCCGGCACGTCCACCAGCGAGCACACCGCGACGATGCCCTGCGGCGTCACGGTCTCCGACAGCGCGGCGGCGGCCTTGTCGGTCACGCCGCTCACCGGCACACCGGCGTCCACGGCGTCGTGCACGAGCTCGCGGTTGCGGGTGCCGGCGGCGGCGGTCACGAACAGTTCGTGCACCCGGCCGCGCCCGGCGGCGGCCCAGGCCAGGGCCTCGCGCACGGCCTGCGCGCCCTCGGCCAGGAAGCGCTCCGCGCGGTCGCGACCGGAACGCCTGGTCAGACGCCTAGCGGCAACGACCCGGGGAGTCCGTTCGGTGAACGGAGCTTCCCCGGGTCGTGGTGCGCGATCGTCCGCGCTCAGGCCTTGTCCTCGACGGGCGCGTTGACATCGCTCGGCAGGGCGGCGCGAGCGGCCTCGACCAGCGCGGTGAACGCGCCGGGGTCGCTGACGGCCAGCTCGGCGAGGATCTTGCGGTCCACCTCGATGCCGGCGAGCCGCATGCCCTGGATGAAGCGGTTGTACGTCATGCCGTTGGCGCGGACACCGGCGTTGATGCGCTGGATCCACAGCTTCCGGAAGTCACCCTTGCGGGCGCGACGGTCCCGGTAGGCGTAGTTGAGCGAGTGGAGCACCTGCTCCTTGGCCTTGCGGTACAGCCTCGAACGCTGGCCGCGGTAGCCGCTGGCGAGCTCAAGGGTGGTACGGCGCTTCTTCTGGGCGTTCACTGCCCTTTTGACGCGTGCCACGGGTCCATCCTGTCGATCTCGTGGGGCCGGTACGGGCCCCGGTGTTCAAGGGGGTGAAGGTCTAAGGCCTCTACAGGCCGAGCAGCTTCTTCAGCCGCGGCACGTCGTGCTTCGAGACGTCGGTCGTTCCGGAGAGGCGACGGGTCAGCTTGCTGGACTTCTTCTCCAGCTTGTGGCGCTTGCCGGTCTTCTCGCGGATCAGCTTGCCGCTGCCGGTGACCTTCACTCGCTTGGAGGTCCCGCTGTGGCTCTTGTTCTTGGGCATTTCCGTCCTCAGTCTCGTGCAGCCACCGGGGATGGGGGCGGCCATGCTTGCTCCCGGCCCGGAGGCCGGGAGATCACTCCTCGACAGACTCCGCCGGCGCCTCTTCGGCGTCGTCGTGCTTGATCGGGCGGGTCTTCGTGGTCTTGTGCGGGGCCAGCACCATGATCATGTTGCGGCCGTCCTGCTTCGGGTTCGACTCGACGAAACCGAGCTCCGCGACGTCTTCCGCGAGCCGCTGCAACAGTCGGTAACCCAGCTCCGGCCGGGACTGCTCGCGGCCCCGGAACATGATGGTCACCTTGACCTTGTTCCCGTGCGACAGGAAGCGGGCCACGTGGCCCTTCTTCGTCAGGTAGTCGTGCGGGTCGATCTTCGGCCGGAGCTTCTGCTCCTTGATGACCGTCAGCTGCTGGTTGCGGCGTGACTCACGGGCCTTCTGCGCGCTCTCGTACTTGAACTTGCCGTAGTCCATGAGCTTGCAGACGGGCGGCCGAGCCTGCGCGGCGACCTCGACGAGGTCGAGGTCCGATTCCTGGGCGAGTCGGAGCGCGTCCTCGATGCGAACGATCCCGACCTGCTCGCCGTTCGGCCCGACCAGACGAACCTCGGGCACGCGGATGCGGTCGTTGATGCGCGGCTCGGTGCTAACCGGAGCACCTCGGTTCGAGGGACTTGTCATTCACGTCCTTTGTGACTCGTTGTGCGCCAAAGACAAGAGGCCTCACACCTGCCCGGTGTGAGGCCCGCTTCCTACCGATCGCACAACGAAGGGCGCAGTCGACCCCTCGATGGACCGGACCCGGCCACCTGCACGAAGCGGCAGACTCGGGTGGGAGCGGGGCTCCACTTGCCGTCCCCACACGTGTGGGGACTGGTCGCGCGGAGAATACTAGCAGACGGCCTTGTCAACCCCCGAATCGGCGACCCGTTCGGGGCGGTTGCGAGAATGGCTCCCGTGACCGACCTGCCTTCGAACAACGTCCGCGACCTGTCCGATGTTCCCAGCGTCGAGGTGATCAGCAAGGCGGCGATCATGCTGCTCTCCTCCGCCGCCGAACGCCTGGGCCTGGCCGACGAGGACCCCGAGCACAGCCCCCGCCGCGACCTCGACGAGGCCCGCCGCCTGATCACCGCGCTGGCCGGCCTGGTCACCGCGTCGGCCGAGTACCTGGGACCGCACGCCGGGCCGCTGCGCGAGGGGTTGCAGTCGGTGCAGCGGGCGTTCCGCGAGGCGTCGGCGTACCCGGACGAGCCGGGCCAGGGCCCGGGCGAGAAGTACACCGGCCCCGTCTACTGAGCGTTGAACTCGGGGTGCCTGAACGTAGGACTCTCGCGCCCTGAACGTAGGACTCTCGCGTTCTGGAGGTAGGACACGCGTGTTCTGGAGGTAGGACACGCGCGTTCGCAACGTTGGACACGCGGGGGTGGAGGTGGGGGGGCGGGGGCGCCGAAGGGGTGCTGACGGGGCGCCGAAGGTTCGACTCGCCGGGTCTGGAGGTGGGGTCTCGGGCGTGCCAGGGTCGGAGGGGTTCGCGCGAACCTTCCTGATCCTCGAACCCTGCACGAGGGAGAACCCGACATGGGAGAGTTTCGCGCGCCCTGGATCCGATTAGCGACGAGAGCGGCCGGTGTCGGCACGTCGGCGCTGGTGGCGGCGGCGTTGGCGGTGGCGCCCGCGCAGGCCGGCGAGGTGTCGATCCGCGACGCCGGCAGCCCGACGGCCGTGCCCGGCAGCTACATCGTGGTGCTGGAGGACGGCGCCGGGGTGGACGCGCTGGCGGCGCGGGTCGATGCCCGCGTCACGCACCGCTACCGGTCCGCGCTGAACGGTTTCGCCGCGACGATGAGCGAGCGGGCCGCGAAGCGGTTGGCCGCCGACCCGGCGGTCGCCTACGTGGCCCAGGACCAGCGGGTGCACGCCCTGGCCGACCAGCCGAACCCGCCGTCGTGGGGGCTGGACCGGGTCGACCAGCGCAACCTGCCGCTCAACGCGAACTACAGCTACGCCACCACGGCCGGCAACGTGCACGCCTACATCATCGACACCGGCATCCGCACCACGCACGCGGACTTCGGCGGTCGGGCCAGCTTCGACGCCAACACCACCGGTGACGGCAACAACACGGACTGCAACGGTCACGGCACGCACGTCGCGGGCACGGTCGGCGGCGCGGCGCACGGTGTGGCGAAGGCGGTCCGGCTGCACGGTGTGAAGGTGCTGACGTGCGCCGGTTCGGGCACGATCGCGGGCGTCGTGGCGGGCGTGGACTGGGTCACGGCGAACGCGCAGAGGCCGGCGGTGGCGAACATGAGCCTCGGCGGTGGCGCGAACGACACCCTGGACGCGGCGGTGCGCCGGTCGATCGCGTCGGGCGTCACGTACGCCGTGGCGTCGGGCAACTCGAACGCCAACGCGTGTTCCTTCTCCCCCGCGCGGGTGGCGGAGGCGATCACGGTCAACGCGACGGACAGCGCGGACAACCGGGCGTCGTTCTCGAACTGGGGCACTTGCACGGACGTGTTCGCGCCGGGCGTGGGCATCACGTCGGCGTGGCACACCAGCGACGGCGCGACGAACTCGATCAGCGGGACGTCGATGGCCGCGCCGCACGTGGCGGGTGCCGCCGCGCTGTACGTGTCGGGCAACCCGGGCGCGTCGCCGCAGCAGGTGCGGGACGCGCTGGTGTCGGCGGCGACGCCGAACAAGGTGGCCAACCCGGGTACGGGTTCGCCGAACGTGCTGCTGTTCACCGGTTCGGCGCCGCCGCCGCAGCCGGGCGCGGACACCCTGGTCCGCGGTGAGAGCCTGGTGGCCGGGCAGAGCAAGGTGTCGCAGGACGGCCGGTTCACGCTGGTGATGCAGGGTGACGGCAACCTGGTGCTGTACACGGCGGCCGGTCAGGCGCTGTGGCACACGAACACGCACGGCACGGGGGCGACGCACGTGGTCCTCCAGCACGACGGCAACCTGGTGATCTACACGGCGGCCGGGCGGCCGTTGTGGCACACGAACACGCACGGCACGGCGGCCGACCGGCTGATCGTGCAGAACGACTCGAACCTGGTGCTCTACGGCCCGGGTGGCCAGGTCTTCTGGCACCGCCTGGCCTGATCCGCCCGTCGTGGTGCCGGGGTCGGCCCGTCCGACCCCGGTGTCACGGCCGGACGCCGCTCGCCCGCAGCCGTCGGGCGGCGAGTTCGCGGATCACCTCCGGGTCCTGGCGTCGCCAGCCCTCGACCGGGTCGCCGGGGAAGGCGGCCAGGTCGCGCAGCGACAGGGTGTTCAGCGCGTGCAGCGCGAGCAGGTCGAGGCGGCCCTGGTCGCGCAGCCGCCGTGCGACCGCGGCCCGTCGGGCGAACCGCAGCCGCAGTGGTAGCCAGGTGACCAGCAGGAACGCCAGGGGTATGGCGATCAGCGCGATGGTGAGCCACAGCGCGGTGGACTCGACGGCCTGCACCTGGGCGTCGCCCGCGGCGGTCAGCGTGCCGCCGGCGGTCCGGCCGCGTTCCAGCGCGTCGGCCAGTTTCCCGCCGACCAGCGGCACGTCGCGGGCCTTGGCGGCGGCGTCGCCGAAGGTGTCGGTCAGGTGTTGTCCGGCGGTGGCGAGGCCGTCGCCGGGGGCGCGCAACGCGCGGACCGCGTCACCCACCGCCGTGGCGACCCGGACCCAGAACCACGTCCAGGCGAGCGCGAGCAGGTCGGCGACCAGTTGCCGGACCAGCCGGGGCGAACGATCCGCGTACCACTTCATGAGGTGTGGTCTTACCACCTCGGCGTTACCGGAAACCGACGTGATGGTCGTCGCCGCGACGGCCGGCTTCGGTCGGCGCGCGTGCCACTACTGTCGTGGTGTGGGGATGACGTTCGGTGAGCTGCTGCGTGCGCACCGGTTGCGGGTCCGGTTGACGCAGGAGGAGCTGGCGGAGGGTTCCGGGGTCAGCGTGCGGGCGATCAGCGACATGGAGCGCGGTCGCGCGAAGGGGCCTCAGCGGCGCACGGTGGAGGCGCTGGCCGGGGTGCTCTCGTTGGCGGAGCAGGAGATCCGGGAGTTGTTGGACGCGGCCAAGCAGGGCCGGGCGCGGCGGGTGCCGTCGTCGGTGGTGCCGTCGATGGCGCCGTCGGCGTTGCCGCCCGATGTCGCCGACCTGACCGGGCGCGAGCGCGAGTTGGCCGTGTTGACCGCGGAGGCGGAGCGGGTGCGCACGACGTCGTTGGTCGTGGTGCACGGTCCGCCGGGTGCGGGGAAGACGGCGTTGGCGGTGCGGGCGGCGTATCAGTTGGCGTCTCGTTTCGCGGACGGGTGCTTCTTCTTCAACCTGCGCGGCATGGACGTGCGGCCGGTGCACCCGTCGGAGGTGGTGCACCGGATGTTGTTGGCGCTGGGGGTGGAGGAGAAGCGGATCCCGGCGGGTGAGGCGGAGCGCTCGGACCTGTACCGGGCGCGGCTGCGGGAGCGGTCGACGTTGTTGGTGCTGGACAACGCTTCCGACGAGGCTCAAGTGCGGCCGTTACTGGCGACGGGGTCGGGTTCGTTGGTGGTGGTGACGTCGCGGCTGGTGCTGGGCGGGTTGGAGGCGGGCAGGCGGCTGGGGTTGGACGTGCTGGACCCGGGTGAGTCGTTCGACCTGCTCGGTGCGATCGCCGGGCCGGCGCGGGTGGGTGCGGAGCCGGTGGCGACGGCGCGGGTGGCGGCGTTGTGCGGGCACCTGCCGCTGGCGCTGCGGATCGCGGGCAACCGGCTGGCCAGTCGTCCGAAGTGGACGATCGGGCACCTGGCGGGGCAGCTGGTGGACGAACGGCGGCGGTTGTCCGCGTTGACGGCGGGTGACCTGCAGGTGCGGACCGCGTTCGAGATGTCCTACCGGCAGCTCGGGGAGAAGGCGGCGGTGCTGTTCCGGCGGCTGTCGCTGGCGCCGGGCGCGCACTTCGGGCCGGAGTTGGCGGCGGTGGTCGCCGACGTGGACCGGTTCGCGGCCGAGGACACGTTGGAGGAGTTGGTGGACATGAGCCTGCTGGACACCGCGGAGGTGCCCGGCCGGTACGTGTTCCACGACCTGATCCGGGTGTTCGCCGGTGAGCGGTTGGCCGACGAGGAGCCGGCGCCGGTGGTCGGGCAGGCGCGGCGGCGGGTGGTGGACTGGTTGTTGGGCACGGCGGTGACGGCGGCCGGGTTCTTCGGGCCGGACGCGCGGACCACGCCGTCGGGGTCGTTGCGCACCCAGGAGGACGCGGACGCGTGGTTGACCGCCGAGGCGGGCAACTGGTTGGGCGCGTTGCGGTGGGCCGGTGGGAACGGGCTGCACGCCGAGGTGCTGCGGTTGGCGACGGCCATGCACTGGTACTCGGACCAGCGCGGGCGTGCCGAGACGTGGGTCGAGGTGTTCACCGCGGGGGTGGCGGCGGCGCGGGCGTTGGGCAGCGTGCGGGACGAGGCCGTGCAGCTGAACTTCCTGACGTGGACGTTGTCGGTGCTCATGCGCCGCTACCCGGAGGCGTTGGCGTTGTACGAGCAGGCGTGGCGCGCGTCGGTGGCCGCGGGTGACGTGACGGAGCAGGGTTGGGCCGTGCACTACCGGTCGGTGTCGGAGTTGCGGACCGGGCGGTTGGAGGAGGCGCAGGTCAGCGCGCGGCGGGCGCAGGAGCTGTTCCGGGAGGCCGGGTACCCGTTGGGCGAGCAGATCTCGTTGTCGTGCCTGGCGCTGGTGCTGGACGGGTTGGCGCGGTACGAGGACGCGGTGCAGGTGCACCGGGAGCTGCTGGGGAACGTGCGGTCGGGCAGGTTGGCGCTGGCGCCGGTGATGGCGACCGAGATGTCGGCGACGCTGCTGGTGCGCATGGCCGACAGCCTGGGCCGGTTGGCGCGGTGGCCGGAGGTGCTGGCGGCGGCGGACGAGGCGCTGGAGTTGCTGCGGGCGACGACCGCGACGCCGAGCTTGTGCGACGCCCACTACCTGCGCGGGCTGGCACTGCACCGGTTGGGCGATCCGGGGGGTGCGCGGGTCGAGCTGGTGCGAGCGGTCGCGTTGGCCGAGGGGCACCGCCACCACCGGCTGGCGGTCGTGCTCAACGCGTTGGCCGACGTCCAGCAGGCCCTGGGCGACCCGGTCGAGGCTGGGGTGTCCCGCGACCGGGCCGCGGCCGTGGAGTCAGCCGATCGGTGATGCGTTCCTAGCCATCGCCGGGTCCTTCCCTGACGTGCTTCCTGGGGGTGACCCCAGTCAATCGCCCCGGTGGGCCCGGCACCACGCAGAACAACCGGCAGAAGTACGTGCGGTCATTCGGTCGGGTCCTGCCGGTCGGTCGAGCACGGCGTCAGTCGAGCACGGGGTCAGTCGAGCACGGGGTCAGTCGAGCACGGGGTCAGTCGAGCACGGCGAGCGCGTCGATCTCGACCAGCAGCTTCGCGGGCAGGCCGACGTAGACGGTGGTGCGGGCGGGGAAGGGCTCCTCGGTGACGAACTCGCCGTAGGCGGCGTTCATCTCGGCGAAGTGCGCGGTGTCGGTGAGGTAGACGCGCAGCATCACCACGTCGGCCAGGGACGCGCCGCCCGCGGCGAGCACGGCGAGCACGTTGCGCATGGCCTGCCGGGTCTGCTCGGCCACGGTGTCGCCGACGACGGCGCCGGTCTCCGGGTCGAACCCGACCTGGCCCGCGACCTGGAGGATCGGGCCCTTGCGGACGCCCTGGGAGAACGCGGCCACGGGGGTGGGCGCGTCGGCGGTCCTGATCTCGGTCTTCGCCATGGGTGTGCGTGTTCCTCTCTGGTGGTTCGTCAGTCGCGCGGCGTCCAGCCGCACTCGACGGACGCGGCCCGCGCGGTGGCGAGCAGGTCGGGCAGGTGGCCGAGCAGGCCGTCGAAGTCGAGCAGCACCCTGGGCACGGACAGGGACACGGCCGCGACGACCTCGCCGCGGGCGCCGCGCACGGGTGCGGCGAGGCAGTGGATGAAGTCCTCGTGCTCGGCGTTGTCCACCGCGTAGCCGGCGGTGCGGACGCGGTCGAGCTCGGCCAGGTAGGCCTCGGGCGAGGTGATGGTGTTGGCGGTCAGCGGCACGTAGTCGATCGACCGGGCGACCTCGCGGCGGCGCGGCTCGGGCAGGTCGGACAGCAGCACCTTGGCCACGGCGGTGCAGTGCAGCGGTGCCCGTCTGCCGATGCGCGAGTACATCCGCATGGGGTGGGTGCTGTCGTACTTGTCGATGTAGATGACCTCGCCGTCCTCGTAGGACGCGAGGTGCACGGTGTAGCCGGTCCGGGCGTTGAGGTCGCGCAGGGCGTTCTCGGCGCTGCGCCGCACGTCGCGTTCCTCCAGGGCCCGGTTGGCCAGGTCGAACAGCGCGGTGCCCAGCCGGTAGTGGTGCACGCCCTCGCGCTGCACGAACCGGTGCGACTCCAGGGTGCGCAGCAGCCTCATGGTGGTCGACTTGTGCACCTCGATGACGCCCGACAGCTCTTCGAGCGTCTTGGGTCCGGTGGCCAGTTGCCCCACCAGGGTCAGCGCCCGGTCCAGGCTTTGGCTCATCGAGGTCTCCTCAGGTGTGCGGCGGCCCACGTGCCGGGGTCGGCGTCCAGCAGTGGCGCGGTCACCGCGTACGGCAGCGGCTCGCCGACATCCTCCCTGGTGAGCAGGGCGGCGGCGGCTTGGAGGTGCCCGACGCGCAGCCGGCGGGCCGGTGGCTGCCCGGCGAGGTGGGCGGCGAGGTAACCGGCGGCGAACGCGTCGCCCGCGCCGACGGGCTCCACCACGTCCACCCGCAGTCCCGGCTGGAACGTCGTCGCGCCGCCTTCGACCACGGTCGCGCCGCGGGCGCCGTGCTTGACCACGAGCGTCGTCGGGCCGGGCAGCAGTGCCCGCAGGTCGGCGGGGTCGCCGGTGCCCCACACGACCTGCGCCTCGTCGGAGCCGGCGAGCACGACGTCCGCCGCGTCGGCCAGGTCCCGCAGCACGGAGGGGTCGCGGTCGCGCCACAGCGCGGGCCGCCAGTTGAGGTCGAACGACACCGGCGCGGTCCGCGGTCGGCGCAGCACCGCGCGCACCAGGTCCAGGCAGCTGTCCGACAGCGCCGCGGTGATCCCGCTGACGTGCACCAGCGCGACGTCGTCCAGGCGCAGCCGGTCCAGCACGTCGGGGCCCATCGCGGAGGCCGCCGAGCCGCGCCGGTAGTAGCGCACGGCGCTGCCGGCGGCGTCGGCTTCCTTGACGTAGAGGCCGGTCGGCCGGTCGGGGTCCACGCGCACGCCGGTGACGTCGACGCCCGCGCCGCCGACCGCGTCGAGGACCGCGCCGCCGAACGCGTCGTCGCCCACGGCGCCGATCCACCGGCTGCGCACTCCCAACCGCGCCAGGTGGACGGCCACGTTGGACTCGGCGCCGCCGATGGCGCGGGTCCAGGTGCGCGCGGCGCGCGGCGGCCCGGGTTCGGCGGGCACCAGCACCGCCATGGTCTCGCCCAGGCACACCACGCCGCCCGGCAGGTCGAACCGCATCCAGGCTCCTTGGTCGACGGTGTCGGCCGGTCGGCGGACGTCGGCCCGGTGACGGGCGCGGTCGGGTGACCGGCGTCGGTTGATTGACGGCGTGGCGACCGAATGTTACACACTCCAACAGCACATCGCGCAATAGCCGTTGCGTAACATGCAACGTGAGGAGCGACTGACGTGGACCTCGACGCTGTGGCCGCCATCCGCGACGAGCGGGTCGACTGGCGGTTCAAGGGCCTGCCGGCCGACGCGTTCGGCGCGACGATCGGCGACGTGGCCGAGCGCCGGCTCGACCTGTTCACCGACGGGTTCGTCGGCCCCCTGGTCGTGCTGGACGCGGCCGCGCTGGAGCACAACCTGGCCACCATGGCCCGCTGGTGCGCCGACCGCGGCGTGCTGCTCGCGCCGCACGGCAAGACGACCATGGCCCCGCAGCTGTTCGCCCGCCAGTTGGCGCACGGCGCGTGGGGCATCACCGCGGCCAACACCAGCCAGCTGCGGGTCTACCGGGCGTTCGGGGTGGCGCGGGTGCTGCTGGCCAACCAGCTCGTCGACCCCGCCGGGCTGCGGTGGCTGGCCGCCGAACTGGCCGCCGACGACACGTTCGAGTTCACCTGTTGGGTGGATTCCGTCGCGGGCGTGGCCCGGATGACCGAGGCGCTGGGCACGCCGGCGCGCCCGGTCGACGTGCTGGTCGAACTGGGTGCGCGAGGCGGGCGGACCGGCGCGCGCGACCGGGCCACGGCGCTGGCGGTGGCCCGTGCGGCCGCCGCGAGCCCGGCGTTGCGGCTGGTCGGCGTCGGCGGCTACGAGGGCGCGCTGGCGCACGACGCGTCACCCGCGGCGCGGTCCGTCGTGGACGACTACCTGACCTCGTTGCGGGGGCTGGCGATCGTGCTGCGAGACCTGTTCGCCGTGGCCGAGCCGATCGTCACCGCGGGCGGCAGCGCGTACTTCGACCAGGTGGCCGCGACGCTCACCGAGCCGTGGCCGTTCCCGGTGCGGCCGGTGCTGCGCAGCGGCGCGTACATCACCCACGACGACGGCTTCTACCGCGGCATCTCGCCGCTGGCCCGCACGCCCGGCGCGCAACCGTTCCGCAGCGCGCTGCGCGCGTGGGCGCAGGTCACCTCACGGCCCCAAGACGACCTGGCGCTGCTCACGCTGGGCAAGCGCGACGCGTCGTTCGACGAAGGGCTGCCCGAACCGCAGGTCGTGCGCGGCCGTGACGGCGTCGAGCGGCCGTTCGCGGCGGAGGTCACCGCGCTCAACGACCAGCACGCGTTCGTGCGGCTGTCCGGTGACGACGTCGAGGTCGGCGACTGGGTCGGCCTTGGCCTGTCCCACCCCTGCACGGTGTTCGACAAGTGGCCGCTGATCCCGGTGGTCGAGGGCACCACCGTGGTCGACCTGGTGCGCACCTACTTCTAAGGAGGACCGCGCCGTGGACGTCGTCTTCAGGGGCGCGCGGGTCGTCGACGGCACCGGCGCGCCCGCCTACCGGGCCGACGTCGGCGTGCGCGACGGGCGGATCGCCGCGATCGGCGACCGGGTGCCCGGCGGCCGGGTGGTCGACGCCGACGGCCGCGTCCTCGCCCCCGGCTTCATCGACATGCACTCCCACTCCGACCTCCAGGTGCTGGCCGAGCCCGACCACCTGGCGAAGGTCTCGCAGGGCGTGACCACCGAGGTCCTGGGCCAGGACGGACTGTCCTACGCGCCCGCGGACGACGACGTGCTGGCCGTGCTGCGGGCCCAACTGGCCGGGTGGAACGACGACCCGCCCGGGTTCGACTGGGACTGGCGCACGGTCGGCGAGTACCTGGACCGCCTCGACCGGGGCATCGCGGTCAACGCCGCGTACCTCGTGCCGCAGGGCACGCTGCGGATGCTGTGCGTCGGCCACCACGACCGGCCCGCCACCGACGCCGAGCTGGACCGGATGCGCGAGGTGCTGGCGCGGTCGTTGCGGGAGGGCGCGGTGGGCATGTCGTCCGGCCTGACCTACACCCCCGGCCGGTACGCCGACACCGCCGAGCTGACCGCGCTGTGCCGGGTCGTCGGCGAGCTCGGCGGGTTCTACAGCCCCCACCACCGCAGCTACGGCGCGGGCGCGCTGGAGGCGTACGCGGAGATGGTGCGCGTGTCGCGCGACTCCGGCTGCCCGCTGCACCTCGCGCACGCCACGATGAACTTCGACGTCAACCGCGGCCGGGCGGGCGAGCTGCTGGACCTGCTCGACCGGGCGATCGCGGCGGGCGCGGACATCACCCTCGACACCTACCCCTACCTGCCCGGCGCGACCTACCTGTCGGCACTGCTGCCGGGCTGGGCGGGCGAGGGCGGCCCGGCGGCGACACTGGCCCGACTGTCCGATGTGGACACGCGCGAGCGGATCCGGGTCGAGGTCGAGGAAACCGGCTCCGACGGCTGCCACGGCGTGCCGGTCGACTGGGCCACGATCGAGGTCAACGGCGTGCGCCGGGCGGAGAACGCGCACCTGGTCGGCTCCTCGATCGCCGAGTCCGCCCGGCGCGCCGGGCGTCGGCCCGCCGACCTGTTCTTCGACGTCCTGCTGTCCGAACGGCTCGGCACCTCGTGCCTGATGCACGTCGGCCACGAGGACAACGTCCGGGCGATCATGCGGCACCCCGCGCACACCGGCGGCAGCGACGGCCTGCTCGTCGGCGACCGGCCCCACCCGCGCGCGTGGGGCACCTTCCCCCGCTACCTCGCCCGGTACGTGCGCGAGCTCGGCGTGCTGGACCTGGAGGAGTGCGTCGCCCACCTGACCGGGCGGGCCGCGCGGCGGCTGCGGCTGGCCGACCGGGGGCTCGTGCGCGAGGGGTACGCGGCCGACCTCGTGCTGTTCGACCCGGACACCGTCGCCGACACCGCCACCTTCGAGGCGCCCCGGCAGGCCGCCGCGGGCATCACCCACGTCCTCGTCAACGGCGTCGCCGTGCTGCACGAGGGCAGGCGGACCGACGCCCTGCCCGGACGTGCCCTGCGCAACCCCCGAAGCCGCGGGTGATCGACCGGGCGCCTCACCCGCCCGCCTTCGTGCCGTCCGGCTTGGCGGCGAACCACACCCCGCCCACGCCGTGGCCCTTCGCGTCACCGCACACCACGTCGTCGGCGAACAGGTACAGCGGCCACCCGGCGACCGTGGCCTGCAACCTGCCGTCCGCGCGGGTCACCGCGCCCACCGACGACGGGTCCACGCCCTGCACGCCGAACCCGGGCGCGTCCACCAGCAGCGGCGGCCACTTCGTCGCGCAGTCGCCGTCGCAGTTGGACGCCGACGGGTCGGCGGTGTCCCGGTCGAACCGGTAGAGCGTCATGCCGTCCTTGTCGGTCAGCACCGTGCCCAGGTCGCCGACGGACGCGGTCGTCAGCACCACACCCGGCGCGGGCGCGGCCTTCCTGCCGTCCGGCGCGGCCACGAACCACGTGCCGCCCACGCCCTGCCCCTTGGCCTGGCCCGGCGCCGTGTCCTCGGCGAACCGGTACACCGGCCACCCCGCCACGGTGACCTGCCTGGTGCCGTCCGCGCGGTCGAGGGTCGCCACCAGCGCCCGGTCGACGCCACGCAGCCGCACGTCACCGGACGTCGCCAGCACCGGCGGCCACTTCTCCGCGCAACCACCGTCGCAAGTGGACGTCGACGGGTTGGCCGTGTCGCGGTCGAACCGGTACAGCGTCAGGCCTTCACCGTCGGTCAGCACCGTGCCCAGGCCCGGCACCACGGCGGTGGTCAGCACGGACTCCTCGGGCGGCGCGATCTCGCCGCCCGCCTTCGCCGGTTCACCGGCGACCGGACCCGACGCCTGCTCCTGGCCCACGGGTCGCGCGGCGCCGTTCTGGGTCGTGGTGCCACAAGCGCCGAGCAGGGTGATACCGAGTACGGCGGCGACGACGGCACGGGTGCGGGTCATGGTGGACCTCCCTGGGGCGATCGAATGCCACCCACACGCACGGCAGGCCCCGACGGTTCACCCGGATCCGGTGATTTTTCGCCTCAGCCGTTCCCCAGCGCCGCCCGGAACCCGGCCAGGTAGGTGCGCAGACCGCGCTGGCCGCTGCGCATCATCAGCTCGTGGTTGGCCTTGAGCAGCGGTCGGGTCACCAGCGCCAGGCCGCGCAGCAGCGGCTTGCGCACCACCACCTCCTGCTCGTAGACCAGCCGCGCCCCGGCGCCCTCGGGGAAGATGCGCCAGCTCGCCGTGCCGTCGAGGTCGCCGACCAGGTCGGCGCGCAACAAACCCGCCTCCGGCTCCCGGGCGTTGTGGTGCGCCTGGAACACCAGGTCGTAGGGCAGCACGGACCGGCACCGCAGCTCGGCCGCGTCCTCGGCGACCTGGCGGGCGGCCCGCACCTCCCGCCACCACTGCGGGTAACTGCCCAGGTCGGCGAGCACCTCGAAGGCGTGCCCCGGCGAGGTGTCCACCGACCAGACGCTGCGGAAGCGGTAGGAGTTCAGCGGCATGCCGCCATGGTTGCCCACGCCGGCCGCCGGTCCAACCTCCTGCGTGCCCCGGTCCGACCTCCGGGACGTCCTGGCCCAACCTCCCGGCCACCCGGCCCGACCTCCCGGTCCGAAATCCCGCGCGGCCTGTCCAACCTCCCGGCCCGGCCAGCCCGACCGCCCCGCCGTCGCCTGGTCCAACCTCCCGCGCGCCCTCGTCGGGCCTGTCGCGCCGGTCAGCCGACCGCGGCCGTCGCGGGCAGCACCTCGCGCAGGAACTGCCCGGTGTAGCTGTCCTCGACCTCCGCGACCTGCTCCGGCGTGCCCTCGGCCACCACCATGCCGCCGCCCGACCCGCCCTCGGGGCCCATGTCGACCAGCCAGTCCGACGTCTTGACGACGTCGAGGTTGTGCTCGATCACGATCACCGTGTTGCCCTTGTCGACCAACCCGTTGATCACGCCGAGCAGCTTGCGGATGTCCTCGAAGTGCAGACCGGTCGTCGGCTCGTCGAGGATGTACACCGTCTTGCCGGTGGACCGCTTCTGCAGCTCCGCCGCCAGCTTCACCCGCTGCGCCTCGCCGCCGGACAGGGTCGGCGCGGGCTGCCCCAGCCGCACGTACCCCAGGCCGACGTCGACCAGCGTGCGCAGGTGCCGGTGGATCGCGTTGATCGGCTCGAAGAACGCGGCCGCCTCCTCGATCGGCATGTCGAGGACCTCGGAGATCGTCTTGCCCTTGTAGTGCACTTCCAGCGTCTCGCGGTTGTACCGGGCGCCCTTGCACACCTCGCACGGCACGTACACGTCCGGCAGGAAGTTCATCTCGATCTTGATCGTGCCGTCGCCCGCGCACGCCTCGCAGCGCCCGCCCTTGACGTTGAACGAGAACCGGCCCGGCTGGTAGCCGCGCACCTTCGCCTCGGTGGTGGCCGCGAACAGCTTGCGGATGTGGTCGAACACACCCGTGTAGGTGGCCGCGTTCGACCGCGGCGTGCGGCCGATCGGCGACTGGTCGACCTGCACCAGCTTGTCGACCTGGTCCAACCCGCGCACCCGGGTGTGCCTGCCCGGCACCTGCCGCGCGCCGTTGAGCTTGTTCGCCAGCACCGTCGCCAGGATGTCGTTGACCAGCGTGGACTTGCCCGAGCCGGACACGCCGGTGACCGAGACCAGGCAGCCGAGCGGGAACGACACGTCGATGCCGCGCAGGTTGTGCTCGCGCGCGCCGACCACCGTGAGCTGCCGCTTCTTGTCGACCTTGCGGCGGGTGGCGGGCATCGCGATCTCCTTGCGCCCCGCCAGGTAGGCGCCGGTGATCGACTCCTTGTTCTTGAGCAGTTCCCGGTACGGGCCGCTGTGCACGACCTTGCCGCCGTGCTCGCCCGCGCCGGGGCCGATGTCGACCACCCAGTCGGAGGTGCGGATGGTGTCCTCGTCGTGCTCGACCACGATCAGCGTGTTGCCCAGGTCGCGCAGCCGGGTGAGGGTCTCGATCAGCTTGTGGTTGTCGCGCTGGTGCAGGCCGATCGACGGCTCGTCCAGCACGTACAGCACGCCGACCAGGCCCGAGCCGATCTGCGTGGCCAACCTGATCCGCTGCGCCTCACCACCGGAGAGGGTGCCGGACGCGCGGTCCAGCGACAGGTAGTTCAGGCCCACGTCGAGCAGGAAGTGCAGCCGGGCCTGGATCTCCTTGAGCACCGCGCCCGCGATCATCGACTCGCGCTTGCCCAGCTTGAGCCCGTCGAGGAACTCCGAGCACTCGGCCACCGACATGTTGCACACCTCGGCGATGGACTTGTCGCCCTTGCGCCCGTGGTGCAGCGTGACGGCCAGGATCTCCGGCTTGAGGCGGGTGCCCTGGCAGGTGGGGCACGGCACCTCCCGCATGTAGCCCTCGTACTTCTCCCGCATGTACTCGGACTCGGTCTGCTCCTGCCGCCGTTCCAGGAACGGGATCACGCCCTCGTAGTTGGCGTAGTAGGAGCGCTCGCGGCCGTAGCGGTTCTTGTAGCGGACGTTGACCTGCTCGTCGACGCCGTGCAGCACCGCCTTCTGCACCTTGGCGGGCAGCTGCCGCCACGGCGTGTCCGTGCGGAACCCGATCGCGAGGCCCAGCGACTCCAGCAGGCGGGTGAAGTACTCGGCGGTCTGGCCCGAGGCCCACGGCGCGATCGCGCCCTCGGCCAGCGACAGCTCGTCGTCCGGCACGACCAGCTCCGGGTCGACCTCCTTGCGCACGCCGATGCCGGTGCACGCCGGGCACGCGCCGTAGGGCGAGTTGAACGAGAACGACCGGGGCTCCAGGTCCTCGATCGCCAGCGGGTGGCCGTTCGGGCAGGCCAGGTTCTCCGAGAAGCCGCGCACCCGGCGCGGGTCGGTCTCCGGGACGTCCACGAACTCCAGCTCGACCAGGCCGTCGGCCAGCCGCAGCGCCGTCTCCACCGAGTCGGTCAGCCGCTGCTTGGCGCTCGTCTTCACGCTCAGCCGGTCGATCACGACCGCGATGTCGTGCTTCTCCTGCTTCTTCAGCTTCGGCACCTCGCCGAGGGCGTACACGACGCCGTCGACCTTGGCGCGCGAGTAGCCCTGCGACTGGAGGGTGGAGAACAGGTCGAGGTACTCGCCCTTGCGACCCCGGATGACCGGCGCGAGCACCTGGAACTTGGTGCCCGACTCCATCGCCAGCACCTGGTCCACGATCTGCTGCGGCGTCTGCTTGCTGATCGCCTCGCCGCAGGTGGGGCAGTGCGCCTTGCCCGCGCGGGCGTAGAGCAGCCGCAGGTAGTCGTAGACCTCGGTGATGGTGCCCACGGTCGACCGCGGGTTGCGGCTGGTGGACTTCTGGTCGATCGACACCGCGGGCGACAGGCCCTCGATGAAGTCGACGTCCGGCTTGTCCATCTGGCCGAGGAACTGCCGCGCGTACGCCGACAGCGATTCGACGTAGCGGCGCTGGCCCTCGGCGAAGATCGTGTCGAAGGCGAGGCTGGACTTGCCCGAGCCGGACAGCCCGGTGAACACGATGAGGCTGTCCCTCGGCAGGTCGAGGTCCACCCCTCGCAGGTTGTGCTCGCGCGCCCCGCGAACGACAAGCCGGTCGGCCACAACGGTTCCCTTCGGTTTTTGACCTTCCCCCGAACAGACGTTCGAAAAGCGTATCGGACCACTGCGTCAGCCCTGTCGGGGAGGGCGTCAACCATGCTAGGGGCGGGCACCGACAAAACCCGTTCCGGGCACGTCCACGATCGTGCGCCAACGGCTCTACCGGTCGGTAGTGAACGCCCCTACGCTGGGGTGATAGGCCGTTCGGCCGCATACGCCGGGATGAGGTGCCCATGAGCTTCGCTGATGCCGCCCAGGTCCGATCCGCCCAGACGAGCGTACCCGCGCCGCGCGAGCAGTCGGCCGCGGTCCAGGACGCGGTCGCCGGGCTCGCCGAGGTCGAACGGGCGACGCGGGCGTTGTACGAGGTCGTCGCCGAGCTGGACCTGGTGGCGCTGCGCGGTCCGAGCCTGCTGCCCGGCTGGAGCCGAGGCCACGTGGTGACGCACCTCGCCCGCAACGCCGACGCCCTGGTGAACCTGCTCACGTGGGCCAAGACCGGCGTCGAGCACCAGATGTACCCGAGCGCGGCCGACCGCGACGCCGACATCGCCGAGGGCTCGGGCCGGCTGCCGCAGCTGCTGCGCGCCGACCTCGACGCGGCGTGCCAGCGCTTCGCCACGGCCGCCCGCGAGCTGCCGCCCACCGCGTGGGAGGCGGAGGTCGTGCACCCGAAGGCGGGTCCGTTCCTGGCGCACCGGGTGCCGTGGCTGCGGCTGCGCGAGGTGTGGTTCCACCTCGTCGACCTGGACCGCGGCGTCGGGTTCGCCGACCTGCCGCCGCACCTGCTGGAGCACTTCCTGGAGGACGTCGTCGGCCAGTACGCCGACCGGGCCGACGTGCCCGCCGTGCGGGTCGAGGCGGTGTTCCCGGACGGTCGTCAGCGCAGCTGGGAGCTGACCGCGGCCGGTGGGACGTCGACCGCGGTGAACGGGGCGGCGGCCGACGTGCTGGCGTGGCTCACCGGCCGCCAGAGCGGCGCGCGGCTGAACGGGACGGCGCCGACGCTGCCCAAGTGGCTCTGAGCGGTGTGCAGGCGGGCGCTGAGCAGGATGCCCGCCACGGCCGGCCGGCTCGCCGTGAGCACCCGGTGCGCCGGCCGTTCCACGAACTTGGTGAGCAGCCAGCCCAGGACGACGGCGGTGCCGGTGAAGGCGGCCAGCTCGGCCAACTGCCCGCCGTGCGGCGCGACCTTCGCCATCACCAGGTAGCCGATCTCCTGGTGGACCAGGTAGACGCCGTAGGAGATGCCGGCCAGCCACCTGATGGGCCGGGCGAGCAGGCGCAGGGGCGGGATGTCCCAGTCCGGGCCGCCCGCCGCGGCGCACACGCCGATCAGCAGCA
Source organism: Saccharothrix stipae (assembly GCF_054781895.1). Classification (NCBI taxonomy): domain Bacteria; kingdom Bacillati; phylum Actinomycetota; class Actinomycetes; order Pseudonocardiales; family Pseudonocardiaceae; genus Saccharothrix; species Saccharothrix stipae. Next base: position 1,255,657 of record NZ_BAAGTN010000008.1, on the reverse strand, counting down.
CGCCGAGGCCGATGGTCGAGGCGAGGTCGGCGCTGTGCACGGCCTGGGCCAGCAGGGACGCGGTGAGCAGCGCGAACAGGTGCCGGTCGCCGAGCCGGGCCCGTGACCACAGCCAGATGCCGACGCCGATGGCGAACAGCTGCGCGCGGTGCACGCCCAGGCCGTCGTAGAGGGTGCGGATCGCGCCGGGCTCGACCGTCCAGACCCTGGTGACCAGGGGTGCGACGACGAGCGTCCAGAGCAGCGCCTGGACCGCCCGGCCGCGGACCCGCGAGGCCAGCAGCGCGCCCGCGACGAAGCCCGTGACCTGCACCGGGAGGGTCCAGTAGGAGAAGTCGACCAGGCGCACGCCGGGGAACCAGTTCTGCAGCATGAGGACGTTGAAGAGCAGGTCGCGCGGTTCGAGGTGGCTCCAGCCCTCCGGGGCCAGGTGGCGCAGCACGGCGTACGTGCCGGTGGCGGCCACCACGTAGGCGGGGACCAGGCGGGCGAGGCGGTGGCGCAGGAAGCGGGCCGGCTCGCCCTTGGCCAACGAGGCGCAGGCGAAGTAGGCGGAGAGGACGACGAGGCCGCCGGCGCCGAATTCGAGGGCGAAGACGAAGGACGGTCGGCCGAGTTCGGAGTGGACGGACGGTCCGGCGTGGGTGGCGTGTTGGAGGAGCACGCACAGCACGGCGAGGATGCGCAGGACGTCCCAGTTGATCCGACGTTTGGTAGGCACGAGGTGGAAGAACCCTAATCAGACGACATCGGTGTGGCGGCGGCGAGCGTTACAAACCCTAAGGGGTCGGCCGGTGGCGGTCCTGAAGGGTGTCCGGTCGGATACGGTCGGCCATTGTGGACGTACTAGAGGACTACACGGGGCATGTATCGCCGGGCGGACCGGCGGCACGGCGCACCCTGGACGCGTTGACCGTCACGAAGGTCTCGGTGGGGCCGATGGACAACAACGCGTACCTGCTGGTCTGCCGTGCGACGAACGAGGGACTGCTCATCGACGCGGCGGCCGACCCGCAGCGGCTGTCGGACCTGGTCGGGCACTCGGTGAGCCGGCCGAGGTTGAAGACGGTGGTGACCACGCACCAGCACGCGGACCACTGGGGCGCCCTGGGCGCGGTGGCCGGGGCGAACGGCTCGAACACCGTCGCGCACGCGGCGGACGCGGACGTGCTCCCCATCCCGCCGGACGTGCTGGTGGAGCACGGGGACACCGTGCACGTCGGCGAGGTCCCCCTGACGGTGATCCACCTGCGCGGCCACACTCCGGGCTCGATCGCCCTGCTGTACCGCGACCCGACCGGCCACCCCCACCTGTTCACCGGCGACTCGCTGTTCCCGGGCGGTCCTGGACGAACGACGAGCCCGGAGGACTTCAAGAGCCTGATGGACGACCTGGAGGCCCGGGTCTTCGGTGAACTGCCCGATGACACCTGGTTCTACCCCGGTCACGGGGACGACTCCACGCTGGGCGAGGAGCGCCCCAAGCTCGGCGAGTGGCGCGAGCGCGGTTGGTGAGTTCGAGCATCCCGGAAAGCCGTTGCGAGAGATCCGCGATCTCCTCGACGCCGACCCGATCCGCGCGGGTGACCGACTCAGGTTCACCGCCCGGCGAACGCTGACGACACACTCCGTAAGGCCGGACCACGACCGCGGACGACTGGTTCACCTGGAGGCGTGGCGTTCGCGCGGCCGCCGGTCGATCGCCAAGGCCGACCGACCCCCGCCGGGTGACGCACCCGACGGGGTCGGCTCGGGCCGCCACCGCCGACCCGGCCACCGGTGCGGCTCGAACAGCCGGTCCAGGAAGGTTTCCCGCACACCGAGCCGCTCCCCGTCGACAACGGCCGGAGCAGCAGCCTCCCGGCGCGGCCCGAAGGTCTCCGAGAGGGCCTTGTCGGCCAGGTAGTCGGGCGCCCCGGACACAGCAGTTGACCTCACGCGCGGTCGCGGTCAGTCGCCTGCTTCACCGCGAGCAGGAAGCCACGTCCGGCCCGCTGGAACTCGTCGACCCCCGCCGGTCGCGGCAAGGCGTCCACGAAACCGACCGGACCGTCCGCCGCACGGGCGAGCACGGCCTCGTCGTCGAAGCTGAACCACGCGTGGCCAGGCACGTCGAGCAACTCGCGCACCAGCGTCGTCTTCCCGGTCCGCCGCGCGCCGCCGAGCAGGACCACGCGGAACGAAGCCAGCAGCTCGGTCACCCTTGCAGCCGCGTTGCGCTGTACGAGGGCACTCGCAGCTCGACCCCAACCGACAGAACGCGCCAACTCTGGGCGACACCGCGCCGCCGGACTTCGACTCGTTGATCGACGACGTGACGTCCCGGATCTTCGCCGAGTCTCCGGATGACAGTTGGGCGTACCCGGGTCACAGCGACGACACCACCCTGGAGAGTGGACGATTCCACCCGGACGAGTGAGGCTCGCGGCGTTGGTGACGTGCTGGGTGTGCGGTCCGTCGACCTGTGCCGGACGCATCACGCCCAGCGCACGATGCCGAAAATGCCACCTGCGGAACCCGAAAGCCGCATCGGATTCGTCGCTTTCACCGGGCGAAGTCGCGGATCTCTGCAACAAGAAGCACCCTCGCGGGCGATGGCAGTACACAACTGTTGGAGTGAGGAGTGCAATGGCAGACGATCTACGTCCCGATATCCAGGCGGCGAAGGACAAGATGCAGGCGAGGATCGGCGCAGGTCGAGAGATCAAGCGCCTCGTGGAGTACCTGCGGGAAGGCGAGCAGGTCGAGCTGATGGCCGCGGGGGCGTACGGACCAGGCCAAGGCCTGGTCGTCCTGAGCGACCGCCGCCTGCTGTTCGTCAAGGACGGGATCGGCAGGCAGGTGACCGAGGACTTCCCCATCGAGAAGGTCTCCTCGGTCCAGTGGTCGTCCGGCATGGCCCTCGGCAACCTGACCGTCTTCGCCTCGGGCAACAAAGCCGAGATCAAGGGCATGAACAAGAAGGACGGCAAGCAGATCGCCGACGCGGTCCGCAACCGGTTGTCTTCCCAGTCGGCGCCCGCCACCCAACCGGTGGCCACTTCCACCGAGCCCGACGTGTTCGAGCAGTTGCGCAAGCTCGGCGAACTCCGCGACGCGGGAATTGTGACAGCCGGCGAGTTCGAAGCGAAAAAACGAGAACTCCTCGCACGGTTGTAGGGAGAACGATATGGCCCCCTCACGTGCTACCCACAGGTGACGTCACGAAGGACGCCCACTCACCGGTGGCACCGCACGGATCCAAGCCACGTCGCCGGACGGGTTCGGCTCGTCGATCGACGACGTGACGGCCAGGGTCTTCGCCGAACTTCCGAACGACACCCGGGAGACCGGGCCACCGCGACGACACCCCAGGGAGTCCGCACGCGCGGCGATGGGGGGTTGGATTTACGGTGCGGTCCGCTCGACGGCGTCCAGCACGTCGAGGTAGCCGTCGCCGACGCGCCACAGGGCGTCCGAGACCGCGGTGAGCTTGCCTGGGCTCCAGCGCTTCTCCTCGTAGGCGCGGCTGTGGCGGCGCAGTGCGCGCAGGCTCACGGCCAGTTCGTCGCGCAGCCGCGCCCGCACCTCGTCCGCTCCCGGCGCGGGCGGCCGGATTTGGCCGCCGCGACCGTCGGCGAGGGCCGCGACGGCGTCCTCCACCACCCCGTCCACCGAGTCCCAGACCAGCACGGGCCGGTCGACGTGGTGGTTCCAGACCGGGGCATGCGCCGACCGCCACAGCGCCGTGATCGGGTTCCTCGCCACCCGCGTGGCGTTGGCCCAGTGCTCCGCGCCGTGCGGCTCGCTCAGCCACGGCACGTCGTCGACCGGCAGGTCGACCACCACGGCGACGGTCACCCGGTCGAGATCACGTGGCTCGCCGAGGAGGTCGCCCACGGCCCACAACCGCACCACCCGCAACGGCTGGATCGAGCTCGGCAGGCTCGCCATCTCGCCGCACTTGGCCGCCAACTCCTCGACGTGCCGCACCGCCCGTGTCCACTTCACCCGCCCATCCTGGCCCAACCGGCGGCGCGGCCCTCACTTCCGCCCGGTCAGCACGGTCACGTGCACGTGCTCGGTGAACGGCGCGTGGGGTTCGAGCGCACGGTGGATCCCTTCGGTGAAGTCCGAACGCCGCGCCGGGAGCCGGTCGACGGGCAGCGCCGAGAGGACACCGCCCACAATGGACTCGACGTCCAGCGTGCCGGCGTAGTCCACACCGTGCACGTCCACCCGGAACCCGGTGGCGGCCAGGCTCTCCCGGTACCGCGCCTGGCTCTCCTCGTCCGTGCCGCACGCGTTGCCCGCAGGCCGGCCCAGCCACCGCTCCAGGAACCCGCGCAACGCCCGCGACCAGTCGGTGTCCTGCAACCACAGCGGGGTGCCGTTGGTCAGCACGGCCACACCCCCACCCGGCCGGACCAGCGGGAACAGGTCGCGGAACAGGTCGTCGGGCCGCATCCAGTGCAGCGCCTGGCCGATCGTGACCACGCCGACCGACCCGTCACCGAGCACCCCGCGCAACGCGGGCACGTCGGCGTCCGTCCCGACCACCCAGGCCAGGTTCGCCGCACCCCGCTCCTGCGCCGCACGCCGGCCCTGCGCCAGCATGTCCGGCTCCGGGTCGACCCCGACCACCGCGCGGACCCGCGCCGCGAGGGGCACCGTCACCTGACCCGTGCCGCACCCGAGGTCCACCGCGACGTCGTCGGGCGTCAGCCCGAACGTCTCCACCAGCGCGTCGAACACCGCGGGCGGGTACCCGCGCCGGTACCGGTGGTAGAACTCCGCCACCTCACCCCTGAAGCCCAGTGCCATGTCCCCAGCGTGCCCGCGGCCGCCGGCGGGACGACAGCGATTGCGCTTTCGGCGCAACGGCGGTCGCGCGGCGGAGCGGGCCGGCCCACTCGGTATGTTGCGCCGCATGGAGCAGGTGGTGGAGATCTACACCGACGGCGCGTGCAGCGGGAACCCCGGACCGGGCGGGTGGGGCGCCGTGCTGCGGTACGGGGCGCACGAGCGCGACCTGTTCGGCGGGGAGTCGACGGCCACCACCAACAACCGGATGGAGCTGATGGCCCCGATCCGGGCGTTGGAGACGCTCAAGCGGCCGTCCGCGGTGCGGATCTACACCGACAGCACGTACGTCCGCAACGGCGTCCTGTCCTGGATGGCCAAGTGGAAGGCCAACGGCTGGCTCACCACGAGCAGGCAGCCGGTCAAGAACGTCGACCTGTGGCAGCGCCTCGACGCCGCCGCCGCACCCCACCAGGTCGAGTGGCACTGGGTGAAGGGGCACGCCGGGCACCCGGAGAACGAGCGCGCGGACCGGCTCGCGGTCCGCGGCGTCCGTGCGGCGACGGAGTCGGACCTTCGAGCGGACGTCGTGCACGACGGGAGTTGAGCCGGCAATTCCATTCGGCTCAAAAGCAATTACCCGGCGAACGGCGCACGATCACGATTCCGCCGATCGGCGGTTCGCCCGGCACGGGCTCGTTATCCTGCGACCATGGGGCGCCGGAAGGATCGCGGCAACAGGACGAACGCGGTCGACCAGGGGAATGCGCAGCGGAAGAGCCGGCGGGTGGCGGTGTACGCCATCGTCGCCCCTTTGGTGCTGACCGCGGTGATGGCCACCGTCTTCTTCCAGGAGGCGGTCGACGTCCTGGTCGGCTCGACCGGTGTCGACCCCACCTCGATCGAAACCCGGTGGCCGCTGAGGTTCGGCTGCGACCTCGCCGGTGTGGTGGCGATGCCGAAGGGCGGGAAGGGCCTCGACGACCTCGGCATCACGTTCGCCGAGGACCCGAGGCAGACCGCCGTGAAAGCGGGCGCGGGGGCGTGGGGCAAGGGCACCCTCTACGTCTCCCTGCGCACGAGCAAGGACAACGAGGTCGTCGTCAACAGCGTGCAGCCCAAGCACGTCACCAGGACCGACGACGTCGCCGTCGACTGGCTGCTGTCCCAACCGGCGGCCTGCGGCGGCGATCCGGACGCGTGGCCACGAGCGCCCTACCAGCTCGACCTGGAAACCGGGTCCTTCACCAAGGTCGACGACGAGGGCAAGGCCCAACCGCTCGACTTCGTGGACCGGGTGGTGAAGGTGGACGACCCCTTCACGTTCTTCGTGGACGTGGCGGGCTGCTCGGGCACCTACCGGTGGCTGCTGGAGGTCAAGTACTCCTACCGCGGCCACGAATACACCAGAACGGTCGGTTCGGTCGAGAACCCGTTGTTGTCCATCGGCGGGCGCACCGACGCGGCCATCTACGAATCGAACCCCGGCAAGACCGAACCGGGCCGGTGGTACGAGACCGTGCCCAATCTCGACCAGCCGCCCTGCGAGTGAGGAACAGAGCACCGATGCGCCCGCTGACCCGACTGGTCGCGATCCTCGCCCTCCTGTCGCTCCTCGTCTCCAGCACGGCGCCGGGCGGTCGCCCGAACGCGGACGACGCACGACTCGCCGCCCCCGCCGAGCCCACCGCGGACCCGGAGTCGTGGCGGTTCACGTCGATCGAGGAGATCAGCGGCGACGGCCGCCCGTTCGACGCGGACCTCGTCGTCTCCTTCGCCGCCGGGTTCATCGCGGTCCGGGAGTCGACGGTGCGGTTCTGGTTCTCCCCGGACGGCACGTCGTGGCGGCGAGCGCCCCTGGACAACCTCTTCCCGGGCCTGCCGGGGAACGCCTACGGCACCTACATGCTGGCCGAGCACGACGGCAAGGCGTACGCCTTCACCAGGGAGCAGCAAGGCGGTTCGTACCCCACGCGCCCGGCCGCGTTCGCCACCGCCGACGGCGTGGTCTGGCAGGACGTCTCGGCGGAGTTCCCCTTCGACACCTACACCGTGCCGCCGGCCGAGACGGGCGACTTCTCGATCGTCGCCGCAGAGGTGGTCGGGGCCTCGACGGACGGTGAGTGGGCACTCCTCTACGACTCGCGGTCCTGGACCCGGGCGCCGGTCGACGGACGGTGGAGCTGGCGTCCCGTCGATGCCTTCCCGTTCGTCTGCTCCATCCGGAACCGCGCCACCGTGGACCTCGGGTACCTGTTCATGGGCGGGTGCCTGGGCAGCGACGAAACCGGAGAACAGCCGTACGGCAACATCATCGCCCTCACCCGGCCGGGCCGACTCGTCGACCTGCACGAGGAGGTGCCGCTGTCGTGGGGCAGCGCCGCGGCGTCGTCCGACGGCTCGACCCTGATCTTCGACCCGGACAGCTTCACCCGGTCCGACGACGGCAGGTCCTGGTCGACGCCGGTCGACCTGCCGATCCCCGACGGGTTCACGGGGCTGCAGGTCGAGCAGGCGGTCGGGACCGACGGCGGCATCCTCGTCTTCGGCCAGGTGGTGGCCCAGGGCGGCACGGTGCAGCTGCCCGCGGTGTGGCGGACCGACGACGAGGGGACGTCGTGGAGCTTCACGCAGCTGGAGCCCTACCACCGGGAGGGCTCGCTGCAAGGGGTGGCCGAGAAGGACGGTCGGGTGGTCGTCCTCGCCCACGGCTTCGACAACACCAAGGGCGTCCGCACCGCGGGCGTGTTCGTGAACGGGTGAGCGAGGCGGCGGTCAGATCAGCGGGCAGGTGTCGTACATGACCTCGAACAGGCGTGAGGACTCCGGTGTCTGCCCCGCCGGCAGGTCGAAGTAGCCCTTCGCGGCCTCCACGCAGGTGCTGAGCAGGCCGTTCTCGATGGAAAGGGTGGACTCGCGCGACCGGTTGGACTCCAGGGCCGCGTCGAGCTCGTCCTGTTGCTCCCTCAGGTCGGCGAGACCGCGCTCGCGGTCCACCCGGGTCGCGGCGACGCCGTCGCGGTCGGCTCGTTCGCCGAAGTAGAGGACGGTGAACGTGGCGGTGGCGATGGCGAGCACGGCGGCCAGCGCGATCAGCACGACGACCGGCGCACGGCTCGGGCGGGCCGGCGGCGGTTGAGCCGGCGGCGGCTGAGGCGGCTGGAGCACCGGGAACTGCTGCGCCTGCCCGGACGGGGACTCGGGAGTGAGCGGCGGCGGCGCGAGCGGTGGTCCGAACGGCTGCGCGAACGGCCGCGGCGGGGTCGTGGGCTGACGGTCGGCTTCGGGCGTGGTCATGGGTGCTCCCAGCTCAGCAGTTGTCCGACGCGCGGGAGACCGCGGGGCCGAGGGCCGCGTCGTCGCCGTCCCGGGCCGCGATGATCGAGTCCTTGGCCGGCTCCGCGCACTTGCGCAGCTCCGCGTTCTGCGTCTCCAGCCGCGAGATCTGGTTCGCCACGTCGTCGTTGGCCGTGTCGGTCGCCGCGAGGCGGTCCTGGGCCTCGGTGAGCGACCGGCTCGCCTGGTCCAGGCGCTGGACCTCCAGACCGTGCTCGTCCTTCGCGCCCATGAACAGCACGATGGCCGAGACGGCCGCGCCGACCAGCAGCACGACGAGCACGCTCAGCAGCACGACCGCGCCCCGCGCCCCGGTCGGAGCCGCCGATTCCGGCGGCGACTGCGGCGGTGACTGCGGCGGTGGTGGCGGGGAAGGTGACGGGATCGGCGGCGCGTAGTCGGTCATGAGGCCCCTCTTTTCCTTGGGATGCCTCGAAAGTAGGGACGACCGGGGCCATCGGCCAAGCCCGCGGCCCCCGGAAACTTCCGCTACCTGCCGGCGGTCCGGCGGAACCGGTCCCCGGACCGGGCCGTACCGGGGATCACAGCCAGCCGTTGTCGTGCGCGGTCAGGTACGCCTCCGAACGGCCGGCCGCGCCGAGCTTCGCCACCGCCGCGGCCAGGTAGTTGCGCACCGTGCCGGCGGACAGGTGCGTCCGGCGCGCGATCACCGCCACCGGCGTGTCGTACTCCGCGAGCCGCAGGACCTCCAGCTCGCGCGGCGTCAACGGGCACGGCGGCGTGGTCAGCGCGTCCGCCGCCAACTCCGGGTCGACGTACCGGGCGCCGCCGTGCACCCGCCGGATCACGTCGGCCAGCGCGCCGCCCGGCGACCCCTTGGGCAGGAACCCCTTCGCACCGGTCGACAGCGCGCGTTGCAGGTGCGGCGGCTTGCCGCGCCCGGTCAGGATCACCACCGCGCACCCCGGCAAGGACGACGCCAGCGCCGCGGTCACCTCGAACCCGTCCAGCGACGGCATCTGGAGGTCCACCACGGCCACGTCCGGCCGGTGCGCCAACGCCACGCGCACCGCCTCCCGGCCGTCCGCGGCCTGCGCGACGACCTCGATGTCCGGCTCCAGCCCGAGCAACGCCGCCACCGCGACGCGGATCAGCTCCTCGTCGTCGGCCAGCAGCACGCGTATCACGGCCGCACGGTCGCCACCAGCGTGAACACCCCGTCCTCCTCCCCCGTGCGCACCGTCCCGCCGACCCGGGCCAGCCGCTCGGCCAGCCCGCTCAACCCCGCCCCGTGCCCCCGCACGCCGGTCGCGCCGTCGTTGGCCACGGTCAACCGCACCTCCCCGGCGCCGACCTCGACGTCGATCGTGCACCAGCGCGCCCGGCTGTGCCGCAGCACGTTCGTGCCCGCCTCCCGCACCGCCCACGACAGCTCACGCGACACCGACGGCAACTCCGCCGGCACCGACACCGTGCACCGCACCCCGGACGAGGTCAACACCTGCCCGATCGCCGACGCCTGCTCCTCCAGCTCCACGGTCCGGTACCCGTGCACCGCCTGCCGCAGGTCCGCCAACGCCGCCGAGGCCAGCGCCCGCACCTCGTCCGCCTCCGCGCCCGCACGCTCACCGTCGACCACCGCCAGCCGCGAGGCCAGCTCCGCCTTCAGCGCGATCACGGTCAACCGGTGCCCCAGCACGTCGTGCACGTCCCGCGCGAACCGGAGCCGCTCCTCGATCACCGCCAGCCGGGCCCGCGCCTCACGACCGCGTTGCGCCTGCACCACGAGGTCCCACAGCCACACCGGCAGCACGTGCGCCAGCGCCAACCCGACGCCGATCCCGCCGGCGACCACCAACGCCCGCGGTGGTTGCGCCGACAACGCCGCGGCCACCGCGACCACGACGGGCGCCACCACCCACCACCGCCGCACCAGCACCGGAGCGGTCCCGACGAGCGCCGCGCCGACCCACGCCCACGTGTCCCACCGCCCCGCCGCCACCGGCGCCAGCAACGGCACCGACAGCACCGAGGCCACCGCGAAAGCCACGTCCCACCGCGCCCGCGCGACACCCGGTGTCACCACCGCGTACAGCACGCCCGCGTGCGCAACGCTGAACAGCACCACGCCGACCGACCCCGCCACCACCCAGGCCGGCCGGGTCTCCCGCAGCACGCCGATCCCCGGCCCGACCAGGCTGGTCGACCACGCCACGCCCAGCGACACCAGCGTGAGCGCCCTCGCCCGCCGCATCACGCGCACCACCCCCACCGCGAACAGTTCCTCACCATGCGAGCGACACCGCCACGAACGTGTCGACCACGACGCAGCCGAGCGCGTACCAGGTGGGCACCACCAGCTTGGCGCGGAAGTGCACGAGGTCCCACGCGGCGTGCGCCAACCACCCCGCCGCCACCACGTACCGGCCGACGTCGGGGTCGACCAGCAGCGCGACCGCCGCCACCGCGCCGAACACCACCACGCCGGCGAGCTGCGCCCACACCAGCACCGGCCGCCGCAGCTCGCCCCGCACCAGCGCGAACAGCAGGTAGGCCAGCGCGCACCCGACCAGGCCCCACGTGCCGAAGCCGGTCCGGTCGCCGCCCCCGTCGGCGACGATCGCGATGCCGAGCGCGGAGGAGATCACCAGGGAGTAGATCGAAGAACGTCTCATGGGAACCACGGTGCGGCCGGCCGCGCGCAACACCCACCCCCGCGATGTCACCACAAAACCATGCGGATCGCACGGTCCGGCCGTGCACCGCTACCGCAGCACGGCCGCCAGCCTGCCCATGCCCGCCGCGATCCGGTCGACCGTGTTGGTGGTGAACGACAACCGCAGCGTCGACCGGTCCGGCGTGGTCGCGTAGAAGGGCGCGCCGGGCACGAACGCCACGTCGCGCTCCAGCGCCGACGTCAGCAGCGCGGCCGCGTCCACCCCGCCCGGCAGCGTCACCCACACGAACATCCCGCCGTCCGGGTCGCTCCACCGCGTCCCGGCGGGCACCGCGGCCGGCAGCGCCGCGACCATCGCGTCCCGCCGCTCCCGGTAGGCCGAGCACAGCCCGCGGACGTGCTCGTCGAGGTCGTTGGCCTTCAGGTAGACCGCCGCCGCGGCCTGGTCGATGGTGGAGGTGTGCAGGTCCGCCGCCTGCTTGACGATCACCAGCGTGCGCATGATCGACTCCGGCGCGCGCAGCCAACCCAGCCGCATGCCCGGCGCGCCGACCTTCGAGAAGCTCCCCGCGTACAGCACGCGGTCGCTCATCGTGGCCAGCGGCGGCACCGGCTCGCCCCGGTAGCGCAGTTCGCCGTACGGGTCGTCCTCCACCACCCACAGGCCGTGCCGGTCGGCGAGCGCGGCGATCTCGGCCCGCCGGGCCGCGCTCAACGTCCGTCCGGTCGGGTTGGCGAACGTCGGCACCAGGTACAGCAGCTCCGGGCGGTCCCGCTCGACCACCTCGGCCAGCGCGGCCGGATCCATGCCGTGCTCGTCGCCCGCGACGGGCACGATCCGCGCGCCGGCGAGCTGGAAGCACTGCACCGCGGCCAGGTAGGTCGGCTCCTCGACCGCGACCACCGCGCCCGGCTCCAGCAGGGCCGTCACCACCAGCGTCAACGCCTGCTGCGAGCCCGAGGTGACGAGCAGGTCCGCCGCGCCGGTGCGCAGGCCGCGCGCGGTGAGCCGGTCGGCGACCAGGTCGCGCAGGTCCAGGTCGCCCTCGCTGGGCGCGTACTGCAAGGAACGGCGCGACAGCGCCTGGTCGAAGGCCGTTCGCAGGCCGTCGATGTCGAACAGCTCGGGCGCGGGCAGGCCGCCCGCGAAGGAGATGACCTCGGGGCGGGAGGTGAGGGCGAGCAGGTCGCGGACGGGCGAGCCGGCGAACGTGCGCGGCATGAGGCGCTCCTCGAAATCGTCGAGCGGAGAAGTTCACGCGGTCGTGCCACGCATGAAGTCGGCTGCGCTGGGGTCGAGGCGCCAGGTTCATCCTAACGTGCGGGTGGGGACCTGGAAGGGCACCGCGGACGCGCGGGTGTTCGAGCTGCCGGTGGTTTTGTCGGTCCCGTCCCGTAGGAGTAGGCGGGACAACGGGAGGACTGGATGTACGAGACGGTGAACGGCGTGCGCACCTGGTACGAGGTGCGCGGCGAGGGCGAGCCGCTGGTGCTGCTGCACGGCGGGTTCAGCGACTCGCGCGACTTCGAGCCGAGCCTGGCGCGGTTGGCGGACCGCTTCCGGGTGTTCCTGGTGGACCGCCGGGGCCACGGGCGGACGCCGGACGTGCCCGGGCCGGTGCCGCTCGACGTGCTGGCGGGTGACGTGATCGCGTTCCTGGAGCAGGTGGTCGGCGGCCCGGCGCACCTGGCGGGCTACAGCGCCGGTGGCGTGGTGGCGCTCGGCGTGGCGCAGCGCAGACCGGAGCTGGTGCGCAGGCTCGTGGTGCTGAACTCGGCCTACGCCAAGGACGGCTGGGTGTTCCTGCCCGAGGCGGGTGGCGAGCTGCCCGCCGAGATCGCCGACCGGTACGCCGAGGTGTCGCCGGACGGGCGCGACCACCTGCCGGTGGTGGTGGACAAGTTCGCCCGGGCGGCGCACGACCCGGAGGTGGTCGACCTGGCCGCGATCACCAGCCCCACGCTGGTGCTGGGCAGTGACGACGACATCGTGCACCTGGAGCACACCGTCGCGATGTACCAGGGGATCCCGGACGCGCAGCTGTGCGTGCTGCCGGGCACCTCGCACCTGATGCCGTTCGAGCGGCCGGAGCAGTGCGCGTCGTTGGTGGCGGACTTCCTGACCACCACCCCCGCGCCGCTCATGCCGATCCGCCGGGCGGGGGTGGGCGGCTGATTGACAGTGCATATGCCGGTTAGGCTATATTGCTGCCATGGCATCTACGTTCGCGGTGCTCGCCGACCCGCAGCGCCGTTGGATCCTCGACGTGCTGCGTGAGGGCGAGCGACCGGTCAACGACCTGGTCGACGGGCTGTCGGTGAGCCAGCCGACGGTGTCCAAGCACCTGAAGGTGCTGCGCGAGGCCGGGTTGGTGGAGGTCCGGCGGGACGCCCAGCGGCGGCTCTACCGGCTGCGGCCGGGGCCGTTGGCCGAGGTCGACGCCTGGCTCGCGCCCTACCGGCGGATGTGGGAGGACAGCCTCGACGCGTTGGAACGGCGACTGGACGCGGTCGGCCGAGCGGACCGGGGTGGCCAGGTGGGCGGGAGTGGGCAGGTGGGCGGGCAGGTTGGCGGGAGCGGCCGAGCGGACGGGACGAGGCGATGAGCACCGAGTTGCGGCACATCGACGGCAAGCCCGTGCTCAGGTTCGAACGGGTGCTCGCGCACCCGCAGGCCTCGGTGTGGCGGGCGGTCACCGAGCCCGGCGAGCTGGCGCACTGGTTCCCGGCGGAGGTGGCGATCGACGGGCGGGTGATGACGTTCTCCTTCCCCGACCAGGTCACCACCGGTGAGGTGCTGGAGTTCGACCCGCCGCGGGTGTTCGCGTTCCGCTGGCACACCGACGTGCTGCGGTTCGAACTGCTGCCGCACGAGCGCGGTTGCCTGCTGGTGTTCACGCACGTCCTCGGCGACGAGCACGGCGCCGGGCGCAACGCCGCGGGCTGGGACACCTGCCTGGCGGGCCTGGAGGCCAGGCTCGCCGACCGCCCGTTCGAGCCGCCGGCGGACGTGCGCGGCCCGATGGAGCACTACATCCGCGCGTTCGGGCTGGACGAGGGCCGGCTGGACGGCGGCGTGGTGCGGTTCGTCCGCGACCTCGTCTGGCGCCCGCTGGACGAGGTGTGGTCCCTGCTCACCGAGGGCGAGCGGGGCGTGCCCACCCGCGCCACCAACCCGCACGTGCCGGCCGGTCCGCTGGTCGAGCGCGCCGAACCGCGCGTGCTGGCGTTCGACTCGCCGACCGGCCGGGTGCGCTGGGAGTTCCGGCACGACCCCGAGCAGGGCACCGCGGTGGAGCTGACCCACGCGATCACCGACCCGGCGTTCGCGCCGCAAGCGCTCGCGGCGTGGCACGCGCACCTGGAGCTGTTCTTCGCGGCGACCTTCGGCGACGTCCGCCCGTGGCCGCCGGCACGGGTCGCCGAGCTGGTCCGCCACTACCGCGAGCGCTACCCGAGCTGAGCGTCCACCCGGGCCAGGTGGTCGCGCCCGAACGGCCCGTTCTCCAGGCCGTCCACCAGCACCGCGGGCAGGTCGGCGCGGATCTCGGCGGACCGTGACGCGGCGGCCAGGGCGACCGTCGCGACCGTGTCGACGTCGCCGGTGAAGGCCACGCACTCGCGCAGGACCGAGCTCAACGAGCCGCCGCCGGCCAACGCGGTCAGCGCCGCGCGCACGCTCATCACGCCCTTCGACCCGACCTTGCCCCGCCACGGCCGCGCCCACACCCCGGAGCCGAGCCGGTCGGCGATCCACGAGCCGACCTCCGCCACCGGCCCCAGCCCGTGGTGGCAGTAGTGCACGGCCAACGCGGCCGCCCGCGCCGACGCCACCCCGTCCGGCGTGTCGTGGGTGACCTTGGCCTGCACGTCGGTGTGGTGCACCACGTCGGCCACGGTGGGCAGCAGACCGGCCGGGGCGGCACGCATCGCCGCGCCGCTCTTGTCGCTGTCGGGGCGGATGCGCGCCAGGAACTCCGCGCCGGTGTGCACGGTCTCCAGGAACGCCTGGAAACCACGCGCGTACCCCTCCCGCCGGTCGCGGTGGAACGCGGTCACGAACGCCGACGCCACCGCCTCGGGCGTCCACGGTGCACCGGACGCCCGCAGCTCCGCCAACGCCAGGGTCATCTGCGTGTCGTCGGTGTACGAACCGGGGCGGATGCCGCGGTGCCGCGGGTGCGGCACGTACCCGGAGAGGGTGTTGTGCCTGGTCACGAAGGCGGGATCGGCGTACTCGAAGCCCGCGCCGTACGCGTCCCCGATGGCCAGTTCGACGAGCATGGCGCACACGCTATCGGCCGCGTTATAACCGATTCGATATATCCCTTTTCACCTGATCGAGTGGTACGAATCTCGTGACCCAAGACATCCCTGTGCGCGAGGAATCGCGTGTCTTCGGAATCGAGGAACCCTTGCGAATCACCAGGTTGATCCCTGCGCTCGCAGCCGCGTTGCTCTCCCTGCTCGCCCTCGTCCCGTCGGCGTCGGCCACGCCCGCGGCGGAGGGCGGCGTGACGCCGTACATCATCGGCGGCGGCTACGCGAGCAACGCCCCGTGGGCGGCCCGGCTGTTCTCCAACGGCAGGCAGACGTGCAGCGCGACCATCATCGCCCCCACGTGGATCCTGACCGCGAAGCACTGCGTCAGCGGCGGTGGGCTGTCGTTCCGCATCGGCAGCCTCGACCAGACCTCCGGCGGCACGACGGCCAACGGCGTCCAGACCCACAACCACTCGTCGGACCTGTCGCTGGTCCGGCTCGACCGGTCCGTGTCCGCGACCTACGCCCGGCTCGGCCAGCCGGGCTCGGTCACCGTGGGCCAGAACGTGCAGGTCTACGGCTGGGGCGCGACGTCCCGGTGCGGCTCGGAGATCAACTGCCAGTCGCAGTACCTGAAGGTCGCGAACGTGACCGTCACCGGTGGCTGCACCGACGCCTACGGCGGCAACGCGATCTGCGCCCGGCGCGGTGACGGCATCACCGCGGGCGGCGACTCGGGCGGCCCGATGATGGCGGGCGGCGTGCAGGTCGGCGTCGCGTCCACCAGCGACCGGCAGACCACCACCGCCTACACCAACGTGACGCGGTACCGGTCCTGGATCCAGTCCGTCGCCGGCGTCTGACCACTCGGGCGGAACCCGCTCGCGCGACCGCGCCGGCACGGCACGACCGGTCGCGTGAGCGGGACACCAGGTGGCCGTGCGCCGTCGACCGGCCTGCTCAGTCCAGTGTGGACAGAACGGGCCGGGCGCCGGACGCGGTGTCGTAGGCCGAGCGCGCGGCCTCGATCTCGGTGCCGTGCCGCAGCACCCACTGTCCCAAGGGGACGACGAGGTCCAGCAGCGAACGGCCCAGCGCGGTCGCCGCGTACTCCACGCCGGCGGCCTTGCCGGGCCGCACGTGCCGGCTGACCAGGCCGTCGCGCTCCAGGTTGCGCAGGGTGCGGGTGAGGATGCGGCGGCTCAGCTCGTGCACCGCGCGGTCCAGTTCGTTGAAGCCGCGGGGGCGTTCGGCGACCAGGACCAGCACCAGCAGGCTCCACTTCTCGCCGACCCGGGCCAGCAGGTCGGACACCGTGCAGGCGGCGCGGTCGGCGGCCGTGACCGGCACCGGGACCAGTGACATGGATGTGCCTTCTTCCGGGACGTCGCGGTGGGCTCCAAGCTCCAGGCTATGGCGAACACGGTGATCACGGGCGGCACGAACGGCATCGGGAAGGCGCTGGCGGCGCGGTTGGCGCGCGAGGGGCACCGCGTCGCGGTGGTGGGCCGCTCGGCCGCCGCGCCGGACGGGGTCGAACTGGTCCGGGGCGACCTCGCCACCATCGCCGGCACCGCCGCGGTCGCCGACGAGGTGGCGTCGCGGTTCGACGTGGTCGACCACCTCGTGCTCGGCGCGGGCCGGTTCAACCCCCGCCGCGTAATCACCGCCGACGGCCTGGAGCACTCGTTCGCGCTCTACGCGGTGAGCCGGTTCGCGCTGGTGGAACGGCTGCTGCCGGTCTTGGAGCGGTCCGCCGCGCCGGTCGTGGTGAGCCTGTGCGGCGTGGCCGGGTTGCGGGGGCCGGGGATCCGGTGGGACGACCTGGCGCTGAGCCGCGGCTACCGGGCGATGCGGGCGGTCAGCCAGGGCGCACGGGCGGCCGACCTGCTCGGCGCCGGTTTCGCCGACCGGCACCCGGGCAGTGCCGTGCGGTACGTGCTGCACAACCCGATGTTCGTGGACAGCGGGCTCGGCGCGCAGGTCGGCGGGCTGCGCGGCCGGGCGCTGGACCTCGCGGCCGGGCTGTTCGCCAGGTCGACCGCCGACGCGGCGGGCCAGGTGCACCGGTTCCTGGCGGACCCGCCCGCCGCGCCCCTCACCGCGTCCCGCGCGGGCACGCCGGTCGACCTGTCCAGGCCCGAGTTCGACCGGACCGCCGCCGCCCGCCTCTACACCGTGCTGGAGGGCCTCACCGCCTCGGCACGGTGACGCGGCACGACCGCGAGCACCACCCCGGCGACCGCGGTCGCGAGCCCGCCGACGGCCAACGCGCCCGCCGCCCCGAACCCCGTGCCCGCCAACGCGATCAGCGCCGCGAGCCCGATCGCGCCACCGACCTGCTGTGACGTCGTGGTCAGCGCGGAGGCCACGCCCTGCTCGGCGTCGGCCACCCCGGTCGAGGCGGCCACGAACATCGCCGGGAACGTGAGGCCGCCGCCGACGCCCCACACCACCAGCCCCGGCAGCAGGAGCCAGAACCCGCCGCCCCACGCCATCGCGCCGGCCAGGAGCGCGAGGCCGACGCCGTTGACGACCATGCCGACCACCAGCGTGGCACGCAGGCCCCACCGGGCGATCGCCGCGCCGGTGCCCTTGAGCGACGCGGTCATCGACACCAGGGTCAGCGGCACGAACGCCAACCCGGCGGCCAGCGGCCGGTAGCCCAGCTCGTCCTGCACGTAGGTGGTGAACAGGTAATACGCGCCGCCCAGCGAGCTCTGGAACACCAGCACCACGCCGATCGCGCGGACCAGCGCCCGGTTGCCGAACAGCCGCAACGGCACCAGCGGATCGCGGGTCCGCCGCTGCACGGCCAGGAACACGCCGAGCACCACCACCCCGCCCGCCGCCACGAGCCCGCCGCGCACCCAGCCCGACTCGGGGCCGGTGACCAGCCCGAACACCACCAGCACCGAACCGGCGGTGGCGAGCACCGCGCCCGGCACGTCGAACCGCCGCCGCGCGCCACCGACAGGCTCGGTCGGCGCCGGGAGCACCGGCACGGTCAGCGCGGCCGCACCCAACGACAACGGCACCAACAGCAACAACGTCCACTCCCAGCCGAACGCGTCGGTCAGGACGCCGCCGAGCAGCGCACCCGCGGCCAACCCCCCGCTGCCCGCCGCGCCCCACACCGACAGCGCCCTGGTCCTGGGCGGCCCCTCGGCGAACGTCGTGCTGATCAACGCCAGCGTCGCGGGCGTCAGCAACGCGCCGCCGACGCCCTGCACCACGCGCGCCGCGACCAGCACGCCGGACGTCGTCGCGAGCCCGCCGACCAGGCACGCCAGCCCGAACACCACCAGACCGGCGACGAACGCCCGGCGCGCGCCGAGCCGGTCCACCACCCGACCCGCGCAGAGCAGGAAACCGCCGAACGCGACGGCGTAGGCACTGACCACCCACTGGAGGGACTGGCTGGAGAAGCCGAGCGCACGCCCGATGTCGGGCAGCGCCACGTACACGATGTTGTAGTCCACGGCCACGATGAACTGGGCAAACGCCAGCAACGCGATCGCGAGCCCGGCACGGGTGCGTGCCGGGGCCACCGTGGTGTCCACGCGTGATTCACCCCGTATTTTTACTGCACGGCGTATAGTTTCGACACGGCGGACAGTACCGCAACGCTGTAGAGTGTCAACCGTGGGAGATCAAGTGCCCAACCGGCGGGCGCGGCTGCGGGCGGAGACGTCGGCCGAGATCAAGGCGATCGCGCTCAAGCTCATGGCCACCGGCGGCCCGGACGCGATCTCGCTGCGCGCCATCGCCCGCGAGATGGGCATGACGGCCAACGCCATCTACGGCTACTACGCCACCCGCGACGACCTGGTCACCACGCTGATCAGCGACGTCTACACCGACCTGGTGCGGCGCCTGGAGGCGGCGCGCGACGCCCGGCCGGCCGGGGACGCGGCGGGCCGGATCCTGGCGTGGGCGGAGACCTTCCGCACCTGGTCGCTGGCCAACCCCGAGGGCTTCCGGCTCATCTACGGCGACCCGGTGCCCGGCTACCAGCCGCCGGCGGAGGGCGTGGAGGCCGAGCGGCGGGCGTGCGCGGCCCTGGTCGGCCTGATCGCCGACGCCTGGCCGGACGCCGCCCGGCACCAGTCGCACGGCGGCCACGAGTGGTCGGACTTCGACCCGCACGTCGTGGAGACCGTCCGGGACGAGCACCCGGACCTGCCGCCGGCGGCCGTCGCGCTGTCCCTGCGGGTGTGGGGCCGGATGCACGGCCTGGTGGCGCTGGAGGTCTACGGCCACCTGCGCGCGCAGACCCGTGAGCCGGGCAAGGTCTACCGGGCCGAGTTGGCCGACCTCGTCTCATCGCTCGGCCTCGCCTGAACCCCGGACACCGGCCCGAACTACACCGGGCCGTTCGACACCGGGCCGTTCGACACCGCTGCCGCCACGGTCATCCTCCGCCGAACTCGGCGCGCACCCCCAGCAGGCGCACGGCGCGGGTGTCCTCGAACCTGGCCAACGCCGCCAAGGCCGCCGCCTCGATCGGCGCGGCGTCCATCGTCGGCTCGGCCAACGCCACGCCTCGCGTGGAGGTGAAGAACGGCGCGAACCGCACCTTCACCACCACCCGCACCGCGGGCCGACCTTCCGCCCACACGTCGTCGACCACCCGTCGCGCGAGCAGCTGGACCTGCTCCGCGATCTCGTCCGGGTCCGTGAGGTCCTGCTGGAACGTCGTTTCCCGGCTGCGCGACTTCGCCACCCACGGCGTCGCGGTGACGGCGGTGTCGCCCGCGCCCAGCGCGAGCCGCCGCAGGTGCGGCCCCATCGCCGGTCCGAACCGCGCGGCCAGCGCCTCCGGGTCGGCCCGCGCCAGGTCCGCGACCGTGCGCAGGTCCGACTCCGCGAGCTTGGCCGCGGTCCGCGACCCGATGCCCCACAGCGCGGTCACCGGCCGCCCGGCCATCACCTCCACCCAGTTGTCCCTGGTCAGCCGGTACACCCCGGCGGGTTTGGCGAACCCGGTGGCGAGCTTGGCGCGCAGCTTGTTGTCGCCGATCCCGACCGAGCTCGCCAACCCGGTCCTCGCCTCGACCGCACGCCGCGCGGCGTCCGCCAACGCCTCCGGGTCGTCGGTGCGCGCACCCAGGAACGCCTCGTCCCAGCCGATCACCTCGACCACCGCGGGCAGTTCGCGCAGCACGTCCATCACGTGCGCGGACACCTCTTCGTAGGCGGGCGGGTCGGACGGCAGGAACACCGCGTCGGGGCAGCGCTTCTGCGCCAGCCGCAACGGCATCCCCGAGTGGATGCCGAACTCCCTGGCCTCGTAGGACGCGGTGGCCACCACGGCGCGTCGCGTCGGGTCGCCTGCTCCTCCGACGACCACGGGCCTGCCGCGCAGCTCGGGCCGGCGCGCGATCTCGACCGCCGCGATGAACTGGTCGAGGTCGACGTGCAGCACCCAGTCCTGTTCGGACACGTCAGCCAGTATCGGGCAGGAGTGCGATGTTCCGCCCGCGCGGACTTCGTGACACGATCGACGACGTGCCGACCAGCCCACGTGACCGCGACGAGCAGGGCCGGGCCCGCAACGCGCGACCCCGTGACGGGCTCGGCCGCCCGCTGCCCTACGGGCTCGCGGGCGTCGAGCGCCAACCGGAGGGCGTGCCCCGCACGCCCGAGGAGGCGCTGATCGAGGCGCAACGCCTGCTGGACCTCGGCCGGCCGTTCCACGCGCACGAGGTGCTGGAGGACGCGTGGAAGGCGGCGCCGGAGCCCGAACGGGAGCTGTGGCGCGGGTTGGCGCAACTGGCCGTGGGACTGACCCACGGCGCGCGCGGCAACGCGACCGGCGCGTCGGCGCTGCTGGGCCGGGGCGCGCGCAACATCTCCGCCTACCTCGACGACCCGCCGCACGGGGTGGACGTGGCAGGCCTGGTGGCCTGGGCCGCGACCGGCACCGGCGTGCCGCGGCTGACCAAGGGTTCGTAACCTGCGGCCAGGCCATGACGCTGCCGGAGCACCAGCGCGCGCCGGGCACGAGCGGGTGTTGACGACGGCGTTGTCCTGCGCGCCGGGCTTGCACGGGACCGACGTGGCGAACGTGGAGCCGTTGACCTGCTTGGCGCTCGAAGTTGGGCCGAACGCCTGCTTGGGTGCTCCCGCGGCGGGGTAACTCGTGGTCATCACCACACCCTGGAGGTCCCCCGTGTTCGCGATCATCGCCGCGGTCATCTTCGGTCTCGCCCTCCTGCTCGACCTGGCGAACGCCTCGCTGGGCTCCGTGCTGGACGGCGGGACGCTGCTCATGGCCGGCCTGTTGTGCGTGGCGTTGCACCTGGCCGGCGTCGGTGCCGGCGCGCGGACGTTCAGCTTCCGCCGTCGCCGCTGACCGCAGCCGTGCCCGCCGGGTGCGGGCACGGTCCCGGGTGGACAATCGGCGCGTGGACGTGTCCGCGCGCCGATTGATCCCCCAGCCGCCCGAGGTGGTGGCGCGTTACGCGATGGACTGGCGGCACGACCACGAGTGGACGCAGGGCATCGAGCGGGCCGAGTTGAGCTCTCCCGCGCCCGGCGGCGGGTTCGGCGTCGGCGCGGAGGTCACGCGCACCGCGCACTTCCTGGGCAAGCGGATCGACTACGTGCTGCGGGTCGTGGCGCACGAGCCGCCGCGGCTGCTGGAGATGAGGTCGGTCGCGGGACCGTTCCCGATGCACGTGACCTACCGGTTCGACGTCGCGCCGACCGGCGGCACGATGGCCTCCATCCGCGTCCGCGGCGACGCGAGCAGGCACTACCGGCTGGTCGGCCCGCTCATGGCGCGGTTCGTCCGGCACAACGTCCGCAAGGACCTGCGCGACCTGGCCCACCACGTCGGATGAGCGCGCACGCCCGCCGATCGCGCGGCGGTCAGCCGACCTGCCGCGCGGGCGACGCCAGCAGGCACGCCACGCACGGCATGCCCTCGGGTTCGGGCAGCAACTCCGCCGTGCCGACGTCGATCCGCTCACCGCACAGCGTCACCAGGGTCGACCGCGTCCCGTCGGGCAACGGCGCCAGGTGGCAGCTGCGTTCCCACTCCCCCACGAGGTCGCCACGCCTGCGCACGAGCAGGACGGGCTCCTCGGAGCGCTGCGAGGCGTTCACGACGTCACCAGCTCGTCCGGTCCGGTCATCCGCCCATCGTGCGCGGTGACCGACCGGTTGCGCCGGGTCGACGCCGAATCGCCGCCGTGGTACCCGCAAGTCGCATAGGGATCGGTTCAGCGCAACGCCCGAGCCAGCTCCGCCACGTCGCGCGCGCCCTCCCAGGCCCCGAGCCGGCCCAACTCCCGCAGCACGTTGGCCGACCCCGTGGCCCGGGCGGTGTCGAGCGCCTCGTAGGCCAACGCCGCGGCGTGGTCGACCTCGCCCGCCATGGTGTGCGCGTACGCGAGCTTGGCCACGTGCACCCCTCGCTCCCACACGCACATCCGCCGCCACCGGCGTCGCCGCACGTCCTCGTAGACCTCGATCGCCCGGCGCGGCTCGCCCAGCGCCAACCAGCTCGCGGCGCGTTCGGCCTCGAAGTGGTCGGCGCCGAGGCAGTACCCGATCCAGTACTCCTCGTCGCCGGGCGGCGATTCGACGCGCCGGTACTGCTCGTCCGCCCGGTCCAGGCGGTCCATGCAGGACGCCTCGTCGCCCGCGACGGCCAGGCCGCGGGCCTCCTGGCGCAACGCCAGCGCCCGCACCATCGGGCTCGCGCCGTGCTCGCGGACGCCGGCACGGGCCAGGCCGATCACGCGGTCCACGTCGCCGTCGGCCTCGGCGAGCTGCGACAGCCGGACGTAGGAGTAGGCGACCACGTCCCGGTCCGCCGCGGCCTGGCCCAGCTCCAGCGCGCGGGTGGTCCACCGGAGCGCGCCGTGCGGGTTGTCGGACTCCTCGTGCATCCAGCCGAGGAACTCGGCGTACAGGGCGGCGACGCCGACCAGGCCGCGGCGCTGCTCCCCGCGCGCCGAGCGGCGCAACACGTCGACGTAGTCGTACATCGTGCGCGTGGTGGACATCAGCGCGCTGGAACTGCGCCAGTTGTGCGCGTCGTTGACGATGCGCCGCAGCACCAGCAGCCGGCTCAGCGCTTCGGGGGCCGGCCGGTCGCCGTCGAGCACCGCCGCGTCGGCGAGCGCGGTAATCGAGTCCGGGTCGAGGCCGACCACGCCGTCCAGCCCGTCCGCGCCGGCCAGCCCACCCGCGAAACCGGGCGCGAGGCGGTCGAGGTCGCGCCCCAGCACCGGCAGCGAGTCGTCGGCCAGGCCGAGCAGGTGCGCCGGGACGCCGAGCAGGCGTTGCAACGGCCGCAGCACGCGCAGGTCGTAGGCGATGTTGCTGCCGGACTCCAGCCGTGAGACGGCCGACTGGGAGAACCCGGCGAGCGACCCGAGTTCGTCCTGGCGCAGGCCGTGCGCCCGCCGTGCGATCGCCACTACCGCGCCCGGCGACCGCTCGCGGACCGCTTGCCGCACCTCGGGGCTGGCCCACAACGACCGGGGCAGCGGTGGTAGCGGCGAGCGCGACACCACCGCCTCGGGCCGTCCCGCGTTCAGGTTGGTGCGATCCAGTGGCATGGCCTGTTCCTTCCCCGGAGATCAAGCATCCTGGCACCGCTCCCAGAGCCGCGCGACCGCCGGATCGGGGCTTCGCCCGCGACCGCGGCTATGCTCCGGCCGTGATCAGGGTGCTGCGGGACTTCTCGACCGGTGTCGGACTGCTCGGCCAGGGTTTCGGACTGGTGTTCCGGTCGCCCAAACTGCTGCTCATCGGCGCGATCCCGGCGTTGCTCACGACCGTGCTGCTGATCGGCGGCGTGGTGGGGCTCGCGGTGTGGATCGACGACATCGCGGCCTGGGTCACGCCGTTCGCCGACGACTGGAGCGAAGGTCTGCGCACGGCCACGCGGTTCGCCGCCGGGTTCTCCGTCATCGGCGCGTTCGTCGCGATCGGGCTGCTGCTGTTCACCGCGATCACGTTGATCATCGGCGGCCCGTTCTACGAGCACATCGCGGAAACCGTCGAGGACACGCACCTCGGCGGTGTGCCCGAGGCCGAGCAGGTAGCCTGGCTGCGGTCGGCGGCGGTGGGCGTGCGCGACGCCGTGCTGCTGGTCGGCATCGCGATCCTGTGCGCCATCCCGCTGTTCGCCGCCGGGTTCATCCCCGTCGTCGGGCAGACGGTGGTGCCGGTGGTCGCCGTGCTCGTCAACGCGACGCTGCTGTCGATCGAGCTGACCGCCATCCCGTTCACCCGCCGCGGCCTCAAGCTCGACGTGCGCAGGCGGACGCTGCGCAAGCGACGCGCCGTCACGCTCGGCTTCGCCGTGCCGACCTACCTGCTGTGCCTGATCCCGTTGGCGGCGCTGGTGGTGCTGCCGGCGGCGATGGCAGGCGGCACGGTCCTCGCGCACCGCCTGCTCCACGACCAGATCAAGTGAGCCTGCGGGTCAGGCGAACGGCACCCACGCCCGCGTCTGGAGCCCGTCGATCCGGCTGACCCGCACGCCGGTGGCGGACACCGTCCACAGGTCGTCGCCGATCACCATGGCCCGGCGGATGCCCGTGTCGTAGTTCGACTCGTCGTGCCGGACCGTGCCCAGCGCGGAGAACGCGCCGTCACCGAGCCGCAGCACCAGCAGACCGCTCGACGTCGACGTCTCCGGCTTGCGGTCCGTGGGCATGGTCAGCACCGGCAGCACCACGAGGTCGCGCGCGGGCCAGTACAGGAACGCGTGCGGGTCGAACTCGACCTCGGAGTGCCCGCCGGGCAGGTGGTGGCCCGCGACCTTGGTCGGCGCGGCCGGGTTCGACACGTCGAACAGCGACACCTGCGTGCCGGTGGTGCGGCCCTGCTCGGTGGCCTCCTGGCCGACGCCGATCAGCTTGCCGTCACCGGCGGGGTGCAGGTAGGCCGAGTAGCCGGTGATCTTCAGCTCGCCCACCTTGCGCGGCTTGGCCGGGTCGGACAGGTCCAGCGTGTAGAGCGGGTCGACCTGCCGGAACGTCACCACGTACCCGACCGGGCCCGCGAACCGGACGCTGTAGATCCGCTCGCCCAGACCCAGGCCGTCGACCTTGCCGACCTGGGCGAGCGTCGCGCCGTCCCGCTTGAGCACGGTCACCGCGCTCTGCGTGGCGGGCGCCTGCTCGGGGATGCCCGGCGCGTCCGCGGTCGTCGTGGCCACCCTCAGGTGCCCCTGGTGCTCGGACAGCGAGTACTGGTTGAGCAGCATGCCCGGGACCTGGCCGGACGCCACGTGCTTGGGCGGACCCGGCTGGGAGACGTCGAACTGGTGGATCGCAGTGGTCGCCGGTGCGGTCGGCGCGAACCGCGTCATCGGCCGCAGGTGGTGGTCGTCGGCCACGTACAGCGAGGTGCCGGCGCCGTAGACGGTGTCGCCGTCGGCCATGATCGTCACCGCGTCGCCGTTGCCGAGCTCGCCGGGGAAGTCGAACGTCAGCACGGACAGCATCGACGTGGCCGAGTGGTCCACCGGGTGGCTGACCCGGTCGCACGCCACCAGCGTGCCCTCCGAGTGGGAGCCGTCGGCGTCGGTGAGCCGGTAGCGCGGCAGCCACGACTCGATCGGCGCGGTGGCCACGAGCTCGCGGTTCGCGATCAGCGACTCCGCCTCGCTGCGACCGTCCGTCGGGTACACCCACGGCAGCCGCGGACCGGAGTGCACGACCACCCGCACCACACCGCCGACCTGCCGGGCGTCGACGTACCGGCCGTGCACGGTGAGCGTGCCCAGGACGCGCGGCTCGCCGGACAGGTCGACCAGCGTCACCGACGAGTCGTCGGAGTACACCTCGTGCGGGCCGTCGACCGCGATGCGCTGCCCGGCCATGCCCTGCCCGCTGCCGACGACGAGCGCGCGGTCCTCGTGCAGCAGCAACTGGGAGGCGTGGCCGGCGGGGACGTCGAGCGTGCCGGTGAGCCGTTGGGTGGCCACGTCCAGCACGCGGAGCCTGCCGTCCGCGACCGTCACGACCCGCTTGCCGTCGGTCTTGGCCAGGTCCGGCTCGTCCACGCCCGCCTCGTGGGCGTTGGTCTTCGAGTGCTCGGGCACGGCGGCCGACTCCCGCGCCGAGCTGCCCGCCCGCGCGTCGGCCGGGCTGCTCATCGCCACGTCGCCGTCGGCCTTGGCCAGGAAGTCGTGGCCACCCAGCCCGTACACGCCGACGTGCGGCGAGATCGCCTCCCGCAGCTCGGCCAGCGCCGTGTCGCACGTGTCGAACGCCACCAGCTCCACCGGCACCGCCTCGACCGGCGGCACGACCCGCCAGTCGTCCACCCGCGTGGGCACGGCGGAGGCCGCGCTCACCCCCACTACCAGCGCCGCGCCGCCGAACAGCGCCGCCCGCGTTCCCCAGGACCATCGCCTCATGTCCCCAGGACGGGACGAACCTGCCAAACGGTTGCGCGGGCCGGGTTCCGGTGCCCGGCGTAGGCCGTTCGGTCGCACCGGCGGCGACGTGATTGAGTAGCCGCGACCGATCAGCCAACACACAGGAGAGTCACATGGCCCCGACCAAGCCCGTGGTCGAGAAGTACGAGGGCGCCACGCCCGCCGACCTGGTGATCGAGGACATCACGGTCGGCGACGGGCCCGAGGCGACGCCCGGTCAGCTCGTGCACGTGCACTACGTCGGTGTGTCGCACTCGACCGGCGAGCAGTTCGACGCCTCCTGGGACCGCGGCGAGGCGTTCAGCTTCCCGCTGGGCGCGGGTCGCGTCATCGCCGGCTGGGACCGCGGCGTCGCGGGCATGAAGGTCGGCGGCCGGCGCAAGCTCGTCATCCCGGCGCACCTGGGTTACGGCGACCGCGGCGCGGGTGGCGTGATCAAGCCCGGCGAGACGCTGATCTTCGTGGTGGACCTGCTCGGCCTGGGCTGAGCGCCCCGACCGCGGTCCGGTTCCGCCCGGTGCTCCGTTCGGAGCATTTGGCCGCGGGTCGGAACCGGGCCGTTCACCATTGCGTCATCCTCAATGGACCAACGTCATCGCAAGGGGGAGCCACCGTGCCCGAGGACATCGGCGCGTCCGAGCGGATGCTCGGCCAGTGGCAGCAGAGCATCCAGCAGAAGGCCGAGCGCTACCAGGAGATGGCCGCCCGCGTGCAGGGCCTGTCCATCTCCGAGGCCTCGCGCGACGGCTCGGTGCGGCTCACCATCGGCTCGAACGGCATCCTGACCAACCTGGAGATCGCCGAGTCCGCGCGGGACAAGCGGATGGCCGAGGTGTCGGCCGAGGTGATGAGGACGTTGCAGCGCGCGCAGTCCCGGATCCCGGAGCTGCTCCAGCAGGCCATGGCCGAGACCATCGGCACGCAGGACGAGACGGCCAACGTGCTGTTCGACGAGGCGAAGCGCAACTTCCCCACCCCGCCGCACGAAGAGCCCGCGCCGCCGCCGGTCGGCCGTGAGATCCGGTTCGGCATCGAGGACGACGACGCGCCCACCTCGCGCCCCGCTCCGCCCACCACCCCGCCGTCCACCCCGCCGCCGTCGCGCAGGCCCGCGCGCCGGCAGGACGAGGACGACGACTTCGGCGGACAGTCCTTCCTCTCGTAGGTCGGACCTCCCTCAACTTTCCTGACCAGCCTTCCAGGGGGATCGCATGGCCGGTTTCGAGATCGTCGCGGACAGCCTCGAAGCGCACGGCAAGCAGTTGACCGACCTCGGCGCGCGGTTGCAGGGCGCGGTGGACGCGGCCAAGACGGTGAGCATGCCCACCGACGCGTACGGCATCATCTGCCAGCCGTTCCGGATGATGCTCGACCCGGTCGAGCAGTGGGGGCTGGACGCGTTGCAGGGCGCGGTGGAGGCGATGGACGCCGCCGGCAAGGCGGTCAAGGACACCGTCGACCAGTACCGCGAGATGGAAGACGCGATCAGGGACAGCTTCAAGGTCGGTGAGTGATGGCGGGCGAGAACCCCTTGGTGGCGGCGCCACCGGCTGAGTCGGGCGCGTTCTTCAACGCCGGCACGGGCGACAACGGTTGGGCCACGGGCATTTCCATCGCGGAGTCCGCGATGGACACGTTCAACGGGTTCGCGGAGGGCAACTGGGTCGCGGGCGGGTTGGGCATGGTGGGCTTGGCCGCGGACGCCGCGGCGATGGCCATCGACCCGTTCGGGACGTTGATGTCCTCGGCGGCGTCGTTCCTGATGGAACACGTGCAGCCGCTCAAGGACATGCTGGACTGGCTGGCCGGGAACCCGCCGGTGATCGAGTCCTACTCCACGACGTGGAACAACGTGGCGGCCGAGCTGGGGAAGATCGCCGAGGAGTACGCGGCGGCGGTGGCACGGGGCACCGAGGGGTGGACCGGGGCGGCCGCGCAGACCTACCAGACCAACTCGGCGGTGCACGGCGACGCGTTGAGCGGTGCGGCGTCCGCGGCGGGTTCGGTGGGCACGGTCGTGGGTCTGATGGGGATGGTGGTCGGGTTCGTGCGCGAGATGGTGCGCGACCTGATCGCCGACCTGGTCGGCAAGTTGATCGCCTGGGTGCTGGAGGCGGTGTTCACGCTCGGGTTCGGCACGCCGGTGATCGTGGCCCAGGCGGTGACCGCGATCTCGAAGTGGGCCACCAAGATCGCCAAGATCATCCAGGACCTGCTGGACACCATCAAGAAGGTCTCGCCGATGCTCAAGCGTCTGGTCGAGGTCTTCGAGAAGATCATGAAGGTCGTCGGCAAGTTGGCCGGCAAGGTCACCGGCCTGGACGTGCTCGACCCGAAGAACATCAAGAAGGGCGGCTTCCTCCAGACCGGCAACACCGACATCGACGCCCCCACCGGCACCTCCAGCACTCCCGGCGGCAGCGGCAACACCTCCGACGGCACCGGCGGCACGCCCTCGGGCACCGGCCGCGGCACCGGCACCGGCGACCCCGCCACACCGACCTCCCGCCCCACCGACACCACCACCACCTCCAGCACCACCACGGCCGACCCGACCACCGCCAGGCCCGGTCGCGGCGACCCCACCGACGCGCCCAGCCCCACCTCACGCCCGGGACGCGACCCCAACACCCCGGACAACGATCCGCCCCGCGGCAACACCCCCACGCCAGGCAACCCCGCGGGCCGGCCGATCCCGGTGGGCGAACACCGGGGCGGACCGGGCGGCAACACCCCCACCAGCTCCAGCCCCGGCAACTACGGCAGCGGCACCGGCGGCAACGGCACCGGCGGCAACGGCACCGGCGGCAACGGCAGTCCGGGCACCGGCGGCAACCCGCCCTCCAGCGGCGGCTCACCCGGCGGCGGGACGCCCGGCAGTTCACCTGGTGGCAGCAGCTCATCCGGCGGCAGCAGCTCCCCCGGCGGCGGTTCACCCGGCAACGGCGGTTCCTACAGCGGTGGCGGCGGCTCGCCCGGCGGAGGTTCACCGGGTGGCGGTACATCGGGTGGCGGTACATCGGGTGGCGGTACATCGGGTGGCGGTACATCGGGTGGTGGCGGTTCCGCCGGTGGTGGCGGTTCATCCAGCGGTGGCGCGTCGAACCCGGCCGGGCAACCGCGCTTCGACCACACCTCCACGGCCAACGCCGCCGCCCCCGAGGCACCGGCACGCCCCGACCAACCGCAGACCGCCAGTCCCAACACCGGGCCGCAGTCCAACCAACCCAACCCCGGCACCCCGCCACCGACCAGCAGCCCCGCAGGTGGCGCACCGGCCGGCGGCGGCACGCCCGGCGGTGGCGGCGCACCCGGCGGCGGCGGCGCACCCGGCGGCGGTGGCCCGCGTCCGGGCGGCGGCGGAGGGTGGACCGGAACACCGGGCGGCCGTGGCGACCTCGGCTCCGGCGTCCCATCCGCACGCGGCCCCGAGAACGTCACCCCCTCCTCGCACCGGCCTTCCGGCACCAGCCCATCGCACGCGGGACCCCCGCACGCCGGGCCATCACACGCAGGGCCATCACACGCAGGCCCGCCCCATGCCGGGCCGTCACACGCGGGCCCACCGCACTCCGGGCCGTCGCACGCGGGACCCGGCACGCCCCACGGCGGCCCGAACCCGTCCCACTCCGGCCCCGGCGGATCCGGACCGGCGCACACCGGCCCCGGCAACACCCGTCCTCAGGGCGGTCCGACGCCACCGCACGCCGGTCCACCCCACGCCGGCCCACCGCATTCCGGGCCGCCGCACGCGAACCCCCCACACGCGAACCCGCCCCACCACGGGCCGTCCCACACCAACCCGTCGCAGGCCGGTCCACCGCACCCCAACGCACCTCGCAACGGGCCGGCGAACCCGTACGCGCCGCACTCGCCGAACAGCCCGGCAGGCCCGCCGCACCAGCGCGACGGCAGCCCGGACTTCGCCCGCCCCCGCGGCGGCGACGGGCCGGTGCCGCACACCCCGAACCGGCCGTTCGACGGTGGCCCACCACCCCAGCGGCACCCCGACGCGCAGACTCCGTCCCCCCGACGCGACCCGGACACCCACGTCCCACCGCGCCGCGACCCGGACGGCATCCCCGACCAACGCCGCGACACCGACCCGTGGACGCAGCCCCACCGCGACCACGACCCGCACGGCGACCGGCCCGACGGCAACCAGTCCGACGGCGACCGGCCCGACAGCGACACCACGAACACCGACCGGCCGGACATCGACGAGGCGCACGCCCGTCACGGCGAGACCACCCCGGCCGGCATCTCGCACCACCGCGGCGACCCCGACATGGGCGACCTGCCCCACCGCGTCCCCGCCGACCCCCGCTACTTCACCGCCGACGTCCACGTCACCCCCGACGGCCGGGCCCGCATCGGCAACCACACCTACACCCCCGAGCAGTACGGCGACCTCCTGCGGCGCAACGGCTGGGACGGCAAGACCCCCATCCGACTCATCGGCTGCGACGCCGGCAGCAACGACTTCGCCAACCGCCTCTCCCGCCACACCGGCGCCGACGTCCTGGCACCCACCAAACCCGCCTGGACCGACGCATCGGGCCGCGTCTACACCAGCGACGCCGACATCGACGCCAACGGCAACCGCCAACCCAGGATCCCGCCCAACGGCGAGTGGGAGACCCACCGCCCCGACGGCACCACCACCAAGGCGAGCGAGGACGGCTTCGTCCCCGGCACCGACGACTCCGACAAGCACGACCTCGACCCCACCGACGCCAGGGACCGCGGCCAGGACGACCCCGACGACCCGGAGCCGCACCACGAGGGCGATCCGGACGGCACCACGGGCACGGACGGCACCGACGAGCGGTACGTGCCACCGACCGCGGTGGAGCCGGTCGCCGAGCCGCTGGACCTGTCGCAGGTGAACACGGCGGACCCGGGCGTCACGCCCCGGGCCAACCCCGAGGGTCCGCCGCCCAACCCGCGCCGCGGCGCCGTGCTCGACGTGTTCCCCGAAGGCGATCCGCGCGTCACGAAGCGCACCAACGGCCTCATCGAGGAGATCGACGGCGTCCCGGTCGGCCAGTACATCGACAACCTGGCGAGGGAGCGCGTGGACCAGATCGCGCCGCACATGCACCCCCGCAAGGACGGTCCCTGCTCGGCCGTGGCGATCGACCTCAGGACCGGCATGGTCACCGAGGGCATCAACGGTCGCTCGAACCAACCGCTCCAGGTCGAGGACCTGCACCCGCTGCTGCTGGACAACTACAAGAACCTGGCGGACTGGCGGCACGGCGTGCAGGAGAGCGACGGCGTGTTCGTGCCGAACCCGTACGACAACGGCAATCCCGCCATCTTCGACGGCAAGGCGCACACCGACATCCCGCTCCGGCACGCCGAGATCAAGGCGGCCAACGAGCTGCTCTGGGCCCGCCAGCGGGAGAACCCGGACGTGCCGTTGAGCCCCGAGGTGCTCGACGAGATGCGGGTCGACCCGCGCTGGTTGAAGGACGGCCACGGCGACAACGGTGGCGACATGCGCAAGGGCGAACCGGCGGGTTGCTGCGCGAACTGCGACAACGTCCTGCGCGGCGTGCCCAGTTACACTGGCCGGTACTCCTTCCACCCGGACGACTACCGGTACGAGAAGCACTCCGTAACACCACGGTGAGGACGATGCGGGTCAACAGCGAAGAAACCACGATGGATTCGGCCTCACGCGTCCTGCACCAAGGCCTGCCGTTCACCGGGGAAGTGGTCGACACCGACGGCGAGGGCCGCACGCTGGGCATCACCGGTTACCAGGACGGCCTGGAGCACGGTCCCCAGTTCGAGTGGTACGCGGACGGCGCGAAGCGGATGGAGGGCCAGTCCGACCGCGGTTCGGCGGTCGGCGAGTGGCGGCAGTGGCACGCCAACGGCCGGCTCGCCGAGTACACCCTGTTCAACAAGTACGGCGAGCTGATCCACCTGCAACGCTGGGACGAGGGCGGCACGCTGCTGGAGGACAAGAAGTCCGCCATCACCCGCGGCCTCTGAGCGGCACCGGTGCGGAGGTCGGCCCGCCCGGGTCCGGGCGGCAGGGGCCGGCCCGTGGTCTCCCCCAACCGGACCACGCGCTCGTGGCGTGGCCGTTAAGATCAGCCCACCGTGTTCGGGGGGAGCCAAAAGGGGTGTTCGACGCATGAGCCAGCCAGCCACACCGCTGACCGAGCAGGAGCAGAACCAGCTCGTCAAGCAGATCGGCCGCGCCATGCTCCCCGCCCTGCCACCGGGGTGGCAGCGGATCCGGGCCGAGTACCGGGCGGCGGGTCGGCACATCGAGGTGGACCTGGCGTTCGCGGGCCCCGACGGGCAGTGGCGGCCGGTGCGCCCGCCGATGGACGTCGTGCAGCTGTTCGGGCAGCTGCGGACCGGGATGTACGAGCCGGTGCGCGGCACGTGGCTGAGCGCGGTGTACGAGATCGAGGCGCCGGCCGCGTTCTCCGTCGACTTCAACGCCGAGGACGAGCCGCGCTGGCGCAACGCGCCGCCGGTGATCGGCTTCCAGGACGAGCTGCGCACGTTCCCCCGCCAGGACGAGCGGATCCCGCCGTGGCTGCGGCAGCGCGTGGGCCTGCCGCCCCTGCCACCGCCCGCCGAGCCCGAGACCTCGCAGCCCGAGGCCCCGCAGCCGCCCGCACAGCCCGAGACCGCGCGACCGGACGGCGGCCTGCGCACGGCGCTCGTCTACGACGGCCGCGACGAGGCGGGTCACCCGGTGGTGAACCGGCAGGTGATCGACCCCCAGCTGGCCGACGCGCTGCTGACCTACCTGGAGGGCGCGCCGGTCGTGCTGGCCGCGCGCAACCTGGACGTGGACGAGTTCGTGCCGACCGACCAGGACGTGCCGCTGAACTTCCGCACCGACGGCGCCTGGATCTGGGCCGGCGCCGTGCCGCACTACCTGCGCAAGCACGGCCTCCCGCCGGAGCCGGACCTGGTCGAGCACATCGTGGCCCGCGGTTTCCGGCTGACCGAGGTGGACGAGCCGACCCGCGAACGCGCGGTCGCGCTGATCACGGGCGGCTGATCACGGAAGTCTGGTCGCGGCCTGCTGGTCACCGGCTGCCCGGGACCGCAGCGCGAGCACGACCAGGGCGGCCAGGCCCGCCCAGACGTAGGCGTTGCCGATGACCTGCTGCCACCACGTCCAGGTCTGCTCCAGCTTGTTCTCGTACGGCATGTACCACATGGGTGCGAGCCAGAAGAGCAATGCCAGCGCCGCACCCCACGGCCAGCACCGGTGCAGCAGGTAGACGATGCCGGGCACCACCCATACCCAGTGGTGCGTCCACGACACCGGCGACACGAGCAGGCCGCCGACGGCGACCGCCATCAGCGCGGCCACCTCGTCGTCACCCGCGCGGGCGACGGCCACCCAGACCAGGGCGACGGTGGCCAGGCACAGCAGCGCCCACAGGGCGGACTCGCCGGTGCCGGTGAGCCCCCAGCGGTTGACCAGGCCGCGCAGCGACTGGTTGGCCACGTAGTCGAGGCCGCCGACGCGGCCCGGGTCGAGCAGGGCGTCGAACCAGTACTGCTTGCTGTCGGTCGGCGCGGCGGCGAAGCCGACGAGGCTGAACCCGACGAACGACGCGACCGCCGTGACGACCGGCTTGATCCGCTTGCGTGGCAGGAAGAACAGCACGAACACCATCGGCGTGAGCTTGATGGCGGCGGCGAGGCCGATCAGCAGGCCGCGGGGCCAGGGCGTCTTCGGCAGCAGGCAGTCCAGCGCGGCCAGGCCGAGCAGCACCAGGTTGATCTGGCCGAAGTCGAGCGTCGCGGTGACGGGTTCGAGCAGCAGCGACCCGAGGGCGACGCCCAGACCCAGGAACAGCGCGCGCCGGGTGCGGCCGTAGGCGTGCTCGGCGGTGACCAGGCAGACGCCCGTGAGCAGCGCGAGGCCGACGCCCGTCCAGATCAGCACGGCCGCCGACCACGGCACGACCGCGAGCGGGCTGAACAGCACCGCGGCCAGCGGCGGGTAGGTGAACGGGAACGGCGGGCCGGCCAGCGGCTTCGGGAACCCGTCGGAGTACAGCCGGACGCCTTCCAGCCACGCCTGCCCACCCGTGCGGTACACGCGCAGGTCGAGCAGGCCGATGTCACCCCCGGACCGGCTCAGCACCACGACCAGCGCGGTCACCGCGGCGCCGGCCCACAGGCCCGCGACGGCCGCCACCCGCTTGTCCAACCGCACCGGTACCGCCACCGGACCACCCCCGCCTTCCATCCGGCGCATCGTAGCCGGCCACCAGGTGAGTCCCAGGTCACCGTGCCCCACCTCGAATGTTTACGTAGAGTCGCTAGGTGTGCGCACTCTGTCGACAGGTTCCGACAATCGGGTTACGTATGCGCACAGAAGCGCACGCGCGGGATACCCTGTGCGCATGAGTCCCGCGCTGGAGGCGGTGTTGGCCAAGGCTGGGTTGCAGGTCACCCCCGACGAGTTCCTGTCGCTCGTGGCCGACGCCGCGAAGAAGCTCGCTCCACCACACCCGGATCCGGCGAGCTACTTCCCACCCGACCAGCGCGACGCGCTGCTCGACGTGGGCCTCGACCTGAGCCCGCACCGCGTGGTCGACGACCAGGGCCGTGCGCGGTCCGTGGTGGCGCACGCCGTGCTGCGCGACTCGGCGCTGACCGTCGCCGAGGCCGCGCAACAGCTGGGCGTGGACACCAGCCGCATCAGGCACCGGCTCGGCGTCGGCCGCCTGGTCGGCTGGAAGGACCGGGGCAGCTGGCGGCTGCCCGCCTGGCAGTTCGCGGGCGCCGGCGTGCTGCCGGGGCTGGAGGCCGTGCTGGCCGCCGTGCCACCGGACCAGCCCGCGCTCGTGGTGGCCGGGTTCATGACGACCGCGCAGGAGGACCTGGTGGTGGACGGCGCGCCCACGACGCCGCGGGAGTGGTTGCTGGCCGGTGGCGAACCCCGCCGGGTGGCGGCACTGGCCGCGCAGCTGGGCACGCCCGTCTGACCCGGTCGCCGCCCCTCCTCGTCGAGAACCTTGGACGCGAATGTCACGGCTCCCCCAGCCGCCCTCTCCCGCTGTGCTCCAGGCGACGCTGCGCCGCACCGAGGACGTCGTGGCGGTGCACCGGGCCACCCGGTTGGTGCGCGTCTTCGCCGCGAAAGGGCTGCACCCGCAGCGGTGGAACAGCTTCCGCTACACCGGCCCGCTGGCGCACGCGCGCTTCGACACCCAGCCGCCCGGCCCGGACGGCTCGCCCACGCACGCCCACGGCCAGGGGGTGCTGTACTTCGGGCTGACCGTGCGGACGTCGGTGGCCGAGGTCTTCCAGGCGACGTCGGTGGTGGACCGGCGGACCCGCAGCCCGTTCCTCGTCGTGCTGCGGCCGCGGCGGACCCTGCGGCTGCTCGACCTGACCGGGCTGTGGCCCACCAGGGCGGGCGCGTCGCAGGAGATCAGCTCCGGCCCCAAGGCGCTCACGCAGCAGTGGGCGCGGGCGATCCGCGCGGCCTACCCGGAGCTGGACGGGCTGTGGTACCGCTCGTCGATGGACTCCGGTGACCCGGCGGTGTGCCTGTGGGACCCGCCGGGCGGCACGGGCCTGCCCGCCTCGCCGGACGTGCTGCTGCCGTTGGAGCACCCCGGCCTGGACCTGCCGCTGGCGCGGGTGTGCGAGGAGCTGAACTACACCCTGCTCGGCTGACCCCGCCGGCGCGGCGCGGGCAGGAACCGGCCGTAGCGCACCTCGGGCAGCTCCTGGTCGCCCAGCTCGTAGCAGTGCACCAGCCCGTCGTGGCGCCAGCCGTGCGACTCGTAGAACCCCCGGCTGCGGGCGTTGTCCTGGAACACCCACAGGACCGCGTACCGGAACCCCTGGTCCATGAGGTGGCGCAG
The DNA here is from genome assembly GCF_054781895.1 of Saccharothrix stipae. Lineage (NCBI taxonomy): Bacteria > Bacillati > Actinomycetota > Actinomycetes > Pseudonocardiales > Pseudonocardiaceae > Saccharothrix > Saccharothrix stipae. The sequence goes on along the minus strand of NZ_BAAGTN010000008.1, from coordinate 1,219,350 downwards.
CCCGGCCTCGTGCACCTCGTGCCCCGCGCCCTGACCGTGGTAGCGGGGGTCGGCGTAGATCGCCACCAGCTCGCCGGTGTGCAGGTCCGGGTGCGCGTCCTTGGACTCGCGGACCGCGTCGACCGCGCAGTAGGCGCCGATCCGGCCGGTGCCCTCGTCGACCGCGACGAACACCCGACTGGGTTCGGGCAGCCGCAGCACGCGGGCCCACGCCGGGAGCCTGCTCTCGGGCAGCATCCGGTCCAGCACCGGGTCGTCCACTATCCCGCGGTACGAGTGCTGCCAGGCGTCCACGTTGATCCTGGCGATCTCGGGCGCGTCGTCGGGCCGTCCGGCCCGCACGGTCCACTGCATCCTTGAGAGCGTGCCGCAAGCACCGCGCCGTCCGCTAGCCATTGGGTCAACCCGTCATCAGCCCCGCCGCGGCGGCCCGGGGCACAGGTAGCCCGAGTACACCTGGCTCTTCACCCGGAAGCGGGTCGGCCTGAAGCGCGACGGGTCGAGGTCGTGGAACCGGGTGCGCACGACGTCGTCGTGCAGCCGTTGCGAGATCACCAGCACCAGGTCGTCCTCGGCGGCGGCCAGCGCGTCGCGGACCACCTTGGCGTCGAGCAGCCGGCACGTCACGATCGGGGCGTCGCCGACCAGGCCGAACGCGCCCGCGGTGAGCGGACCGCAGTGCATGGCCACGCGCATCCGCAGCGGTGTGCCCGCGGCGCGCAGGAGGGCCAACGCCTCGGCGAGCTGCTCGGTGAAGTGGGCGACCACCCACGCGGCGTCGGCGTCGGTGGGCAGCACGGCGAGCTCGCCGTCACCGCGCACCTGCCGGTACCACAGGCCGCGGTCCAGCCCGGCGTTGCGGGCGGCCGCGTCCAGCACGTCGCTCAACCGCGACTGGACCAGGGACTGGTCCAGCGCGTCGAGCTTGCTGTAGCCCTCGACGTCCACGGCCACCACGAGTCGGTAGACCAGGCCGCGGAGGGGCGTCACCATTTCCAGCGTCACACCAGGAGCATCCCGCCGGTCCGCGCGCGGAAGTAGGGCGATCACCGGGTTTCCCGGGTGTCAGAGTTCGGCGATCGCCCGCAGCACGTCGCGGTCGACGATCGTGGTGGCCCGGTACCCCATGGTGATGACCCCGCGGTCGCGCAACGCGCGGAACTCCCGGCGCGCGGTGTCCTCCTCCACGCCGACGAGCGACCCGATCTCCGCCTGGGTGAGGTTGAGCTTCAGCGTGATCCCGTCGTCGCCCTGGTTGCCGTAGGCGTCGGTGAGGTAGGCCAGGACGCGGGCCAGCCGCACGGTCGCCGGGTAGCCGGTGAAGTCCGTGCGCCGCTGCTCGCCCCACTCCAGCGTGCGCAGGATCATCCGGTCCAGGTCGAAGTGGGCGGCCGGGAACCGGGTGAGGAAGTCGGTGAACTCCGCCGCGGTGACCACCCTCGTGCGGGTGTCGACGCACGCGGTCACGGTCGCCGAGCGCGGTTTGCCGGTCAGGAACGCCATCTCGCCGACCAGGTCACCGCCGACCTTGACGTTGAGCAGCGCGACCCGACCGTTCTCCAGCGTCACGGTCGCCTTGACCAGCCCTTGCAGGAGCACGACCACGTGGTCGGACCGCTCGGACTCGCGCACCAGCGGCTCGCCGCGCCGGAACAGCTTCGGCGCGCCGAGCCGCAACAAGGCCTCACGACCGGCGGCGGACACCGTCTCCAGGTACGTGCCGGTGGGCCAACCCGAGGGGATCGCCATCTCGTGACACCTCCTGCGCGCGAGGGACCAGTGTGCCGCTCGCGCAGGGGTGCGGTCTGCCGATCGCGACCGGTTCAGCCCAAGTGGCGGGCCCACCAGTCGAGGACGGCGGTGAACCGCTGCGCGCGGTGGCGCGGCTTGCCGGAGCGGGTCAGCTCGTGGCCCTCGCCGGGGAACACCAGCATCTCGGCCTCGACGCCGTTGCGGCGCAGGGCGACGAACATCCGCTGCGCCTGTTCGAGGGGGCAGCGCCAGTCGTGCTCGGAGTGCACGACCATGAACGGCATGGTGATCTTCTCGGCGTAGGTCAGCGGGCTCATCGCGCGCTGCGTCTCCAGGCCGGGACCGCAGTAGGCGTCGGTGAAGAACCAGCCGATGTCCGACGACCCGGCGAACGAGTCCCAGGCGTTGACCGCGCGCTCGCTCCACCCGGCGCGGAACCGCTCGCCGTGGTGCGCGGCCAGCCACGAGGTCATGAAGCCGCCGTAGGAGCCGCCCATCACGCCGACGCGGTCGGCGTCGAGGTCCGGGCGCTCCAGCGCGACGTCGAGCACGGCCAGGATGTCGTCCACGTCGACCGTGCCGAAGCCGCCGATCACGGCCTGGCCGTGCGCCTGGCCGTAGCCCGCGGACCCGCGGGGGTTGGGCAGCACGACCGCGTAACCGGCGGCGGCGTACACCTGCGCCTCGTCGAAGAAGCCCCACGTGTGGTACATGAACGGGCCGCCGTGCACGGCCAGCAGCACGGGGTGCGGCCCCTCGCCCTCCGGCAGCACCACCCAGCCGTGCACCGGGTAGCCGTCCGGCGCCGTGCCGGTCAGCTCCACCGACGGACGCAGCGGCACGGTCGAGCCGAAGTCGGTCAGCGTGCCGCCGCCGACCAGCTCGACCTCGCCGGTGTTGTCCGCCGTCGACACCACGGCCACGACCCGGTCGCCGTCGGCGGCGAACGACTTCACCTCGGCCCGGTCGCCCGCGAGCAGCTCCAGGTCCGCCAGCACGGCCTGGTCGGCGTCCAGCGGCACCCGGCGCAGCTCGACCGCGCCCCGGTTCCGGACCGCCACGAGCACGCCCGCGTCGGTCACCACCGGCGTGCCCGCGGCCTTCTCGCAGTCCACCGTCTCCATGTCGGTGAGCCGGGTCAGCCGCTCGCCGTCGAACCGCCACAGGCTCGTGTTCCGCGCGATGGCGGCCGTGTGCGGCGCCTGCTCGGGCGAGTAGAACAGCACGCCGCCGTCGGCCAGCGCGACCGGGTTCGAGGCCCAGCCGGGGGTCTGCACGACCAGCTCGGGCGCGCCGCCGGACGCGGGCACGGAGTACACGTCGTTGGTGAACACCTCGACCGCGCCGAGGTCCCGTTCGGCCACGAACAGCACCGACTCGCCGTCGGCGGTCCAGGCGGGCTCCGCGGCGGAGAACGTGCCGTCGGTCAGCTCCACCGGTTCGGCTTCGGGGTCCTGCACGTCCGCGGTGAACAACCGCGCGTGCCGGTCGGCGGTGAAGCCGACGTCGTCCAGCCGGTAGTCCAGCCGGGTGATGTGCCGCGGCGCCTCGGCGTCCGGCGTCGGGGCTTCCCCGCCCTCGACGAGCGGCGTGCCGTAGCGACCGGGTTCGGGAACCCGCGAGGTGAACGCGATCCGCCGCGAGTCCGGCGCCCACACCGGCACGCCCGCGCCGAGCGCGAGGTCGGTGAGCGCCCGCGCCTCGCCGCCGTCGGCGGGCATCACGTGCAGCTGCGGCGGCTTGCCGCGCTCGGTGACGCGCAGGAACGCGACCCAGCGGCCGTCCGGGGAGATCCGGGGTGCCAGGTCGCGTTCCGCCCACGTCCAACGCGTCGTCCCGCCGCCGTCCAGGGCGACGCGGTGCAGCCCGCCCCGGTAGGCGTTCGCGGCGACGTCCGGGGTGGCGACGTTCACCAGGACGAGGTCCCCACGCACCGTCACGGAGCCGGGCTGGGTCAACGACTGCAAGTCATCGGGGCGCACGCTTCAGCACGTTACCCCAACGATTATTAGCAAGGCTTACGAGATTTTGACGCTCACAGATGGTCACTGGGAGCGGGCGGAGAGGGCACCGGCTTGACCGACTCGGGGTGGCGCCGCACCTTGATCAGGCTGGCGATCGTGGTGATGGCCAGCACGCCGATGATCACCGACAGCGACACCTCGATGCCGATGGTCGGCACGTGCAGCGGCTCACCGCCGTTGAGGAACGGCAGCGAGTTGGTGTGCAGGGCCTCCAGGATCAGCTTCACGCCGATGAAGCCCAGGATCACCGACAGGCCGATCGACAGGTACACCAGCTTGTTCAGCAGGCCGCCGAGCAGGAAGTACAGCTGCCGCAGACCCATCAGGGCGAACGCGTTGGCGGTGAAGACCAGGAACGGCTCCTTGGTCAGGCCGAAGATCGCCGGGATGGAGTCGAGCGCGAACAGCAGGTCCGTGGTGCCGATGGCGACGATGACGATGAACATCGGCGTGACGAACCGCCTGCCGGCGATCTTCACGAACGACTTCGAGCCCTGGTAGCTGTCGGTCACCGGGTAGACCTTGCGGACCGCCCGCAGCGCGATGTTCTCCTTGTACTCCTCTTCCTCCTCGTTGTGGTCGGTCCTCGCCAGCTTGTAGCCGGTGTAGATGAGGAACGCGCCGAAGAGGTAGAAGACCCAGCTGAACTGCGCGATGACCGCCGCGCCCACGGCGATGAAGATGCCGCGCATGACCAGCGCCATCAGGATGCCGATCAGCAGCACCTTGTGCTGGTGGATCGCGGGCACCTTGAAGGTGGTCATGATGATCAAGAAGATGAACAGGTTGTCGACGCTCAGCGAGTACTCGGTGATGTACCCCGCGAAGAACTCACCCGCGTAGACCCCGCCCGACCACAACCAGATGCCGAGCCCGAACAGGATCGCCACACCCACGTAGAAGGTCACCCACCGGGCCGCTTCACCGATGGTGACCTCGTGCGGTTTGCGGTCGACGATGAAGAGGTCGATGGCCAGCAAGACCAGCAGGCCGGCGATCGTGGCGAACCACAGCCACACAGGGACAGACATCTAGTAAACCTCCGGTGCATCGCGCGCACGCCAATGACCGGAGGTCTCCTCCGCCGGCTTGGAACGACCGACCGGCGGCACCGGGAACCTCACGCCAGGCTCCGTGCTGACGACACCGCCGCGAGGGAGTACTCCCCTCCACGCATCCCACAGTCTCACGCATGAATGCGGGTTCGCGCCAGTGGAGGTGATCAGGGGCACCCGACGGGTCTCGCGACCGCCGCCGTGACCACCGCTGCGACCGCCGCCGTGAGCGCCGCCGTGAGCGGGGCTCGCGACCGGCCGGTTTCGCTGAGAGCACGACGCCGCGCTGACAGCCCGTTCTCAGGTAATCACGCCTATGGTCAACTCCGTGGCCTCCCTCAACCGCCTCCGCGGCAGGTGGTCGCTCCCCGCGCTAGTCGTGTTGGTCGCCCTCGTGGGCGCCATCGTGGTCTTCACGCGCCAGGGGGACGACCCAGTCCCGGTGAGCACCCGCGACGCGGTGATCGACGTGCCGGAAAGTCCGGACAGCGACCGCACCGTGCAGATCGACACCACCCTTTACCTGCCCGAACGCACTCCGGCGCCCGCCGTCCTGTTGCCGCACGGCTTCGGCGGCAGCAAGGAGAGCGTCGCCTCCCAGGCCACCGAGCTGGCCCAGCGGGGATTCGTCGTGCTGGCCTACTCGGCGCGCGGCTTCGGCCGCAGCACCGGCCAGATCGCGCTGAACTCGCTCAACCACGAGGTGCGCGACGCGCGAAAGCTGCTCGACTGGCTGGCCACCCGGGAGGAGGTGGTGACCGATGGCGGCGGAGACCCGAAGGTCGGTGTGACCGGCGGCTCCTACGGCGGCGCGCTGGCGCTGTCGCTCGCGGGCGTCGACCAGCGGGTGGACACCATCGCCCCCGTCATCACCTACAACGACCTGGCCCAGGCGCTGCTGCCCAACGCGGCCCGCGCCGAGTCGCCGGACCCGGCGCGCGCGGACGACGTGCGGGGCACCACCCCGGCGGCCGGCGCGTTCGCCGACGACGGCGTGTTCAAGCGCTCGTGGGCGGGCATCTTCTTCTCCGCCGGCCTGTCCGGCGCGGACGCCACCAACCCCGGTCAGGAGGCCTCCGAGCCCGGTCAGGACGACGACGACGGCCAGGCCGTCGACAGCGCCGCCGCGGCGATCACCGCGCCGCAGCAGCAGGGCGAACCCCGGCCCACCGGGCCGCTCAACGGCGCGTGCGGCCGGTTCCAGGCCGACGTGTGCGCCGCCTACACCGAGGTCGCGACCACCGGCAAGGCCGGGCCCCAGACGTTGGAGGTGCTCCGCCGCGCGTCGCCGTCCTCGGTCACGAACAAGATCACCCAGCCGACGCTGCTGGTGCAGGGCGAGCAGGACACCCTGTTCGGCCTCGACCAGGCCGACGCCAACGCCCGCCAGATCGCCGCGAACGGCGCCAAGGTCAAGGTCGTCTGGTACGCGGGCGGCCACGACGGCGGCTCGCCCGGCCCCGAGCTGCGCGGCCAGATCGCCGACTGGATGGCGTTCCACCTGGAGGGCGAGGGCGCCGACCCCGGCACGAGCTTCGAGTACACGGTGGTCGGCGCGTTCCGCAGCAGCGGTGCGCCGTCGTTGCGCAACGTAGTCGCGCCCAGCTACCCCGGCCTGAACGGCTCGGCCACCACCGAGCGCAAGGACGTGCCGCTGACCGGCCGCGAGCAGGTCGTGGTGAACCCGGCGGGCGGCAACCCGGCCGCGGTGTCCAGCCTGCCCGGGCTCGGGTCGGTGGTGTCGCGGTCCAGTTCGCTGTCGTCGCGGCTGTCGATCGACCTGCCGGGTCAGGCGGCGGTGTTCCAGAGCGAGCCGCAGACCGCGCAGACCCTGCTGGCCGGCGCGTCGACCGTGCGGCTGCGCGTGTCCGCCGTGCCGGGGCAGCCGGTGCCCGCCGAGGGCGCGGTGCTGTTCGTGAAGCTGTACGACGCGGACGCGAGCGGCGTGCGGACGCTGCCCGGCTCGGCGGTCGCGCCGGTGCGGGTGGCGAACCTGCCCGCCGACGGCACGCCGGTCGAGGTCACCGTGACGCTGCCCGGCGCGGTGCGCCCGGTCGAGGCCGACCACCGGCTCCAGCTGGTCGTGTCGACCACCGACATGGCCTACTCGAACGCCGCCGAGCCCGCCGCGTACCGGATCTCGCTGGCCTCGCCCGCGCTGTCGGTGCCGGTGGTGCCGGGCGCGAACGCGACCAGCGAGGTGCCGACCGCCGCGCTGTGGGGCATCGCGATCGTGCTCGCCGTGTGCCTCATCACGGCCGTCGTCGCGTGGTTCCGCCGCAGGCTGACCGCGGACGTCGACCCCTCGTTGGAGTCGGTGCCGCTGGTGATCGAAGGGCTGACCAAGTCCTACCCCGGCGGGTTGACCGCGGTGAAGGACCTCTCGTTCCGGGTGGAGCACGGCCAGGTGCTGGGCCTGCTCGGGCCCAACGGCGCCGGCAAGACCACCACGTTGCGCATGCTGATGGGCCTGATCCGACCCACCGAGGGCGGGATCAGGGTGTTCGGGCACCGGGTGAGCCCCGGCGCGCCCGTGCTGTCGCGGATCGGGTCGTTCGTCGAGGGCTCCGGCTTCCTCCCGCACCTGTCCGGCGCGGAGAACCTGAGGCTGTACTGGGCGGCGACCGGCCGGCCGCTGGAGCAGGCGCACGTCGAGGAGGCCCTGGAGATCGCGGGTCTGGGCAACGCCGTGCACCGGCGCGTGCGGACCTACAGCCAGGGCATGCGGCAGCGGTTGGCGATCGCCCAGGCGATGCTCGGCCTGCCGGACCTGCTGGTGCTGGACGAGCCGACCAACGGGCTCGACCCGCCCCAGATCCACCAGATGCGCGAGGTGCTGCGCCGCTACGCGGCGGCCGGGCGGACCGTGCTGGTGTCGTCCCACCTGCTCGCCGAGGTCGAGCAGACGTGCACCCACGTGGTCGTGATGCACAAGGGCTCGCTGGTCGCGGCCGGTCCGGTCGACGAGATCGCGACGGGCAGCGGCGAGGCGAGCTTCCGGGTCGACCGGCCCGACGAGGCGGCCACCGTGCTGCGCGGCATGTCCGGCGTGCACGACGTGCACGTGGACGGCGAGCAGGTCCACGCGAGCCTCAACGGCACACCGCGTGCGTCGGCGTTGCAAGCCCTGGTGGCGGCGGGCGTGGCGGTGGACCAGGCCGGTCCGCGCCGTCGGTTGGAAGACGCGTTCCTGGAGTTGGTGGGCGAGTGATGAGCGAGAACGGTGTGCACACCGATCCGGCGGCGATCTCCGATCTGACCGACGCCGCGGAGGCCGAGCACTCGTCGGTCGCCCCGGACGGGTCGAAGGTCGGGTACCGGGCCGGGCGGACGTTGCCCGTGCGGGTGGAGTTGGTGCGGCAGTTGCGCCGCAGGCGGACGCAGTTGGTGCTGGGTTTCCTGGTGCTGCTGCCGTTCATCCTGGTGGTGGCCTTCGAGCTGGGGCAGGCGTCGCCGAACCGGCGTTCCGGCGGGTTCGTCGACCTGGCCACGGCCAGCGGCGTGAACTTCGTGATCCTGACGCTGTTCGTGAGCGGCAGCTTCCTGCTGCCGATGATCGTGGCGCTGTTCTTCGGCGACACGATCGCGAGCGAGGCGTCGTGGTCGTCGTTGAAGTACCTGCTGGCCGCGCCGATCCCCCGGCACCGGCTGCTGCGCCGCAAGGCGTTGGCGTCCGGGTTGATGTCGGTGTTCGCGCTGGCGCTGCTGCCGGCGGTGGCGCTGGCCGTGGGCGTGGTCTGGTACGGGGCCGGGGAGGCGGTGTCACCGACCGGTGAGGCCGCGTCCTTCGGCGCCGGTGTCTACGGCGTGGCGCTGGCCGTCGTCTACATCTCGATCCACCTGTTCTGGGTGGCCGGGCTGGCGCTGTACCTGTCGGTGTCCACGGACGCGCCGCTCGGCGCGGTGGGCGGCGCGGTGCTGGCGTCGATCGTGTCGCAGATCCTGGACCAGATCACCGCGTTGGAAGGCCTGCGGGACTACCTGCCGACGCACTACGCGTTGGCGTGGGCGGACCTGCTGTCGTCGGACGTCGACTGGTCGCAGATGGCGAAGGGCACGTTCTCGGCGTTGGCGTACGGGGCGTTCTTCACGCTGCTGGCGGCGCGGAAGTTCGCGCGCAAGGACATCACCAGCTGACGACGTTTCGTGGGTGAGAGCGGCGCACCGGGGTTTGCTCCGGTGCGCCGTTCGTTCTGTTCCCGGGGTGTTCTGGGCCTGGGGAGTTGTTCTGGGCTAGGACGGAGTCGGACGCTTCGACTTGGGCAGCTTGGCGACGATGGAGTCGTAGGAGAGGTCGAGCAGGTCGAGCAGCTCGTCGGCGGGTACGGCTCCGTCGAGTCGGACCCGGTTCCACCCGTAACGGCCGATGTAGGCGCTGACGGTGATGTCGTCCGGGTACCGCTCGCGCCACGGTGCGGCCTCCTCGGCGGTGGCGCCCGACTTCACGCCGACGCTGCCGCCGTCCAGGCCGATGAACGCGAAGATCTTGCCGCCGACCTTGCAGCACAGCTCGCCGTCGCCGAACGGGTAGGTCTCCTCGGCTCCGGGCTTGGTGAGGCAGTGCTCGATCACGTCGTCCAACGTCATGGCGTCCGTAATGGCGTCGCGCGTCATGGCGTCACGCTAACCCGCGGCATCTTCGGCATTTAGAGTGATCACGTGACTGTCTACACGGACGAGGAGAGCCGGACCCTGCGCACGGCCGTCTTCGGCGCGATGGTGTTGGTGTCCACGGCCGAGCCCGGTGCGTTGGACGAGGAGAGCCACGCGGGCATCCGGGCGTTGGCGACGTTCTCGCCGGGACTGCGGCAGGTGCTCGGTGCGGCGCGTCCCGAACTGCCTGAGGGCTCGACGGCCGACGTGGAGGCCGGTGTGCTCGACGCGTTGCGGCGCTCGGTCGACATCCTGGCGGTGAAGGCGCCGGAGGAGGCGGAGACGTTCCCGGCGGCTGTGTTGGCTGTTTGCTCGGAGGTTGCGTCGGCGGATGGGCAGGTGGGAGAGGCGGAGAGCGTGGTGGTGGGGAAGGTGCGGGTGGCGTTGTCGGGTCGGTAGGGCGGGTCGGTAGGGCGGTTGGTGGTGGCGGCTGCGGTGGTCCAGCCCGGCTCGATTTGACATGGGGCCCTTACGGGCACCCCAGGCAGGCCAAAGCCGGGCAGGCACGGCGGGGAAAAGCGTCCCGCCCTGCCTGCCCGGCTTCGTCCAGCCTAAGGCACCCGAACCCATGTCAAATCGAGCCTCGGGGGGTCGGCGGCGGGTCCGTTGCGGGGGAGTTTGGGGCGGTGGCCGCCTCGGTGGGAGTGCGTCGCGCCCCAGCGCGCCCGCAACGCCCCTGGCACCAGCCATCAAGCCCACCTGCCCCCGAGGGGGAGGCCAGTTGTGCCGCCGAGGGTAGGGGTGGGGGGGTTACTTGAAGGCGGCGTCCATGCCGCGTAGTTCCTTCTTCAGGTCCTGGATCTCGTCGCGCAGGCGGGCGGCTAGTTCGAATTGCAGTTCGCGGGCCGCGTTCATCATTTGGTCCGTTAGTTGTTGGACCAGGTCGGCCAGTTCGGAGCGGGCCATGTTGCCGGTGTCGCGGTCGGCCAGGACGCCCGAGCTGGTGCGGCCGGTTGCGCCGGGGTCGCCGGTCGGCTTCTTGCCGCGTGAGGTGTTGCGGCCCGAGCCGCCGGGGGCGATGGCGTCCTCGGCCTCGGCGTAGACCTGCTCCAGGATGTCGGTGATCTTCTTCCGCAACGGCTGCGGGTCGAGGCCCCGCTCCTCGTTGTAGGCGACCTGCTTGGCCCGCCTGCGGTTGGTCTCGTCGATCGCGTGCCGCATCGAGTCGGTGATCCGGTCGGCGTACATGTGGACCTGGCCGGACACGTTGCGGGCCGCGCGGCCGATGGTCTGGATCAGGCTGGTGCCCGAGCGGAGGAAGCCCTCCTTGTCCGCGTCCAGGATCGAGACCAGGGACACCTCGGGGAGGTCCAGGCCCTCGCGGAGCAGGTTGATGCCGATCAGCACGTCGTAGTCGCCCAGGCGGAGTTGGCGGAGCAGTTCCACCCGGCGCAGGGTGTCGACCTCGGAGTGCAGGTAGCGGACGCGGATGCCCAGTTCGAGCAGGTAGTCGGTGAGGTCCTCGGCCATCTTCTTGGTCAGCGTGGTGACCAGCACCCGCTCGTCCTTCTCGGCCCGCACCCGGATCTCGTGGACCAGGTCGTCGATCTGGCCCTCGGTCGGCTTGACCACGACCTCCGGGTCGATCAGCCCGGTCGGGCGGATGACCTGCTCGACGAACTCGCCGCCGGTCTGGCCCATCTCGTACGGACCGGGCGTGGCCGACAGGTAGACGGTCTGGCCGATCCGGTCGGCGAACTCCTCCCAGGTGAGCGGGCGGTTGTCCAACGCGCTGGGCAGGCGGAAGCCGTGCTCCACCAGGTTGCGCTTGCGCGACGCGTCACCCTCGTACATGCCGCCGATCTGCGGCACGGTCACGTGCGACTCGTCCACGACCAGCAGGAAGTCGTCCGGGAAGTAGTCGATGAGGGTCGCGGGCGCGGTGCCGGGACCGCGGTCGTCGATGTGGCGCGAGTAGTTCTCGATGCCGTTGCAGAAGCCGACCTGGCGCATCATCTCGATGTCGTAGGAGGTGCGCATGCGCAGCCGCTGGGCTTCCAGGAGCTTGCCCTGCCGTTCGAGGGTCGCCAGCCGGTCGGCCAGCTCGACCTCGATGTTGCGGATCGCCTTCTCCATGCGATCGGGTCCGGCCACGTAGTGGGTGGCCGGGAAGATGCGCAGCTCCTCCACCTCCTTGACCACGTCACCGGTGAGGGGGTGCAGGTAGTACAGCTTGTCGATCTCGTCGCCGAAGAACTCGACCCGCAGCGCCAGCTCCTCGTACGCCGGGATGATCTCCACCGTGTCGCCGCGGACGCGGAACGTGCCGCGGTTGAACGCGATGTCGTTGCGCGTGTACTGGATGTCGACCAGGGCGCGCAGCAGCAGGTCGCGCTCGACCTCGACGCCCACCTCCAGCTTGATCGACCGGTCCAGGTACGACTGCGGCGTGCCGAGGCCGTAGATGCACGACACGGACGCGACCACGATCACGTCACGCCTGGTGAGCAGGCTCATCGTGGCCGAGTGGCGCAGCCGCTCGACGTCCTCGTTGATCGAGGAGTCCTTCTCGATGTAGGTGTCGGTCTGCGGGATGTACGCCTCGGGCTGGTAGTAGTCGTAGTAGCTGACGAAGTACTCCACCGCGTTGTCCGGGAAGAACCCCTTCAGCTCGTTCGCCAGCTGCGCGGCCAGCGTCTTGTTCGGCGCCATCACCAGCGTGGGCCGCTGCACCTTCTCCACCAGCCACGCGGTGGTGGCCGACTTGCCCGTGCCGGTCGCGCCGAGCAGCACGACGTCCTTCTCCCCGGCGCGCACGCGCCGTTCGAGGTCCGCGATCGCCGCCGGCTGGTCGCCCGCCGGCTGGTAGTCGCTGACCACGCGGAACTTCCCCTCGGTGCGGGGGATGTCACCGACGGGACGGTGCGACGAGTGCGCCTTGACCGGGATCTCGGTTGGGAATGCCACGGCTACGACGGTACGCCGTGGGTCTGACAATTTTCGATCCGGACCAGGTCACACCCCTCGCGGGCCGGGTCAGCAGTTGCAGTCGCAGCCGTTGCAGTCGCAGCCGGGGCCGCAGTCGCAGTTGCACCACGCCTCGCGCGGCTTGCCGCTGAACGGGCCGGGGTACGGGTCGCGGCAGCAGTACTGGCACGTGCCGCACTGGTAGAGCACGGCCAGGCAGCCCAGGAACGCGCCGCGGGTCACCGGCGGGACCTTCAGCTTCGGCCAGCACCACAGGCCGCTGCCGGGCCGGGGTGGCTCGCCGCCCCGCCTGCCCTTCCGGCCGCCCGTCGGCGGGACGGGTGGTCCGCCGCGGCCGGGCGCCGAAGGCGGGGGTACGGGACCGGGAGGCGGTACCTGGCCGGGGTGGCCGTAGGGGCCGGGTGGCGGGTACATGCCAGGCGCGGGCTGCCAGCCCGGTGGGGGCGGCGGGTTGTGCGAGTGGGGGCCGTGCGAGTGGGGGTCGCCGAACGCCCGCCGGATCGACTCCCGGACCTCGTGCACGAGCAGCGCGTGCACGAGCCGGTCGTCGGCGAACTCGACGTCCTTCATCGCGAGCTTCATGCCCAGCGCGGCGTCGTCGCACAGCCGCCGTGCCTCGTCGAGCGTCGTGCCGGTCGCCACCAGCGGGTTCCACGCGCCGGACGCGTGGTCGGCCGCCAGGTCCTCCACCGCGTCCAGCAGGTGCGCCAACCGCCCGAACAGCCGCCCGACCTCCCGCAACGGGCCCGCGTTGCCCGGCCGCCCGGCCAACACCGCGGTCTGCGCCACGGCCTCGCCCGCCGCCGTCTCGGTCGGCTCCGTCACGGCCAGCACCGACGAGCCCGGCCCGGCCGAGGCCTCGGCCGCCGACTGCCGCCGCACGGCGTCCACCAGCACGGCGGTGTCGAAGCCCAGGTCGAGACCCGTCTCCGACGCCTGCGCCGCCCACCGCCGCGCCACCTGCCTGCCCACACCGCGCATCGGCGCCCGCGCGAACACGCCGTCTCCGTCGGCCACGTGGTCGCCGACCTTCGCCGACGCCAGCACCAGGGACACCGACGCGGCCAGGCGCGCGCCCGTGCCCACGGCGACGTCCGCCGACTGCATGCCCCTCAGGGCGCACGGCCCGGCGGAGCGCCGCGACCGGCCCGCCTGCGCCTCCACCAACGCGGAGATGACCAGGCCGTCGTAATTGGTGACCACGCGGGCCAGGTGGCCGTGGTCGTCGCGCAACGCCAGGCACAGCCCGCACAGGTGCGCCAGCCACGACTCGCGCAGCTCGGGGCCCAGGCGGTTGCGGCAGGGGCGGATGATGCCGAACATGGCGGGAAGAGTAAGCGATCATCCTACTTTCGGGTGACAGGAAGGGGTGTTCTGCCGGTGTCGGTATCTAAGGTCGGCGCTGTGACGTCGAGCGCCGCCGGGACACGCATGCACATCCACCCGCCGAAGATCGAGTACTTCGACCTCGACGCCAAGAGCAACACCGACCCCAAGGGCCACCTGCGCGGCGTCGAGGAGTACCGGCTGACCGGGCACGGCCTCTACATGTTCCGGCCGGTGCCCGGCCACGCGCAGCTGTCCCACTTCGAGTCGTGGCTGCTGCCCGCGCACGGCCTGCGCGTCACCCGGCAGTCCTGGCACCCCGGCCACGAGCGCGACTACGACCTGTACGTGGACGTGGTGGAGATCAGCTCCAGCGGGTCGGTGTGGAAGACCGTCGACCTCTACCTGGACCTGGTGGTGCGGACCGGCCGCAGCGTGACCGTGCTGGACACCGACGAGCTGCTGACCGCGCTGGACCAGGGGCTCATCAAGGCCGACCGGGCGCAGTGGGCGCTGGAGACGACGTACCGGGCGGTGGCCGGCATCGCCGCGCACGGGCACGACGCGGTGCGCTGGCTCGCGGCCCAGGGAACGATCACTACCTGGCGTCGGCGGTAGTACAGACCGTCACACTCGCTGGTCAACCGCCATCCGTGTCCCGTCACCCGATAGAGACCGCTTACCACACAGACCGTGATGTAACGAATCGACCCGCTTAGTTACCGGGAGCACGCTTCCGGCTACCCTCGGGTCGCGTGGGAGCGGTCATCACACCTCAGCTCGTCGACGTGGTCGACACCATCAGCGCAGTTCGCAGCTACTCCAGCGGCATGTCGCGGCGCCTGTCGACGTGTCGGGTCGAGCACTGGGGACTGCGGCTGGAGTGCCCCACACCGGAGGACCCGTTCTCCGATTCGGAGGTCACCTGGTTGATGCCGGACCTCGGACTCCGGTTGACGCACCACCGCCCGCGGTCCAGACACGCGCGCAGCGGCCCGAGCGTGCTCAGCGCGGTCCGCGTGCAGCGCGACGGCCGCTCCTGGCGCACCACCGACCTGCTCCTCGGCCTCGCCGTGCCGGGCGGCACGACCGCGCGGATCGTGCGCTGCGAGGAGTTCGCCGCCGCCGTCGCCGGGCGCGTCCTCGGACCCGGTGACGCCGACCAGGCGTTGCGCACCGTGCACCGCACCCTGGAGGAGGTCAGCCTCCACCGCCACGACCTCGGCGCGTGGCTGACCCACCGGGGCATCTACGACAGCTGGCCGTCCCTGTAGAACGCCTCCACCCGGGCGGTCGCCGCGGCCATCCACGGCTCCTTCGACTCGCCGTAGGCGAAACCTTCCGCGTCACCCCGGTGCTTGCGCGCCAGCTCCAGCTTCAGCGCCGCGTACTCGTCCCGCGCCGCCGCGTCCGCCCGCAGCCAGTCGCGGAACCTCATCGCCCAGTCCCACGCCGGACCGCCCTCCACCCGGACGTGCAGGTTGACCCGCCGTCCCGGATCCGCGCCCGCGTGCAGCCGCTTGTGCCAGTCCTCCGGTGCGTCGCCCTCGTGCCGCACGCTGTCCTCGCCGACACCCAGGCCCGGGAAACCCGCCTGCGTCAACGCCTCCTCCAGCTCCGCCGCCTCCTCCAGCGACCTCACGCCCAGCTGGAAGTCCAGCACGTCCTTCGCGGCGAGACCGGGCACGGACGTGGAGCCGATGTGCTCGACCCGGCGACCACCGGCGGCGAGCCGGATGCGGGCCGCGATCCGTTCGGCCTGCACCGGCCAGGTCGGGTCGTACGGCACCACGATCGGGGCGCCGGAGGCGTAGCGGCGCAGCCGGACGTTCGACTCGTAGCGCACCAGCCGGTCCGCCCACAACGCGTCGACCTCGGCCAGCACCAGGTCCGGCGTGCCGGAGTTGTCCAGCCACACGTCCGCGACGGCGCGGCGGCGCTCGTCGTCGGCCTGCGCGGCGATGCGCCTGCGCGCGTCCTCCTCCGCCAGGCCGCGGTCGCGCAGCCGGGCGATGCGCTGGTCGAGCTCCGCGTGCACGATCACCACCAGGTGGTAGAGCGGCGCCATGTCCTTCTCCACCAGCAGCGGGACGTCGTGCACGACGATCGCGTCCTCGGGCGCGGCGGCGATCAGCTCGCCCGTGCGGGCCGCGATCCGGGGGTGCGTGATGCCGTTGAGGGTGGCCAGGGCCTGCTCGTCGCCGAACACCTTCGCCGCGAGCGCGGGCCGGTTCAGCGCCCCGTCCGGACCGAGGACCTCCGCGCCGAACGCCGCCACGACCTCGCGCAGGCCGTCGGTGCCGGGCTCGACCACCTCCCGGGCCAGCCGGTCGGCGTCGACCACCACCGCGCCGTGTTCGGCGAGCCTGCCCGCCACCGTCGACTTGCCCGACCCGATTCCCCCGGAGAGGCCCACGCGCAACATGGCGACCAGCCTCCCACGCGAAGGATCTTCAGGCGCCCTCGATGGGGGTCATCGACTGCTGGGCGAGTGCCGCGAGGAAGCCGCCGATCGCGTCGTCCGGCAGCACGCCGGCCTTCGCGCGGGCCACGTACGTGGTCTTGCCCAGCGAACCCATGACCAACCGCTCGTCCTTGGTGGTGACGAGCTGGCCCTTCTTCTTGCCCACGTCGACCTCGGCCACCGTCGCGCCCTCCTGGCGTTCGGCGGTCACGCTCTCGGCGACCCGACCGGCGGCCGTCGGCTCGTCGGCGTAGGTAGCCAACCCGATGATGACGGGCGCGTTGGCGATGGGCTGGCGCTCCGGCACCCCGTAGTAGCAGTCGATCTTGCCGGTGCGGGCGAGCGACGGCTCGGGGATGCCGATGATGGTCTTCAGCTCACCCGGCAGCTCGCGCCCGAGGCGCTGGTGGAACACCTCGACCGGGACGACCAGCTCGCAGTCGTCCGGGATCGGGCGGTCCACCATCTGCGGGACGCGGGTGATCGTGGTGGGCGGCAGGATCGTCGGGATCGGCGGCTGCGCCACCGGACCCTGCTGCACGGCGGCGCAGCCCGCGCACACGAGCACCACCATCGCCGCCAACACCGTCGTCCGCATGCTCATAGCATTCTCAACTTAGCGCACGACAACGCCTACGAACCCCCGAAGGAGTGAACGACGATCGCCCCCCGCCCGAGGTGGGCGAGGGGCGATCGGTCGTTCGATCAGCCGGCGAGGATCAGCCGACGGGTGTTGCTCAGGCGCCGCCCGACAGCTTCTCGCGCAGCGCGGCCAGCTGCTCGTCGCTGGCCAGGGTGCCGCCGGCCTGAGCCGGGGCGCCCGTGCTGCTGGACGTCGCGGTCGCGGCCGGGGCCTCGCCACCGGAGGAGTAGTTCGTCTCCCCGGCAGCCTCTTCCTCGGCCGCGGCGGCCTTGGCGACCTGCTTCATGTGGGCCTCGTAGCGCGTGTGGGCCTCGGCGTACTGCCGCTCCCACTCCTCGCGCTGCTTGTCGAAGCCTTCCTGCCACTCCTGGGTCTCCGGGTCGAAGCCCTCGGGGTAGATGTAGTTCCCCTGGTCGTCGTACTCGGCGGCCATGCCGTACTGGGTCGGGTCGAACTCGGAGTCGACCGTGAAGCCCTCGTTGGCCTGCTTGAGCGACAGCGAGATGCGGCGGCGGTCCAGGTCGATGTCGATGACCTTGACCATGACGTCGTCGCCGACCTGCACGACCTGCTCCGGGATCTCGACGTGGCGCTCGGCCAGCTCGGAGATGTGGACCAGGCCCTCGATGCCCTCGTCCACCCGGACGAACGCGCCGAACGGAACCAGCTTGGTGACCTTGCCCGGCACGATCTGGCCGATCGCGTGGGTGCGGGCGAACTGGCGCCACGGGTCTTCCTGCGTCGCCTTGAGCGACAGCGACACGCGCTCGCGCTCCATGTCGACGTCCAGGACCTCGACCGTGACCTCCTGGCCGACCTCGACGACCTCGGACGGGTGGTCGATGTGCTTCCAGGACAGCTCCGAGACGTGCACCAGGCCGTCCACGCCACCCAGGTCCACGAAGGCACCGAAGTTGACGATGGAGGACACGACGCCCTTGCGGACCTGGCCCTTCTGCAGCTGGTTGAGGAACTCGCTGCGGACCTCGGACTGGGTCTGCTCCAGCCACGCGCGGCGGGACAGGACCACGTTGTTGCGGTTCTTGTCCAGCTCGATGATCTTCGCTTCGAGCTCGCGGCCGACGTAGGGCTGGAGGTCGCGGACGCGACGCATCTCGACCAGGGAGGCGGGGAGGAAGCCGCGCAGGCCGATGTCCAGGATCAGGCCGCCCTTGACGACCTCGATGACCGTGCCCTTGACGGGCTCGTCCTTCTCCTTGAGCGCCTCGATGGTGCCCCAGGCGCGCTCGTACTGAGCGCGCTTCTTGGAGAGGATCAGCCGACCTTCCTTGTCCTCCTTCTGGAGAACAAGCGCCTCGACCTCGTCACCAACCTTGACGACCTCGTTGGGGTCGACGTCGTGCTTGATCGACAACTCGCGCGAGGGGATGACGCCCTCGGTCTTGTAGCCGATGTCGAGCAGGACCTCGTCCCGGTCGACCTTGACGATGGTGCCTTCGACGATATCGCCATCGTTGAAGTACTTGATGGTCTTGTCGATGGCGGCGAGGAAGTCCTCCTCCGTCCCGATATCGTTGATAGCGACCTGCTTCGGCGCAGCGGCAACCGGGACAGTGGTGGTGTCGGTGGACATTAGGTAGGTGGCTCCGGTACGGATTGGGGTTGGTGGCCTGCGGGTTCAACGCTACGCGGAGGGCACGCCCCACCGAGAAGACCGACTCACCAGGAGATCAGGCGATCGAGGACAGCGCGAACCCACTACGCGGGCGATATCGTACGCGGCTCGACGTCCGCCGGGCAAACCGGCACCCTTGAATGGAGCAGTGTGTCCGACCAGCACGCGAGCGCCGAACGAGCGCTCGGCACCACCGGCATCGCCAAGCGGGGCGTGGACGCGGCCGAGTCGCGCGCGGCCAACCGGATGTGGTGGGACGCCGACGCCGACGACTACCACGCCGAGCACGGCGACTTCCTGGGCGCGGCGGACTTCGTGTGGTGCCCCGAGGGCGTCCGCGAGCAGGAGGCCGGTTACCTCGGTGACGTGCGCGGACGTCGGGTGCTGGAGGTCGGCTGCGGCTCCGCGCCGTGCGCCCGGTGGCTGACCTCGCGCGGCGCGCACGCGGTGGCGTTCGACATCTCGGCCGGGATGCTGCGGCACGCGGCGGCGGCGAACGCGGCGACCGGCGTGGCCGTGCCACTGGTGCAGGCCAGCGCCGACCAGCTGCCGTTCGCCTCGGGCAGCTTCGACGCGGCCTGCTCGGCGTTCGGCGGCGTGCCGTTCGTGGCCGACGTGGGCGAGGTCTTCGACGAGGTGGCGCGGGTGCTGCGGCCGGGCGCGCCGTGGGTCTTCTCGGTGACTCACCCGATCCGGTGGATCTTCCCGGACGACCCGGGTCCCGGCGGGCTGACCGTCACGCAGTCGTACTTCGACCGCACCCCGTACGTGGAGGTCGACGACACCGGCCGGGCGACGTACGTGGAGCACCACCGCACCACCGGTGACTACGTGCGCGCGCTCGCGGGCGCGGGGCTGGAGCTGCTGGACGTGGTGGAGCCGGAGTGGCCCGCCGGGCACACCCGCACGTGGGGGCAGTGGAGCCCGCTGCGCGGCCGGCTGTTCCCCGGCACCGCGATCTTCCGGACCCGCAAGCCGCCGCGGCCCTGATCGACCCGGCGGACGCCGCGCCGGCCCGCACCGCCTGCCCGACCACCCGAGATCGCCAATCACCGGGACGCCGCCCGCGCGTCCGCCGGGATCACCCGGGAAGCTGAGTAGCCTGCCTGGCATGACCGTCGGTCAAGGGCTGATGGAGGCGCAGAACGCGCGCTTCGCGAGCGTCGACCCGCTGCTGCCCGCGGTGGCCGCACCGCCGGACGGCGACGTCATCACCGCCGCGCTGCCGGACGGCACCAGGGTCGCGGGCGTGCTCCAGCGCCAGGTGCACGACCGGCGCTCGCCCGCCCGGCTCTGGTCGGCCACCGAGGTGTGGGAGCTGACCCCGCTGCTGGGCGCCGCGGGCGCGGCGGGCATGGACGCGCTGCTGCGCGCGTGGCGCAAGCGGCTCGACCTGCTGGCGCCGGCCGAGCGCGACTCGGCGTGCGTGCTGACCTGGCCGAGCCGGGACGCGGAGGCGACCAGGGCGATGCTCGACCACGGGCTGGTGCCGCTGACCGTGATCGCCGTGCGGCAGGCCCCTCCCCCGCCGGTGACGGGCGCGCTGACGATCCGCCGGGCCACGCCCGCGGACCTGGAGACGGTGCTGGCCCTCGCGCTGGCCGAGCTGCGCTACTCGTCCATGGTGGGTTCGACGGTGCACCGGCCGGACGCGGCGGAGCTCAAGCGGCGGACGTTGGCCGAGCGGCTGGCCACCGGCGGCCCGGCGTGGCTGGCCGAGCGGGACGGCATCGCGGTCGCGCTGGCCGAGTGCGCGGTGGTGACGTCGGAGCCGGGCAACTGGACCTCGACCAGGCTGCCGCACGGCCGCTGGGGTTACGTGAACTGCGTGTCGGTGCTGCCGGGCGCCCGCGGCACGGGCGTGGGCCGCCGGCTGATGGCGCACGCGCACCGCGAGCTGCACCGGCTGGGCACGGTCGGCACCTACCTGTACTACAACCCGCCGAACCCGCTCTCCTCGGTGTTCTGGCCGCGCCAGGGTTATCGTCCACTGTGGACGATGTGGGAGGTCCGGCCGGCCGGGGCGCTGCGCTAGGCGTCACACCGCGCCGGGTTGCGAGGCGGCCGAACGCGGACCACTATTTGAACTGACCGGTCAGTTCAAAAGGAGGTCCGCAGTGCAGATCCACGCCCGGCGCGTCGGCGTCTCCGGACCGCACGGCCCGCTGCTGAAGCCCACGTCGCTGCGGGTCGGACCGGGTGAGCTGGTGCTGGTGGCGGGTGATCCGGGCACCGGGCACACCGCGCTGGGCCTGGTGCTGTCCGGCCGGATGCGCCCGAGCACCGGCGAGGTCTCCCCCGCGGCCGCCGAGCTGCGCGAGCACGTCGTGCTGGTCGACTCACCCGACGTCAGCGAGCCGGAGGGATCGCTGACCCTGGCCGGCGTGGTGGGCGAGGAACTGGCCCTCAACGGCGCCCGCAGCGGCCGCCGGGCGGTGGCCGACTGGCTGGTCGAACGTGGCGCGGACGAGCACCTGGACCACCGGTTCGAGCACGTGCCCGCCGCCACCCGGTGCGCGCTGATGCTGGAGCTGGCCGCGGGCCGCCCCGGCGCGACGGCGCTCGTGCTGGACAGCCCCGACCGCTACCACGGCGACCCGAAGGGCTGGGTGGAGCTGGCCCGACGGCACGTGACGCCCGACCGGTCGGTCATCGCACTGTGCACCACGACCAGCGCCACCGTGCTCGACGTCCCCGTCGCGCGGATCGGCGCGGACAACGAGGAGTCCGAGTGACCGCCCTCCGGATGGCCCGCAACGAGCTGCGCCGGATCACCTCCGGCACGCTGCCCAAGCTCGCGGTGCTGGCGCTGACGCTGGTGCCGCTGCTCTACGCGGCGCTGTACCTGTACGCCAACAAAGACCCGTACGCGCACCTCAACCAGGTGCCCGCCGCGCTGGTCGTCGAGGACAAGGGCGCGACCGCGAGCGACGGCACGCGGCTGGACGCGGGCCACGACGTGGCCGAGGAGCTGGTCGACGGCGACAAGTTCGACTGGCACCGGGTCGACGCGGCCCAGGCCGAGCAGGGCGTGCGCAACGGGACCTACACGTTCGCGCTGACCCTGCCCGAGGACTTCTCCCGGTCCCTGCTGTCGACCGGCGACTTCACGCCGAGGCAGGGCGTCATCGTGCTCACCACGAACGACGCGAACAACTACCTCGGCTCCACCATCGCCAACCAGGTCGTGGCCGAGGTGCGCCGGTCGGTGTCGGTGCGGGTGGGCGCGGAGGCCGCGGACCGGTTGCTGCTCGGCTTCTCCACGATCCGGCAGAAGACCGCCGAGGCCGCCGACGGCGCGACCAAGCTCGCCACCGGCCAGCAGGACGCCTACACCGGCGCGCGGCAGCTCGCCGACGGTGCCGCGCCGCTGGCCGACGGAGCGGCGCAGGTCTCGTCGGGCCTCACCCGGCTGCGCGACTCGACCGCGGGCCTGCCGGCGCAGTCGCAGCAGCTGGCGTCCGGCGCCAAGCAGGTGGCCGACGGCAACGAGACCGTCGCCCGGACCGCCGAGGACTACGCCGCCAAGGCGCAGGGCCTGGTCGACCGGCTGAACGCGGCGAACGGCGAGCTGGCCACCCGGCTGCGCGCCCTCGGGCTCTCCGAGGAGGAAGTGCAGCGCGTGCTCGGCGCCGTGGGCGAGGTCCGCAAACCGGTGGACGACGCCAACACCAAGGTGCAGGGCACGGCCGGGCAGCTGCGCACGCTCGCGGACGGCGCCAAGCAGGTCTCCGACGGCGCGGCGCGCCTGGCCGCGAGCACACCGGCGCTGACCGACGCCATCACCCGGTTGAACGACGGCGCGGCGCAGGTCTCGTCCGGTGCGGCCCAGGTGCGCGACGGCGCGGGACGGTTGCGCGACGGGGAGGCGCAGCTGGTGGACGGCGCGAACCAGCTGCGCGACGGGCTGGCCGCCGGCGTCTCGCAGATCCCCAACCCCGACGACCCGACCCGCGAGTCGACCGCCCGGACCATCGGCGACCCGGTGAACGTGCGCGGGGTGAGCCAGACCGCCGCGGGCAGCTACGGCGCGGGCCTGGCGCCGTTCTTCCTCGGGCTGGCCACCTGGATCGGCGCGTTCGTGCTGTTCCTGCTGCTCAAGCCGCTGTCCCGGCGCGGGCTCGCGGCCGGCCGGTCGCCGCTGCGGGTGGCGTTGGGCGGCTGGCTGCCCGGTGCGCTGCTCGGCGCGGCGCAGGTCGTGGTGATGTACGCGGCGGTCACGCTGGTGGTGGGCATCCGGCCGTCGCACCCGCTGGGCGCGCTGGCGTTCCTGCTGCTGGTGTCGGCGACGTTCGTGGCCGTGCTGCACGCGTTGAACGCCCTGTTCGGCGCGGTCGGCAAGTTCATCGGCCTGGTGCTGCTGATCCTGCAGCTGGTCAGCGCGGGCGGCACGTTCCCGTGGCAGACCATCCCGGTGCCGCTGTACCCGCTGCACTACGGGCTGCCCATGGGCTACGCCGTCGACGGCCTGCGGCACCTGATGTACGGCGGGTCGTTGGGCGGCGTCGGCCGGGACGCGCTGATCCTGGTCGGCTACCTGGTCGCGGGCCTTGCCTTGGCGACGCTCGCCGCGTACAAGCAGCGGGTGTGGACTCCCACCCGGCTGAAGCCAGAACTGGTGCTGTGAGCGGCACGCGCCCCGGCCGCACCGCCGCGACCAAGCAGAAGCTGTTCGACGCCGCGCTGCGACTGGTCGGCGAGCGGGGCGCGGCGAGCGTGACGGTGGACGAGATCGCCGCCGAGGCGGGCGTCGCGAAGGGCACCGTCTACTACAACTTCGCCAGCAAGGACGCCCTGGTCGACGCGCTGCTGCGGCACGGGGTCGACCTGCTGGCCGCGCGGTTGAGGGCGGCCGAGGAGCAGGACGAGACGGCTTCGGCGATGGCGTCGCTGGTGGACGGGATGCTCGGGTTCTTCGCCGAGTACCCGGCGTTCGGGCAGCTGCTGGTGTCGGAGCTGTGGCGCACGCCCGGCCAGTGGCACGACACGTTGAGCCTGCTGCGCGACGACATCGTGTCGATCGTGCGCGGCCAGATGCAGCGGCTCTCCGACGCGGGTCGGCTGCCCGACGGCGTGCAGGTCGGCACGGCGTCGGCGGCGTTGTTCGGCACGCTGCTGGTGATCGCCCTGGACTGGCAGGTCTTCCAGCCCGAACGCAGCCTCGCCGAGGTGCGTGAATCGGTGTTGTCCCTGGTCCGGGGCCTGCGGCCGGGCTAGGCCCTACCTCGGGTCGACCGTCGGGACCATGTGCAGCAGGTTGCGCACGACCGGGTGCAACCGCGGCCCGGTGCCCAGGAACCGCACGAGTTCCTCGTCGTCCTCGTCCATCACCTGCGGCGACTCCTCCAGCGCGCGCAACAGCTCTTCTTCCATCCACAGCCGGTCCACGACGTCCGGCCAGAGGTCGCGCAGCACCACCCACTTGGCGAGGTGGGCCGGGGTCACGGGCGAGCCCGCATCGAAGACCCCGCGTTCGACCGCCACCACCACGGCGAGCCTGATCTGGTTGCGCCACCGGCCGACGTCGACGGGGTCGGCGTGCCTCGGAGCGCAGTCCTGCAACGCCGCCCACGCGGCCCGGGTGCGATCCTCGCGCGTCGGCTTCCCGGGTTCGGCGGGCCGCTCGTCGGCCACCGCCACCGACGTCCCCTCCTCCGCCGCCCGACCGGAGCCCCGGTCCACGTGGAAAGCAACCGCGAACATCAGCGCCAAGATCCCGACGGAGAGCGCCAGGACGAGGAGCACCGAGGAGACGGTCGGCGTGTCGTCGCCCGCGACCCAGCCTCGGAACACCCCGCCCAGCGACTCCAGGAGGAATTCGCCCCACTTGATGAGCGAGAAGACGACCATGCCGAGGAACAGGAACCCGACGAATCCGGCGAGGCTCCGCTGATCCCCGAACAGGTACCTGATCCCGATGACGCCGATGATGACCGCCACGAGGGGGGCCGTGAAGTTCCTGATGTCCTGCGCGATGGCGTTGCCGTCACGGGAGACCGCCAACAGGATGTCCAGCGTCATTTCCGGGCTCACGGTTCCCACACCTCGTCGCTCGTCGCGTGCGGCAGCGCCACGACGTTGGGGATCAGCTTCCGAACGTGCCGGTGCCCCAAGCGGCGGGCGTGCACGGACTCCACCGGAAGCCCGGTCTTGCGGACCGCGGCCTCCTCCATCGTCCTCAGGTCGCCGAGGAACACCAGCACGACGCCGGGAGCCCGCACGATCTTCTTGGCCTTCTCGCACAGGTCGAGCACGAAGTCGCCACCACAGCTGTCGATGTTCCGCACGACGACCACGAACCGACGCCCGTTCGGCCGAGCGCGCCGACGAACGCGCAGCGCTTGCCGGATGAGCTTGGCCAACTGCTCGCGGACCTCCTCGAACGTGCCTTTCGTGGCTTCGTCGCGGACGCTCGCGGTGAACCGGGCGATCGCGGTCGTGGCGGTCCACGCGCGGTTCAGCACGACCCAGAACACCAGGGCGAGCAGCACGGCGGCCACCACCGGTGAGCGGACGGCCTGTGACGCGAGTTCGCCGATCGGGCCGCCCTTGCCCGCGAGGCTGAAGACGGCGGCGCGCACGTCGGGCAGCGCGACGACGCCGGCCGCGATGAACGCCGACACCACACCGGCGAGGACCTTGCGCCACCGCCGCGTCCGCGGCGAGCTCATCTCGACGGAGATCGGCTGGAACGCCCGGCGCACCCAGTTCCGGCGCTGCCCGGCGGCGCGCGCGACGCCGCGTGCCAGCAGCGCGTCCGGTGGTCGCGCGTTCCCTTCCCAGTCGGCCGCGTCGAACGAGCAGACGACGTGGGACCGCGCGGGCAGCCGCTTGCGGAGCAGGTCGGCGATGTCCGGACGCCCGCCCGTGTCCCACCCCGTGACGGCGACCGTGATCGGCGGGTCGTCGTCGGGCCACTCGATGACGACCTGCTCGATCGCGGTGACGACCGCGTCGGCGGGGGACGGCCTCGCGCGGTCGGCTTTCGCCGGCGTCGTGCTCGACGAGGTGCCAGGCTTCATGCGCGCCTCCCCGTGAGCGTTCCGGCACGCTGAGTATCGCACCGAACCCGAACCGTGAGCCCGCACCGAGCGGCGTGTTGGTGGGCCGGCTAGTGCCGCATCACCCAGGTGTCGATCTCGCCCACCTGGTGCACCGACGGCGGCCGGTTGTCCAGGGCGCGGTGGACGGCTTCGAGGACCCCGACCGACGCCTCCTCGTGGCTGAGCCAGCGGGTGCCGGCGCCGTGCCGGACGAAGCCCAGCACCACCTGCTGCGTCGGGTGGCCCGCCAGGGCCGGGTCCGGCACGCCGCGCACCGCGTGGATCGCGCCGCTGTCGTGCACCTCGACCACCGGGGCGTGCGGCGCGAGCAGGGGCGCGACGGCACTCAGCACGGCGTCGCGGTAGCTCGCGTGCACCCACGCCACGAGCAGGTCGGCCGGCCGGTCCACCACCTCGCGGACCCGTTCGGCCAGCTCCGCCGGTCTGGCCCAGTCCGCCGCCACCGCGACCTTCGACCCCTCGACGCCGCTCAGGTGCGGCACGTGGCCGCGGCCGCGCAGGGCCGCCCTGGCCGCGCTGCCCAGCACGCCCTCGGGCCGCCGACTGGGCAGCACCACCTGCCACCCCTGCGCCAGCAGCTCGTCCGCGCACCCCTTCAACATCCCGGTGCCGCCCAGCACCAACGCCGTCCGCCCGCTCATCGCACCGACTCCTCACCGCGCTCCGCCGCCCGTCGCAACGGGCCGGACCGCCATTGGTCGACCTCACGCTGCCCGCGCAGCCGCACCACCGCGAGTCGATCGGCGTGCTCACCCCGGAGCACCTCGCGGACCCGCTCGCCGGTGCGGGCGTGCGACTTCCACGCCCACCGCAACAGGTGCTCCGGATCGGTGAACACCGTGTGCAGGGGCGGTTCGACGTTGCCGTTCCACAGCTCCTGGCGGCGCAGCCGGCGCACCGCGGTGCGCACCGTCACCCGGCGCATCACCACGTGCCGCGGGTGGTCCAACCAGACCAGCGTGTCGGCGTGCTCCAGCAGCACCGGCCGCGCCAGGCTGTACTGCCACTCCGTGGCCCACGCCCCACCCTTGACCAACCGCCGCACGTCGGCCTCGAACTCCGGCCTCACCGTCCACTGTGGACCATGGAACAGCGAGTCCATCTCCACATAGGACAGGCCGAGCGTCCGTGCGACGAGACTGGCCAGGGTCGATTTCCCGGAGCCGGACGTGCCGGCCACGAGCACCCGGCGCGGCGGGTGCGGCAACTCGTCGGCTGGTCCCAGGAGCGGCACCGCGCCAGGCTACCGCCAACCGAGGTCGGGCGACTCCGCCACGCGCACCGGTTCTCCGGTCTCCGCGCTGCGGTTCGCGGCGAACCCCGTGAGCAGCGACAACGCGCCGTCGCGGTGCGTGGCCCGACGCCCGAGCGGGTCGTCCTGGCCGGGCGCGCCGTAGAGCACGTCGGTCATCCGCCGATCGGCCCCACCATGCCCTTCGCCACCGGACTCCACCGGGATCTCCGCGGCACGACCGAACAGCGGTTGCACGGTCAGCCGGACCCCGCCCTCCTCGGGGTTGGCCTCCTTGCCGTGCACCGCGGGCTGCTGCCCGCTGACCCAGCCGTTCTCCACGACCTCCAGCTCCAACCGGCCGCGGCTGCCGTTGACCATCAGCCGGTAGCCCTCCCACGGCGAGTAGGCCGTGAGGTGGTAGGTCAGGTTCGCACCGTTGGCGTAGCGCACGAGCACCGACATATCGTCCTGAATGGACACACCGGGCGCGAACGGGTTGCGGTCGCGGTGGTAGCCGTCCTCGTGCTCGGCGTCGAGGTAGAGCCGGCGCAGCCAGTCGTCGCGCTCCAGGTGCAGCGCGAACGGGTCGTCCCGCGCCTGCGGCGAGCCGTGCACCCGGTCGTAGGGTCGGTGGTGGCCGTGGCGCTTGCCGTTCTCGTCGCCGTAGAAGAACAGCCGGTCGTGCGCGTAGACGACCTCGGGCACCGAGTCGACCCACCAGTTCAGCAGGTCGAAGTGGTGGGTGGCCTTGTGCACCAGGAGGCCGCCGGAATTGACCTTGTCGCGGTGCCAGCGGCGGAAGTAGTCGGCGCCGTGGCGGACGTCGAGCAGCCACTCGAAGTGCACCGAGCCGATCTCGCCGACCGCGCCGCCGACCAGCAGCTCGCGGACCTTCTCGTGCACCGGGTTGTACCGGTAGTTGAACGTGACGGCCACCCGGCCGTCGTTGCGCTCCACCGCGTCGAAGACCCTGCCGACACCGGCGGGGTCGACCGTCATCGGCTTCTCGGTGATGACGTCGCAGCCCGCGTCCAGCGCCCGCACGATGTAGGTGTCGTGGTGGCGGTCGACCGTGCAGACCACGACCACGTCGACCCGCTCGACGGAGATCATGCGGAGGAAGTCCTCGGCGGCGTAGGTCGGGACGGGCCGGTCGAGGCGCTCGTTGTGCACGGCCATGCGGGTGGGGTTGACGTCGCAGAACGCCACCAGCTCACCCTGGTCGGCGTGCCCGACGATCGCGTCGACGTGCAACTCCGCCCGCGCGCCGGTGCCGACGACCGCGTAACGCCTGCGTGCCATGCCACGCCCTCCTGGTAAGCGTTTTCCACACGCTAACCCGGCACGACCGCACACCGTCAAGGACGGTTCCCAGCCGGTGGGCGACGACGCCTGGATCGGCGGCGAGACCGCCGCTCAGCAGGCCGGGAAGAGGCGGCGGGTGCCGTTGGGCGCGGTGGGGTCGCTGAACCGGCAGCCGTAGGCCGGCGCGGCCACCACCGCCGGGTCGTCCACCGAGTCCCCGGCGGGCCGGCGGCCGGTGTCGACCCAGGCCACCAGGTCGTCCCAGGCGGCGCCGACCTCGTTCGGGCTGAACTCGCAGTGGTCGACCGCGCGGATCGCCCGCTGCACGAGCAGGTCGCCCCGGCCGTTGCGCCGGACGTCCCGGTGGTAGACCTGCTCCATCGAGAACGGCACGAACAGGTCGCCCAGGCCGTGCAGCGACAGCACCGGCCTGGTCGGGCGGCCGGCGATGCGCGGCACCTCGGTCAGCTTCGGCGTGACGCGGGCCCTCAGGTTCTCCGGCAGCACGCGCTGGACCGCGCGGTTGACGTCGACCGGCGCGTTCGGCTCGTACCGGGTCAGGGCGTTGGTGGCGACCTGGCCCGGGTCGGCGGCCAGGCCGTCGCCGGACGGCGGCGCCGCGAGGTCGAACAGGAAGTCCTTCCAGAACGCGAACGCGGGCGCCGCGCCGGGCCGCGGGCCGCCGCTGCGGTGGGTGACGATGGCGGCGAACTGCGCGCCGCGCTCGTTCGGGACGCCGGTCAGGCCGAGCTCCGCCTTGATGCGCGGCACGACGGCGGTCAGGTAGTCGTCCGGCGCGGGCCAGGCGCGGATGCCGCTGAGGGCCTGCGCGGCGAGGTTGTAGTCGACGAAGAAGTCGAACAGCTCCTGGTCGCCGAGCACGCCGCACAGCGGCAGGGCGCCCCGGTAGAAGCCGGGGAACTGCTCCAGCGACCGGCCGATGACGTGGCCGCCCATGGAGATGCCGACGATGAAGGTGTCCCGGGGCTTGCCGACGAGCCGGTGGAAGTGCTTCGCCAGGCCGTGCGTCCCGAGCACGCCCGCCTTCACGTCGTAGGCGTTGGCGTAGTAGCTGGACGCGGCCCAGGCGAAGCCCTGGTCGAGGAGCTTCTGGCGCAGGCCGTAGGCGGGCGGGTCGACGGTGAGCACGGTGGTCGCGCCGCGGTAGCCGTGCGCCCACATGGCGAGGCGGCCGTTCCAGCGCGGCGGGACTTCGATGATGTAGGCGGCGTGCTCGTGCACGCCCTGGAGCACCCGCGACGGTTCGCCGCCCACCCGGGCGGGTGGCAGCGGTGGGTTGTCGATGGTGTACCCGGGCAGCGGCCGGTCACCGGGCGGTGTGGCCGCCACGGCCGGTGGTGCCAGCAGGACCAGGACGAGCGCCAACCCGAAGATCCGTCGCATGTCGCCCATTCTGGTCACCACCGGAGGTCCGCCACCAGCTCCTCGTGGGTCAACTCGAAGGTCAACGG
Source organism: Saccharothrix stipae (assembly GCF_054781895.1). Taxonomy (NCBI): domain Bacteria; kingdom Bacillati; phylum Actinomycetota; class Actinomycetes; order Pseudonocardiales; family Pseudonocardiaceae; genus Saccharothrix; species Saccharothrix stipae. The sequence continues at coordinate 1,189,794 of NZ_BAAGTN010000008.1, read as the reverse complement.
GTAGCTCACCCGGATGACGTCGTCCTCGTCGCGGGTCAGCCGCGCGCCGGGGAAGACGCGGGCGACCAGGCGCAGCATCGGCTGGTTCTCCCCCAGGACGTCGCCGTGCAGCTCGGTGTAGCGCAGGTCGGTGGCGAGCCGGCCGAGTGCGGCCATGAGCTTGGTGCCGACGCCCTTGCGCTGCCACGGGTCGACCACGGCGAGCGCGATCTCCGCGGTGTCCTCGCCGGTGGCGATCAGGCGGGCGATGCCGACCGGCTTGCGGTGGCACTCGGCCACGACGGCGGCCTTGCGGTCGCCGTCGAGGTCGATGAGGCGGCGGCGCATCGCCGCGGTGAGGCGCGGCACGGGCGCGTGGAAGCGCAGGTAGCGGCTGCGCGGGGACAGGCCGTGGAAGACGGTGTCGACGGCGTTGCCCGCCTCGGCGGCGTGCAGTTCGCGGACTCTCATGGCGGACGCCCCTTGGGTTCGGATTCCGAACCCTAGCTGGATCCGATTTTCGAACGCAAGGGGTATCATCAGTGGGCATGGCCCACGTGAAGGTTGCCGACGAGCTGTGCACCGTGTCGCTGCCCGCCGCCCTGCTGGGTGAGCGGTGGACGTTGCTGCTGCTGCGGCAGGCGTTCCTGGGCACGCGGCGGTTCGAGGACTTCCAGACCGCGATGGACATCTCGCGCAGCGTGCTGACCGAGCGCCTGGGCACGCTGGTCGAGGAGGGCATCCTCCGCCGCGAGGCCTACAAGGACGTGCGGACGCGGTACGAGTACCGGCTGACCGAGAAGGGACTGGACCTCTACCCGGTGCTGGTCGCCCTGCGCAAGTGGGGCGATCGCTGGATGTCCCCCGACGAGGGCCCGTCGTTCGACCTGCACCACCGCACCTGCGGCGGTGACATCGGGGTGCACGTGGCGTGCGAGGGGTGCGGCGCCGCGCTGACCGCGCGGGACGTGCGCGTCACGCCGCTGCGCGACTCACCCGCGTGAGCTCAGGAACCGCTCCACCGCCGAGACCACGAAGATCAACGCGAGCAGCACCGCGAACATGACGAAGTAGACGGTGTGCTCCTGGAGCTCGACCCGGTCGGCCGCCCACACGTCCATGGCGGTGAACAGGGTGAACCACGCCAGCCAGCCGACCACGGCCGCGGCGAGCCACCGGGTGCTCCGCCGCACCACGGCGGCGGCGGCGACCAGGCCCAGCGCCAGCTCGACCAGCTTGGCCAGCCAGATCACCGGCATGACCCAGTCGGCACCGAGCTCCAGGGTGGCGTCCAGGTACCGGCCGACCTGCTGCTGGCGGTCCTTCCAGCCCAAGGGGAGCTCGGCGAAGTTCAGCACGCCGAACAGGGCGAGGAACACGCCGATCGGGAGGAACATCCGCGACCACGCGGCCCCGCCGTCCAACACCGGTCTGCCGACCATCGTCGCCCCCTCCGTCACGAGGAATCCTCACTCAGCGGCGACGGGAGAGAAGTACGGGTATCCGCAGCCGCGACGACGGCCGACCGCCCCCGGCGGGGACGCCCGCAGTGGGTAACGGACCGGAAAAGCGTCACCACTCGTGTGCGTTACGGTCATATCCCACCTCTTTCCGGTGATTATCGCGTACCGCCGGACAACAAGAGTGACACTCTAACCGGGCATTGCCGACACGGAAATGGGACTCCTATATTCGGAACGACTCGGCGGAATAGCCGACATCCCGTGAGGAGAAAATCCGATGATGAGAATGGCCAAGGTGCTGGCGGTGACGGCACTCGGGATCGCGCTCGCGTTCGGCCCGGCGGTCGGCGCGTTCGCCGCACCCGCCACGCCGGACGCCGTGGTCACCGCCTCGGAGTCCCCGCGGCAGCAGGTCCTCGGCGGCGTGAACCTCTGGGAGTTCTGCCGCAAGCTGGGTCACCGCGACGTCACCAACCAGCCCCCGCACAACGTCTGGTCCTGGTACTGCGTCCGGCAGGACGGCAGCCTGGAGGACATCAACATGTACGCCGCCTGTCAGTGGCAGTACAACAAACAATGGGCGAAGCCCGCTTACTGGGACGAGGCCGACGAGTACAGCTGGTACTGCTACCTCGACTGACGAACAAAGGGATTCTCAGTGGGCGGCGGCGTCCCAGGAACGGCCGACGCCCACTGAGACCTCCATCGCCACCGACAATTCGTACGCACCGCCCATTTGCGCGCGCACCAGGGCCTCAACCTGCTCCCGCTCGCCCTCGGCGATTTCCAGCACCAGTTCGTCGTGCACCTGCAGGAGCATCCGCGACCGCAGGCCCGACTCCTCCAGCGCCCGGAACACGCCGAGCATCGCGACCTTGATGATGTCCGCCGCGCTGCCCTGGATCGGCGCGTTCAACGCCATCCGCTCGGCCATCTCCCGGCGCTGCCGGTTGTCGCTGGTGAGGTCGGGCAGGTAGCGCCGGCGACCGAGGATCGTCTCGGTGTAGCCCTTCTTCCGCGCGTCCTCGACCACGGCGTGCAGGTAGTCGCGCACCCCGCCGAACCGGGCGAAGTACGCCTCCTTCTGCTCCCGCGCCTCGGCCGCCGAGATCCGCAGCTGCTGCGCCAGCCCGTACTCGGACAGCCCGTAGGCCAACCCGTAGGACATGGCCTTCACCCGGCGGCGCTGCTCGCCGGTGACCTCCGAGGTCGGCACGGAGAACGCCCGCGACGCGACGAACGTGTGCAGGTCCTCGCCGCTGCGGAACGCCTCGATCAGGCCCGCGTCCTCGGACAGGTGCGCCATGATCCGCATCTCGATCTGGCTGTAGTCCGCGGTCATCAGCTCGGCGTAGCCCGGCCCGACCACGAACGCCTCGCGGATCCGCCTGCCCTCGTCGGTGCGGATCGGGATGTTCTGGAGGTTCGGGTCGGTGGACGACAGCCGCCCGGTCGCCGCGATCGTCTGGTGGAACGTGGTGTGGATCCGGCCGTCGTCGGCGACCGACTTGAGCAGCCCGTCGACGGTCGACTTCAGCCTGGTCACGTCCCGGTGCGCGAGCAGGTGCTGCAGGAACGGGTGCTGGGTCGACTCGAACAGGTTCTGCAACGCGTCCGCGTCGGTGGTGTACCCGGTCTTGGTCTTCTTCGTCTTCGGCATCTGCAGCTCGTCGAACAGCACCGTCTGCAGCTGCTTGGGCGAGCCGAGGTTGATCTCCTTGCCGATCACCGAGTACGCGTCCTGCGCGGCCTGCTTCACGCCCGCCGCGAAGTGCGCCTCCAGCGCCGCCAGGTGCTCGGCGTCGATCGCGATGCCGACCGCCTCCACCTCGTCCAGCACCAGCATCAACGGCAGCTCCAGGGTCGCCAGCAGCGACTCCTGGCCCGTGGCGACCAGCTCCGCGTCCAGCGCGTCGGCCAGCTCCGCCACCGCGAACGCACGCACGATCGCCGCCTGCGCGGTCTTCTGCCGCTCCTCGTCCTCGTCGGCCAGCAGCGACAGCTGCCCGTCGTCGGGCTCCTCGGCCCGCAGCTCGCGCTTGAGGTAGCGCAGCGCCAGGTCGTCCAGCGCGAACGAGCGCTGGCCGGGCCGCACCAGGTAGGCGGCCAGCGCCGTGTCGCTGTTCACGCCGCGCAGCCGCCAGCCACGCGCCCGCAACCGGCGCAGCGGCAGCTTCAGGTCGTGCGCCGCCTTGGTCACCGACTCGTCGGCCAGCCACGCGGCCAGCGCGTTCTCGTCGGCCTCGGTCAGGGAGGCGACCTCGACGTACCCGCCCTCGCCGCCGACCGCGGCCAGCGCCAGGCCCTCCAGGTCCTCACCGGAGGTGCGGAACGCGATGCCGACCCGGCCGGAGCGCGCGTGCGCGTCGAGCCACGACGCCACCTGGCCGACCGCCACCGCGCCGCCGCTGACCGTGAAGCCCTCCTCGGCCTCCGGCTCGGCGGTGGTCAGGGTGGAGAACAGTCGGTCCCGCAGCACCCGGAACTCCAGCTCGTCGAACAGCCGGTGCACCGCGTCGCGGTCCCACGGCCTGGCCTCCAGCTCCGCCGGGCCCACGGGCAGCTCCACGTCCCGCACCAGCTCGGTGAGCTGCCGGTTCAGCATGATGTTGGCCAGGTTGGCCCGCAGCGCGTCGCCCACCTTGCCCGGCACCTCGTCGACGTGGTCGATGAGCCCGTTCAGCGAGCCGAACTGGGTGAGCAGCTTCACGATCGTCTTCGGGCCGACGCCGGGGGTGTTGGGCAGGTTGTCCGACGAGTCGCCGCGCACCGCCGCGTAGTCGGCGTACAGCTCGGGCGGCACGCCCTGCTTCTCCAGCACCAGCTCAGGGGTGTAGCGGGCCATCTCGGACACGCCCTTGACCGGGTACAGCACCGTCACCTTGTCGGTGACCAGCTGCAACGCGTCGCGGTCGCCGGTGCAGATCAGCACCTCGAAGCCCAGCGCCGTGGCCTGCGTGGTGAGGGTGGCGATCAGGTCGTCAGCCTCGTAGTTCGCCTTGGACAGGGTGGGGATGGACAGCGTGCCCAGCACGTCCTCGATGAGGCTGACCTGGCCGCGGAACTCGTCCGGCGTCTCGCTGCGACCGGCCTTGTACGCAGCGTAGGCCTCGGTGCGGAAGGTCTTGCGCGAGACGTCGAACGCCACCGCGACGTGCGTGGGCTTCTCGTCGCGCAGCAGGTTGATGAGCATCGACGTGAAGCCGTAGACCGCGTTGGTGGTCTGTCCCGTGCCCGTCTGGAAGTTCTCCTTGGGCAGCGCGAAGAAGGCGCGGTAGGCCATGGAGTGGCCGTCGACCAGCAGCAGGCGGGAGGCTTCTGAAGTGCTCACGCGCCGAGTCTAGGGTGGGGGTCCGACAGTTCTGCACCGACTGGAGCAACCGTGACGCCAGCACCCGAGGACATCCCAGGCGCCGACCAGGCCGTCGCGCACGAACAGCTGACCTCGAAGCTCGGCATCGAGATCACCCGATGGGATGCCGATCGGCTGGTCGGCACGATGCCGGTCAAGGGCAACCGGCAGCCGTACGGGCTGCTGCACGGCGGTGCGAACGCGGTGCTGGCCGAGACGCTCGGCTCGGTCGCGGCGGCCATGCACGCGGCGCCGGAGCGGCTGGCCGTGGGGCTGGAGCTGTCCTGCACGCACCACCGGGGCGTCACGGAAGGCGTGGTCACGGGGGTGTGCACGCCGATCCACCGCGGTCGCAGCACCGCCACCTACGAGATCGTGATCACCGACGAGCACGGGCGGCGCGCCTGCACCGCCCGGCTGACCTGCTTCCTCAAGGACGTCCGGAAGGACGACCGGAAGGACGACGCCCCGGCCGAGGACCCACCGAAGGCGTGAACGTGCGGTCCGGTCGTGCCGGGTGTGCAATTCAGGGTGTGCGATCCAGGGGAGAACCGACGAGGCGGAGGTGGGCGTGCGGCGTCTGGTGGCGGTGACGGCCGCGGTGCTGGTGGCGGCCGGGTGCGGTGACGCGCCGGTGGTGGCCGGTCCCGAGACGACGGGGTCGCCGGCGGCGACCTACCCGGTGCCGCCGCAGACCGTGCGGCCGGACGAGAAGCCGCTCAAGATACCCACCACCGCGGACGGCGACACGGCGTTCACGCTGGTCGGGCTCACCACGGAGATCCCGACGCTGATCGGCAGCCACGCCGAGTTCCACGCCAAGGGCCAGTTCGTGCGGATCCGGATGAGCGTGATCAACAACGGCCGCAGCAGCGTGTCGTTCGCCGCGCGCCGGCACGTGCTGGTGGACGACCGCGAGGTCGAGCACACGACGGACAGCCAGGCCATGACGATCAAGCGGCAGCCGGAGACGATCGACCTCGGCGCGAACGTGCGTCTGGAGTACGACGTCTACTACGACCTGCCCAAGGACGCCAAGCCGCTGGCCCTGCGGGTGTACGGCGGGCCGACGCTGACCGACCTGAAGGACGAGTCGAGCACCGAGATCCCGCTGGCCCAGCCGTAGCCGGGCCGGCGGGATCCCGGGTGGGCGGTCAGTGACCGCCGAGGTACGCCGCGCGCACCTGGGGGTCGTCCAGCAGCTCCGGTCCGGGCGCGCTCTTCACGACCCGGCCCGTCTCCAGCACGTACGCGCGGTGGGAGAGCTTCAGCGCCTGCTGCGCGTTCTGCTCGACCAGCAGCACGGTCGTGCCACGCTTGTTGATCTCCTTGATGATCTCGAAGATCTGCGCGATGAGCATGGGCGCGAGGCCCATCGACGGCTCGTCCAGCAGGAGCACCTTCGGCTTGGTCATCAACGCCCGGCCGATGGCGATCATCTGCTGCTCGCCGCCGGACATGGTGCCGCCGAACTGGTTCTTGCGCTCCGCCAGCCGCGGGAACAGCTCGTAGACCTCGGCCAGGTCGGCGTCCAGCGCGTCCTTGCGGGTGTAGGCGCCCATCAGCAGGTTCTCCTGCACCGTCATGCCGGGGAACACGCCGCGGCCTTCCGGTGACTGGCCGATGCCCGCCATGACCCGCTTGTGGCCGGGCATCTTGGAGATGTCCTCGCCGTTGAACAGCACCTGCCCGCTGGTCAGCGGGCGCAGGCCGGAGATGGTCTTCAGCGTGGTCGTCTTGCCCGCGCCGTTGGCGCCGATGAGCGAGACGATCTCACCGTCCTCCACCTGGAGGCTGATGCCCTTGATCGCGGCGATCTTGCCGTAGTGGACGTGGATGTCCTTGATCTCAAGAAGCATCTTCGGACACCCCCAGGTACGCCTCGATGACCTTCGGGTTGTTCTGCACCTCTTGCGGGAGCCCTTCTGCGATCAGCTGGCCGAAGTCCAGCACCGCCACCCGGTCGCTGACGCCCATGACCAGGCTCATGTCGTGCTCGATCAGCAGGACGGTCCGGCCGCTGTCGCGGATCTTGCGGATGAGCGCCTGCAACGACTCCTTCTCGGCCGGGTTCATGCCCGCCGCGGGCTCGTCGAGGAGCAGCAGCTTCGGGTCCGTGGCCAGCGCGCGGGCGATCTCCAGCCGCCGCTGGTCGCCGTAGGGCAGGTTCTTCGCGGTCTCGCTCATCCGGCCGGGGATGCCGACGAAGTCCAGCAGCTCCCGGGCCAGCTCGCGGCCGCGCCTCTCCTCCTTGCGGTGCCAGGGCAGGTTGAGCGTGGCGCCGATCGCACCGGTCTTGTGGTGCGCGTCCGCGCCGACCATCACGTTCTCCAGCGCCGACATGTTGTGGAACAGCCGGATGTTCTGGAACGTGCGGGCGATGCCCAGCTTGGTGATCTTGAACCGCTTGTCGCCGTCGATCCGCGCGCCGTTGAACAGCACTTGGCCCTCGGTGGGCTGGTAGACGCCGGTGACCACGTTGAACACCGTGGTCTTGCCCGCGCCGTTGGGGCCGATCAGGGCGAAGATCTCGCCCTGGGCGATGCTGAGCTTCGCCTCGCGCAGGGCGACCACGCCGCCGAAGCGCATGGTCACGTTGTCCAGCTGAAGGACGGGAGTGCTCACTTGGCCGCCTCCGTCGTCGAGACATCGGTGTCCGGACCCGCGACCTCGGCGCCCATGGTGCCCATGCCGCCGGTGCCCTCGTGCAACTCGGCCTTGCGCCGCCGGGAGGGCAGCAGGCCCTCCGGCCGCAGCGCCATCATCAGCACCAGCACGCCGCCGAACAGCAGGATGCGGTACTCGGCCGGGTCCTTGCCGCCGAGCGCGGCCTTGAGCCAGTCGACCTCGCGGAACCGCTCGGGCAGCCAGGCGATGACGAACGCGCCCAGCATCACGCCGGGCAGGTTGCCCGAGCCGCCGAGCACGACCGCGGCGAGGATGGTCGCGGACAGGATGAACGGGAACGTGTTCGGCTCGATGAACACGGCCTTGCCCGCGTAGATGCCGCCGGCCAGGCCGCCGATCATGGCGCCGATGGCGAACGCGAGCAGCTTGAACTTGAACGTCGGCACGCCCATCAGCTCGGCCGCGTCCTCGTCCTCGCGGATCGCCGCCCACGCACGGCCGACCCGGCTCTTCTGCAACCGCACCGAGAAGATGATGACCAGCACGATGGCGATCAGCATCAGGTAGTAGTACGGCGCGGGCAGGAGCGCGAACTCGACCACGCCGGGGATGTCCGGCGGGTGCGGCACGTTGGTGATGCCGCGCGCGCCGCCGATCTCGTCGGTGTTGTTCGCGGTGATGCGGACGATCTCACCGAAGCCGAGCGTGACGATCGCCAGGTAGTCGCCGCGCAGGCGCAGCGTCGGCGCGCCGAGGATGACGCCGGAGACGGCGGCCAGCAGGATGCCGAACACCACGGTCGCCCAGTAGTTCCAGCCGTACTGGGTGGCGAAGTAGGCCACCGAGTAGCCGCCGATCGCGAAGAACGCGACGAAACCGAGGTCGAGCAGACCCGCCTGGCCGACCACCACGTTCAGGCCGATGGCCAGCAGCATGTAGGTGCCGATCGGGTAGATCAGCACGGTCGTCCAGTCCGAACCGGGCGACATGAACTCGCCGATCACCGGCGCGGGCAGGATCAGCGCGAACACGATCGCGCCGAGGTACACGAGGTACCGCTGCCACACCTTGGCGTGTTCCCACCAGTCGCGGGCGCCGTCGAACAGGGCGCCCACGCGCCTCAACGGATTCGCGTTGCCAGTCACTCCGTTGCCTTTCATGCGCGGGCCTTCTGCAGGGATTCGCCCAGGATGCCGGTGGGCCGGAACATCAGCACGACCACCAGCACGGTGAACGCGATCACGTCCTTCCACTCCGACCCCAGGAAGATCGCGCCCCAGTTCTCGATGAGACCGAGCACGATACCGCCGAGGAGGGCGCCGCGAAGGTTGCCGATACCGCCGAGCACGGCGGCGGTGAACGCCTTGATGCCGAGCACGAAACCGACGTTGAAAACTGTGTTCTCGAACTCCATCAGGTACAGCGCGCCGGCGACGCCCGCCATCGCGCCGCCGAGCAGGAACGTGATCCGCACGATGTTGTCGATGCTGACGCCCATCAGGACGGCGGCCTCGGGGTCCTGGGCGGTGGCGCGGATGCCGCGGCCGATCTTGGTCTTGTTCACCAGGCGGTCCAGCGCGATCATCATGATGACCGCGGCGACCACCACGATGATGTGGTCGGTGCGGATGGCCGCGTTGCCGACGGTGAACACCGTGTCGCGGTCCACGAGGCGGGGCGAGGACTGCTGGTTGCGCCCGGGCTTGCCGGTCAACCAGGGGATGATGACCAGCGCGAACAGCTCTTGCAGGAACAGCGACGCGCCGATCGCGGAGATCAGCGCGGTGAGCCGGGTGGCCCCCTTCCTGCGCAGCGGCCGGTAGGCCACCAGCTCCAGCAGGACCGCGGCGCCGCCGGAGATCGCGGCGGAGAGCACGATGATCAACAGCATCACGCCGAACAGCGCGATCCCGGTCAGCGGCGACGCGGGCGCGATCGCGGTGATCACCACGAGCGACGTGAACGTGCCGATCATGAAGATCTCGGAGTGCGCGAAGTTGATCAGACGCAGCACGCCGTAGACCATCGTGTAGCCGAGGGCGACGAGCGCGTAGATGGAGCCGAACACCAGTCCGCCCACCGTGCTGGGTAGGAACTGGTTGAGGAAATCATCAAGCATGACAGGTTTGCCTCACGAGACGGGCGGGGAGAGAAACTTCGCCATAGTGGTGGGGAGCGGGAGCAGTCGTTCCCACGACGCTCCCGCTCCCCAGCGCGCTAGCTTGCTTGCCTGATCCTCGGCGGATCAGCCCTCCAGCTTCGCTTCCTCCGCCGGACCGAGCAGCTTGAGAACCCCGCCCTTGACCTGGTAGACGAAGATCGCGTTGTTCTCCGGCTCGCCGTTCGCCTTGAACTTGATCGGCTTGGAGATGCCCTCGAACTCGACTGTCTTCAGGTACGCGTTGATCTTCTCGCCGGTGGTGTTGCCCGCCTCGACGGCCTTGATGAAGGCGGTGGCAGCGTCGTAACCCTCGGTCGCGTAGATCGCCGGGTCGGTGTTGGCGCTCTTCTTGTAGTTGTCCGCGAACGTCTTCAGCTCGCCGGTGGCCTCACCGAACGGGATCTTGCACGGGCAGGCGAGGACGGCGCCCTCGGCGGCCTCGGTACCAGCGCCGGTCACCAGCTGCTGGTCGAGCGAGCCGTCACCGGAGGCGAACGTGGCCTTCACGCCACCGTCGCGCAGCTGCTTGAGCAGGCGGCCGGCCTGCGCGTAGTAGCCACCGAAGACGATCACGTCCGGGTTGGACGCGGCGACCTTCGTGACGGTGGACGAGTAGTCCGACGCGTCCTTGGCGAACTTGTCGCGCTCGACCGCGACGCCCGAGCCCTCGAACGACTTGGCGACGGCGTCGGCCAGGCCGACGCTGTACTCCTGGTCGTCGGACAGGACGAACGCCTTCTTCGGGCTCTTCGCCTTGACCAGGAAGTCGGCGATGCCGGGGCCCTGGTCGTCGTCGTTGGCCACGACGCGGTGCCAGTAGGTCCAGTTGTTCTTGGCCAGACCGGGGTTCGTGGCGGACGGCGAGACGCTGGGGATCTTGCCCTCCTCCAGCTGGCCGCCGATGGCCTTGGACTCACCGGAGAAGGCCGGGCCGATCAGGCCGACGATCTTGTCCTGGGTGACCGCCTTCGTGATCAGCGAGGTCGCCTGGTCCGGCTTGCCCTGGCTGTCGTACTGGACCAGCTCGATCTTGACCTTGGGGTTCTTGGCGTTGTGCTCCTCGACCGCCATCACGGCCCCGTTCCGGGGCGGGATCACGATCGCCGAGTTCTCACCGGTGAGGTCACCCATGAACCCGATCTTGACCGACGTGACTTCGCCACCCGCGTCGCCACCGCCGCCGCCTCCAGCGCAAGCCGCGAGCACCAGCGACGAAGCCGCCGCCAGCACCAGAACTCGGCCGAGTCGTGCTCCTGACACCGGAATACCTCCCATGACACCAACCATCCCGCCGGTAGGCGGAGCCCTCACACGAGGGCGTGGGTTAGGGCAGGAACGTAGCTTCAGTTGAGTTCGCTGAACAGGTGGTCTTACTGCTCTGTGTCCACATCGTGACGGTAGTCACCGGGAAATGCCCTACGGTTAAGAAGGTTAAATCCAGCTCAAATCGCCGCAGGTCACAACACCAATGCGGGCAGTAACCGAGAATGACCCGGCCGACTGTCCGATACTCGAACGTGTATCACTCGCGGGGATACTCACCCGAAGTTTTCGATGACGGCTTCGGCCACGGCCTTCATGGTCGTGCGCCGGTCCATCGCGGTGCGCTGCACCCAGCGGAATGCCTCGGGCTCCGACAGACCCTGCTTGGTCATCAGCAATCCCTTGGCGCGTTCGACGACCTTGCGCGTCTCCAGCCGCTCGGTCAGCCCCGCGACCTCGTTCTCCAGCGCCTGCAACTCCGCGAACCGGCTCATCGCCAGCTCGATGGCGGGCACCAGGTCGCGCTTGGCGAACGGCTTGACCAGGTACGCCATCGCGCCCGCGTCCCGCGCGCGCTCCACCAGGTCGCGCTGGCTGAACGCGGTGAGGATGACGACCGGCGCGATGCGCTTGCCCGCGATCACCGACGCGGCCTCGATGCCGTCGACCTTCGGCATCTTCACGTCCATGATGACCAGGTCGGGCCGCAACTCGGTGGCCAGCGTGACCGCCTCGTCGCCGTCGGCGGCCTGACCGGCCACCTCGTACCCCTCTTCGCGCAGCATCTCGACCAGGTCGAGGCGGATGAGGGCTTCGTCCTCGGCCACGAGCACGCGCCGGGGCGCGACCTCGGGCTGGGCCTCGGCAGCCTGATGGGTCACCGGGGTCCTCCTGACACTCTGACGGCGGCTCGACGCGGTCGCGTCGGGCGAAACCGCAGTCTACCGGCGTGCCCGGCTCCGCCCGCTCGGTTGGGCCGTGATCACGGCCACCGGCGCCGACTTGGTCGGCTCGGACGGATCCGCTGCGCCGAACGCCACGGGTCGGCACCACCCTTGGCGGGCGTCCCCGCCAAGGGTGTCCGACTCACCGCACCGCTCGCGGCGGGTCCCGCCGGGCCGGCGGTACCGCACTCACCGCACCGCTTGCGGCGGTTCCCACCAGCCGGTGACGCCCTGCGGCCACTCGACCGCGGCCAGCGCGGACTCGTGCTCGGGGTCCGGGCCGTCGACCTCGCGCAGGAACAGGTCGTACCACCCGGTGGAGATGCCGAGGCCACCGCCGGCACTGGGAACTTCCACAGAACCGGGCAGGCCGAACACGGGGTGCAGCAGCCGGTCGGCGATCTTCGGCACGCCCAGGCCCGCGGGCCACTCCACCCACCACTGGTCGCCCCGCGCCAACGCGCGCACCCACGGCGCGGCGCCGAACAGGCGGTAGCGGCGCAGCACCGCGCTGCCCACGCCCGTCGGGTACGGCGTCTCGTCCAGGTGGTCGCGCTCGACCGCGGTGAGCGGGCCGTCGAGGAACACGCCGCCCATGCCACGGCCTTCGAGCAGGTTGTGCACGTACTTCAGCCCGTCGGCCCACGCCCGCTCGTCCACGCCCGCGAGGTGCACCGCGGCGTCGAGCCCGACCAGCCGCAGCTCCACCGACCGCGGGTGGTGGGTGACGCGCAGGCCGGCCACGCCCGCCACCCACGACTCGTCGCGGCGCGGCAGCAGCTCGTACAGCAGCGGACCCAGGGCGTGCTCGGTGAGGTGCACGCGCGGTCGCCCGGTCGGCTCCACGGTGCGGAACGCGTGCGCCGGGCGCAACATGCTGGCCGGCGGGCGCAGCTGGAGGTGCCCGGCGGCGTCCAGACCCGCTTTCAGCACCACGCATTCGAGCACCCGCTGGTCGTCGCCCTCCGCGTCGGGCAGGAACAGGCCGCGCACGTCGGCCTTGCCGCGCAACGCGTCGACCACGCGTTCGCGGACGTCGCCGGGCAGGTCGTGCAGCACCGCCTTCACCGCGGGCACGGCCTGGGTGAGGTTCTCGCCGGTGTAGCTCCGGCGTAGGTCGACCAGCTGCTCGGTCAACGACGATCGCGCCATGGCAGTCCTCGCTCCCGCCGCCCGGCTCGGCGCAACAAGGACGCGTCACGCGTCGTTCAACGGTCTTCGGTGGTCCTCCATGAGCAGGGGTGCCCTCACCCCGCGGCGGATCACGCCACCCGGTTGCCGGGGAGTGGCTCCAGCCTCACGTCTGCTCACACACGCCGTCACCGACGATAGCAAAAGGCGCACGCGGCCCAGGTCCGCCCGGCACTCCAGTACGTCCGGCACTCCCGCACCTGCGGCTCGGCGGCGCGTGGTGACATCGCCGGTGGCGTTGCCGGGAAGGCCTGGCGTCCCTAGCGTCAGGCTCATGGTGAGCGGGGCGGAGCGGTTGCTGGGTGTGCTGGCCGCGCACGGCGTCGAAGTCGTGTTCGGGCTGCCCGGTGTGCACAACCTGCCCGTGTGGGAGGCGCTGCGGACCTCCGGCATCCGGCTGGTCGGCGTCCGGCACGAGCAGACCGCGGTGTACGCGGCCGATGGCTACGCCAGGGCGACCGGTCGGCTGGGCGTCGCGCTGGTGACCACCGGTCCGGGCGCGGCCAACTGCCTCGGCGCGACCGGCGAGGCCTACGCCTCCGGGTCGCCGGTGCTGGTCATCGCCACCGACATCCCGTCGACGCTGCGCCGCCCCGGCGAGTACCGGGGCACCCTGCACGAGACGCGTGACCAGCGGGCGATGTTCCTGCCGGTGGTCAAGGGCGGGTGGACGCTGCGGGCGGCCGAGTCGATCGGCACCTACGCCGACAGCGCCGCGCTGCTGGCCACCACCGCACCGCACGGGCCGGTGTACCTGGGCGTGCCGACCGACTTCCTCACCGCGGACGCCGGCGGGTGGAGCCGGATCCCGACCCGTGCGCCGGCCGTGCCGGACGTGAGCGCGGGGGTGGCGTTGGTGGCGGCCGCCGAGCGCCCGCTGATCTGGGCCGGTGGCGGTGCCGCGCGGTCGGGCGCGGGCGAGGCGGTCGCCGGGTTGGCCGAGCGGATCGGCGCCCCGATCGTCACCACGTACGGCGCGCGGGGGTTCGTCGACCACCCGCACGTGGTCCACGGGCCGGTGCAGCTGCCCGAGGTCGGCGCCCTGTGGGACGACGCGGACCTGGTCATCGGGGTCGGCAGCGACTTCGACGGGATGATGACCCAGAACTGGTCACAGCCCGCGCCGCCCGGGCTGCTGAACATCAACGTGGAGGCCATCCGCAACTACCGGCCCGACGTGACGCTGCGCGGTGACGCGCGGATGGTGGTGTCGGCGCTGGCCGAGGCGGTGCCCGCGCGTGCCGACACCGGCGTCGCCGAGCGGGTGGCCGAGCTGAACGACCTGGTGCGCAAGGCGGTGGAGGCGGACGAGCCGCGGGCGGTGCCCCTGCTGGAGGCGCTGGAAGGGCGCCGGGTGGTGGCCGACATGTGCGTGGCCGGGTACTGGGTCGGCGGGTTCGGCCGGATCACCCGGCCGCGCGGGCTGGCGTACCCGGTGGGGTGGGGCACGCTGGGGTTCGGCTTCCCGGCGGCGCTGGGCGCGGCGTTGACCGGTCGGGTGGTCGCGGTCTGCGGCGACGGCGGGTTCCTGTTCGCGTGCGGCGACCTGGCCACCGCCGCGCAGGAGCGGCTGCCGGTGACCGTGGTGCTGGTAGACGACGACGGGTACGGGATGCTGCGGCACGACCAGGTGCGGGCCGGGCACGAGCCGTTCGGGGTGGACCTGCGGTCGCCGGACTTCGTCGCGCTGGCGGGCAGCTTCGGCATCGAGGCCTCCCTTGTGGACGGTTTCGGCGCGGCGTTCCGCGAGCGGCTGGACGAGTACGCGGCCCGGCCGGGGCCGAACGTCCTGGTCGTGCGGACGGCGGCGCTGAAGCCACCGGTCACCACCTCGCCGCGTTGGTACCGGAAGAACGGCGTGACCTAAGGTGTCGAACATGAGTTCGAACGAACGCGTGTGGCCCGCGGCGGACGCCGACGACGAGCTGCGGTTGCTGACCGACTTCCTGACCTTCCTGCGGCTGACGGCGGTGGCCAAGGTGGAGGGCCTGAGCTGGGCCGACGCCTCCGCCACGCCGATACCGACGTCGCCGGTGGTGAGCGCGCTCGGCGTGCTGCGGCACCTGACGGCGGTGGAGCGGTGGTGGCTGTCGATCGAGGTGGGCGGGGTGGAGCTGCCGTCGCTGTGGGGCGAGGACGCGGACGCGTCGTGGCGGTTGCACGAGGGCGACACGGTGGAGTCGGTGATCGCCGAGTACCGCGCCGAGTGGGAGCGGTCGGCCCGTGCGCTGGAAGGGCTGGGGCCGGCCGACCGCACGCGCGGCGACCACGACGGCAACGGCCGCACGGTGCGCTGGGTGCTGGCCCACCTGGTGCAGGAGACCGGCCGGCACGTCGGCCACCTGGACTTCCTGCGCGAGCTGGCGGACGGCGGGAAGGGCGAGTAGCGCCGCCGGGATCGCCCGCCGCCCGCGCGGCGCCGGAGCCGCCGTCGAGGCGGGCCCGCGTTCCGGCCGATCGCCCCCTTGGCACCCGGCCGCCCGCGGACGACGCTGGGCACATGCCGACCTACGTGTCCACGAACCCCGCCGACCTGTCCGATGTCGTCACGCGCGTCGACCTGGTCGGCGCGGAGGAGTTCGCCGCCGCCGCGCGTCGGGCGCACCAGGCCCAGCGGGAGTGGGCGCGGGTGCCCGCGCCGGTGCGCGGGCAGGTGGTGGCGAACGTCGGGCGGCTGGTCGAGGCGAACGCCGAGGCGCTGGCCCGGATCGTGGCCAGGGAGATCGGCAAACCCCTGCCCGAGGCGCGCGGGGAGGTGCAGGAGGTGGTGGACACCTGCACGTTCTTCTCGGGCGAGGGGCGCCGGCTCTACGGGCAGACCGTGCCCTCGGAGATGCCGGACAAGCAGTTGTTCACGTTCCGCGAACCGGTCGGGGTGGCGGCGGTCGTCACCGCGGGCAACTTCCCGGTGGCCGTGCCGTCGTGGAGCATCGTGCCCGCGCTGCTGTGCGGCAACTCGGTGGTGTGGAAGCCCGCCGAGTACTCGGCCGCCTGCGCGCGGGCCTTCCACGACCTCGTGACGCGCGCCGGCGTGCCCGCCGGGCTGTTCGAGATCGTCTTCGCCGACGGCGAGGAGACCTTCCGCGGCCTGGAACTGGCGCTCGGTGAGCGGTCCGTGCACAAGGTCGCGTTCACCGGCTCGTCCGCGGTGGGGTCGCGGATCGGCGAGCTGTGCGGGCGGCACCTCCAGACGCCGTGCCTCGAACTGGGCGGCAAGAACCCGATGGTCGTCACCGAGGACGCCGACCTCGACCTGGCGGCGCGGGGCGCGTTGTTCTCCGGGTTCGGCACCGGCGGGCAGCGGTGCACGTCGTTGGGCACGGTGATCGTGCACGAAGGGGTGCACGACGAGTTCGTGCGCCGGTTCGCCGCCGCCACCGAGGCCGCCGTCGTCGGCGACCCGTTCGACGACGTGCTGTACGGGCCGATGATGGACCGGAAGTTCGCGCAGGGCTTCGAGGAGCACCTGGGCTGGATCCGCGACCACCACGTCACGCACGGCTCCACGGGCCTCGGCAGGATCACGGGAGCCAACCCCCGCAAGGGTTTCCGCGGCGACCCGGACCGCGGCCTGTTCTACCACCCGGTCGTGGTGGCCGGCGTCCGCCCGGACGACGACGTGTTCCGGCACGAGACGTTCGGGCCGATCGTGGGCGTCACCTCCTACCGCGCGCTGGACGAGGCGATCGAACTGGGCAACCTGCCCGGCTACGGCCTGTCGTGCGCGATCTACACCACGGACCCGGCGAAGGCGTTCGCGTTCCGGGCCGGCATCGGCGCGGGCATGGTGAGCGTCAACAACTCGACCTCCGGCGCGGAGGCGCACCTGCCGTTCGGCGGGAACGGCAAGTCGGGCAACGGTTCCCGGCAGTCCGGGGTGTGGGTGCTCGACCAGTTCACCCGCTGGCAGTCGATGAACTGGGACCACTCGGGGTCGTTGCAGAAGGCGCAGATGGACACGCTCGCGGTCGAGGCGGACCTCGACTTCCGGCTGGCCTGACCGGGGATCGGCGGCGTCGGTGCGCGGACGGGGTGACGTGGGCCGAGGCGGTCATCGCGGACTTCGGGCGGGTGTCGGTGGCGGTCCGCCGACCTGACCGGACACCGCCGCCCGCACTCGGTGGTACCGCTAGCGGGTGAACGGGCGTGCGCCGTCCGGCGGCGGCTGATTGGATCAACGCCCATGCGCCATCTGGTAGCGGTGCTCGCCGCGCTCGTGCTGTCCCTGCCCGCCGCGACCGCGTCCGCCGCGCCGTCGGCGCCCGCGCGGGCGGACGTCGACTTCACCGGCGCCGTGTCGATGAACGGCTGCTCCGGCTCGGTGGTCCGGCCGCCCGACCACCGGCCGTCCGACCCGGCCCTGGTCCTGACGAACGGGCACTGCGTGCGGTTCATGGACCCCGGCGAGGTCACCGTCGACCAGCCGGCGGACCGGAAGTTCACCCTGCTCGACCGGGACGGCGAGGGCTCGCTGGGCACGCTGCGCGCGACCGGCCTGGTCTACGCGACGATGACCACCACCGATGTCGCGCTCTACCGGCTCACCGCCACCTACGGCGAGGTCGAGGCGCTGGGCGCGCGGGCGCTGGAGCTCTCGCCGGAGCGCCCGGCCGCCGGCATCGAGATCCGCGTGGTGTCCGGCTACTGGCAGCGCATCTACTCCTGCCAGGCCGACGGCTACGTGCACGAGTTGCGCGAGGGCCGGTGGAGCTGGCAGGACTCCATGCGCTACACCGAGGCGTGCCGCACGAGGGGCGGCACGTCGGGCTCGCCGGTGGTGGACGCCGCCACCGGCAAGGTGGTCGCGGTGAACAACACCGGCAACGAGGACGGCGAGCGGTGCACGGTCAACAACCCGTGCGAGGTCGACGCCAACGGCGAGATCACCGTGCGCCAGGGCATCGGGTACGCCCAGCAGACCCACCAGATCGTGCCGTGCCTGACCGGGGGCGGCCGGGTGGACCTGAGCGCCCCGGGCTGCGGGCTGCCGCGCCCGCAGGCGGGCTGGCACCGCTCGCCGGACGTCCGCGGGCCGGCCCGTTCTACCCTGGAGCCATGACCGAACCGTGGGGTGACACCGACAAGATCCGCCGCGTCCTTGCCGACGGCAAGACGTGGGCCGTCGTCGGGCTGGCCGACCACCCGAACCGCGCCGCCTACGGCGTGGCCAGGTTCCTCCAGCAGCGCGGCAAGCGGATCGTGCCCGTGCACCCGGACGCGCCGACCGTGCACGGCGAGCAGGGCTACGCGACGCTGGCCGACATCCCGTTCCCGGTCGACGTGGTCGACGTGTTCCGCAGGTCCGAGGCCGCGGGCCAATTCGCCGACGAGGCGGTGGAGATCGGCGCGAAGGCGGTGTGGTTCCAGCTCGACGTGCTCGACGAGGCCGCGTACGAGCGGGCCACGGCGGCCGGGCTGGACGTGGTCATGGACCGGTGCCCCGCCATCGAGTGGCCCGCGCACGGACCGCGCTGATCGCCGCCGCACCGCCCGCTCAGCCGGCCTGGCGCCGGGCGGTGACCTCGATCTCGATGCGCATCCTCGGGTCGGCCAGGCCGCACTCCAGCATCGTGGCGGCCGGGCGCACGTCGCCGAACACCGCCCGCAGCACGGGCCAGCACGGCTCGAAGTCCGCGGCGTCGGGCAGGTAGTAGGTCACGCGCACCACGTCGGCGAAGCCGGACCCCGCCTCGGCCAGCGCCGCACCGATGTTGGCCAGGCACTGCTCGGCCTGCGCCACCACGTCGTCGGAGATGGTCATCGCGGCGTAGTCGAAACCGGTCGTGCCCGAGACGTGCACCCAGTCGCCGTCGACGACGGCCCGCGCGTAGCCGATCTGCTCTTCGAAGGTGGAACCGGACAGGATGGCTCGTCTCATGGGGTGCACCCTAAGTGCCGCGCGCGCCGACCTCGCAGCGGTTTCCGCGCGGCGATAGCAGGCGTATGGAGGCGGTGGGTAACCTGCCCGCCATGCCGGTCGTCGCGCTCAACGGGATCAACCTCAGCTACCAGGTGGAGGGCGAGGGCGACCTCGTCGTCATGGTGATGGGCACCGGCAGCCCGGGCCGGGTGTGGCACGCGCACCAGGTGCCCGCGCTGCGGGCGGCCGGGTTCCGGGTGGCGACGGTCGACAACCGGGGCATCCCGCCGACCGACGAGTGCGCGTCCGGGATGGTGATCGAGGACCTGGTCGGCGACGTCGCGGCGTTGGTCGAGTCGCTGGGCGGGCGGGCCCACGTGGTCGGCACCTCCATGGGCGCGCGGGTGACGCAGGAACTCGCGCTGGCCCGACCGGACCTGGTGTCGAAGGCGGTGCTGCTGGCGACGGCGGGCCGCAACGACGCCGTGCAGACCGCGTTGTCGCGGGGCGAGCGGGAGCTGCACGACCAGGGGATCACCCTGCCCGCGCGGTACTTCGCGGCGGTGAACGCGGTGCTGAACCTCTCCCCCGCGACGCTGCGCGACCCGGTGGGTGTGCGGGACTGGCTGGACGTGTTCGAGTACACCGGGTCGGCGGTGAGCAAGGGCGTGCGGGCCCAGATGGAGATGAACGAGTTCGACGACCGGCTCGACGCCTACCGCGCCATCACCGTGCCGTGCATGGTGGTGGGCTTCGCCGACGACCGGGTGCTGCCCGCCCACCTGGCCCGCGAGGTGGCCGCGGCCATCCCGGGCGCGCGGTACGAGGAGGTGGCCGACGCGGGCCACTTCGGCTTCCTCGAACAGCCGGCCGCGGTGAACCGGCTGCTGGTCGACTTCCTCCGGGGCTGAACCCCGGGGCCGACCCCCGGGGACCGGCCCCACGACCGAACCCCTGAGCCGCGTCCGGGACTGAACCACCCACGCGCGGGCGCCGTTGTCGTTCACGTGACCACCGACGGTGACCGATCGACCACGGAGACTCTCCTACCACCGCGCCGCGAACGCCGTTACCGTCGATCGCGACCTGGTGGGAGGGACACATGGACGTGCGACGGCTCGGCCGCACCACCCGCCTGGTCGCCCTGATCGCGGTCGGCGGGGTGACGTTCCTCGTGCTCGTCCCCGTCGCGATCAACGCCGCCACCGGCGGGTCCGCGCCGCGGGTGCTCGGCCCGTACGCGCAGTGGCTGTGGCCGGCGCTGGGCGCGCTGTCCGCCGTCACCGCCTTCCTCGCGGCCTGGGAACCGCTGGGCGCGCTGCTGCGGCGACGGCGTCCCGCGCACCCGACCAACCGGCGGGCGGCGCTGGACCGGGTGGAGCGGTTCGTGCGGGCGCGGGTGGACGGGTCGTTGACGGAGCAGTTGCGGCTCAAGCTCGGTGTCGTGCCCGAGGTCGGGCCGCGCCTGCCGACGCGGGTCCGCCACCCGCTGGTCGTGGTGGGCGAGCCGGGCGCGGGCAAGACGACGTTGCTGCTGGAGCTGGCCCAAGCGCTGCTCACGCGGGCCGTGCACGACCCGATCCAGCCGATACCGGTGGTCGTGGACCTGGGCGGGTGGCGGCGCGACGACGACTTCGGCGAGTGGCTGCTGCGCGTGCTCGCCGACCGCTACCGGATCGCGCCGCGGGTCGGCCGCGCGTGGCTGCGGGAGCGCAACCTCGTGCTGCTGTTCGACGGGCTGGACGAGCTGGCGCCGGCCGACCGGGTCGAGTGCCTGGCCTGGATCACCGCGTTGAACGTGTCGCAGGTGGTGCTGTGCACCGCGGGCGACGAGCACGAGCACCTGCCGCGCTACGACGTCGTCCAGGTGGAACCGTTGTCGCGCAACGCGGTGCTGGAGCTGATCGCCGCGTGCGCGCCGCGCCTGGACGGCCTGCACGACGAGCTGGAGAAGAACCCCGACCTGTGGGACGACGTGCGCACGCCGCTCGCGTTCGCCCTGCTGGCGCTGGCCTACCGGGCCGGGCGCGCGGAGTACCGGGGTGTGCTGGACACCTACGTGGTCGAGTCGGCGGCACGTGGCCCGCACCGTCCGGAGCGGACGGTGCGGGCGTTGCGGTTCCTGGCCCGCATCGCCCGGCGCAAGCGCGACCTCGTGGCGCGGTCCCGGCTGCCCGCGCGGCACGTGTGGCTGGACTTCGTCGGCTCGGCGGTGGTGTGGCGGATGTTCCGGCGGGCCGCGCCGGGCGCGTTGGCGGGCGCGGCGACGGCGATGTGCTTCGTGATCGGCGTGCGGCTCGGTCTGGTGACGGGCGTGGTCGCCGCCGTCATCACGGTCGCCGTGCCGCACAGCGCCTTCCGCGTGACGCGTGGTGATCCGCGGCGCGGGAACCTCTGGGCGGCAACGGGTTTCGTCGCCGGCGCGCTCGCGGTCGGCGGGCTGGCCGCGCTCGGCGGGGTGCTCGGGACGCAGGCCGCGCGGTGGCCCGCGGCGGTCGCCTACGGGCTGGTCGTCGTGGTCACGTTGGTCGTCGCGTACGGCAACACCCACGACCGGTACTGGGCGGTGGTGTGCGCGCTCGTGCCCGCCGGGGTGATGGTGCTGACCGGGCCCTCGCCGGACCTGGTGGCCGCGGTGGGCATCGGGCTCGGGTCGGGCGCGCTCGTCGGCGCGTTCATCGGTGGTCTGCGCGAGGTGTGGTCGGGGGTGCGGGTCCGGCCCGCCGCCGGCCTGCGCTGGTTGCCCGCCGCGGGCGCGGTCGGGGTGGGTCTCGCGGCGCTCGCGGGCGCGGACGTCCGCCCGTCGGCGTGGGGCGCGGTGACCGGCCTGCTGGTCGGCCTCGCCGTCACGCCGATCACGAACCGGCCGTGGCACCCGCTGGCCGAGCTGCTCGCCCGACCGCTCGCGCTGGACGAGTTCCCGTTGCGCCGCAAGGCGATCCTGCAGTCCGCGCGGGACCGGGTGCTGCTGGTGGACGCCCACCGGTTCCCGCACGACCTGGTCCGCGACCACCTCGCCGAGTGCGACCCGGCGGAGCTGGCCGCGACCGTCGAGCGCAGGCGCGCCGAGCTCAGCCCCACCGGGTCCGACCCCAGGGCTTGAACACCGACAGCACCGTGTTGACCGTGTAGAACGCCAACGACACGCACGACGCCGCCAGGACGTCACCGCCCGCCGTGCCCACGACGCCGTCCGCCGCCTCGTGCAGGCCCGAGCGCAGCGAGAACGTCGTGGCCACCACGGCGATGACGGTCAGCACGAACTTCACCAGCACCCACCGGTGCTTCACCAGGCCCCACTTCGTGCCGAGCGACAGCACCAAGCCGGTGACCAGCGCACCCAACGCCAGCGGTAGCACGACGAGGTCGCCCAGCAGCGACATCGCCTGGTAGAGCTGCGGCGCGTCGAACGCCGCGATCGCCAGCACGAGCATCCCGATCGTGACGCCGAGCCAGCCGACGGACGAGATGACGTGCAGCAACAGCCACGACTTGCGTGCTCTCGGCTTCATGGCCCACAGCGTGGCCGGGACGACCTCGTCACCGCGTCGGCCCGGCGGCGGCTCGCGCGCCTACGCCTGCCGACGTACCCAGTGCGCCGGGCGGGTCAGGGACTTCGGCAGCACGGTGCGGCCGTCGCCCCTGGCCGCGTCCACCTGGGCCTGGGTGAGGAACAGGCTGCCGGTCAGGTCCGCGCCGGACAGCTCGGCGCCGCGCAGGTCCGCGCCGATGAAGTCGACCAGCCGCAGGTCGGCGTCCGTCAGGTCGGCGCCGATCAGGTACGCGCCGCGCAGGGTGGACGCGCGCAGGTTCGCGCCCTTGAGGTCCTTGCCGATCAGGTCCGCGCCGCGCCGGTTCCGGCCCTTGCCGCGGGTCAGCTCGCTGGCCCGCAGCAGCAGGGCGTTCGCCCGCTCCCAGTACGGGCCCACGTCCAGCTCGACCAGCTCTTCGGGTGTGCCCGCGGTGAGCTCCTCGATCTCCGCGCTCAGCTCCCGTGCCGCCGGGTGCAGGGCGCGGGCGGGCTCCAGGTCCAGCGCCTCGGTCAGGTACCAGAGCAGCTCGTGCAGCTGCCGCATCACCGGGAAGACGTCGAACATGGTCGCGGCCGACGCCGGGTCGGCCCGCCAGCTCGTGCCGCCGAACGTCACCTGCGCCACCTGCTGGCCCGCGCCGAAGCAGTCGTACACCGTGCAGCCGGTGAAACCGGTGTCCCGCAGCTCCGCGTGGACGCCGCAGCGGAAGTCCTCGCGCAGGTTCGGGCACGGTGTGCGGGCGGGCTTGTCGAGGGCGAAGTCGACCGACTTGGCGAACGCCGGCACCACGCAGCACAGGGCGAAGCAGCGCGTGCAGTCGGCGCGGAGCTCGTTCATGCGCTCAACGTGTCCAGGATCTCCTGACCGTACTTGGCCAGCTTGTTCTCGCCGACGCCGCTGATCGCGCTCAGCTCGTCCAACGTCGTCGGCGTGGACGTGGCGATCTGCCGCAGCGTGGCGTCGTTGAAGATGATGTAGGGCGGCACGCCCTGCTCCCTGGCCTGCGCGGTCCGCCACGTCCGCAGCTTCTCGAACACCGGCACGGCCTCGGCGGTCAGCTCCACCTGCGCCGCCGCGCCCTTGGCCGGCTTGGCGGTCTTGACCTTGGCCAGGCGCTCCGGCTCGCGCCGCATCGCCACCTTGCGGCCCTGGAACAGCACCTCGTCGCTGCCGGGCGTGGTGACCAGCGTGGAGTACTCGCCCTCCACCGCGAGCAGGCCCTGGGCCAGCAGCTGCCGGATCACGCCGCGCCAGCCGCTCTCGTTGAGCTCCGTGCCGATGCCGAAGACCTTCAGCTGGTCGTGGTCGTGCTGGATGACCTTCGCGGTCTTGCGGCCGAGCAGGATGTCGATCGTCTGGCCCGCGCCGAACTTCTGCCGCCGCTCGTTGCGCAGCCGCACGACGGTGGACAGCGCCTTCTGCGCGGCCACCGTGCCGTCCCACGTCTCCGGCGGGGCGAGGCACGTGTCGCAGTTGCCGCACGGCGTGCCGGACTGGCCGAAGTAGTCGAGCAGGCGCACGCGGCGGCACTCGACCGTCTCGCACAGCGCCAGCATCGCGTCGAGGTGCGCCATGAGCTTGCGGCGGTGCTGCTGGTCGCCCTCGGAGTCGTCGATCATCTTGCGCTGCTGGACGACGTCCTGCAGGCCGTAGGCCAGCCACGCGGTGGACGGCAACCCGTCGCGGCCCGCGCGGCCCGTCTCCTGGTAGTAGCCCTCGACGGACTTCGGCAGGTCCAGGTGCGCGACGAACCGGACGTCCGGCTTGTCGATGCCCATGCCGAACGCGATGGTGGCGACCATCACCAGGCCGTCCTCGCGCAGGAACCGGGACTGGTTGCGCGCGCGGGTGCCCCCGTCCAGGCCCGCGTGGTAGGGCAGGGCGGGGATGCCGTTCTGGGTGAGGAACTCGGCGGTCTTGTCCACCGAGTTGCGCGACAGGCAGTAGACGATGCCCGCGTCGCCCTTGTGCTCGGTGCGCAGCAGTTCCAGCAGCTGCTTCTTCGGCTCGTTCTTGGGCACGATGCGGTACTGGATGTTCGGGCGGTCGAAGCTGGCGACGAAGTGCTTGGCGTCACCGAGGTTGAGCCGCTCGGCGATCTCGGCGTGCGTGGCCGGGGTGGCGGTCGCGGTGAGCGCGATGCGCGGCACCTGCGGCCACCGCTCGTGCAGGTGCGACAGCGCCAGGTACTCGGGCCGGAAGTCGTGGCCCCACTGGGAGACGCAGTGCGCCTCGTCGATGGCGAACAGGGCGATCTTGCCGCGCTCCAGCAGCCGGGTGGTCTGCTCGGTGCGCAGGCGTTCCGGGGCGAGGTAGAGCAGGTCCAGGTCGCCGGCCAGGAACTCGGCCTCGACCATGGCGCGCTCGTCGGGGAACTGGCTGGAGTTGAGGAAGCCGGCGCGGACGCCGAGGTCGCGCAGCGCGTCCACCTGGTCCTGCATCAACGCGATCAACGGCGAGACGACGACACCGGTGCCCTCGCGCACCAGCGACGGGATCTGGTAGCACAACGACTTCCCGCCGCCGGTCGGCATGAGCACCAACGCATCGCCGCCGGAGACGACGTGGTCGACGATGTCCTGCTGCTCCCCGCGAAAGGACTCGTACCCGAAGACCCTTCGCAGCACCTCTTGCGAAGCCATCGCGCAATCCTAACCGACCCCTCCGACACCCCCGTCGGTCCGACCCTTGAACACGTTGCGCCGATGCCACCGGAAGTATCCCGCCGACCGCTCGTGGAACACCTCCACCACCCGCCCCCGCAACCGCGCTAGGTGCGGCCCGAGCAGCCCACCACCATCAGCGGTGACCACCGTGCCGTCCTCTCCCACCGAGACGTACCCCAGCTCGTACAACCGGTCGCAGCCGAACGAGCACGCGAGCATCGCGACGTTGCGCAGGTCCCGCCTCTCGTGCTCCGTCGCCTCCGAACGCCTCTTGACGTGGGCGGCGACCAACAGGGCGGCAGGGAACTCGCGTCCGCACAGCGCGCAAGCTGCCGCCTCGGCCCCGTCCAGCAGCAGCCCGCGGAGCCGGCCCTGCTCCCGGCGGTACTTGCGCAGAGCCTCGCCGTCGAGCACGGCGTAGTCCTCGGCACCCAGGTCGTCCTGGGCGGGCGCCAAGCGGCCGTCTTCGACGTCCGTGTCCGCCGCTGCGGCCACCAGGTCCGCGAGCAGCCCTCCAAGCCCACTCCGCCCCGCACCGGCGAGATCGTCGAGCCCCTCCTGCACCAGGTCCAGCGGCACCTCGCGGACCTCGCCTGCTCCGGTGACCACGGCCACCCGGTCCCGGACCGCGCTCAGCCGACGACCACCGGACAGCCTCACCCCGATCCTCTCCCGAAGCAGGTCGCTCACGTCCTCCGCGACCGCAAGCCCGACCTTCCGCCACAGCACCCGCCGGTCGAACCCGTCGAGGTGGGCGGTGCGGAGGGCGGCCAGGGCGTCCACCCGCACCACGGGGTCGGTGAGCAGGTAGAACGCGTCCTCGGTGAAGCCGGCCAAGGCGTTCGCGTCGTGCACGCCCGGCTCTTTGGCCAATCCGCGCGTCTCCCAAAGGTCCGGCATCGACCCGAGGTGCCAGAACGGGTAACCGGGCGTCCGGTTGCCGCCGAACGCCTCCAGCAGGTCGCCGACCGGCTTCTCGAACTCGTCCCACCGGAACAGCCGGTCGTGCCCGTCGGCAACCCGCGCGATGGCCCAAACCAGGGACAGCGGCTTGTGCAGCGGGGCCTGCCGGTGCACGCGCAACCTGCCGAGCAGGCGCACGAGACCGGACGCGTCGAGCCGACCCTCGGACCAGGTGATGTCGACCGCGTTCCGACGCCCGTGCTCCAGATATCGCGCCAGCCGCACCGCGTCGCCACTCCCGTACCCCGGCACGTCCAGCCGCAGCCGGATGCGCTTCGTGCTGTTGCCGCCGTTCGACGCACCGCCGGACTGACCGATCCGGCGTTGCACCCCGGTGAGCCGTTTGCGCAAGGCGAGGAAGTCGACCTCCGGCGTCAACCGCAGGGGCTCGTGCACCAACAACCGCTCGGCCTCGGGCAGGGAGCGCGTGCGGAGCGAGTCGATCAACGCCTCGCGCACCACGGCGCGCAGGTCACCCAGCCGGCGCAGCAGCAACTCCAACGCCTTGCGGTAGTCGGGGTTGCGCACGTCCCGGCCGGCGGCCCTGCCACTGGCGCTCTCCAGCACCAACGCCAACCTCTCGACCTCGACCTCGACCGAGAAGGCGGCGTTCACCGGTTCCCCCGAGTCGTCCACCAACACCCGCACATCGTGTCGGGCACTTGCGACGATGCCAAGCCGGAGCGAGTCGGCGCAGGTCCTGTCGTTTCCCGCGCCATCGACGCGATCCAGGGCGCACACGCCGGATGCCGAGTGGTCCGGGAACCGGCCATGACCCGCACCCGTCGGTGAAACACCGGGGAGCCTCGGCCGACAATGCCGACGTGATCATGTCCTCGCTGTCGGGTGGTCGGTCATGGGTGTCGTGATGGAGGTGCGGGGTCCGCGGTGGCGCATTCCGGGCTTGGGCCAGCGCGGTGAGCGGTACCCGCTCGCCGTCGAGGCGCCGGTGGGGTCACCGGTCGACACCCTCGTGCCGGGTGTCTCGACGCGGACGCGTGCCGGACGCTCCTGCGCATGGCCGAGGTCACCTTGGCCGTTATGTCACTTCGGCACCACGACCAACGCCAAGCCCACGGTGCCGACCGGGTCCGCTCACTGATGGACAAGGGCGTGACCGCGCTCGCCGAGCTGGGCCCGGCTCCTGCTCGCCACGGCCGTGGGGGTTCTGTTCCCAGTACAACGGCCCGTCCGCGACGCTCGGCACAGCGGCGGTCGGGCAAGGCGCGCTCCGTCCAGGCAGGCACTCGCTTCCGGACTCGGTGCGCCGGATGTTCCGCCCGCTGCTGGAAGCCGAGGCACGGCACGACTTCGCGCCGGACGGGGGCGGCGGACCTGGCGCTCGACCGGCTCGACACTCCGACATCGCCCCGTTGCGCGTCCTCTTCACGGCCACCAGACGCCGAGTCAGGCGTCGTCCTTCCTCGGCTCGCTCAGCGCGGTGTGCCTGGCGCTGCTCTTCCAGGACGCGAACCCGCATGGAGGCGGAGAGCACGACCTGATCGCGAAGTCAGCCTGGGACGACGCGGGGAAGTGGGCGGCGTTCGCCGAACCACCGCTGGTCGAGGGTTATCTGTACGTGCCGGACCAAGCCTATGCACGGGTACCCACCGAGACCGAGGTGGCCGCAGTGGTCTAACTCGCCGAGGCCTCCGCCGACGACCCGTCGGCGGAGTTGTGCCCGGCGTCCGAGCGGGAAAGTCTTCCTGCCACGCTGGTCGGCGGGGTCTGGGTGCTCGACGGGGAGTCCGCAACCCCAGGCGCCACGCGACGAGGGTGGCCACCCTGGCGGGCGAGCGCTGCGTCGTCCTGGCGCGCGACCCGCAGAAGGCGAGCCTCGTGCTGCGCGACGGCCGGACGCTGGTGCTGGCCGAGTCCGCGGCGCCGCGCCCGGCGGGTCTACCGGCTCGCGCCGCTGAGCACCCCGTTGTCCACGCTCGGCAGCGACGACGGGCTGCCCGGTGGGGCGGCGCACCACCGGCTCGAACCGGTGCCGGGCCAGGTCAGGGCTATCGCGGAAGGCGCGGATGTGGACGTTGCGCACCTGGTTTCCGCGCTGCGGGGCTTCCAGCGGTGACGGTGGAGGGGCGGCGGGGTTCGTGATTCCCGACGTCCTTGTCGGGGCGGTCTGGTAGCTGTAGATCATGCATGTCCACTGCGGGCAGGTGGGTGGGATCCGCGAAGCGGTCAGGTCGTCACCCGAGCGGTTCGTCCGAGAGTGTGCCGATCGCTTCGAAGAGCAGCACGGGGAGCGGCCCGGGCCGGCCGAGGTGCGGAGCTGGGTCAACAGCTGGCCGGTGTTGGTGGACGCCTTGGTGCGGGCCGGGCAGGCCGAGTCGTGGCTGCTGTTGGAGTACACGCTCGCGGGCAGCGCCGAACGGGTGGACGCGCTGCTGTTGGGAGCACGTCCTCGCGGCGGGTTGACCGGTGTCGTGGTGGAGCTCAAGCAGTGGAGCCGCTTCACGTGGGCCTCGCCCCTCGAAGTGGCCCTGGACGACATGGTCCGGCCGCACCCGTGCCGCCAGGTGTTCGGCTACACCAGCCACCTCGAGCGGTGGTTGGAGGAGGCCACGCTCGACCTCGAGTACCGGGCTGTCGCCTTCCTGCACAACGCGCCGGTCGACGTGGTGCACCGGTTGCGGTACGCCGTGGCGGACAGCGTGGGCAGCCGCGACGTGCCGATCGTCGGCCGGGACGAGCTGTCCGGCGCGGAGGGCGCCGAGTTGGCGCGGCTGCTGCGCTGCGAAGACCTGCGTGCACCGACGCGCGAGCAGGTGGACCGGTTCGTCGCCGCCCGGCAGCGGCCGTCGAAGTCGGTGTTCGAGGACCTCGACGGCGTCCTGTCGCAGAAGTCGGAGTTCACGCTGGTGGGTGACCAGCAGACGGCGCAGGTCCGCGTCCTGCGCACCCTCGACCCGGAGCGGTCGAAGAAGAGACAGGTCATCGCGGTCACCGGCGGCCCCGGCACCGGCAAGACCGTGGTCGCGCTACGCCTGCTCGCCGACATCCCGCGCATTCGGTCGAAGCGCGGCCGGGTGGAGACGCGGTTCATCACCCCGTCCGGGACCTTGCGCAGGCAGCTGGACCGGGCCACCGAACTGCCGTGGGCGAAGCAGCTCTTCCTGGTGCCCGACGCCTTCCGGCCCGGAGGGCCGGGCACCCACGTCATCCCGCTGGTGGACGAGGCGCAGCGACTGCGCCAGGACGACCGCACCGTCGACCGGCTGGTCGGCGGCTCGCCCGTGAGCGTGTTCTTCCTGGACGAGCGGCAGGTCGTGCGCCCGCACGAGGGGATCACCGTCGCGGAGCTGGCGGTGGTCGCCGAGAAATTCGACGCGGAGTTCACGCACATAGCGCTGACCAGCCAGTTCCGCTGCGGCGGATCCCAGCGGTACCTGAACTGGCTCGACCGCCTGTTCGCGGTCGACAACGTGGCCGAGCCCTGGGCCGAGGGCGACTACGAGGTGGGTTTGGCGGAGAACCCGGCCGAGCTGTCCGCGTGGATCCACGCACGCGGCACGGGCGGGCGTACGGCCCGGATCTCCGCCGGGTTCTGCTGGCCGTGGCCCGTAGACGTGCGCGGCCAAGGGCTCAGCGAGGACGTGGTGATCGAGTGGACCGACGAGCACGGCCGGCACCACACCTGGCGGCGGCCGTGGAACTCGAGGCAGACGCGCAAGAACGGTGACGCCGTCGCGGCGCCCCGGAAGGAGTTCTGGGCGACCGATCCCGGTGGCGAGAACCAGGTCGGGTGTGTCTACACCGCGCAGGCACTCGAGTACGACTACAGCGGCGTGATCATCGGCTCCGACCTGGTCCGCCGGGACGGCGAGTGGGTCGGCCGGCCTGACGAGAGCCACGACGGGTCGATCAGGAAGGCGAGGAAGAAGGTCACCCCGGACGAGTACCTGCGGTTGGCGCTGAACACCTACTGGGTGCTGGCCACCCGAGGGACCCACGGATGCCGGTTCCACTCCACCGACCCGGAGACCCAGCGGTTCCTACGCGGATTGTTCCCACCGCACGGCGCATTGTCGGACCCTTCCCCTACGCTCCGCGCATGACGTACCGCGAGGTCCGTGAACAAGACGTGCTCGCCGCGATCGCGCGGTACGACGAGCTGGGTGGCGAGGCCTTCCTCGACCGGTACGGGTACGACCGGGCCCGCAGCTTCGTGCTGGTGCACAACGGGAAGCAGTACGACTCCAAGGCGATCACCGGCGTCGCGCACGAGTTCCTGGACGGACGGGCGCTGCGACCGGACGAGTTCAGCGGCGGCCGTGCCACGGTGGGCCGCCTCCTGAGCGGCTTCGGCTTCGTGGTGCAAGAGCGCCGTGACCCGCCTCAGCTCTTGCTGCAGCCGCGTGGCGGTCGCCGTGACGGCGGCCTGGAGAACTTCGCCCGCACCGTGCGGCAGGGGATCCGCCTCGCCGACCACGCCGAGGCGTTCGGCGCGGACCTCGCCGAGCTCGAGGCGCTGTACCGCGACGGAACGGCGAGGCTGTGGGGCAACACCGAGCCGGCATCGGACCACAACACCAAGGCGAAGGCGATCCGCAGCAGACGGGTCGGTGACCGGGTGCTGTTCTACGCCGAACGCAGGTTCATCGCCGAAGCCGTGATCCTCAAGCTGTTCCGCAACCTGGCCGCCGCCCGCTCGGTCTGGGGTGTCGACCAGAACGGGAAGACGTTCGAGCACATGATGGCGCTGGGCGACGTCCGGCTGATCGACGAGGACGCGACCGCGGTGGTACTCCGATCGACCGGTCAGGCGACGCTGCGCTCGGTGACGCTCGTCGCCGCGGAGAAGGTGGGCCTGCCTTTCGGACAACCACCACAGCCGACCGCAAGGTCGAGCACCACTCGGTTCTCCGCCGAGGAGTTCCTGGCGCGACTGCTCGCCTTGCACGACCAGCAGCAGACCGCGAAGCGTGACGCGGTCGCCCTGTTGTGGGCGATCGGCCGGGTCAAGCGCGAGCCGCGGCTGCACCCGTGGTCGACGTTCCGGCAGGAGGTCGCGGGCGTGCTGGCGACCTGCGGGCTGGACGGCGCCGACGAGGTGGAGCGACCGTTCCACGACCTGCGGCGGACCGGTTTCTGGCAGGTGGTCCCCGAGGGCGCCGCTCCGGGGGGCGCGGACGCGACGGAGCCCAGCGCGGGCTTCACCGAAGACTCATACCGGTTGCTGGTTGACGTCTCGTTCCGCACCAAGGCCATCAACGCCCTGCGGTCCCGGCACCTGGACGACTTCGAGGACCACGAGACGCTCCTGGCGAGTGTGGGCCTCGAGGACTTCGCGACGGTCGACGGCGGCAGGCGGCGCGACGGCGGCGCGTCCGGTGAACGCCGTCTGCGGCCGAACCAGGGCTCCTCGATCGTCCGCGACCGCGACGTCGTCAAGCGGGTGAAAGCCCTGTACGACCACTACTGCCAGTTCTGCCGGACCCGCCTCAAGACGGGATTCGGCTACTACAGCGAGGCGGCGCACATCCGCAGCCTCACCGTGCACGAGGGCCCGGACGAGCTGGCGAACCTGCTCTGCCTGTGCGCGAACTGCCACGTCGAGTTCGACGGGTTCGGGTTGTACGTGGACGAGGACTACGTCGTGCGCCGGGTCCGCGACCGGTCGGAGGTAGGCGAACTCCACCGGGCCGACGAGCACCACATCGACGATGCCCACATCACCTACCACCGGGAGCTGTGCGTGATCGCACCACCGAGCTCCTGACGCCGTTCCGGGACCGATCACCGCCTACCCGCGACGCGGCGGCCCGGATGCGTGATGATGGAGCGCAGGGGGTGGCAGGTCATGGGGGAACTCTCCGGGGACGAGGCGAAAGCGCTTGCGGGCAGTTTGCGGCGCTTGATGCAGTTGGCCGCGAACGTGGTCGAGCAGGACGGTGAGGCGGCGCCGTTGATCGCGCGCGTGCGCGACCACCTGGGCTGCGAGCTGTCGCAGGTGTTGTCCGTCGCCACGCGGTTCGAGGTGTGGGAGCACGTCAACCTCCAGCGCGGTGTCGACGCGTACCTCGCGGCGCACACGCCGGGCGTCGAGTGGTTCGGGGTCGGCGGTCAGCACCGCGGCCACGAGGACATCATGGGGATGCTCCTGTCGGCCCGGCACGCGATGGCCTACGAGCTCGGCGCGGCCGACTACGCGACGGCCGCCGTGGGGCCGGAGGACAGCGTGGAGGTCGTCCAGCTGGGGTTGGCGCCGACCACCGCCCCCGACGGCACGCCGGTGTTCGTCGGCATCCGCGGCACCAACGACTTCGGGCCGCCGATGTGCCGGCTGGAGGTGCTCTCCGCCGATCGCGCGGCAGCACGGGCGGTGGGTGGTGAGATCGAGCGGTTGATGCGGGAGCACGACGCGTTCCGCCGACAGGTGCTGGCGTTCGGGGTGAGCGAGCACCGGGGCAACGAGCTGGTGACGTTCCTGCCCCGGCCGGCGCTCGACGCGGACGACGTGGTGCTGCCGGACGGCGTGCTGGACTCGATCGAGGAGCACGTCATCGGCATCGCCGAGCACTCCGAACGGCTCCTCGCGGCCGGGCAGCACCTCAAGCGCGGGCTGCTGCTGCACGGCCCGCCCGGCACCGGCAAGACGCACACCGTCCGGTACCTGATGAGCCGGTTGGACGACTGCACGGTGATCCTGCTGACCGGCCAGGCGATGCGGCTCATCGGCCAGGCGGCGGCGTTGGCGCGGCGGTTGCAGCCGTCGATGGTCGTGGTGGAGGACGTCGACCTAGTGGCCATGGACCGCGGCTACGCGGCCGGCCCGGCGAACCCGCTGCTGTTCACCCTGCTCGACGCGATGGACGGCGTCGGCGCGGACGCGGACGTCACGTTCGTGCTCACCACGAACCGGGCCGACGAGCTGGAACGGGCGCTGGCCGACCGGCCGGGCCGGATCGACCTGGCCGTCGAGGTGCCGCGGCCCGACGCGGACGGTCGGCGCAGGCTGCTCGAGCTCTACGGGCGCGGGGTGGACCTGCGCGCCGACCTGGCGCCGGTGGTCGAGGCCACCGAAGGCGTCACCGCGTCGTTCATCAAGGAGTTGCTGCGGCGGGCCGTGCTGGGCGCGGTGCGCGCCGACGGCGCGGGCGGCGTGCCGGTGGTCGGCGACGAGCTCGCCGACGTGGCTCGCGCGATGGTCGACGAACGGGCGTCGCTGACGAGCGTGCTGCTCGGCGGGCGGCCCGGGCCGCAGGACGCGCCCCGCGGCCCGACCTTCACCGCACCGCGCGCGGCCGGCGTGGCGCAGCCCGGGCTCTACCCGGGCGGGTGAGCGCCGACCGGACCGGCTTCCTCCTCGGCCCACCCGCTCCGACGTGTTCCGCTCCGAAACCGCTCGTGCCAGGGTGTCCTGGATGGGCAATTGGTCTGGACCTCAGGTCCGGCGACGGAGAGGAGGCCGGCGATGCGCGGCACCACCGTGTTACCGGGAACGCCCTGCCGGGCGCCACGCGAGGGCGAGCTGCCCGTGCACCGGCTGGAGGTGCCGGTGCCCGACGCGCTGCCGTTCGCGGTCGGCACGTTCGACACGATCGGGCCGATGTCGCGGGCGTCGTTCCCGCACCGGCACACCTTCCACGAGATCGTGCACGTCACCGGCGGCACCGGGACGCACGTGGTCGACCTGGCCCGCTGGCAGCTGCGCCCGCCGCACCTGTGCGTGCTCGCGCCCGGCCAGGTGCACCACTGGGAGGACGCCCGTGACCTGCACGGATCGGTGCTGCTGTTCACCGACGACTTCCTGCTCGACCACCCCGCCGACCGCGAGCTGCTGCGTCGGCTGAGCGAACGGCCCTGGCTGACGCTGGACGAGCGGGCGCACGCCCGGATCGACCGGTCGATCGCCGAGCTGCACGACGAGTACCGGCGGGCCGAGGCGGGCGTGGAGACGGTGCTGCGGGCACTGCTGCACGTGCTGGTCGTGCGCGCCGCGCGGCTGCCCGCGACGCCGGACGCCGCGCCACCGGCCCGACCCGGCGCGGTCGCCGAGGAGTTCGTCCGGCTGGCCGGCCGCACGGACCACCGGCTGTGGTCGGTGCGCGCGTACGCGGAGCGGATCGGCGTCACCCCCGGCTACCTGACCGAGGCGGTGAAGGCGGCGACCGGGCGGACGCCGTCGCAGCTGGTCCGCCAGGTGCGCACGCAGGAGGCGCAGCGGCTGCTGGTCAAGACCGACCTGACCGTGCGGCAGGTGGCGAACCGGGTGGGCTTCGCCGATCCCGCGTACTTCTGCCGCTTCTTCCGGCGTGAGGCGGGCGTGAGCCCCGGCGCGTTCCGGCGGGCGGATCGGGCCGGGCACCCCCGGACCGGGCGTTCACAGTGAGCGCGGCGCGCAACGGCGACCACGAGGATCACCACGACCAGCGGCGTCAGTCCATCGTCGGGGGTGATCCGCGTCCGTAGGTTCGGGGTGATCCCGACCAAGCCCCCACGAGGAGCTGGCTCAAAGGAGCAGGCTATGGACGCATCCACGGACGGCGACCGCGGCACGACCGCGGACCCACCCGGCGACGGGACGGACGCCCACCACCTCAGCCGCAAGACGGTGCTGCGCGCCGCGGTCGCCGCGGGGGTGGCGCTGCCGGTGGCCCTGATGGGCGTGCCCGCGTTGGCCCGCACGGTCGGCGCGAACGGCGGTCCGGTGGAGTTGACGCCGGAGTGCGACGACGGTGACGACCCGACCCCGCCGCAGACCGAGGGCCCGTACTTCAAGCCGAACTCGCCGCGCCGCACGTCGCTGGTCGACGCCGGCACGCCGGGCACGCGCCTGACCGTCACCGGTTACGTGTTCGGGCGCGCGTGCCTGCCGATCGGCAACGCGCTGATGGACTTCTGGCAGGCCGACGTCAACGGGGTGTACGACAACAGCGGTTTCCGGTTCCGGGGGCACCAGTTCACCAACCCTGACGGCTCGTTCACGCTGACCACGATCGTGCCCGGCCTCTACCCCGGTCGCACCCGGCACATCCACGTGAAGGTGCAGGCGCCCGGTCGCCCGGTGCTCACCACCCAGCTGTACTTCCCGGGCGAGCCGCGCAACAACACCGACAGCATCTTCGACCCGCGGCTGCTGATGGAGGTGCGGACCGCGGGCGGCGGGCGTGAGGCGAAGTTCGACTTCGTGCTGAACGTGCCGCAGACGACCACCACCACGCGCCCGACCTCAACGACCACCACCCCGTCCTCGCCGGGCGGCGGCACGTGGGCGGCGGGCACGAACTACGCGGCGGGCGCCCGCGTCACCCACAACGGCGTCGGGTACGTGTGCTTGCAGGGGCACCTCGCCCAGCCGGGCTGGGAACCGCCGAACGTGCCCGCGCTGTGGCGCGCGGAGTGAACCCGCGGGGTGAACCCCGTGGGGTGAACCCGGTGGTCTGACGCGTGCGGGGAACCCCTCGGCGACCGCAGCCGCCGAGGGGTTCTCGCACCAGGACCGGACGCTCAGGAAGTGCTGGTCAGGAGGTGCCGCCGGTGTTCTGCGGCGGCACGTCGGCCGGCTCGCGGAACAGGTCGGTGTAGGAGCGCTGCTCGTCCCGGCGCGGACCGCTGGTGTCCTCCGGCTTGTCCGTGTCCGGGTGGCTGAACAGCTCTTGGTACGTGGATGACATGTGTTTCCGACTTTCTTCGCGTCCGCTGCGTGCTCACGGCCGGTGATGCCGGTCCGGAGATCCCCGCACGGAGCGAGGGTGTTCGGGGTTCAGAAGAAAGGAACGCCCCCGATGGCGCCTACGGTACACGTCGTGGTGCCGTTACCGCCACAGCGTTACGGTGAGCGTGTCGGTCGCGAGCCCGCACGGCGGCGTCCACTTCGGATCCCCTCGACGGTCGCCGAACCGGCGCAGGCCCCCCGAAGGGGTGACCTGACCCACTTCGGACGGCCCGGGGGAACGATCCGGGCCACCGCCGGGTTGTACGGGGTGGTCGTCAATCTTGTGTCCGTGTTTCCACCGTAGTTTCGCGGAATGACGTTGCGGACGAAGTTCTTCCTTTGCCTTGCGGGACAAGCTGGAGAAGTCGTCGTCTGAATCCGACCCGGGGCCCCGATCGGGGCGCCGCACCCAGCACCGCAGAAGGAGAGAACATGACTCAGGGCACCGTGAAGTGGTTCAACTCGGAGAAGGGCTTCGGCTTCCTCGCCCAGGAGGGCGGCCCGGACGTCTTCGTGCACTACTCGGAGATCCAGGGCGACGGCTACCGCAGCCTGGAGGAGAACCAGCGCGTCGAGTTCGACGTCAACCAGGGCCCCAAGGGTCCCCAGGCCGTCGGCGTCCGCGCCATCTGAGCCCAGCCCGACCCGTTCGACTTGCTCCTATCGGCGTGACGCCGAGGGAGACTCGAAGCCCGACGCCCCCCGGCCCCCGTTTGGGACCGGGGGGTGTCGGGTATTTCCACACCGATCGCCCGAGACCCCGGCGGCGGAGACCCGTCACCGCACGCACGGAGGTACCGCTCGTGACCGAAGCACTCCGGACCGGTTCCACGACGGACCGCTCCCGCACCGCACCGGAACCGATGTTCGCCGGTGAGAAGTCCTCGACCCAGGTGTTCCTGGTCAAGCTCTTCGTCGTCGTCCCGGCCCTCGCCCTGGCCGCCGCGGTCCCGTTCGCCTGGGGCTGGGGCCTCGGGTGGGTCGACATCGGCCTCGCGCTGTTCTTCTACGCGCTGACGTGCCTGGGCGTGACGGCCGGTTTCCACCGCTACTTCACCCACGGCGCGTTCACCGCCAACCGCGGGCTGCGGATCGCGCTCGCCGTCGTCGGCAGCATGGCCATGCAGGGGCCGATCATCGACTGGGTCGCCGACCACCGCAGGCACCACGCCTACGCCGACCGCGACGGCGACCCGCACTCCCCCTGGCGGTTCGGCACGTCCGCGGGCGCGTTGGCCAAGGGGTTCTGGCACGCGCACCTGGGCTGGATGTTCCAGCGCGAGCGGACCAACGCGGCGCGCTTCGCGCCTGACCTGCTCGCCGACCCCGACATCCAGCGCGTGAACCGCTGGTTCCCGGCGCTGACCGTGGTCACGCTGCTCTCGCCGGCCGTCATCGGCGGCCTGGTGACGTGGAGCTGGTGGGGCGCGCTGACCGCTTTCTTCTGGGCGGGCCTGGTCCGGGTGGCCGTGCTGCACCACGTGACGTGGTCGGTGAACTCGATCTGCCACATGATCGGCGACCGGCCGTTCACCGCGCGGGACAAGTCGGCCAACTTCTGGCCGCTGGCGATCGCCTCCATGGGCGAGTCGTGGCACAACTCCCACCACGCCGACCCGACGTGCGCGCGACACGGCGTGCGTCGCGGCCAGATCGACATCACGGCCCGCCTGATCTGGGCGTTCGAGAAGCTGGGCTGGGCCACCAAGGTGCGCTGGGCCAGGCCCGAGCACCTGGCGCGCAAGCTCAAGGCCAACGCCGCCTGACCGCGTCGAGAACCGCCCGTGCCCCCGATCGGCACGGGCGGTTCCGCGTCCGCTGGGGACAGTCCGCCGGGAAGATCACGCCGGCACCCGTTCGACGGAACTTCCGGTTCCACCGAAGGACATCCGCCGCTCCACAATGGACTCACCTGTATCACCAGGCGTCGCGGCTCCGGTAGGCCATGTCCGGCTCCTCGTCCTCGACCGGCGCGGCACGCCGGACGACCCGGGGCGGCGCGGTGACCGCCACGGGTTCCTGCGGCGGCTCGTCGCCGAACGCCCGCCGGTCGTCGGCCAGCACCTCGTCCAGCAGCTTCGTGTCGCCCAGCGCCGCGCGGACCACCTCGGCCTGCTTGCGGGCCGCGTCCGCGCGGGCCAGCGCGATGGTGCGCAGCGTGGTGGTGGACAGCGCCGCGGGGTCGACCGCGCGCACGGCCGGGCCGAACGTGATCGCCTTGACCGCGCCGTCCGACCCGGCGAGCACGGTCACCACGCGGTCGGGTGACGTCGCCGTGCCCACCACGTCCCGGAGCCCTTCGGCCATGCGCCGGTAGGACTCCGCGCGCAGCCGGTTGTCGGCGGCGGCCGTGTCGATGGCCTCGATGCGGCGCAGCAGGATGTCGGCGGACTCGGTCACCGGGTCGCCCCCTCGTCCGGTCGGATGGTCTTCAGGAACGCCTGGAAGTCGCCGACCAGGTCCTCGAACTGCGCGGGCGTCGCGCTGAGCACGATCTGGAGCACCGCGCGCCTGCGCTCGTCGCGCACGTCCGCCATGGCCAGGAACACCTGCAACTGCACCAGGTCCACCGGACGTCCGTCGATGGGCGCGGTCAGCCGCACCACCTGCGTGTAGGCGGACTCCAGCTCGTTGCGCCGCCCGACCTCGACCGGGCCGACGCCGTCGGCCAGCCGGGCCGCGGCCCGTTCGGCGATCTGCGCCAGCGTCGCGTCGTCGGCGCGGACCTCGCCGCTGATCGTCACGTTCGCGGTGAACCCCGCGCTGGAACCGGGGTGCAGCGCGACGAACGCCGCCTGCGGCGCCCCGACCTCGTCGGGCGGAGCCGAGAGCCACCCGTCGGGCAACGAGAACTCGATCGGCACCGGAAGGGTGGTGGCCATGCCTGGGTCTCCTCCTGGGGTCATGCCGTTCACCGGCCGAACAGGCGGCCGATGGCGCGGCCGGCGCTCTCCGCCGCGTTGCCGACGCCGCGGCCGACGTCCTGCGCGATCTCGCCCACGTCGTCCGCGACGTCGACCACCGTCTCCACGACCTCGACCGGGTCGACGCTGACGTCGAACCCGACCTTGCCACCCACGCCGAACGCGAGCCCCACCGACCCGCCGACGTGGAACTTGCCGTCCTCGCCCATGCCGAACTGACCGCTCGCGTGGCCGCCGATGCCGGCCCACGCCTCGCCGTTCACGCCCGCGCCGATGCCCGCGACCTCGGCGCCCGCCTCGCCGGAGACCTTCGCGCCCGCGAACGCCTCGGCGTTGCCCTTCGCGCCGAGCAGCCCGATCGAGCCCTTCACCTCGCCGGCCGCGCCGACCATGCCGTCGGCGCTGCCCGAGACGCTCGCGTGCTGCCCGACCTTGATCTCGCCGTCGGCGTGGGCGGTGGCCAGGTACGCGCCCGCGCTCGCGCCGACCGTCACGCCCGAGTAGCTCGCGGTCGCGGTCGCCTCGGCCTCCGCGCTGAGCAGCGTGCCGCTGATCCGGCCCTGGCCGGAGATCGGGCCGGCCCGGAAGTCGCCGTCCTCCTCCCCCTCCTTGACCGCGGCGTGCCCGTCCTCGCCCCACTCCCGTTCGCGCAGGTCGACGCCGAACTTCTCGGCGATCTCGCCGATCGCCTCGGTGAGCAGGCGCTTGGACTCGCTGCCGGACTTGCTCTCGTACGAGCGCCCGTCCACGCCGTACTGCCAGCCGCCGGTGTCCTCGCCCTCCTCGTCGGTCGCGCGGTGGGAGGCGCCGAACTTCTCCTTGCCGAACGTCTTCTTGTAGCCGCCCTTGCCGTCGGGCTCCCAGCCCAGCGCCTTGGCCACCACGTCGCCGATGCCGGACAGGCCGTTGCGGGCGTCGTCGAGCACCTTCTGCGCCTCGGCCGCGCCCGCCTGACCGGGGTCCTGGAACGGCGCGGTGGCCGTGCCGGAGAGCACCATCGCGTCGTGCTCGGCGGCGGCCAGGCGGGACGCGGCCCGGGCTTGCAGGTACAGCTCGACGGCCCGTTGCGCCTCGGCCTGGCTCTTGACCAGCGCGTCGGCGTAGTCGGCCAGCAGCTGCCCGCCGCCGCCCATGTCGGCGCCCGCCTGGAGCCAGCGGGGCGGTTCGGCGTGGAAGGCCGACCGGAACGCGCCGCTCGCGCCACCGCTCCAGCCGCCGGGGTCGACCCGGGCGAGGTCCTCGCCGACGGCCACGACCTGCCGCAGCGTCCGCACCAGCTGCCGCAGGTCGCCGCCGATCAGCTCCGGCTCGCCGGGGACGAGCGCCTTGGGGTCGTCGGTCTCGCCGAGTCGCGCGGCCATCAGGACACCGGCCCGTCGAGCCGACCGAACGCGGCCGCACCCTCGCCGTCGACGTCCAGGTAGGACGATGCCGCCGCGCGCAACCCGATGGCGTGCTCGTCGGCCTGCTGACGCAGCCGCTCGACGTACGCCCTCATCTCCTCGATGAACAGC
Source organism: Saccharothrix stipae (assembly GCF_054781895.1). Lineage (NCBI taxonomy): Bacteria > Bacillati > Actinomycetota > Actinomycetes > Pseudonocardiales > Pseudonocardiaceae > Saccharothrix > Saccharothrix stipae. The sequence continues at coordinate 1,149,686 of NZ_BAAGTN010000008.1, read as the reverse complement.
TCCCACGCGCCGGCGACCCCGTCGTGCCCGTACTCGCCGCTCGGCCCGCACCACACCATGCCGGCTGTCTGGTCGCCCGCGTCGCCGATCTTCCCGGCCGCCTGCCGCAACTCCTCGGGCACCGCCCCGAACCCGCTCACGTCCACCCCGTCCGTCCCCCGCCCGCCGTGCGGGCTTTCCGGAGACACCTATATCGCCGGTTGCGGTCGGCGCGCAGGCGTTTGGCGGAATCCGGTTCGTGCGGACGGCGTCAGGGCGCGCTCAGGGCGTTCGGCGCGGTGCGGTCCCGGTCGACGCGAGGAGCGACCGGGTGCGGGCCGGGGCCGTGGCCGGCAGCGCGGCGACGACGTCGGCGAGCGAGTCCGCGGCGAGGCTGCGCCGCCACGCGTCGTGCGCGTCGGCCATCTTGGCGGCGAGCAGGCACGTGTCCAGGCAGTCCCGCGCGGGCAACGCGCCGCGGCCCCGTTGGCGGATCTCCTGGCACTCGTACGGCGAGGACGCGCCGTCCACGGCCTCGACCACGTGCAGCAACGTGATCTCCGACGCGGGCCGGGCGAGCCGGAAACCGCCGCGCGGGCCGGTGGTCGCGGCCAGCACGCCCGCCCGGACCAGTGCCTGGAGCTGCTTGGCCAGGTAGGGCGCCGGCAGGTCGTAGTAGGCGGCGAGCTGGGCCGCGGACGCCGTGGCACCGGGGTCGAGTTGCGCCAGGGTCGTCGCGCAGTGCAGGACCCACTCCGTGCTCACAGGCAGCTTCACGCCGCCCAGTCTATCCAAGACATTGCGGATCTATTTAGTCCGAGATAAGTTGACCGCACACGTCCGAACGGAAGGATCGTCATGCGGATCGCAGTCGCCGGCGCGACCGGCAACATCGGCTCCCTCACCGCGGCCGCCCTGGAACGGGGCGGGCACGAGGTCGTGCGCGTCAGCCGTTCGCTCGGCGTGGACCTGTCGACCGGCGAAGGCCTCGCCGAGGCGCTGGCCGGGGTCGACGCGGTGGTCGCCGCGGTCAACGTGCCCGCGGCGGACCGCGCCGAGACCGTGCGCCTGTTCGGCGGGATGACCCGCAACCTGCTCGACGCCGGGGCGCGGGCCGGCGTCCGGCACCACGTGCTGCTGTCGATCGTCGGCATCGCGGACATCGAGGGCAACGTGCACTACGCGGGCAAGCGCGAGCAGGAACGGCTGGTCGCCGCGAGCCCCGTGCCGTGGACGATCGTCCCCGCCACCCAGTTCCACGACTTCGCCGAGATGGTCGCGGGCTGGACCGAGCGGGACGGCGTCGCCACCATCGCGCCGCTGCTGGTGCAGCCGATCGCGCCGCAGGACGTGGCCGACATCCTCGCCGAGGTCGTCGTCGGCGAGCCGCAGGGACGGCACGCGGACATCGCCGGCCCCGAGACGCAGGACCTCGTCGACATGGCACGGCGCACGCACCAGGCGCGTGGCCGGGACGTGCGCCTCGTGCCGACGTGGTCGGGCGTGTTCGGCCCGGAGATGGCCGGGAACGCGCTGCTGCCGGGCGCGGACGCCCGCATCGCGCCGACCACGTTCGACGAGTGGCTCGCGAAGTCGGCGTGAACCCGCACGGGTCCGGCGCCGGTGTCGACGCCGGACCCGTCGCGGTCACCGGCCGGCGTCGACCAGTTCCTTGCGGTCCTGCTCCAGCGCGGCGCCCTCGACGTCGAGGGTCGGCAGCCGGCGCAGCCACTTCGGCAGCCACCAGGCCTTCTCGCCCAGCAGGGCCAGCGCGGCGGGCACGATGACCATGCGGACCACGAACGCGTCCACCAGGATGCCGATGGCCAGGGCGAACGCGATGGACTTCATCGGCCCCTCGCCCGCCGGCACGAAACCGGCGAACACCGAGAACATGATCAGCGCGGCGGCGACGACCACGGGCGCGGCCTGCCCGAAGCCGGTGCGGATCGCGTCGAGCGGCGGCCTGCCGTGGTGGTGCGCCTCGTGCATCCGGGACACCAGGAAGATCTGGTAGTCCATGGCGAGGCCGAACAGGATGCCCACCATCAGGATCGGGGTGAGGCTCAGCAGCGGGCCGGTGGTGTCGAGGTTGACCGCGTCGGCCAGCCAACCCCACTGGAACACCGCGACCGTCGCACCGAGCGAGGCGCCGATGGTGAGCAGGAACCCCAGCACGCCCACCAGCGGGACCAGCAGCGACCGGAACACCAGGACCAGCAGCACCAGGGCGAGCCCGACGACCAGCGCCAGGTAGACCGGCATGGCCTCGTCCAGGGCGACGGCCACGTCCACGCTCACGGCGGTGGCGCCGGTGACGTAGGTGGTCGCGCCGGTCACGTCGGCCAGCCGCTCGCGCAGGTCGGTGACCAGCTGCTCGGTGGCCTGCGTGGCCGGGCCCGACCGCGGGATGACGGTGACCATGGCGGCGGTGCCGTCGGCGTTGGGCACCGGCGGCGTGACGAGCGCGATGTCACCGGCGCCCTGGATGGTCCCGGCGGCCGCGGCGGCGGTCCCGGCGGCGTCGTCGCCCTCGAACAGCACCACCAGCGGACCGTTGAAGCCCTCGCCGAACCCGTCGGCGAGCGTCCGCTCCGCACGGGCCTGCGTCGAGTCGGCGGCCGGCGCGGCGACCAGGGTGGTCTCCATCGACAGCACGGGCAGCGAGATCGCGCCGAGCCCGGCGACCGCCAGCAGCAATGCCACGACCCGGTTGCGGGTGACACCGCCGATCCAACCGCGGAAGAAGCCGCGCTCGGCGGCCCCGTCGTGCTCGACCGGTGCGGTGCGCTGCTTGCGCGGCAGCACGCGGCGGCCGAGGAAGCCCAGCACGGCGGGCACCAGCGTGACCGCGACGAGCACCGCGACCACGATGGTCACCGCGGCGGCGACGCCCATCTGGGTCAGGAACGGGATGCCGACCACGGCCAGGCCCGCCAGCGCGATGACCACGGTCAGGCCGGCGGTCACCACCGCGGAGCCCGCGGTGCCCACGGCCGTGCCGATGGCGTCGCCCACGTCCCGGCCCCGGCGCAGCTCCTGCCGGTAGCGGTTGATGATGAACAGGGCGTAGTCGATGCCGACCGCCAGGCCGAGCATCGCGGCCAGGATGGGTGTCGTGGACTGCAGGTCCATGAAGCCGGAGGCGATGGTGACGCCCAGCGCGCCGATGCCCACGCCGACGGCGGCGGTCAGCAGGTTCATGCCGGCCAGCACGAGCGAGCCGTAGGTGATGGCGAGGACCAGCAGCGCGATGACCACGCCGATGATCTCCGCGGGGCCGCCCACGTGCGGCGGGGCCTGGGTGGCCTCACCGGTGACCTCGGCGGTCAGCCCGCCCACGTCCCGGGTGGCGTCGACGAGCGCGGTGCGCTGCGCCTCGGTGACCTCGCCGACCGGGGCCTCGAAGGTGACCGTGCTGTAGGCGACGTCCTGGTCGGCGTTCACGGTCGGTGCCCGCGGGTCGAGCGGGTTGGTCGCCGACGTGACGCCTGGCAGTTCGGACAGCTTCCCCACCAGCGCGGCGAGCTCCTGGGCGTGGTCGGGAGAGGTCACCTTGCCGCCGTCGGGGGCGCTGACGACCACCCGTGCGGTCGCGCCGCCGCCCGTGCCGAACTCCTCGGAGATCTTGTCCAGGGCGGTGGTGGACTCCTGGCCGGGGATGGCGAAGGAACCGGAGGTCGTCCCGGCCAGGGTGGCCGCGCCGACCGCCGTGCCGCCGAGCACCAGCAGCCACAGCAGGACGACGACCAGGCGGCGGCGGTGCGCGCCGAGGCCGAGTCGGTAGAGCAGGCGTGCCATGGGGGTCAGGCCTCCGCGGGGGTCGGGACGGATGGAGAGGGGCCGGCCGGCGAGGCGTCGCGGTGGCCGAGCGCGTCCAGGCAGGTGGCGATGATGTGCGGCCGCCACGCGGTCTTCTCACCCGCGTGGTTGGCCGCCAGGCTCAGCACGGCCAGGGCGCTGAGCATCCCGACGACCCGAACGAGCCGCTCGGTGTCGTCACCGTCCGGCTCGACGCCGAACACCACGAAGACGTGCTGGGAGAAGGCGTCCAGGCGGTTGCGGTCCACGTCGTCGGCGCCCAGCAGGCCGATCGCGCGCGACTCCAGGGCGATCAGGCCGGGTCGGTCCAACGCGAAGTCGACCAACAACTCCACCGCCCGCCGGTCCCGCGCCGGGCCGGCGGACATCCGCGTCACCTGCTCCAGCAGCTGCCTGCTGTGCGTGCGACCGACGTCCAACGCGGCCTCGAACAGCGCTTCCTTGCTCGGGTAGTGGTGCAACAACCCGGCCTTCGACAACCCGACCGCGTCAGCCAGGTCCTTCACCGACGTGTGATCGAACCCGTGTCGCGCGAAGAGACCGGCCACGCGATCGAGCAACTGGTCCTCGGTCATCCCACGCAGCGCTCGTGCCATGCCCACCACGGTACGCCCTTACCGACCGATCCGGTCGGTAAGCCGACCGACTCGGTAGGTGGGCTCCGTCACTCGCCGACGCCCATCAGCCCTCTACGCCGACCGGGAGAATTTAGACCAATTCGAGCCGTACTACCAGATCATTGAAATTCGCTTGCCCGACGCCGTCACTGCAATACAGCATCCAAGTATTCGGGCCGGCGTCGACAATTTTCATCCCGGCAAATCGGAGCGCCGCGTCGACACCACCCCCTCGACGACCCCAGGCGTTCCAGATGAAGACATCCGAAGAATCAGCCGAGCCTAGTTCAACACTCACCTCGGACGGGACGGAGTCGGCCCAAAGAATCAATTGCCCGGCATTGGCGTCAGCCGCACGCAGCGTCCCTCTTGCGGTTGCCACACACAGCGCCTGACCAACCTCTCGAGTGTAATCGCGGAACTCAATGCGCAGTCGACTCGTTGACAGCACATCCTTGAGGACCATCCTGAGGCGAACTTCCTCACCGTCGACTTGTATGACATCCGTATTCTCTCGTACGAACCGCTGACCGAACTCCTCGACCGCCGCCATTTTTATTCCCTATTCCGCCCTCAGTCGAGGTACGGGTCCAGCATATCGTGTCCGCCCGGCCAACGTGGCCTTTGGTTCATCCTCGCCACGTTAACCGCACCGTACTGCGCCGAAGAATCGGAACCGCGCGGCGACAGCGAACCGCAGCACTCGCTGGACCGGATCGAAGTGTCAGGCGGGCCGACGAACGTGGTGGGCGGCACGGTGATCGGACCCGACGGCACAGACCGGCGTGCTACAGCGATTCCACAGTCGATGCCGCGCCGCAAGCGGACCAGTCGCCACTCGCAACACGCCTCGGGATCACGACACCGACGCGGTGGCACTGGCGCTGTCGGTCGAGCGCGCGGACGCCGCCCGGCCGGCGGAATCGGCGAATCCCGTGTGGAACCATCTCCCCCAAGATCCTTCGCCGGCACCGGAGGGATCGGCGTGCGCATCCACGATGTGCACAAGATCAGCGGCGGGAACAACACCGGGTACGTCGCCGCCAGGTCAGTGATCGCCCCTGGGTTCCCCACGTGCGCGGACGGGCTCGGCTTTGTGCCGAGCCCGCCGCTCCAGGTTCACACGTTCCTGATGCTCATGGTGACGCTCACCCGGTTCGGTGCGCGTCGTCGCCCGCGGACGTCAGGAACTGCCGGACCTGTGTCACGTCACCGGTTATCGCTGCAGGGTCAGCACGCCCGGCAGGTAGGGCAGCTTGCCGTAGTCCATGCCGTCGGAACGCGGGTCGCGGCCCTGGTAGAGGAACTGGAGGTTGCAGGGGTCGATGGTCTTGGTCTGGTCGGGGTTGGTGCGCACCAGGTCGCCGTGGCTGATGTCGTTGGTCCAGGTGGCGCCGCTGTTGACCTTGCCGGCGAAGGGGTTGCTCTCCGTGGCGGCCTGCGGGGTCCACGTGCCGCCGAGGCTGGTGGCGGTGAACGAGCGGAAGAAGCGCCCGTTCGCACCCTGCGCCTCGACGATCATCAGGTACTGGTTCTGGCCCTGGACCTTGTAGACCTCGACCGCCTCGAACAGGTTGGCCGCCGTGTCGCTCATGATCCTCGTGTAGGACGCGCCGAAACTGCCCGGGAAGTTCCCGATGGGCATGCTGGCGCGGTAGATGTTGCCGAGGTCGTCGGCGAAGAACATGTACATGTTCGTGTCGTCGGCGATGAGCGTCTGGTCGATGGGCGCCCCGGTGGGCAGGGTGCCCGTGAACAGCGTCCGCTGCTCGGACCAGCCGTTGGGGTTGGTGGGGTCGCTCGACGTCCGGTAGGAGAAGGAGTCCGGCCAGCCCCACTGGTAGGCGAGCACCCAGATGTTCTTCGGGGCGAAGTAGAGCAGCGTCGGTGCGATGGCGCCGATGGACAACGTGTTCTGGGTGGCGCCGGCCATGTCGGACCAGTTCGTGAAGGGGCTGAAGCTCATCGACCTCCAGCTGTCCCCGGTGTCGTGCGTCGAGGCGTAGACGATGCGTTGGCCGTTGTGGACGACCGTGGTGAAGTCCTTCAGCGAGACCCACCCCGACTTCGGGGTCGCCAACGGGCCGGTCGACGACCAGCGGTACGACGACGGCAGGGTGCAGGTGCCGCTGCCCCCGTCGACCCGGACGAGCTGCCACTGCTGGTTGCTGCCGTTCCAGTCGCTGAACTGCACCACGCCGGCGCCGTCGGCGGTCGAGCCGCCCTGCACCTCCACCACCTTGCCGCTGTTGCGGTTGATCAGCCGGACGTAGCCGCCGTCGGAGTCGGCCAGCCGGAACTGCTGGTTGGCACCGTTGCCGTCGGTCCACTGCACGATCGAGGCGCCGTCGGCCGACGACCAGTTGAAGACGTCGAGCACCTTGCCGGAGTGCCGCGCGCGCAACCGGTAGTAGCCGCCACCCGAGTCGACGAACTGGAACTGCTGGTTGTTGGCGTTGGTGCGGGACCACTGGACGAGGTTGCCGCCGTTGGCGGTGGACACGCCGTTGACGTCGAGAGCCTTGCCGCTGTTGCGGTTCACCAGTACGTACCAGGCCGCGGTGTCCACCGTCGCGGCCGACGCCGGCGTCGTGGCCACCGTGAGCAGCCCGCCCAGGACCGCCAGTACCGCCGCGGCGGCCAACCCCGACCGCCACCGACGGCGCCACCCCGCGGTGCGCGCAAACCCAACCGACATAGCATCGTCCTTTCATCGTTTGGGACCGCCGACAAGAGGCGGGCCGCATCGGCGCCGACCCCGACGACACCCGCGCACGGGCAACTACCCGGAAAGTCGCGTGTTAGCGCTAACATTCCGAGGATGTTCCGTGCCGGAATACGTTGGGGTGTGGGTGTTAGGCGGCCGACCGGCGGTGCGGCTGAACGCACCACGTGGACTGTGAGCGATAACATCAGCGGCGTCAAGATGTAACGGGCAGGTTTTCGCAAGAAGTCCCGTATGAGACGCTCGACCTCGCGAAGGTCCCGTCGGGGAGCTAATCTCCCCCTTCGCCAACCGTGTCCACAAGAGACAAAGCCGCTCCGGCCGAGCACCCTGTGGACCGGTGCGCGAGAGGTGTTCGTCCTAAGGGAACAGTGTCAGTGCCGGGTCGGTGCCGATGGCGATGAGTTGCTCGACGGTGAACGGAGGCGTGGGCGCGGTCGGTCCGCCGCTGCCCTTCGTCATGGCGTCGTTCTCCGAGTGGATCCGCAGCCACGTGCCGTCCGCGCGGATGATCTGCACCTGGTGCTTGCGGGTGCCCCTCGCGAACTCCAACGTCTCGGTGAGGATCCTCTCCCCGTGGGGTCCGGTGAGTTCCTCGCAGTGGATCCGATCGGGAGTGTCCTTCTCCTCGCACGGCGGGTTCAGCGTGGGGAAGAAGGCGGGCCAGGTCTCGAATCCGATGTTGCCGTCCCCGAGTGGTGTGCGGGCCGTCGCCCAAGCGTGGAGAGTGGACAGGAAGTCGCAGACGGACACGTGGGGAGCCGCCGGCTCGGTGGTCTGGTAGAACTCCAGCGGCCCACGGGGTGTGCCCGCCGGGAACGTCGCGTTCGCCAAGAGTTGCACGTCCGGGCGTCGTTCCCGCACGGCCTTGGTGGCGGCTTGGGTGAGGCGCCCGGCGGCCTCCGCGACGGTCTCCAGGTCGCCCTTCTCGCACCGCGGTGGCGGCACCGGGTCCGGGATCGGTGGGAGCGTGACCACGCCCGGCTGATCGTGCCCGGACGGTTGCGTCCTCGACCTCGGCGGCGTCGAACTCGGTGGTGCCGTGGCAGATGTGGGGGGTGCCGTGGCGACGGTCGTGCCATCGTCCTCGCCCGATGTCATCGAGTAAGCGGCCACACCGGTCAACAGCACCACGGCCACCCCGGCCGCGACCGTCGGGTGCGTCACACGGTGGAGCCGGGCCGCGCGGCGGCCGCGGACGATGACCGCGTCCACGTCGACCGTGGACGGCGGCACCTCCCCGATCGCATCGTCGAACAGTTGCTTGTCCATCACGCACCTCTCGCTAGTCGGACCGCGCCGCCTTGGCGCGCAACGTGTCGAGCCCCCGCGCGGTCTGGCTCTTCACGGTGCCCACCGAGCAGCCGAGGATCTCGGCGGTCTCCTCCACCGAGAGATCGCAGTACAGGCGCAACACCACCGCGGCCCGGCGCCTGGGCGGCAGCCCGTCGAGCAGGTCGAGCAGCTGGGCCCGGCCGACCACGGCGAACTCCTCCTCCGTCGGCAGCTCGGGCAGCTCCTCGACGGCCTGCTCACGACGCCACGGCCGGCGCTTCTCGTCCAGCCAGGTGCGCAGCAGCGCCTTGCGGACGTAGGCGTCGAGACCGGGTGTCGCGCCGACCCTCGGCCAGTGCCGGTACAGCTTGCCGATGGTGATCGACACGACGTCGTCCGCGGTGTGCCAGTCCCGGCACAGGAGGTACGCGATGCGCCGCATCGTCTCCATCCGAGCCGTCACGTACTCGCGGTACGTGTCCTCCTCGGCGCGTTTCACCCCGGTGACCTCCAGTGTCGTGCCTCCACAACAGCAGGAACGCGCCCCGGACGCCGCGAGGTTGCCCCAAGTCGAAACAAATCCGAGCGGAAGGTGCCGATCGACGACGGCGCGGTGCGGAGCCGGTCGGCTTCGTGGCCGACGCGGTCCACGGCATCCACTACGCGGACCACGTGATTCGAACGTCGGTGGTCTCCCGGGATCGTCGTCGCGTGGCCGGAACACCACCGGCCCGACGCCAAGGGAGACCACGTTGAGTTTCGTCACGGCCTCTGACGGGGCACGGATCTTCTACAAGGACTGGGGCGCCGGCCGGCCGGTCGTGCTCAGCCACGGCTGGCCGTTGAACTCCGACAGCTGGGAGGCCCAGGCCTTCTTCCTGGCCGACCACGGGTACCGGGTGATCGCCCACGACCGGCGCGGGCACGGCCGCTCCACCCAGACGTGGGACGGCAACGAGATGGACACCTACGCCGACGACCTCGCCGCGCTCCTGGACTTCCTCGACCTGACCGAGGCCACGCTGATCGGGTTCTCCACCGGTGGCGGCGAGGTCGCCCGCTACGTCGGCCGGCACGGCACCGGCCGCGTCGCGCAGGTCGCGCTGGTCTCGGCGGTGCCACCGCTCATGCTGCGCACGGAGGACAACCCGGGCGGTGTGCCGGTGGAGGTGTTCGACGCGATCCGCGCGGGGTCCCTCGCCGACCGGTCCCAGACCTACCAGGACCTGGCCGACGGGCCGTTCTTCGGCCACAACAGGCCGGGCGCGAACGTCTCGCAGGGCATCCGCGACGCGTTCTGGCTGCAGGGCATGGCGTCGGGACACCGCAACGCCTACGAGTGCATCGCCGCGTTCTCCGCCACGGACTTCCGCCCGGACCTGGCCAAGTTCGACGTCCCGACGCTGGTCGTGCACGGCGACGACGACCAGGTCGTGCCGTTCGAGGTCGGCGGCCAGGCGTCCGCCGGGCTGATCGAGGGCGCGCGGCTGGTCGTCTACCCCGGTGCGCCGCACGGCATCACCGACACCCACAAGGAGCGCCTCGGCGCCGACCTCTTGGACTTCCTGAAGGAGTACGACGCGTGAGCACGATCGTCCTGGTACACGGGCTGTGGGTGACGCCGCGCAGCTGGGAGCACTGGGTGCCGTACTTCGAGGCGAAGGGGCACACCGTCCTGACGCCGGCGTACCCGGGTTTCGAGGTCGAGGTGGAGGCGCTGCGCGCCGACCCGACGCCGATCGCCACGGCGACCGTGCCCGACACGGTGGCCCACCTGGAGAGGGTCATCACGGCGCTGCCGGAGAAGCCGATCATCATGGGGCACTCGTTCGGCGGAACGCTGACCCAGCTCCTGCTCGACCGGGGGCACGGGGCCGCCGGCGTGGTCATCAACTCGGCACCGCCCGAGGGCATCCGGGTGAACCCGCCGTCGCAGATCAAGTCGCTGTTCCCGATCCTGAAGAACCCCGCCAAGCGGCACCAGGCGGCCGGGTTCACCCCGCAGCAGTTCCACTACGCCTTCACCAACACCCTCCCGGAGGAGGAAGCCCAAGCGGCCTACGACCGGTACGCCATCCCGGCGCCGGGCAGCTGGGTCTGGGCGTACGGGCTGCTGGCCAACTTCACCCCGGGCAAGCAGGAGACCTGGGTGGACTTCCACAACGAGCGGCGGGCGCCCCTGTTGTTCATCGCCGGCGGCGAGGACAACATCATGCCGCCGTCGGTGAACAGGTCCAACGCCAACCACTACAAGGCACCGGGCACGGTCACCGAGTACTTCGAGTTCCCCGGCCGCTCGCACTGGACCTGTGCGGAACCCGGCTGGGAGCAGGTCGCCGACCACGCCCTGGACTGGGCTCTCCGGCACGCCCGATGACGCGGATCCGACCCGTGCGGGTCAGCGGCCCGACCACGTCGGTCGAGCCGAGCGCCGCCGGGCGCCTCCCAGCGAACCCACCACCATCACCGCCGGCACCAGTGAGGACACGCACATGACCAACGAACCGACCGGACTCCGGCGTCGCACGCTGCTGGCCGGCGTCGCCGCCGCGGGCGTGGCGACCGCCGTCGGCGCCGCGGGCGAGGCCACCGCCGCCCCTGGCCCCAAACCGACCATCGTGCTGGTGCACGGCGCGTTCGCCGACGCGTCCGGCTGGAACGACGTCGTCCACCGGTTGCTCTGCGACGGCTACCAGGTCATCGCCCCGGCCAACCCGCTGCGCGGCATCCCGTCCGACTCCGCCTACCTCGCGAGCCTGCTCGCCGTCGTCGAAGGACCGATCGTCCTCGTCGGCCACTCCTACGGCGGAGTGGTCATCACCAACGCCGCCACCGGCAACGCGAACGTCAAGGCCCTGGTGTACGTCGCCGCGTTCGCCCCCGACGAGGGCGAGACCGTCTACCACCTCCAGACGCAGTTCCCCGGCTCGAAGCTCGGGCTCGAAGCGCTCGACCTGCGGCCGATCACGCTGCCCGACGGCTCGCCGAGCCACGACGGCTACGTCAAGAAGACCGCCTTCCGGGAGGTCTTCGCCGGTGACCTGTCGCCGGCGAGGACCGCGGTCATGGCCGCCACCCAGCGCCCGGCGAACGCGCAGTCCCTCCAGCAGCAGTCCGGGCCGCCGGCGTGGCGGACGATCCCGTCGTGGTTCCTCGTCGCCCAGCACGACCAGCTCATCCCCGCCGCCGCGCAGCGGTTCATGGCGAAGCGTGCGGGTTCCCACGTCGTCGAGGTGCGCAGTTCGCACGTCGCGATGATGTCCAAGCCGGCCCAGACCGCGGCGCTCATCCTCGCCGCCGCCCGATGAGCACCTGAGCCCGCCCCGGGATCCGCCCTCACGGGTCCACGTCCAGCGTGGCGCGCAGTCGGGGCGCGTGGGCCAACTGCCGGCGGGACGTCACGTCGAGCTTCCGGAAGACCTTCCGCAGGTGGTAGTCGACGGTGGCGGCGCTGATGAACAGCTGCTCGGAGATCTCCGGGTTGGTGGCGCCGCGCGCGGCCAGCTTGGCGATCGCGAGTTCCTGCGCGGTCAGGTCGCCGACCGTCTCGTCCACCCGGCGCCGCGCCTTCGCGCCGGTGGCGACCAACTCCTTGGCTGCACGCGAGGCGAAGCCGGGAGCGCCCATCCGTTCGAACATCTCCCACGCGGTCCGGAGCTGTTCGCGGGCGTCCCGGCGACGCCTCTGCCGGCGCAGCCACTCGCCGTAGAGCAGGTGAGCGCGGGCGAGGTCGGCGTGCGCGCCGGTGCCGGACAGCAGGGTGACGGCGTCGCGGTAGAGCGGCTCGGCGGTGCCGGCGGGGGCGAGCAGGGCGCGCGAGCGGGTCAGCACCCCCAGCGCCCAGCCGGTGCCGGCGGCCTCGGCGATCGAGGTGAACCTGGTCAGCGCGGAGTTCGCCGTGATCCGGTCACCGCTGCGGACGGCCGCCTCGACGAGGTCGGGCAGGATGCGGGTGTGCATGCCGAGCACGTCCGACTCGACGACCTCTTGGGCGGTCGTGCGGGCGTGCGCGTAGTCGCCCCGCGCGAGGTGCAGCACGACCAGGCCGATGCGCACGATGGACTGAATGGAACCGCTGCCGAGCCAGCTGGCCGCCGCCAGCGTCTCCCGCAGGGCGGCCGCGGCATCGCCACCCTCCTCGGCGCGCCAGGCCAGCAGTTCCGGCAGGCGGTGGATGGTCCACAGCTCATCGGTGGCGCCGATCGCCGCACGGACCTGGTTGCACTGGGCCAGCAGGTCCTCGGCGGCGGCCAGGTCGCCCAGGAACGTCTCCACCGTCGCCGAGCAGTACAGCGCGGTGACCAGCGTCCACAAGGCGCCGTTCGCACGGGCGACCTCGGCGGCCCGCCGCCACACCGCCCGGTGCAGTTCCGGTTCCCACAGCAGGATGCTCAGCGTCGCGCCCGTCACGTGCCTGCGCAGCACGTGTTCGCCGGGCGTTGCCGGGTCCAGCAGGGCATCGGCGGCCCACCGGATGTGCGGCACCGCGGACTCGCAGCCGTCCCGGACGAGCACGGTGAACGCGCGGAGCAGAAGATCGCGCACGGTTGCGTCGAGGGTGCGTGCGCCGAGTTCGTCGGCGGCACGGGCGATGTGCTCGACCGTGGTGTCGCGGATGAGGTGCCCGCCGCGCACGGTGTGCTCGACGGCCTCCAGCAGGGCCTCGCGGGCGAGGTCGGGCGCACGTTCACCGAAGGCCGACGCGGCGTCGAGGCACAGGGCCGAGCCCCCCGCGTACGCCCCCTCGCCGCCGAGCACCACCAGCGTGCCGGCGCGCACGAGCAGCGCACGACCGCGGCCGACGTCGTCGATCAGGTCGGTGCCGACGTCGTCGAGCAGTTTCAGGGCCTGCAACGGAGCACCGGCCAACAACGCCGCCTCGGCGGCCCCGAGCACCCGGTCGGCGCGGCGTGGCCCCTCGGGGGTCAGCTCGGCGGCCCGGATCAGGAACGAGGTGCGAGCCGCGTACCCACCGCGCGCGCCCGCCCGGTCGGCCGCCCGGTCCAACTCGGCCGCGACGGCTTCGTCGGTGCCGACGCAGGCCGCGGCCAGGTGCCACGCGCGCCGGTCCGCGTCGGCCGGCCGGGTGGTCGCCGCGGCGAGCGCGAGGTGCGCCGCCTGCCGCTGCACGCTGGTCGCACCGCCGTAGACCGCGGAACGCACCAGCGGGTGGCGGAACTCCGCGGTGGTCCCCACCACCAGCAGACGTTCCGCCTCCGCGGGACCGGGCGCGTCCGGACCGACGTCCAGCCGCGCGGCGGCGTCGGTGATGTAACCGACGTCCCCGCCGGGTTCGGCCGCGGTCAGCAGCAGCCAGATCTGCGTGGTCCGCGGCAGCGCGCGTACCCGGCGCAGGTAGTGGTCCTCCAGTCGGCTGCCGATCGGTAGCGGGTCGGGCAGGGACAGCGCGCCGGTCAGGTGGCCCGTCGACAGCTCTTGGCCCAGGTCGGTCAGCGCGAGCGGGTTGCCGCCCGTCGCGATCGCGATGCGCGCGGCGACGACGCCGTCCAGCGGTTCGGTCGCCACCGCCCTCAGCAGCTCCACCCCGTCCGGCTCGGACAGCCCGGTCAGGTGGAGCACGGCGAGCCCGGCGAGCGCGTCGACGGCACCGCGCGTGGCGAACAGCAGGCCGAGGCCCTCGGCGTGCAACCGGCGTCCGACGAACGCCAACACGCCCAGCGACTCCTCGTCCAGCCACTGCGCGTCGTCCACGCAGCACAACACCGGCCCACCGGCGGCGACCTCGGCCAGCAACGTCAGGGTCGCGAGCCCCACCAGGAACCGGTCGGCCGGCGGCCCCTCGACCTGCCCGCACGCCACCCGCAACGCGCGATCCTGCGCGGGGGGAAGGCCGCGCCGGGCGTTCAGCAGCGGGACCAGCAACCGGTGCAGTGCCGCGAAGGGGAAACCGAGCTCCGTCTCGACCCCGGCCACCCGGATGACGCGCAGGCCCTCGGCCCTGGCGCCGGCGTAGTCGATCAGCGCGGTCTTGCCGATGCCGGCGTCGCCCCGCAGCACGAGCACGTCGCTCAGCCCCTCCCGGACCGTGGCGACGAGCCGGTCGAGGCGGGCACGCTCCGGTCGGCGGCCGTGGAGCGTCATGACGGACCGCTGACCGTGCATGCGCGCGGTGCGGGAAAAGCCACTACCGACACGAGAAGCCCCCAGGAACCATGCCGCGAGTCGAACGGGCCAAGGTTATGAGTGGGACGAGTCGGCAACCGGGCTGTGGGTGCAAGCATCTCGGCTGACCGTGCACAATGTGAGCGCTCACAAGGGGGGTGCGCGATGCCATTCGTCCTCAACACGGCCGAGCTGCCGGCCGTCGACCGCGTCGAGGCCATCCACACGGCGATGCTGGAGGCGTCCGCTCCCTGTCACGTCATCCACGAGGACCCGGACGGTGACGTCCACGCGCTGATGGGGGTGTGGGACCTCGGCGCCGCCGAGATCTTCACCAACCGCGCCTCCGGCATCCGGCTGTTACGCACGGCCAAGCAGGCCAAGCAGGACGTCGAGCCGGTGGTCGCGCTGTCGGTCCAACAACTCGCCAAGGGCCGGCACGAACAGCTGTCCGTGCGGCAGGTGATCACGCCGGGCGAGTTGATGGCGGTCGACCTCTCCGCCCCGTACGAGTTCTCCTGGTCCGGCAACGGGGCCGCCGGCTGCGTCCAGATCCGGTTCGAGCAGCTCGGCCTGCCCCTCGACGTCATCCGACGTGCCGTGCGCGACCTGCGCGCCAGCCCTCTCTACCGGCTGTTCACCGACCACGTCACCCACCTGAGCCGGGACGCCGACCGCCTCAGCACCGACCCGGGAGCCACCGCCCTCGGCACCGCCACCGTCGAACTGGCCCGTGCACTGCTCATCTCGGCGGCACACCCCGACCGGCACGCCCGCGCGGTCCTGCACCAGACGCTCCTCACCCGGGTGCGCGCCTACGTGCGCGGACGACTGACCGACCCCGACCTCCGCCCGCCCACCATCGCCGCCGCGCACAACGTGTCTCTGCGCTACCTGTACAAGATCTGCGCCGATGCGGTTTCAGCCTCGAACAGTGGATCATCGCCGAACGACTCCAAGGCGCCCGGCAGGACCTGATCCGCCCGGACAACCACAGCCGCACCGTCGCGATGATCGCCCGGCAGTGGGGCTTCACCGACCCGACCCACTTCACCCGACGCTTTCGCGCGGCATACGGCATGACGCCGAGCGAGTGGCGACGCATTGGGGGCGCAACAAGCGCCCAGTGACCACCAGACCCGCGCGGCCGCGCTGGTGATCACTTCACCCGAAGACGACTGCGTGCTTGAACGTGCCCCACCCATGCCCGATCTCCCGCGGCGCAGACAAGGCGGGGTCGGTGTTCGGGTAGTAGAGGAGCTTGCCCTCTGAGTAACGTTTTGGTCATGTGCCGAAGCATCCCGGCGTCGCTGATCTTTCACTGAACGCCAGCTGGTCACAAAAATCCGCAACACAACACCGGCCTGCGCAGCGGGACCCCCTGTTCGACCGACGATGATCGAGTCGGGTCGGCGGGACAGCCGAGTCGTGACGGGTCCGCGCGGTGAAACGTCTCAATTGGCGACACTGGCAGCCCTGGGGACGACCGGTCGGACCCTGTGAATAGATGCACTGAAACCGCAGATGGCGGCCTGCGCTACCGGTAGTGCCCCCGGCGGGAGCACCAAAGGACGGGAACAGGGCTGACCGGCGGTTCCAGGTTGGATGCTGGTCGGCAGGCAGGTCAGACACTGCGGGCGACGCGAGTACGTCGCCGCTGCAGGAACAGTCCGATCGCGCCCAGCGCCGCCAACGCCAGCAGCGGTGCCCAGTCCCCGTCACGGCCGCCGTCGGCGCGGTCGAGGTAGTGGTTCAGGGCGTGGAACACGTTGGTGAACACGAATCCCGTCAGCACCACCGTGATCGGGTCGCGCCACCACAGCGCGACGAGCATCGTGAGGCCGATGGCGATCTGGAACACGCCGGCGTCGTGCAGGAAGTGCTCGTGGTGCGGCCAGCCTGCCCAGTCCGCGAAGTCGGCCGGGGCGAGCCGGCCCCACAGGCCGACGGCGATCATCGCGGTGGCGCCGATCAGGACGGTCACGGTGACTACCCGGTTCTGGGGCATGAGGTTCCTCATCTCTCCGCTGTGGACGGCTGGAGGACGAGGCTCGCCCGCCGTCTGTGACATGGCGGCGGGTTTTCGTCGGGCTGTCACAGGGCGCGGGGCTGCCTCGTCCCTGAGGGCACGACCGACGGAAACAGGAGAACGACATGAAGGTCTTCGTGGCAGGCGCGGCAGGCGCCCTCGGCATCCGGCTCATCCCGCAGCTCGTCGCGGGCGGCCACCGGGTGGTCGCGACCACTCGCAGCGAGGCGAAGTTCGCGACCCTGCGGGCGCTGGGCGCCGAACCGGTCGTGCTCGACGGCCTCGACGCGGCCGCCGTCGGCGAGGCCGTCTCGCGGGCCCAGCCCGACGTGATCGTGCACCAGATGTCGGCCCTGGCCGGTGGCAACAACCTCAGGAAGTTCGACCGGTGGTTCGCGACGACCAACAAGCTGCGCGTCCAGGGCACCCAGCACCTCCTGGCGGCCGCCGACGCGGTGGGCGTGGACCGGTTCGTGGCGCAGAGCTACACCGGGTGGACGAACGCCCGCGAGGGCGGCCTGGTCAAGACCGAGGAGGACCCGGTGGACCCGCGGCCCGCGAAGTACCAGCGGGAGGCGCTCGGCGCGATACGGTTCCTGGAGCAGGTCGTTTCGACGGCGTCGCTGACGGGCATCGTGTTGCGGTACGGCAACTTCTACGGTCCGGGCGCGTCGGAGGACCTGGTGGCGCTGCTCAGGAAGCGCAAGTTGCCGATGATCGGCGACGGCGCGGGCATCTGGTCGTGGATCCACCTCGACGACGCGGCGGCGGCCACCGTCGCGGCCGTCGAGCACGGCGCGGCCGGTGTCTACAACATCGTCGACGACGAGCCGGCTCCGGTATCGGAGTGGCTGCCGTACCTCGCGGAGTGCGTCGGCGCCAAGGCCCCGATGCGCGTGCCTGCCTGGCTCGGCCGGGTCGCGGCGGGGGAGACCACCGTGCGATGGATGACGCAGGCGCGGGGCGCGTCGAATGCCAAGGCGAAGCGGGAGCTCGGGTGGCAGCCGGCGCTGGCGACCTGGCGCACCGGTTTCCGGCACGCGCTGACCGACGCGACCACCACCGGGATCGCCGCGTGAGCGACGTCGAGGCCGTCTTCCACGAGCTGCGCCCGCTGATGTTCTCGATCGCGTACCGGATGCTCGGGAGCGCGGGCGACGCCGAGGACGTCGTGCAGGAGGCGTTCATCCGGTATCTACGCGCCGCCGCGGCGGGCGGCGCTGTGATCGAGTCGCCCAAGGCGTACCTCTCGGCGGTTGTCACCCGGCTCTCGATCGACCGGCTCCGCTCCGCGGTCGTGCGGCGGGAGAGCTACGTCGGCCAGTGGTTGCCGGAGCCGCTGCTCACCGACGGCGGTGACGCCGACCCGGCAACGCGCGCTGAGCTGGCGGACTCGCTGTCGATGGCGTTCCTCCTCGTGCTGGAGCGGCTCAATCCGGTCGAGCGCGCGGCGTTCCTCCTGCACGACGTGTTCGGCTACGGCTACGACGAGATCGCGGTGATCGTGCGGAAGGGCGAGGCGAACTGCCGCCAGCTCGTGTCCAGGGCGCGGCGCCACATCCGGTCGGAGCAACCGAGGTTCGAGGCGACCCGGGAGCAGCGCGACGACCTCGCGACGCGCTTCTTCACGGCGTTCACGGAAGGCGATGTGGACGGACTGGTCGAGTTGCTGGCCGCCGACGCCCGCACCTACGGCGACGGCGGCGGCAAGGCACCGCAGTGGAGCACGCCGATCGTCGGCGCGGAGAAGATCGCCCGCCTGTTCATGGCGATGAGCAAGCAGCTGCGGGCGCACGAACTTTCGCTGGAGCAGCGCGAGGTCAACGGCCAGCCGGGCGCGGTCATCCGCACCAGGGACGGCGAGGTCATCAACGTCTTCAGCCTCGACATCGTCGACGGCCGCGTGCAGGCGATCCGCTCGGTGATCAACCCCGACAAGCTGCGCCACCTCGGCCCGGTCGCCGACGTGCGGGCGCTGGGAAGGCAGCCGACGTCAGGGCCGACCGACGCGAGCGCGTCGTGACAGCGTCGCGCGACAGCGAGCGGGCTCGCGAGGTGCCGTTCGTGACACCCACAGCGCCACCTGCCGGATGACCCTGACCGGTCCCACCATCGCCGCCGGCCGGACCGCCCAGGACACGGCGGTCATTTCGCCCGACGATGCACGGCAACGCCGCCAGCAGCGCAAACAGGAGAATACGGAACAGGACCGTCACCCCGCGGGTGACGGTCCTGTTCCATCCTTCGGTGCCCCCGGTGCGACTCGAACGCACACTGGACGGATTTTGAGTCCGCTGCCTCTGCCGATTGGGCTACGGGGGCCGGCGGGAGCACTCTACTCGATCAGGTTGTCCGGCCGCCTCGCGGGGCGGCCGGGTGGGTTGGTCAGGAGCGGACCAGGCGGACGATTGCGGCGGAGGCTTCGGCGATCTTCTCGTCGGCCACCTCGCCCCCTTCGGCGACGGCCTGTGCCACGCAGTGCTTCAGGTGCTCGTCGAGCAGGCCCAGGGAGACCGCCTGCAACGCCTTCGTGGCCGCCGAGATCTGGGTCAGCACGTCGATGCAGTACTCGTCGTTCTCGACCATCCGCTGAAGACCGCGGACCTGCCCCTCGATGCGGCGCAATCGCTTGAGGTACGCGTCCTTGTCCGCCGTGTAACCGTGCATCGCTCCCGGCCTTCCCTACCCTGGGCGGGTACCGGGCTCCAGGATAGGCCACCCGTCCGGGTGTGACCGGCACCACGGGGTGACGGCGTCCGGGGCCTCGCAATTCGGCTCCGTGCGGTTTGTGTCGCGAAATGACCCGTCCGGGGGCATCAACCACATTTTCACCGCGAAAGGTTAGGCGATATTCCTCTCGTGCACTATGGTGTCGACCTAAGCGTGTGGCGCAGAACTAGTCGAGGGCAGCACGCGCTATGCGAGCACACACGGAGGAACAGTGGCACAGCAGACCGTCGTCCAACTCATCGACGACCTCGACGGCAGCGAAGCCGCCGAGACCGTGACCTTCGCGCTGGACGGTGTGGAGTACTCCATCGACCTCTCCAAGGACAATGCGGACAAGCTCCGCGAGTCCCTGGCCGACTTCGTCGCCAAGGCGCGCCGCGCAGGTGGCCGCAAGCAGCGCAAGGGCACCGGCAAGAGCACGGTAAAGGCTGGTGACAAGGCCCAGGCCCAGGCCATTCGGGACTGGGCTCGCGCGCAGGGCCACCAGATCTCCGACCGCGGCCGCATTCCCCAGGGCCTGGTCGTGCAGTTCCAGGAAGCCCACGCCTCCTGAGTCACGCCGTTTTCCCCTGCGGCGGGCGGTGCCTGCCGCAGGGGAAAACCGCAGGTCAGCGATACCCAGGGCAGCGAACTCAGGGCAAGGACGAGCGCCCCGGGAACTCGACTCCGGCCAGGCTCAGCAGGGCGGTCGCCTTGACCGCGGTCTCCTCGAATTCCTCCGCGGGGTCGGACAGCGCGATGACCGCGCCGCCGACGCCGAAACTCACCTTGTCGCGGTCCACCACGAGCGTCCTGATGACGATGCTGAAGTCAGCCGTTCCGGAGAGTGAGAAGTAACCGAGCGCCCCGGAGTAGACACCCCGGGGCCCGGCTTCCAGCCCGTCGATGATCTGCATTGTCCGGATCTTGGGCGCACCCGTCATGGACCCACCGGGGAACGCGGCCCTAACGACCCGCGCGGCGGAACTACCGGAACGCAGTCGAGCCCGAACGGTGCTGACGAGCTGGTGCACTGTCGCGTAGCTCTCCACCTCGAAGATCCTGGGCACCTCGACGCTGCCCACTTCCGCGCAATGGCCCAGATCATTGCGGACCAGGTCCACGATCATGAGGTTCTCGGCGCGGTCCTTCGCGCTGGTAGCCAAGGCTGTTCGCAAAGCCGCGTCCTCGGCGGCGGTGGCCCCGCGGGGTCGTGTGCCCTTGATTGGCTCGGATTCGACGACACCCTGTCGGTCGACCCGGATGAACCGCTCGGGTGAAGTGCTGAGCACGGAGAGCGCACCGAAACGGAGCAACGCCCCGAACGGCGCCGGGCTTTCCGCACGCAGGAACCGGTAGGCGTCCCACGGATCGACCGACCCGCGCCACGTCACCGTGTTCGTCAAGCACACCTCGTAGCTCTCGCCCGCGGTGATGGCCTCCTGACAAGCCGCGACCAGCTTCAAGTAGTGCGAACGGCTGTGCCGCGGTTGCACGGAGTCGGCGCGGGCCGGGCGCGGGGCCGCCGCCGGCACCGCGGTGAAATCACGCAGGAAATCGGCCGTTCGGCCCAACCAGCCGTCCTCGTCGGTCAACGCCAACAGGTAGACGCACCGGGAAACGTGGTCGAAAACCAGGGCCCGGTCGGCGAACACGAATGCCGCGTCCGGTTGCTCCGAACGGTGCGCGGCCGTTGCGCCGCATTCGGCCTTCAGCTCGTAGCCGAGGTAGCCGACCCAGCCGAGGGCGAACTCGAACGGCACGTCCGGCGGCGCCACCCGCCACGCCGCCAGGTCGGCCTCCAGCCAGTCGAAGAACGGCCCGGGCCGCGTCTCCCCGTCCACGGTCACCGAACCGGTCCACACGTCGTACGTCGCCACCCGCGCCAGCGGCCCGGACGCGTCGCCCATCACGGAGAACCGGCCCCGCTCCCCGGCGAGGCTGCTGTCCAACCAGAACGCGTGTTGAGACGCTCCGTACAACGCCGCGTAGACGTCCTCCGGCGACGGGTGCACGTCCACCCGTCGCACCAGGACCTCGCGAACGCCCTCGAGCGGCGGCGACGGCACGGGCGCCGGAAGGACGGGAGGGGCGGCCGCGGCGTCGGTCAGGTCGCGGAAGTTGGCCAGCAGCTGGTGGCCGTGCGAAGTGCACACCGACTCGGGGTGGAACTGCACGCCCCAGGCGGGCCGGGACCGGTGCCGCACGCCCATCAGCACGTCGTCGGACGCCGCCCAGGCGATCGGCTCCAGCGACGGCGGCAGGTCCGACACGGCCAGCGAGTGGTAGCGCACCACGGGCAGCGGGGACGGCAGGCCGGCGAACACGTCCACCCCCGTGTGCCGCACCTGGTCCACCACGCCGTGTCGGGGCGTGACCAAGCCCACGGTCGCGCCGTGCGCGAGGCACAGTCCCTGGTGCCCCAGGCAGACGCCCAACAGGGGGATGTCGGCGTGCTCGATGACCGCGCGGCACAGGCCGAAGTCGGCGGCGCGCTGCGGCCGGCCGGGGCCGGGCGAGATCACCACGTTGTCGAACCGCCGCAGGTCGGACAGCCGGAACCGCGGGTCGTCGTGGGTGATGACGACCGGCTCGCGCCCGTTCACCTCGGCCAGGTACTGGAAGAGGTTGAAGGTGAACGAGTCGTAGTTGTCGATGAGCAGCGTCCGCATGGCAAACAGCACGGTACCTGCACGAACACCCGGATGGAGTACCCCTGGACGGGCGAGGCGGCACCACGACGCGGCACACACCGAAGAGGCCGGGCGCGCCTGTCGCCCGGCCTCTCCGTCCCTCGGGTGCTCAGTCCAGGTGGAACTTCGCGTCCGCGGCGATCGCCGCGAGCTGCTCCCCGGTCAACGCGGGCCGCGACAGCGCCGGGTGGCCGGAGTCCCGGAACTCGCTGGAGTACCCGACGGTCACCAGCGTGCCGTCCGGGTGCCGGTAGAACGCACCCGCCTCCATCGTGTTGGTGCCCGCGTCCGGGGTGGCCCCGGTGACGACGGCGACCTGCTTGCCGCCGACGTCCACGAGTCGGCACGTGCCGCCCGCGACCGGGTACGGGTACTTCGTCGCCGCCTCGCACCCGGTCAGGTCGCCGAGCCGGGTGTTGCCCTTGGTCTCGACCCTGATGGACAGCTCGCCGACGCCGGCCTCGCCGGTGATCACGACGGGCGTGCGCGCGTCGTAGTCCCAGACCTGCAGGTCACCGACGTACTCGGCGAACTGCGCCTGCCGCCAGGTCATCGGCCCGTAGTCGGCGAAGCCGATCCGGGTCCGGTCCTCGGCCCTGACCCCGGGTGGCAGCGACGACGCCAGGTCGTTGAGCAGCCTGACGCCCTTGTCCGCCCGGGGGCCGCTGGTCGCGGTGCGGTCGCCCTGCCCGTCCGGCCACGGCGTCGAGGTCCCGCTCTCCGGCGGCCCGCCCGAGGGCGGCAGCACGGTCACCGACGGCGGCTCGGACGGCGACCCGGTGGGGGTGGTCGCCGGCGGTCGGGATCCCGACGACTGCCCTCCCGCCACCTGGACGCCGGCGCCGCCGCCGGTCAGGTTCGGCACCATCACCGCGCCGACCGCGATGGCCACCACCGCGAGACCGGCGACCGCACCGCCCCACGTGGCCTGCCTGCGGCGTTGCGCACGACGGCCCCGGTCCAGCGCAGCCTCCGGGCTCATGGGTGGCGGCGGGCTGCTCGCCACCATCACTTCCTCCAACGCGCTCTTCAACTCGCGCTCGTCCATCGCACCTTTTCTCCCTGCTGAGGGGTGATCAGGCCGCGCAGCGTCTGCAGCCCCCGCGCGGCCTGGCTCTTCACCGTTCCTTCCGAACAGCTCAACGCCCTGGCGGTCTCCTCGACCGACAGGTCTTCCCAGTACCGCAGCACGAGCACGGCGCGTTGCCTGGGCGGCACCTTGGCCAGCGCCGCCAGCAGCACCAGCCGGTCCTCCGCCGAGCCGCGCGACACGTCCGCCACGTCGGCGGTCGTCTCGCTCACCCGTTCCTTGCGGAACCACCCCCGGCGCAGGTCGGACACGAACGTCCGGACGAGCGTCTGCCGGGTGTAGGCGTCGAGTGCCTCGTGCCGGTTGATCCGCCGCCACGCCACGTAGAGCTTGGTGAACGTGGCTTGGACCAGGTCCTCGGCACGGTGCCAGTCGCCGCACAGCAGGTACGCCGTGCCGCGCATGGCCTCGGACCGCGCCGCGAAGTACTCCGCGAACGCGGCGTCCCGATCACTCATCTGTCCTCCCCCGTGCTGCGGTACGAGGTAATCACGCCCGCGGACCGTCGGGGGGTTGCATGCGGACTTCGAGATTCGTGGAAACTGGACCCATCACCACCCGGGAGGCCGCACTTGTTGTTCTTCGCGCTGTTCGCCGCAGTGATGGGCGCGGCCCACTACTACATCTGGCGGCGGGTCGTGCTGGCCACGACCCGGCCCGGCCGCGGCCGGCGGACCGGCACCGCGATCGTGGTGTTCCTCTACGTGCTGCTGGTGGCGGCCCTGGGGTTGAGCCGGTTCGGGTCGGGCTTCGCCGTGCTCGTGGCGTGGCCGGGGTTCATCTGGCTGGCGGGCGCGTTCTACTTCGCGCTGATCCTCGGCGTGCTGGAGATCCCCCGGCTGGTGCTGCTGCGCGCGGCACGCCGGCACAAGGCGCCCGCGGCCGTCGGCGCGCCGGACGCGGTGGTGGAGACGCCGGCGAGCACGCCGCGGGAGCGGCCGGTCGACCCCGGTCGGCGGCTGTTCATCGCGCGGTCGCTGGCCATCGCGGGCGGCGTGGCCACGGCGGGTGTGGTGAGCTACGGCACCACGCAGGCTTTGGGCGACCCGGTGCTCAAGCGGGTGCCGGTCACGCTGGGCAAGCTCGACCAGCGGCTGGCCGGCTACCGGATCGCGGTGGTGAGCGACATCCACCTCGGGCCGCTGCTCGGCCGCGGGCACACCGAGCGCATCGTGCGCATGATCAACGCCCAGCAGGTCGACCTGGTGGCGATCGTCGGCGACCTCGTCGACGGCACGGTGGACGAGCTGGGTGAGGCGGCGGCTCCGCTGCGCGACCTCGTGAGCACGCACGGCAGCTTCTTCGTCACCGGCAACCACGAGTACTACTCCGGCGCGGAGCCGTGGCTGGCGGAGTTGGAGCGGCTCGGGGTCAACCCGCTGCGCAACGAGCGGCTGACCGTCGAGCGGGCGGGCGCGTCGTTCGACCTCGCGGGCGTCAACGACGTCACCGGCGAGGCGTTCCAGGACGGCCCGGACTTCGCCCGCGCGCTGGACGGCCGCGACACCTCGACGCCGGTGGTGCTGCTGGCGCACCAGCCGGTGCAGGCGCACGAGGCCGCCAAGCACGGTGTGGACCTGCAACTGTCCGGGCACACGCACGGCGGGCAGATGTTCCCGTTCCACCTCGCGGTGGGCCTCCAGCAGCCGGTGCGCAGCGGTCTGGAGACCGTCGACGGCACGCAGGTCTACACCACCAACGGGGTCGGCTTCTGGGGTCCGCCGGTGCGGGTCGGCGCGCCGCCGGACATCACCGTCGTGGAGTTGCATCACAAGTTCGCCCGCTGATAGCGCATTTTTCGCCCGCACCACCTAGAGTGGACGGCCGTGCCCGAACACGGTCGGACCGTGCCTCATCACGGTTGCGAAGGGGGACCCCTAGCGAGATGACGACGAGCTTTGCCGATGAACGGCTGCGCGAGGCAATGGCTCGTATTCGTCGTTTCCTGGACCACGACCAACCGGACACGCCCTGCCTGGTGATCGACCTGCCGACGGTGCGCGACCGGTTCGCGGCGATCCGCGCGGCGCTGCCGCGGGTGGGGATCTTCTACGCGGTGAAGGCGAACCCGACGCCCGAGGTGGTCGAGCTGCTGGCCGCCGAGGGGTCGAGCTTCGACGTCGCGAGCCCCGCCGAGATCGACCTGTGCCTGGCCCGCGGCGCGGCGCCGGAGGCCGTCTCCTACAGCAACCCGATCAAGAAGGCGCGGGACATCGCCTACGCCCACGGGCGCGGCGTGCGGCTGTTCGTGTCCGACAGCGAACAGGACGTGCGCGCGCTGGCCGAGCACGCGCCCGGCGCGTCCGTGCTGCTGCGGATCTTGGTCGACAGCAAGGGTTCCACCTACCCGTTCGGCAAGAAGTTCGGTTGCTCACCCGAGATGGCGACGGATCTCCTGCGGTTGGCCGCCGAACTCGGCCTCGTTCCGCTGGGCGTGGCGTTCCACGCCGGGTCGCAGCAGCTGGACCCGAGCGGGTGGGACGGCGCGATCGCCGACGCCGCCGAGATCATCGGGAAGCTGCGCGCCGAAGGGCTCTCGCCGACCACGGTGAACCTGGGTGGCGGCCTGCCCGCGGGTTACCTGACGCAGCCGCCGCCGCTGGCCGACTACGCCGCGGCCATCACCGCGTCGATCGCGCGTCACTTCGGCGACTTCGCGCCCGAGGTGATGATCGAGCCCGGACGCGCTATCGTGGCGGAGTCCGGCGTGATCCGCTCCGAAGTGGTGCTGGTGTCGCGCAAGTCCTATTCGGACGAACGCCGCTGGGTCTTCCTCGACATCGGTCGCTACGGCGGCCTCGCGGAGACCGAGGGCGAGGCGATCGCGTACCCGCTGGTCACCAGCCGGGACGGGGTCCCGCTCGCCGGGGTGTCGCCACCCGGGGTGCCGGTGGGGCCCGTCGTGCTGGCCGGTCCCACGTGCGACGCGGACGACGTCCTGTACCAGAACACCTGCTACGAGCTGCCGTTGGACCTGCGCGCGGGCGACCACGTCGACCTGCTCGGTGCCGGCGCCTACACGGCCAGCTACTCGTCGGTGGCGTTCAACGGCTTCCCGCCGTTGGCCACCCACTGCGTGCGATGAGCGCGCCCCCGCCTGTCCGCTGCTGTGCCCCTCCTGAAGATGTTTGGAGTGATTGATGTCCGAACTCCCGTGCGAAACCGAGCCGGTCGGCTTGTTCGCAGGACAGCACGTGCTCGCCGAGCTTGAAGGCGTGAGCCCCGAACTGCTCGACGACGAGCGGTTCCTGCGCCACGCGCTCGGCGAGGCGCTCACCCAGGCTGACGCCACGGTGTTGGAGGTGGTCTCCAAGCAGTTCGAGCCGCAAGGGGTCACCGTGCTGGCCCTGTTGTCGGAGTCGCACGCGTCCATCCACACCTACCCCGAGGTCGGGGCCGTGTTCGTGGACGTGTTCACCTGCGGCACGCGCGCCAAGCCCGCGCTCGCGGTGCAGTTGCTGGCCGAAGCGCTGGGAGCTGTGTCGGCACGGACGGACATGGTCAGGCGGGGGCACCGCGTCCCCGCGCTCGTCGGTGAGGAGAAGGCGTCTTGATCCGCGAACCGCTCGCGGCCGGCATGACTAGGCACTGGGACGTCGAGGAGGTCGTGGTCGACACCAGGACCGAGTTCCAGCACCTGGTGATCGCCCGCACCGCCCAGGGGTTGTCGCTGTTCTGCGACGACGACCGGCAGAGCACCGAGCTCAGCCAGCTGACCTACCACGAGGCGCTGATGGTGCCCGCGCTGCTGCTGGCCGACCGCGTCGACCGGGTGCTGGTCATCGGGTCGTCGGAGGGCGTGGTGTGCCAGATGGCGGTGGCGGCGGGCGCTTCGGTGGTCGACCACATCGACATCGACTCGCAGGCCGTGCGGCTGTGCGCCGAGCACCTGCCCTACGGCTACACGCTCGACGAGCTGGCGTTGGCGGAGAAGGGCGAAGGCCCCGTCCACGTGCGGTACATCGACGGTTACGAGTACATCCGGACGACGTCGGAGCGCTACGACATCGTCCTGGTGGACCTGCCCGACGAGCGCGAGGAGGAGGCGCAGCACAACCGCTTGTACGGCGCCGAGTTCCTGGCCATGTGCAAGGCGCTGCTCACGCCGGGCGGCGTCGTGGTGTCCCAGGCGGGCTGCCAGACGATGTGGCGCAACACCACGCTGGTCCGCATGTGGCAGCGGTTCAACGAGGTGTTCGACACGGTCGCGTACTACGGCTCGGACGAGCACGAGTGGGCGTACCTGTTCGGGCGGGCCGACGAGGTGGCCGACCCGACCGCGTTGATGGTCGAGCGGCTGCCCGGCGCCGGCTACCAGCCGGAGACGATCGACGACCTGGCCCTGGTCGGCAACTCGATCCCGCCCTACCTGGTCCGGCACTCCCTGGCCTGACGGTGGTGTGCGAGCGGGGCCGTCCCCACGGTGGGACGGCCCCGCTCGCGCGTCAGGCCAGGGCGCGGTGCAGGAAGTCGACCTGGAGCAGCAGGAGGTTCTCGGCCACCTGCTCCTGCGGGGTCATGTGGGTGACGCCGGACAGCGGCAGGACGGTGTGCGGCCGTCCCGCCGCCAGCAGCGCCGAGGACAGGCGCAGGGTGTGCGCGGCCACCACGTTGTCGTCCGCCAGGCCGTGCACGATCATCAGCGGGCGCTCCAGCTTCGGCGCGTCGGCGATGAGCGAGTTGGCGTCGTACACCTCCGGCCGCTCGGCCGGGTCGCCGAGGTAGCGCTCGGTGTAGTGGGTGTCGTACAGCCGCCAGTCGGTGACGGGCGCGCCGGCGATGCCCGCGTGGAACACGTCCGGGCGCCGCAGGACGGCCAGCGCGGCCAGGTAGCCGCCGTAGGACCAGCCGCGGATGCCGACCCTGGCCAGGTCGAGGTCCGGCTCGCCCGCCGCGACCGCGTGCAGGGCGTCCACCTGGTCTTCCAGGGTCGCGCCGGCGAAGTCGAACGCGATCTCCCGCTCCCACGCCGGACCGCGACCGGGCGTGCCGCGACCGTCCACCACGAGGACCGCGAAACCCTGGTCGGCCAACCACTGCGACGCCAGGTAGGCGTTGCGCGCCGACACCACGCGCTGCGCGTGCGGACCGCCGTACGGGTCGAGCAGCACCGGCAGCTTCGTGCCCGGTACGTGGCCGCGCGGGAACAGCAGCGCCGCCCTCAGGTCGCGCTCGCCGACGGTCAGCAACCGGACCTCGGGCGTCAGCACGGGGGTTTCGGCGAACGTGCCGATCTCGCCGCCGGTGGAGACGGTGACGCGCGCGCCGAAGTGGTCCATCGAGGAGCGGGACAGCACCAGCACGCCGCCGGCGCGGGTCGCGCCGTGCACACCGTCCTCTGTGGACAGTCGGGTGACGGCCGATCCGGTGACCAGGAAGACGCCCGTCCGGGTCGGGTCGTCCGTGGAGGCGGTGACGAGCACGCCGTCCTCGGCCACGTCGAGCACCGCGCGGACCTGGAAGCCGTCCGGCGTCCACGCCCGGTCGCCGACCACGAGCCGGTTCGCGTCACCGATGGGCAGCACGCGCACCAGCTCGCCGCCGGGGGTCCAGCGCGGCGCGCCCGGCACGATCTCCAGCCAGCGCGGGTCGGTGTCGTCGGCGACCACGTCGGTGGCGCCGGTCGCCACGTCCACCGCGAGCACCCGCACCCGGCGCTGGTCGCGTGACTGGACCTGGAGCAGGGGCTTGCCGTGCGACGTCCACGACACCGCGTTCAGGTACGGGAACGCCTCGCGGTCCCAGGTCACGTCGGTGCGGTCGGTGCCCGTGGCGCGGTCGGCGCCATCGGAGCGGTCGGTGCCAGCGGTGCCGAAGACGGCCACCTCGACCACGGCGTTCGCCGCGCCGGCCGCCGGGTAGGCGATCTCGGTGGCGGGCGTGCCGGGGTTGGCCGGGTCGGCGATGTGCCAGCGCGGCACGGGCGCGTTGTCGACGCGGGCCGCCAGCACGCGTTCGCCGTCCGGGGAGAACCAGTAACCCCGGTAACGGCCCATCTCCTCGGCCGCGATGAACTCCGCCAGGCCCCACGTGACGTCCGGCCCGTCCGGCGAGGCGACCACGCGGTCCTCGCCGGTGTCCAGGTCGACCACGTGCAGCGCGCCGTCGGCCACGTACCCGACCTTGCGGCCGGTGGGGTCCAGGCGCGGGTCGATGGCCGCGCCGGCCACCGGCAGCTCGCGGACGGCCGCGGTGGCGAGCTCGACCACGAACAGCCTGCCGGACAACGCGAACACCGCCTGCCGCGCGGCGCCGTCGGTGGCGTAGCCCACGATGCCGGCGGCCTGCTCGCGGGCGCGCTCGCGGCGTGCCCGTTCCTCCGGCGACAGGTCCTCGGGGTCGGTCAGCAGGGTGGTCGGGTCGACCAGCAGCGCTTCGGTCCGGGTCGCGGTGTCGAACGCCCACAGGCCGTTCGCCCGGCTCGTGGCCGCGGCGGTGCGGAGGAAGTACACCTTGGCGCCGTCCGGGGCCGCGGTGAACGTCCGCGGTGCGCCGAGGGTGAACCGCTGGGTGCGCGCGTGCTGGCGCGGGAAGGAGATCTCGTTGCCCACCCGGACACCCTACGGGCACCCCCTGTACTGGTTCACGGATTCGGCCCGCGGCTGAACCGCACCGGCGGGAGGGCCGTAGTCGTCGGTGGAGCGATTGACGGACCAAGGAGGAGTGAGTGTGATCCGACGAAACCGCATCGCCATCGCCGTCGCGGGCGGCATGGCAGCCGTGCTCGCGCTGGTCATGTGGACATCCAACGCCACCGGCCTGCAGGGCAAGACGGTCGCGCAGACCGAGCAGGTGGGGGCTGCGGCCCAGGGCGACTACGGCGACGTGCAGGAGCCCTTGGCCCCTCCGACCAGCGAGGAAGCGGCGCCCGTCGAGGAGCCCGCCGCCGCACCGGAGGGCCAGGCCGCACCGGCGCCGTCCGGCCCGCAGGTCACGCTGGTGGGCAAGAGCGTGCCCAAGATGGGCGAGGTCGTGCAGGACGGCGACGGCCGGACGCTGTACCGGTTCGACAAGGACACGCCGGACCCGGCGAAGTCCAACTGCGAGGGCCAGTGCGCGGTGACGTGGCCTCCCGTGCTGTCCAACGGCACGCCGCAGCTGCAGGGCGTCGACCCCGCGCTCGTGTCGACGGTGAAGAGGGCCGACGGCACCGAGCAGGTCACCCTGGACGGCTGGCCGCTGTACACCTACGCGAAGGACGAGGCGCCGGGCCAGTGGAAGGGCCAGGGCGTCGGCGGCACCTGGTTCGTGGTGCAGCCCAACGGCAAGCGCAACATCGAGTGCCTCCCACCGGGGGTGACCGCTCCCGCCGCCTAGTCGACCCGGGTGGTCCACTGTGGAACGCCCTGATCCCCCGGCCTGGGGTTGGCCGGGGGATCAGGGCGTTGCGCAGCGGGGCGTCAGCCGACGCCCACGACCGTCACAGCGTGGGGTACAGCGGGTGCTTGGCGGCCAGCACCTCGACCCGCGATCGCAGCTCCGCCAGGTCGGGCGAGGGCTGCAACGCCGCCGCGATGACGTCCGACACCTCGGCGAAGTCCGCCGCGCCGAACCCGCGGGTGGCCAGCGCGGGCGTGCCGATCCGCAGGCCGGAGGTCACCATCGGCGGCCGCGGGTCGTTCGGCACCGCGTTGCGGTTGACCGTGATGCCCACCTCGTGCAACCGGTCCTCGGCCTGCTTGCCGTCCAGTTCGGACGCCACCAGGTCGACCAGCACGAGGTGCACGTCCGTGCCGCCGGTGAGCACCTTCACCCCGGCCGCGGCCGCGTCGGGCCGCGACAGCCGGTCGGCGAGGATCTTCGCGCCCTCGACCGTGCGCCGCTGCCGGTCGGCGAACTCGGGCGACGCGGCGTGCTTGAACGCCACCGCCTTGCCCGCGATCACGTGCTCCAGCGGACCGCCCTGCTGACCGGGGAACACCGCCGAGTTGATCTTCTTCGCGAGTTCGGCGGTGTTGGTCAGGATCACCCCGCCGCGCGGGCCGCCGAGCGTCTTGTGCGTGGTCGTCGTCACGACGTGCGCGTGCGGCACCGGGCTCGGGTGCAGACCCGTCGCCACGAGGCCGGCGAAGTGCGCCATGTCCACCATCAGGTACGCGTCCACCGAGTCGGCGATCCGGCGGAACTCGGCGAAGTCGAGCTGACGCGGGTAGGCCGACCAGCCGGCCACGATCAGCTTCGGCTTGTGCTCCAGCGCCAGCCGCTCGACCTCGGCCATGTCGACCCGGCCGTCGGACTCCGACACGTGGTAGGGCACCACGTTGTAGAGCTTGCCGGAGAAGTTGATCCGCATCCCGTGGGTGAGGTGGCCGCCGTGCGCGAGGTCCAGGCCCAGGATCGTGTCGCCCGGCTGGAGCAGGGCGAACATCGCGCACGCGTTGGCCTGCGCGCCCGAGTGCGGCTGCACGTTCGCGAAACCCGCGCCGAACAGGGCCTTGACCCGCTCGATCGCCAGCCGCTCGATCACGTCGACGTTCTCGCAGCCGCCGTAGTAGCGCCGGCCCGGGTAGCCCTCGGCGTACTTGTTCGTCAGCACCGACCCCTGCGCCTGGAGCACCGACACCGGCGTGAAGTTCTCCGAGGCGATCATCTCCAGCGTGCTCTGCTGCCGGTCGAGCTCGGCGGCGACGGCGTTCGCGACCTCCGGGTCGAACTCCGCGAGGGAGGTGTTGAAGTGCTCGGACATGTGTGTGGGTCTCCCTTACGAGGTGCGCTTGTAGAAGGGCAGTGCGACGACTTCGACCGGCTCGTGCTTGCCCCGGACGTCCACCGACAGCGCCGTGCCGGGCTCGGTGTTGCCGACGGCCACGTACGCCATCGCCACCGAGTACCCCAGGGTCGGCGACAACGCGCCGCTGGTCACCTCGCCGATCGGGTCGCCCGCCGCGTCCAGCACCGGGTAGCCGTGCCGGGGTGCGCGGCGCGAGGTGGTCTTGAGGCCGACGAGCACCTGGTCCACGCCCTGCTCGGACACGGCGGCCAGGGCGTCGCGGCCGACGAAGTCGCCCGGCTTGTCCAGCTTCACCACCCGGCCGAGGTTCGCGTGGAACGGCGTGCGGTCGCGGCCGAGTTCGTTGCCGTACAGCGGCATGCCCGCCTCCAGCCGCAGCGTGTCGCGGCAGCCGAGGCCGGCGGGCCTGAGGTCGTGCGGTGCGCCCGCCTCCAGCAGGGCCTGCCACACGTGCGCGGCGTCGTCCGGCGCGACGAACAGCTCGAAGCCGTCCTCGCCGGTGTAGCCGGTGCGGGCGAGCAGGACCGGCTTGCCCGCCACCTCGGTCGGGTACGACGCGTAGTACTTGACCGCGCCCAGGTCGGTGGGCGTGAGGCCGGCGAGGATGGCGGTGGCCCTCGGCCCCTGCACGGCCAGCAGCGCGTAGTCGGTCGAGGCGTCCTCGACGGTGGTGTCGAAGCCCTTCGCGCGCTCGACCAGCGCCTCGTGCACGACGGCGGCGTTGGAGGCGTTGGCCACGACGAGGTACTCGACCTCGCCCGTGCGGTAGACGATGAGGTCGTCGACGACGCCGCCGTCGGCCTCGCAGATCATCGTGTAGCGGGCGCGGCCGACGCCGATCGCGGACGCGTGGCCGACCAGCGCGTGGTCCAGCGCGGCGCCCGCCTCCGGGCCGGTGAGCCGGATCTCACCCATGTGGGTCAGGTCGAACAGGCCCGCCGACGTGCGCACCGCGTGGTGCTCGGCCAGCTCGCTGTCGTAGCGCAGCGGCATCCGCCAGCCCGCGAAGTCGGTGAACATGGCCCCCAGCGCCTCGTGCTCGGCGTGCAGGGGCGTGCGGCGGCTTTCCATCAGGCGGAGACCTCCCTGGGTGCGGGCGTGCCCGCGCGCCGACCGGTCGGGTCGGCCGCGGGCACGTCCGGGAACTTCACGGTCGAAAGGATGACACGGTCCACCGGAGACTCCTCGTCGAGTGAGCCTCCCCCTCTGCCATGAGCCTGAGAGCTTCGCCACCGGGTGAGGGCGGCTTGCACCGTGGGCGAGGCGCAGCGGGTGCGCCTGCTTTCCAGAGTTGCCTTCGTCGGGCGGTACCTGTGCCTGAGAGATTCCGGGGAGGAGTTGCTCCTTCGGCGCCCTGGTGGGGGACTCTCCCGCGCGACATCGACGGCCGTGTTCAGTTGGTACCGCCAGACGCTAGGGGTGCGCGGCGGACGGGGTCAACCCCGGTCACAGGCTCTTCTCGGCCCGGACGCTCTCGACCACCCTGCGCTCGGCGTAGAACGACACGAACGGGATCGTGCCGGCGAGCAGCACCAGGGCGGTGCCCTTGATCGACCAGCGCGCCTTGAGCGCCAGGTCGACGGTGAGCACCAGGTACACCGCGTACAGGAAGCCGTGGACGGGGCCGACGACCTGCATCATGCCCTCGTTGCCGCCCGCGTACTTGGCGATCATCGCGACCACGAGCAGCAGCAGGCCGACACCGACCACGTAAGCCATGAACCGGAACCTGGTCAACGCGCCGCTCATCGCCCTACCTTCGTTCACCGCTGGTCCCGCGCGTGGAGTTCGGCGAGCATGCGGTTGTAGGCCGCGAGCTCTTCGTCCTCGTCGTCCGGCGCGGGCGCTCTGACGGGCTCAACGGTAACGACCGGCCGCGGCGGCGCGGCCACCGGCTCCGGCACGGCGCCGTCGGCGGCCTCGGCCTTGCGGCGCGCGTCCAGCCTGCGGATGCGCCACACCATGAACGCCGGGAAGAGGCCGAACAGCGGCCACTGGAAGACGTAACCCAGGTTCTGGAACGTGCCGCCGGCCTCGGAGAACCGCTCCCACTGCCAGTAGGCCAGGCCGCAGCACACGACCAGTGACGCCAGGCAGACGGCCGCGATCGCGAGCCGCTTGGGAGTGATGAGGCCTTGCACGCCTCAAGAGTACTTCGTGCATCTCCCGGGGCTGGGGCTCCCCGCGCAGGAGCCCGCCCCTCACGGTGAGGGCCCCTCGACCACAGGAGCCCGCCCCGACTCGTCGGACCTAGGCGACGCCGTCCCGGCGTTGCCTCTGCAGCCTGGCCACGCACCAGGCCGCCGCACTACCCCGACGCAGGTGCTGGAGCACCGTCATCGGGCCGAGGCGACGACCGAGGTCGGCGGGCGTGAGCCCGGCCGCCCGGTAGTCCAGAGCGCGCTGGTCCAGCGGGCTGATGCCCGCGTCCCACCACTGCTCCGCCTCGGACAGGTCGCCCACCAGCTGCCAGTAGCTGGCGGCGGCCGCGAGCAGAGCCTCGGGCACCTCGGGCGCCCGCTTCCGCATCGCCGTCACGTACGCCGGATCCGCGGACTCGACCTTCACCAGGCCGCGGGGACCGCCATTCGCCCGCTGCACGGGGATCCCCGGCGCGGACGGCGGGGCTTCCGCGAGCCACGCGTCCTTGATCCGGTTCACCTCCTGCAGCTCGGCGTCGTCCGAGCGCTCAGCCGCCCACTGCCGCAGCAGCTCGTCGACTCCGGAGTCCTCGACCATTCTGCCTCCTCGTCGGTCGAAGATCAGCCAATGCGACGCACCGTATTAGCGGGTACCGACAACCGCTAGACCCTGGATTGTCCAAAACCCTGTTACCAGGGCGTTATAGCCCTCATTCCACCCGTACGGTGCAACGTTCGAGGCGTGCGGTCACCGATCGTGACCGCATTGTGCGGAGTTCGACGAGGTCGGGCGGGCGTCTCAGGCGAAGAGGCTGCGGACGAAGGTGATGATGGACTCCGCGCCCGACTGGAGCCACCCGAGCGCGGTCCGCACCGCCTCGGCGGACTCGTTCGGCTGGGTGATCAGGAGGAACAGCACCAGCGCGACCGCCGCCAGCGTCACCACCTTCTTGACGTTCACTGATCGGTCTCCGTCCGTATCACAGGGCAGGGCGGCCGGGCGCCGCTCCGGGCGTGTCAACCGCCATGGTCCCCCATTCACCCGGATGATGACGATCGAACCCGCCGTCGTCGCCCGACCGGTCGCCCGATCGACCACGCAACCACGCCTGAGCAGGCCCTGGTGTCACCCGATCGGACGATCAAGGGGACCCATGGCCCCGCCGATCACCAAGGTACGGGCACTCGCCCACCCCCCTGGCACGAACACCGAGGTGCAGCGACACCGTCATACCTCCGCAGCCCATCACACGAATGCGCCGGCGTACGCACTGTGCGTGACAATGGCCGATGGCGGCTGCCACACATTTCCGGTCCCCCTTCAGGTGATTTCCCGCGCCCTTTTTCCGCCCGATCCGACGCGCCGGAAGCGGGTGGGGTTCAGCCGATCACCCCGGACCGCCGCAGCCCGGCGATCTCGTCCTCGCCCAACCCCAGCTCGCCCAGCACCTCGACGGTGTGCTCGCCCGCGGCGGGCGGCGGGCTCGGCGTCGCGGCGGGCGTCCGCTCGAACCGCGGCGCCGGCGCGGGCTGGGCCACCCCGCCGACCTCGACGAACGTCCCCCGACGCGCGTTGTGCGCGTACCCCGGCGCCTCGCCGGGGGCCAGCACCGGCGCCAGGCACGCGTCCGTGCCCTCCGCCAGCGCCGCCCACTCGTCCCGGGTGCGGGTGGCCACCGCCGCCGCGATGCGGGCCCGCAGCTCCGGCCAGTTCGCCGGGTCGTGCCGGGACGGCAGTCGTGCGTCGGCCAGCCCGAGCACGACCAGCAGCTCGGCGTAGAACTTCTCCTCCAACGCCCCGATGCCGACGAACCTGCCGTCGGCCGCCTCGTAGACGTCGTAGAACGGCGCCCCGCCGTCGAGCAGGTTCGTCCCGCGCCCGCCGGGCCACGCCCCGACCGACGACATCCCGTGCAGGAACGTCGTCAGCAGCGCGGCGCCGTCGACCATCGCCGCGTCCACCACCTGCCCGCGCCCGGACCGCTCCCGCTCGTACAGCGCCGCCAGCACGCCGATCGCCAGCAGCAGCCCGCCGCCGCCGAAGTCGCCGACGATGTTGAGCGGCACGGTCGGCGGCGCGCCGGCCCGGCCGATCGGCTCCAGCGCGCCCGCCACCGCGATGTAGGTGATGTCGTGCCCGGCGCGGTCGGCCAGCGGCCCGTCCTGGCCCCACCCGGTCATCCGCCCGTAGATCAGCCGCCGGTTGCGGGCCAGGCACTGCGCCGGGCCGATGCCCAGCCGTTCGGTCACGCCCGGCCGGAAGCCCTCGACCAGCACGTCGGACTCGCCGACCAGCTGGAGCACCAGCTCGGCGCCCTCGGGGCGGCGGATGTCCACGCCGATCGACCGCCGCCCGCGTCCCAGCACGGGCACCCCCGGGTCGCCCGCGCCGCCGACCCGGTCGACCCGCACCACCGACGCGCCGAGGTCGGCCAGCACCATGCAGCCGAACGGGCCGGGCGCGAGGCCGGCCAGCTCGACCACCTTCAGCCCCTCCAGCGGCCCCGGCACTAGAGCGACCTCGCGATGATTTCCTTCATGATCTCGTTCGTCCCGCCGTAGATCTTCTGCACGCGCGCGTCCGCCCACGCGCGCGCGATCGGGTACTCGGTCATGTAGCCGTAGCCCCCGAACAGCTGCACGCACTCGTCCACGACCTGGCACAGCCGCTCGGTGGCCCACCACTTGGCCAT
Organism: Saccharothrix stipae; assembly: GCF_054781895.1. Lineage (NCBI taxonomy): Bacteria > Bacillati > Actinomycetota > Actinomycetes > Pseudonocardiales > Pseudonocardiaceae > Saccharothrix > Saccharothrix stipae. Next base: position 1,113,059 of record NZ_BAAGTN010000008.1, on the reverse strand, counting down.
GGCCGCGGTGGGCACGTCGAGGCGGCCCGCCAGGTGGTCCTGCACGCACTCGTCCACGAAAGCCCTGGTCACCCGGGCCTCGGTGGCGCACTCGGCGAGCTTGAACCGGGTGTTCTGGAACTTGATCAGCTCCCGGCCGAACGCGGTGCGGTCCTTGACGTAGGCCAGGGTGAGCTCCACCGCCGCCTCGATGCCCGCCACCGACGCCACCGCGATGATCAGCCGTTCCTGCGGCAGCTGCTGCATCAGCTGGATGAACCCCTGGCCCTCGCTCGTGCCGAGCAGGTTCGCCGCGGGCACGCGGACGTCGTCGAGGAACAGCTCCGCGGTGTCCTGGCCCTTCATCCCGATCTTGTCCAGCACCCGGCCGCGGCGGAACCCCGCGGCCTGCGCGGTCTCGACGACCAGCAGCGAGATGCCCGTCGCGCCCTCGCCGGGGTCGGTCTTGGCGACCACGACCACCAGGTCGGCCTGCGCGCCGTTGGTGATGAACGTCTTCGAGCCCGACAGCAGGTACTCGTCGCCGCGCCGCAGCGCCCTGGTCTTGATGTTCTGCAGGTCCGAGCCGCCGCCGGGCTCGGACATGGCGATCGCGCCGACGTACTCGCCCGACGCCAGCTTCGGCAGCCAGCGCAGCTTCTGCTCCTCGGTGCCGTAGGCGTTGATGTAGTGGGCGACGATCCCGCTGTGCACGCTGTTGCCCCACGCGCTGTCCCCGCACCGCGCCTGTTCCTCCAGCAGCACGGCCTCGTGCGCGAACGTGCCGCCGCCACCGCCGTACTCCTCGGGGATGGACAGGCAGAGCAGGCCGAGCTCGCCGGCCTTGGTCCAGAAGTCCCGGTCCACCTGCTTCTGCGCGGCCCACCGCTCCTGGTGGGGGACCACCTCCCTCTCGAAGAACGTCCGGGCCAGCTTGCGCAGCTGGTCCAGGTCCTCGGTCATCCATGCGGAACGGCGAGTAGGCATACCCCGACGTTCCCACCGGTCGGGCCGCACCGCCATGACCGCAGCGCGTCAGGGTGAGGGTTGATGTTGAGCGGATCGGTCAGTGTCTGAAGGCCGCTGCTCCGCAGACGGCGGCTCGGTCGCCTGGAAGTCGCGACCTCGCGGGGCGGGGTGGGCCAGACTTGGGCCATGCGACTTCGGCGGCTGGGGCCCGAGGACTGGGCGACCTGGCGTGACATCCGGCTCACGGCGTTGAGCAGCGATCCCGAGGCGTTCGGCTCCACGTTGGCGTTGGAGCGGGAGTACGACGAGGCGCGGTGGCGGGACCTGTTGTCGCCGCGGCACGGGGTGAAGGTGGTGGCGGAGGACCCGGAGCCCATCGGGCTGGTGGCCGGTGTGCCGCACGAGGTTCACCCCGACGTGTTGTACCTGTACTCCATGTGGGTCATGCCGGAGTTCCGCCGGCGGGGCGTCGGCGAGGCGCTGGTCGGCGACGTGCTGGCGTGGGCCCGGGAGCACGGGTGGGCGCGGGTGCAGTTGCGAGTGTTCCGGGACAACCGGACGGCCCGGCGGCTGTACGCGCGGCTCGGTTTCGCGGGCGACGGCGAGATCATGGACCACCTCCTCACGCCGGTGAGCTAATAAGTCACCTCGCGCGGTCATGGGCAGGTCCGGGCGCGGTGCCTACCGTGGGGTACATGAGCGAAGCCTTGATCTTCGACGCGGTGCGCACACCGCGTGGCAGGGGGAAGCGCGGTTCGCTGCACAGCGTGAAGCCGATCACCCTGGCATCCGGGGTGCTCGCGGCGCTGGCGCGGCGCAACGACCTGGACACCTCCGCGGTGGACGACGTGGTGTTCGGCGTCGTGTCACCGGTCGGCGAGCAGGGCGCGGACATCGCCCGCACGGCGGTGCTGGCGGCCGGGTGGGACCTGCGGCCCGCGGGCGTGCAGCTCAACCGGTTCTGCGCGTCGGGCCTGGAGTCGGTGAACCTGGCCGCGGCCAAGGTCGCGTCCGGGTTCGAGGACCTGGTGGTGGCGGGCGGCGTCGAGTCGATGTCGCGGGTGCCGATGGGCTCGGACGGCGGCGCGTGGATGGCCGACCCGGAGACCAACATGGCGGTCAACTTCGTGCCGCAGGGCGTGAGCGCGGACCTCATCGCCACGCTGGAGGGCTTCAGCCGCGAGGACGTGGACGCGTTCGCGTTGCGCTCGCAGCAGCGGGCCACGTTGGCGCGGGACAAGGGCTACTTCGACCGCTCGCTGGTGGCCGTGGTCGACCAGAACGGCTCGGTCGTGCTCGACCACGACGAGGCGATCCGCCCGGAGACCACGTTGGAGGGCCTGGGCAAGCTCAAGCCGAGCTTCGGGTTCCACGGCGACCTGGGCTTCGACGCGGTGGCCATCGACCGCTACCCCACCGTCGAGCGCATCGACCACGTCCACACACCGGGCAACTCGTCGCAGATCGTGGACGGCGCGGCGGCGATGCTGATCGGCAACGCCCGCATCGGCCGGGAACTGGGCCTCACGCCCCGCGCGCGGATCATCGCGACCGCGATCATCGGCTCCGAGCCCACGATCATGCTGACCGGTCCCGCGCCGGCCGCGCGCAAGGCGTTGGACAAGGCCAGGCTGACCGTCGAGGACATCGACCTGTTCGAGATCAACGAGGCGTTCTCGTCGGTGGTGCTGAAGTTCCAGCGGGAGCTCGACCTGCCCGACGACAAGGTCAACGTCAACGGCGGCGCGATCGCGCTGGGCCACCCGCTCGGCGCGACCGGCTGCATGATCCTCGGCACGCTGCTCGACGAGCTGGAGCGCCGGGACCTGCGGCGGGGCCTGGCCACGCTGTGCGTGGGCGGCGGCATGGGCATCGCGACGATCATCGAGAGGGTCTGATGGCTATCCACTTCGAGCGGGACGACGAGGGGATCGTCACCCTCACGATGGACATGTCCGGCTCGGCGAACGTGATGAACGCCGAGTACCACCAGGATATGGGCGACGCGGTCGCGCGGCTGGAGGCGGAGCGCGACGACATCACCGGTGTGGTGCTGACGTCGGCCAAGAAGACGTTCTTCGCCGGCGGCGACCTGAACCTGCTGATCACGATCACGCCGGAGAACGCGGCCGAGGCGCTCGGGTTCCTGGAGGAGGTCAAGGGCCAGCTGCGGCGGTTGGAGCTGCTGGGCAAGCCGGTGGTCGCGGCGATCAACGGCAGCGCGCTGGGCGGTGGCCTGGAGATCGCGCTGGCGTGCCACCACCGGGTGGCGCTGGACGACGACCGGATCAAGCTCGGGCTGCCCGAGGCGACGCTCGGCCTGCTGCCCGGCGGTGGCGGCGTGACCCGGATGGTGCGGCTGCTGGGCGTGCAGCCCGCGTTGCCGCTGCTGATGGAGGGCAAGCAGCTGCGGCCGGCCCGGGCGTTGCAGGCCGGGATCGTGCACGAGCTGGCGTCGTCGCGCGACGAGCTGATCGCCAAGGCGAGGGCGTGGATCAAGGAGAACCCGGCGCCGCAGCAGCCCTGGGACAAGCCGGGGTACGCGGTGCCGGACGTGCGGCCGGGTGATCCGAACCTGTACGGGCTGCTGGCCGCCGCGCCCGCCGTGCTGCGGAAGAAGACGCACGGCGTGTACCCGGCGCCGGAGAAGGTCCTGGCCGCCGCGGTCGAGGGCGCGTTGGTGGACTTCGACACCGCGTTGCGGATCGAGGCGCGGTACTTCGTGGAGCTGGCGTCGGGCCAGGTCGCCAAGAACATGATCAACACCTTCTGGTTCCAGCTCAACGAGATCAACGCCGGTGGGTCGCGGCCGTCCGGGGTCGAGCGGTCGAAGGTGACCAAGGTGGGCGTGCTCGGCGCGGGCATGATGGGCGCGGGCATCGCCGAGGTCAGCGCGAAGGCCGGGATCGAGGTCGTGCTGAAGGACGTCACGCTGGAGGCCGCGCGACGTGGCGCCGGTGACGCGCCCGGCATCACGCCGACCGACTCCTACACCGACCTGGCGGGCTGCGACCTGGTCATCGAGGCGGTGTTCGAGAACCGGGAGCTGAAGAACGAGGTGCTGCCGGCGGCGGAGGCGGCCGTGCTGCCGGACGCGGTGATCGCGTCCAACACGTCCACGTTGCCGATCACCGGGTTGGCGTCGGCGGTGGGTGATCCCTCGCGGTTCATCGGGCTGCACTTCTTCTCGCCGGTGCCGAAGATGCGGCTGGTGGAGATCATCCGCGGTGAGAAGACGTCGGACGAGACGTTGGCGCGGGCGTTCGACTACGTGCTGCGGATCGGGAAGACGCCGATCGTGGTCAACGACAGCCGCGGGTTCTACACCTCGCGGACGTTCGGCACGTACGTGACCGAGGCCGTGTCGATGGTGGCGGAGGGCGTGTCACCCGCGTTGATCGAGAACGTGGCTCGGCGGGCGGGCATGGCGGTGGGGCCGTTGGCGGTGTCCGACGAGGTCACGCTCACGCTCCAGCTGAAGATCCGCGACCAGGCGTTGGCCGACGACCCCGCCGCGGCGGGCGCGTTGGGCGACCACCCGGCGTTCCGCGTCCTGGAGGAGCTGGTCGCCGAGGGGCGTACCGGCAAGTCCGGCGGTGCCGGGTTCTACGAGTACCCGGAGGGCGGCCGGAAGTTCCTGTGGCCGGGGCTGGCGCGGTACGCGCGGGCCGACGCGGGCGTGACCGAGCAGGACGTCGAGGACCGGTTGCTGTTCATCCAGTCGTTGGAGACGGTGCGGTGCCTGGACGAGGGCGTGCTGACGTCGGTCGGTGACGCGAACGTGGGCAGCGTGTTCGGCTTCGGGTTCGCGCCGTGGAGCGGCGGCACGGTCCAGTTCGTCAACTCCTACGGCTTGACGGAGTTCGTGGAGCGCGCCGACTACCTGGCCGACACCTACGGCGAGCGCTTCCGCCCTCCCGCCTCCCTCCGCGACCGCGCCACCCACAACACCCCCTTCTAGCCCGAGAGTCCAACGTTCAGACGTCGAGAGTCCTACGTTCAGGACCCCCGAGTTCAACGCTCAGCACAGGTGCTCCCTGTCCTGAGTGTTGAATTCAGGTGCTCCGAACGTAGGACTCTCGCGACGTGAAGGTAGGACTCTCGCGGGGTGAGCGTAGGACTCTCGCGGGGTGAAGGTAGGACTCTCGCGGGGGTTAGGCGGGGGTGCGGGTGCGGTGGGGGAAGGCGGTGGTGGTGTCGGTGCGTTGGGTCACGCCGTTGACGGTCACGGCGATGGTCACGCGGCCCGGGCGCAGGGCCGTGAGGGTGTCGGTGGTGGGGTCGAGCCACGCGACGTGCCACGGGCGCAGGCCGGATGCCGGACCCACGTGCAGGTTCAGCGAACCGGACCAGTCCGCGGTCACCGGGTAGGCGACCGGGACCTGGCGCGCGCCCTGGGTGATCGACGCGGTCACCCTGGTCGGGCTGCCGATGCGGGTGGTGGGCTCGGCGGTCAGGGTCAGGCCGTCCACGTGGGGGCGGATCTCGGCGGCCAGCCAGGAGTCCCCGAGGCGCGGGTCGACGCCGAGCATCGTCCAGCCGGTGAAGCCGCCCCGACCGGCCTCCCCCGCGGGCGCCTTGCCCGAGTTGCCGTTGACCAGGTACGGCACGCCGTCCACCCGCGAGGCGTGGAACAGGCCCACGTGCGCACCGATGAACGCCGCGCCCTTGCCGGTCGTGCGCCGGAACTCCGCCAACCAGTCCTCGACCACGTCGGCCTCCATCCGGTCGGTCAACTGGCTGCCCCTGGTCGGCGTCGGGTCGCGCGGCGGGTGGTGCTCCACCACCACGACCGAGTGCACGGAAGCGTGGTCCCGCAACGCGTCACGCAGCATCACGGCCTGGTCGAACCCGCCGCCGCGCACCGTGCCGGTGGACGAGTCCAGCAGCACGAACCGGGTGCCCTTGTGGTCGAAGACCCGGTTGGTGGCGCCGAACTCGCGCCGGAAGTTCTCGATCGTGCCCGGTCCCATGATCTCGTGGTTGCCCGGCACGTAGTACCAGGGCAGCTCGTCGCCCAGCTCCTCGGTCAGCACCCGACGCGCCAGCGCCAGGTCCGCGGGCGACGCCTCGTCCACGAAATCGCCGTTCACCACCACGAAGTCCGGCCGCTGCGCCTTGATCTCGCGCAACGTCCGCCGCGCCGCGCGCACCAGCCCGCTGTCCGGGTCGCGCGCCACGAACTGCGCGTCGGACATCACCGCGAACCGCCACGGCCGGTCGGCCACCGTGCCGTCCCGCACCACGAACCGGTCCTCGGGCTCCTCCACCACCGGCAGCTCCACCGCGGGCGGCACCTTGGCCACGATGTCGTCCACGATCACCTCACCGGTGTACTGCCGGTCCGCCTTGGTCTCGATCGTGTAGAACCTGTTCACCCGCAAGGGGAACGCGAGTCCGGCCGGTACCGGCACCTCCAGGTAACGCCACCCCGTCCAGGTGATGTACGGCCCGTAGAGCGAACGGCTGAGCCCCGACGAGTCGGTGACGGTGAACGCGGTCCACTCACCACGCCCGTGCCCGTACACCCACGCGCCCAGCGCCAACGGCTGCCCCGGCACCTCGATCGGCCGGGGCGGGATCGCGTACGCCGTCCGCGTGCCGGTCGACCGCGAGAAGTCGTACGACATCCGCAGGCCCGCGCCGGTGTGCCCCTCGGACACCGGCGCCACCGAGCCGGAACCGCGCGCCGAGCCGAACGTCCACGCCGCGCCGTCGTCGAACCCGGCGAGCAGCCGCTCCTCCAGCCCCACGGTCACCGGCACCCGCACCACGTGCGCCCCGACCCGCGCCTCGACCGTCGTCGCACCCGGCCGCAGGGCCGTGACCAGCAGCGAGCCGTCGGCCCCCGGCACGACGTCGATCACCGAGCGGTCGTAGTGCAGCACCACGTCCGCGGGCTCGACCGGCGCGGTGAACCCCTCGGCATCCCGCCCGACCACGCCGAGCGCGCTCGTGCCGCCCACCTCGGGCAGGCTCAACCTGCTCGTGGTCGCCGACAGCCCGGCCAACGCGCCCAGCACGGTCAGCTCGACCTCGCCGGTCACGCCGCCGCGGTGCGCCACGGCCTTCGTGGTACCGGGCCGGTGGGCGTGGAACACACCGTCGGGATCGACCCGCCCCACGTCGGCACGGGCCGTCCGCCACCGGTGCGCGTCGTCCCGCGCCGGGCCGTACGTCTCGTCGTGCCCGTCGGCCACCAACCGCCGGGTCAGGCCGGGGAACACGCGTTCCGGGTGACCGCCGGGCACGGTGTCCGACCCCGGCGCGGCACGCGGGTCGATCGCCGTCCGCACCCAGAAGCCGGTGAGCGAGCCGCTGCCGGCGGGCGCGTACAGCGCCAACCCGTTGGGCACGGGCCGCTCGCCGCCGTCGGACGGCGTGTTCTCCACGACCACCGACTCCGCGCCGGGCGTGCGGGCCACCAGGGTGGACGACCCGCCGCCGTCGAGGTTGAGGGCGTTGTGCGCCCCCATCTCCAGCAGGATCGCGGCCACGTCCTTGAGGTTCAGCCCGAGCAGGTACGCACCCTGCCTGCCGTCCACGGTGAGCAGGAACATCTTCTTGCCGTCGGCCGAGAACCCGACCGCCGTGCGGGGGTGCAGCGGGTCGGCGGGCGCGACGACCTCGCCGTCCTGGATCAGCAGCTGGTTCCCGCCGATCGCGGCACGAAGGGCGCTGCCGTCGTCGGCCTTGGTGGTGTGCTCCACGGCGACCCGCTGCCCCACCGCCAACGTGTCCAGCGCGTCGGCGCCCGCCTCCCGGCCCACGAGCACCTGGCCGTCCGCGGGCACCGGGTCGTCACCCGCCCGGTCACGCCGCTCGGTGACCACGCCCGCCCGCAGCACGACCTCGGTCACGCGGGAGGCGCCCGACACCGCCCGCGCCCGGCTGTAGGAGCCCCAGATCGGGTCGAACAGACCGATGCCGCCCGACTCGACGGCGGCGCTGTTGAGCTGGTCCAACCGGATCGAGGTGCCGTCCTCGCGGGTGATCCGCCCGTCGAAGAACACCTCCATCACCCGGCCGACGCCCGCCGCGTCGAGGCCGACCGCGCGTCGGTGCCCGGCGACCGGCGACTTGACCGTGCGGCCGTCCTGCACGCCGACGCCGCGCGGCGCGTTGGAGTTGTTGATGTCGAAGAAGTCGCCGTTGACGGCGGCCACCGCGCGGGTCCGGTCCGCCTGCGCGGACAGCGGTTCGGCGGCGGCGACCCGGCCGGGGTGCAGGTAGTCGACCCTCGTGCCGGCGGTGAGGTCGACGGTGAGCGCGTCGCCGCGGATCCACCCGCCCGCGCCGCCCGGCTCGTACCAGTCGAACGAGCTCAGCGACACGCCCGGCGCGACCGGGCGGGTGGTGCGGGCGGTCTCGATGCGGCGGGCGGGGTCGACGGCGGGCGCGACCGCGACGCCCGGCAGGTCGACCAAGGACGGTGGTGGCTCGGCATGTGCCGGCGTGGCCACCGACAGGGCGAAGACCAGTGCCGAGGCCAGGGCGGCGAAGCGAGGGCGTGGGAACACGGGCACTCCCGCAGGGTGGGTGAGGAACTTACGCGATGTAAGTCCACCGTGTTGACGATTCGCCGGACACGCCCGTTCGGCCGCAGTTGTCGACCCGATCGGCCGTCCGGCGGGATCAGCCAACAGCCCCGCCCCGGTAGGTGCCAGGGCTGGCGCCCGTCCATCGCTTGAACGCCCGGTGAAATGCGCTCGCCTCGGAGAAACCCAGCCGCAGCGCCAACTCCTCCACCGACTCGCCACCGCGCACCAGGCTCGCCACCGCCTGGTCGCGCAGCAACTGCTCGCGCACCTCGCGGAACGACGTGCCCTCGGCCGCCAGCTTCCGCCGCAGCGTCGGCGCGCTCATCCCCAGGCGCGCGGCCACGTTCTCCAGACCCACCACCCCGCCGCCGAGCATCCGCCGCACCTGGCTGGACGCGTCCGCGCCGTAATCGCGCCGGGACAGCAATTCGGCGGGGGAATTGCGCAGAAACCGCCTTAATGCGGATTCGTCCTGGACCACCGGCATCCGCAGGAACCGCGCGTCGAAAGTCAACGTCGTGGCGGGTGCGGAGAACCGCAGCGGCGCGCCGAAGATCAGGTGGTATTCCGCGCCGTGCGGCGGTTCGGGATAGGACAGGTCGACCCCGCGCAACGGGATCCGCCGCCCGATCAGCCACGACGAGAACCGGTGCCACAGCACCAGCAACGACTCGACCAGGAACCGGTCCGGGTCGTCCACCCCCTCCGTGGACAGGGTGAACACGGCGGCGCCGTGCTGCTCCCCCAAGGTCATCGCGGGCCGCACGTCGAACAGCCCGTAGAACGCGAGGCCGCGCCGGAGGGCGTCCTCCAGCGACGCGCAGTGCACCGCGAGCAGGCACATCGTCGGGAACGTGCCGCGCTTGCTCGGCCGCGGCCCCAGGCCCATGAACTCGTCGTCCAGCACGTCCCACAGCGTCTGGACCAGCTTGGTGTACTGGGCGGGCGTGACCCGGGCGCGCTCGTCGGCCAGCAGGGCCTCGCCGATGCCCGCGGCCGCCAGGAGCCCGGTCACGTCGACGCCACGGCGCACCGCGCCACGCAGCGCGGCGTTCACGTAGTGGATGGCGATGGTCCTGGTGAGCATCACTCACAGTGTGCATCACCGTCACAGCGGGCCGTGAGCGGCGGCGCGGAACGGGGAGAGAAAGCGCCGCGCCGCCGCCACGGTGGCCCACCCCAGTGAGCCGGCTCCTCGTCGATGGGGCATCCGCCCGCCCACCAACGAGGGACGTTGTGGTGCTCTCTACTCTAGGTGGTCTAGACCAGATACGTCAATACGTCGAAAAGGCTATATATGGCACAGACCATTCCACATTTGTTTCACCTATGTGTCAGCCCTGTTCCAGGGGTGCTACCCCGAAACCCTCGGAAAACCTCTCACACCAGATCACGACGCTGCGAACGGCCGTGAGGTCGACGCCGGCGGGCACGTCGTAGACCTGGTTGCCCCGATTGGCCTTGAGCTTGCCCAACTTCGTGAAACCGGAGCCGAAGGCCTCCTCGGGCGAGTCCGCGGGCTTGTCCGAGAGGTACACGTAGAGGTCCGGGCCGTCGCTGGTGTCCAGCGCCTCGAACTGCACCGCCCGCTTGCCGTCGACCAGTTGGACCAGGGTGGCGCTGCCCGTGGTGGTGTAGTCGAGGGAGCGGAACGGTCCCGCGGCCAACGCGACCGGACCGGCGGGCGGTGCCGGCGTCGTCGTGGTTGCCGAGGCCGTCACGAGGGCGCTCGTCATCGTGGCCGAGGTCGTCGGCGGCGGCACGAGCAGCGCCTCGTCGGCGGTCCGGTCGGTGACCAGCCGCCACGGCTGGAACAGGTACAACCCCACCGCCAGGGCGACCACCAGCACGCCGGCCACCCCGATCACCACTACCCGCTTGGACATCGCACGCCTTCCGGAGTCGTCTCGTTCACCGACAACTCTGGCGAACCGGGCGGCGGGACGCGGCCGAAATCGGCTTACGAAGTTCTGACGCCTCGCAGGCCCGCGTTGTTAGGGTCGCCGGGTGGGTGAACGGGCCGGGTTGGCGATCGTGTGCGCGCTGATGGTGGGCTGCGCCGCGTTCGGCCCGTTCCCGCACCCCGTGCCGCTGCTGTTCACGATCGCCGCGGTCGGTGCGGCCAACGCCGCGTTCCCGCTGATGCGCACGTTCGGATCGGCCCTGCTCGGCGGGGTCGCGGCGGCCAGCATCGGCCTGGCCTCCGTGCCGTTCGTGACCTGCTCCTCGGCCAAGTTCACGGAAGTGTTCACCTGTACGGGTGACGCACCCACCTGGCACATGACCGGCGCGGTGCTGGTGGCCGGCCTGTCCGGCGCCGGGCTGGTGCTGGCCCGGGTGCTGGGCACGGCGGTGTTGGAACGCAGGCCCACGGCCACGCAGACGCGGGGCGAGCGCCGGTGACCGTGACCTGGCGGCAGGTGGCGGCCTGGCGCACCCGCAGGCACGGCCTGGACGTCCGGCGACCGGCCGCCGACGCGCTGGACGTCGTCTCGCGGCTCTGCGGGCTGCACGCGCAGGTGATGTCGTCCGCCGAGGCCACGTTGCGCGCACGCGTGGACGACCTCGACGACGACGCCGTGGCACGGGCGTTGTGGGTCGACCGCACGCTGGTCAAGACCTGGTCGATGCGCGGGACGCTGCACCTGCTGCCGGTCGCCGAGTACCCCCTGTGGCAGGCCGGGTTCGCCACCTACCGGCACTACCTCAAGCCCGTGTGGCTGCGGAACTTCCACATCACCGCCGAGGAGCTGACCACGCTGGTCGACGCGGTCGGCGACGTCCTGGCGGACCGCGTGCTCACCCGCGCCGAACTGGCCGACGAGGTCGCCGCGCGCACGTCGGCGCACATCGGCGGGAAGCTGCGCGAGAGCTGGGGCGCCTACCTCAAGCCCGCGTCGTTCCGGGGCAGGCTCGTCTTCGGGCCCGGCGAGGGGCAGCTGGTCCGGTTCACCGAACCGCGGACGTGGCTGGGGGTCGACCTGGCGGACCGCGACGGCGCGGTCGAGTGGGTGGCGCTGCGGTTCCTGGCCCAGCAGGGGCCCGCGACCAGGGAGGACTTCGCGCGCTGGTGGGGCGTGCAGCCCGCGGAGGGCGGTCGGGTGCTCAAGGCGCTCGGCGACCGGGTCGAGCCGCTGGACGTCGAGGGCACCGCCTGCTGGGCGCGGACCGAGGACGTCGAGGGCCTGCGCGCGGCGGAGCCGGTCGAGACGGTCCGGCTGCTGCCCGCGTTCGACCAGTACGTCGTCGCGGCGACACGGCAAGCCACGCACTTTCTCGATGGAGGGACGCCTGAACAGGTGTACCGACCGCAGGGATGGCTGTCCCCGGTACTCCTGGTGAACGGGATGATGGCCGGCGTCTGGTCTCAGGAGCGCCGGGGTCGACGGACGGCCGTCACCGTGCGACCGTTCCGCTCGTTGTCCGCTGCGGCGCGGAAAGCCGTGCTCGACGAAGTGGACCGCCTGGCCGCCCGGGCCGAGGTGCACCGGACCGAGGTGCACTGGGCCGAGTAGGACTGGTCCGACGGGCGGTACTGTTCAGCCGCTCACCGTTGCGCCACAAGCGCGTTCTGTCAGGAGGCTTGCTGTGCGGGTGCTGTGGGCCACGTGCGGGTTGGCCGTGGCGGCGTCGGCGCTGACGGGTGTTCTCCTCGGGGTGTACCTCGACGGGGTGAACGACGACCAGCAGGCCGACACCCCGGCCTCGACGTGGATCACCGGTCGGCCGGCTACCGGCGGCAGCAGCTCCACCACGCCGCCGAGCGCCGTCACCACGGACGCCATCTCGTCGCCGCCGAGCTCGACCACCGCGGTCCGGACCACGACGACGACGCCACCACCGGCCGCGCCGCCGCCACCACCGGAGACCCCGCCGCAGACGTCGCCTCCGACGACCACGACGACGACCGTGCGCAACACCGAGTGGCCGTGCAGCCCGCTCAACCCGCTGCCGCCACCGCACTGCCGGGACTGACCCGCGCGGCAAGGCTCAACGTCGCCGAAACGCCCACGTCCCCGCCCGGCAACGTCGGTCGAGCAGCCTGGGTCCATGGACACCACACCGAAGACCTGGCGACTGCGCGTCGAGCTGGACGACAGTCCCGGCGCCCTGGCTCGGGTGACCATCCGGCTCGCGGACCAGGACTGCAACGTGCTGGCGCTGTCCGTGCTGCCGGTACCCGGCGGCGTCATCGACGAGCTCGTGGTCCAGGCGGGGCCCGGCCTGCTGCCCGCGGACCTGGTGGACGCGGTGCGCGCCGAGGGCGGCCGCTGCGTCGGCATCACCGCCGCCGACCTGCACGACCTGGTGGACGCGCCGACGGCGGCCTTGCGCGTGGCCGGGCACGCGCTGCGCGACCCCGACGCCGTGTGCGACGCGCTGCGCACCGTGCTGGCGGCCGACTCGGTGGTGGCCGTGCCCGAGGAGGGCGCCACGCCGGAGGCGGCGCAGGCCAACACCGCTCGACTGGTGACCCGTGACGGGGCGGTGTTCCTGGCGCGACGCGGCTGGGCCCCCTTCACGCAGGTGGAGCTGACCCGCGGGCAGGTGTTGATCGACCTGCTCGCCGCCCGCGGCGCGGCGGCGGCGCGGCCCACCGCGCTGCTGACCGAGGACGGCATGGCGCTGGTGCTGCGGCCCGGCCGCGCGGGTGACGAGGACGCGGTCGCCGACCTGCACTCCCGGTGCTCGATGGGCACCCTGTTCCACCGCTACCACGCCGGTATGCGCACGGTGCCCAGGCGTTGGCTGCACCGGCTGCTCAGCCCGCCGCGCGGCAGCACGGTGGTGGCCCAGTGCGCGGACCGGGTGGTCGCGATGGGGCAGCTCATCCCGATGTCCACTCCGGACAGCGCCGAGGTGTCGTTGCTGGTGGAGGCCGGTTGGCAGGGTCGTGGTGTGGGCACCGCGCTGCTCCGCTCGCTGGCCGGCGCGGCACGGGCGGACGGCCGGCGCGAGCTGGTCGGCTGGTGCCTGCCCGCCGAGACGGGACTGGTCCGCACCGCGGCCCGCGCCGGGCTGCCGACGGCGGTGCGCCGGGAGGACGGTCTGCTGCGGGTGTCGATCGCCACCGAGCCCCCCCGGATCACCGTTCCGGGTCGTCTTGAGAGCGCTTCCCGGCAGGTCGCCTCCGGCTAAGCTGGATTCGTAGGCGATCGTCGAGGAGTGGTGCTCGTGTCGGTTCAATCGCACTCAGGCGCGCGGCCCACGCTGGAAGACGTGGCGGCGAAGGCGGGCGTCTCCCGTGCGACGGCGTCGCGGGTGCTCAACGCGTCGCCCAGGGTGAGCCCGGAGGCGCACGAGGCGGTCACGGCGGCGGTGATGGAGTTGGGCTACCAACCGAACCAGGCCGCGCGGGCGCTCGTGACCAGGCGTTCCGGCGCGGTGGCCGTGGTGTTCTCCGAGCCCGAGCCGAAGATCTTCGACGACCCGCACTTCGCCTGGCTGATCCGGTCCGCGGCCCGGTCGCTGGCCGACGCGGACGTGCAGATGGTGCTGATGCTGGTGCACTCGACGCAGGACCAGGCGCGGGCCGAGCGGTTCCTCGCCGGCGGGCACGTGGACGGCGCGCTGCTGTTCGCACCGCACAAGGGCGACCAGTTGCCGACGGTGGCCCGCAAGCTGCCGCTGCCGGTGGTGTACGCGGGTCGGCCGTGGGGCTCGTTGCGCGGCCTGCACACCGTCGACCACGACAACGAGGGCGGCGGCCTGCTGGCCACCGAGCACCTGATCTCGTTGGGGCGCAAGAAGGTCGTGTCGGTGACCGGGCCGCTGGACGAGCACTCCGCGATGGACCGGCTGGCCGGGTGGCGCACGGCGGTCGGCGCCGACGACGAGACCACCGCGTTGATGACGGCCGACGGCGGCTTCTCCCGCGAGGGCGGCAGGAAGGCGATGGAGGCGTTGCTGGCCCGGGTGCCCGACCTGGACGCGGCGTTCGTGGCCTCCGACCACATGGCGGCCGGCGTGCTGGACGCGTTGCGCGAGGCGGGCAAGCGGGTGCCGCAGGACGTGGCCATCGTGGGGTTCGACGACCACCCGATGATCGCGCCGCACACCACCCCGTCGTTGACCAGCGTGCGGCAGGACACCAGCGCCCAGGTCCGCCACATGGTGACCCACCTGCTGCGGCTGCTGCGCGGCGAGTCCATCCGGGCCCGGCGCGAGGTGCTGCCCACGGTGCTGGTCCGGCGCGAGTCCGCGTAGTCGCCGCCGTGCGCGCACCCGGTCGGTCGGGGGCCGCACCGGCGAGCGGCCCCCGACCGAAGGGTCACCGCAGGTCGTAGCCGGTGGCCGGGACGGCGTTGGCGCCGATCACCCGGGCCAGCGTCCGACCGCTCCGCTTCACCGTGCGCACCTGCGTGTCGTAGTCGACGTGCACGATGCCGAACCGCTGGCTGTAGCCGGCCGCCCACTCGAAGTTGTCCAGCAGCGACCACGCGAAGTACCCGCGCACGTCGACACCGGCGCCGATGGCCTCGTGCACCGCGCGCAGGTGGTCGACCAGGTACCGGGTGCGCGCCTCGTCCACCACCTGGCCGTCCTCGACCACGTCCGGGAACGCCGAGCCGTTCTCGGTGATCACCAGCGGCAGGCCGACGTCGCGCTGGAGGCGTTCCAGCAGCTCGGTGAGCCCGCGGGCGTCGACCTCCCAGCCGAACCCGGTCACCTCGCCGCGCGGCGGCAGGAACTCCACGCCCCGCAGGCCGGGGTACGGCCCGCCGCTCACCACCAGCGGGTCGGCCGCGGCGGCGACGCGGGTCGGGCTGTAGTAGTTCACGCCCATCCAGTCGATCGGCGTGGCGATCACGTCCAGGTCGTCGTCGCGCACCACGGCCGTCCAGTCGCCCAGCCACGCCGTGTCCTCGACCACGTCCGCCGGGTAGCCGCGGCCGCCCAGCGGGTCGAGGAACAGGCGGTTCTGCAGGCCGTCGACCTTGCGGGCGGCGTCGAGCGAGGCGTCGTCGTCCACCCACACCGAGCAGAAGTTCAGCACGATGGAGAACCGGTGGTCGGCTGGCGCCTGCGCGCGCATCGCCCGCACCGCCAGGCCGTGGCCGAGCATGAGGTGGTGCGCGGCCTCCAGCGACGCCTTCGGGTCCACCACGCCGGGCGCGTGGACGCCGGCGGCGTACCCGAGGAACGCCGAGCACCACGGCTCGTTCAGCGTGGTCCACAGCCGCACCCGGTCGGCCAGGTGCTCGTGCGCCACGGCGGCGTACTCGGCGAACCGGTACGCGGTGTCGCGGTCGCGCCACCCGCCGCGGTC
Organism: Saccharothrix stipae; assembly: GCF_054781895.1. NCBI lineage: Bacteria > Bacillati > Actinomycetota > Actinomycetes > Pseudonocardiales > Pseudonocardiaceae > Saccharothrix > Saccharothrix stipae. The sequence continues at coordinate 1,097,300 of NZ_BAAGTN010000008.1, read as the reverse complement.
CTCCAGCGCCTGCGGCAGGTCCCAGTGGTACAGCGTGGCGACCGGCTGGATGCCCCGGCCGAGCAGCTCGTCCACTAGCCGGTCGTAGAACGCGAGCCCCCTCGGCTCCACCCGACCCGAGCCGAGCGGCTGGATGCGCGGCCACGCCAGGGAGAACCGGTACGCGCCGAGCCCCAGCTCCGACATCAGCTCGACGTCGGCCGGGTAGCGGTGGTAGTGGTCGCACGCCGGGTCGCCGGTGTCACCGCCGAGCACCGCACCCGGCCTCGCCGCGAACGTGTCCCAAATGGACGGACCACGACCGTCCACTGTGGTCGCACCCTCGATCTGGAAGGACGCCGTCGCCGCTCCCCACAGGAAATCCGGTGGGAAGCGCAGCAGGCCCCGCCCGACCTCGGTGTCCGGGTCGGTTGTCGTCATCTACGAGTTCACCCCTTCACAGCGCCCTGCATGATCCCGCCGACGATCTGCCGCGCCAGCAGGAGGAAGATCCCCACCACCGGCAGCACCGCGAGCGACGCGCCGGACAGCATGAGCGAGTAGTCCGTGTAGTAACCGCTCGCCAAGGTCGACAATGCCACCTGCACCGTGGGGCTGTCATTGGGGTCGAGCACGATCAGCGGCCAGAAGAAGTCGTTCCACGCGGTCATGAACGTGAACATGCCCATCACCGCGGCCTGCGGGCGCACCGCCGGGAACGCCACGTGCCAGAACGTGCGCAGCACCGAGCACCCGTCCACCCGGGCCGCCTCGACCAGCTCGAAGGGCACGGACTCCTCGCACGCCTGCCGCATCCAGAACACCGAGAACGCGCCGATCAGCGCGGGCACGATCACCGCCTGGAGCGTGCCGTACCAGTCCAGGTCCGACATCAGCATGTACAGCGGGATGACGCCCAGCTGGGTGGGCACCATCGACGTGCCGACCACGACCAGGAACAGCGAGTTGCCGCCCCGGAACCGCAACCGCGCGAACGCGAACCCGGCCAGGGTGCCGAGCACGACGTTGCTGATCGCCACCGTGCCCGCCACGACCAGCGAGTTCTGCATCGCGAGCCAGAAGTCGACGGTGTCGAACACCCTGGTCAGGTTGGCCACCAGGTTCCCGCCGGGCACCAGCGACGGCACCGCGTCGCCGAGCGCGGAGTTGTCCTTGCCGGCGATCAGGAACGAGTAGTAGAGCGGGAAGACCGACGCGAGCAGCACGACCACCAGCAGCGCGTAGGTGAACGGCCCGGCCTTGACCGACAGCTTGGAGGACCTCGTCGCGGGCACCGGCCTCACCCCTTCGACGCGATGCGTCGCGCCAGCGTGAAGTTCACCATCGCCACCACCAGGATCACCAGGAACAGCACCCAGGCGATGGCCGACGAGTAGCCCGCGTCGAACAACCGGAAGCCCTTCTCGTACAGGTACATCACCAGGGTCTGGAACTGCCGGTCGTCACCGCCGGTGCCGGTGGCCGTGCCGCCCGGGTCGAACAGCTGCGGCTCCACGAACAGCTGCATGCCGCCGATCGTGGAGACGATGACGGTGAACAGGATCGTCGGCCGGATGCTCGGCACGGTGATCGACCAGAACACCCGCCACCGCGACGCGCCGTCGAGCATCGCCGACTCGTGCACGTCCCGCGGCACCGACTGCATCGCGGCCAAGTAGATCAGCGCGTTGTAGCCGATCCAGCGCCACACCACCATCGAGCTGATCGCCAGGTGCGAGGCCCACGTCCGCGCCCGCCAGTCGACCGGGTCGATCCCGACGAAGCCGAGCAGCGCGTTGACGATGCCGAAGTCGCGGCCGAACAGCTGCGCGAACACCAGCGCCACCGCGGCCACCGAGATCACGTTGGGCAGCAGCACGCCCGCCCGCCAGAACGCCCGGCCGCGCAGGCCGCGGTCGAGCAGGGCGGCCAGGCCCAGCGCGGCGAACAGCTGCGGCACGGTGGAGAGCAGGAACAGGCTGACCGTGTTGCCCAGCGCGTTCCAGAAGTTCTCGTCCGACAGGAGTTCGGCGTAGTTGGCCAGGCCGGTGAAGCCCTGGTCGCCGTCGATGAGCTGCCAGTCGTGCAGGGAGACCCACGCGGTGTACAGCAGCGGGTAGAGGCCGAAGACCGCGAACACCACGAAGAACGGCGCGATGATCACGTACGGCGTGTACCTCGTGTCGAGCCGGCCGAGCCGGTCCCGCCACGACAGGCGCCGCGCCGGCGGCGGGACGGCAGCCGTGCCCCGTCCCGCCGCCCGTTCCGGTGCGACCGTCACTTGGCGGCGTCCCGCGCTTCCCCGACGGCCTGGGCGAAAGCGTCCGAAGTGGACTGCTTGCCGGTCTCCACGCGCGAGAGGGCGTTGTTGAAGACCGGGGTGACCTTGGCGTCCTTGGTGCCGCGGTAGGTGGGCTTCAGGCTCTCCGCGGAGGCGCCGAAGATCCGGCCGACCGGTGCGGAGTTGAAGTACTCGTTGACCGTGGCCGTGACCTCCGGGTCCTGGTACGCGGCGGGCTCGCTGGGCAGGTTGCCGGTCTCGGTGAAGATCCGCTTCTGCTGCTCGGGCGCGGTCAGCCACTTGGCCAGCTCGTACGCCTCCCTGGGGTGCTTGCCCTGCTTGGGCACGGCGAGGAACGAGCCGCCCCAGTTGCCACCGCCACCGGGCGCGGCGGCCACGTCCCACTTGCCGGCCGCGGCGTCGCCGGCGCCCGCCTTGATCAGCGCGAGCGCCCACGCCGGGCAGGTGGTGGTGGCGAAGGACGCCTGCTTGAGCGCGACGTTCCAGTCCTGGCTGAACGGCGCCAGCGCACCGGTCTGCTTCTTCTCGCCCAGGCTCGCGGCCAGTGTGAAGGCCCGCTCCACCTGGTCGTTCCGGTCGCCGATGAACGAGTCGTCGGCCTTGGCGAAGTAGCCCTCCTCGGTCTGGTCGAGGATCGCCTTGTAGACGTTCTGGGCGGTGTCGACGAACTTCACGTCCGGCGTCTTGCGGGTGAAGGTGTCCGCCACCTCCAGGTACTTCTCCCAGGTCGGCCACAGCTCGCCGACCTCCTCGCGGTCGGTCGGCAGGCCGGCGGCCTCGAACAGGTCGCGGCGGTAGCACAGCGCGAGGCTGCCCATGTCGGTGCCGAGGCCGAGCACGAAGTTCCCGCCGTCGGTGGTGCCCTGGTTCCACTTCCAGGCGGCCCACCGGCTCGCGAGTTCCTTGGCGCCGTAGTCCGCGAGGTTGACGAACTTGTCCTTGGACTGGCGGAACTGCGTGATGTTGCCTTCTTCGATCGCCACGATGTCGGCGGCGCCCCGACCGCCCGCGAGCTGCGTGGCGAGCTGGGTGTGGTGCTGTTCCATCTTGACCGTGCGCTGCTCGATCTCGACGTCCGGGTGCGACGCCTGGTACTCCTTGATCAGGTTGGTGTAGCCGAAGTCGGAGAAGATCCCGATCGACAGCTTGACCTTGCCGTCACCCGCGTCACCTCCCCCGCCACCGCACGCGGCCACCAGGGCGGCGGTCAACGCCACCGCCGTGATCGACGTGGTCCGGCCGACCGGAGTCCTGCTCATCCGTCCTCCTCGACGCACTCGCCGGGCTCGGGCCCGACACCGTGAGAGCGCTCTCATGAGAGCGCTCTCACACTGGTGAGTCGCGATTCGCGGTGTCAACCCGGGAAGAACCGGTCGACACCGTTCCGCAACAATCTGAAGCGCTCTCGTGCACGGACCGCAATGGTCGAGCACGTTCCGTGAGCCCGGCGGCGGGAGGTGTGCGAAGCCGGGTGGCCCGGCCCTCGCCCGAGCCACCCCGCACCCTGTTAGAGGCGTTCCAGCCCTGGATGTGACGCGTGCTCGCCGAAAATCTTGTAACCCACGTCACACGGCGCGCGGGCGACTAGCCGCGGCACCACCGGTGCCGTTCGCAGAGCTGGGACACGAAACCCCGGACGGCCTCGGCCGTGGGCTCGCCCGGAGCGCGCGGATCCCGGATCGGGGTGTCCTTCTCCCCGACCATGTGCGCGACCAGGGCGTTGTCCACGCGTGCCACCACGTGGGCGGTGTACTCGGACGCCCGGTCGCCGGGTTCCCCGGCCGGGTAGTAGAAGGCCTTGGCGAAGGCCTCGTCGGCACCCAGGTCGTCCCGGGGGTGGCGGGCGGTCTGCACCCCGGTCTGGCAGCGGTCGATGGCCGCGTGCAGCTCGGTGAAAGCGCGGTGGGCGGCGTCCGGGTCGGCGTACACGCCCAGTTGCCAGGCCTGCTTGCGGTCCGCGACCTTCGTCGCGCTGAGGAATCCCGTGCGGAGCAGGTCGGACTCCATGGTCGTGCGCGGCGTTCCGTCCGCCTCCCGCGGGCACGCCGTCGCCGGGATCCACTCGGTGTAGAAGCCGCGGTCGACGGTGACGCCCTCTCCTGCGAGCGGCAGGGCGAGGTCCGCCGGCAAGTCCTTCGGCGGGCCCGGCGCGACGGAACTCACGGCCGGCGCGCCGGGTGTGCCGCCACCTCCCGGTGGGTCCGGCGAGTCGTCGACACCGCAGGCGGCCAGGCAGAGGCAGGCGGTCACGACGGCGAGCACCGCGGCCCTCATCCTTCCCGCACCCACGTCCCGCTCCTCCGGTCGAGTCGGTATCGCGCCAAGGCGTCGCCGACGATGAAGCGGAACCCCTCGCCTTCGTCGGTCACCCGACTGGTGCCACGTTGCCCGCGCACGACCCAGTCCATCTCCACCACGAACCGGCAGTCGCACGGTTGTGCCCGCACCACGTGCAGGTCGAAGACCTCGGGTTCGTCCGCCGAGATCCGGAACGGGAACGGCACGGCCGGGTAGTACGCCCCGTCGGTGTCGCTGATGATCGGGACGGGCTTGGCGACCGGGTCCGGGTGGTCGAGGTCGACCTGGAAGTTGCGCGGGGTGACCCGGCTGCCGCCGCAGACCGGGACCAGCATGACGCCGGTGGTCGGCGGCGGCGGGACCGCGACCTCGACCAAGCGCATCCCCGTCAGCAGGATGTCCTCAGCACCCTTGGCCTGGGCCGTGATCCTGATGGGAGTCAATTCGCGCCCCTCGGCCACGCGGTTCAGCTCGTGCGAGTCCGTGATGGCCAGCGCCTGTTCGACTTTCGGTGGTGAGTGGTAGGACGTCCCGCACCAGTCGGGCCATCCCTGGAACGCCACCACCGACTCCGGTGGCGGCTGCGAGGTCGTGGGGATCACGACGGTGTTGTTGTTGGTCACCGTGACGTCACCGTCGTTCAACACCACCGCGACGATGACCGCCGCGACCAGCAGGACCGCCACACCGGCGGCGACCAGGACCTGCCCACGGCCGAACGCCGGGGACTGGCTCGTCACCTGACCGATCGTCCCCGCCTGGATGACGGTCCCCGCGACGTTGCCCGCGCGGTTGTCCGCGGCGCGGCTCGCGGCGGCGCCCGGGGCGCGGACGTCGTCCGGCGAGGCAACCCACGCGGTGTCCTGCACTCCCCCGACCTCGACCGGCACCGGGCGGAACGTCGAGGGAGCGAGCACCGCGGAGTGGCGGACGACCTCGTCGAAAACCTGCGCGGACACGATCAGCGCGATGTGGCCGGGGGAATCGGCGAGCGCCTGCCGCACCGGTGGCGCGTCGAGGAGTCGGAACGCGGCGGCGAGCGAGGTGGAGGTGACGCCGGGGCCGTCGGAACCAGCCTCGCCGGCGTGCACGGCCACGCGTAATCGGGACCGCTGCCCGATCCGGCCGGCGCCGTCGTGCGCCCGCAGCGCCCGCACCAGCGCGTCCGGCAGCGCCTCGACCAGCGGAGCCCGGTCGAACTCCGGCGGCACCAGGACGAACAGGCCGCTGCCGCGGTCCTCGCGACGGCAGGCGTCCCAAGGCACACCGGCGGTTCGGAGCGCGTCGGCGACCACCTGCCGCACGTCACCGGGGCCCTCCACCTCGACCACGACGATCGTGGGCCGGGCGGTCCCCGCCGGGTTCACCGTCGTCCTTGGGAGCCACCCGATGTGCTGCTCATGGGGTGCAGTTGTACCAGCGCGTGCAGCGAGGTACGAGTCGATTGCCGTGAACCGACCGGGAACCCGGCGGCCCGCTCCTCCCCCGAAGAAGAGCGGGCCGCCGGGTCTTCACGCCTCGGCCATCCCCGCGACGACCGAGGTCCGGGCGGCACGCCGGGCCGGTAGCGCGGCGGCCAGGACCGCGGCCACCACCGCGCCGGCGAGCATCACGCCGATCTGCCCGAACGGGACCACCAGGTCCACCGAGATCGTGTCGGTCGACAACGCCTCGGTGAGCACCCAGCCGAAGCCGATGCCCAGCAGCAGCCCGAGGGCCGCGCCCATCAACGCCATCAGCACCGACTCGACCACGAGCATCAACCGCAGCTGGCCGCGGGTCAGGCCGAGCGCCCTGAGCAGCGCCGACTCGCGCGTCCGCTCCAGCACCGACAGCGTCAACGTGTTGGCGATGCCGAACAGCGCGATCACCACGGCCAGCCCGATCAGCGCCCAGATGAACCCGAGCACCTGGTTGAGCTGCCGGTTGAGCTGCTCCTTCGTCTCCGCCGCGCTGTCCACCACGGCCAACGGCGAGGGGTCGGTGACCTTCTCGACCGCCGCACGCCCGTTCTGGGCACCGTCCTTGAGCTTGACCAGGATGCTCTCGTACCCCTCGGCGGCCTGCGGGAACCTCAGCGACGTAGCCATCGTCATGACCCCGTCGGACAGCCGCTGCCCCTCGATCACGGCGACCACCTTGAGCTGCTGCGGCTCGCCCCGCTCCGCCTCGATCGTCACGGTGGAGCCGACCGACACGCCCTCGCGCTTGGCGTACTCCGCGTTCACCGCGATCGCGCCGTCGCCGAGGTCGGCGAGCGACCCACTGGTGACCGTCGGCCGGAACAGGTCGCCGATCGCGTCACGCGACACGCCGGTGAAGTACCCGCGCTCGCCGTACACCACCGTGGTCGGCGCGACCTTCGCCACCTCCGGCACGACGCCCAGCTGGTCGGCCAGCTCCTCGGGCAGCGGCCGGCCGTACACCGCGGACGTCACCGTGTAGTCGGCGGGCATCCGCTGGTCGATCTCGGCGTTGGCGGTCTCCTTGGCGCTGTTGGCGACCACGGTCACCAGCGCCACGATCGTCACGCCGATCATCAGCGCGGCGGTGGTCGCGGCCGTGCGCTTGGGGTTGCGGCCCGCGTTGGCCGACGCGAGCTTGGCGGGCACCCCGAGCAGCGCCCGCGGCACCGCGCCCAGCACCCGGTTGACCGGGCCGACCAGCAGCGGACCGAGCACGAGCACCGCGGCCAGCAACGCCATCGTGCCCGCGCCGGCGGCGAGCATCGCCGTCTCCTCGTCGTCCAGGCCCATGCCGTACACCACCGCGCCGACGCCGATCACCGCGAACAGCACGGCGGTCAGCACGCGCAGCACCCCGGTGCGGTGCACCTCCTCGCCGCTGTCGGGCTGGCTGCGCAGCGCGGCCACCGGCGCGACCCGGGTCGCCTTGCGGGCCGGCAGCACCGCGGCGAGCACGGTCACCAGCGTGCCGACCGCGAACGCGGCGAGCACCGTCGTGACGGTCACCGGCAGGAGCACCGTGCCCCCGCCGCCGCCCTCGTCGAACGAGAAGATCACCTGTTGCAGCAGGGCGGACACCCCGATGCCGCCGAACAGGCCGATCACCGACGCGGTCAGGCCCATCACCAGCGCCTCGGCCAGCACGCCGCGGAACACCTGGCTCCGGCTCGCGCCCACGCACCGCATCAGCGCCAGCTCACGGGTGCGCTGCGCGACCAGGATGGTGAACGTGTTGTAGATGACCATCGCGGCGACCACGAGCGCGATGATCGCGAACGCCAGCAGCACCGTGGTGAGCTCGCCCGCCTGGGACTCGACCCGCTCCAGCGTCTGTTTGGCCAGTTCCTCACCGCTCTGGACCGAGAACCCGCCGTCCCCGATGGCCTTGCGGACGTTGTCGACCACCTGCTGCTGCGTGAAGCCGGCCGCGGCGGTGGCGACGGCCTGGTACGGCAGCCGTTCGGGCCGCAGCGCCTGGAACGCCTCGGGCGTCAGCCCGATGTGGTCGTAGCCGGACAACGACATCTGGTTCGTGCCCTGCTGGTACGTGCCGACGAGCGTGTAGGTGGACCGCTGGTCCTGCTCACCGAGCAGCACGACCGGCTGCCCGATCGCGAGCTTGGCGGTGGTGGCCGTGCGCTTGTCGACCGCGATCTCGGCGGCCGAGGTCGGGTAGCGGCCCTCGACGAGGTCGAACTCGTTCAGCTTCTCGTTGGTGGCCAGCGAAACGGCCCACGCGGGCTTGGCCTTGCCGTTGGCGGCGACCAGCGGCACCGTCTGGGCGCCGCGCGTGTCGGCGCCCGCCACGCCCGGCGCCTGCCGGATCTTCGCCAACGTCCCCGGGTCGATCCCCTCGGCGTCGGACGACGACTCGCCCGAGAGCGTCACCGAGACGTCGACGTTGCGCGCGCCCTTGGCGAACTCGTCGCGCAGGCTCGCGTTCATGGCGTCGCCGAGCACCAGCGTGCCGGTCACGAAGGCGACGCCGAGGGCGATCGCCACCGAGGACAGCACGAGCCGCGCGGTGCGGGCCTTGAGGCCCGCGATGATCGTGCGCAGCATCAGGTCACGCCCCCAGGTGCTTCAGGGCGGACAGCACGGAGTCGGCGGTCGGGTTGTCGATCTCGCCGGCGAGCCTGCCGTCGGCGAGCAGCACCACGCGGTCGGCGTAGGACGCGGCGACCGGGTCGTGCGTCACCATGATCACGGTCTGCCCGAGCTTGCGCACGGACATGCGCAGGAAGTCGAGCACCTCCGCGCCGGAGCGCGAGTCGAGGTTGCCGGTCGGCTCGTCGGCGAACACCACGTCGGGCCGGGCGACCAGGGCGCGGGCGCAGGCCACGCGCTGCTGCTGGCCGCCGGACAGCTCGGTCGGCTTGTGCTTGAGCCGGTCGCGCAGGCCGAGCACGTCCACGATGGTGTCGAACCACTCGCGGTCGGGCTTGCGGCCCGCCAGTTCGAGGCCGAGCAGGATGTTGGCCTCGGCGGTGAGCGTGGGCAGCAGGTTGAACGCCTGGAAGACGAACCCGACCCGGTCGCGGCGCAACCTGGTCAGCTCCTTGTCCCCCAACGAGGTGATCTCGGTGCCGCCGATGTGGACGGCGCCGCCGTCGACGTTGTCCAAGCCGGCCAGGCAGTGCATCAACGTCGACTTGCCGGACCCGGACGGGCCCATGATGGCGGTGAACTTCCCCGCCGCGAAGGCCACGCTGACACCGTCCAGCGCCCGGACGGCGGTGTCGCCCTTGCCGTAGACCTTGACCAGGTTCGCGGCGGCTGCGGCGGTGCGGGTTCCGACGTCGGACACCAGTGCGGACATGCTCCCTCAATTCCTCGGGTCTGCTGACGTCGAGAAAGCTATGGGGCACGCGGGTCGCCGGTCGTCACCTCGGCGGCGGAACCGGAGGTCAACCGGCGGGATGACGCCCACTAGTCCCGAGGTCTGACGCACCGCCGCCGGACGGCGCGGGCGGGCGCGGCCCGATTCCCCGGCCGGTCCGGGCGCGGCCCGATTCTGCTGCCGGTCCGGGGCGCGGCCCTATTCCGCCGCCGGTTCGGGCGCGGCCGCCGTCCCAGGGTCGCCCTTGGGCAGGTCGAGCAGGCCCCGGTCGAACGCGTTGGCCACCGCCTCGGCCCGCCGGCTCGCGCCGAGCTTGGACATGATCCGGCTCAGGTGCACGCTGACCGTCTTCTCCGAGATGTACAGCTCCTCGCCGACCTGCCGGTTGGTGCGCCCCTGCGCGACCAGCTCCAGCACGGACCGCTCACGCGGCGTGAACGGGTCCACCCGGTCACGCGGTCCCACGTCGCGCAACGCCACCCTGGCCCGCCGGGCGACCAGGTCCAGCGCCTCGCGCAACGGCGCCGACCCCAGCTCGTCGGCCACCGCGCTGGCCAGCTTCAGCTCCGCCGCCGCCTCGTCCCGCCGGTCCGCGCCGAGCAGCGCCTCGGCCAGCCGCCACCGGCACACGGCCTGCTCGAACACCGACCCGAAGCCGAAACCGTCCACCGCGCGCCGCCACAGCTCCGGGTCGCCCGACCCGGTCAACCGCGACTCCTCGGCCTCCACTCGCACCAGCCACGCCCGACCCTCGGGACCGAGCTCGCCGGTGCGGGGCATCCCCATCTCGACCGTCCGGTGCGCGTCCTCGACCAGCTCGCGACCGGCCCGCACGGCGTCCTCCTCGGCCGCCCGGTCCTTGCGCCGACGTGCCCGCGCCGCGATCTCCACGTGGCCCGCGACACCGAGGGCGGCCAACCGGATGCCGGCCAGCATCCACTCGCCCTCCTTGCGGGACCAGCTGATGGCGTCCGCGACCCGGTCCACGGCCAGTTCCGGCTGACCGCGCCACAACGCCAGCTCCGCGCCCGTGCCGCCGGTGATCAACGCGATCTGCAGGTCGCGGTGCCAGTCCGCGCGCAGCTCCCGGATCATCCGCTCGGCCTGGTCGAACTCGCCCCGGCTGACCGCCACGTGCGTGCCCGCCGCGGCCAGCCGCGCGGACACCGTGCTCGACACCCGCAGGCCGGGCGGTTCGGCGGCGGTCGCCGCGCCGTCCCACTCGCCCCGGTAGTACCTGGTCAGCACTTGCAGGATGCGCAGCTCCAGGCCGAACGAGCTCCACGTCAGCCCGGTCGCCTTGGCCCGCGCCACGCCCTCGTCGAACACCCGCGCGGCCTCGTCCAGCTCACCGAGGTCGTAGTGGTGCAGGCCCAGGAAGTACCGGGCCCGCAGCTCGGTGCTGACGGCGTCGGCCTCCATCGCGCACGCCACCGCCGCGGTCAGGTGCTCGTGCGCCCGCGACACGTCGCCCTCCGGCTCGTCGAGCAGGCCCAACGTGGTCAACGCGTCCGCCACGGCCGATTCCGCGCCCGCCGCGCGGCCGTCGGCCACCGCCATCTCGGCGCGCTCACGGGCCTCGACGTACTTGCGGTCGTGCCGCAGCGCCGCCGCCCACACCGCCAGCACCCAGGCGCGGGCCGGGCTCGCGGGCCGGTCCCGGACCAGCCGCCACGCCTCCTCCACCGCCTGGTACTTCTCGTGGTCGGTGCCGTCGAGCACCTGGAGCGTCTGGGCGAAGCGCCGCCACATCACGGCCGCGACCTCGGGATCGGACTCGTCCACCACGGTGGTGCCGGTGCGGGCGAACGCGATGGCCCGCTCGGGCTGGCCGGCCGTGCCCGCGGCCCACGACGCGCCGCGCAGCAGTTCCAGCTCGGTCAGGCCGGGCGGTCGCTGGTCGGCGGGCACCGCGTGCCACAGCTTCAGCGCCTGCTCCAGGTGCCTCAGCGACTCGGCGGGCGCGCCGGCCGCCTGCGCCTCGTTCCCGGCATCGACCGACGCGCGCAGCGCGCGGGCCAGGTCGTGGCACTCCAGGCTGTGGTGGGCCAGCGCGGCGGCGGCCCCGCGGTCGCCGGACGAGGCGAGCCGGTCGGCGTACGCGGCGTGCAGCCGAACCCGTTCGCCGGGCAGCAGGTCGTTGTAGACGGCCTCGCGCAGCAGCGCGTGCCGGAACGTGTACACCTCGGCGGGGTCGACCACCAGCACGTGGTGCTGCACGGCCTCGCGCAGCACGCCGTCGAGGCCGACGTGGTCCATGCCCGCCACGTCGCGCAGCAGGTCGTGGCGCACCGACCGGCCGCCGACCGACGCCACCCGCACCAGGCGCTGCGCGTCCGGTGAGAGGCGTTCGATCCGGGCCAGCAGCACCTCGGCGAGCGTCCACGGCACCTCGCGGTCGCGACAGCTCGCGACCGCGATCAGCTCCTCGGCGAAGAACGGGTTGCCGTCGGAGCGCTCGGCGACCTCCAGCACCAGGTCGTCGGACAGGTCGTCGGACAGCGCCGCGACGAACGAACGCGCGTCGATCGCGCTCAGCGGGGTCAGGTCGAGCCGCTGCACGGCGGGCAGCCGGACCAGCTCGGTGAGCAGCGGCCGCAGCGGGTGGCTGCGGTGCAGGTCGTCGGAGCGGTAGGTGGCGACCACCAGCAGCCGCTGCGCGCGCAGCCGGGAGAGCAGGAAGGACAGCAGGTAGCGGGTGGAGGCGTCGGCCCAGTGCAGGTCTTCGAGCACCAGCAGCACGGGCCGTTCCTCGGCCAGGTCGCCGAGCAGCCCGTGCACCGCGTCGAACAGCTGGAGCTGGCCGACGTCCTGCTCGGGACGGCGGCCGACCAGGTGAGACGGCAGGCCGGAGACCGACGTGCTGCCGTCGTGGCCGGTGGGCAGCGCCAGTTCCGGCATCAGCAGGCCCAGGGCCGGCCGGGCGGTGACGTCGAGCAGACCGGCCTGCCGCACCTGCCCCAACGCCTCGGTGAAGGGCAGGTACGGCAGGCCGGTCTCGCCGACGTCCAGGCAGCGGCCGGTGAGCACGAGCGCGTCACCCGCGGTGGCGGCCAGCTCGTCCATCAACCGCGTCTTGCCCACCCCCGCGTCACCGGCGACCAGCATCGCGCCTGCCTGGCCGCGGGCGGCCTCGTCGAGGGCGGCACGCAGCCTGGTCATCTCCCTGCCGCGTGCCACCAAGGGGATTCCGGAACCGAGGCGTGCCACACCAGGCATGTTGTCACACCTCAGGCGGCGTCGCGGTGACCATCGTCCGCTGACGGCCGATCCGGGCCGGTGCGATGGGCCAGCCGCCGCCACCACGACCGCGTGGCCTGGCCGGACTGCCGACCGACGCGGTAGTGGGACGCGTCCGCACGCAGCGCGGCCTGCCGGTAGTCGATCTCCGCCTTCAAGGACTCGGGCGTCCACTCCATGATGACTTGCTCCTCGTGTCGTTCGCTTCTCTGATGACACGAAGATTCGTCCTGAGGCCCCGGTGCGGGCATTGGTCGTTCACGTGGGTTGCGGCGGTGATGCCCTTACCCGCCGCCGTAAGGGGTGGCAGACGGCGGGTAAGGGATGCCTCAGGGAGGTGTCAGAGCACGTCAGAGGCCCCTCAGCAGGCGCCGAGGTCGCGCCAGACGCCCCACTCGCCGGTCGTGCCCGGCTCCTCGGCCTGCGTCCACCACTTGGCCTGCCAGCGCTTGCCGCGGTGCGACACCTCGTTGCCGCCGTTGTAGACCTTGGCGCGGTCCCACGCGGGCGCGGTGCAACTCGGCCCGCTGGTCGTGGTCGTCGTCGTGGTCGTGGTGCTGGTCGGGCCGGTACCGCCGCCACCGCGCGGGTGGTCGGAGGCGATGGCGTAGGACTGGCCGCCGAAGGTGAGCTTGACGTTCGACGGCGACGCGATCGGCAGCTGGTAGCTCAGCGCGACGTCCACCGACGCGCCGGGCGCGAGCGGCTGCCACGTCGGCAACGTCAGCTCGACGTGCTGGAAGTCGCCCTTCAAGCCGCCGACGTTGCCGCCCGTGTGGCCCTTGGCGGTGACCCGCAGCCCGAACCCGGACTGGTCGGCCATGCTGCCGGGCGCGCTCGTGCCGTAGTCGAACTCGATCTTCGTGCCGCCCGGCAGGGTGGTGGTCGAGTTGTTGGTCAACCTCAGCTTGGGCGTGATGGGGTAGTTGCCGTCGCCGAGCGCGAACCCGGAGACGGTGGCGCTCACGTCCAGCACCTGGCTCGGCGTGGCGCCCGCCGCCTTCCGGTTGCCGTACGGCGCCGCGCCGCGCAACCCGTCGTTGATCTTGGTGAGCAGGGTGTCGCCGACGGTGTACTGGCCCTTGGCGCCGTCGAAGCGGTAGTCGCCCGCCAGCTCCCAGATCATGATGCCGCCGATGCCCTTGTCCGCCACGTACTTCGCCTTGGCCGCGATGGACTGCTCGTCCTCAGTGGACAGGAAGACCTTCTTGTCCGCGTTCCACAACCACGGCGAGGTCAGCGTGGTGTCGTAGAACCGTTGGTAGGAGCCGGAAATACGGTCGGTGGGGTCGTTGGCCGGGTCCAGGCCGTGCCGCGCGAGGTAGTCCGGCGTGATCTCGTGCTCCAGGTTCTTGGCGTGCCACATGGGGTTCACGCCCGACGGCACCTCGGCGCCGCCCGCGGTGGAGTCGTGCCACAGGTTGTCGATGCCGACCGCGCCGTTGCCGCACGGCGTGGTCGAACCGACGCTGGAACCGGTGCCGGGCGGGCACTTCGCCTGGTCGGGCAACGCCGCGCGGCCCCACAGGCCGTTCGTGCCGCCGGTGACGCCCTGCCAGCCGCGGCTGTAGAACGGCACGCCGATGTTGATCCGGCCGGCCTGCATCGCGCCCCGGTAGTAGTGGTAGGCCCAGTCGGTGTTCAGGTAGCCCATGCCCTCGTACTGCGGCGCGGTGTAGACGCCGCCCGCGGCGAGCTCGCCGTCCTTGCCGTCGTCGTAGAGCGCGGCGTTCGGGCCGACGAAGTGGTTCCACGAGCCGTGCAGGTCGTAGCTCATCACGTTCAGGTAGTCGAGGTAGCGGGTGACCTGGTAGGCCTCCTGGCCGCGCAGCAACCAGCCGGAGGCGGGCACGGCGGCGGTGAGCAGGTAGTGCCTGCCGTCCTGCGCCGAGGCGCGGTCCAGCTTCTCCCGCAACGTCTTCATGATCTTCTCGTAGCCGGCCCACAGCGTGCCCCGGTTGGCGTTGGAGATCCAGAAGTCGTCCGGGTTGCCCGCGTGGTTGTTCGACGTGGCGTACTCGTAGTCGATGTCCACGCCGTTGAAGCCGTACGTGCGGATGAATTGCACGGCGGAGTCGGCGAACGCGTCCACGGTGGCCTGCGGCTGCGCGCCGAGCTTGTAGAAACCGCCAGACGCGTTACGCGTGCCGTCAGGGTTGAAGAAGCCGCCGGTCTCCGCCCAGCCGCCGACCGAGATCATCGTCTTCACGTTCGGGTGCTGCTTTTTATACTTGGTGAGCAGGTTGAAGTGCCCCTTGTACGGCAGCGACGGGTCGAGGTCGACGCCGGGCCAGGTCATGCCGGTCGAGGCGTTGTCCGGGCCGTCGGGGCCCACGGAGACCCGGTTCTGCGCGTCGATGTGCGCGAAGGCGTAGTTCAGGTGCGTGACCTTGGTCCACGGGATGTCGGACGCCAGGTAGGCGGGCGCGCCGTTGCGGCCCGTGCGCCAGCTGGTGAAGTAGCCGATGACGCGGCGGGAGTGGTCGGCGCCCAACGACTCCCGGCCCTCGGTGTCGTAGACGGAGCAGTACGGCACCGCGACGCCGGGGGTCTGGTAGAGGCCGTCGGGACGGCACTCCTCCCCCGCGGCGGCGGCGTCGGGCGAGGACGGGGACACGGCGACGACGCCGAGTCCGACCACCGCGGCGAGCAACGCCACGAGCGGCGAGAGCTTGGACCTGCTGAACCCGGATCTTCTGGACAAGGCCGGCACACCTCCTGCACGAGGCGGCGGCCACGACGCAGCCACCGAACCGTAAATAGGTCTAGACCTCTATGTCAATAGGTCCAGACCACCTACGGGTACGGTCAGACGGTCGTGGTGGCGCGGGCGCGCGCCAGGCGTTCCCGGACCTGGTCGGCCTCGGGCGCGTCCAGCTCGGTGAGCAACGCCAGCGCCCGCTGCCAGTGCGCCACCGCCCCCGGCAACCCCTGCCGGTCGAACACCACGGCCAGCCGGTCGTGCGCCATCGCCTGGTGGTACGGGCTCGCCGCGGCCGACGCGACCGACAGCGCCGTGCGCGCCGACGTGACGGCCTCCGCGCCCTCACCCGACTCCATCAGCACCGTCGCGAGGTCCGTGTGGCAGGTCGACTCACCGCACTGCTCGCCGACCTCGCGGTACATCGTCACCGCCGCCCGCAGCCACGACTTGGCCTCGTCGTAGCGGCGTGACGCCAGGTGCAGCAGCCCGAGGTTGTGGTGGGCGTTCGCCTCGGCCCACCGCGACCCGGCCGCCCGGCTGACCTCCAGGGCCTCCCGGTACGAGGACTCCGACTCGTCCACCCGGCCCAGGAACGCCAGCATGTCCGCGACCGCCGTCAGGGCTCTGGCCTGCGCGTTCACGTCGCCGGACGCCCGCGCCACCTCCAACGCCTCGCGGTGGCGGGCCAGCGACTCGTCCATCCGCTGGAACTGGGCCAGCGCGATGCCGAGGTTGAACAGCATCACGAACGTCGCCTCGGGGTCGCCGAGCGTCCTGGCCGCCTCCAGCGCGGCCTCCGTGGTGCGCAGCCACGTGGTCCGGTCCGCCCGCAGCCAGAGGAACCGCGACAGCGTGTACGGCAGCTGCCAGGCGTGCACCAGCCACTTCGGGTCCGCGCCCTCGGCGGCGGCCGACTCGGCGGCGGCGATGATGTTGCCCTGCTCGGCGTCCAGCCAGGCGATCGCCTCGGCCGAACCCTGCAACTTCGGCACCTCCACCGGCACGTGCTCGGGTGCGATCCGCACGCTGCTGCCGCGCGTCACCGGCAACCGGCCGTCGGCCAGGTCGGCGCAGTGCAGGTAGTAGTCGAGCATCCGGCTGGTCGCCTCGTGCCGCAGGTCGGGCGGCAGCTCGGCGGCCAACGTCCGCATGTAGACCCGCACCAGGTCGTGCGCCCCGTACCGGCCGGGCTCGTTGACCGACAGCAGGTTCGCCGCCGTCAACGCGTCCAGCGCGCGCTGCGCCTCGCCGACGCGCACCCGGGCCGTGGCGGCCACCACGAACGCCGTCACGTCCGGGCCGGGGTGCAGGCCCAGCAGCGCCAGCAGCCGCGCGGGCAGCGGCGGCAGCGCCCGGCGGGACGCGTCCAGGGCCGCCCGCACGGTGGAGTCCTCGTCCTCCAGGCCCAGGGCGGCCAGCCGGCCGTGCTCGTCGTCCAGCTCGGCGACGAGTTCGGCCACCCGCAACGACGGCGCGACCGCCAGTCGGGCCGCCGCGATCCGCAGCGCCAGCGGCAGCCCGTCGCACAGCACGGCCAGCCGGCGCAGCGCGGCGGCCTCCGTGGCGTCCCGGCCGGCGACCCGGCTGACCACGGCCACCGACGCGTCCAGGTCGAGCATGTCCAGCTCGACCAGCCGCGCCTCGGCGTGCGCGACCAGGCCGACCAACCGCCGCCGGGACGTCACCAGCACGCACGACGGCGGACCGGGCAGCAGCGGCAGCAGCTCGGTCGAGCCGCGGGCGTTGTCCAGCATCACCACCATGCGCCGGTCCGCGATGAGCGTGCGGAACAACGCCGACCGCTCCTCGACCGTCACCGGGATGTCCGGCGACGGCACGCCCAGCGTGCGCAGGAACCGGCTCAGCACCTCGCCCGCGCCCAGCGGCTCCTGGTTCGGGTCGTAGCCGTGCAGGTCGACGTACAGCTGGCCGTCGGGGAAGTCCTCGCGCACGCCTTGCGCCCAGTGCAGGGCGAGCGCGGTCTTGCCCACGCCGGCGGGCCCCGTGACGACGAGGACCAGCCCGCCCTCCGGGTAGGCGGCCAGCAGGCCGTCCAGCCGTTTCAGCTCGTCGTCACGGCCGATCAGGGACGCCGAGACGCGCGGCAGCTGCGCGGGCGTGATCGCGGGCGAGAGGTCCGCCGCCGGCGGGCGCAGCTCCATCGGCAGGGTCGGGCGCTCGGGCTCGGGGTTCTCCCCGGCCAGCACGGCCTGCTGGAGCTTGCGCAGCTCCGGACCCGGTTCGACGCCGAGCTCGTCGATCAGCACCCGGCGCGCCTCGCGGTAGACGGCCAGCGCCTCGGCCTGCCGTCCGGCCTGGCACAGCGCGCGCATCAACAGGCCGTGGCCGCGTTCCCGCAGCGGGTGCTCGCCCACCAGCGTGGTCAGCGACGGCACCAGCTCGGCACCGCGTCCGATCAACAGCAGCAGCTCGGCGCGCTCCTCCAGCACGGCCAGCCTGCGCTCGACCAGCCGGCCGCGCTCGACCTCGGCGAACAGGCCCGCGACACCGCCCAGCGGCTCGCCGCGCCACAGGCCGAGGGCCTCGTCCAGCGCGGTGGCCGCCGAGATCAGGTCGCCGGACGCGCGCAGGCGGGCGGCCGCCGCCACCCCGCGTTCGAACTCGTCCAGGTCGACCGCGTGCGGGTCGACCCGCAGCAGGTAGCCGTCGCCGACGGAGGTCAGCAGCTCGGCCGGTGCGCGGCGGGCGCGGCTGGGCTCCAGCGCGCGGCGCAGCCCGGCCACGTAGGTCTGCACGAGGTTGACCGCGCTGGTCGGCGTGTTGTCGCCCCACACGGCCTCGATGATCTGGTCCCGGCTGACCGGCGCGTTGCGGGCCAGCAGCAGCACCGCCAGCACGGCACGCTGCTTGGCGGCGCCGAGGTCGACCTCCCCGCCACCGCGCACCGCCCGGAGCAGGCCGAGCACCTCGAACCGCAAGCGCTCGCCGCCGCCGTCTGCCACCGACCGATCCTTCACCGAACGTTGAGCCCCAGACGGAGCCTAGGAGATCACTTCAGTCCGGCTCCAGTCGTCCTGTAGCCGCATTCTTACGCTAAGCGTGTCCGATCAACCACACAGGGCGAACCCCGGTGAGGGAGGTTGGACCAGACAGCGGAACATCCGCTGCTCTCCCTGAACGACGAGGGCAGGCCGGCGTGCAAGGGGCATCCAGCCCGCGGCGGCGGAACGCCGGCCCGCCCTCGTCCCCTTCTCCACCGGAGACGGGTCATCCGGTAGGGGATGGCCCGCCTCCACTGCCCTCCCCCCAGTGGAAGGGGCCGTGACCGGGATCCGAACCCCCGGTCACGGCCCCTTCGACATGTCCGGGGTCGGGCCGCGGCACGTGTCCAGTCGGGCCGCGGCGCGGCGAAGGCTAGGCGACCTCTTCCAGTTCCTTGGGCTCCGCGGCCTTGGCCGCCTTGCGCCGACGGCGCAGCACCACCACGACGCCGACCACGAGCGCGACGCCCATCAACGCCCACATGGCGCCGTTGAACACGGACTCGATGTACTTCGCCGACGCGCCCGCGGCCGAGCCGATGCCGATGTGCAGCGCCGACCAGCTCACCGCGCCCGCGATCGACGCGGGCAGGAACCGGCGGTACTCCAGCTTCGACGCGCCCGCCGACGCGGGCACCAGCGTCCGCACGACCGGCATGAACCGGGCGAAGAACACCGCCCACGCCCCACGCCTGCGCAGCAGCGCGCCCGCCTTGTCCCAGTGCTCCTGGCCGAGCTTGCGCACCACCTTGCTCTCCCTCAGCCGGTCGCCGTAGCGGCGGCCGAGGAAGTAGCCGATGCTGTCGCCCGCCACCGCGCACACCGACACCACCAGCCACATCACCAGGAACCGGGACGTGCTGGTGACCGTGGTGGCGGCCAGCAGCAGCGCGCTCTCCCCCGGCGCGATGAAGCCCACGCCGAGCGTGCACTCCGCCAACGTCAACGCGCCCGTCACCGCGAGCACGGCGGGCTGGGGCAGACCGGCGAGCCCTTCCAGGGCGTCGGTCAGCAAGGCCATGGTTCGTCCCCCTGTGGATCATGACAGCACCGGAGTGCAGGCTAGGGGGAGTCCACCGCACCGACGGCGCCGGGCACATCGGACCGAGGGCTGACCGGCCACCAGACCAAGGTCGTACGGGTCGGTGGTCGAAAGTCAGGGGAATCCCTCAGGCGCCCTCGAACCGGATGACCGGGGTTCGGCCCCGATCAGGGCGAGTCGAGCGCCCCGTTGCGCGCGGTGCCGACGAATCGCGACCACTGCGCGATGCCGAAGTCCAACTCGCCACCGGTTCGGTTCTTCGAATCACGCACGCCGACCCCGTTCGGGCCGAGCGCTATTTCCACGCACTCCGGACCACTCGCGGACGACCTCGTGCTCTTGCGCCACTGGCGTTGCATGGGAGTTCACCTCGGGGTCAGGCGAGCTCGCGCGCGACCCGCCCGATCAGCGCGGATGATGCGGCCGGGTCGAGCGATTCGGCGCTGAGCCGAGCGAACATGTCGGAATACCCGGCGACGTCCGACGGCTGTTCCAAATAGACGTCGCCCCTCGGGCTTTCGATGTATACCACGGCCGGATCCGACTCCTCGGGGAACGCCAGGATCACGAACGGGCCGTCCATCGCAGCGTGACCGCCCGCCTCGAAAGTGGCGACTTGGAGGGTGATGTTCGGCCGTTTCCCGACTTCGTCGAGTCGCCGCAGCTGCTCCGCCATCACCTCCCGGCCGCCCACCAGCCTCCGCAGGGCCGCCTCGTCGACCACCACGTGCAGGCGCAGCGGGTCGTCCTCCAGCAGCAGCGCCTGGCGGGCCTTGCGCAGCCGCACCCGGCGGTCCACCTCGGCCGGCGCCGCCCCCGGCAGCACGCCCCGGATCAACGCCCTGGTGTAGGCCTCGCACTGGAGCAGACCGGGCACCATGAGCCCCTGGTAGGTGCGCACCGACTCGGCGTCGGCCTCGAACCCGACGTAGCGGCCCGGCGCGATGTCGCCGAACTCGTCCCACCACGCCCGGCGCCGCGCCTCGCGCGCCACCTGCACGAGCTCGTCCAGCGTGGTCCGGTCGGCGCCGTAGGCGGAGAGCATGTCGCGGACGTCGCGCGGGGTGACGCCGACGCGGCCGGTCTCGATGCGGCTGATCTTGGACGCCGAGCACTCCAGCCGCCGCGCCACGTCCTCGATGGTGAGGTCCGCCGCCTCGCGCAGCCTGCGCAGCTCGCTGACCAACCGCCGCTTGCGCAACGTCGGGCTGCTGCCCCGTGGCATCCGCACACACCTCCATCGGCGACTCGTCCGGGCGACGCAGCCAGTCTGTGGCCGGGCGCGAACGGAGCAAAGATCCGTCATCCATTCGTGTACTGCAACTTGCAGCCGGCCGGACGCGGTCCCAGGCTGCGTGGAGCACACCGCCACCAGGGAAGGAGCGCTGAAGGTGTCCACCACCGTCTTCAGCCAGCTCGACCGATCCCTCCACGAACACCTGGCCACGCTGGTCCGCCTGGCGGCGACCGGCGACGACGACACCGCGGTCGAGCTCGCCCGCTGCGAGCTGCCCCGCGTGGTGGCCGCCGTCAAGGTGCTGCTGGACGAGCACACGCCCGACGAGCACGGCCGCTGCCCGAAGTGCCGCACCCGCCGGTGGAGCCGCCGCCTCCCCTCGCCGTGCCGGGCGTACCTCGGCGCCCAGCTGGCGCTGACCGTGACGCCCGACGAGCCGTCCGGCAACCACCGCAGGCACCTGCGCAGCGTCGGTTAGCACCCCACCGACGAGCGGGGGCGCGTCCCCGCTCACGTCGGGCGACGCGCATCCCCCGCAATCGAGCCCAGCGCCGCCCGACCCGATCCGGGCTCGGATCGAACCGGCCCCGCACCCCCGACCGGGGCCGGTGGTGAATGGCCGCCGCCCCCCCCGCAGACGGCGGCCCGGGCGCCGGGAAGTCGGCCGTTCGCGCGCCTGATTTCCCGGCGGCTGAGTTGATTGCCGCTGCTCCGCAGACGGCGGCTCGGTCGCCGGGAAGTCGGTCGTTCGCGCCTGATTTCCCGGCGACCGAAAAGCGTGGTCGCCGGGAAATCCGCCACGAACGACCGACGCGACCTCGCAGGGGTGGCGACGGGGATGGAGCCCGGTGGCGACGGGGATGGAGCCCGGTGGGCGTCGCCATCGTGTGCAGGTGGGGTGGGTCAGACGCCTACCGGTTTGAGGCCGTCGCGTTCCGGGTCGACCAGGTAGACGCGGGCGGCGGAGATGTCGAAGTACATGCCGACGAGGCGCAGTGACCTGGTGGCCACGGCCTCGCGCACGCTGGGGTAGGCCAGCAGGTTGTCCAGCTGCTGGGCGACGTTCGCCACCGCCAGCCGCTCGACCGCCGGCAGGTCCGACTCCCCCGTGTGGAACCGGATGAGGCTCGGCTCGACCGCCTTCAGCCACCGGTGCAGCTGCGTGCCCGGCCGGGTCGAGCCCTGCACGACCGCCTTCATCGCGCCGCAGTCCGAATGACCGCACACCGCGATCGTCTCCACGGCCAGCACCTCCACCGCGTACTCGATCGCCGCGCCGACGGAGTCGTCGCCGTCCGGCGGCACGAGGTTGCCGATGTTGCGCACGCAGAACAGGTCGCCCGGCCCGCTCGTGGTGATCAGGTTGGGCACCACGCGGGAGTCGGCGCAGGTGATGAACAGCTGCCGCGGGCGTTGGCCGCGCGAGGCCAGCTCCGCCAGGAACGGGCGGACCAGCGGCGCGGTGGTGCGCTCGAACTCGCGCATGCCGCGGATCATCGGGTCGGCGTCCGGGCGCGGCCTGGGCACGGTGACGTGCCGGTGGCGCTGCCAGTGCGACCACGGCGCGAACCACCGCGGCAGCGGCGACAGCGGTGTCTTGCGCAGCGCGGGGATCCCCCGCGTGGCCTTGCTGAACCAGGTGTCGTGCACCTCGTCCACCTCGACGTGCCCGCCCAGCCGCTCGTAGCCGACGCGCCAGTCGTCGATCGCCTCGTACGCGCCGTGGTCGAGGAAGTCGATGTGCAGCTCCAGCAGCACCCGCTGGCCCAACGGGATGGCGCGCAGCCCGCGCACGAGCCGCCCGGCGCCGAGGAACACCAGCGAGCCGCGGATCACCACGCGCCAGGCGTCGGGCTCCTGCTCGATGCGCACCGAGGAGCGGGTCAGCCGGTGCAACGACCGCAGCGCCGCCGCCGCGACGCCCAGCAGCACGCCTTCCACCAACCCGAGCGCCACCACGCCCACCAGGGTGACCGCGTACGCGGAGAACTCGCCGTGCCGCCACAGCGCGCGCATCCGGCGCACGCTCACCAGCCGCACGCCCACCACCAGCAGCACACCGGCCAGCACGGCCAGCGGGATCCGCTCCAGCACCGAACCCAGCGCGAGCACGAACACCGCGATCCACAGGCCGTGCAACACGGTCGACGCACGGGTGCGCGCGCCCGCGGCGACGTTGGTGGAGCTGCGGACGATCACGCCGGTCACCGGCAGCCCGCCGAGCGCGCCCGCCACCGCGTTCGCCGTGCCCTGGGCGATCAGCTCGCGGTCGAGGTCCGCGCGCGGCCCGTCGTGCAGCTTGTCCACGGCGACGGCGGACAGCAGCGACTCGACGCTGGCCACCACGGCCACGGTCAGCACGGCGAACACGACCGCGCCGAAGCTGCCGGACGGCACCTGCGGCAGCACGACCTGGCCGAGCGGGTCGTCGGGCAGGTCGACCCGCGCCACGTCGAGCCCGGTGGTGGCCAGCGTCGCCACCACGACCGCCACCAGCGGGGCGGGCACGACCGAGGCGCGCGGCACCCTGGGCCACAGCACCAGCGCCAGCACGGCGAGCGCGCCGACCAGCACGGCCGACCACCGCACGTCGATGTCGAACAGGTTGCCGAGGTTGTCGAACACGGAGGTGGCCGCCGTGCCGCCGAGGACGACGGCGAGCTGGCCGACCGCGATGCTCACGCCGATGCCGGCCAGCATCCCGTGCACCACGGCGGGTGAGAGGGACAGCGCGAGCCGGCCGAGCTTGCTCAGGCCGAACACGACCTGCACGGCGCCCGCGGCGAGGGTGATGGCGGCCGTGGCGGCCCAGCCGTACTCGGCGATGACCCCCGCGGTGATCACCACCATGCCCGCCGCGGGCCCGCTGACCTGCAACGGCGCGCCGGACAGCGAGCCCGCCACGATGCCGCCGACGACGGCGGAGATCAGCCCGGCCATGAGCGGCGCGCCGGTCGCGGCGGCGATGCCGAGCGAGAGCGGCACGGCGATCAGGAACACCACCGCGGAGGCGGGCAGGTCGTGGCGCAGCACGGCGGCGAGGCCGCCCGGGGGGCCTGCCGTGGTGTGCTCGCCGGCGTGGGACTTGTTGGGACGCGGTCGGTTCATCGCTGGGGTCCTTCCGAGCAGCAAGGGGTCATCGCCCCGCGCGGCGCGCGGGGTGTCGTCGTTCGGGGAGGGTGGCTACGGCCTGGCTAAGGGCGGCAGCAGGCGCGGCCAGAAGGCATCGAGTCGGAACTCGGCCCCGGCGCGGTGGTGAGGGGTCGCCACGGTGGCACCTCCGTGTCGGCACAAGGGACGTGTCGGCACAGCCCGCGTCGCACAGGTCGCGTCCACCCCATGATGACTGAGGAAGTGGCCGGTCTGACAGCGGATCCACCCGGTCGTGTTGATCACGCGGGTCGTTGTCACCCCTGGTGACGGACCTACCGGCCGACCGCCGCGTAGGCGCGGGCGACCGCGACCGTGCCGCCGACCAGTCCGATGAGGACGGCCGCGACGTGGCCGACGGCGGCGAACTCGGGCACCACTCCGAACCACTCGGCGCCCAGCAACGGGTACGCGACGAGGAACGCCGACCACGGCAAGCGCACCACCACGGGCCCCAGCACGGTGATGGCGCCGGCCGCGGTGAACGCCACGTAGCCGACACCGACGTCGACCACGTCGGTCAGATCGGTCGGGTAAACACCCGAAGAGATGACGAGGGCCGTCACGAGCGTCGCGCCGACGTGGCCCGCGAGGACCACCGCCACCGCGCGCCACGGCCCGACCTCGCGCTCCAGCACGCCGAGGCAGACCGCCACCGCGACCACGCCGAGGGCGGTCGCGACCAAGCCGTCGCCGACCGGGTCGAGCACGAACGCGCTGCCCACCAACGCGTTGACCGGGTGGTCGGCGAGGTTGGCCGCGTTCGTGCTCAACGACGCCAGCACCTGCGCCGACATCCCGTCGGCGAACACGAACCGCATCAGCAGCGCGAGCCCCGCCACGGCCGACAGGTAGCCGGCCGTGACGGGGAAGCGGCGGAAGCGGTCACGCACCCGGCCATGATCGGGCCGGTGGTCTCAGGCGTCCACTTGAGACCTGTCACCCGACCAGAGGGTGTGGAAGCTGCCCTCGCGGTCGGTGCGGCGGTAGGTGTGCGCGCCGAAGAAGTCGCGCAGCCCCTGGATGAGCGACGCGGGCAGGCGCTCGGACCGCAGGCCGTCGTAGTAGGCCAGCGCGGACACGAAGCCGGGCGCGGGCACGCCCGCGGACACCGCCTTCACCGCGATCCGCCGCCACGCCGCCTCGGCCGACCGGACGGCGTCGCGGAAGTAGTCGTCCACGAGCAGCGACGCCAGCTCCGGGTCCTTGTCGTAGGCCTCGCGGATGCGGTCGAGGAACCGGGCCCGGATGATGCAGCCGCCGCGCCAGATCGTGGCCATCGCGCCCAGGTCGAGGTCCCAGCCGTACTCCGCGCTCGCCGCGCGCATCTGGTCGAAGCCCTGCGCGTACGCCACGACCTTGGACGCGTACAGCGCCTGCCGCACGTCCTCCACCAGCGACGGGTCCGCGCCGGACGCGACGTCGGCGGGCCCGAACGCCGACCGCACCGCCTCCCGCTGAGCCGCCCGCCCGGACAGCGACCGGGCGAACACGGCCTCGGCGATGCCGGTCACCGGCACGCCCAGCTCCAGCGCCTCCTGCACGGTCCAGCGGCCGGTGCCCTTCTGCTCGGCCTCGTCCGCGATCACGTCCACCAGCGCGGCGCCGGTCTCGACGTCGACGTGGGCGAGCACCTCGGCGGTGATCTCCACCAGGTAGGACTCCAGGTCGCCGGTGTTCCAGCCGCGGAACACCTCGCCGACGTCGGCGGGCGACATGCCGCCGACCCGGTGCAGCAGGTCGTAGGCCTCGGCGATGAGCTGCATGTCGGCGTACTCGATGCCGTTGTGCACCATCTTCACGAAGTGCCCGGCGCCGTCCGGCCCGACGTGCACGCAGCACGGCACGCCGTCGACCTCGGCCGCGATGTCCTCCAGCACCGGCCCGAGGTGCGCGTAGGACTCGGCGGAGCCGCCCGGCATGATCGACGGGCCGTTGAGCGCGCCTTCCTCGCCGCCGGAGATGCCCGCGCCGACGAAGTGGAGCCCGGCCTCCTTGAGCGCGGCCTCGCGGCGGCGGGTGTCGGCGTAGTGCGCGTTGCCGCCGTCGATCACCATGTCGCCGGGCTCCAGCAGGGGCACCAGCTCGTCGATGACGGCGTCGGTGGGTGCGCCCGCCTTCACCATGATGATGATCTGGCGCGGCGTCCGGAGGCTCGCGACGAGCTCCTCCAGCGTCTCGGCGGGCACGAAGTCGCCCTCGTGGCCGTGGTCGGCGATCAGCGCCTTGGTGCGGGCGTGGCTGCGGTTGTGCACGGCGACGCGGTGCCCGTGCCGGGCGAGGTTGCGCGCCAGGTTGCTGCCCATGACGGCGAGCCCGGTGACGGCGATCCGCGCGGGTGCCTCGGAGGTGTTCATCTGCCCAGCCTGCCCCACGCCCGCGCCTGCGCGCACCTGTGCGACACCCCTGAATGCCGCCCGCGCCGACCTCGACCGGCGGCGCTGTAACATCGTGAAACAGCGGTGGAACGGGGGCGCGGATGGCCAGGGCGACGGTGCGGGACGTGGCGCGGGCGACCGGGCTTTCCATCGCCACGGTGTCGCGGGTGCTCAACGGCCAGGCCAACGTCGCCGAGCACACCCGCGAGCTGGTGCTGCGGGCCGTGGCCGGGTTGGGCGCGCAGGCGCCGCGGGCCCGGGGCGCCAAGCCGACCGGCCCGATCTACGTGCGCTGCCCGTACCTGCTCACCGACTACTTCGGGCTGATCGTCTCCAGCGTCGCCGAGACGCTGGCCCTGCACCACCGGCAGGTCGTGCTGAGCGCCGGCGTGTCCGCGCAGCGCGCCTCCGTGCTGCCGGGCCTGGCCGGCCGGTCGGACGTGGGCGGCGCGATCCTGGTCCTGCCGCCGGAGCCGGCCGAGGAGCTGGTCCGGCTGCGCGACCGCAGGTTCCCGTTCGTGGTGGTCGACCCGCGCACCGAGCTGCCGCGCGACGTGGCGTCGGTGTCGGCGGCGCACTTCGCGGGAGCGCGGCGGCTCATGGCGCACCTGGTCGAGCTGGGGCACCGGCGGATCGGCATCATCGGCGGTCCGGGCGACTGGCTGGCGAGCGACGGCAGGCTCGCCGGGTACGCGGCGGCGTTGTCCGACGTCGGCGTGCTGCCGTCGGCGGAGCTGCTGCGGCACGTGGACGAGCCGACCACCGAGAACGGCCACCTCGTCGCCCGCGACCTGCTCGGCCTGGCCGACCGGCCCACGGCGCTGGTCGCGTTCAACGACAAGATGGCGGTCGGCGCGTTGCGGGCGGCCCGGGAACACGGCCTGGACGTGCCCCGCGACGTGTCGGTCGCCGGTTTCGACGACCTCGACCTCAGCCGCGCCACCCGACCGGAACTGACCACCGTGCGGCAGCCGTTGCAGGAGATGGGTCGGATGGCCGTGACGCTGCTGATGCGGTTGCTCGACCGGCACGAGCTGGAGGCGCTGCACGTCGAGCTGGCCACGGAACTGGTGGTCAGGGCGTCCACCGGGCCCGCGCCGACCCGCTGACGCGACCCGCGTTCCAGCACTTTTCACGGTATTTACCGGGCTCGGCGCACGACCTTGACAGGTGTTCGGAGCCCTTGTTTCCTTTCACGTGCGGACAAGTTCCACAAATGTTCCATTTTGTTACAGACCGCCGATGACCCCTGCCCACATCGTCGTGAAAGGAGTCCGGGGTGCCCTCT
This sequence comes from Saccharothrix stipae, assembly GCF_054781895.1. NCBI lineage: Bacteria > Bacillati > Actinomycetota > Actinomycetes > Pseudonocardiales > Pseudonocardiaceae > Saccharothrix > Saccharothrix stipae. The sequence goes on along the minus strand of NZ_BAAGTN010000008.1, from coordinate 1,069,874 downwards.
TCCCACCGTCGGGCTTTCGTCAGCGCCGGCATCGCCCTGACCACCGTCGCCGCCGCCCTCGCCGCCTCGCAACCCGCCGCCGCGGCCGGCGAGACCGTCAACGTCTACCTGACCACCACCTCCGACAGCGGCGGACGGGTCGTCACCCGCGGCCTCGCCCAGCAGCCGTCGGTCGCGTTCGGCTCGAACGGGGGCGGCGCGACCCACACCATCACGGTCAACGAGGGCACCACCTACCAGCAGTTCGAGGGCGGTGGCGCGTCGATCACCGACACCACCGCCTACCTGCTGCGCGGCGGTCCCGTGTCGGCGGCCACCCGCGACGCGGTGATGCGCAGGCTGTTCCACCCGGTCGACGGCATCGGCCTGTCGTTCGTGCGCAACCCGATCGGGGCGTCCGACCTGTCCCGGCCGGGCCACGTCTCGCTGGACGACACGTGCTGCGACCTCAACGACTGGGGCACCAACGGGTACGACGCGAACGTGCGGCTGCTGACGCAGCAGGCCAAGCAGCTCAACCCGCAGCTGCGGGTCAAGGGCGTGCCGTGGAGCGCGCCGGGCTGGATGAAGGACAACGGCCGCATGGACCAGATGGGCTGGCTCAAGTGGGAGTACGCCCCGATGTACGCCCAGTACTTCGTGAAGTACGTCCAGAGCTACCGGGCCGCGGGCATCCCGATCGACTACGTGTCGGTGCAGAACGAGCCGAACTGCTGCCAGGCGTCCAACCCGACCGCGATGAACTACCCCGGCATGAGCTGGAACCCGGCGGGCCTGGCCGAGTTCACCAAGAACCACCTCTACCCGGCGTTCCGCGCGGCGGGCATCACCACCAAGGTGCTGGTGCACGACTGGAACTACGGCGACTACGCCAACTTCGGCTCCGGCGTCCTGGGCGACGCGGCCGTGCGCAACGACCCGCTGTTCGGCGGCATCGCGTGGCACGGCTACTTCGGCGACCCGGCGGTCGGCACGCAGGTGCGCAACCAGTACCCGAACGTGAGGCAGTTCAGCACCGAGCACTCCGGCGGCACGTGGATCTCCAACCAGCACAACGAGGACATGGCCGACATCGTCAACTACGCCCGCAACTGGAGCTCCAGCCTGGTGAAGTGGAGCCTCGCGCTCAACCAGGACATGGGGCCCCACAACGGCGGCTGCGGCACGTGCACCGGCCTGATCACCGTGCAGGAGGGCGGCCCGCGCGCCGGCCAGGTCGACTACACCGTCGAGTACTACACCACCGGCCACCTGACGAAGTTCGTCAAGCCGGGCGCGTACCGGATCGACTCGACCGCGAACGGCACCGTGCCGAACGTGGCCTACCGCAACCCGGACGGCTCCAAGGCCCTGATCGCGCACAACGGCGGCACGTCGTCCCAGTCGATCCGGGTCGACTGGGGCAACCAGTCGTTCACCTACACCCTGCCCGCCCGCACCTCGGCGACGTTCACCTGGCAGGGCACGCCGGGCTCCGGCAACCCGGGCGGCGGCGGCGCGATCACCGGCCTGGCGGGCAAGTGCGTCGACGTGGCGGGCGCGAGCAGCGCGGACGGCGCGGCCGTGCAGCTGTACTCGTGCAACGGCACGGCGGCGCAGCAGTGGTCGCGGCCCGGTGACGGCACGCTGCGGGCGTTGGGCAAGTGCCTCGACATCAAGGACCGCGGCACCGCCGACGGCGCGCAGTTGCAGCTGTGGAGCTGCGCGGGCGGCGCGAACCAGCAGTGGACCCACACCGCCGGGCGTGACCTGGTGAACCCGGCGACCGGCAAGTGCGTGGACGTCACCGGGAACACCAGCGCCGACGGCACCCGGTTGCAGATCTGGACGTGCACCGGCGGGGCCAACCAGAAGTGGAACATCGCCTGAACGTGGTCGCTCGACGCTACGGGGTCCCGCTCCACCGGGGCGGGCCCCCGCTGACAACCCGGCCGTGACGGCGCGAGAGTCGTGGGCATGACACGACTCCTCGTGCTCGTCGCGGCCGTGCTCGCGGCCTGCCTGACCGTGCCCGCGGCCCCGGCCCAGGCCACGTGGGCGCTGACCGCCGCCCAGCGGCAGGCGTACCTGACCCACTACGCGCCGGTCATCCTCAAGCGGGGTGACGAGAACGACGGCAAGCAGGGCCGCGACTGGTTGGCGAACTTCGACTTCGACCGGGACGGCGCCTACGCCACCAACCGCGCGAACTGGAAGCTCATCCCCCGGTACGTCGCCGGGACGGCGGGCTACGAGCGGTGGCGGATCCGGCCCACGCTCTACACCGCGCTGCTGGAGTTCACCGAGAACGGCGCGAAGTCCCTGGTGCTGCTCTACCACGTGTACAACGCGGCGGACAAGGACGGCGACGAGATCCACGACTGGGAACGGGTGGAGATCGTGGTGCGCGGGGTGACCGGCACGCCGGGCGGCGCGGGCGAGTCGTTCGGCAACGCCACCGTGACCCACCACAAGGACCACGTCATGCGGCGGTCCTACGACCCGGACGTCAACTTCCTGCGCACGCCCACGGGGACGCACCTGCTGCTGTGGCAGGCCGACGAGAGCGACTTCGACCTGCCGAGCGCCGGGCCGCACGCCCACGAGCTGCGGTTCGTGACGAACACCTGGGAGCACGTCTCGGGCCGGATGGCGGCGGGCGTGAACGCCGAGGTGAACATCTCCGGCGCGGACGACAAGCGCAACGTGCACTACGCGTTCGTGCCGGAGGGGGCGGCGGGCGCGGTGGCGGCGTTCGGCGCGGTGCCGCTGACGTTCGCCAACGCCTCCGCGCAGGCCAGCCGGGTGGACAACGGCACCAAGGTGGCGTGGCCGCGGGTCAAGCGGCTGACCTACGAGTTGCAGGACCTCGCCGACATCGTGCCGACGCACTGGTCGCAGGCGGCGTGGCAGCGGCACTGGCTGGCCACCGACGTGGTGGACGTGCGGTTCGAGACGCCCGCGCTGGGCATCGGGACGGGCGTGCAGCGGTTCTACAACCAGTCGCGCGACGACGCCGCCTCGGACCTGACCGACGGGCGCGAGGGCTACCTGTCGAAGGCGTGGTTCTTCGGCGCGTACTCGGCGGAGCTGGACGAGGACACGCCGTCGGGGTCGGACGACTTCGGCGGGTTCGCGGGCACGGGCCTGGACAGCTCGGGGCGCAGCCGGGGCGCGGTCAGCGGCGACCCGGCCTCGCACGGGACCTACTGGCGGCAGCACGAGTACTTCGTGCACTCCGGCGGCGTGGACGACCGCGCGAGCCACGAGGTGGGCGTGTGGCTGCCGCCCGGTTGGCACCTGCCGGCCAACGGCGGCTTCGACGGCCGCTGGCAGCCGCTGTTCGACAACCGCCCGGACGCCTAGGGCGCGCCCTCCGGGCGCACGTCTTGCGGGGTCGTGCCTTGCGGGGTCGTGTCGAGTTCCGTGGAGAGGATCTCGCGGGCCTGCTCCGCGGCGCGGACGATGCTCTCGCCGACGAAGTCGACGAAGCGGGCGATGTTGCGCAGGCGGTTGGCGGCGGGGGTGTCCGGGCCGAGGACGCGGACACCCAGCCGCGCGGTCTCGGCGAGCTGGGCGTGCGACCGGGCGGCGGCGATCATCGACTGGTACCAGACGTCGTTGTCGGCGACGTAGCGCTCGCGGCGGCGCTCGTCGCGTTGCCTGCGGACCAGGCCCTGGCCTTCCAGGAAGGTGATCGCCTTGGAGACCGACGCCGGGCTGACCTGGAGGCGACCGACGAGTTCGGCGGCCGTGAGGCTGCCCGCGTCGGTGGTGTAGAGGCAGGTCAGCACCCGGGCCATCATCTTGGGCAGGCCCGACTGCACGAGGATGGTCGTGAACGTCTCCTCGTACTCCCGCACGGCCTCGGCGTCGCGCCCGTGCGCCTGCGACGTCGCCCGGGGGCCGGCGGGCACGGTCTGCCTGCGCCGGTGGGTGCGGCGCTCGGTGGCGCGGTGGGCCAGGTCGGCGCGGTAGGTGGTGGGCCCGCCGTTGCGCATCACCTCACGGGTGACCGTCGAGGTGGGGCGGTCGAGCCGCCTGGCGATCTCCGCGTAGGGCAGGCCGTCGGCCAGGCCCAGCGCGATCTGCCGGCGTTCCTGCTGGGTGAGCCTGCCTCCCGGCATCGCGATCTCCTCCGTGCCGCCCCGATGCGCCCAGTATAGCGTTCACTTCTGAACCATTGCAACGCAACGAGCACGGCTTGTTGCATTTGATTCTGCTCCGTTGCAACGAAAATCATGGTTTTACCAGTACATACTGCGCATCCGTGCAACGCCGTTGTTGCTCGATCTGTGAACGCAACGTAGCGTTTCGAGCATCAGAAACAACGAGCCCAGGAGCTGAACACGATGCGCACCTTCGCCACCACCGCCCCCGTCTCCACCGTCCTGGACATCCCCGCCGGCCACGTCCGGTTCATCGCCGCCGACCGCGCCGACACCGCCGTCGAGGTCCGGCCCGCCGACGCCGCCAAGGGCCGCGACGTCAAGGCGGCGGAGCAGACCTCGGTCGACTACGCCGACGGCGTCCTGCGGATCGTGACCACCGCCAAGAACCAGTACCTCGGCGCCTCGGGAGCCGTCGAGGTCACCGTCCAGCTCCCCACCGGCTCCCGCGTCGAGGCCAAGGCCGCCAGTGCCGACCTCCGCGGCGTCGGACGCCTCGGCGACGTCACCTACGACGGCTCCCACGGCACCGTCAAGCTCGACGAGGCCGCCACCGTCCGCCTCACCACCCACGCCGGCGACGTCACCGTCGGCCGCCTCACCGGCCCCGCCGAGATCAGCACCATGAAGGGCGACATCGCGATCGCCGAAGCCGTGCACGGCACCCTCGTGCTCCGCACCCAGGCCGGCAACGTGACCGTCGGCGCCGCCACCGGCGTCTCCGCGTCCCTCGACGCCGGCACCGGCCACGGCCGCGTCCACAACTCGCTGCGCAACACCGACGGCACCGCCGAGCTGGCCATCCACGCCACCACCGCCTACGGCGACATCACCGCCCGCAGCATCTGAGCAGCACCCCCCTGCGAGCACCACCGCGGCACCGCCGCGCCCGACCGACACCGAGAAGGACGAGGACATGAGCACCACTGAGGACTACCAAGCCGCGGAACAGCTCCTCCGCCGACCCGCCCGCCCCGGCGAGCTCGTCGTCGGCGACAAGGTCAGGCCGCGGTGGATCGACGGGGGCGCTCGCTTCTGGTACGCGGTGAACACCGGCGGCGGCAAGCGGTTCGTGCTGGTCGACCCGGCGGCCGGCACCCGTGAGCCCGCCTTCGACCACGCCCGGCTCGCCGCCGCGCTGACCGTCGTCTCAGGGCGGGAGGTGGACCCCGAGGCCCTGCCGTTCACCGCCATCGCACCGACCGGGAACGCCGTGGAGTTCGACGCGTTCGGCGAGTACTGGCGCTGCCACCTCGACGGCTACACCTGCGAGCGGGCCGAGTTCACGCCGCCGGGCAACCCGCTGGCGGTGCCGTCGCCCGATGGCAAGGTCGCCGTCTCCCGCCGGGGGCACGACCTGTGGGCGCACTCGCTGTCCGACGGCCGCGAGTGGGCGCTGACCACGGACGGCGAACCCGACCACGCCTACGGCCCGGGCCCGGCCGCCACCGGCAACGCCACCCTGCTGCGCAAGATCGGACTGCCGCACCTGCCGCCCGCGGTGGCCTGGTCGCCCGACTCGACCAAGGTGCTGGCGCACCGGATCGACGAGCGCGACGTCCGGCGGACCCACCTGGTGGAGGCCAGGCCCGCCGACGGCGGCGCCCCGGTGCTGCACACCCAGCGGTACGCCTACCCCGGTGACGAGCACCTGCCGCGGACCGAACTGGTCGTGCTGGACGTCGCCACCGGCACGGTGGTCCGGGCGCAGGCCGAACCGCTGCTCACGCCGCACCTGTCGCCGATCACGGCCAAGTGGGCGTGGTGGGCCGCGGACGGCTCGGCGGTGTACTACCTCGCCCGGCCCCGCGACCCGCGCACGCTCACCCTGCACCGGCTGGACCCGGCCACCGGCGAGGTCACCACCGTGCTCCGGGAGACCGGGTCCACCCGGGTCGAGCCCAACCAGTGGCTGTTCGAGCCGCCGATCGTGCGGGTCCTGGCCGACGAGGTGCTGTGGTACTCCCAGCGCGACGGCTGGGGCCACCTGTACCGGTACGACCTGCGCACCGGCGAGCTGCTCGGGCAGGTCACCTCCGGCCCGTGGGCGGTGCGGCGGCTCCTGCACGTCGACGAGGCCGAGCGGGTGGTGTACTTCACCGCCTCCGGGCTGGTCGAGTCCGACCCGTACCGGCGCACGGTGTGCCGGGTCGGGCTGGACGGCTCCGGCTTCGCCAAGGTCACCGACGACGAGCTGGACCACGTCGTCACCCTCTCGGACACCTTGGCGGGCTTCATCGACTCGGCGTCCACAGTGGACACACCGCCGGTGACGACGGTGCGCGACTGGTCCGGGCGGGTGCTGGTCGAGCTGGAGCGCGCCGACACCACCAAGCTCACCGCCACCGGCTGGACGCCGCCGGAGCGGTTCCGGGTGAAGGCGGCCGACGGCGTGACCGACATCTACGGGGTGCTGTACCGGCCGCGCGGGTTCGACCCCGCCCGGCGCTACCCCGTGGTGGACACCGTCTACCCCGGACCGCAGGTCGAACGGGTCGCACCGTGCTTCGACCCGGGCGGGATGGGCCTGGACGCGGAACCCCTCGCGGCGCTCGGCTTCGTGGTGGTGGCGCTGGACGGGCGAGGCACCCCGGGGCGGAGCAAGGCCTTCCACGACGCCTCCTACGGCAACGTGGCCGACGCGGGCGGCCTGGCCGACCACGTCGCGGCGCTGCGGCAGCTGGCCGGGACGCGGCCGTGGCTGGACCTGGACCGGGTGGGCGTGCTCGGTCACTCCGGCGGCGGGTTCGCCGCGGCACGGGCAATGCTGGACCACCCGGAGGTGTACAAGGTCGGCGTCGCCCTGTCCGGCTCGCACGACGCCCCCTGCTTCAACCCGGGCTTCGTGGAGACCTACGACGGCGCGGACGCGCCCGAGGCGTGGGCCCGCTCCTCCAACGTGGAGCTCGCGGACCGGTTGGCGGGCAAGCTGCTGCTCGTGCACGGCGAGCTGGACGACCAGGTCCACCCCGACCACACGATGCGGCTGGCCGACCGGCTCGTCGCCGCCGACAAGGACTTCGAGCTGCTCATCGTGCCGGGCGCCGAGCACACGTTCATCGACTGCCTGACCTACGTCCGCAAGCGCTGCTGGGACTTCCTGGTGCGCGAGCTGATGGGCACGCCGCCGCCCGCCTACCGCCCCGCCGCGATCGCCCTCGGCCCCGAGCTGCTCGCCGAGATGTTCGCCTGAGCACGAGGAACCGGCCCGCCGCCGCTCGACCGGCGGCGGGCCGGTGTCGCACGGTGCCCACCGCCGCACGACCGGCGGTGGGCACCCACCTAACCGGTGGCGCGGTAGGCCTCGCCCGCCCGGTTGGGTGTTCCCCCGGGCACGTACAACCCCGTGCCCGGCTTGTCGGCGGGGAGCGCGAACCACGCGTAGCGCTCCAGGTAGGGCAGGTCTTCGAGCATCCGCGACGACGCGCCGGCGAAGTCGGCCAGCTGCACCGCGTCCGGGTAGCGCACACCGCCACCGGAGAAGTCCATCAGCGAGTACTCGGTGAGCCAGACCGGCAGGCCGTACCGGGCCCGCACGGCGTCCAGGTAGCTCTTCAGGTGGCCGACGGCGGCCGGGCCGAAGTCCGAGCCGTACCAGTGCAGCGTGATGAAGTCGACCCGCAGCCCGCGTTCCCGCGCGCCGGCCATGAACCGGTCGAGCCAACCGCCCTCGCGGTCACCGCTGTGGGCGACGGCAGGGCTGCCCAGGCGCATCCCGGTCGCCTGGAGACGCGGCCAGAGGTCGAGCGCCTGCTCCACGGTCATGTTCGACTGCTCGGCGAGGTCCGGCTCGTTGAAGCCGAGCAGGGTGGTCCCCTGTCCTTTGACCGCCTGGAGGTTCGCCGGTGTCACCGCCTTCGCGCCCCAGATCATCGGCACGTACTCCACGCCCGGTGGCGCCTGCACGTTCTCCGGGGTGGTCGCCCAGTTGTAGTACCAGCCCGCGCCGACGTCGGACAGCGCCCGCGTGACGCCGTCGAAGTGCCAGGTGCCGACGCCCTTCTTCACGGACTTGGCGACCGGTTGGACGGCCGGCGGCGGTGCGACCGGCGCGGCTGGGGTCGTGGTCGTGGTCGTGGTCGTTGTCGTCGTCGTGGTGGTCGTGGTGGTGGCGATGGTCGAGGGCATCCGGGTGGTCGTGACGACCGGCGCCGCCGCCGGTACCGGCGTCCCCTCGGCGGGCAGCAGCACGACCGCGCCCGCCACCGCCGTCACCGCCACCACGGCCGCCGCCGCGACCAACGGCTTGGAGGCGACCGCGTTGGCCCAGAACCCCTTCTTCGCCACCACGACCGCGGGCCGCGCTCCGAGGTCGAACCCGGCCGGCAGCGGCACGAGCGGGATGCGGGCCAGCAGCCCGTCCACCGCCGCCAGGTCGGCGAACCCCCGCGCGCAGCGGGCGCACTCCCGCGCGTGCCGCACGATCCGCTTGCGCCACAGCGCGCTGGGCTGCCCGTCCCAGTCCGCGATCACCCCGGCCAGGTCGCCGCAACGCGGCATGGCGAGCACCCGGACGACGACCCGGGCCCCGTCCAATTGCGCCTTCATCCGCTGCACCCGCACGGCCGCGTGCTGCGGCGTGAGGTCGAGCGCCTCGGCGAGCTCGGCGCGGGTGATCCGGCCGACCTGCTCCAGCCACCACAGCGACAGCAGCTCGCGCTCGTCGTCGCCGATCCACCGGGTGGCGGCCAGCACCTCCCGGCGCTGGCCGGTGAGCTGGAGCCGGGTGATGGCCAGGTCGGCGAAGTCCGCGCCGGGGTCGGCGAGGTCGGCCGGTTCGGCGTCGGCCAGCGGCGCCCGCGCGCGGTGGTGGTCGCGCACCTGGTTCATCGCGATCGCGAGCAGCCACGACCGGAACGCCTCGGGCTCCCGCAGCCTCGACAGCCCGTTCAGCGCGCGGAGCATGGTTTCCTGCACCACGTCGTCGGTGTCCGGGTGCCCGGCCAGGGCGTGCCCCACCACGTTGTAGACCAGCGGCAGGTAGGCCGCCACCAGCGCGTCCAACGCGCCCGGCTCGCCGCGCTGCGCGGCCGTCACCGCCGCCGCGTCCCCTGGTGCCCGCATACCGCTCCTCTCGGCCGAGTCCGGCTCACCCACCGGAGACTGCCCCGAAGCGGCACGATAACGAGAACTACGCGGCGAGCACGGAAGCCGCCATGCCGATCAGGGCCGTGCCGCACAGCCGCTCGAACACCGGCCGCACCCCCGGCCGCGACAACAGCGCCGCCAGCCGGCCCGCCAGCGGGACCACCACGGCCCAGAAGCACGCGAACACACCCACCGCGACCGCCGACAGCAGCGCGGCCTGCGGCAACGGCGGCGACGCCGGGTCCATGGCCTGCGGCACCAGGCTGAGGAAGGTCAGCATCACCTTCGGGTTGAGCAGGTCGCACAGCACGCCGCGCAGGAACAGCGACCGGTCCGACTTCGGCGCTCGCCTGATCGGCCCACCGCGCCGGGCCGCGCGCAACGTCATCACGCCCAGGTACGCCAGGTACACCGCGCCCACCGCCTTGACCGCCAGCAACGCCGCCGGCACCGCCACGACCAGCGCGGACAGCCCCGCGGTGGCCAGCACGGCGTGCACCAGCAGCCCGGTCACCACGCCCGCCGCCGTGAGCGCGCCGTACCGCACGCCGCGCACCGCGTTGCCGGTGACCAGCACGAAGTCCGGGCCGGGCACGACGGTGATGACCACGAGGGCGAGCAGGAAGGAGGTCCAGGCGATGTGCACGGCCGCATCCTCGGCCACACGTTCGGGTGTATTCCACCCGAGGGTTACAGTGTTCGGTTGTGAGCGAGACAGCCGAACTGGATTCGGTCGACTGGCTGATCCTGGAGGCGTTGCAGAACGACGCGACGCTGCCCAACCGGAGCCTGGCCGAGCTGGTCGGCATCGCGCCGTCGACGTGCCTGCAGCGGGTGCGCCGGCTGCGCGACCTGGGCGTGATCACCGGTTTCCACGCCGTGGTCGACCCGCGCACCACCGGTCTGCCGCTGGAGGCGGTGGTCTCGGTGAACGTGCGGCCGCACACCAGGCCGGTGGTGGCGGCGTTCCGGCGGTTCGTGATGGCGCAGCCGGAGACGCGGTCGTTGTTCCACGTCAGCGGCCAGGCGGACTTCCTGGTGCACATCGCGGTGGCCGACAGCACCCACCTCCAGGCGTTCCTGATGGACAAGATCGCCTCCCGCACGGAGGTGCGCAACCTGACCAGCTCGGTGGTGCTGGAGCGGGTGGAGACCCGGGCCCTCACCCCACCGGATGACCAGCGACCCACCCACCGCAGGCGCCGCGTCTAGATTCCACGCCATGGACCCCGACGAGTTCCGCCGGATCGGCCACGAGGTGGTCGACTGGATCGCCGACTACCGCTCGCGGGTGGCGGACTTCCCGGTCAAGTCGCCGGTCGAGCCGGGCTGGGTGCGGGGGCGGCTGGCCGGGTTGCCCGAGCGGGGCGAGGGGTTCGACGGCCTGCTCGCGGACCTGGACCGGGTCGTGCTGCCCGGCACGACGCACTGGCAGCACCCGGGCTTCTTCGCCTACTTCCCGTCGAACGCGTCCCTGCCGTCGGTGCTGGGCGACCTGCTGTCGTCGGGCCTGGGCGTGCAGGGCATGTTGTGGTCCTCCTCGCCGGCCGCGACCGAGGTCGAGCAGCACCTGCTGGACGAGCTGGTCGGCGCGATGGGCCTGCCGTCGTCGTTCGTGGGCGGTGGTGTCATCCAGGACACCGCGTCGTCCGCGGCCCTGGTGGCGGTGCTCGCCGCCCTGCACCGCGCGTCGGGCGGGACGTGGCGTCGGTCCGGGGTGGACGGGACCGAGACGGTGTACGTGTCGTCGCAGACCCACTCGTCCGTCGAACGCGCCGCGCGCATGGCCGGGCTCGGCGAGCAGGCCGTGCGGGGGATCGAGGTGGACTCCCGGTTGGCCATGCGGGTCGACGCCCTGGCCGCGCGCGTCCGGTCCGATGTGGAGTCCGGGCGCCGGCCGGTGCTGGTGTGCGCGACCGTAGGCACCACGAGCACGGGCGCGGTGGACCCGGTGCGCGAGATCGCCGCGGTGTGCGCCGAGCACGGGATCTGGCTGCACGTGGACGCGGCGTGGGCCGGGCCGGCGGCGCTGTGCCGTGAGTTCCGGGGCCTGTTCGACGGCGTGGAGGCGGCCGACTCGTTCACCGCGAACGCGCACAAGTGGATGCTGACCGCGTTCGACCTGTCCCTGTTCTGGACCGCGCACCCGGACGTGCTGGTGGACGCCCTCACGATCCTGCCGGAGTACCTGCGCGACACCGCGACCGAGTCGGGTGCGGTGGTCGACTACCGCGACTGGCAGGTCCCGCTGGGCCGCCGGTTCCGGGCGCTGAAGCTGTGGTCGGTGCTGCGCTGGTACGGCCTGGAGGGCGTGCGCGCCCACCTGCGCGGCCACGTGGAGCTGGCCGCCCTGCTCGAATCGTGGGTGTCGGCGTCCGACGAGTGGGACCTGGTCGTCCCGCGCTCGCTGTCACTGGTCGTCATCGCCCACCGGGACGGCGACGCGGTCACCCGGGCCGCCATGGACCGCGTCAACGCGAGCGGCGACGCGTTCATCACCCACACCGTCGTCAACGGCCGGTTCGCCATCCGGGTCGCGATCGGCGCTGAGGCCACCGAGGAGCGGCACGTCCGAGCGCTGTGGGAAGCCCTCAGCGGATGAGCAGCGCGTCGAGGTCGAGGGTGACCGGGAAGGGACTGGGGACCTCGACCTTCCCGGTGCCACCGGCGACATGCCTGTACTCGCCGTCAACCAGGGTGAACGCCACGAGCGTGATCGGGTCGTCGAGTTCGAGCAGCCAGTAGTGCGGAATCCCGGCGTCGGCGTACTCGATCGGCTTGAGCATGCGGTCCATGCGCCTTGTCCCCGGTGACACGATCTCAACTGCCAGCAGGACGTCGTCAGGGTCGACGCGCTTCGGGTACTCCATAGCACGCCCGGTCGGGACGATGACCATGTCGGGTGCGCGCACTGTGATCGGAGGCACGGGATTGATCAGCACATCGATCTCTGGCACCGCCACCACATCGTGAGGCAGCTGCTCATCGAGCCAGGTACCCAACCGCTTCGCAGCCAATTGGTGTTTGAGCGCCGGCTTCGGCGACACGTGCAAAGCTCCCTCAACCAGCTCGACGTGATGCAACTCGTCCTCAGGGAGCGCGTCCCACTCTTCCAGCGTGAGCCAGTGGTCAGGCCTGTGCATCGTGCTCATCGCGACCCACTTCCCATGACGTCCCGTTGACTGCGCAGCGTAGCCGATCGGTTACAGAACCCGAAGCAGGCCCTCCTGCACCACGGTAGCCACCAACTGGCCGTCGTGGCGGTAGAAGCGGCCCGTCGCCAACCCCCGGGCACCCGACGCCGAAGGGGAGGCGCAGTCGTAGAGGAACCACTCGTCCGCCCGGAACCGGCGGTGGAACCACATGGCGTGGTCCAGGCTCGCGCCCAGGACCTTGTCGGTCCCCCAGTACACGCCGTGCCGCACCAGCACCGAGTCGAGCAGCGTCATGTCCGACGCGTAGGCCAGCACGCACACGTGCAGCAGGTCGTCGTCCGGCAGCTTGCCGTCGGCCCTCATCCACACCTGGCTGCGCGCCTCGCCCGGCCCGTCCTCCCGCGCCCGCCACGGCGGCTCGGTCACGTACCGGATGTCGATCGGCCGCGGCAGCCTGGCCATGCCGATCTTCTCCAGGTACCCGGCCGCCGACTCGGCGTAGGTGGGCAGCGTGGCGGGCGGCGGCACGGCGGGCATCGGTTCCTGGTGGTCCAGGCCCGGCTCGTCCAGCTGGAACGACGCCGACAGGGCGAAGATCGCCTTGCCGTGCTGGACCGCGACCACGCGCCGGGTGGTGAACGAGCGCCCGTCCCGGATGCGGTCCACTTCGTACACGATCGGCACGGTGGGGTCACCGCCGCGGATGAAGTACGAGTGCAGCGAGTGCACCCGGCGCTCGGCCGGGACGGTGCGGCCGGCGGCGACGAGGGCCTGGCCCGCGACCTGCCCGCCGAACACCCGCACGGGCGATTCGGCGGGCGACACCCCGCGGAAGATGTTCTCCTCGATGCGCTCCAGGTCGAGCAGCGCGACGAGGCGGTCGAGCACGGGCTGCCCGTGCGGCACGCCGTCGGTGTCCCGTGGAACGTCCGAGAACTCGGCGGTCGCCGCGGCGCGGGCAGCCTCGGTCACGTCATCTCCTAAGCGTGGTCGTCCTCCCCCAGGCGGTGCACCCGGATGAGGTTCGTCGAGCCGATGGTGCCAGGCGGCGAGCCTGCCACGACCACGACGAGGTCGCCCGGCTGGTACCGGCCGATGTCGATCATCGACAGGTCGACCTGGCGGACCATCTCGTCCGTCGAGTCCACCTTAGGCACGAGGAACGTCTCGGTGCCCCAGGTGAGAGAAAGCTGACTGCGCACGCTGGGCTCGGGCGTGAACGCCAGCAGCGGCAGCGGGGTGTGCAGGCGGGCCAGCCGCCGCACCGTGTCACCGGACTGGGTGAACGCGACCAGCGCCTTGGCGTTCAGCCGCTCGCCGATGTCGCGCGCCGCGTACGAGATCACGCCGCGCTTGGTGCGCGGGACGTGCGTCAACGGCGGGACCACGGTCGACTCGGTCTCCACGGCCACGATGATGCGGCCCATGGTCTTGACCGACTCGATGGCGTAGCGGCCGACCGACGTCTCGCCGGACAGCATCAGCGCGTCGGCGCCGTCGAGCACGGCGTTGGCGACGTCCGAGGTCTCGGCGCGGGTCGGCCGCGAGTTGGTGATCATGGAGTCGAGCATCTGGGTGGCCACGATGACCGGCTTGGCGTTCTCGCGGGCGATCTGGATGGCCCGCTTCTGCACCAGCGGCACGTGCTCCAGCGGCAGCTCGACGCCCAGGTCGCCGCGGGCGACCATGACGCCGTCGAAGGCGAGCACGATCGCTTCGAGGTTGTCGACCGCCTCCGGCTTCTCGATCTTGGCGATCACCGGCTTGCGGCCGTGGCCCACGCGGTCCATCACCTGGTGGACCAGGTCGATGTCGGCGGGCGAGCGCACGAACGACAGGGCGATGAAGTCCACGCCCAGGTTGAGGGCGAACTCCAGGTCCTCGATGTCCTTCTCGGACAGCGCGGGCACGGACACGTCCATGCCGGGCAGCGAGAGGCCCTTGTTGTTGCTGACGGGGCCGCCCTCGGTGACCTCGCAGACCACGTCCGGCCCGTCGATCTCGGTGACGGTCAGGCCGACCTTGCCGTCGTCCACCAGGAGCCGGTCGCCGGCCTTCGCGTCCTGCGCCAGCTGCTTGTACGTGGTGGAGACGCGGTCGTGGGTGCCCTCGACGTCCTCGACGGTCACCCGGACGATGTCACCGGTGCGCCACTCGACGGGGCCGTGGGCGAACCGGCCGAGCCGGATCTTCGGTCCCTGGAGGTCGGCCAGGATGCCCACCGCGCGGCCCGACGCATCGGCCGCGTTGCGGACGAGGTCGTAGACCTGCTTGTGGTCGGCATGGCTGCCGTGGCTGAAGTTCATCCGGGCAACGTCCATACCGGCCGCCACCAGCTCGTTGACCTTTTCCTCGGTCGCGGTGGCAGGACCCATCGTACAGACGATCTTCGCGCGTCGACTCACGTCTAGTCAGAGTAGTCCCTGTCACTGGACCGATCAGGATGTACCGGGAAGTAATCTCCGCGAAACAGGGAGAATCCGGTCCGTGGGCGTCAGAATCCTTCCGTTCGTGGTCGCGGTGTTGCTCAGCGTCATCGTGCTGTTCACCCCCGCGTCAGGTGTGCCCACGGCTCCGCCGGGCACCGACAAGGTGGTGCACTTCCTGCTGTTCGCCCTGCTCATGGGTGCCGGGAGGTACGCACGGCTGCCCGCCGGGCCACTGGCCGCGGTCCTCATTGGTTACGCCGCGGTCTCGGAAGTGTTGCAGTGGCTCATCACCGCGCTCAACCGCGGCGGAGACCTGTTCGACGCGCTCGTGGACGTGGCCGGCATCGCGGTCGGCCACCTCCTGGCACGGCGGGTGGTCAGCGGCCGAAGCCGGTCTCGGTGACCCCGATGTGGTCGGCGCACCAGTCGACCAGCGGCGTCGCCTCGCGCCACGCGCCGCGGACCCGGTCCAGGCAGCCCGGCTCGTGCAGCGTGTCGTCGGGCGGCCACACCCTGGCCACGTAGATGCGCTTGTGCTTGAGCAGCCCGGCCCGCGGGTGCTCCGGGTCGAGGCCGCGCGGCACCCGCTTGAGCTCGTCGCCGCGCAGCTGCCAACCGGACTTGGCGAGCTTGGCGAGCACCTTCTCCAGCGCACGACCGCGCACGTCGTCGGCGACCGACTCGCGGTAGCGGGCGAGCTGGTCGGAGGCCATGGCGAACGACCCGGCGGCCACGAACAGGCCGTCGGTGCCGAGCTGCACGTAGTGCGCGCCGCCGCCGCGGCCGAGTTCGACCACGCCGCCGCAGTGGTCTTTGTAGGGCGTCTTGTCCTTGCTGAACCGCACGTCGCGGTAGGGCCGGAAGACCTTTCCCTTGCCGAACTCGGCCTCCAACGCGCCGAGCAGCGCGTCCATGGGTTCCCGGACGTCGTGCTGGTAGACGTGCTTGTGGTCCTCCCAGTAGGCCTTGGAGTTGTCGGCCACGAGTCCGTCGTAGAAGTCGATGGCGTGTTCGCCGAAGCCGGTGAATTCCACGGCGCCCAGCTTACGTTCGTCCATTCGTGGCTCATTCGAGCGCCCTATCGCAACGCATCACCGAGCGGTCACGTTCTGTGCATAATCGGCCGGGTGGGTAGGAAATCGGTGTTGGCCGGATGGCTGCGGGAGCTCGACGCGGGGGAGATCCGGGACATCTTGGCGGTGCGCAGGGACGCCGCCGACCGCCGGCCCCACTCGCTGCGGGCGCTGGCGGAGGAGTTGACCACGACGGCGTCGCTGCGGGCGGCCGTGGACGGGCTCGACCAGGCGTGCCGGGACGTGCTGGACACCGCGGTGCGATTAGGCGAGGAGGCTTGCGCGGAGGCGTTGGCGCAACGGTTGCGGTGCAACGGGAAGGCGTCGCGGGCGGAGTTGAAGCGGGCGTTGGGGCAGTTGCGGGCGAGGGCGCTGGTGTGGCCGGCGCAGGGGCGGTTGGTCTTCTCGCCGGGTTTGCGGCCGCTGGAGGAGGAGCCGCGCCGCCGCATCACGCCCGCGCCGCGCGCGCCGCGCCGTGCGGCGCAGAACCGGGGTTTCGCCGACCGGGCCGCGATCACGCCCGCGACGTCCACTGTGGATGGTGTGACGCGGCTGGTCGACCTGTGCGACGTCGATCAGGTGGCGTGCCGCGCGGTGGTCGGGGTGCGGGAGCTGCGGCGGGTGGCGGGCGTGCTGCGGGCCGACGAGGGTCGGGTGCGGTTGTGGCTGGGGTTGGCCGTGGAGGCGCGGTTGCTCGCGGTGGACGACGGTCGGCTGGTGCCCACCAGCGGGTCGGACGCCTGGCGCGCCGCACCGCCCGCGGACCGGTTGGCCGCGCTGGCCGAGGCGTGGCCGCGGATGACGTGGCCGCCGGGCGGGCAGCGGCCCGCGCCGGCCGAGCCCTCCGCCGGGGACACCGGCGAGCGGGTCCGGCAGGGCCTGCTGGAGCGGTACGCGCTGCTCGGCGAGGACGAGGCGTTCGAGCTGCGGCAGGAGGTCGTGGCGGACCTGGTGTGGACGCGGCCCGCCGTGCACGGCCGGGCGGCCACCGAGGCGGCGTTGGTGGAGGCCGAGTCGGTGGGGTTGGTGGCGCTGGGCTCGGCGACCGCGTTGGGACGTGCGGTGTCGGCGGGCCACGTGACCCCCGATCGGGTGAAAACGGTTCGGGTGGAGCCGGGTCGGGTGGCGGAGGTGGCCGGGCGGTTCGTGCCGCCCGCCGCGGCGACCGCCCACCTGCGACCGGACCTGACCGCCGTGGTGGCCGGGCTGCCGAGCCGTGAGCTGAGCTCGGTGCTGGACCTGGCGGCCGACGGCACGGCGGGTGGCTGGCGGTTCAGCGGCGCCAGCGTGCGGCGGGCGCTGGACGCGGGGCACGAGCCGGACGCGCTGCTGGCGCGGTTGGCGTCGGTGGCCGAGCACGGCGTGCCGCCGACGGTGGAGCGGCTGGTGCGGGAGGTGGCGCGGCAGCACGGGCGGATCACCGTGACACCGGTGGCGTGCTGCGTGCGGGCCGAGGACCCGTTGCTGCTGAGCGAGATCGCCGGGCACCGGTCGTTGGCGCAGCTGTCGCTGCAGCCGTTGGGTCCGACGGTGCTGGCCTCGGCGAAGCCCGCCACGGAGACCTTGGCGTTGCTGCGGGCGGCCGGTTACGCGCCGACGACGTCGGCGGTGGACGGCACGTCGGTGCTGGAGCGGGTGCCCCGGCGCCGCGTCGAGCCGCCGGTGCCGCGCGGGGCGACCGGCGGGTGGCGGGCGCCGTTGACCGAGCAGGAGCTGGCGAAGCTGGCCGCGGCGCTGGTCGAGCGGGAACGGCCGCGCCCGAAGATCGCGCTGCCACCCGCGCAGTCGCAGCGGATGGGCGCGGTGCGGCTGTTGCGGGACCAGTCGCTGGTGCTGCCCGACTCGGAGGTCGTGCTGCTGGCGGACGCCCTGGTGAGCCGGACGTCGGTGGAGATCGCCGTGGCCAACGGCCGGCGCAGCACGGTGAAGCACGTGATCACCCCGGTCGACCACGCGGCGGGCAACCTGAAGGCCAACTGCGCGCCGCGCGGCGAACACCGCGAGTTCCTGGTCAGCCACATCCGCTCGGTGCGCGCGGTGACAGGCGCCGTGACGGGCGTCTGACGGGGCTGGATCCGACGCGTGCTGACACCCGGTCGTGGCCGGGCGGGCCGCCCCGACCCGGATCTCCGGGTCGGGGCGGCGGGCGTCAGGGCAGGCGGAGGTCGACGTGGTCGGTCCGGCCTGCTTCGGTGGTCGCTTCGGCCGGTGGACCGGTGCGGTCGTCCTTGGTCACGGCGAACTCGTAGCGGCCCGGGGTCAGGCGCCATTCGTAGCGGCCGTCCGGTCCGGACAGGACCGCCAGTTCCGGCACCGGGTGGGGTGGCGTGTCCAGCGACCTCGGCTGCACGAGCGCGTCGGCCACCGGTCGACCGGCGGAGTCCGTGACCACGCCGGTGACGACGGCCTGCGCGGTGGTGGGCGGTGGGGTGTCGGCGTCGGACGACGGGGTTTCCCCGCCGCACGCCGCGAGCGCCAGCACGCCGATCAGCAGCGCGAGGTGTGCGCGTCTCACGATTCGCTCCTCTCGGTCACCACTGGGACGGAACGGACGGCGTTCCCGGTTGCCGCGCCCCCGCGAACCGCACCGGATCGGGTCAGCGCCAGCCGATGACCAGGTTGAACCGGCTCTCGGTGATGCGCGGGCCGCTGTTGTGGCCGTTGGAACCGACGCCGTAGGCGTGGAACGCCAGCGAGCACCGGCCGGCGCAGCCGGAGGACCCGGACGCCCGCACGGTGTGCACCGAACTGCCGCTGTTGCCGCCGACGGTGTCGTTGTCGTAGTACAGGCGCAGTGAATTGCTCGCCCGGACCTGATCGGAGTGGATCCACTGCTGCCGCGCCTTGTCGCCGGGGTAGCCCTGGATCGTGGTGGACGTGCCGATGAGCGACGCCGTGGTCCAGTACGCGCCGTACCAGCCGGTGGTGTTGCCGACAGTGCAGTTCAGGGACGCGCCGCCGTAGTCGGCGTCGGGGTTGCCGTCGGTGGTCCAGCCGGTGTTGGACCGCAGGGTCGCCGCGGTGCAGGAGCCGTACGGGTAGGTGGTCCCGTTCGCGCCGGGGTAGAACTTGAGCTGGCCGGTGTACCAGCCGCTGCTCTGGTTGTAGACGCAGTGCCCGGCGGTCAGCACCAGGCTCGCGCCGAACATCCAGCCGGTGCAGTGCTGCGATTCCACGCCGTTGACGGTGCGCGTGATCAGCACCGTGGCGCTCGCCGGGAAGCTCGTGGTCGGGTTGACCCGCGTCCGGTTGTCCGCGCCGATGATCGACTGGACGGTGACGTCACCGGTGGGCGAGGAGTAGCCCTGGATCCTGTGGCCGGCGGGCACGCGTTGCGCGCCGTGGGACGTCACGTCGGCCGGCACGCCGGTGCCCTCGTACGCGGAAACGCCCCGCAGCCCGCTGGGTCTGGCCGCCGTCACCACCGCCTCGGTGTCGCTCGCGCCGAGTTCGACGCCCTTCGGGGTGCTCGCGGACGCCGTCGATGCCGTGGACACCAAGCCGGTGGTGGCCAACAACGCGCTCGCGAGCACCATTCCAACCCGTGTCGAAAATCTTTGGGTGTTCACCGGGAATCCCTTCAACGGAAACAGTTCTCCGCATGGAGTCCGCCCGATGCACCGATCAATTACGAGACCGGCAAAATTTGGCCCACCTGCCGACTCATATGGGTCCGACGGCCCAGCACCTCCAGCAACTGGTCGAACGCCGCCGGGCTCATGCGCACCACCCCGCCCTGCGGCGCCTTGCTGTCCCGCACCACCACCGACTCCGCGGACCGCCACACCTCGACACAGTTGTTGCCCTCAGAACCGCTGTAGCTCGACTTGCGAAACACGGCTGCCTCCTAGCTGTAGTCGGCAGCAACTCTACGCATGAACCTCCGCGTCTCCTCGAAGCTCAACGCCACCCCTGTCAGCCGGACCCAGACCTGCTCGAACGTAGCAACCAACGGCTTGTCGTCCAGGTAGCGCAGTTCGGCCTTGTTCTCGGTGTATGCAAAATCCAGTGGACCGGCGACCCCTGGTGACGGGATGCGCAAAAGCACGAAGCGGTCGCGGATCCAGTCGCTCTGCAAGCGCGTCTTGAAGGGCAGCACCTGGAGGTGGACGTTGGGCAGCTTGGAGAGCTTGATCATGTAGTTGACCTGCTCGCGCATGACCTCGGGCGGCCCGTACTCCCGCCGCAACGCCGACTCCGAGATCACGAACGCCACCTGCGGCGCGTCCGGCTTGTAGAAGATCGCCTGCCGAGCCAGCCGAGCCTCGACCCGCGCGTCCAGGTCCCGATCGTCATCGCTGAGCGCGTACAGCGCCCTGATGAAGGACTCGCACTGCAACAGCCCGGGCGGCACCTCGGTCTCGACCGTGCGGATGAGGTCGCAGTTCTCCTCCAGGTCGATCATCGTGCGGAAGGACTCCGCGTACATGCTCCGCACACCGGTCCACTTGCCGCGCTGGTGGTTGTTCCGGCGCAACTCCAGCAACGCCTCCACATGCGCCTCATCGGTGACACCGAGGCCCTTGAGCAACAGGATCAGGTCGCCCGGCGTGATGCTGGACTGTCCCGCCTCCATGTCGGCCATGCGGCTCTGACTCTTCTCGATGAGCGCGGCCGCCTGCGCCTGGGACAGGCCCGCGCGTTCCCGCAGGAACGCGATCTCCTTGCCCAGCAACAGCTTCTTCGCGGTCGGCGTGATCCTCGCCATGTGCCGAGCCTACCGGCGCCCGACCCGGCCACTGGTCACCCGATCGAAGGACTGCGCAAACTCCGATTATGCGATTTGATCGCATCCAAAGACGGGAGAGGTGCATGAGCGGCATCAAAGTGGACTCGTGGGTCGCGATCGACGGCGACTGCCCGATGAACTTCGAGGTGGTGGGCCAGGAGATCCAGTTCCGCTTCGGCGGCGTCCACGACGGCGGCGTCGACCTGGTCGTCAGCGAACGAGGGTTGGCGAACCTCGCGGCCAAGGTGACCGAGGCCCTGGCACAGGTCCGGCAGAAGTAAAAGGGCCGCCCCGACGTCGTTGTCGGGGCGGCCGGGCATCCAACCAACGGCGGTCCGGGGGGTACTACACGACGGCCAGCGGGAGCATGTTGGGGATCACCGGGGACGGCAGGTCGGACGAGCCGGTCAGGAAGCGGTCCACCGCGTTGGCCACCGAACGGCCCTCCGCGATCGCCCACACGACCAGGGACGCGCCGCGGTGCGCGTCACCGCAGACGAACACACCGGGCGACTGGGTCTGCCAGTCCGAGCCGCACGAGATCGTGCCGCGCGAGGTGAGCTGGATGCCCAGCCCGTCCAGCAGCGGCATGTGCTCGACGCCCTCGAAGCCGATGGCCAGCAGCACCAGGTCCGCCGGCAGCACCTCGACCTCCTCGGAGGTCGGCACGACCTGGCGACGACCGGAGGCGTCCTTCTCCACCCGCACCTTGCGCAGCTGGATCTGCCGCACGTGGCCCTCGTCGTCACCGACGAACTTCTCCACCGCGACCGCGAACTTCCGCTCCCCCGCCTCCTCGTGCGCGGGGTAGGTGCGCAGGATCCACGGCCACACCGGCCACGGCGAGCGCGCGTCGTCCCGAGTGGACGGTGGCATGGGGTACTGGTCGAGCTGGAGCACCGACGCCGCGCCCTGCCGGGACGCCGTGCCGTAGCAGTCCGCGCCGGTGTCGCCGCCGCCGATGATCACGACGTGCTTGCCCGCCGCGTCGATCGCGGGCGGTCCGTCGCCCTCGCACGCCCGGTTCGCGGGCACCAGGTGCTCCATCGCCAGGTGCACGCCCCGCAGCGAACGGCCCGGCGTCGTGGTGTCGTCACGGCCCCGCAGCGCGCCCACCGCGAGCACCACCGCGTCGAACTCCGAGCGCAGCTCCTCGACCGTGAGGTCCACCCCGACCTCGCAGCCGGTGACGAACTTCGTGCCCTCCTTGCGCAGCTGCGCGAGCCGCCGGTCGAGGACCTTCTTCTCCATCTTGAACTCGGGGATGCCGTAGCGGAGCAGCCCGCCGAGCCGGTCGTCCCGCTCGAACACGGTGACCTCGTGGCCCGCGCGGGTGAGCTGCTGGGCCGCGGCGAGCCCGGCCGGGCCGGAACCGACGACCGCGACCTTGCGTCCCGACGACACGTGCGACTGGGTGGGCGGCACGAGCCCCTGCTCCCACGACACGTCGGCGATGGTCTGCTCGACCCGCTTGATCGCGACCGCGCCGCCCGCGTCGTGGCTGATCGCCAGCACGCACGCCGCCTCGCACGGCGCGGGGCACAGCCGGCCGGTGAACTCGGGGAAGTTGTTCGTCGCGTGCAACCGGTCCGACGCGGACTCCCAGTCGCCCCGGCGCACCAGGTCGTTCCACTCGGGGATCAGGTTGCCCAGCGGACACCCGGCCGACCCGGAGTGGCAGAACGGGATGCCGCAGTCCATGCACCGCGTCGCCTGGACGCGCACCTCACCGTCCCGCCGCTCCGCCGGGACGTCCTGGTACACCTCGTTCCAGTCGTCCAGCCGTTCGGCGGCGGGCCGCTTCTTGGCGTCGGCGCGGGAGTGCTTGAGGAAACCGTACGGGTCAGCCACGGGAGGCCTCCATGATCGCCTGGTCGACGTCCCTGCCTTCCGCGCGGGCGAGCCTCATCGCTTCGAGCACGCGCTGGTAGTCACCGGGCATGACCTTGGTGAACGACGCGGAACGCCGGGTCCAGTCGCCGAGCAGCGACGCGGCCACCGCCGAACCGGTGAGCTGGTGGTGGCGTTCCACCACGTCGCGCAGCCAGCGCAGGTCCTCCGCACCGGGCCGCTGGAGCTCGACCATGGCGGTGTTGACCGCCGCCGGGTCGAGTTCCAGCACGTACGCGATGCCGCCGGACATGCCCGCGGCGAGGTTGCGGCCGGTCGGCCCGAGCACCACGGCCCGGCCACCGGTCATGTACTCGAACGCGTGGTCGCCCACGCCCTCGGCGACGGCCAGCGCGCCCGAGTTGCGCACGCAGAACCGCTCGCCGACCCGTCCGCGCAGGAAGATCTCGCCGGACGTCGCGCCGTAGCCGATCACGTTGCCCGCGATGACCTGCCGCTCGGCCGCGAACGGCGCGTCGGGGTGCGGGCGGACGACGATCCGGCCGCCGGACAGGCCCTTGCCGACGTAGTCGTTGGCGTCGCCGATCATCTCCAGCGTGATGCCGCGCGGGATGAACGCGCCCAGCGACTGGCCGGCCGAACCGGTGAACGTCACGTGGATCGTGTCGTCGGGCAGGCCGTCGCCGCCGAACCGGCGCGTCACCTCGGCGCCGAGCAGCGTGCCGACGGTGCGGTTGACGTTGCGCAGCGGCAGTTCCAGCCGCACCGGGCGGGCGTCGTTGAGCGCGGCGTCGGCGAGCTGGAGCAGCGTGCGGTCCAACGCCTGGGCCAGGCCGTGGTCCTGCTCGCGCACCTTGCGCTTGGCCGTGCGGTACGGCGTCTCGGGCACCTCGAACACCGGGGTCAGGTCCAGCCCGGCCGCCTTCCAGTGGTCGATCGCCTCGTCGGTCTTCAGCAGCTCGGCGTGGCCCACGGCCTCGTCGATCGTGCGGAAACCCAGCGACGCCAACAGCTCGCGGACCTCCTGGGCGACGAACTCGAAGAACGCCACCACGTGGTCGGCCTGACCGGTGTAGCGCTTGCGCAGCTCCGGGTTCTGCGTGGCCACGCCGACCGGGCAGGTGTCCAGGTGGCAGACCCGCATCATCACGCAGCCCGCGACGATCAGCGGCGCGGTGGCGAAGCCGAACTCCTCCGCGCCCAGCAGCGCGGCCACCACCACGTCGCGGCCGGTGCGCAGCGCGCCGTCGACCTGCACCGTGATCCGGTCGCGCAAACCGTTGAGCAGCAACGTCTGCTGCGTCTCGGCGAGGCCGATCTCCCACGGCGTGCCCGCGTGCTTGAGCGAGTTGAGCGGTGACGCGCCGGTGCCGCCGTCGTGGCCGGAGATCAGCACCACGTCCGCGTGCGCCTTCGCCACGCCCGCCGCGACCGTGCCGACGCCGACCTCGCTGACCAGCTTCACGTGCACGCGGGCCTGCTCGTTGGCGTTCTTCAGGTCGTGGATCAGCTGGGCCAGGTCCTCGATGGAGTAGATGTCGTGGTGCGGCGGCGGGGAGATCAGGCCCACGCCCGGCGTGGAGTGCCGGGTCCGCGCGATCCACGGGTACACCTTGTAGCCGGGCAGCTGGCCGCCCTCGCCCGGCTTCGCGCCCTGCGCCATCTTGATCTGGATGTCGCTGGCGTTGACCAGGTACTCGCTGGTGACGCCGAACCGGCCGGACGCCACCTGCTTGACCGCGCTGCGCCGCTCCGGGTCGTACAGGCGCTCGGGGTCCTCGCCGCCCTCGCCGCTGTTGGACCGGCCGCCGAGCCGGTTCATCGCGATGGCCAGCGTCTCGTGCGCCTCCGCCGAGATCGACCCATACGACATGGCACCGGTGTTGAACCGCTTGACGATCGACGAGACCGGCTCGACCTCGTCGATCGGGATCGGCGTGCGGCCCTCGGCGGCGAACGAGAACAGGCCGCGCAGCGTGCCGCCCTGCCGGGACAGCCGCTCCACCTCGTCGGTGTAGCGCCGGTAGACGTCCTGCTTGCCGGTCTTGGTGGCGTGCTGGAGCAGGAACACCGTCTCCGGCGTGAACAGGTGCAGCTCGCCCTCGCGGCGGTAGGCGTACTCGCCGCCCACCTCCAGCCGGCGGTGCACCCGGTCGGTCGGGTTGTCCGGGTGGGCGCGGCGGTGCCGCAGCGCCACCTCCTCCGCCAGCACGTCCAGGCCGGCGCCACCGAGCTTGGACACCGTGCCGGTGAAGTACTCGTCCAGCAGGTCCGTCGACAGGCCGACGGCCTCGAACACCTGCGCCGCGGTGTACGCGCCGACGGTCGAGATCCCCATCTTGGACATGATCTTCAACGTGCCCTTGACCAGCGCCGTCACGTAGTTCCGCACGGCCTTGCGCGGCTCGATGCCGGTCACCGCGCCGGTGCTGATCATGTCTTCGATCGTCTCGAACGCCAGGTACGGGTTCACCGCGGCGGCGCCGTAGCTCAGCAGCGCGGCGATGTGGTGCACCTCGCGGGCGTCACCGGTCTCCACGACCAGCGCCACGCGCAACCGCTCCTTGGTGCGCACCAGGTGGTGGTGCACCGCGGACACCAGCAGCAGCGACGGGATCGGCGCCATCCGGTGGTCGGAGTCGCGGTCGGACAGCACGAGCGTGCGCGCGCCGTTCGCGATCGCCTCGGACGCCTCGCGGCGCACCCGCTCGATCGCCGCCGCCAGCGCCGCCCCGCCACCGTCCACTTCGTACAGGCCGGACAGGACCGTGCACGCGAAGCCCGGCAGGTCGCCGTCGTCGTTGATGTGGATGAGCTTGGCCAGCTCGTCGTTGTCGATCACCGGGTAGGTCAGCTTGATGTGCCGGCAGCTGACCGGTCCGGGTTCCAGCAGGTTCTGCTCCGGGCCCATCACCCGCGACACGCTGGTGACGATCTCCTCGCGGATCGCGTCCAGCGGCGGGTTCGTGACCTGGGCGAAGTTCTGCACGAAGTAGTCGTAGAGCAGCCGGGAGCGCTGCGAGAGCGCCGCCACCGGCGTGTCGGTGCCCATCGAGCCGAGCGGCTCCGCGCCCACCACCGACATCGGGGCGAGCAGGATCCGCAGCTCCTCCTCGGTGTAGCCGAACGTGAGCTGGCGCCGCACCACGGACTCGTGGCTCTGCACCACGTGCTCCCGGTCGGCCAGGTCGGCCAGCTCCAGCAGACCCGCGTGCAACCACTCGTCGTAGGGCAGCTCGTCGGCCAGCTTCGCCTTGACCTCGTCGTCCTCGACCAGGCGACCCTCGACCGTGTCGACGAGGAACATCCTGCCCGGCTGGAGGCGGCCCTTGGCCACCACCTGGTCCGGCGGGACGTCCAGCACACCGGTCTCCGAGGCCAGCACCACGCGGCCGTCGGCGGTCTGCCACCAGCGGGCCGGGCGCAGGCCGTTGCGGTCGAGCACCGCGCCGACCACCGCGCCGTCGGTGAAGGTGACGCACGCCGGGCCGTCCCACGGCTCCATCAGGCTCGCGTGGAACTCGTAGAACGCGCGGCGCTTCGGGTCCATCGAGATGTGGTTCTCCCACGCCTCCGGGATCATCATCAGCACCGCGTGCGGCAGGCTCCGGCCGCCCAGGTGCAGCAGCTCCAGCACCTCGTCGAAGCTCGCCGAGTCCGAGCCCTCCGGGTGGCAGATCGGGAACAGCCGGGTCAGGTCGCCCGGGATGAGGTCGGAGGCCAGCAGCGCCTCACGGGCCCGCATCCGGTTCCGGTTGCCCCGCACGGTGTTGATCTCACCGTTGTGGGCGACGTACCGGAACGGGTGCGCCAGCGGCCACGACGGGAACGTGTTGGTGGAGAAGCGGGAGTGGACCAGGGCGATCGCGCTGGCCAACCGCTCGTCGCGCAGGTCGGGGAAGAACGCGGGCAGCTGGCCCGTGGTCAGCATGCCCTTGTAGACGATCGTCCGGCACGACAGCGACGGGAAGTACGTGCCGACGCCCGCCGCCGCGCTCTCGTGCTCCACCCGCTTGCGCAGGGCGAAGGTGAGGCGGTCCAGCTCGACGTCCCGCCGACCGGTCTCGCTCCGCACGAGCAGCATCGCGAAGTGCGGCATCACCGAACGGGCGGTCGGACCCACACCCGCGTGGTCGGCCGCGGTCGGCACGTCGCGCCAGCCCAGGACCTCCAGGCCCTCCTCGGCGGCGACCCGCCCGGCCAGCTCGACGGCCTTCGCGCGGTCCTCCGCGTCGGCGGGCAGGAACGCGATGCCGGCCGCGTAGGCGCCCGCCTCCGGCAGCTCGAAGTCCAGCACCTCGCGCAGGAACGCGTCCGGCAGTTGCAGCAGGATCCCGGCGCCGTCGCCGCTGGTCGGTTCGGCGCCCGCGGCGCCCCGGTGCTCCAGGTTGGCCAGCGCGGTGAGCGCGTCGACGACGATGTCGTGCGAGCGCCGGCCCTTGATGTCGGCGACCATCGCCACACCGCAAGCGTCACGTTCCGCGGCGGGGTCGTAGAGCCCCTGCGGGGACGGGATGGCGGAGAAGATCACTGCGCAGACCTCCTTCGTCGTCCTTGGTGAAAGAACGAGTCCTCGTGTCCAGGTCCTGGAATCCGGGTGCTGGGCACGGGACGACGATGGCCCGCGTGTTGACGCGACTTTAACAGTCGCGAAACCGAACCACACCATCCTTCGGGTGATCTAGGTCCGCGACTCGTAACGATTCGAGACGGCCGAGCGATATCCCGGCCGGCTTGTTACGCGTTGTTAAGCATAACCGAGCCGGCGCCGTCGCGCGCGTCGGTGAGAGCTTGCCAACACGCTCCGCTACCCCTGTTACCGCTGGTGAGCCCCCGTGCCGCCGTTCGGTAAACGACGGCACGGGGGCTGCGTGGTCAGGCCGGGGAGGAGTCAGCGGCTACCGGCCCCGACGGTTTCACGCTCCGTGATGTCGTCGTCACCGTGCTGACGTTCCATCAGGGCGTCCACGTCCACTTGAGACGGGTTGTCCATCACCTCGCGCAACCGATCGCGGTCCAACTGGCCCTGCCAGCGGGCCACCACGAGGGTGCCGACGCCGTTGCCGATGACGTTGGTGATCGCCCGCGCCTCGGACATGAACCGGTCGATGCCCACGATCAGCGCGATGCCGACCGCCGGGATCGCGCTGTTGCCCTCGAACGCGCTCAGCGACGCCGCCAACGTGACCAGGCCCGCGCCCGTCACACCCGCCGCGCCCTTGCTGGCCAGCAGCATGAACAGCAGCAGCCCCACCTGGGTGCCCAGACCCACCTCCGTGCCCGTCGCCTGGGCGATGAAGATCGCGCCCATGGTCAGGTAGATGCACGTGCCGTCCAGGTTGAACGAGTAGCCGGTCGGGATGGTCAGGCCCACCACCGACTTGTCCGCGCCCGCCGCCTCCAGCTTCACCAGCATCCGCGGCAGCACCGTCTCCGACGACGACGTGCCGAGCACGATCAGCAGCTCGTCCTTGATGTAGCGCAGGAACTTGAAGATCGAGAACCCCGCGTACAGCGACACACCGCCGAGCACGACCAGGATGAACAGCAGGCACGTCGCGTAGAACGAGCCCATCAGCCACGCCAGCTTGCCCAGGATCGAGCCGCCGAACTTGCCGATCGTGTAGGCGATGCCGCCGAACGCGCCGATCGGCGCCGCGTACATGACGATCTTGATGACG
Organism: Saccharothrix stipae; assembly: GCF_054781895.1. NCBI lineage: Bacteria > Bacillati > Actinomycetota > Actinomycetes > Pseudonocardiales > Pseudonocardiaceae > Saccharothrix > Saccharothrix stipae. Next base: position 1,041,720 of record NZ_BAAGTN010000008.1, on the reverse strand, counting down.
CCGAACATCACCTTGGCGACGGTGTCCAGCGCGGACACCACCTTCTCGCCGCGCTTGCCCATGCCCGCCACGGCCACCGCGACCAGGATCGCGATCACGAGCACCTGGATGAGCTGGCCGTCGGTGAACGCGCCCAGGAACGACTTCGGCACCAGGCCGAGGATGAAGCCGGTGACGCCGGTCTCGGCCGTCTTCGCGTCGGCGAGCGTCTTGTCCGCCGCGTCGTCGTTGATCGGGATCGACGCGCCGTGGTGGCCCGGCTGCACCAGGTTGACCACGATGAGGCCGATCGCGAGCGCCGCCGTGGTCATCGCGGTGAAGTACAGGATGGTCCGCAACGCCAGACCGCCCGCCTTGGCCAGGTTGCCCAGGCCCGCGATGCCGACCACGACGGTGCAGAAGATCGTCGGCGCGATGACGACCTTCACCAGGGCGATGAAGAAGTCGGCCATCCACTTCATGCCCGAGGCCTGTGCGGGGAAGGCGTACCCGACGACAACGCCGAGCACGATCGACACCAACACCCAGAAGTAGAGGTGCTTGTAGATCGGTTTGCGCTCGCGTGCTTGCGCGCTGACCACGTCTCCTCCAAGGGGGACCGCGTTGGGAGTTGGTTGGTGATCCTGAGCACAGTGCGGCGGCACGACAAGGAGCAGGGCCGAAACTTCAGATCCCTCTGACGTAACACTGCGTTCACCCGGCCTTACCCGGGCACTGCTCCCGCCTGGGACTGGGTGCGCCGGGCTCGGCGGAGCTAGGCTGCGGTCGTGCAGGTGTCCCGGCGCTCGGTGCTGCTGGCCGCCCTGGCGGCGGGCGTTCCCGCCTGTACGCCCGCGCCCACCGTGGACCTGCCGGAACTGGTCCTCGCGACCGGGCCCGACGGTGCCGTGTTCCGGGAGATCGGCGGCGCGCTGGCGGAGGCTTTGGCCGACCAGCTGCCCGCGACCCGGGTGGTCGAGCGGCACACGGCGGCGTCGGTGGAGAACGTGCGCCTGCTGCGCGAGGGCCAGGTCCACCTGGGACTGTCCTCTTTGGATCCACTGGTGGACGGGGCGTTGCTCAGCGCGGAGGACCCGGGCGGCATCAGCGCCGTGGGTCGGTTGTACGACAGCTTCATGCAGATCGCCGTGCCCGCCGACTCGCCGCTGCGGACGTTGTCGGACCTGGCCGGGCGGACGGTCTCGTTCGGGCCGTCGGAGTCGGGCACGGAGTTCACCGCGACGCGCCTGCTGTCGTTGCTGGAGATCGACGTGGACGCGCGGCGGATGGCGCACGCCGATGCGGCGGAGGAACTCGTCGCCGGATCACTGGACGCGTTCTTGGCGCTGACCGGCATCCCGACCCCGGCGATCGCCGACACCCTCCACGACTTCCCGCTGAGGCTGCTCGACCTGCCCGTCGAGGCCGAGCGCCTGGCGGAGGCCTACCCGGGCCCTTACGTGCCCGCCACCATCCCGGCCACCACCTACGGCAACCTCGGCCCGTGCCACACGTTCGCCGTGCCGAACCTGCTGCTGGCCAGGTCGGCCCTGGACGCCGACGTGGTCGAGGTCGTGACAAGGACCGTGTTCACCGAATCGTCCCGAATCGCCGCCGGCCACCCCGAGGCCAGCCGGATCAACGTGCGAACGGGCATCGCCACGGGTCAGGTGCCACTGCACAAGGGCGCCGAACGCTGGTTCCGCGCCACCAAACGCTAGCTCCCCCCGACCCCCCATATCCCATGCTCCCCACCCCGCCCCAGGTTGCACCCACGGCCCCAACGCCACACATAGGTGCGAACCACCCGTCGATGGGCAACTATCCCCACCACTTTTTCGTTGCCGGAAGAGAAGGAGGCGGCCAAGGCGAACACCAGTGCAGGAGACCAGACGACCACACCCACCACCCCACCTCCCTCACCACTCGCCCACTCACCCTCACCCTGCTCATCCCGACCGACCACCGACCCAGCCACACCGACCGCGACCGACCGCGCCAACCCGATCGACCCAACCCGATCGACCCAGTCCGACCAGACAACAGACCGACCTCACCAGGCAGGGCAGCGGGCCGACAGCAGGCAGGTCACGCACAGCGTGGTCAGACGTGCCGGCAGGCGGCATGGGCAAGCCGGGCAGGCACCCGAGCCATGCGCCATGCAGTCAGGGCCCGGCAGTCAGGCAGTCGGCTCCAGGTGGTCAGGGGCCGGGTGGTCAGGGGCCGGGTGGTCGGGTGCTGAGGCGGATCACGGCGTCCAGGCCGTGTGGCTCGACGGGGCGGAGGGCTAGTTCGCCGCCGGCCGAGGCGATCAGTTCGGCGCAGATGGCCAGGCCCAGGCCTGTGCCGGCGATGTTCTGGTGACGTGGCGCGCGCCAGAACCGGCTCAGGGCGGCGGCTCGTTCGTCGGTCGACAGGCCGGTGCCGTCGTCGGTCACGTGCAGTTCCACCTGGTCGTCGGCGGTGTTGCCCCACACCTTCACCTGTGTGCCCCCGGACAGCCTGATCGCGTTGCCGACCAGCTCGTCCAGCACGCTGCCGAGGCCGCCGGGTGGTTCCAGGACGCGCAGGCCCGGGGGGACGGCGACGGTCAGGCGAATGTCGCCCGCCAGCGCCCGCCAGCCGGGGACGTGGGTGGCCAGCAGGTTGTCCACGTCGACCGGCTCGGCGGCGGAGGCGCTGTCCAGGCGGGTGGCGGCCAGGAGGGTGTCCAGGACGCGGCCCATTTCCTCGGCCTCGTCGACGGCTATGCGTTGCGCCTCGCGGCCCGCGTCGTCGGTGACGTGGGGTGCCAGGTTGTCCACCGCCAGGCGCAGGCTGGCCAGCGGGTTGCGGAGTTGGTGGGACGCGTCCGACACGAACGCCCGCTGTCGGCGCAGCGCCCGGCCGACGACGTCGACCATCGCGTTGAAGCTCGCGGCCAGCCGGCGCAGTTCCGGGGGGCCGCCCAGCTCGTCCGCACGGGCGTCCAGCTGGCCACCCGCGACGGCGGCGGTGGCCTCGTCCAGTTTGCGCACCGGGCGCAGGACCCAGCGCGACATCGGCCACGCGACGGCGACCACGCCGAGCATGGGCACGAGGCCGACCAGGGCCAGCACGCCCCACTGGCGCAGGATCGCGGACCTCAGGCCGTCGGTCGGGGAGATCGTGACCACGGCCGCGACGACCTCGCTGTCGCGCCCGACCGGCTCGACCACGACCAGGTTCACCCGCTCCCACGGCCACACCGACTGGTCGGTCTCGCCCCGGTACCCGCCGAACGCCGCCCGCAGACCGACCTCGACGTGCGGGTCGTCCAACGGGAACGGCCGGCGTGACGATTCGAGCACCGCACCGTCGGTGCCGACCAGCGCGGCCGAGATGCCGTACAGCTGGTCGTAGCGCACCAGCTCCTCCCGCAACGCGGTCAGGCGCCCCGACGCCAGGGCGTTCTCGGCCAGCGACGCGAACCGGCTCGCGTCACCCAATCGGTCGAGGTAGGTCTCCTGGCTCTCGCGCTGCACGACCGCGAACGCGAGCGGCACGCCCAGGGCGGCGACCAGGGCGACCAGCAGCGGCACGATGAGGACCAGCAGGCGGCGCAGCACGCGGAGGCAACCTCCTGTGGGTGACGTGCGTCATGTCGTCTGCGGGCTGTCCGGCCCGCGAGAGGGGGAATGAGCATGCTACGCAAGGTTGCGCTGTTACTCGCGGCGGTGACCGCGATGGCGGTGGTGGCGCCGGTGGCCGCGTCGGCGTCGACGGCCGGGGCTGCTTCGGTGGCGAGGGCCGCCGCGTGCACGCCGGTCACCTGGGGGTCGGGGCCGAAGTACGCGTCCCAGACCACGACCGGGTTGTTGACGAACATCCGCGCCGGTCGGCAGGAGTGCTACGACCGGCTGGTGTTCGACTTCACCGGGGTGAACGACGGTTACACAGTGCAGTACGTGCCCGAGGTGACGCACGAGGGTTCGGGCAAGCCGGTGCCGTTGCGGGGTGTCGGCAAGTTGCAGATCACGGTGAACTCGCCGGCCTACGACCAGGACGGCAACCCGACCTACACCTACCCGAACGGGTCGGAGCTGGTGGACGTCACGGGTTACCAGACGTTCCGGCAGGTCGCGTGGGCCGGGTCGTTCGAGGGGCAGACGACGGTGGGGCTGGGCGTGCGCGCGCTGCTGCCGTTCCGGGTGTTCACGTTGTCGAACCGGGTCGTGGTGGACGTCGCCCACGTGTGGTGATCACGGGTCGGGGGTGTGGGCCGCCACCCGGTAGCCCACACCCCTGATCGTCTCGATGCGCAGGGCGTGGCCGAGCTTGCCGCGCAGGGCGGCGATGTGGGTGTCGAGGGTGCGTGAGGGCGCTTCCCAGTGGGCCTGCCACACCTGGTCCACGATGAGGTCGCGGCTGACGACGGTGCCGGCCCGGCCGACGAGCAGGGCGAGCAGGTCGAATTCCTTGCGGGTGAGCGGTACGGGTTCGCCGTTGACGCGGGCTTCGCGGCCGGCGGGGTCGAGGGTGAGCGGGCCGAGGGTGACCTCGCGCTCGCGTTCGGCGGCACGTGCGGCGCGGGTGCGGCGGAGCACCGCCTCGATGCGGGCCAGGAGTTCGGCGGTGCCGAACGGTTTCACCACGTAGTCGTCGGCGCCCAGGCGCAGGCCGAGGACTCGTTCGCGTTCTTCGCCGCGCGCGGTGACGGTGATGATCGCGGTGCCGGTGCGGTGGCGGAGTTCGCGCAGCACGTCGAGGCCGTCGCGGTCGGGCAGGCCGAGGTCGAGCAGCACGACGTCCGCCGGTGGTGCGGTGAGGGCCGCGGCGGCCGTGGCCACGCGGTGCACCTCGTAGCCGGCGTGCCGGAGTGCGGTGAGGAGTCCACGCGCCACCCGGTCGTCATCTTCGACGACGAGGATGCGCATGGCGGCTACTTGTCCGGCTTGTCGCCGGTGTCCGCGGGCTGGTCGGGTGCCGTCTTGGTGTCGGGGACGGTCGTCTGCTCGGAGGCGGCGAGGTCCGTTCCGGGCTCGTCGGAGGCGTCCTGGGAACCGGGTGGTTCGGTGACGGCCTCCTCGCGCACGATGACCTCGCGGTCGCCCTTCTTGGCGGCGAGGAGGAAGTACACGACGGCGCCGATGAACACGACGACCGACGTGATGACGTTGATGCGCAGGCCGAACACCTGGGTGGCCGGGTCGGTGCGCATCATCTCGATCCAGAACCGGCCGGCCGTGTAGCCCGCGACGTACAGCGCGAACACGCGACCGTGGCCGAGCCGGAACTTGCGGTCGGCCCACACGATGAGCAGCGCGACGCCGAGGCACCACAGCATTTCGTAGAGGAACGTGGGGTGCACGATCTCGATCGGCGTGTGGTCCCGCACGACGCCGCCGAGGTCGTCCTTGAAGCCGGTGACCGGGTTCTCGCGCTCGTAGATCTCCAGTCCCCACGGCAGCGTGGTGGGACCGCCGTGGAGCTCCTGGTTGAAGTAGTTGCCGAGGCGGCCGACGCCCTGCGCGGCGACGATGCCGGGCGCGAGCGCGTCCGCCATCGCGGGCAGCGGGATGCCCTTGCGCCGGCACGCGATCCACGCGCCCACGCCACCCAGTGCGATGGCGCCCCAGATGCCGAGGCCGCCGTTCCAGATGGCCAGGGCTTCGAGCGGGTTGCGGCCCTCTCCGAAGTACTTGTCGTAGTCCGTCGCAACGTGGTAGAGCCGCCCGCCGACCAGGCCGAACGGGACCGCGAAGACGGCGATGTCGGTGACCTCGCCCTTCAGGCCGCCGCGGGCGACCCAGCGGCGTTCACCCCACCAGATGGCCAGGATGATGCCGAGGATGATGCACAGCGCGTAGGCGCGGATCGGGATCGGCCCCAGGTGCCACACGCCCTGGTCGGGGCTGGGGATCGTCGCGAGGTAAGTCGTCACCACGGCCACCACCGTAGTGGGTGCGGCCGTTCGTCCTACGGCGACAGCTCGATTGTTACCGGGAAGGGTCGCACGAGCTTCAGCACGCCGCCCTCGCTGCGCGCGGACTCGACGTACTCCCCGGCTGCCAACTCGAACATCGTCGCGGTCACCTCGCCGTCCTTCGGGTCCACGACCAGGTAGAACGGCACGCCTGCCTGCGCATACAGCTTCCGCTTCAGCACGAGGTCGCTGACGCTGCCGCTCGGTGAGAGCACTTCTCCCGCCACCACCAGGGCCGCCACCGGAAGCAGCAAGCCGTCTTCGCCCGTGACGTTGACGGTGAAGTCGGGGATGAGCATCCGGTCGGGGGACAGCAGGACGTTCACTCCCGGCAGGGCCTCCCACCCGACCGGTGACGCGGCTCAGCGCCATCGTGGTGGAGGCGACCGCTCGCTGGTGCGGGTACATCCCCAGTGGGCTCACCAGGAGCGACCCGTCGACGAGTTCGACTCGTTGGAAGGTGTCTTCGGGGAGCGCCATGACGTCGGCCAACGTCCACGGACCGTGGTGGTCGAGGATCGGATGCTCGTAGTCGGTGGTCATGGGGGCCAGCATGCCGACGACCACCGACAGAACGACGCCACGAGAGCCGCCGAACGGACTAGTTCACTCGAACGTGCGTGCTACACGGCTGCTGCCGCTTGGCGCACCCCACTGGCCAACTCCTCGGTCAGCGCCGCCACGGTGTCGTCCTCCACGGCGGACACGAAGGCCGAGCCCACGATCACACCGTCCGCGAACGCCGCCAGTTCCGCCGCCTGTGCCCCGTTGCGCACGCCGAGCCCCACACCGATCGGCATGTCGGTGTGCTCACGCACCCGCTTGACCAGCGCCGGAGCCGCCGACGACACCACGTCGCGCGCCCCCGTCACGCCCATCACGGACGTCGCGTACAGGAACCCGCGCGACGACCGCGCCGTCAGGGAGATCCGCTCCTCCGTGGACGAGGGCGCGACCAGGAAGATCCGGTCGAGGTCGTGGGCGTCCGTCGCCGCGATCCACTCGGCGCCCTCGTCGGGCACGAGGTCGGGCGTGATGACACCCAGCCCGCCGGCCGCCGCGAGGTCCCGCGCGAACCGGTCCACCCCGTACGCGAGCACCGGGTTCCAGTACGTCATCACGACCGCGCGCCCACCGGCCGCCGCGACCGACTCGACCACGCCGAACAGGTCCCGCACCCGGAACCCGCCGCGCAACGCCCGCTCGGCCGCGCGCTGGATGGTGGGGCCGTCCATGACGGGGTCGGAGAACGGCAGGCCGACCTCCACCAGGTCGCACCCGGACGACACCATCGTCCGCAGCACGTCCTTGGAGCCCTCGACGGTGGGGTAGCCGGCGGGCAGGTACCCGATCAGGGCCGCCCGCGACTCCGCCCGACAAGCCGAGAAAACCGGTTCAAGCCTGCTCACGACTCCACCCCCAGCCCGAACCACTTGATCGCGGTGTCCATGTCCTTGTCGCCGCGCCCGGACAGGTTGACCAGGATCAACCCGTCCGGCCCGAGCTCGCGGCCCAGCACCAGCGCGCCGGCCAGGGCGTGCGCCGACTCGACCGCCGGGATGATGCCCTCCTCGCGCGACAGCAGCGCGAACGCCTCCATCGCCTGGGCGTCGGTCACCGGCCGGTACTCCGCCCGTCCGCTGTCCTTGAGGAACGCGTGCTCGGGTCCGACGCCGGGGTAGTCCAGGCCCGCGGAGATGGAGTGGGCCTCGGCGATCTGGCCGTCGGAGTCCTGGAGCACGTAGGACATCGCGCCGTGCAGCGACCCGGGCGTGCCCGCGGTCAGCGTCGCGCCGTGCCGGTCGGTGTCGATGCCGTCGCCGCCGGGCTCCAGGCCGACCAGCCGCACGGACGGGTCGTCGATGAAGCCGTGGAAGATGCCGATGGCGTTGGACCCGCCGCCCACGCACGCGGCGACGACGTCGGGCAGCCGACCGGCCTTCTCCAGGATCTGCTCGCGCGCCTCGATGCCGATGATCCGGTGGAAGTCGCGCACGAGCACCGGGAACGGGTGCGGTCCGGCGGCGGTGCCGAGCAGGTAGTGGGTGTCGTCCACGTTGGCGACCCAGTCGCGCAGGGCTTCGTTGATGGCGTCCTTCAACGTGCGCGAGCCGTTCTTCACCGGGATGACCTTCGCGCCGAGCAGCCGCATCCGGGCCACGTTCAGCGCCTGCCGCTCGGTGTCGACCTCGCCCATGTAGACGACGCAGTCCAGGCCCATCAACGCGCAGGCGGTGGCGGTGGCCACGCCGTGCTGGCCCGCGCCGGTCTCGGCGATGACCCGCTTCTTGCCCATGCGCTTGGTGAGCAGCGCCTGGCCCAGCACGTTGTTGATCTTGTGCGAGCCGGTGTGGTTGAGGTCCTCGCGCTTGAGGAACACCCGCGCGCCGCCCGCGTGGGCGGCGAACTTCGGCGCCTCGGTGAGCAGCGACGGGCGACCGGCGAAGTCGCGCAGCAGCCGGGCGAACTCGTCGAGGAACTCCGGGTCGACCCGCGCCTTCTCGTAGAACGCGGCGAGCTCGTCCACGGCGGCGATGAGCGCTTCCGGCATGAACCGGCCGCCCCACGGCCCGAAGTGGCCCCGCTCGTCCGGGTCGTGGGGTGTCGGAGCCAACTGGCCGCGCGCCATGCGCTCTCCTTCGCGTGCGTAACCGACCGGCGGGGTCTGGCCGGCTGTGCTTATCGGCTGGGCCGGGGACACGCGGGGTGCGACCCCGCCGTCACCAGCTTGTTCACCGCGACCTTGGGGTCGCCGCTGGTCACCAGGCTCTCGCCGACCAGCACCGCGTCGGCGCCGGCGCCCGCGTAGGCCATCAGGTCGCCCGGCCCGGTCACCCCGGACTCGGCGATCTTGATGGTGTCGAAGGGCAGGCCGGGCGCGATCCGGCCGAACACGTCCTTGTCGACGTCCAGCGTGTGCAGGTTGCGGGCGTTCACGCCGATGACGCTCGCACCGGCCTCCAGCGCGCGGTCGGCCTCCTCGGCCGTGTGCACCTCGACCAGGGCGGTCATGCCGAGCGACTCGACCCGGTCGAGCAGCGACACCAGCGCGTTCTGCTCCAACGCCGCCACGATCAGCAGCACCAGGTCGGCGCCGTGCAGGCGTGCCTCGTGCACCTGGTAGGGGCTGACGATGAAGTCCTTGCGCAGCAGGGGGACGCCCACCGCCGCGCGCACCGCGTCGAAGTCCGCCAGCGACCCGCCGAACCGGCGCTGCTCGGTCAGCACGCTGATCGCCCGCGCGCCGCCCAGCTCGTACTGCGCGGCGAGTTCCGCGGGCTCCGGGATGTCGGCCAGCTGCCCCTTGGACGGGCTGCGCCGCTTGACCTCGGCGATGACGCCGACGCCCGGCGAGCGCAGGATCGACATCACGTCCTGCGCCGGCGGCACCTTCGCCGCCTTCTCCCTGAGCACGTCGAAGGGCAGTGCCGCCTCGCGCTCGGCGAGGTCTTCGCGGACGCCCTCGATGATCGACTCCAGCACGGTCATCCGAGCACCTCGCTCGACTCCGTCAGACCTTCCGGTTCAGTCGCAAGCTCCCGCACGTCATGCTCCCCTTCCCGCCACGAGGATGCTAACCCCGCCGCGAACCGCGTCCGGCCACCGGGTAGGCCCGTTCTCGCAGATGACCAGGGCACTTGCGAGCCGACGTGCGCAAACGTGCGCCGCCGGTGCGTCAGCCGGCCGTCAGCGCGAGGTCAGTCCCGCCGCGTGGGATCGTCGCCGCGCTCCAGCGCGTTCCACAGCTCGCGCTCGGGATCGGCGGTCCGCTTGGCCGCGCCGGGCGTCTGGTAGCCGCCTCCCAGGCGTGGCATGGCCGAACCGCGCACGACGAGCAGCAGGCCCGCGCAGACCACCAGCGCCGCGGCCACGAGCACGAGGCCCCGGCCGGTCGTCGGCCCCTCGGCGTCCACCCCTTGGAACGCCACCGCCGCGCCCGCCAGGAGCACCACCCCGCCGAGCACTCGCCGCACCCAGCCGCTCAACGCCACCGCAGCGGCGATGGCGGCCAGGCATAGCAACGCCAACGGGGTCAGCGCGGGCACGACGTCGGCGCCGCTTCGGTCCGCCGAAGGGTCCCAGGTCAGGCCGGCCGCGCCCCACAGCGCCACCGCGCCGAGCAGCAGCAGCGCCACCACGATCCACAGTGGACGCCTGCCCGGTCGGGCGACGGGGGTGTCAGACACGGGCCGGGTCCACCGCCGGGGCCATGGTCTGCGCGGTCGCGATCGCCGAGAGCACCGCGCCCGCCTTGTTCAGGCACTCGTTGTCCTCGGCGACCGGGTCCGAGTCGGCCACGATGCCACCGCCCGCCTGCACGTACGCCACGCCGTCGCGCACCAGGGCGGTCCGGATGGCGATCGCGGTGTCGGCGTCCCCCGCGAAGTCCAGGTAGCCGACGACGCCGCCGTACAGGCCGCGCCGGGTCGGCTCCAGCTCCTCGATCAGCTCCATCGCCCGCGGCTTGGGCGCGCCGGACAGGGTGCCCGCCGGGAAGCACGCCGCGACCGCGTCGAACGCCGTGCGGCCCTCGGCGAGCTCGCCGCTGACCGTGGACACGATGTGCATGACGTGGCTGTACCGCTCGACCTTGAAGAAGTCGACCACGGTCACCGAACCGGGCTTGCACACCCGGCCCAGGTCGTTGCGGCCCAGGTCGACCAGCATCAGGTGCTCGGCCCGTTCCTTGTGGTCGGCCAGCAGGTCCTTCTCCAGCAGGGCGTCTTCCTCGTCGTCGACGCCCCTCCACCGGGTGCCCGCGATCGGGTGTGTGGTGGCTTTGCCGTCGCGCACGGTCACCAACGACTCCGGGCTGCAGCCGACGATGTCGAAGTCGTCCAACCGCAGCAGGTACATGTACGGGCTGGGGTTGGACGTGCGCAGCACGCGGTAGATGTCGAGCGGGTCGGCGGTGGTGCGCATCTCGAACCGCTGCGACAGCACGACCTGGAACGCCTCGCCGGCGCGGATGGCCTCCTTGGCCTGCTCCACCACGGCGTAGTGCTCCTGCTGCGTGCGGCGGCGGAGGAACTCCGGCTTGGGCCGCGCGAACACCGCGACCGTGGGCGGCGCGGGGCTCTGCAGGTCCTGCGTCATCACGTCGAGGCGGGCCACCGCGTCGTCGTACGCGGCGTCCACGCGCTCCGGCGAGTCGTCCCAGTTGATGGCGTTGGCGATGAGCGTGACGGTGCCCTCGTGGTGGTCCAGCGCGGCCAGGTCGGTGGCCAGCAGCATCACCAGCTCCGGCACCTTCAGGTCGTCCTCGGCGAGCGACGGCAGCCGTTCCAGCCGCCGCACGGCGTCGTAGCCGATGTAGCCGACCATCCCGCCGGTCAACGGGGGCAGGCCGGGCAGCGGGTCGGTGCGCAGCACCTCGATGGTCTCGCGCAGCGCCGCCAGCGGGTCGCCGCCCTCGGGCAGGCCGACCGGGTGCGGGCCCTGCCAGAACGCCTCGCCGCCGGTCGCGGTCAGCGCGCCCGCGCTGCGCGCGCCCACGAACGACCAGCGCGACCAGGAGCGGCCGTTCTCGGCCGACTCGAACAGGAACGTGCCCGGCCGGTCCGCCGCGAGCTTGCGGTACAGCCCGACGGGCGTCTCCGCGTCCGCCAGCAGCCGCCGCACCACCGGGATGACCCGCCGCTGGGCGGCGAGCTCGCGGAACTCCTCGCGCGTCGGGCTGACCTCGCCCAGACCCGCACCTGCACCGATGACGCTCACCATGGGCGACATTGTGCCGGTTGCGCCTATACGGGGGTTCGGCCGGGCTCTATTTCAACGCACGTTGAAAAACGGCGGGGCGTCCCGCATGATGATGGCGTGAACCCGAGCGGGAACCAAACCGAGCCCAAGCGCCGCGGTCGGCGGTCGGGCGGCGAGGACACCAAGGCCGCGCTGCTGGCCGCCGCGCGGGAGGTGTTCGTCGAGCGCGGCTACGAGGGCGCCACGGTCCGGTCCATCGCCGCGCGGGCCGGGGTGGACGCGGCGATGGTCAACCACTGGTTCGGCGGCAAGGAAGGCCTGTTCGCCAAGGCCGTGCTCCAGGTGCCGCTCGACCCGAACGAGCTGATCGGACGGCTGCTGGACGGTCCGGACGAGGAGATCGGCGAACGGATCGTGCGCAACTTCCTCGGCGTGTGGGACCCCATCGGCGGCGGCCAGTTCGCCGCGCTGATGCGCAGCGTCACCGCGCACGAGCAGGTCGCCGAGGTGCTCCGCGAGTTCTTCGTGCACACGTTGCTGAAGCGGCTGGTGACGCACCTCGACGTGCCCGACGGCGAGCTGCGCGCGACGCTGCTGGCCAGCCAGATCTTCGGCATGGGCATGGTCCGCTACGTGGTCAGGTTCGAGCCGTTCGCCTCGGCGGACGTGGAGACGATGGTCAAGGCCATCGCGCCCAACCTCCAGCGCTACCTGACCGGCGACATCGGCTGAGCGCCCGGCCGGCGGGTCAGTCGGCCGGTCAGTCGGCCGGGCCGAGCAGCACCGCGGCGTCGAAGCAGGTCGCGTCGCCGGTGTGGCAGGCCGCGCCGACCTGGTCGACGACCAGCAGCACCGCGTCGCCGTCGCAGTCCAGCCGCACCTCGTGCACGTACTGCGTGTGCCCGGACGTCTCGCCCTTCACCCACAGCTGCTGCCGGCTGCGCGAGTAGTACGTGGCCCGGCGGGTGGTGAGCGTGCGGTGCAGGGCCTCGTCGTCCATCCACGCCACCATCAGCACCTCCCCGGTGCCGCGCCGCTGCGCCACGGCGCACACCAGGCCGTCGGCGGTGCGCTTCAGGCGGGACGCGATGGACGGGTCGAGCGCGCTGGTCAACGCTGTCCTCCGAGGAAGTGGAGTCGGGCGGGACGGGTGTTGAGCATCACCACGGCGTAGACGTGGACCGCGGAGAGCACACCGGACAGCACGCGGACCCACACCGGCCCCTGGTTGAGCACCGCCAGCAGGTGGATCAACGCCACCAGGGCGAACACCAGCGCGGCGGTCAGCCGGGCCGGGCGCAGGCCCGCCACCAGGCCGCCCACCACCAGCAGCTCCACCACCGCGACGAGCACCGGGAACCTGATCCACGCCGGGTCGCCGTCGATCTGCCACTGGACCAACCCCATGAGCACGAACGCCAGGGCGCCGGCCGCGCCGATCAGGGTCGCGACGAACGCCTCGACGGGCGCGTTGCGCGGGCCGAACATCAGCGCACCTCCACGCCGGCGGCACGCAGGCCCCGCTTCACGTCGCCGATGCGCAACGTGCCGAAGTGGAACACGCTGGCCGCGAGCACGGCGTCCGCGCCCTCGGCCACCGCGGGCGGGAAGTGCTCGACCACGCCCGCGCCGCCGCTGGCGATCAACGGCACGTCGACCACCTCGCGGGTCAGCCGGATCAGCTCCAGGTCGAAGCCCGCCTTGGTGCCGTCGGCGTCCATGGAGTTCAGCAGGATCTCGCCGACGCCCAGCTCCTGGCCCCGTGCGGCCCACTCGACCGCGTCGATGCCGGTGCCCTTGCGCCCGCCGTGCGTGGTGACCTCGAACCCCGACGGGGTGGGCCGCTCGCCCTCCGGCACGCGCCGCGCGTCCACCGACAGCACGATGCACTGGGCGCCGAACCGGCGGGACAGCTCGCCGAGCAGCTCCGGCCGGGTGATCGCGGCCGTGTTCACGCTCACCTTGTCCGCGCCCGCGCGGAGCAGCTTGTCCACGTCGTCGGCGCTGCGGACGCCGCCGCCCACGGTCAGCGGGATGAACACCTGCTCCGCCGTGCGCCTGACCACGTCGAACGTGGTCTCGCGGTCGCTGGACGACGCCGTCACGTCCAGGAAGGTCAGCTCGTCGGCGCCCTCGGCGTCGTAGGCCCGCGCCAGCTCGACCGGGTCGCCCGCGTCGACGAGGTTGGTGAAGTTCACGCCCTTCACCACCCGGCCCCGGTCGACGTCCAGGCAGGGGATCACGCGCACCGCAACCGACATGGGCAAAAGCCTACGGGTGCGCCCTGACCGGCCGGCTTCCGGTGCCTGGGCGTTCAACTCGGGGGTCCTGGACGTAGGACACGCGCGTGCTGAACGCAGGACACGCGGGGGCTGAACGTACGACTCACGGGACGTGAACGTAGGACTCACACGACTGGGTGGGCGACGTGGCGGCAAAAGTGTGGTTCACTTGTGGAGGTCGCAAGTTTTGTGTTCGTGTCATCCACGCTCGCGAAACATTGTTTGAGCGTGTGATTCCTCAGGGTCAGCGTTTGGACCGGCCCCAGCGGGTGCGTTCGCCCCGTTGGTAGCTGTATGAGGAGTACAAAGATGGCGCAGGGCACCGTGAAGTGGTTCAACTCGGAGAAGGGCTTCGGCTTCATCTCCCCCGAGGATGGCGGCGCGGACGTGTTCGTCCACTACTCGGAGATCCAGAGCGGCGGCTACCGCAGCCTGGAAGAGAACCAGCGGGTGAGCTTCGATGTCGGCCAGGGTGCCAAGGGCCCCCAGGCGACGAACGTGACGGTCATCTGACCTGAGCGTGACCGGAAGAGCCCCGTTCCCCTCGTGGGAGCGGGGCTCTTCCGCATCCCCACCGACGGCTGACGATCCCCGCCAACGGCTAACGTTGCCGGTCATGGACCTCGCGACCGGCAAGTACCTGTTGCTGACCACCTTCCGCAAGGACGGCACCGCCGTGCCGACACCGGTCTGGGTGGCCGGCACGAACGGCACGCTCTACGTGTGGTCGGCCGCCGACGCGGGCAAGGTCAAGCGCATCCGCCGCAGCGGCGACGTCCAGATCGGACCGTGCGACTTCAAGGGCAAGCCCACCGGCGCGCAGGTCCCGGCCACCGCGCGGCTGCTCGACCGGGCGGGCAGCGACCGCGTGCGGTCCCTCATCGCCCGGAAGTACGGCGTGGTGGGCAGGCTCTCACTGCTGGGCAGCCGGATCCGCCGGGGCCGCGAGGGCACCATCGGCATCGCGATCGACCCGGCCTAGCCACCGTCAACCCGAGGTTGACCCCGCTGGAGCGTCAACCTACAGTTGACGGGTGGTAGCTCCCCCGGTCCAGCTCACGGACCTCATCGTCACCGTCGCGTCGGAACACCCCGACGTGCTGCGCAGGCTGACCGCCGCCGTGGAGCTGAGCGCCCAGCTCGACGAGCTGGGCGACCACCTCATCGGCCACTTCGTGGACGAGGCCCGCCGCGCGGGCGCGAGCTGGACCGACATCGGCGACAGCATCGGCGTCACCAAGCAGGCCGCGCAGAAGCGGTTCGTGCCCAAGGAGTCGCCCGACCTCAAGCCGAGCTTCGACCGCTACACCGACCGGGCCCGCCGGGTCATCGTGCTGGCCCGCCACCACGCCAGGTTCAGCGAGCACATCGGCACCGAGCACATCCTGCTCGGCCTGCTGGACGAGTCCGGCGGCCTGGCCGCCAAGACGATCGCCAAGCTGGAGGCGTCGGAGGGCACCACCCGCATAGCCGTGCTCAACGAGCTGGACGGCACGGTCCGGCAGCGGCCCGAGCAGCAGCCGTTCACCACGCACTGCAAGAAGGCGCTGGAACTGGCCGTGCGGGCGTCACTGCGCCAGGGTCACCACTTCGTCGGCACCGAGCACCTGCTGCTGGGCCTGCTCGCCGAGGGCGAGGGCACCGCGGCCAAGGCCCTCGCCCGCACGGGCGTGACCGAGGCGGCCGCGGAGGCCCACATCGTCAAGGAGATCGAGGACGCGATCAACCGCGCACAGCGGCCAGCGCCTCCGGGAGCGTGAACGCGCCCGCGTACAGCGCCTTGCCCACGATCGCGCCCTCGACGCCGTCGCGGGACAGGGCCGCCAGCGCGACCAGGTCGTCCACGCTGGACACCCCGCCGGAGGCGATCACCGGTGCGTCGGTGCGCGCGCACACCTCGCGCAGCAGGTCCACGTTCGGGCCCTGGAGCGTGCCGTCCTTGCCCACGTCGGTCACCACGTAGCGGGCGCAGCCGTCGCGGTCCAGCCGCTCCAGCACCTCCCACAGGTCGCCGCCGTCCTTGGTCCAGCCGCGCGCGGCCACCCGGTGGCCCTGTTCGGTGATCCGCACGTCCAGGCCGACCGCGACCTTCTCGCCGTGCTCGGCGACGACCTTCGCGCACCACACCGGGTCCTCCAGCGCGGCCGTGCCCAGGTTCACCCTGGCGCAGCCGGTCGCCAGCGCCGCGGCCAACGACGCGTCGTCGCGGATGCCGCCCGACAGCTCCACCTTGACGTCCAGCTCGCCCACCACGCGCGCCAGCAGCTCACGGTTGCCGCCGCGACCGAACGCGGCGTCGAGGTCGACCAGGTGCACCCACTCGGCGCCGTCGCGCTGCCACGCGAGCGCGGCGTCCAGCGGATCGCCGTAGTTGGTCTCGGTGCCGGCCTCGCCCTGCACGAGCCGAACGGCCCGGCCATCGGCCACGTCAACGGCCGGGAGCAGCGTGAAAGTCACGCGTTCAGCCTAGTTGACGCTCTTGAGCCAGTTCTCCAGCAGGTGCGCGCCCGCGTCGCCGGACTTCTCGGGGTGGAACTGGGTCGCCCACAGCGGCCCGTTCTCCACCGCCGCGACGAACTCGTCGCCGCCGTGCTCGGCCCACGTCACCAGCGGCGCGCGGAGCGTGTCGGACGCCTCCAGCTCCCACTTGCGCACGCCGTAGGAGTGCACGAAGTAGTAGCGCGTGTCCGGGTCGAGGCCGGCGAACAGCGCGGTGTCCCCGGGCGCGCGGACGGTGTTCCAGCCCATGTGCGGCACGACCGGCGCCTCCAGCCGCTCCACCGTGCCCGGCCACTCGCCGCAGCCCTCGGTGAGCACGCCGTGCTCGATGCCCCGCTCGAACAGGACCTGCATGCCGACGCAGATGCCGAGCACGGGACGTCCGCCGGCGAGCCGTTGGCCGATGAGCCGACCGCCCTTGATCGCGTCCAGGCCCGCCATGCACGCCGCGAACGCGCCGACACCGGGCACCACCAGGCCGTCCGCGTCGAGCGCGGCCCGGTGGTCGGCGGTCACCTCCACCTCGGCGCCGACGCGCTGGAGCGCGCGCTCGGCGGAGCGGATGTTGCCGAATCCGTAGTCCAGCACAACGACCTTGGGCACCCATCCAGGGTAGTCGCCACGCCGCGCACGGCGAGCGTGCGGTCCGCCACGACCGTCAGGCCAACCCGCCCTGCGTGACGGGGACGACGGGCAGCACCGTGTTGATCGGCAGGCCGGCGCGGTTGGGCAGGGCGGTGACCCAGGTGTCGGCGCGGCCCTCGTCGACCAGGGCGCGCACCTCCGCCACGTCCGCGGGCAGGTCGACGGGCGCCGGGCGGGCGTCCAGCCGCCACCAGCGCAGCAGGCCGACCAGCCGCCGTGCCGGGCCCGTGGAGCCCGCCCGCTCGCCGTCGGTCCACACCTCGGCGCCGGGAGACCAGCGCAGCAGCAGCGCCGCCGCACCGGTCTCCCGCACCCGCTCGGCCAGCCGGAGCGCCGCCGGGAACCCGATCTGCCTGCGTGGCAGCAGCACCGTCCCGGACGCCACCGGGACCAGGGCCGCGGGGCCCGCGGCGGCGCGGTGCAGGTTCAGCTGCAACTCCGCGGTCGGCGCGGGTGTCCAGATCAGGGTTCTCGGCACGCTCACAGGCAGAGATCATGCCGCAGCGACCGGGCGGCCGAACATCCGACGCACGGCCGCGGCGATGCCGAGCACGTCGAGGTCGTGCGCCGAATCGTGGTCCTCGGCGGTGCCGTAGGCCCGCAGTTCGGCGTCCCGGCGCACGCCGAGGGACCGCAGCCGGTGCGGCACGTCGGCCAGCGCCTCGGTCGCCAGGTGCGCCGACGTGCCCTCCAGGTACGGCTCCACGAGCAGCACGTCGGCCTGCCCGGACCGGTCCACCGCGGCTCGCAGCCCGGCCGCGTCGAACGGCCGCACGGTGGTGGCGTAGAGCACGGTCACGTCGGCGTCCCGGGTCGCCTCCAGCACGGTGTCCAGCATCGGCCCGACGGCCACCACCACGCCCCGCCGGCCGCGCCGCACCTCGGTGAACCCCTCGACCACCGGGTGCGGCGCGCCGTTGTGCCGCAGTGAGAGCCGGATGTAGACCTGGTCGTCGCGCGCCAGGGCGTCCCGCACGAGCGGTCCGACCTCGTCCGGGTGGCCGGGCACCCGGACCGTCCAGCCGGGCAGGGTGTCGAACAGCGCCACGTCGCCGGGCGCCTGGTGCGTGCGGCCCCACGCCGGGTCGTCGTAGGAGCCGCCGATGCTGACCAGCACCCCGCCCACGCCCTGGTGCCCGAAGTCCAGCTTGACCTGCTCGAACGGCCGCTCGACCAGGAACGGCGCGTAGGTGTGCACCACCGGCCGCAACCCGCTCAGCGCCAGCCCCGCGCCCACGCCGACCATTGCCTGCTCGCGGATGCCGACGTTGATCACCCGCTCGTGCGGCGCGAACGCGTCCCGCGAGATCTCCGCCAGCACGACCGCGACCCGCGGGTCGTGCCGCATCGCGTCCTCGACCGTGTCCACGAACACCTGTCGCATCGACGTCATCGCTCCCCCTCGCCGATCTCCGCCACCACGGCCAACGGCCGGCCCTGGTGGTCCTGCGTGAACGCCCGGTGCAGCGCCCCGTGGTCCCGGCCGTCCACTGTGGACGTCTGCCAACCCTCGACCTCGAACCGCTTGGCCACGCCGCCGGGCCAGCCGTGCGTGCCGGACGCGTTGTCCACCACCACCGCGACGAGGCGGTCTAGGCCGAGCCGCCCGGCCAGCGCGATCGCCTCGTGGTTGCTGCCCTCGTCCAGCTCCGCGTCGCCGACCAGCACGAACGTCCGCGCGGTGCGGCGTTGCAGGCACAGGCCGAGCGCGGTGCCGACGGCGATCGGCAGGCCGTGCCCCAGCGAGCCGCTGCTGATCTCCACGCCCTTGACCAGGACCCGGTCCGGGTGCTGGCCCAACGGCGAGTCCCACGCCGTCCAGGTGTCCAATGTGGATGGATCGAGGTAGCCCTTCGCGGCCAGCACGGCGTAGTACGCCATCGGGCCGTGCCCCTTGGACAGCAGGAACCGGTCGCGGTCCGGGTCGTCCACCCGGTCCGGCGACACGTCCAGCACCCGGTCGTAGAGCACCCACAGCACGTCCAGCGTGGACGCCGCCGCCCACTCGTGCTTCTCGTCCCCTGTCATGCGCCGGAACAACGCGGGGATGTCCGCGAAGCCGGACTTGTCCTTGACTGCCATGACACCACGAAACAACTTCGACTTAGGTCGAGGTCAAGCAATAGGATGCGCACGTGAGCAAGTTGCCGGAGATGTTGACCATCGGTCAGGTGGCCGAACGCAGCGGCGTGCCGCACACCGCGCTGCGGTTCTACGAGGAACGGGGGCTGATCACGTCCGAGCGCACCGCGGGCAACCAGCGCCGGTACCCGCGGCACGTGCTGCGGCGGCTGGCGTTCATCCGCACCGCGCAGCGGGTCGGGTTGTCGCTGGAGGACGTGCACGCGGCGCTGGCGACCCTGCCGGACAACCGCACGCCGACCAAGTCCGACTGGAGCAGGCTGTCGGCGAGCTGGCAGGTGGAGCTCGACGCCCGGATCGACGCGTTGCGGCGGCTGCGCGACCGGCTGACCTCGTGCATCGGCTGCGGGTGCCTGTCGCTGCGCAGCTGCTTCCTGCACAACTTCGAGGACGAGCAGGCCGCCGACGGGCCCGGCGCGCCCAAGCTCAAGCCCGCCCTCGAAGGCGGCACGTGATATTCGGGTTGCCCGCCGTGCTGCACTGGGGGTCGTGCAAGAGAAGAAGCAGATGGTCCGCTTGTCGAAGCGGATGTCCAAGGCACTGCGCCACGCGCCGCAGGAGGTCGGGTTGACGCTCGACGCGGCCGGGTGGGTGGACCTGGGCGATTTCGTGCGCGCCCTGGGCGTGACCCGGGCGCAGGTGCTGGAGGTCGTGGCGGACAACGACAAGCAGCGGTTCGCGATCGAGGACGGGCGCATCAGGGCCAGTCAGGGGCACACCGTGGCGGTGTCGTTGGACCTGCCGGTGGCCGAGCCGCCCGCCGAGCTGTACCACGGGACGGTGGGCCGGGTCCTGCCCGACATCTTCCGCGACGGGCTGCGGCCGATGGCGCGGCACGACGTGCACCTGTCCGCGACCGTGGAGACGGCGGTACGGGTCGGGTCACGCCGGGGCAAGCCGGTGGTGCTCGCGGTCGACGCCGCGGCCATGGCCGCCGACGGCCACGAGTTCCGGGTGAGCGCCAACGGCGTGTGGCTGGTGGCCGCCGTGCCGCCTAACTACCTGCGAGAACACGTCTCGTGAGCCAGTCGAGGCCCGCGACCACCTCGTCCGGGCCGAGGCCGCGCACCTGTCTTTGGTACTGGTAGACCTCGGGGGCCAACGGCGCCATCAGGGCGTCCACCACGGCCGCGGGCGCGCCGTCCACCAGCGAGGCGACGTGCCGCCGCCAGAAGCCGTAGGCGCCCGCCCGGAACCGCGCCCGGCCCGTCTCCGCGCCGAGCACCAGGTGCAGGTGCCGTTCCAGCAGGCCGACCATGGTCCGGTAGAACGCGGCCAGCCGCTCGTCCGGCGGCGCGCCCGGGCCCAGCGGCGGCGGCCCGGTCAGGATGCGGTCCTGGATCCCGGACTCGTGCTCGTCCAGCAGCGCCTGCGCGATCGACGTCGTGTCCGGGTAGCGCCGGTATAGCGTCGCCCGACCCACGCCCGCGGCACGGGCGATGTCCTCCATCGTCACGCCGACCGACCCACCGGCGGCGGCGAACACCTCTTCCGCGGCGGCGAGCACGCGGGCCCGGTTGCGGGCGGCGTCGGCCCTCTCCCGAGGGCGACCGACGGTGATGGCTGCCTCAGCCGGTGACGACATGTGACCAACCATACGCAGACAGCCAAATCCGCTGCCCGCGCCGCGCCCGAACGTTCAACTCGGGGGTCCTGGACGTAGGACACGCACGACCTGAACGTAGGACACGCGCGACCTGGAGGTACGACTCACGCGCGCCGAACGTAGGACTCTCGCGAGAGTCCTACGTTCGGGAGGTGAGAGTCGTACGTTCAGGGTGTGAGAGGTGAACGGTGGGGTCAGAGCAGCCAGGTGATGGCGGCGCCCACGGCGACGCCGGTGAGGACGAGCAGGATGATCGCCAGGCCCCGAGCGGTCTTCCAGGTGCTGTAGACGCCGCCGCCGAGGAAGCCGGCCAGCGCGATGAGGCCGATGACCACGTATTCCTTCGGCATCTACAGGACGCCCTTGGTCGACGGGACGCCGCCGACGCGCGGGTCGGGCTCCACGGCCGCGCGCAGCGCCCGGGCGATCGCCTTGAACTGCGCCTCGGCGATGTGGTGCGGGTCGCGCCCGTACTCCACCCGCACGTGCAGCGCGATCCCCGCGTGGAACGCCAGCGAGTCGAACACGTGCCGGTTCAGCACGAACGGGTAGTTCCCGCCGATGGTGAAGGTGTTGAACTGCTCCGGCTCGCCCACGTGCACGCAGTACGGCCGCCCCGACACGTCCACCGCCGCGTGCGCCAGCGTCTCGTCCATCGGGATCCACGCGTCGCCGAACCGGCGGATGCCCGCCTTGTCACCCAACGCCTCCCGCAACGCCTGGCCGAGCACGATCGCCACGTCCTCCACGGTGTGGTGCGCGTCGATCTCCACGTCACCGGTCGCCCGGACCACCAGGTCCAACGACCCGTGCACGCCCAGCGCGGTCAGCATGTGGTCGTAGAACGGCACGCCCGTCGCGATCTCGACCTTGCCGGTCCCGTCCAGGTCCACCTCGACGTACACCGACGACTCCCTGGTGGTGCGCTCCACCTTGCCGACCCGGCTCACCGGCCAACCTCCTTGCTCGCCGCGAGGAACGCGTCGTTCTCCTCCGGAGTACCGACCGTCACCCGCAGATGTCCGACGATGCCGACGTCCCTGATCAGCACACCGCGTTCCAGATACGACCGCCACGTGGCGTGCGCGTCCTCGAACCACCCGAACAGCACGAAGTTCGCGTCGCTCGGCACGACCGAGAAGCCCAGCCCCGCCAACGAGTCCACCACCCGGTCGCGCTCGGCCGCCAACCGGGCCACCGAACCCAGCGTCTCCGCCGCGTGCCGCAGCGACGCCCGCGCCGCCGCCTGGGTCAACGCCGACAGGTGGTACGGCAGCCGCACCAGCTGCAACGCGTCCACCACGGCGGGCGCGGCGGCGAGGTAGCCCAACCGGCCGCCGGCGAACGCGAACGCCTTGCTCATGGTCCGGCTGACGATCAGCTTCGCCGGGTAGTCGTCCAGCAGCGCGACCGCGCTCGGCCGGGACGAGAACTCCGCGTACGCCTCGTCCACCACGACCATGCCGGGCGCGGCCTCGATCAGCACCCGCAGGTCGTCGAGCGGCAGGCTCTGCCCGGTCGGGTTGTTCGGGCTGGTCACGAACACCACGTCCGGGGCGCGCTCGGCGACGATCCCGGCGGCGCGCTCCACGTCCAGCGAGAAGTCGGCACGGCGGGGCGTCGGCGCCCACTCCGTGCGGGTGCCCGCGGCGATGATCGGGTGCATCGAGTACGACGGCTCGAAGCCCAGCGCCGACCGGCCCGGCCCGCCGAACGCCTGCAGGATCTGCTGCAACACCTCGTTCGACCCGTTCGCCGCCCACAGGTTCGCCGAGGTCAGCGGCACGCCCGTGGACGAGGCCAGGTAGGCGGACAGGTCCTCGCGCAACGCCACCGCGTCCCGGTCCGGGTAACGGTGCAGCTCGCCCGCGATCGCCGCGACCTCCCGCACCACGTCCGCCACCAAGTCGGGCGTGGGCGGGTACGGGTTCTCGTTGGTGTTCAGCCGGACGGGCACGTCCAGCTGCGGCGCGCCGTACGGCGTGCGTCCGCGCAGGTCCTCGCGCAGGGGCAGGTCGGCCAACTCGACCCTCGAACCGATGCCGGGCCTCATCCGCCGAACCTCGCCGTCACGGCCTCGCCGTGCGCGGGCAGGTCCTCGGCGTTCGCCAGCGCCACGACGTGCGGCGCGACCTCGCGCAACGCGTCCTCGCTGTAGTCGATCACGTGGATGCCGCGCAGGAACGTCTGCACCGACAACCCAGACGAGTGCCGCGCGCAGCCGCCGGTGGGCAGCACGTGGTTGGAGCCCGCGCAGTAGTCGCCCAGCGACACCGGCGAGTGCGGCCCCACGAAGATCGCGCCCGCCGCGCGCACCCGTGCCGCGACCTCGCGGGCGTCGGCGGTCTGGATCTCCAGGTGCTCGGCGGCGTAGACGTCCACCACCCGCAGCCCCTCGTCCAGGCTGGACACCAGCACGGTGCCCGACTGCTTGCCCGTCAACGCCGTCCGCACGCGTTCGCGGTGCTTGGTCGCGCCGATCCGGCGGTCCAGCTCGGCGTCCACCGCGTCCGCCAGCTCCGGCGACGTGGTCACCAGAACGCTCGCGGCGAGCGGGTCGTGCTCGGCCTGGCTGATCAGGTCGGCGGCCACGTGCGCCGGGTCGGCCGTGTCGTCGGCCAGGATCGCGATCTCGGTCGGCCCGGCCTCGGAGTCGATGCCGATCAGCCCGCGCAGCAGCCGCTTGGCGGCGGTCAGGTAGATGTTGCCGGGACCGGTCACCACGTCCACCGGGTCCAGGGCACCGCCGTCGGTGTCCGTGCCGCCGTAGGCCAGCAGGGCGACCGCGAGCGCGCCGCCGACGGCCCACACCTCGGTCACGCCGAGCAGGGCGGCGGCGGCCAGGATCGTCGGGTGCGGCAGCCCGCCGAACTCCTCCTGCGGCGGCGAGCAGACCACCAGCGACTCGACGCCCGCGATCTGCGCCGGCACCACGTTCATCACCACGGTGGACGGGTAGACGGCCAGGCCGCCGGGCGCGTACAGGCCGACCCGGGACACCGGCACCCAGCGCTCGGTGACCGTGCCGCCGGGCACGACCTGGGTGGTCGTGTCGACCCGGCGCTGGTCGGCGTGCACCTTGCGGGCACGCGTGGCGGACTCCTCCAGCGCCGCCCGCACGGCCGGGTCCAGCTCGGACAGCGCGCGTTCCAGCTCGGCCGCGGGCACGCGGATGGAGGCGGGTCGGACCTTGTCGAACCTCTCGCCGTGCTCCAGCACGGCCTCGACACCCCGTTCGCGCACGTCGTCCACGAGCGGCCGGACCTGATGCAGCACCGCGTCCACGTCGACCTCGGCGCGCGGCAGCGCGGCACGCAGTTCGGCGGCGGACGGTACCCGACCTCGCAGGTCGATGCGGCTGAGCATGCCCCCAAGGGTAAGCGGTCGCCAATTCCGTCAACTGTCAGCCCGCACCCCGGCGGCGAACCCGACAAACGGGGGCTACCTCGATCCGTGATCGAAGGGCCACGCTGCGTGTGCACCCTCCTGGGGTGCGGCTCATCTCCGTCGCAAACCCTGCTGATGATGGAGGCTTGATGTTCACCAAGCGGCGCGGCCTTGTGGCCGCCGCGCTGGTCGCGAGCGTGGCCCTGGTGCTCCCCGCGCACCCGGGATCGGCTCAACCGGCGACCGCGCACACCCCGGAGCGGACCGTCTTCGAGGTCACCGCGACCACCCCGGAGGCCCGCACCAAGGTCGCCCGGACCGGCGTCGACGTCCTCGGCCAGAACGGCGACACGCTCACCGTGATCGCCGAACCGCGCCAGCAGTGGCTGCTGCGCGCCACCGGGCTGCCGGTGAAGGACGCCGGTGACGCCGACGCGCAGCTCGCGGGCCTGGGCGAGGTCGACTTCGCCGACCCGCAGCTCGGCACGCAGGACTTCCCGTCCGGCTACACCGGCTACCACAACTACGCGGAGATGGTCACCGAGCTGAACCAGACCGTCCGCGACCACCCGAACCTCGTCACGCTGCGCAGCATCGGCAAGTCGTACCAGAACCGCGACCTGTGGATGATCAAGATCAGCGACAACCCGTCGGTCGACGAGGCCGAGCCCGAGGTGCTGTTCACCTGCAACCAGCACGCGCGGGAGCACCTGACCGTGGAGATGTGCCTGCACATCATCAAGCGGTACACCGACAACTACGCGTCCAACTCGGCCATCAAGGGCGCGGTCGACAGCCGGGAGATCTGGATCATCCCAAGCGTCAACCCGGACGGCGCCGAGTACGACATCGCGACCGGCTCGTTCCGGGCGTGGCGCAAGAACCGGCAGCCGAACTCCACCGCCACCGGCACCGACCCCAACCGCAACTGGGGCTACCAGTGGGGCTGCTGCGGCGGTTCCAGCGGCAGCGGGTCGAGCGACACCTACCGCGGCCCGTCGGCGTTCTCCGCGCCGGAGACCGCCCGCATCCGCGACTTCGTCGGCACGCGCGTGGTCGGCGGTGTGCAGCAGATCAAGACGCACATCGACTGGCACACCTTCTCGGAGCTGATCCTGTGGCCGTACGGCTACACCTACAACGACACCGCCCCCGGCCTGGACGCCACCCAGGCCAACGTGTTCCAGACCATGGGCAGGCGGATGGCGGCGCTGAACGGCTACACGCCCCAGCAGGCCAGCGACCTCTACATCACCGACGGCAGCGTGGACGACTGGATGTGGGCCGCCCACGGCATCTGGAGCTACACGTTCGAGATGTACCCCAGGTCGGCCAGCGGTACCAGCGGCTTCTACCCGCGTGACACCGTGATCGCCGCGCAGACCTCGCGCAACGACACCGCGGTGCAGCTGTTCCTGGACTACTCCGACTGCGTCCCGCGCATCACCGGGCGCACCTGCTGACGGCCGCCACGGCCTGATCCACCTGCGCGGGCTCGACGAAGTAGTGGGGCGAGGCCCTGACCACCTCGTCGAGCCCGCGCCGGGTTGCGCCTACCCGAGGCCGGAGGTGAACTTGGCCAGCGCACTCGCCAACGTCGTATCCAGGACCTCGACCACATTCGTCCACTGGTCATCAGGCGAGTGCGTCCAGGTCCAGGTCACGGTCTCGGTCGGCGACGACTCGACGATCGGATCCGCCACCGACGAGCCGTCCTCGCTGCTGTCCGAACTCAACATCTCGGCGTAGACGGTGAGCGTGAGCACGCCGGTCTCACCGATACCGGTCTTCTGCAGGAAGACCAGGTAACGCAGCTTCTGCTCGAAAGCAACGAGGTGCAGTCGAGTCCACCACACGCCTTCCCTCAGGTTGGCGTAGAAGTCGACGCTCCGTGCGGCCCGAACGACTTGGCGCCGCCAGTAACGCGCCTCGGGGCTCGGCGGCGCGGCGCTCACGACGGTGGCCTTCGCATCGTCGTCGATGCCTTCGCGCAGGAGCGCGCCGATCTTGTCCTTCATGCCTTCGAGCCACTGGTTGATCCGCTGTTGGATCCCGTCGGCGAGCGCGCTCACGCGGGCCGAACGATCAGCCGTTCCACTCGCGGACCGAAGTTCGCGAAGCCGTCCGATGCCGGCTTCGAGCACGGTCAGCGCGCCTCCCCCCTCGGCGAGTGCGTGCTCGGCGGCCACCGGGCGCTCCAACTCGCTTCGCAGAGCACCGATTTCGAGCTCGGCGAAGAACCGCACCAACGGGCGCAGGTCGCCCTCATTGGCTCGGTCCAAGCACTGCAAATAACGCGTGCGCTCGCGTCGGTCGACGACCAGCGGCGCCAAGTCGTGCTTGAGCAGGATGAGCAACGTCAGGCATCGGGCGACCCGGCCATTGCCGTCCTCGAACGGATGAATCCGGACGAAGCGGTGGTGCAACCACGATGCCTGGATGATCGGATCACGATCGCCATAAGCACGGTACAGTTCGACCAACCGGTCCACCTGCGATGCCACTTGCTCGGGTGGTGTGTATTCCAGCAATGACCCGTCCGGGCGGGTCACGTGGTTGACTTGTTGCTTCCACTCACCGTGGTGCAAGGTCGCCTGGAACACCATGCCGGTGGGACCGGTGGCCGTGTACGTCGGCTGATGCCTGGTCAGTGCGACGTGCAGTTCCTTGATCAAGGACACCGAAAGGTCGCGGCCCTCACGGGCCGACTGGACCAAGAATTCCAAGGTCTCGTACTGCGACCGGACGACTTCGAGGACATCCTCGTTCACCGAGCCCTCACCTACGCGGGCCACCGCATCGGCAGTGATCCCCTCGGCGACCAACGCTTCGGTGACACCCCAGTCGATGTCGTACAGCCGCTCGATGATGCCCGTTTCGATGGCGTGACGCCGCAACGACCTGCGACGTGCCTCGTGGAATGCCTCGTCGTTGGCCGCCACAACGGACTTCCAAGCGCCCTGGATAGCACTGACCGTGTCGAGCAACGACTGGAGATCGCCATTGAGCGCGGGAAGAGGTTCGACATCGGTCCACGGCATATCGGCCATCGTCACGGGCGGATGGTATCGCCGATCACGCAGAACTATTCACCGGGCGCACCTGCTGACGGCCGCCACGGCCTGATCCACCTGCGCGGGCTCGACGAAGTAGTGGGGCGAGGCCCTGACCACCTCGTCGAGCCCGCGCCGGGTCATGTCCAGCAGCGTGGACGACGCGCCGCTGACGGTGACCGTGACGCCCTCGCGGGCCAGCCGGTCGCGCACGTCGGCCGCCGGCACCCCGTCGACGGTGAACGTGACGATGCCCGCCTTGCGCACGCCCGGGTCGCGCACCGTCACGCCGGGCAGCGCGCCCAGCCCGTCACGCAGCCGCCGGGCCCGTTCGCCGACCTCGCGCTCGATCACGTCCAGGCCCCTGGCCAGCGCGTACCGCGCCGCCGCGAGCAGCCCCAGCCGGTCGGCGACGCTGGTCTCCCAGATCTCGTAGACCCGCGCGTCGTCGCGCAGCCGGATCTCGTCCGGCGCGACCCACTCGGCGCTGTGCAGGTCGATCAGCCGGGGGTTCATCCGCGCGGCGGCTTCACGGCGCACGACCAGCACACCGGTGCCGCGCGGCCCGCGCAACCACTTGCGGCCGGTGCCCGCGATCAGGTCGACGCCCAGCTCGTCGGCGCGCACCGGCAGCTGCCCGATCGACTGGCACGCGTCCAGCAGCACCAGCGCGCCCACCTCGTGCGCCGCGTCGGCGACCTCGCGCGCCGGGTTCACCAGCCCGCTGTTGGTCGGCACGTGCACCAGCGAGACCAGCTTCACCCGCTCGTCCAGCATGTCCTTCAACGCGTCCACGTCGACCTGCCCGAACTCGTCGGACGGCACGGCCTGCGCCGACGCGCCGACCTCACGCGCCCGGCGCAGGATCGGGATCGCCGTGCCCGCGTACTCGGCCTCGCTGAACAGCACCCGGTCGCCCGCCGCCAGCGGCACCGCGTCGAACGCGGTCAGCCACGACCGGGTCGCGCTGTCGGTGAACGCGACCTCGTCCGGCGACGCGCCCAGCAGCTCGGCGAACACCCCGTACCCGGCCTCCAGGTCATCCGCCCGCTCCCGCGCGGCCAGGTACCCGCCGACCTCCGCCTCCCGCCGCAGGTGGCCGACCACCTCGTCCAGCACCTCGCGCGGTGGCAGGGAGGAACCGGCCGAGTCGAGGAAGATCCGGTCGTGCACGTTCGCCCCCCGGTGTCCGGGGCCGGTCCGGCGGTTCCGGGTCGGCCCACTGCTGTACTTCGTGTACACCATGTCGCAGGCACACGGCGAGAGCCGGGGGCGGTCGGGGCGCGGTGAAGCTGCGCGGGGACGGCGGCCCGAGGGGCGGCTGGTTCTTCGACGAGCCCCGCCGCAGGAAGGTTTCACGACGGGGGACCGTGGCGACCGGCACGTCCCCGCGCGATCGGCTCGACCCGTCGATCACGCTCGACGTCGTGGTCTGGGACCTGCCGGGCTGACCTAGCGGGGCGTCCACTCCTCCAGGTTCCACCACGGCCCCCACGACAGCGCGCCGTGCCCGTGCGGGTCCACGACCTCCTGGTAGCCGTTCCAGTTCTCCCGCACCACGTACGTGTGCTGCACCGTCGCCAGCACCACCATGCCCGGCGCGGCCACGTACGCGCGTTGGAACTGCTTGTACGCCGCCGCCCGCTGCGCCGGGTCCAGCAGCGAGCGCCCGACGTCGAGGGCGGCGTCGACCTGCGGGTTCGAGTAGCCCCACGGGTTTCCGGTGTGCAGCGGCTGGTAGGTCATCAGGTCCGGGTCGAACGGCGTGCCGCCGCCGTGCAGCACCGCGTCCACGCCCAGCCTCGGCGTGAGGGCCTCCCAGCCCAGCCCGGCCAGCTGAACGTCCACCCCGACCGCCTTGGCGTCCGCGGCGAACGCGGTGGCCAGGTCGGCGCGCACCACGTCCCCGATCGGGTACATCAGGGTGAACCGGGCGGCCACGCCGTCGCGCGCCCGCACGCCGTCCGCGCCGCGCGCCCAGCCCGCCTGGTCGAGCAGCAGCTCGGCCTGCGCCTTGTCGTAGGCGAACCGGGCGCCGGTCTCCACGAACTCCGGCAACGTGTCCGGCACCGGCGTGCTCGCCACCGCGCCCTTGCCGCCCAGCAGGTTGTCCACCATGCCCTTGCGGTTGACCGCGTGGTTCAACGCCATCCGGATCGCGCTGTCGCCGGTCACCGGGCCGCCGGGCAGGGTGACCGCGCGCAGGTCAGCGCTGCGGTGCGTGATCACCCGCATGCCGTTGGCGTTGCCGAACGACTGGGCCAGCCGGGGCGGCAGCTCGGTGCCGTCGAACTCGCCCGCCTGCATCCGCTGCGCCCTGGTGTTGTCGTCCGGCACGAACACCACGGTCAGCTTGCGGATCTTCGGCTCACCGCCGAGGTAGGAGGCGTTGGCCTCCAACACCATCCGGTCGCCCTTGCGCCACTCCACCAGCTTGTACGGCCCCGTGCCGACCGGTCGCACGTCGCGCAGCGGGCCGCCGAACGCCTCGCTGGGCAGGATGCCGAGCACGAGCGTGTGCGGGAACGCCGCCCACGGCCGCGCGAGCGTGAACCGCACGGTGTGCATGTCCAGCTGCTCCACGCCGGTCAGCTCGGCGTACGAGGCGCGTTCGGTCGAGCCGGACGCCGGGTCGAGCAGCGCCCGGTAGGTCGCCACCACGTCCTCGGGCCCGAACGACGTGCCGTCGGTGAACTTCACGCCCTCGCGCAGCTCCACGGTCCAGCTCAACCCGTCGGCGGCCGGCGTGGGCGCGTCCGCCGCGAGCTGCGGCCGCACCGAGCCGTCCGCGCGGTGCTCCACCAGCCCGTCGTACAGCTTCGACACGCCTTCACGGCCGTAGCCCAGCAGCGGGTTCAGCGTGGTCGGCTCGATCGGGTCGGCCAGCACGAGCGCGCTGCCGTCCGACGTGCCCTCGGCGCTCGGTGTCGTCGTGCCCGTGCACCCCGCGACGGCGAGCGCGGTCACGAGGACGAGCGGGGGCAGGAGGGAGCGCACGAGACCCGACACTACCTAGAGTGGGCCACATGCGTGTCGCCCTCTGCCAGATCAACTCCTCCACCGACCCGGCGGCGAACCTCGACCTGGTGCGTTCGGAGACCGGGCGCGCGGCGGCGGCCGGCGCGCGCGTGGTGGT
Source organism: Saccharothrix stipae (assembly GCF_054781895.1). Lineage (NCBI taxonomy): Bacteria > Bacillati > Actinomycetota > Actinomycetes > Pseudonocardiales > Pseudonocardiaceae > Saccharothrix > Saccharothrix stipae. The sequence goes on along the minus strand of NZ_BAAGTN010000008.1, from coordinate 1,011,347 downwards.
GTTCCCGGAGGCCACGATGTGCCGGTTCGGCGTGCCACTCGGCCCGGTGGCCGAACCGCTGGACGGGCCGTGGGCGGGCGCGGTGCGCGACATCGCCGACGAGCACGGCGTGGTCGTCGTGACGGGCATGTTCACGCCGGCGCCGGACGGCCGGGTGGCGAACACCCTGCTGGTCACCGGCGGCGGCCACCACCTGGGCTACGACAAGATTCACCTGTTCGACGCGTTCGGCTTCACCGAGTCGCGCACCGTCGCACCCGGCTCCACGCCGGTGACCGTCGAGGTCGACGGCGTCACGCTCGGCCTGGCCACCTGCTACGACGTGCGGTTCCCGGAGCTGTTCCGGGCGTTGGCCGACCGGGGCGCGCAGGCCGTGCTGGTGTGCGCGTCGTGGGGCGCCGGACCGGGCAAGCGGGAGCAGTGGGAGCTGCTGGTGCGCGCCAGGGCGCTGGACTGCACGTCGTGGGTGCTGGCCTGCGGTCAGGCCGATCCGCGGGCCGACCACGGCGGCGCGCCGACGGGCATCGGCTTCAGCACGGTCGCGTCGCCGTTGGGCGAGGTGGTCGAGCAGCTGGCCGGCGAGCCGGGTTCGATCCTGACCGAAGTGGACGCGCAGAGCGTCGTGCGGGCGCGGGAAGTGTTGCCGGTCTTGGCGAATCGCCGGTTCTGAATCACTTTCGGGGCACATTGCCTTACACGAACGGGTGGCGGCCGAATAGGTGGCCCTTCGCGCCGGGAAGCCCTTCCCGGGACTCGAAACGACACGCGAAGGGGACCGGCCATGATCAAGCAGGCCGAAGTGGACCGACTGTACGACTGCGAAGTGATCGACGAGCACGGTGACCGCATCGGCTCGGTGAAGCAGGTCTGGCTCGACGACCGGGACGGCCGGCCGATGTGGGCTTCGGTGCACACCGGCCTGTTCGGCCTCAAGGAGTCGTTCGTGCCGATCCAGGACGCGACCCTGGGCAACGGCGTCATCACCGTGCCCGTGGACAAGCAGCAGGTGAAGGACGCGCCCCGGATCGACGTGTCCGACGAGCACATGTCCGACCGGCAGCAGGACGAGTTGTACGAGTACTACGGCCTCATCCCGGCCCACCGCAGCGGTGACCACGACCGGTTGCCGGGCCGCGGCCGCACCGAGACCAGGCCCATGCCCGCCGCCGGGCGCACCGACCGGCCGATGCCCGGCCCGTCGAGGGACGACATGCGCGGCCAGGCACCCATGGGGCAGGCTCCCGCCGGCCAGACACCCACCGCGCAGACCCCCGCCACCCAGACCCCCACTGCACAGGGCGGCCGCCACCAGACCCGCGACGGCGACTCGATCACCCGGTACGAGGAGGAGATGGACGTCGGCACCCGCGACGTCGAGGCCGGTCGGGTACGCCTGGTCAAGCACACGGTGACCGAGCAGAAGGACGTGTCCGTCCCCGTGTCGCACGAGGAGGTGCGCGTGGTGCGCGAGCCCGCCGACGGCGCGCCGACCGGCCGTGCGTTCGCCGAGGAGGAGACCGAGGTCACCCTGCGCAGGCAGGAGCCGGTGGTCGAGAAGAAGGCCAAGCCGGTGGAGAAGGTGCGGCTGGAGAAGGAGACCGTGACCGAGCAGGAGCACGTCCGCGGCGAGGTCCGCGGCGAACGGGTGGACGTGGAGCGCGACGACCGGATGAACCGGCGCGACTCCTGACCGAACCCGGCCCGCGCCTGGGCCTTGGACCTTGGGCGCGGGCCGTCCCCTGCTCGCGGCTAGCGCAGGTCCAGCCCCAGGTCGAGCGCCGGGGCGGAGTGCGTGAGGCCGCCGACGGCCAGGTAGTCGACGCCGGTCTCGGCGTAGGCCCTGGCCACGTCCAGGGTCAGCCCGCCCGACGCCTCCAGCCGGACACCGCCCGCCCGGCGCACCGCCTCCGCGCAGTCGGCGGCGGTGAAGTTGTCCAGCAGCACCAGTTCCGCGCCCTCGGCCACGGCCTCGTCCAGCTGGTCCAACGAGTCGACCTCGACCTCGCACGCCAGGTGCGGCGCGTGGGCGCGCACGGCGGCCAACGCCGCCCGCACCGACCCGGCGGCCCGCACGTGGTTGTCCTTGATCAGCACCGCGTCGCCCAGGCCGAGCCGGTGGTTGACGCCGCCGCCGCACCGCACCGCGTACTTCTCCAGCAGCCGCAGGCCCGGCAGGGTCTTGCGGGAGTCGCGCACCCGCGCCTTCGTGCCCGCGATCTCGTCCACCCAGGCCGCGGTGAGCGTGGCCACGCCGGACAGGTGGCACAGCAGGTTCAACGCGGTGCGCTCGGCGGTGAGCAGGCCGCGCACCGGTCCGCGCAGGACCAGGGCGGGCTCGCCGGGCACGGCCTTGTCGCCGTCACGCCGCCGCTCCAGCACCTCCACGTCGGTGACCTGCCGGAACACCTCCAGCGCCACCGGGATGCCCGCGAGCACACCGGCCGCGCGCGGCGTCAACTCCGCCACGGCCACCGCGTCCGCGGGCACGGTCGCCTCGGTCGTCGCGTCCGCGCCGTACCGCAGGTCCTCGGCCAACGCCGTCGCGATCACGCGACGCGCGTCGGCCAGGTCGAACTCAAGTGCGGTGCTCGCACCGGCGAGCACGTCTTCGGTGTTCATGCCACTCCCCTGGCCGGTACGGGATCGGCCAGCACCGGCTGACCGGACGGGTTGAGCCGGACCACCTGGCTGCGCCGCCACCCCACGTCGTCCCGCTCGGTGAAGTCGGTGCGCACGTGGCAGCCGCGCGACTCCCGGCGCTGCGCCGCCGCCGCGATCAACGCCCGCGCGGCCACGGTGAGCGCGGCGTCCTCGACCAGCTCCCGGCTGTCCAAGGTGCGCTCCACAGTGGACAGGTCGAGCACCGAGCCGACCACGGCCAGGCCCTCGGCGTCCCGGCCGATCGCCGCGTACCGGGACATGACGCGTTGCAGCGAGTCCCGGTCGGCGACCGGCGCCGTCGGCAGCCGCACCGAGGCGACCGCGGCCGGGCGGGCGAGCACGCCCAGCGCCAGGTCCGCCGCCACGGCCTCGGCCGCCCGCGTGCCCACGACCAGGCCTTCGAGCAGGCTGTTGGACGCCAGCCGGTTCGCACCGTGCAGCCCGGTGCGGGCCACCTCGCCGGCCGCGTACAGGCCGGTCACACCCGTTCTGCCGGCCACGTCGGACACCACGCCGCCGCACGCGAAGTGGGCCGCCGGGGCCACCGGGATCGGCTCCCCCGCCGGGTCGACGCCCGCCGCCAGGCAGGCCGCGTGCACGGTCGGGAACCGGCGCGCGAAGTCGGAGATGCCCGTGGCGTCGAGGAACACGTGGTCGTCCACCCCACCGGGTGCGCCCGCCATGTGCCGGGTGATCGCCGCGGCCACCACGTCACGCGGGGCCAGGTCCGCCAAGGGGTGCACGCCGCGCATGACCCGCGCGCCGGTCGCGTCCACCAGCACCGCGCCCTCGCCGCGCACCGCCTCGGTGACCAGCGGGCAGCGGCCACGCGCGCCGCGCCCGGTGTAGAGCACGGTCGGGTGGAACTGGACGAACTCGACGTCCGCCGCCACCGCGCCCGCGCGCAACGCCAGCGCCAGGCCGTCGCCGGTCGCCACCTCCGGGTTGGACGTGGCCTGGTAGAGCTGCCCGAGGCCGCCGCTGGCCAGCAGCACCGCCGGCGCGCTGAGCACGCCGGGCACACCACGGCCGTCCAGCACCAGCAAACCGCACACCTGGCCGAGCGGGGTGCGCACCGCGTCCACCGCGATGTGCTGCTCCAGCACCGGCACCCGCCCGTCGGACGCCGCCGCCAACAGCGCGCGCTCCACCTCCGCACCGGTCGCGTCACCGCCCGCGTGCACCACCCGGAACGCGCTGTGCCCGCCCTCCCGCGTGCGGGCCAGTCCACCGGTCGGCGCGGCGTCGAACACCGCGCCGCGCTCGCGCAGCCGGGCCACCGCCGCCGGACCGCCCGCGATGATCGCCTCGACGGCGGCCTCGTCGCACAGCCCGGCGCCCGCGACCAGCGTGTCGCGCACGTGCGCGTCGACCGTGTCGCCTTCGTCGTGTTCGCCGGGCAGCACGACGGCCACGCCGCCCTGCGCCCACCGGGTGTTGCCGTCCTCGGCGGCGGCCTTGGTCACGACCAGGACCCGCAGTCCGAGCTCACGCGCGCGCAGCGCCGCCGTCAGACCGGCCACTCCCGTGCCGACGACCAGCAGGTCGGCGCGGGCCTCCCACACGGGCGCACTCACTCGCCGCCGCCGGGCTGCCCGATCTCGATCATGCGCTGCACCGCGCCCCGCGCCCGCTTCGCGGTCTCCAGGTCCACGTGCACCTCGTCCTTGTTCTCCCGCAGGCCCCGCAGCAGGGCGGCCGGGGTGATCATCTTCATGTAGCGGCACGACGCCCGGTCGTTCACCGCGCGGAAGTCGATCTCCGGCGCGGCCCGGCGCAGCTGGTGCAGCATCCCGATCTCGGTGGCCACCAGCACCGACTTCGCGCTGGTCCGCCGGGCGGCGACGATCATGTCGCCGGTCGAGAGGATCTTCACCTTCTCCGCCGGGACGGTGCCCTCGCCCGCGAGGTAGAGCGCCGAGGTGGCGCACCCGCACTCGGGGTGGATGAACAGGTCGGCGTCCGGGTTCGCCGCCGCGCGCTCGGCCAGCTCCGGGCCGTTGATGCCCGCGTGGACGTGGCACTCGCCCGCCCAGATGTGCAGGTTCTCGCGGCCCGTCTCACGCTTGACGTGCGCGCCGAGGAACTGGTCCGGCAGGAACAGCACCTCGCGGTCGGCCGGGATGGACCGCACCACGTCCACCGCGTTCGACGAGGTGCAGCAGATGTCGGTCTCCGCCTTCACCTCGGCCGTGGTGTTGACGTAGGAGACGACGACCGCGCCGGGGTGCTCGGCCTTCCACGCGCGCAGCTGGTCGCCGGTGATCGAGTCGGCCAGCGAGCAGCCCGCCCGCTTGTCCGGGATGAGCACGGTCTTGTGCGGGGCGAGGATCTTGGCCGTCTCGGCCATGAAGTGCACGCCGCAGAACACGATGGTGGACGCGTCGCTCGCGGCCGCGATGCGGCTGAGCGCCAGCGAGTCACCGGTGTGGTGGGCGATGTCCTGGATCTCGGGCAGCTGGTAGTTGTGCGCGAGGATGACCGCGTCCCGCTCCCGCGCCAGCTCCAGCACCTCGTCCCGCCACGCGGCGTCCGGCGCGATCCCGTCGTAGGCGCCGTCGGAGGTTCGCTCCACGTAGGCGGTGGCGACCATGGGTTCCTCCCTTGAGCCAGGTTTTCGCCTATCGGTCGAAAACGTGGCCGATAGTATCAGCCGAGTGGGACTCGCGGGACATGAGGTGCTGGCCGCGGTGCTCCAGGTGAGAGCCGGATCACTCCAGGTCATGCTGTGGGAGCGCGCTCGGGAACCGCACGCTCACCGCTGGTCACTGCCCGGTGGCGGGCTCGGCGGCGACGAGGACGTCGAGGCCTCGATCCGCCGTCAGCTGGCGGAGAAGGTCGACGTGCGACAGTTGTCACACGTCGAGCAGTTGGCCGTGTTCAGCAACCCCGCGCGGGTGCCCGGACCGCGGGTGGTCGCGACCGCGTTCCTCGGCTTGGTGCCCTCCCACATCGACCCGGTGGTGCCGTCGGACACCGAGTGGCACCCGGTGGACGCGCTGCCGGCGACGGCGTTCGACCACGAGGCGATCTGCCGCCGTGCCCGCAACCGGCTCGCGTCGAAGCTGTCGTACACGAACCTGGGCTTCGCGTTGGCGCCGCCGGAGTTCACCATCTCCGCGCTGCGCGCGCTGTACTCCGCGGCCCTGGGGTACAAGGTGTCGGCGACCAACCTGCAACGCGTGCTGTCGCGGCGGGGGCTGCTGGAGCCGACCGGCGGGACCGTGCAGCCCGGACCGGCCGGCGGCAGGCCTGCGGCGCTGTTCCGGTTCGTGTCGGGCGAAATGCGCGTCACCGACCCGTTCGCCGTGCTGAGGCCACCGGCCGCCCGTAGCTTGGGTTCGTGACGACGACGCTCCCGCTGTTCCCGCTGGGCACCGTGCTGCTGCCCGGGGCGTCCCTGCCGCTGCACGTGTTCGAGCCGCGGTACCGGCAGTTGACCGTCGACCTGGTGACGGGCGCGGTGCCGGAGCGGACGTTCGGCGTGGTGTCGATCAAGCAGGGGTGGGAGGTCGGGGCGGAGAACGTCGAGGCGCTGTCCGAGATCGGTTGCACGGCGGTGCTCCAGGAGGCGCGGCGGCTGCCGGACGGGCGGTTCGACCTGACCACGAGGGGCGGGCGGCGGTTCCGGTTGCTGGAGGTGCACGAGGACAGCGCGCCGTACCTGGTGGCTTCGGTGCGGTGGCTGCCGGACACGGCCGCGCCGCCGGAGGTCGAGGAGGTCCTGCCGCTGCTGGCGGAGAGCGCGCGGGCGGCGCACGGCCGGTACCGGCAGGCGGCGTACCAGAGCGTGGGGCGGCGGCCGCCGGGACCGGACATCCCGTTGCCCGAGCTGGCGTACGCGTTGGCGGGCGACTGCCTGCTGACGTTGGAGGACCGGCAGCGGCTGCTGGAGGAGACCTCGCCGGCCCGGCGGTTGCGCATGGTGCGGAAAGTGCTGCACCGCGAGGCGGGCATCCTGGACGCGTTGAGCGCCGTGCCCGCGCCGTTGTCGGAATTGGGTCACCTGCCGCATCGCAACTGACCGTTTCCCCCCGGCGGTGTAAGATGCCGCGAATGAACACCATGCGCGCGCTGCTCGAACTCGACCCGCCGTTGGTCGCGGTGAGTTTCGCGGACGACGACAGCGAGCGCGCGGCCGCGGCAGCGCGTTCGGCCGGGGTCGACGTGGCCGAATTGCGCATCGACCGGTTCTCCCGGACCGATGTCGCGCACGTTCTGGAGCAGGTCCGCGCGTTCGAGGGCCTGCCGGTGCTGGCGACCGTGCGCTCGGCCGCCGAGGGCGGTGGGTGGAGCGGTGCCGAAGCGGCGCGGCTCGACCTGTTCCGCGAGGTCGCGCCGCTGGTGGAGGCCGTGGACGTGGAGTTGTCCTCGCGGGAGGTGGTGGCCGACGTGGTCGCCGCCGCGCACGCGCACGACGCGTTGGCGATCGTGTCGTACCACAATTTCGACCACACGCCGGAAATCGGTGAGCTCGACACGATCGTGCGCGACGCCAAAGCGGTCGGTGCGGATATCGTGAAAATCTCCACAATGGCCACCACTGGCGCGGACGTGAAGGTGTTGGCGTCATTGTTGGTGAATTCCGGGGATACCGAGATGATTGTCATCGCCATGGGCGAGATCGGCACCGCGTCCCGCATCTTCTTCCCCGCGCTCGGTTCGCGGGTGACTTACACGTTCATCGGTCACCAGCCCACTTCGGGCCAACTCGATTTCGCCGAGACGTTCGGGCTGCTGCGCAAGTTCTACCCCGGGTACGACCGGAGGAAGAGCGCGGTCGACGCCTGAGGCGGGCCCGTCGCTGACGGCGCGCTGACAACGCGCTGACCGATCGGGCGTCCGGCCCGAGTCCGCACTTCCGCTCGGGCCGCCTCACGACGTACCCCTGTGGGCGACACCAGCCTGGCGGAGGTACCCAGATGTTCGTCCTCGCGGCACCGCCCAGCCCCATCGGCGCCCACCCGATGCTCGTCTTCCTGCTCCAGCTGACCGTCCTGCTCGGGGTCGCGTTCGCGCTGGGCAAGCTCGCGACCCGGTTCAACCTGCCCGCGGTGGTGGGCGAGCTGACCGCGGGCGTCATCCTGGGCCCGTCGCTGCTCGCCCACGTGCTGCCCGGCCCGTCGAGCTGGCTGTTCCCGGCCGAGGCCGCGCAGATCCACCTGCTCGACGCGGTGGGCCAGCTCGGCGTGCTGCTGCTGGTGGGCTTCACCGGCATGCACATCGACATGACGCTGGTGCGGCGCAAGGGCAAGACGGCCGTCTACGTCAGCCTGGGCGGCCTGCTCATCCCGCTGGCCGCCGGTGTCGCGGTCGGTTTCGCGCTGCCCGCGTCACTGCTGTCGGGCGACAAGGGCAGCCTGGCGTTCGCGCTGTTCCTCGGCGTGGCGATGTGCGTGAGCGCCATCCCCGTGATCGCCAAGACCCTGGTCGAGTTGAAGATCCTGCACCGCAACATCGGCCAGCTGACCATCGGCGCGGCGGCCGTGGACGACATCGTGGGGTGGTCGCTGCTGTCCGTGGTGTCGGCGATGGCCACCACCGGCCTGCGCGCCGGGCACCTCTTGCTGACCATCGGCAGCCTGGTGGCGGTGCTGCTGCTGACGTACCTGGTCGGCCGTCCGGTGGTGAAGGCAGGCCTGACCCTGGCCAACAAGTCGTCCGACCCGGCGGTGACGATCGCGGTCGTGGTCGTGATGCTGCTGGCGTGCGCCGCGGGCACCCACGCGCTCGGCCTGGAGCCGATCTTCGGCACGTTCCTGTGCGGCATCCTGATCAGCACCTCCGGCATCCTCGACCGGACGAAGATCGCGCCGCTGCGCACGTTCGTGATGGGCGTCCTCGCGCCGATCTTCTTCGCCACGGCGGGCCTGCGGATGGACCTGACGCTGCTGGCCGAGCCCGCGGTGCTGCTGTCGGCGGCGGTGGTGCTGGTCATCGCCATCGTGGGCAAGTTCGTCGGCGCGTACCTGGGCGCGCGGCTGGGCAAGCTGAACCACTGGGAGGGCCTGGCCCTGGGCGCGGGCCTGAACGCGCGCGGGGTGATCGAGGTGATCGTGGCGATGGTGGGCCTGCGCCTGGGGGTCCTGACCACCGCCGGGTACACGATCGTCGTGCTGGTCGCGGTCGTGACGTCGCTGATGGCGCCGCCGATGCTGCGCTACGCGGTGAAGCGGATCGAGGTCACCGACGACGAGCGCGAGCGGGAACGCCTGTACGCCGCGTCTTCGCAGCCCGGCTGACCCGACATCCACGAACGGGGGCCCGCCATCGCGGCGGGCCCCCGTTTTCGCGTGGAGCGGTACCGTCACGATCGAGTGTTGACGTGTTGGTTCGTCCTATTGCCCTCTAGTGGGATTGTTCAACAATCCTCTAACGTGTGGGCCACGGCACACCCACACGGCTGCGAGGTGATCCCGACATGAGCACCACGGACGTCGACACCACCAAGAACGGTCAAGGCCCGTTCGCCTGGTTCCACACGCTGGGCCGCAACGGCAAGCGCGCCTTCGTCGGCGCGTTCGGCGGCTTCGGCCTGGACGCCTACGACTTCCAGGTCCTGCCCCTCGGACTGTTCGCCATCACCGCCTACTTCGGCATCAGCACGGGCGAAGCGGGCCTGCTCAACACCGTCACGCTGGTCGTCTCCGCCCTCGGCGGCGCGATCGCGGGCATCCTCGCGGACCGCATCGGCCGCGTCCGCACCCTCATGATCACGGTCATCACCTACGCCGTCTTCACGGTCCTGTGCGGCTTCGCCACCAGCTACGAGATGCTGCTGGTCTTCCGCGCCCTGCAAGGCCTGGGCTTCGGCGGCGAGTGGGCGGCGGGCGCGATCCTGGTCGCCGAGTACTGCAAGCCGCAGTACCGGGGCCGGACGGTCGCGTTCATCCAGAGCTCGTGGGCCGTCGGCTGGGGCCTGAGCGTCATCGTCTACACCGTGGTGTTCAGCTTCCTGCCGCAGGACGTCGCCTGGCGCGTGCTGTTCTGGACCGGCGCGATCCCCGCCATCCTGGTCTTCTACGTCCGCCGCAACGTCAAGGACGCGCCGAGGGCCGAACGGGCCCTGGAGACCAGCCCGCGCCGGGGCAGCTTCAAGGCCGTCTTCCAGGGCAAGCTCGGCCGCACCACGCTGTTCGCCGCGCTCCTCGCCACCGGCGTCCAGGGCGGCTACTACACCCTGGCCAGCTGGGTGCCGACGTTCCTCAAGACCGAACGGGGCCTCAGCGTCGTCGGCACCGGCGGCTACCTGGCCCTGCTCATCAGCGGCGCGTTCGCGGGCTACATCACCGGCGGCTACCTGACCGACCTGCTGGGCCGCAAGCGCACGTTCACGCTGTTCGCCGTGCTCAGCGCGATCCTCATCGTGGTGTTCACCCAGATCCCGGCCGGCGCGAACGGGCTGATCCTGCTCGTCACGTTCCCGCTCGGCTTCACCACCTCGGCCATCTTCAGCGGGTTCGGCTCGTTCCTGGCCGAGCTGTACCCGACGGAGCTGCGCGGCACCGGCCAGGGCTTCACCTACAACTTCGGCCGCGCGGTGGGCGCGTTCTTCCCCGCGCTGGTGGGATTCCTCGCGGAGGGCATGGGCGTCGGCGGCGCGATGATCTTCGGCGCGATCGCCTACGGCATCGCCGTCGTGGCCCTGCTCGGCCTCCCCGAGACGAAGGGCGTCGAACTGCGATGACCACGATGACGCCGCAGGAGGTGCGGCGGAGCCACCAGGGACCCACGGCCGGGCTCGCGGACGGCTACGCCCAGGCCAACCTGATCGCGGTGCCCCAGGACTGGGCTTACGACGTGCTGCTGTTCACCGTGCGCAACCCCAAGCCGTGCCCCGTCCTGGACGTCACCGACCGGGGCGGCACCACCACGGTCCTCGCGGGCAACGCCGACCTGATGCACGACCTGCCCCGCTACCGGATCTGGGAGCACGGCGAACTGGTCGCCGAGCCCACCGACGCCTCCGCGCACTGGCGCGACGACCTGGTCGCGTTCCTCATCGGGTGCAGCTTCACCTTCGAGTCCGCCCTGAAGCAGGCGCACGTCCCGCTGCGGCACGTCGAGCAGCGGCGCAACGTGCCGATGTACGTCACCGACCGCGAGTGCCGCCCGGCCGGCCGCGTGCACGGCCCGCTGGTCGTCTCGATGCGCTACCTCCCGGCCGACCTGGTCGACACCGCCAGGGAGGTCACCGCCCGGATGCCCGCCGTCCACGGCGACCCCGTCCACGTGGGCGACCCGGCGGCGCTGGGCATCGACGACCTGGACCGGCCGGACTTCGGCGACCGCACCGATCCGCACGACGGCGACGTGCCGGTCTTCTGGGCGTGCGGTGTCACGCCGCAGGCCGCGGTGATGGCGTCGAAACCGCCGTTCGCGATCACCCACGCGCCGGGGCACATGTTCGTCACCGACGTGCCCGACACGGCCTACCGGCTCTAACCCAACCGCCGACCCAGGTCGTCCAGACCGTTCCACGCGGCCAGGCAGCCGTACGCCAGCGCCGTGCCCAAGGGCCACGCCAGCAAGCCCCACCACGTCTCCAGCACCGGGGCCAGGGCGATGACGTCACCGACCTCGGGCGCGGCGCTGACGGCGTACCTGCCGCCCGCCGTGCCGACGCCGGTCGACTGGGCCAGGTAGGCGGCCACGAGGGCGCCGAGCGTGGCCGCGAGCATCACCACCGGGCCGCGCCGCTCCCGCAGCAGCCACACCGCGATGCCGGTGATCAGCCCGGCCGCCAGGCCCATCAGCACGAACAGCATCAGCCCGTCGAGCCGGTGGTAGCTCTCGCCGGTGACCGGGATCATCGACCCGTCCTGCTGCGCCACCACGTTCTGCGGCGGCGCGAGCCAGGCCCACAGCCAGCCCACGGGCAGCCCGAACAGCGAGATCGCGGAGAGCACGGAGAACGCGGGCAGCAGGTCGCGCTTCACCACGACGCGCGGCCGCTGCACCACGTAGTAGTACTCGAACGCCGGCGCGGGTGGCACCCGAACGGGCGCGGCCCGCTCGTCCACCGGTTGCTCCGCCACCCGACGACCTCCCTGCACCCGTGACCAGATGCAGGGCAGGTTACCGCGCGGAGGTGATCTCCCCGTGACGGCTGCACGTGGCCGTCCACCCGGCGGGCGTCACCTGCACCACCATCCGGCGCGCGCACTCCGCGCAGAACCGCGGCGGGTCGATCACGCCCAGCCGTGACGCGCACGCGGAGTGGTCCGCCTCCGCGAGCGCCTTGCCGCAATAACCGCAGAAAGTCACCGCACCCAGCCCAGTGGTCACAGGGTCTTGCTCAGTTCCTTGATCGGCATGGCCAGCTCGCTCAGCATGTCGAGGTCGTCCTGCGCCGGGCGGCCGAGGTTGGTCAGGTAGTTGCCGACGATGATCGCGTTGACACCGCCGAGCATCCCCTGCTTCGCGCCGAGGTCGCCGAAGGTCAGCTCACGGCCGCCGGCGAAGCGCAGGATCGTGCGCGGCAGGGCGAGCCGGAACGCGCCGACGGTCCGCAGCGCGTCGGGGCCCTCCACGACCGGGTAGTTCTCGTAGGGCGTGCCGGGGTTGGGGATGAGGAAGTTCAGCGGCACCTCGTCCGGCTCCAGCGCGGCCAGCTGCACGGCGAACTCCGCGCGCTGCGCCAACGTCTCCCCCATGCCGATGATGCCGCCGCAGCAGACTTCCATGCCCGCCGCGCGGATCATCGTCAGCGTGTCCCACCGCTCTTCCCACGAGTGCGTGGTGACCACGTTCGGGAAGTGGGAGCGCGCGGTCTCCAGGTTGTGGTTGTAGCGGTGGACGCCCATGTCCACCAGCTCGTCCACCTGCTCCTGGGTGAGCATGCCGAGCGAGCACGCGATCTGGATGTCGTTGCCGTCCTCGCGGATGGCCTTGATGCCGTCGCGCACCTGCGACAGCAGCCGCTTGTCCGGCCCGCGCACGGCGGCGACGATGCAGAACTCGGTCGCGCCGGTCTCGGCGGTCTGCCGGGCCGCCTTCACCAGGCCGGGGATGTCCAGCCACGCCGAGCGCACCGGCGAGGGGAACTGGCCGGACTGGGAGCAGAAGTGGCAGTCCTCGGGGCAGCCGCCGGTCTTGAGCGACACGATGCCCTCGACCTCGACCTCCGGCCCGCACCAGCGCATCCGCACCGCGTGCGCCAGCTCCAGCAGCTCCGGGATCCGGTCGTCGGACAGCCGGAGGACGTCGAGCACCTGCTCCTCGGACAGCCCGACGCCCTGCTCCAGCACCTGCTCGCGGGCAACGGCGAGGACATCGACCTGTTCGGGGGCTGCGGTCACGACTTCTCCTCGATCAACTCAGGCGGTGGTCCGCCGTGCAGTCTGCCGCACGGGCCCGTGCGCTACTCAGCGATGTGCGTCACTGGTTCGTTCAACCCCGGGCTTCAGCAGGTGTGCGGCGCGGCGAACTTCTCCGGGTCGAACGTGCCGCCGAACCACGGCGACAGGCCTTCCCGGGCGCGCTCGACGAACTCGGCCCGCCCCAGCGCCGCCAGGCCGTCGGGCAGCACGCCCAGCAGCGGCGCGCCCGCGGCCTCGGGCAGGTCGACCAGGTTCGTGCGGGTGGCCAGGTCGGGCGCGGCGGGCCAGCGGCCCACCACCACGCCGATCGACTCCAGGCCGCGGCGGAGCAGGGCCTCGGCGGTCAACGCGGTCATGTTCAACGTGCCCAGGCCCGCGTGCGCGACGATGAGCACCGGGGCGTTGAGCGCCCAGGCCGCGTCGGCGATGGTCGAACCCGCGCCGTCGAACCGGACCAGCAGCCCGCCCGCGCCCTCGACCAGCACCAGGTCGTGCGTCTCGTCCAGCGCCACGGCCGCCGAGGCGATGTCGCTGGGGTGCAGGGTGGGCAGCCCGGATCGGCGCGCGGCCGTGGCCGGGGCCAGTGGTTCGGGGTAGCGGCGCAGTTCACGGGTGGTGACGGGGCCCGCGAGGCGGACCACCTCGGCGAGGTCGCCCGGCTCGCCGTCGGCGACACCGGTCTGCGCGGGCTTGAGCACGGCGACCCGCCGACCGTCGGCCGCGGCCAGGGCCGCCAGGGCGGCGACGACGACCGTCTTGCCGACCTCGGTGCCCGTGCCGGTGATCACGAGGACGCTCACGGGCAACCACCCTAGGCCTATACGGAGCGTGGTGGTCGTCCGCGTTCTACAGTCACCTCCATGAGTGAGATCGTTCTCTACGGTGCGGACTGGTGCGCCGACTGCCGGCGCGCGAAGGCTTGGCTGCGGGAGCACGAAGTGCCGTTCACCGACGTCGACGTCGAGCAGGACGACGCGGCCCGCGACCGCGCGATCGAGTTCGCCGGCGGGCGCAAGAACATCCCGGTGATCGTGCTGCCCGACGGCCGGGTGCTGGTCGAGCCGACGAACGCGCAACTGGCCGACGCCGTCCGGCAGCAGGCCTGATTTGGGCAGGAAGAAGCGAAGACAGGGCCGCGACGGCGCGGAGGTCAGCACGCGGAGACACCCGCGCAACCCCCGGCCCGGGCGGAAGCCGCCCCACTGGTTGGACAGGCTGGGCGGGTGGGGGTGGACCGGGCTCGTCGTGGGCACCGTGATCGGTGCGATCGGCGCGCACTACGCGTTGTGGCACTGGGTGATTCCACCGGTCGGGGTGGTGGTGGGCCGGATCCCCGTGGTGTCGACCGTCGTGGGCTGGTTGTTCGGGGGCGGCGCGTGGATCGCCCTCGGTGTGGCCGTGGTGAACGAGAAGACCGCGGGGAAGGTCGCCGGACTGCGCCTCGTGCGGATCGCGATCGTGTGGATGGGCGTGGCCGTCCTGTGCCTGCCTGTCGGGTGGGCCGAGGACATCTACCTCCCGACGGACTACTGGGCCGGTGTGTTCGCGGGCGCCTACGGCCTGGTGGGCTCGCTGGTGGTGTTCCCGGTGGTGGCGCTGGTCCTGTACCCGTTGTCGCGGGTGGTGCGGTCGTTGCGCGACAAGTCCGACCAGGTCGTCGGGTGGGCGTCGATCGGCTACGGCGTGCTGCTGCTGGTCTGGGGTTCAACCCTGCTGCGCATGTGACGCCTCGGCCGCGGCGACGACGGCGGCGGCGATCGCGGCCACGTCGTCGTCCGTGCTGATGAACGGCGGCATGGTGTAGATCAGGTCGCGGAACGGCCGCAGCCACACGCCGTGGTCGACGGCCGCGGCGGTGGCGGCGGCCATGTCCACCGGGTGGTCCAGCTGCACCACGCCGATCGCGCCGAGCACCCGCACGTCACCGGGCGCCTGCGCGAGCCCGGACCGCAACCCGGCCTCGATCCGCCGCACCGACGCCCGCCAGTCCTGCGCCAGCAGCAGGTCGGTGGAGGCCAGCGCCACCGCCGAGGCCAGCGGGTTGCCCATGAACGTCGGGCCGTGCGCCAGCACGGGCACCTCGCCGCGCGAGATGCCGTCCGCCACGCGCGGGGAGCACAGGGTCGCCGCCAACGACAGGTAACCGCCGGTCAGGGACTTGCCGAGGCACATGATGTCCGGGCTGATCCCGGCGTGGTCGGCGGCGAACAGCTCACCGGTGCGGCCGAAGCCGGTGGCGATCTCGTCGAAGATCAGCAGCACGTTGTTGGCCAGCGTCAGCTCCCGCAGCACGTGCAGGTAGCGCGGGTCGTGGAAGCGCATCCCGCCGGCGCCCTGCACGACCGGCTCCACGATGACCGCGGCCAGCTCGTCGGCGTGCCGCTCGACCAGGTCCGACAGCTCCTGGACGTAGGCGGTCTCCAGGTCGCGCGGCGGCGCGGAGGCGAACACCTGCTCCGGCAGCACGCCCCGCCACAGCGAGTGCATCCCGCCCTCCGGGTCGCACACGGCCATCGGCTGGAACGTGTCGCCGTGGTACCCGCCGCGCCAGGTCAGCAACCGCCGCTTCGCCGGCCTGCCCTGCGAGCGCCAGTGCTGCAACGCCATCTTGATCGCGACCTCGACCGACACCGACCCCGAGTCGCACAGGAACACGTGCTGCAACGGCTCGGGCGTGATCTCCACCAGCCGTGCGGCCAGCGCCACCGCGGGCTCGTGGGTGAGGCCGCCGAACATCACGTGGCTCATCCGGCCGAGCTGGTCGCGCACCGCCGCGTCGAGCACGGGGTGCCGGTAGCCGTGGATCGCGGCCCACCACGACGACATGCCGTCGACCAGCTCGCGCCCGTCGTCCAGCCGGAGCCGGACACCCTCGGCCGAGGAGACCACCAGCGGCTCGTGGGTGCCCGGCATCGGGCCGTACGGGTGCCAGACGTGCGCCTGGTCCAGCTTCAGCAGCTCATCGTGCTCCACGGGGAGTCAGGCTAACCGGCAGCTCCTCGACGCCGCGGATGAGCGCCCCCGGGCGCCACCGCAGCTCGTGCGGCTCCACGGTCAGCGCCACGTCGAACCGGTCGAACAGCGTCCCGATCGCGATCTCGCCCTCCATCCGGGCCAGCGGCGCGCCCAGGCAGTAGTGGATGCCGTGGCCGAACGCGAGGTGCCCGGCGGCCTGCCGGGTGATGTCGAGCCGGTCCGGGTCCGGGAACCGGGAACCGTCGCGGTTGCCGCCGCTCAGCGCCACGACCACCAGGCTGTCCTTCGGGATGACCACGTCACCCAGCTCCACGTCCTCGGAGGTGTAGCGGAACGTGGACTGGTTGACCGGGCTGTCGTAGCGGAGGACCTCCTCCACCGCGCCGGGCAACAACGTCCGGTCGGCGCGCAGCTTGGCCAGCTGATCGGGGTTGCGCACCAGGTGGTGGACGCCGCTGGCGATCAGGTTGACCGTCGTCTCGTGCCCGGCGACGAGGAGCAGGAACGCCATGGCGATCAGCTCCATCTGGTCGAGCCGGTCGCCTTCCTCGTCGGCGTGCACCAGGGCCGAGAAGAAGTCGTCGCCCGGGTCGGCCTTCTTGTGCTCGACCAGCTTCATCAGGTAGCCCGCCATCTGCGTGCCCGCGTCCTGGAGCTCCTTGGCGTCCGACCCGCCGGCCACCAGCACGTTCGACCACCGGCGGAACTCGTCGCGCTCCTCCATCGGCACGTCGAGCATCTCGCAGATGACGGTGATGGGCAGCGGGAACGCCAGCGCGTCCACGAGGTCGAGCTCGGACCTGCCCTCCACGTCCCGCAGGAGCTGGTCGGTGATCTCCTGGATCCTGGGTCGCAGCTGCTCGACCCGCCGGGCGGTGAACGCCTTGGTGACGAGCTTGCGCAGCCGGGTGTGGTGCGGCGGGTCCATGTTCAGCATGTGCTGCACCAGGGACTCGTCGAACACCATGGGTTCCTGGTCACCGACCCGGTTGAGCTCCATGACCTCCGGGAAGCGCTCGAAGTGCTTGCTGAACCGCGGGTCGGCCAGCGCCAGCCGTGCCTCTTCGTACCGGGTGACCAACCACGCCTTGGTGCCTCGCGGCAACACGACCTGGGTCGCCGCCGCCTGCTCGCGCATCCTGGCGTGGTAGGCGTGCGGATCGGCGAAGTACTCCTCGCCCAGCACGTCGAGACCGGCGATCTGCTCCCCCAAAGGGATCCCCTCCTCGTTTGAGTTAACCCTGTTCACTCAACGATTCGAGGCTCGCTCGTGTCCCCGATCCCGGGCCGAATCACCCGATCAGCCCAAGCACCCCGGTCCGAGCAGCGCCTTCAAATCGCCCATGAGGGACGGCGTGGGCGTAACCCGGAGGGCGTCGTCCAGCTTCAGCAACGTGTTGCGGCTGCTGTTGATGACCAGGTTCAGGTGCACCTCGGTCGTGCCGGGGTGCGCGGTGAGGACTTCCTTGAGCGAGGTCACCAGCTTCGGGTCGCAGCGCGACGCCGCCACCTTCAGCCGCAACGCCTGCGCGCCCAGCTCCGACAGGTCCGGCACGACCAGGTCGTTGGCGATCAGCGAGATCCGGTCCTCCCGCTTCGCCACCCGCGCCTTGACCAGCACGATCGCGTCCTCGGCCACCGACATGCCGTGGACGGTGTAGCTCTTGGGGAAGAACAGCACCTCGATGCCACCGGCCAGGTCCTCCAGCTGCGCCGACGCCCACGGCTCGCCGTTCTTGTTCACCCGGCGGGTGACCGACGCGAGGATGCCGCCCAGGGTGACCTGCGTGCCGTCGGGCACGTCGCCTTCCAGGATGCGCGGGATCGTGGTGTCCGAATAGGAGCTCAGCACCTGTTCCACGCCGTTGAGCGGGTGGCCGGACACGTACAGGCCCAGCATCTCGCGCTCCAGCGTGAGCTGGTGCTTGGACTCCCAGTGCTCGTCGGGGATCTTCACGTCGAACACCGACGCGCCGTCACCGTCGCCGCCGCCGTCGCCGTCGCCGAACAGGTCGAACTGGCCGCGCGCCTCTTCCTTCTTCGTCAGCATGATCGCGTCGACCGCCTCGACGTGGACCATGTGCAGGCCCTTGCGCGGGTGGCCGAGCGAGTCGAACGCGCCCGCCTTGATCAGCGATTCGACGACTTTCTTGTTGCACGCCTGCACGTCGACCTTGCGCAGGAAGTCCGAGAAGTCGGCGAACTTCCCCTTCTCCACGCGGGTCTTGATGATCGCGTCCACCACGTTCGCGCCGACGTTGCGGATCGCGCCGAGGCCGAACCGGACGTCGTCGCCGACCGCGACGAACTCCCGTTCCGACTCGTTGACGTCCGGCGGGAGCACCGTGATGCCCATCCGGCGGCACTCCGCCAGGTAGACGGCCGACTTGTCCTTGTTGTCCGAGTTCGTGGTGAGCAGCGCGGCCATGTACTCGCTGGGGTAGTTGGCCTTGAGGTACGCCGTCCAGTACGCGATCAGGCCGTACGCGGCGGAGTGCGCCTTGTTGAACGCGTAGTCCGCGAACGGGACCAGGATGTCCCACAGCGTCTTGATCGCCTCGGGCGAGTAGCCGTTGGCGACCATGCCCGCCTCGAAGCCCTCGTACTCCTTGTCGAGGATCTCCTTCTTCTTCTTGCCCATCGCGCGGCGGAGCAGGTCCGCTTGGGCCAGCGAGTAGCCCGCCACCTTCCGCGCGATCGCCATGACCTGCTCCTGGTACACGATCAGGCCGTACGTGGTGTCCAGGATCTCGGCCAGCGGCTCGCGCAGCTCCTCGTGGATCGGCACGATCTCCTGCTGCTTGTTCTTGCGCAGCGCGTAGTTCGTGTGCGAGTTCGCGCCCATCGGACCCGGCCGGTAGAGCGCGATGACGGCCGAGACGTCCTCGAAGTTGTCCGGGCGCATCAACCGCAGCAGGTCGCGCAGCGCGCCACCGTCGAGCTGGAACACGCCCAGGGTGTCGCCGCGGCCCAGCAGCTCGTAGGTCTTGCGGTCGTCCAGCGGCACGGTCGAGATGTCGATCCGGCCCTTGCCGTTGAGCTCGATGTTCTTCAGCGCGTCGTCGATCGTGGTCAGGTTGCTCAGGCCGAGGAAGTCCATCTTCAGCAGGCCGAGCGTCTCGCACGTCGGGTAGTCGAACTGGGTGATGATCGAGCCGTCCTGCGGGCGCATCCAGACCGGGATGTGGTCCGTCAGCGGCTCCGCGGACATGATCACCGCGCAGGCGTGCACGCCCGCGTTGCGGATCAGGCCCTCCAGCCCGCGGCCGGTGTCGATGATCTCCTTGACCTGCGGGTCGGTCTCGTAGAGCGCGCGCACCTCGGCGGCCTCGGAGTACCGCTTGTGCGCCGGGTCGAACACGCCGGCCAGCGGGATGTCCTTGCCCATCACGGCGGGCGGCATGGCCTTGGAGATGCGGTCGGCCACCGCGTAGCCCGGCTGCCCGTACAGCACGCGGGCGGAGTCCTTGATCGCCGCCTTCGCCTTGATCGTGCCGAACGTGATCACCTGGGCGACCTTGTCGACGCCCCACTTCTCGGTGACGTACCGGATCACGTCGCCGCGCCGGCGCTCGTCGAAGTCGATGTCGATGTCGGGCGGGCTGACCCGGTCGGGGTTGAGGAACCGCTCGAAGATCAGGCCGTGCGCCAGCGGGTCGAGGTCGGTGATGCCCATCGCGTAGGCGATCAGCGCGCCCGCGGCGGAACCGCGACCCGGACCGACCCGGATGCCGTTGGCCTTGGCCCAGTTGATGAAGTCGGCGACCACCAGGAAGTAGGACGGGAAGCCCATCTGGAGGATGACGTCGATCTCGAACTCGACCTGCTTGCGGTGGACCTCGTCCACGCCCTCCGGGAACCGGCGGCGCATGCCCTCCCAGACCTCGTCGCGGAAGTAGTCCGCCTCGGTCTTGCCGTCCGGCGTCGGGTAGCGCGGCATCAGGTTCTGGAAGGCGAACATGCCGGTGGTGTCGACCTTCTCGGCCACCAGCAGGGTGTTGCGGCACCCCTCCTGCCAGGCGTCGGAGGAGTCGATCGCGCGCATCTCGTCCGGCGACTTCAGGTGGTAGCCCGTGCCGTCGAACTTGAACCGGGTCGGGTCCTGGAGCGTCTTGCCGGTCTGCACGCACAGCAGCGCCGCGTGCGCGTCGCGGTCCTCGGCGAAGGTGTAGTGCGAGTCGTTGGTCACCACGAACGGGATGCTGAGCTTCTTGGCGATGTCCAGCAGCCCGCTGCGGACCCGGCTCTCGATCTCGATGCCGTGGTCCATCAGCTCGACGAAGAAGTTGTCCGCCCCGTAGATGTCGCGGTACTTCGCGGCGGCCTCCAGGGCCTCCTGCTCGTGGCCCAGGCGCAACCGCGTCTGCACCTCGCCGGACGGGCAGCCGGTGGTCGCCATCAGGCCCACCGCGTGCTCGGCGATCAGGTCGACGTCCATCCGGGGCCACTTGCCCAGCTGGCCCTCGGTGGAGGCCCGGCTCGACATCTTCATCAGGTTGTGCAGGCCCTCGTTGTTGCGGGCCCAGATGGTCTGGTGGGTGTAGGCGCCGCTCGCGGAGACGTCGTCGGACTTCTGCCCGGGGTCGCCCCACAGCACGCGCTTCTTGTTGAAGCGCGACTCGGGGGCCAGGTAGGCCTCGATGCCGATCACCGGCTTGACGCCCGCGGCGGTCGCCTGCCGGTAGAAGTCGTAGGCGCCGTACATGTTGCCGTGGTCGGTGATCGCGGCGGCGGGCATGCCCATCCGCTCGCACTCGGCGAACAGGTCCTTCAGCTTCGCCGCGCCGTCGAGCATCGAGTACTCGGTGTGCACGTGGAGGTGCACAAACGAGTCAGCCACGCCAAAACCCCCTTGTATACCACGCACACCGAACAAAAGACGGAGCCAGCAGAGCCGCCGGACGCACACTAGTCCGGTCGTGTCAGCCCGAGCCAGTCGGCAGGCCGATAGCGCGAAGATCCGCCCACACGGGTAGCGTTCGAGGTGTGGTAGCGCCGGACCCCGTCGACGCCCGTCTCCTGGCCATGATCGCCGAGATGGGCCGTGCCGCCGTGCACGAGGTGGCCGCACGGCTGGGCATGGACCCGCGGGAGGCCGCCACCCGGCTGATCACGTTGTCCGGCAGCGGGTTGCCGCTGCTCGTCGGTGTGGAGTGCGACCCGAACGGCATCCGCAAGGCGCTGGCCAACAGCGTGGCGTGGGGCAACTACTCCGGGCCCGGCGGCCAGGCCGTGCGCGGCACGCCGAGCGGCCCGTACTCGCCGGTGCAGGGCACGCCGTCCGGCTCCTACCCCGGCTACCCCGGTCCGCAGGGGCCGCCCAGCACGCCGTTCCCGGCGCAGCCGCAGACCGGACCGCAGCCGACGCCGTCGGGACCGCCGTCCGGGCCGGTGCGCGTGCCGGAGCCGATGAGCACCTGGGGCGTGCCCGGCACGTCCGGTTGGGCGCGCGGCGACCAGGCGCCCGCGCCGCGCTCGCGCACGGGCAAGATCGGCAGCACGTTGGAGACCGAGGGCCTGGAGGGCGCCCGGTTCACCATCCAGCTGGTCGAGGTGGTCGACCCGGCCGACTTCCTGTTCACCGCGGCCGGCTACAAGCTGGCCGACGGCGAGCGCGCCGTGGTCGTGCACACGGAGCTGGCGAACATCGGCCAGGTGCCGTTCAACGCCCTGCCCGACATGTACCTGGTGCTGATGACCAACAAGGGCGAGACGGTGAGCAAGGCGCCGGTGTCGCTGTCGTCCCGCCCGCCGCACAAGATCGGCGTGCAGCCCGGCGAGACGGCCGGCGGCCACACGGTCTACGTGCTGCCGGAGGACACGGTGATCTTCTCCGTCCGCTGGAGCTCCCGCCCGGAGACCGACCTGAACACCCTGGTCTGGACCATCGACGACTGAGTTGGATTGCCCCTGCTCCGCAGATGGCGGGCTCGGTCGCCGGGAAGTCGGTCGTTCGCGACCTCGCGCGGTGGTCCGGTAGCGGCCTCGCGGTCAGGCGGGGATCGGGTCGGGGTCGCGGGTGATGCCGATGTCGCCCTTGGTCATGGTGGCGAAGACGAGCACGGCCAGGGTCGTGGCGGCCGCCATCACGGTCACCATCGGCAGCACGCTGGCCGAGCCGCCGGCGCCGACCAGCGGCGCCATCAGGCCGCCGACCAGGAACGTCAGCACGCCCAGCACGGCCGACGCGCTGCCCGCCGCCTCCGGGTGCCGCGACATCGCCAACGCGCCGGCGTTCGGCATGAGCAGGCCGACGCTCATCGTGAGCACGAACAGCGGCGGCAGGAACGTCGCCAGACCGCCACCGACCAGGCCACCGACGAGCAACCCGACGCCGCCGACCGAGGCGCCCGCCAACCCGATCTTGAGCAGCGGACGGGGCATGATCCGGCCGGTCAGCCTGGTGTTGAGCAGACCGGCCAGGACGATCGCCACCGAGTTCGCCCCGAACACCAGGCTGAACTGCTGCGGCGTCAACCCGTACACGCCCTGGAGCACGAACGACGCACCGGCCACGTAACCGAACAGCGAGCCGAGGGCCAGCGCGGACGCCAGGGCGTAGCCGAGGAACTTGCGGTCCGCCAGCAGCCCGCCGAACACCTTGACCGTGAGCAGCAGGTTCGCCGGCCGCCGCTTGGCCTTGGGCAACGTCTCCGGCAGACCGACGGCCAGCGCGACCAGCAGGGCCGCGCCGACCACGGCGAGCGCGACGAACGTGCCGCGCCAGCTGGTGAACCGCAGCAGCTGGCCGCCCAGCACCGGGGCCACCACCGGGCCCAGGCTGTTGACCAGCATCATCAGCGACATGAACCGCGCCATCGCCAGGCCTTCGAACCGGTCGCGCGCGACCGCCATCGCCACCACGAACCCGGCCGCCACGCCGAGCCCCTGGAGCAGGCGCAGGCCGGACAGCGCGAGGGCGCTCGGCGCGACCGCGCAGAAGAGCGAGACCACGACGTAGCTCGCGATGCCGAACAGCAGCGGCCGCCGCCTGCCCCACGAGTCCGACAGCGGACCCACCAGCAGCTGCCCGACCGACAGGCCGATGATGAACGTGGTCAGCGACAGCTGGATCTGCGACTCGGTCGAGCCGAACTCACCCGCGATGGCCGGGAACGCGGGCAGGTACGTGTCGATCGAGAGCGGTCCGAGCAGGCACAGCGTGCCCAGTAGTGCCACCAGTCGGGTTCTGCTGTCCATCCGCCATCCCCCACGCTCGTCTGTCAAAAGCTTCGCAAGACAAACGATCCAGGGAAAGCGATATGGCACACATCACGCGACGGGCGCAAGACTTGCGAGCAGAACCGGTCAGTAACCCTCGGCCCGCAACAGTTCCAACGCGCTGGAGAGGTCGTCCGGGTACTCGCTGGTGTAGGACACCCACTGGCCGTCGGCCGGGTGGTGGAAGCCCAACGTCCTGGCGTGCAGCCACTGCCGGGTGACGCCGAGGCGCTTGGCCAGCACGGGGTCGGCGCCGTAGGTCAGGTCGCCGACGCACGGGTGCCGCAGCGCGGAGAAGTGGACCCGGATCTGGTGCGTGCGACCGGTTTCGAGGTGCACGTCGAGCAGTGACGCGGCCCGGAAGGCCTCGACCACCTCGTAGTGCGTGATGCTCGGCTTGCCGTTGGCCATCACGGCGAACTTGTAGTCGTGCTTGGGGTGCCGGTCGATCGGGGCGTCGATGGTGCCCTTGATCGGGTCCGGGTGGCCCTGCACGAGCGCGTGGTAGAGCTTGTCGACCGTGCGCTCCTTGAAGGCGTGCTTCAACGCCGAGTAAGCGCTCTCGCTCTTCGCCACCACCATGACGCCGGTCGTGCCGACGTCCAGCCGGTGCACGACGCCCTGCCGCTCGGCGGCGCCGGACGTGGCGATCCGGATCCCGGCCGCGGCCAGGCCGCCCACTACGGTCGGACCGGTCCAGCCGGGGCTGGGGTGCACGGCCACGCCGACCGGCTTGTCGACCACGATCACGTCGTCGTCCTCGTGCAGGACGATCAGGCCCTCCACGGGCACCGCCTGCACCTGCACCGGGCGTTCGGGCTCGGGGAGGGTGACCTCCAGCACGGAGCCCGCGATCAGGCGGTCCGACTTGCCCGCGGGCTGCCCGTCGAGCACGACGTCACCCGATTCGGTCAACGCGGCCACGACCGTGCGGGACAGGCCGAGGAGCTTGGCCAGGCCGGCGTCGACCCGCATCCCGTCCAAGCCGTCCGGCACGGGCAGGGTCCGGTAGTCGCCGGTCATGCGCCCGCCTTCTTCTCCGACTGGGTGCCGGGCTTCTTCTCCACGCGGGTGCCGTCGTAGTCGCGCTGGAGCAGCGCCATCAGCACGATCACGCCGCCGCCCACGCAGATGGCCGAGTCGGCCAGGTTGAACACCGGGAAGAAGTTGCCCCAGGGGTCGAGCACCGAGATGAAGTCGACCACGCCGCCGCGCAGCGGGCCGGGACCGCGGAAGATCCGGTCCGCCAGGTTGCCCATCGCGCCGCCCAGGACCAGGCCGAGGCCGATGGCCCAGCCGACCGACCGCAGCCGGCGCGCGATCCACAGGATGAACACGACCACGCCGGACGCGATCAGGGCGAGGATCACCGTCCAGCCCTCGGCCAGGCCGAACGCGGCGCCGGTGTTGCGGATCAGCGGCAGGTAGAGCAGGCCGCCGAGCAGCTCGATCGGCTCACGCCCCTCCAGGTGCTCCACCGCGAGGATCTTGGTGACCAGGTCGAGCGCCAACACCAGCGGCGCGATGACCGCCAGCAGGAGGACCCGTCGCTTCGGCAGCGGTTGGTCCGGCTGGTCCGGCGTGTCCGGCTCGGTGTTGGGATCGGTGCTCACCGGGCCATTGTCCAGCATCGGGGTCAGCGCAGGAACGGCGGGAGCGCGCGCTGGTCGTTGAGCGGCACCCAACGGCCGTCGCGCTGTTCGTACTCCCACCGCGAACCCTCGACGACGAGCGCCCGCAGCGCGGCCACGAAGCGGTCCACGTGCTCCTCGGTGGTTCCCAGGCCGATCGACGCACGCAGCGCCCGTTCGCCGTGGGCGAGGCGGTGCACGGCAACGTGGGCGCAGAACGCGCCGTCGCGCACACCGATGCCGTGCTCCGCGGACAGCGCCGCAGCCAGGTAACCGGCGTCCTGACCGCCGACGGTGAAGCTCACCACACCCACCCGGTCCTGGTCCGAGCCGAACAACGTCAGCTCGTGCACGCCCGGCACGGTCCGCAGGCCCGCCCGCAGCCTGGCCAGCAGCACCCGCTCGTGCTCGGTGGTCTGCTCCCAGTGCCTGCCAAGCACGTCGCACGCCACGGCCAGCGCGTGCACGCCCACCACGTTCGGGGTGCCGGCCTCGTGCCGCTCGGGCACCGCCGACCAGGCCACGCCGAGCCGGTCGCCGTGGTCGGTGACGCGGGCCGTCGCACCACCGCCCACCAGGTACGGCTCGGCGGCCTGCAACCAGTCCGACCGGCCGACCAGCACGCCCGCGCCGAACGGCGCGTAGACCTTGTGCCCGGACAGCACGGTGTAGTCGACGTCGAGCGCGCGCACGTCCACCGGCCGGTGCGGCGCGAGCTGGGCGGCGTCCAGGGCGATCCGGGCGCCGTGCCTGCGGGCCACGCGCGCCAGTTCGGCCACCGGCCAGAGCTCGCCGGTCACGTTGGACGCCCCGGTGACCACGACCAGGCGCGGGCCGACCGGCGCCTCGCGCAGCGCCCGGTCCAGCTCCAGCACCGCCTGGGCGGGTGAGTCGGGGGTGCGCAGGCGACGCACGTTCGGGCCGCGCCACGGCAGCAGCGCGGCGTGGTGCTCGGTGTCGAACAGGGTCACGGCCGTGTGCTTGGGCAGGCTCCTGGCCAGCAGGTTCAGCGCGTCGGTGGTGTTGCGGGTGAACACCACGGCGTCGGTGCCGCGGGCGTTGAGGAACCGGCGGACCGACGTGCGGGCCTGCTCGTAGACCCGGGTGCTGACCTGCGAGGCGAAGCCCGCGCCCCGGTGCACGCTGGCGTACCAGGGCAGCACCTCGTCCACCGCGTCGCGGACCTGCTCCAGGCACGGCGCGCTGGCCGCGTGGTCGAGGTTGGCGTACTCGACGCGCTCACCGGTGACCAGCGGCACGCGCAGCGACGCGCCGACCACGCGCGGCAGTGCCGGCTTCTCCGGCCGGGCAACGGTGCTGGTGCGGGGAACTGCGATCGTCATGACGCCCTCCGGGGGTCCGGGACCCCGCCGGAGAGGGAGCCCGCGCTTGCCGGACGCCCTGCGCGCCGGCCAGGTCCTCACCAGGGGCACCCCACCGCGGTAGGAGGGTTGCCGGCCAGCGAGCCTGGGCTTCGCGCTGGCACTCATGACCTTCGGAGCGAAGGTAACCCGGACCGCGCGCCCGCGTCGAGTCCGGTTCACATCCTGGGAGCGTCAGGGCAGGCCGACGTCGCCCTTCCAGCGGGCGAACCGGCCCGCCCGGTCGACCGCCCGGATGCGCTGCTCGGTCGCCGTGCGCATGGCCTCGGTGCACACCACCAGCAGCTGGTCGTGCTCCTGCAACCGGGTCGTCGGCTGCGGGGTGAAGCCGTTGTCGTCGCGCACCACGAGGCTGACCGAGGAGCCGGGCGGCAGCCGCAGCTCCGACAGGTACACGCCGTGCAGCTTGGAGCCGGGCTGGATGCGGACCTGGAGGAGTTCCGCGCCCAGCTCGTCCAGCGCCGACGAGTCGACCTGCACCTCGTGCGCCTCCCCGGACTTGACCAGCCCGAGCCACTTGGCCAGCCACGGCAGGCTCGTGCCCTGCACCACGGTCAGCACCACCACCAGCACGAACACCGCGTCCACCAGCCGCTGCGCACCCGGCACGCCCTGGATCAGCGGGATCAGCGCGAACACGATCGGCACCGCGCCGCGCAGCCCCGACCACGAGACGAACACCTGTTCGCGCCACGGCACCCGGAACGGCAGCGCCGCGCACAGCACCGACAGCGGGCGGGCCAGCAGCACCAGCACCGCCCCCGCGACCAGCGCGGGCACCAGCACGTCGAGCAGGCGTCCCGGTGAGGCGTACAGGCCGAGCAGCACGAACAGCCCGATCTGCGCGATCCAGCCCAACCCCTCGGCGAACGACAGGGTGTCCGCCCGGTGCGGCAGGCGGGCGTTGCCGAGCACGAGGGCGGCGATGTAGACGGCGAGGAAGCCGGACGCGTGCGCCAGGTCGCCGACGGTGTAGGCGAGCAGGCACACGGCGACCGTGGCCAGCGGGTACAGGCCGGTGGCGGGCAGCGCGGCCCGGCGCAGCCCCACGCCGCCGACCCAGCCGAGCACGATCCCGATCACCCCGCCCGCGACGAGCTCGTAGCCCATCAGCAACGGCGCGGTCCACGTGATCGGGTCGGGCGCGGCGAGCAGCACGACGGCGATGTACACCGGCGCGTCGTTGATGCCGGACTCCAGTTCGAGCGCGCCGATGAGCCGCTTGCGCACCCCCACCCCGCGCAGCACGCTGAACACCGCCGCCGCGTCGGTGGACGACAGCACCGCGCCCCACAGCAGGGCGGTGCGCCAGTCCATGTCCAGCAGGAAGTGCAGCGCGAACCCGGTGACCGCGATGCTCACGCCGACGGCCACCGTGGACAGCGCGATGCCCAGGCCCAGCGCGGGCTTCACCGCGCTCCACCGGGTGGTCAGCCCGCCCTCGGTGAGGATCAGCACGAGCGCGACGGTGCCCAGCGAACGGGTCAGGTCGGCGTCCTCGAACTGGATGCCGAGCACGGCCTCGCCGAGCAGCAGGCCGATGCCGAGGTAGAGCAGGAGGGACGGCAGACCGAGCCTGATCGACACCCTCACCGCGATGACCGAGAGCAGCAGAACGCCGGCGGCGATGCCCAGGTAGCCCGTCACACCGCCCACTCGACCTCCAGGCCGTCGTCCCCGCTGCATCACTCGACGGGGTCATTCTCCCCGGCGACACCGAAATGGACGAATCCGGCAACCCACGCGGCGTCACCAGCCGAACGCCCCTAGCGCGAACCACGTCGAACCGTGCACGTTGACGAACGGGTCCGCCGCCCCGGTCACCTCCACACCCTGCGGGAGAAACCGTGAAGTTGCGAACGATCTCCACCGCGCTGGTCACCACCGGCGTGCTCCTGGGCTCCGGCCTCGGCTCGGCCACCGCCGCGCCACCGCGCGTCCTGGCCGGGCCGAACATCCCGGTGTCCGCCGTCCAGGCCGACCTCACCCAGTTCCAGGCCATCGCCAACGCCAACGGCGGCAACCGGGCGCACGGCCGTCCCGGCTACCTGGCCTCGGTGAACTGGGTCAAGTCCAAGTTGGACGCCGCCGGGTTCACCACCCGGGTGCAGTCGTTCAGCCGCAACGGCGCCACCGGCTACAACCTGATCGCCGACTGGCCCGGCGGCGACGTGGACAACGTGGTCATGGTCGGTGGGCACCTCGACAGCGTGTCGGCCGGTCCGGGCATCAACGACAACGGCACCGGCTCGGCCGGGCTGCTCGAAGTCGCGCTGGCCGTGCGGTCGACCGGCTTCCGACCCACCAAGCACCTGCGCTTCGCCTGGTGGGGCGCGGAGGAGCTGGGCCTGGTCGGCTCGACGCACTACGTGAACTCGCTGTCCACAACGGACCGCTCGCGGATCGACGCCTACCTCAACTTCGACATGATCGGCTCGCCGAACCCGGGCTACTTCGTCTACAGCGCGTCCGGGCAGCCGGCCGGCTCGTCGGCGCTCCAGCAGGCGCTCCAGGGCTACTTCGGCTCGATCGGCGTGCCGACCGAGCTGACCAGCGTGGGCGGCCGGTCCGACCACGCGGCGTTCGCGCGGGCGGGCATCCCGGTCGGCGGCACGTTCACCGGCGCGGAGGGCGTCAAGACCTCCGCGCAGGCGCAGAAGTGGGGCGGCACGGCCGGCACCGCGTTCGACCGCTGCTACCACCGCTCGTGCGACACCACGTCGAACGTGAACGCGACCGCGCTGGACCGCAACACCGACGCCATCGCGCACGCCGTGTGGACGCTGGCGGCCTAACCGCCCAGCAGCCGCGCCAGCACCTCGGGTGCGCCGGCCGGGGCGGGGTCGACCTGCACGACCTTGTCCCGGCCGCGCTCCCCCGCGACCACCTCGACGTCCTGCCGGCGCACGTCGAACGCCTTGGCCAGCGCCCTGCGGACGGCCTCGTTCGCCTTGCCCTCCACGGCGGGCGCGGCGACCGCGACGACCAGCGCGCCGTCACCCCACCGGCCGCCGACGGCCTCGCGCTTGGCGCCCGGCTTGACCCGGATCGCGAACCGGAACGCGTCAGGCACGGCACACCACCGCGGTCAGCGTCTCCTCCAGCAGCTGGCGGCGCGCCTTGACCACGTGCGGGGTGGACGACAGCAGCTGCGCCTGCCCCAGGTAGACGGAGTAGGCGAGCACGGCCCGCTGGTGCGCCACGTCGCCGTCGAACCCGAGTTCGGCGAACAGCTCCTCCAGGTAGCCGATGCGGCGGTCGGTGACGCGCCGCAGCACCGGCTCGACCGCCGGGTCGTCCTTGGCCGCGAGCATGGCCAGCTCGACCGCGCTGTCCTCGACGTTCTCCAGCACGGTGGCGAACAGCAGGCGCAGCTTGGCCAGCGGCTCGGGCACCGACTCCACGATCTCGATCACGGCCTCGGTGTGCTCGCGCTCCCAGCGTTCGAGGGTGGCCTTGAGCAGGGCTTCCCGGTTGGGGAAGTGCCAGTAGGCGCTGCCCTTGGTCGCACCGAGCCTGGCCGCGAGCGGTTCCACGGCGACGGCCGCCACCCCGCCCTCGGCCAGCGCCCGCAGGGCGACCCCGGTCCAGTCGTCGCGCGTCCGCCGTGCCATGACTCCGTACGCTACCGTACGGTAACGGACCATACGGTCCCGTATGGAGGTCGTGATGATCGAGAACGTGCACACCCGGCCGATCCCCGACGCCGCCGGCCTGGTCGACCGGGTGGTGGAGCTGTGGCCCGCCGACCGGTGGCCACCGCTGGTGCTCGACCGGCCGCTCGGCGTCGGCGCGGACGGCGGCCACTCGTTCGTGCGCTACCGCTGCACCGGCCACCTGCCCGGTCGGCGGGTCGAGTTCACCTTCGCGCCCGGCGTCGGCCTGGTCGGCACCCACGTGCTGGAAGCGGTGCCGGGCGGGTTGCGGCACACTCTGACCGGTCGGCCGCGCGGCCTGATGCGGTTGTGGTGGCCACTGGCCGTGCGGTGGTTGCACGACGCGCTCATCGAAGACCTGCTCGACAACGCGGCGCGCGCCGCCGGACACCCACCCGTTCACCCGGCCAGGTGGTCGGTCCCGGTGCGGGTGCTGCGCGCGGGCGCCAGGACGGCCGCCCGGCGACCCGCCTGACCGGATTTCCTCCACAACCACCGGTCTGGTCCGTCTACCCGTTACCGGGACCAGAGGGGGGAGGGTTCGTGACGCCGGACGACCCCGACGACCACGCGGCCACCTTCAGCGACTTCTACCACCGGGAGCGGATCCGGTTGTTCCGCTTCGCCGCCGTGATGTCGCCGCACCTGGACCACGAGTCCGCGGTGCAGGAGGCGTTCGTCGGCGCGTGGCGGCACTGGCCGGTGATCGCCCCGGAGTCCAGACGTGCTTGGCTGGTGAAGACGATCCGCAACCTGCTGGTGGACCAGGCCCGCCGGCGGGAGCGGCCGGGCGACCTGACCGACGAGGTCGTGGCCCGGCAGCGCGGCACGTACCGGATCCTGGTGCCCAAGCAGCGGGACGCCGAGACGTGGCACGAGCTGGTCAGCACGCTGGCGGCGGTCGCGAACCTGCCCGATCACCTGCGCACCGCGCTGGTGCTGCGGTTCTGGGACTTCGACGACGACGAGATCGCCGACGTGCTGGGCTGCCGACGGGCGTCCGTGCGGCGGTACGTGTCCGAGGCGCGGGCGAGGGTCAGCGAGCAGGTCGGCAACGAGGAGCGACGGGTGCGCGGCTCGCAGCGCGGGAAGGGGACGTCATGACCGACGAGCTGGACCCTCGGCTGGACCACCTGCGGGCCGAGTTGGCCGAGGCCATCCCGGAGGATCCCGGCGCGGACGACCTCGGCGTGGCGGCGATCATGGCGCAGGCGTCGCGGTACGACCGGCAGGCGGCCCTGGTCGAGGCCGCGCGGTCCGGTTCCCGGGAGGCGCTGGAGTCGCTGGTCACCGAGCTGACCCCGTTGGTGTGGCACGTGGCCAGGGGCAACGGCCTGGACCAGGCCACCGCGGAGGACGTCGTGCAGACCGTGTGGCTCAGCCTGCTGCGCCACCTCGACCGCCTGACCGAGCCGCGGGCCGTGGCCGGCTGGCTGATCGTGGCCACCCGCCGCGAGGCGCAACGGGCCTGGCGCGACCTCAACGGCCGCCCGGCGCTGTCCACCGACTCCGCCGTCGACATGCCCGACGACCGCTGGCTGCCGGAACCGGAGGCCCTGCGCGACGACCGCGACCGCCGCCTCTGGCGCGCGTTCAACTCCATGTCCCGCCGCTGCCAGGAACTGCTGCGGCTGACCGTGCTGGCGGGCCGGGCCGAGTACCGGGCCGTGGCCGAGGCCCTCGCCATGCCGCGCGGCTCGATCGGCCCGACCCGCGGGCGTTGCCTGACCCGGCTCAAGGCCCGGCTGGAAGAGGACGACGTGCGCTGACCGACGTGCGCTGACGACTCAGCCGACCGCGAGTCGCACGCGGTGGAGCAGCTCGCGCACCTCGGGCAGGTGGGCGTGCGGCCGGCCGGCGGCCACCAGTTGCCTGAGCGCGTCGTTCACGCGGTCGGAACGCACCGCACCGACCGACTCGACGGCGTCGTGCCCCAGTTCGACGGCGTGGCGCGGATCGTCGCGGGCCATCATCAGCGCCGCCAGGTTGGCCTTGGCGAGCGCCTTGCCCCGGGAATGGCCTTCCGGGAACCGCGCGATCGAGGTGGTCAGCCGATCGCGCGCTTCTCCGTGCGCGCCGCCGTTCAGCGCGAGGTGCACCAACGCCCGTCCGCAGTCGCGTTCCAGGTGCGCCTCGTCGTAGTAGGCGAGCCAGGCGGGCTCGTCACCGGACGACGACGCGGCGAACAGCTCTCCGGCCTTGCCGATGGCCGTGTGGCAGTCCACCCCGCGCGAGGCACCGGCCAGCGCCAGTGCCCGTGCGTGGCGGGTCCGCACCACGGCCCCGACCTTCGGGCTCAGCCGGTCGGCACGCACCAGCGCCATCTCGGCGAAGCTCAGTGCGTCCTCCGCACGACCCCGGTGCACCGACAGGTTGGCGAGACCGGACAACGCCTTGGCCCTCATCGCCCAGTCCCCCGACTCGGTGGCGCAGCCGACGCTGAACCTGAAGGAGCGCTCGGCCTCGCGGTGCAGTCCGGCGTCGAAGCACAGCCCGGCCGCGGTGTCGGCCAGCTCGGCGACGGCCGTCAACAACTCGTCCCGCGCCCGCGTGCTCGCGAACGTCCCTTCGGTGAGCTCGGCCGACGCCGACAGCTGGGCGACCACGGCCCGTGCGGACAGGCCGCCGCCGTACTGGTGGTCCTGGCTCGCGAACATCCTGGCCAGGTGTCGCACGTGGTCCACTTCCGCCTGGCCGATCCGCCTCGTGCCACCGGCTGCCGCTCGGCCGGTGAACGCGGCGAGGGGGTCGGTCAGGGCGATGCCGACCACCGAGCCGGCGAGCACCCGCAGGAAAGCCTTGCGCTCCACGTCGTCCCCACCTTCCGCATGTCGGGGCACTGAGGCCACGGTAGCGAGACGGGACCGCGTGCTGAAGAAGCCGAGATCGCCGTCCGTGGCAACGTCGAGCACTACGCGCAGTGCGGCCCGATAGCTCTGGTGCGGCCAGCGGTGCACACCTCGTTCGAGCTTGCCGATGTAGTCCGCGTCCATTGCGCCGAGCCGCCCCGTCGCCACCTCGACCTGCGCGTTCGCCAGGTCGGCGAGCTGCGCCTGCGTCAACCCGGCACCTTCCCGCGCCGCCCGCATCGCCTCGTTCCGCATCTCCGCCCGCCCGTGGTCGATCGAACACCCAGCGTAACGGTGAGCCGATCCACGGCCCGCTGATCTTGCTCAATCCTCCGGGAAACCCTCCGGGTCGGCGGTGACTTGCGCGGAGGTCGATCTCTCCTGGCCCGCCTCGGTTCCCGGCCCACCCAGCCACGGTCAGGCTCGACCCGGAACCGCCTCATCCGACCAAGGCGGCGACGAGACGAGGGAGGGAACCGTGCCGGAAGCCCCACGGATCACGAAGGGCAGCCGCCGATGGGCATTGGCGTACGCCGGACTCGGCCGGCCGGTCACACCGGGAGCGGTGTGGTGTGACGGGATGCTCGTGGATCCGGCCTGCTTCCTCGTGAAGTCACCGTGTCCGATCACAGTGGATCGCGACGAAGTGCGCGTGCCAGCGGCAGGCACGACGCGAAGGGTGGGCGAGTGAACCGACCGGAGGAGTTCGCCGCCGTGATGCGGCAGCTCGCGGCGGAGGACGCACCACGACTGTTCGCCATCGTGGAGGAGTACGGGGAACGGCAGGAAGCTCGGGTCGCCGGCTACGGACTCGCCTACCCCGGCCACGCGGAGGTCAACTCGGTCGAAGGCGACTTCCACCTGAGTTCCGAGAGCCCGGAGAACGCGCGGGTGATCTTCGAGATCAGCTCCCGGTCGTCAGGTGCACGAACCCACCTGGTGTGGCTCGACTGACAGGTTCGAGCACCTCAAGGCCCGGCTGGAACAGGACGACGTGCGCTGACCGACGTGCGCTGACCGACGTGGCCTGGCAGGCGTGCGCCGGCAGACGCGGCCTGGCTGGCGTGCGCCGATCCTGGCCGTTCGGCGGCCCGGATTGTCGGACCCCTGCGGGAGAATGAAAGCAGGGGTCCCCTGGGCGGGGACCCCTGCGCAGCGTCGGAGCCTGCGACGTCGGCCTCGGGACGGTCGGACCCGGGCCGTCAGACGCGAGCCGTCAGACGCGGGCGACCGCGACCCGGACCTTCTGGCCCTCGCCGACCACGCCGTCCGAGCCCTCCGCGACCTCGCCGTAGGAGACCGACTCGGCGAGCGTCTCCTCCTTCACGAACGCCTCGAACCGGCGCACCGCGGCCTCCACGGCCGGCGGCAGCTGCAACGTCAGCGCGATCCGGTCCGACACGTCCAGCCCGGCGTCCTTGCGCGCCTGCTGCACCACCCGCACCAGGTCGCGGGCGACGCCCTCGGCCGCCAGCTCCTCGGTCACCGCCGTGTCCAGCACGACCAGCCCGCCGCTGTTCGGCAACGCCGCCGTCGCACCCTGGTCGGTGGCGACCAGCCGCTGCTCGTACTCCTCCGGGAACAGCTCGATCCCGGCGGCCACGACCCGACCGTCCACCTCCTGCCAGTCACCGGCCTTCACGGCCTTGATGACCTTCTGCACGTCCGGCCCGAGCCGGGGCCCGGCGGCACGCGCGTTGACCGCCAGCTGGAAGTGGCCGTGCGCGTCCACGTCCGTGGTCAGCTCGACCTCCTTGACGTTCACCTCGTCCCGCAGCACCTCGCTGAACGCCGCCAGCTGCGCCACGTCCGCCGACGCGATCACCAGCCTCGCCAACGGCAACCGCACCCGCAGCTTGTTCGACTTGCGCAGCGACAACGCCGTCGACGCCACCTGCCGCACCTGGTCCATCGCGGCCACCAGCGCGTCGTCGGCGGGCAGGTCGGCCGCCGACGGGTAGTCGGCCAGGTGCACCGACCGGCCACCGGTCAACCCGCGCCACACCGACTCGGTGGTCAGCGGCAGCAACGGCGCGGCCACCCGGCAGACCACCTCCAGCACGGTGTGCAGCGTGTCGATCGCGTCCTGGTCACCGGACCAGAACCGGTCGCGCGAACGCCGCACGTACCAGTTCGTCAGCACCTCCAGGAACTCCCGGATCGACGCGCACGCGCCCGAGATGTCGTAGGCGTCCAGCTGCGCGGTCACCCCCGCCACCAGGTCGTGCGTCTTCGCCAGCACGTACCGGTCCAGCACGTGCTCCGACGACGTCCGCCACGTCCCCTCGACCCCGTCCGCGTTGGCGTACAGGGCCAGGAAGTACCAGGAGTTCCACAACGGCAGCACGGCCTGCCGCACCGCGTCGCGGATGCCGCGCTCGGTCACCACCAGGTCGCCGCCGCGCAGGATCGGCGACGCCATCAGGAACCAGCGCATGGCGTCCGAGCCGTCCCGCTCGAACACCTCGTTCACGTCCGGGTAGTTCTTGCGCGACTTGGACATCTTCTGCCCGTCGTCGCCCAGCACGATCCCGTGCGCCACGCAGTTGCGGAACGCGGGCCGGTCGAACAGGGCCGTGGCCAGCACGTGCATGGTGTAGAACCAGCCGCGCGTCTGGCCGTTGTACTCGACGATGAAGTCACCCGGGTAGTGGTCCTCGAACCACTGCGCGTTGTCGAACGGGTAGTGCACCTGGGCGAACGACATCGAGCCGGACTCGAACCAGCAGTCCAGCACCTCCGGCACCCGCCGCATCACCGAGCGACCCGTGGGGTCGTCCGGGTTCGGCCTGGTCAGCGTGTCGATGACGGGCCGGTGCAGGTCGGTCGGGCGCACGCCGAAGTCGCGCTCCAGCTCGTCCAGCGAGCCGTAGACGTCCACCCGCGGGTACTCCGGGTCGTCCGACACCCACACCGGGATCGGCGAGCCCCAGAACCGGTTGCGGGAGATGTTCCAGTCGCGGGCGTTCTCCAGCCACTTGCCGAACTGGCCGTCCTTGATGTGCTCGGGCACCCAGTTGATCTGCTGGTTCAGCTCGACCATGCGGTCCTTGAACTTCGAGACCGCGACGAACCACGACGACACGGCACGCTGGATCAGCGCGTTGTCACACCGCCAGCAGTGCGGGTACGGGTGGTCGTAGGTCTCGTGGCGCAGCAGCAGACCCGCTTGCTTCAGGTCGCGGATGATCGCCTTGTTCGCCTCGAAGACCTGCTGACCCTCGTAGGGCGGCACCTCGGCGGTGAACCGGCCGTGCGAGTCGACCGGCACGACGACCTCGATGCCCGCCGCGTCGGTGACGACCTTGTCGTCCTCACCGAAGGCGGGGGCGATGTGCACCAGGCCCGTGCCGTCCTCGGTGGTGACGTAGTCGGCGGCCAGCACCTGGTGCGCGTTCTCCCGGCCGACGAAGAAGTCGAACGGCGGCGCGTACCGGCGCCCGACCAGGTCGGCGCCCTTGCAGCGGGCCACCACCGGCGGCTCCTCGCCCAGCTCGCGCGCGTACGCCGGGACGCGGGCCTCGGCGAGCAGGTAGCGCTCGCCGTTCGCCTCGACCGTCACGTAGTCGACGTCCGGGTGCACGGCGGCGGCCAGGTTGGACGGCAGCGTCCACGGCGTGGTCGTCCACACCAGGGCCAGCTCGCCGGTCTCCAGCCGCAGGCCGACGGTCACCGCCGGGTCCTGCCGGTCCCGGTAGGTGTCGTCCATCTTGGTCTCGGTGTTGGACAGCGGCGTCTCGCAGCGCCAGCAGTACCAGAGCACCCGGAAGCCCTCGTAGACCAGGCCCTTGTCCCACAGGGTCTTGAAGGCCCACATGACGCTTTCCATGTAGTCCAGGTCGAGGGTCTTGTAGTCGTTGTCGAAGTCCACCCAGCGGGCCTGCCGGGTCACGTAGTCGCGCCACTGGTCGGTGTAGCGCAGCACCGACGTGCGGCAGGCCTCGTTGAACTTCTCGATGCCGAACGCCTCGATCTCGCTCTTGGACGAGAACCCGAGCTGCTTCTCCGCCTCGACCTCGGCGGGCAGCCCGTGGGTGTCCCAGCCGAAGCGGCGTTCGACGTGCTTGCCGCGCATGGTCTGGTAGCGCGGGACGACGTCCTTGACGTAACCGGTGAGCAGGTGGCCGTAGTGCGGCAGGCCGTTGGCGAACGGCGGGCCGTCGTAGAAGACGAACTCGTTCGACCCGTTGTCCCCCGCCGGCCGGGACTCGATCGACGCCTGGAACGTCCGGTCGGACTCCCAGAAGCCGAGCACGCCCTCCTCGAGGGCGGGGAAGGACGGCTGGGAGGGAACGGACCCCTCGCCTGCCTTCGGGTAGGCCATCGTGCAGCTCCTCGCGTGCGTCAACCGGCTCACGGGGACGACACGCCGGTCAGGCGCACCGCGGTACCACCCCGCTTGCCAGGGCGCGAAGGCTCTGGCCTCTCTTGTCGACGGCTGTGACGGGCCGCACCCGTCCGGTTCTACTGAGGCGTGTCCCACCGGGGCACGCGCCCGTTCTTCCGGAGGCTCCCCGGTGATGGCCGGATCAACGCCGTGCTACCACCCAGGGTAGCCGAACCGCGCAAACCGCTTTGAGTAGTTCCCCCCATGCGGCCCGTCCGAGCCCGTCGGGAGCCTGGAAGAGCACGATCACCGAGTTCGACACGAGGGGGGGACAGACCGTGAAGCGAACGATCGCGTTGGCGCTGGCCGTGGCAACACTGCCGGTGCTGGCGGGCACGGCCGGGGCCGACGAGCCGGTGGCGGCGGTGAAGTTCCACGCCGAGGCGGGGGCGTTCCCGGTGGACGACCGGCAGGCGACCTGGTCCACGCCCGAGCAGGAGGTCCGGATCCGGGAGCAGTCGGTCGAGGGCGGGGCACTGGTGATCGACGGCGAGGGTGACGGCCGGGACCACGTCCGGATCCAGCTCGCGGGTCCGGGCGACGCGCCGTTGCGGGTGGGCACCTACACCGACGTGCGGCAACGGCCGACCGCGACCAACCCCGGGCTGCTGGTGATCGCCGACGGCCTGGCGTGCTACCCGGTGCACGGGAGCTTCACCGTGCACAGCATCGAGCGCGATCCCGGCACGGGACGGCTGACCGGCGTGGACGTGGAGCTGGAGCACCGGTGCGGCGCGCCGGACGCGCCGGCCTTCGTCGCGCACGCGACGCTGAGCAGCTAGGCGACCGACAGCCAGGCGACCGAACAGCTGGGCGGAATCACACAGCTAGGCGGGCTCCGACCGGTCCGCGGCCCGCTTGCGGGCCGCGAGGCCGGCGTCCGGGCGGCACACCGCGCACGGCGTGAAGCCCAGTTGGCGCGCCTCGTCGACCGGCAGGCCCAACGACGTCCGCGCGGTGAGCACGGAGCAGTCCGTCAGGTGGTAGCGCGGACGTTCGTCCAGCACCCGCACCTCGTCGGTGAGCTCGCTCACGATCAAGGCGTCGGCCGCGTCCGTGTCCTCCTCGCCAGGCTCGACATCCGCCTGATCGGGTGGACTGCTCGGCGTGTCGTCCTCGGTGCCCACGACCGGGGCCGGTCGATCACCCGCGTTCGGCCGGTGCCCGACGACCGCGGCGCCGGCAGCCCCGGGACCCGACCGGCGGCGGAGCCACCAGTCGAGCACCAGGACCACGGCAGCGGCCCCGCTCGTGCCCACGGACAACCAGGCCCAGTGGGTCTGGGCGCTGGTCAGCGCGGGCACGAGCAACCCCAGGGCTGCCAGCACCAACAGCAGGACTATGTAGAGCACGTGCAGCAGACTAGATCAGCAACGCCGATCAGCCGGCCTCGGCGCGCGCCCCGAACGAGTACCCGCCCTGCTGGCGGCTGTCGGACGGCGCGGCGGGGCCGCGGTCCTGCAGGTCGCGCAACGAGGACTCCAGCATCGTCTTGAGCCGGGTGCGGTACTCGCGCTCGAAGGTCTGCAGCTTGTCGATCTGCTTCTCGAGCGTGTTCTTCTCCTGGGTGATGTTGCCCATCACCTCGGCGTGCTTGCGCTGCGCGTCACGGTCGAGCGCACCGGCCTTCTCACGGGCCTGCCGCTCCAGCGTCTCGGCGCGCGTTCGCGCGTCGTTCAGCATGGTCTCGGCACGCGTGCGCGCCTCGTTGACCATCGTGTCGGCCTTGGACCGCGCCTCGGACAACAGCTGCTCGGACTTGGTCCGGGCCTCCGAGAGCATCCCGTCGGCCTCGGCCTTGGCCTCGCCGGTGAGCCGGTCGGCCATCTCCTGCGCCAGACCGAGCACCTTGGCCGCCTGGACGTGGTGGTCACCACCACCGCCCGGCGATGTCTGCTCCAGCGCCGAAGGGGGTGGCACCGGTGCGAGCCTGCGGGGCTCGTCCACGACGCGGCTCGGGCCGACGCCTGCGGCAACCTTCGCCCGGGCATCTTCGAGGTCGGCACGCGCGGTCTCGACCTGCTGGTCGAGCTGCTCGACCTGCTGGCGCAGGTCGTTGTTCTCCTCGATCAGTCGGGCCAGTTCGCCCTCAACCAGGTCGAGGAACGCGTCCACCTCGTCCTCGTTGTAGCCCCGCTTGCCAATCGGCGGCTTGCTGAACGCGACGTTGTGCACGTCCGCGGGGGTCAACGGCATCAGATCACCTCACGCACTCCTGGGCTGTGGACATCCCTGGTCCCCTCACCTGGGATCGGCTACTCGCATCAGAATGATAACGACCAGCAACAGCACAATAATGGACAAGTCCAGTCCGATGCCGCCGATCCGCACGGTCGGGATGATCCGACGCAGCAAGCGGACCGGAGGATCGGTCACGGTGTATACGGTCTCAAGCGCCACCGCGACCCCGCCCGCAGGCCGCCATCCCCTGGCGAAACTACGGACGAGCTCCACGACGACACGCGCCGTGAGCAGCAGCCAGAACGAGAACAA
The DNA here is from genome assembly GCF_054781895.1 of Saccharothrix stipae. Classification (NCBI taxonomy): domain Bacteria; kingdom Bacillati; phylum Actinomycetota; class Actinomycetes; order Pseudonocardiales; family Pseudonocardiaceae; genus Saccharothrix; species Saccharothrix stipae. The sequence goes on along the minus strand of NZ_BAAGTN010000008.1, from coordinate 971,769 downwards.
CACGTAGTAGACCACGAGCCAGAGGGCATCCACACGTTCAACTGTGCCACCACTCAGCCCTGGCTGAGGAACCCGCCCTCCGCGAGTCGCCTCCGGTCCTCGGCCGTGACGTCGATGTTGGGGGGTGAGAGAAGGAACACCTTGTTGGTGACCTTGTCGATCGAGCCCCTCAGCGCGAACGCCAGACCGGCCGCGAAGTCGACCAGCCGCTTGGCGTCCGCGTCGTTCATGTCGGTGAGGTTCATGATCACCGGGGTGCCGTCGCGGTAGTGCTCGCCGATGGTCCGCGCCTCGTTGTAGCTGCGCGGGTGCAGCGTGGTGATGCGGGCCAGCGGGTTGCTCGCGGGTTCCGGGGCGGGCCGCAGCCTGCCCACGGGCTCGCGCTGCGGCTCCACGGCCAGCGTGCCGTGCGTCTCCGGGTTCCACGGCCGGCGCGGGCGGACGGCGCGCTCCGGCTCGTAGTCGGCCGCGTCGTCCAGCTCGGCGCGGTAGCCGTTGACCGGGCGACGACGCGCGGTGCGCTGCTCCGGGTACGGTTCGTAGTCGTCCGGGTCGGCGTACTCGGACCGGTAGTCCGCGTAGCGCCGGTCGTCGTCGTAGGCGGCCGGGTCGTCGGCGTACTCGGCGGGAACCATCCCGAAGTAGGCCTTCAGCTTGTGAAACCCGCTCATGGCTCGAGCCCTTCCTCCGCCGAGATCCCTACCCGCAAGGACGTCGCGGCCGTCCCAGAGGTTCCAGACAGTTACGGCGAGGCTAGTCTCCGGCTGCCCAGCAACGCTGTTCCGACACGCACGCACGTCGATCCGTGCGCTATCGCATCCTCCAGGTCACCGCTCATCCCCGCCGAGATCACGGTGGCACCGGGATGATCGGCTCGCAAGCGGGTTACCGCTTCGTATAGAGCGGCAAACGCCTGCTGTGGAGACATCCCGAGGGGTGCGACGGTCATCACACCCCGAAAAATAAGTTCACTCGATCGTGCTACGTGATCGGCCAGTCGCGGAAGGTCACCGATCGGGTGGCCGCCGCGGGTCTCGTCACCGTCGATGCTGACCTGGACCAGCACCTCCGTCGGTTCGGTCGCGGCCTTGGCGATGGCGTCGGCGAGCCGGGTCGAGTCGACCGTGTCGATCCGGTCGGCCCAGCGCAGGACCGACTTGGCCTTGTTGCGCTGGAGCGAGCCGACCATGTGCCACCTGGCCGCGGCGCCGGGGCGGAGCTCGGCGAACTCGGCGGTCTTGCGGTTCGCCTCCTGGTCGCGGTTCTCGGCGAAGGCGGTGAGCCCGAGGTCGCTCAGGATCGCCACGTCCTCGGCCGGGAAGGTCTTGGTGACGGCCAGCAGCTCCACCTCGTCCGGCGACCGGCCCGCGGCGGCGCAGGCCTTGGCGATGCGCTCGGTGACCTCGGCCAGCGACAGGGCCAGCTCCTCGTGCCGGTTCACGGCTCCATCCAGACGACGCCCGCCAGCCGTCCCGTGCCCGGGTCGCGGCGGTGGCTGAACAGCGACCTCTCCTCGACCGTGCAGCGCGGGTCGATGCCGATCCTGCCCACGCCCGCGTCGGCGAGCTGCTGCCAGATGCCGGCGCGCAGGTCCAGGGCGGGCTTGCCGGACCGGGTCTTGGACGCGCTGCCCGGGAGGTGCTTCTCGACGTCGTCGCGCATGGCGGCGGGCACCTCGTAGCACTGGCCGCAGACGGCCGGGCCGAGCAGGACCTCCACCCGGTCCTTGGCCGCGCCCAGTTCGACCATGCGGTCCAGGGTCGCGGGGACGACGCCGACCCGTGCGCCGACGCGGCCGGCGTGGACGGCGGCGATGACGCCCGCCTCGGGGTCGCCGAGGAGCACCGGCACGCAGTCCGCGGTCAGCACGACCAGCCCCAGCCGCTCTTGCGCCGTGACGACGGCGTCCGTGGCCTCCAGCGGCTCGCTCACCGGCCCGTCCACGACGCCGACCGTCCGGCCGTGCACCTGTTCCATCCAGACCAGCCGGTCCGGGCTCAGCCCGATGCCCTCCGCCAGCCGGCGCCGGTTGGCGGCGACGGCGGCCGGGTCGTCGCCGACGTGGTCACCGAGGTTGAAGGAGTCGTAGGGAGCTTTCGACACGCCGCCTTCGCGGGTGGTCAGGACACGACGGATGCGCACCCCCCAAGCTTCCCAGACCCCGCTCGCCGGGTGACCTGAGCGTTGAACTCGGGTGTTCCGAACGTAGGACACGCGCGTTCCGAACGTAGGACACGCGCGAGAGTCCTACGTTCACGCCGCGAGAGTCCTACGTCCAGGACACCTGAGTTCAACGTTCAGGACCCCCGAGTCCGGCCGTGGGGCCGACTCGGCGGCCCGTGAGCGTTGAACTCGGGGGTCCTGAACGTAGGACTCTCGCGTGCTGGAGGTAGGACTCTCGCGGGTTGGAGGTTGGACTCTCGTGGTCAGCGGCGCATGAACGGTGGTACGTCGACCTCGTCGTCGGGGTCGTCCGTCACCGGCACGGCCCGGTTCGGCAACGACCCGCCGGTGTTCCCCGGCACGCCCGGCGACAGCGACCTCGGCATGGCCGGCTGCGGCGCGGCGTACGGGGACTGGCCGTTGCCCGGGCCGGACTGCGGCTGCTGCGGCACGGTCGGCCGCGGCGCGACCGGCTGCTCCACCTGCTGCACGGGCTGCGGCTGGTGCTGCACCGGCTGCGGCTGCGGCACCTGCTGCACCGGCTGGGGCTGCGGGGTGTGGTTCACCTGACCCGCGGTGGCCGAGGCCACGGGCGTGCCACGCGGCGGGCTGGACAGAGCCTGCGGCTCCAACTTCTTGTGTGTCGGCCCGCCACTGTCAAAACCCGCCGCGATCACCGTGACCCGGACCTCGTCGCCGAGGGAGTCGTCGATCACCGTTCCGAAGATGATGTTCGCGTCGGGGTGGGCGGCCTCCTGCACCAGCGAGGCCGACTCGTTGATCTCGAACAGCCCGAGGTCGCTGCCACCGGCGATCGAGAGCAGCACGCCGTGCGCACCCTCCATCGACGCTTCCAGCAACGGCGAGTTGATCGCCTTCTGGGCGGCTTGCACCGCTCTGCCCTCGCCACGCGCCGAGCCGATGCCCATCAACGCGCTGCCCGCGCCGGACATGACCGACTTGACGTCGGCGAAGTCGAGGTTGATCAGACCGGGGGTGGTGATCAGGTCGGTGATGCCCTGGACACCGGACAGCAGCACCTCGTCCGCGGAGCGGAACGCGTCCATCAGCGAGACGCCGATGTCGCCGAGCTGCAGCAGCCGGTCGTTGGGGATCACGATGAGGGTGTCGCACTCGTTGCGCAGGGCCTGGATGCCGTCCTCGGCCTGCTTGGCGCGGCGCTTGCCCTCGAACGAGAACGGTCGCGTGACCACACCGATGGTCAACGCGCCGAGCTTGCGGGCGATCGAGGCGACCACGGGCGCGCCACCGGTGCCCGTGCCACCGCCCTCGCCGGCGGTCACGAACACCATGTCCGCGCCCTTGAGGACTTCTTCGATCTCTTCGCGGTGGTCTTCGGCGGCCTTGTGGCCGACTTCGGGATTGGCGCCGGCTCCCAGGCCGCGGGTGAGTTCGCGGCCGATGTCGAGCTTCACGTCGGCATCCGACATGAGCAGCGCCTGGGCGTCGGTGTTCACCGCGATGAACTCGACGCCCTTGAGCCCGACCTCGATCATGCGGTTGACGGCGTTGACACCGCCACCGCCGATGCCGACGACCTTTATCACCGCGAGGTAGTTGTGCGGGGGCGTCATCGGTCCGCCTTCCTGATCGTGTCCGTGCTCATGTGCTGGAGTGGATGACCACCGGTGTCACAGCCCGGACGGATCTCCACCCGGATTGAAACTCTCAACCAGAGGTTCAGAGTTATGTCAACCCCGTATGTTCCTGCTGGACGTTATGCATCGCGAATGCCTCGGTCCAGCAGCCACGCCGTGTTGTGTCCTGACCGGGTGAGCGGTCTTTACTCGCCGGTCACCCCGTCGAGCAGTTCCCGCACCACGTCCAGGTGCCCCGCGTGCCGACCCGTCTCCTCGATCATGTGGATCAGCACCCAGCGCACGGAAAGCTGCTTGTCACCGCGGAACGCCACCTCGTGGTCGAGGTCGAGGCCCGCGACGAGTTCGCGACTCGCCCTGCACTGCGCAGCGTAGTCGGCGAGCAATCCCGAGATCGTCTCACCCGGCTCGACGCGCCAATCGGCGTCCGGGTCCTCCCTGGTGTACGGGACCTTCGACGGCCCTCCGGCCAGGGCCACCTCGAACCAGTAGTGCTCGACCCAGCGCAGGTGCTTGACGATGCCCGCGGCCGTGTTGAGCTGCGACGGGAGCACCGAGCGGGTGGCGTCGGCGTCGGACAGCCCGGCGCACTTCAGCTCGATCGTGCCGCGCAGGAAATCGAGGAAACCGCCCAGCAGGACGCGTTCGCCGCCGGTGTAGGGCAGTTCGATGCGGTTGTCCACCGGCGCCTGGGTCATACCCGAAGTATCACCTCGGGAAGGGTCGCGGACGACGGACTTCCGCAGATACGTCATGTGGCGGGTTTCACCACGTCGCCGGGTTTACCGGATTTACGAGACGGTCGGCAGCTCGGGGCTGGACACGTCGAACACGCTGCCCTTGCGGGTCAGCAGCACGGCCAGCACGGCGGCCTTGCGGGCGGTGTCGGCCGAAGAGCCCCAACGGACCTCGCGGCCGGCGCTCAGGGACAGCCGCACGTCCGACGGCGAGTCCGCCGTGACGGTCCGCACGTCCTTGCGCAACGCCTCGGGGATCTGGGTCAGCACGGCCACCGCGGCGACGACCGCGTCCTGCGACACCTTCAGCTCCGGCAGCCCGTCCGGCGGCTGCACGACGGTCGCGTAGTCCTTGCCGGTCACGTCGACCAGGTGCGCGCCGTCGGGCACGATGATCACCCCGACCGGCTCCCGCTCGTCCACGGTGAGCCGCACGGTGCCGGGCACCACCCGCTCGACCACGACCCCGGCGACCCGGGGCAGCTCACGGACCCGCCCGGCGACCGCGTCGACGTCCAGCCGCACCAGCGGCGTGCCGGACTCGACCGCGGCGGCCGCGCGCACCTCGTCGGCGCTGAGGTCCACGATGCCGCGCACCTGCACCTCGCGGACGCCGAGCACCGGCGTGAACCAGACCGTGCAGACCACGATGGTCACCACGGACATGGCCAGGATCGCGCCGAGCCGGCGGCGCACCACCTTGCGCCGGTACAGGCCGCCCCGCGACGGGCGACGTGGCGCGCCGCGCGGTCGACGGCGCGGCGCCGACCGCGAGCCCGGGCCGCCGGGCGCGGCCGGGCGACGACGCGCCTGGGTGGTCATGCCCGGTCCAGCTCCCCGACGATCTCCGGCCCGAGCATGGTCACGTCGCCCGCGCCCATCGTCACGACCACGTCGCCCTCCTCGACCATGCTCGCGACCAGCGCGGGCACCCGGTCGAACGACGGCTCGTAGACCACCTTGCCGACCTCCAGCGACACCAGGCCCGAGACCAGCGCGCCGCTGACGCCCGGCTCCGGCTCCTCGCGCGCGCCGTAGACGTCGAGCACCACCACCGCGTCGGCCAGGCCGAGCGCGGCGGCGAACTCCTCGGCGAACAGCCGGGTCCGCGAGTACAGGTGCGGCTGGAACACCACGACCAGCTTGCCGTCGCCCGCGACCGGGCGGGCGGCGGTGATCTGGGCGGCCACCTCGGTGGGGTGGTGGGCGTAGTCGTCGTACACCCGCACGCCCCGCGCCTGGCCCTTGAACTCGAACCGCCTGCGGACGCCGCCGAACGCGGCCAGGCCGACCAGCACGCCCTCGCGGTCCGCGCCCAGTTCCAGGGCGGCGATCAGGGCGGCGATCGCGTTGCCCGCCATGTGCTCGCCGGGCACGGCCACGTGCACGTCCAGCACCTCGTTGCCGTCTCCCCCGGAGGGTGCGTCACCGGCCGCGTCACCGGCCAGCTCCACCCTGGCCACGCCGCCGGAGTCGGCGGGCCGGTAGTCGATCAGGCGCACCGAGCCGGGACCGGTGGCCGTGCGGCCGTACGCGCGGACCCGGATGCCGAGCTTCGCGGCCCGTTCGGCCAGCGCCGCCGAGCCCGGGTCGTCCGCGCACGCGATGAGCACGCCGTCGGGCTGGATGCGCTCCAGGAACGAGTCGAACACCGCCACGTAGGCCTCGACCGTGCCGTGGTGGTCGAGGTGGTCGGCCTCGACGTTGGTCACCACCGCGACCGAGGGCGAGAAGAAGAGGAACGAGCCGTCGCTCTCGTCGGCCTCGGCGACGAACACGCCGCCGGTGCCCTGGTGGGCGTTGGCGCCGGACTCGTTGAGGTCGCCGCCGATCGCGAACGACGGGTCCATTCGGCAATGTTGCAGGGCGACCGTGAGCATGGAGGTGGTGGACGTCTTGCCGTGGGTGCCGGCGACGCAGGCCACCCGGTGGTCGAGCATCAGCGCGGCCAGCGCCTCGGCCCGCCGCAGCACGACCGTGCCGCGGGCGCGGGCTTCCACCAGCTCGGGGTTGTCCTCGCGGATCGCGGTGGACACCACGACCGCCGTGGGGCCGCCGGAGAGCTGGTCGAGGTTCGCGCCGGCGTGGCCGACCGCGATCGCCGCGCCCTGCGCCCGCAGCGCGAGCACGGTGCGCGAGTCCTTGGCGTCCGAGCCGGACACCTGCGCGCCGCGGGCGAGCAGGATCCGCGCGATGCCGCTCATGCCCGCGCCGCCGATGCCGACCAGGTGCACCCGGTCCAGGACGTCGCTCACTTCTTGATCACCTCGAGCACCATGCGGGCCAGCACCTCGTCGGCCTCGCGGTGGCCGGTGCTCAGCGTGGCCGTGGTCATCGCGGCCAGCCGGTTGCGGTCGGCGACCAGCGGGACCACGTTCGCCGAGATCCACTCCGGCGTCAGCTGCTCGTCCGGCACCAGGATGCCGCCGCCGGCGGCCACCACGGGCCCCGCGTTGAGCGCCTGCTCGCCGTTGCCGTGCGGCAGCGGCACGAACACCGCGGGCAGGCCCACGGCGGACACCTCGGCCACCGTCATCGCGCCGGACCGGCACAGCACCGCGTCCGCCGCCGCGTAGGCGAGGTCCATCCGGTCCAGGTACGGCACCGGCACGTACGGGGCCGCACCCGGCACCGACTGCACCGCGACGGTGTTCTTCGGCCCGTGCGCGTGCAGCACCGCGATCCCGGCCTGCGCGAACGCGGACGCGGCGCCGGACACCGCGTTGTTGATCGACCGGGCGCCCTGCGAGCCGCCGAACACCAGCAGCGTGGGCGCCGTCGGGTGCAGGCCGAAGTGGGCGCGGGCCTGCTGGCGCAGCTCGGCCCGCTTGAGCGAGGTGATCGAGTAGCGCAGCGGGATGCCGATGATCTCGGCGTCGGTCAGGCCGGAGTCGGGCACGGCGGCGGCGACCCGTTCGGCGAACTTCGCGCCGACCTTGTTGGCGAGCCCGGCCTTGGCGTTGGCCTCGTGCACCACGATCGGCACCCGGTTGCGGGCGGCGAGGTACGCGGGCAGCGCGACGTAGCCGCCGAAGCCGACCACGACGTCCGCGCCGACCCGTTCCAGCACCTCACGCGTGTGGCGGACGGCGCCGCGCACCCGCAGCGGCAGCTTCAGCAGGTCCGTCGTCGGCTTGCGCGGCATCGGCACCGGCGGGATCAGCTCCAGCGGGTAACCGCGGGCCGGCACGAGTCTGCTCTCCAGGCCGCGCTCAGTGCCGAGCGCGACCACGCGCGCGTCGGGCCGAAGCCGCATGACCGCGTCGGCCAGGGCCAGGGCTGGCTCGATGTGCCCGGCGGTGCCGCCTCCGGCGACCACCACGCACGGACCGGCCTGCTGGGGAACCCCGGTCACGCACTCCTCCTCGCATCGTTTACCGCTTGTAGTGGCTAGCGCCCGTCACGCCGCCTGGACCTCACGTCCCGGTCCTGGGCGGCCTTCCGGGATTCGCGACGACGGTACTCCGACGGCGGAGCGTGACGACCGGCCATCCTCCGCTCGTCCACGGGCGGCGGCGCGGCCTTGCGACCGCGCGGCGGCGGTGAGGGCCGCACGGGACGGCGCTTCGGCGGCGGCTTGTACACCTCGGGCGCCGGCAGTTTCAGCACCCCGCCGACCCGGCCGGGGCCGAGCGACCGCAGCGCCGAGACCGCTTCCGGCTCGTGACGTGCGCAGTTGGCCAGGATGCCGAACACGAACATGGTCGTGACGACCGACGTGCCGCCGGAGGAGATCATCGGCAGGGTGATGCCGGTGACCGGCAGCAGCTGCACGACGTAGCCGATGTTGATCGCGGCCTGCGCGACCAGCCAGACGGTCAGCGTCGCCGCCACCATGCGGATCCACGGGTCGGTGTTGCGCGCCGCGATCCGCAAGCCCACCACGGTGAGCAGCACGAACAGGCCGAGCACCAGCACGCAGCCGATGAACCCCAGCTCCTCGCCGATCACGGCGAAGATGAAGTCGCTGTGCACGTTGGGCAGGTAGCGCCACTTCGAGCTGCCGTTGGTGAGGCCCTTGCCGAAGAACCCGCCCTCCGCCAACGCGTACAGCGCCTGCAACGCCTGGAGCCCGTCACCCTGCGGATCCGCCGCCGGGTTGAGGAACGTGTGCACGCGCTTGAAGCGGTAGTCCGAGCCGAGCGCGAGCACCAGCGCGCCGGTCACCGCGCCGATCGTGATGATCCCGAAGATCCGCATGGGCGCGCCGACGAACCACAGCAGGCTCATCAGCACGACACCGAGCGTGATCGTGCCGCCGAGGTCGGGTTGGAGCATCACCAGCGCGAACACCAGCATCGCCACCGGCACGACCGGGACCAGCAGGTGCCGGTACTGGTCCAGCAGGGCGCGCTTGGTGACCAGGACGTGCGCGCCCCAGAGCGCGAGCGCGAGCTTCGCCGGTTCGATCGGCTGGAACGAGATCGGCCCGACGGTGAACCACGACTGCGCGCCGCCCAGGACCGAGCCGAGCGGGGTGAGCACCAGGACCAGCAGGATCACGGAGACCAGCATCGCCATCGTGCTGCCGTGCCGGATCGTGCGCAGCGGTATGCGCAGGACGATCAGGAAGACGATCGCGCCGACGCCCACGTACAGCAGTTGCTTCTTGAACACGCTGTAGGCCGACGCGCCCTCCGCCACCTCGCCCGGGGCGGACGCGGACAGCACCATGATCAGGCCGAGCACGGTCAGCAGGCCGAAGATCGCCAGCAGCAGGTGGAAGTCCGCCAGCGGACGACCGAGCCACGCGGTCAGCGAAGTCCGCACCGCGACCACCCGCTTGGTGCGCCGTGCCGCTCGTGGCGGTCGCTCCACCGGGGTCCGGTCCACCGCAGTCATGCACCCATCGTCTCCCGCGCGGGCCGGCAGCCGTCGACAATCGCCCGCGTGTCAGCGAGATTTATCCCCGCTTGACACCGGCCAGGAAGATCGCCATGGCCCGCTCGCCGAACTGGAGGACGGGGCCGGCGGAGTTCTTGCTGTCCCGAACCCGGAACGCGTCGGTCGACAGGGCCACCTCCACGCAGTTCCCGCTACCGTTGCTGCGGCTGCTCTTGCGCCACTGAGACCACATCGCGTCCTCCTGGAGCGGGCTAAAGGCCATCAATCACCCGCTTGATCAGCGCGACCGACTCGTGCGGGTCGAGCGCGGTGGCCCGCAGATGATCCAGCACCAGGCTATACCGCGCGATCTCGGTCGTTTCCTCCAGATAGAGGCCGCCGGTCAGGTTGTCTATATAGACCACACTCGGGAAGTCGGCGAACTTCAGCAGCGTGAAGGCGGTGCCCATCGCCATGTGCTGCCCCTTGCCGAAGGGCAGCACCTGCAAGGTCACGTTCGGCAGGTCGGCCAGTTTCAGCAGGTGGGCCAGTTGCTCCTCGTGCACCTCCGCGCCACCGACAACCCGGCGCAGGGCTGCTTCATCGAGGATCGCCCACACCGAAAGCGAGCCGTCTTCCACCCGGTGCTGTCGCGTCTGGCGCAGTTCGGCACGCTTGTGGATGGCTTCATCAGTCGCATCGGGCGCGTAGGAACGCATGACCCAGCGAGCGTAGGCCGGGGTTTGGAAGAGGCCGGGGACCAGGTCGATTTCGAAGGTGTCGATGGCGACCGCCTCGGACTCCAGGACCACGTACTCGGAGAACCAGTCGAACAGGACATCGCCGTACACGTGCCACCAGCCGCGCTTCTTCGCGACCTTCGCCAACCGCAGCAACCACGCCGTCTTCTCGGGAGCGGCCCCGTAAAGCTCGGCCAGCGCCCGGGTGTCTACTATGGACACTCCGGTGTACGCCGACTCGATGCGGCTGATCTTCGACTTCGAGTAGCCCAGGTTCTCGACCACATCGTCGAAGTCGAGCCCGGCCTCCTCGCGGAGTTGGGTCAGCGCGCTCGCCAGGACGCGCCGCCGGACTCCCGGACCTTGGTTCTGCGGCATGGGTCCGACATTAGCGGGCAACAGGGCCACTGATCGGGTGAACTTCTGCCGATAAGCATGTTGCCGTGTTGCATCGCGAGCCGTTGAAGTGCACCTTTGGCCGCATGATCTCCGACGCGCTGGCCCGCGCCCACCACCTGCTGAACCAGGACATGCTCGGCTACCTCGACACCGTCGAGCTGCTGACCACCGAGCACGACACCGACGACGACACCGTCCTGGCCGTCGCCCGCACCGAAGTCCCCCGCCTGATCGCCGCGCTGCGCGGCACGCTCACCACCCACAAGGCCGACGCCGCCGGCCGGTGCCCGGGTTGCCACACCACCTGGCCGTGCGCGGTGATCGAGTCCGCGCACACCTACCTCAAAGACCCCGACCGGGTCCTCGAAGATCACTCGCCGCGCTGACCGACCAGTTCCAGCACCGCGTCGGTGAACGCCTGCCCGCGATGCGCGTAGTCGGTGAACATGTCCATCGAAGCCGCCGCCGGCGCCAGCACGACCGCATCCCCGTCCCGCGCCATCGAACTGGCGGCCCGCACCGCGTCCTGCATCGTGGCGTCGGCCAGCACCGCCACGGGCACCGACGGCGCGTACCTCGACAGCGCCGAAGCGATCACCTCGCGGTCCGCCCCGATCAACACCGCCCCGCGCAACCGGTGGCCCTCGTCGCGCACCAGCTCGTCCACCGAGGCGCCCTTGAGCAACCCGCCGGCCACCCACACCACGCTCTCGTGCGACCGCAACGACGCCGCCGCGGCGTGCGGGTTGGTGGCCTTGGAGTCGTTGACGTACGAAACCCCACCGGCCGTGGCCACCGGCACCGCCCGGTGCGCCCCGGGCCGGAACTCGCGCAACCCCTGCGCCACCGCCGAAGCCGGCACGCCGTGCGCACGGGCCAGGGCCGCCGCCGCCAACGCGTCCGCGATCCCCGGCGGCCCGCCCGGCTGGACGTCGGCGACCGGCAGCAGCACCTCGTCCGCGGGCCCGAACGCCCGGTCAACCAACTGGCCGTCGTGCACCCCGAGCTGCCCCTCCTCCGGCGACCCGAGCGTGAAACCGACGTGCGCGGCCGCCGGCGACGAGGCCAGGAGCCGCGCCACGACGGGATCGTCCACCCCGCCGACGGCGACCTCACCGGTCAGCACACCGGCCTTCGCCCCGGCGTACGCCTCGAACGTGCCGTGCCAGTCCAGGTGGTCCTCGGCCAGGTTCAACAACACCCCGGCGAACGGCCGCACGGACGGCGACCAGTGCAGCTGGAAGCTCGACAGCTCGACCGCCAGCACCCGGCGACCGGCCAGCAGCGCGTCCACCACGGGCAGGCCCACGTTGCCGCACGCCACCGCGTCGATGCCGGCCGCACGCAGGATCGACTCCAGCATCCCGACGGTCGTGGTCTTGCCGTTCGTCCCCGTCACCGCGAGCCACGTCGGCGGGTCGGCCAGCTCCAGCCCCATCCGCCAGGCCAGCTCGACCTCGCCGATCACCTCGATCCCGGCCGCCGTCGCCGCCTCCAGCAACGGGCTGGACGGACGCCACCCGGGGCTGGTCACGACCAGGTCCGTGCCCGACGGCGGCGCCACCAGCCCGGGCGTCAGCGTCACGCCGGGCAACAGCTGCTCCAGCGCGGCGAGGCGATCCGCCGAACCGTCGGTCACCGTGACGACCGCGTCGGCCGCCAGCAAGGCCTCCGCCGCGGACCGGCCGGTCACCCCGGCGCCCGCTACGAGAACGCGACGACCTTCGAGGAATCCCATGGTCAGCTCTCTACCGCGGTCAGCCACTCACTGTAGAACAGGCCGAGCCCCAGCATGCAGCACATGCCCGCGAGCAGCCAGAACCGGATGATCACCGTGGTTTCCGCCCACCCGGCGAGTTCGAAGTGGTGGTGGAACGGCGCCATGCGGAACAACCGGCGCCGTGACGTGCGGAAGACCGCGACCTGCAGCACCACCGACAACGCCTCGACCACGAACAGACCGCCGATGACGACCATCAGCAGCTCGGTGCGCGTGGTGATGGACAGGCCGGCGACCAGGCCGCCCAGCGCGAGCGAGCCCGTGTCACCCATGAAGATCTTGGCGGGCGCGGCGTTCCACCACAGGAAGCCGATGCAGCCGGCCATCGCGGCGGCGGCGACCAGCGCCAGGTCCAGCGGGTCGCGCACGTCGTAGCAGCCGGCCACGAGCAGGTTCGAGCAGTTGTAGCGGAACTGCCAGAAGCTGATCACCACGTAGGTGCCGAGCACCATCGCGGACGTGCCGCCGGCCAGGCCGTCCAGGCCGTCGGTCAGGTTCACCGCGTTGGACCAGGCGCTGATCGCGGCGTAGCAGAACACCACGAACCCGACCACGCCGAACGACACCACGGCGATGTCGCGCACGAACGACAGGTTCACCGAGGCGGGCGTGAACCCCTCCTTGTTCGGGAACTGCATGACCAGGACCGCGAAGATGATCGTGGCGACGAACTGGCCGACCAGCTTCGCGGTCTTGTTCAGGCCCAGGTTGCGCTGCTTGCGGATCTTGATGAAGTCGTCCAGGAAGCCGACGACGCCCAGCGACGTGGTCAGCATCAGCACCAGCAGGCCGGACGCGCTGGGCGTCTGGTCCTGCGCGGACGCCGACATGGAGTTCACCAGGTGCGCGCCGAGGTAGCCCGCCCACATCGCGACCAGGATCGCCACGCCGCCCATGGTGGGCGTGCCGCGCTTGGTCTTGTGGCTCTGCGGTCCCTCTTCGCGGATCTCCTGGCCGAAGCCCTGCCGGGAGAAGATCTTGATCAGGTACGGCGTCAGCATGATCGACGCGATCAGCGCGATGGCCGCCGCGATGAGGATGCTCTTCACTTGCTGACCGCCTCCAGGAGAGCCTCGGCAACCCGCCACAGGCCGTATGAGTTGGATGCCTTCACCAGGACGACGTCACCGGGCCGCACCTGGTCGCGCAGCAGCTCGACGGCCGCCGCCACGTCGGGCACCAAGATCGCTTCTTCGCCCCAAGATCCTTCCAGGTGCGCCCCCTGGTGCATAGCGCGGGCGTCCTGACCGACCACGACCAGCTTGTTGATGTCCAAGCGGACCGCGAGCCGGCCGATCTCGTCGTGCGCGCGGATCGAGTCCGCACCCAGTTCGGCCATCGGGCCCAGCACCGCCCAGCTCCGGCGGGCGGGCGTGGTGGACCGGGAGATGGTGGCCAGCGACTTCAGCGCCGCACGCACCGACTCCGGGTTCGCGTTGTACGCGTCGTTGACGATCGTCACACCGTCAGGACGTTCGGAGACCGCCATGCGATGCGCGGAGACCCGTTCGGCGTTGCCGAGGCTGTGCGCGATCTGCTCGGGGGTCGAGCCGAGCTCCAGCGCGATCGCGGCGGCGGTGAGGGCGTTGCCGACCTGGTGCGGCCCGTGCACGGCCAACCGCACGGGTGCCTCGCCTTGCGGCGTGACCAGCGTGAAGCGGGCGCGGGCCTGCTCGTCCAGCTCGACGTCCCTCGCGCGGACCTGCGCGTTCGCGTTCTCGCCGACGAGGACGACCTTGGCCTTGGTGCGGTCGGCCATGCCCGCGACGAGCGGGTCGTCGGCGTTGAGGACCGCGATGCCGTCCTCGGGCAGGGCCTCGACCAGCTCGCCCTTGGCCTGGGCGATGCCCTGGCGGGAGCCGAACTCGCCGAGGTGGGCGCTGCCGACGTTCAGCACGGCGCCGACGCGGGGCACGGCGACCTCGCACAGCTCGGCGATGTGCCCGACGCCGCGGGCGCTGAGCTCCAGGACCAGGAAGCGGGTGCTCTCGTCGGCCCGCAACGCCGTCCACGGGTGGCCCAGCTCGTTGTTGAACGACCCGGGCGGCGCGATGGTCGGCCCGAGCGGGGTCAGCACCTGGGCGATGAGGTCCTTGGTCGACGTCTTGCCGGACGAGCCGGTCACGCCGATGACGGTCAGGTCGGCCAGCCGGTCCGTGACGTGCCGGGCGAGCTTCGCCAGCGCCGCCAGCACCGCCGCGCCCGCGCCGTCGGTGTCGCCGGACAGCACGTAGGCGTTGCCCTCGGCCTTGTCGACGGGTGGCGCGATGACGGCGGGCGCGTCGACCGCACGGCCCGCCAGCACGCCGACCGCGCCCTGCGCGACGGCCTGGGCGGCGAAGTCGTGGCCGTCGACCCGTTCGCCGGGCAGCGCCAGGAACAGGCCGCCGGGGGTGAGCTTGCGGGTGTCGAACTCGACGCTGCCGGTGACCACCTCCGCGCCGGTGGCGTGGTGCAGCTTGCCGCCGACGACCTCGGCGATCTCGGCGAGGCTGAGCTGGATCACCGGGTGGCTCCTCTGATCGCTTCGGTCAGTGCGTCCACGTCGGAGAACGGGTGCACGACGCCCGCGACCTCCTGGCCGGTCTCGTGGCCCTTGCCCGCGACCACGACGACGTCGCCGGTGCGCGCGAGGGACACCGCGTGCTCGATGGCGCGGCGGCGGTCGCCGATCTCCACGACCTCGCCGCGCTCGTCGTCCGCCACGGCCAGCGCGCCGTGCAGCATCGCGGCCCGGATCGCGGCCGGGTCCTCGCTGCGCGGGTTGTCGTCGGTGACGACCAGGACGTCGCTGCGACGTGCGGCTTCCTCGCCCATGAGTGGCCGCTTGGCGGTGTCCCGGTCGCCGCCGCAGCCCAGGACCGTGATGACGCGGCCGGTGGCGCGGGCGCGCACCGCGTCCAGCGCGAGCGCGACGGCGGCGGGCTTGTGCGAGTAGTCCACGACGGCGGTGAAGTCCTGGCCCTCGTCCACGCGCTGCATGCGGCCGGGCACCTGGACGTCGCGCAGGCCGTCGCCGATGGCGTCCAGCCCGATGCCCCGCACGTGCAGGCAGGCGATGGCCAGCAGGGCGTTGGCGACGTTGAAGTCGCCGGGCAGGCTGAGCTCGACGTCGAGCCGCAGGCCGTCCGGGCCGTGCGCGGTGAACCGCTGCTCGCCGGTGGCCGACACCGTGACGTCGGTGGCCGTCCAGTCCGCGGGCTTGGTGGTCGCCACCGTGACGGTGCGGTCCTTGACCAGGCGCGGACCCCACTCGCCGTCCACGCAGACCACCTCGGTGCGGGCCCGGCCGTCGAACAGCTCGGCCTTGGTCCGGAAGTAGTCCTCCATGTCCGGGTGGAAGTCCAGGTGG
Organism: Saccharothrix stipae; assembly: GCF_054781895.1. Lineage (NCBI taxonomy): Bacteria > Bacillati > Actinomycetota > Actinomycetes > Pseudonocardiales > Pseudonocardiaceae > Saccharothrix > Saccharothrix stipae. The sequence goes on along the minus strand of NZ_BAAGTN010000008.1, from coordinate 956,155 downwards.
TCCTGCGAGAGGTTGGTGAACGCGCCGATCGCGAACCCCACGCCGCCGACCCGGCCCAGGCGCAGCGCGTGGCTGGAGACCTCCATGACGACGTCCGTGGTGCCGCACTCGACCATCACGGCCAGCAGTGCTTGCAGGTCGGGGGCCTCCGGGGTGGTGAGGGCGCTGTCGAGCCTGCGACCCGCGACCCGCGTCTCGACCGTGCCGATGAGCCCGGTGGCGCGACCGGCCGCGCGCAGCGCCGACTCGATCATGTAGCTGGTGGTGGTCTTGCCGGACGTGCCGGTCACACCCCACACCGCCAGCCTGGTCGACGGGAAGCCGTAGACGCAGGCGGCCAGCAGCCCGAGCGCGGCGCGCGGGTCCGGGTGGACCAGCACGGGCACGCCGTGGACCTTCTCCGCGCCCTCGGCGTCGGTCAGCACCGCCACCGCGCCGCTCGCCACGGCCTGTGCGGCGAAGTCGGCACCGTGCACGCGCGTGCCCGGCAACGCGGCGAACAGGTCCCCCGGCCGCACGTGCTGAGCACGCAACGTCACGCCGCTGACCTGGACGTGGGCCTGGTCGGGCGCGGTCAGGCGCGCGTCGACGGTCGTGGCGAGCTCGGACACGGCAACGGGCTGGGTGCGGGAAGGGCGAGGCGGAGCGGTCGCGACCTTGCCCTCTAGCTTGGCAGGCACGCGCGGAAGGCTACCGGCGCACGGAGAGTGTTCGTCCGGCACGTCCACTCCGGACCGGCTCACCGCACTCTTCTGCACCTGAAACCGAGTGGCCTACACCTGAAACCTGAATGGATTTGCACATACGGGGACCTCAGCGGTGGAACCCGACCCCGCGTCGGCCTCGGACGGCGACCGCGCGGGCGAAGGCGTTGGCGGGAAACCGGATCTCAGAGCACCAGCGGCACGGTCGGGCTCTGCTCCGCCGACATCGGGATCTGGTAGCGCTGCGACAGGTACGACGCGACGTCGCGGAACAGCGGCGCGGCCGACTGCGGGCTCGCGGTCGGGTTGTCCAGCATGATGCCGACCACGAACCTGGGGTTGTCGGCGGGCAGGATGCCGGCGAACGTGATCCAGTAGTCCGAGCTGCTGTAGCAGCCGCACTTGGGGTCGATCTGCTGCGCGGTCCCCGTCTTGCCGCTGATCTGGTAGCCCGGCAGCGCCGCGGGCGTCCCCGTCCCGCTCTGCACCAGCGCATCCGGTCCCGACGCGTTCTGCATCACCGAGCGGAACATGTCGCGGACCGTCTTGGCCGTCTGCGGCGACACCACCCGCTCGCTGTCGGGCGGGCTCATCTCCTTGCGGCCGCCGTCGTCGGACACCTCGGCGCGCACGATCCGCGGCGGGATGCGCACCCCGTCGTTCGCGATCGCCTGGTACATGCCTGTCATCTGCAACAACGTCATGTTCAGGCCCTGCCCGATCGGCAGGTTGCCGAACGTCGACCCGGACCACTGGTTGAGCGGCGGCACGTACCCCGGCTCCTCGCCCGGCAGCCCGGACTGGGTGCGCTTGCCCAGCCCGAACTTGCGCAGCATGTCGGAGTACCGGTCCTGGCCGATCTTCTGCGCGGTCAGCAGCGTGCCCACGTTGGACGACTTGGCGAACACCCCGGTGAACGTCATGTCCAGCGGGCCGTGCTGCCACCAGTCGCTGATCGTCCGGTCGGCGACCTTGATCCGGCCGTCGACCTCCAGCACGCTGTCCGGCTGGTAGATGCCGTCCTCGATGGCGGCCGCCGCGGTCACCACCTTGTTCACCGAGCCGGGCTCGAACACCGACGTGACCGCGACGTTGCGCAGCTGGTCCTCGGTCGCCTTGCCGAAGTCGTTCGGGTCGAACGTCTTGTCGTTGGCCATCGCCAGGATCTCGCCGGTCCGGACGTCGAGCACCACCGCCGACCCGCTGCGGGCCTTGGTCTTGTTCGTGTACTCGGTGACCATGCCCTGCAACGCGTACTGCGTGTCCACGTCCAGGGTCAGTTCGAGGCTCTTGCCCGGGATGGCGGCGGCCAGCTCGCGCGACCGGTTCGGGCCCGGGATGACGACGTTGTCGTTGCCCTGCATGGTGTCCACGATCCGCTGCCCGTTGCGGCCGGCGAGCAGGTTGTCCTGCGCGATCTCCAGGCCGAGCAGGCCGTGCGTGGCGGGCGGGTCCTCGTTCTTGCGCCAGTTCGCCGCGCCGATGATGTTCGACGCAAGCTCGCCGTTCGGGTACACGCGCACGGCCCGGTACTCCGAGCCGACGTTGTTGTACTTCTCGGTGATGACGGCGGCCTTGCCCGGGTCGACGTTGTCGACCAGCTCCACGTAGGTGGTGTCCAGGGACAGCTTGGCGAGCATGGTGTCGCGGTCGGTCTTCTGCCCGGCGACCTCCTTGCCCAGCGTCTGCTCGATGAACGCGGCGATGTCGGCGATGCGGTCCTCGAAGCTGCCGATGTCCGGGTCGGCCGCCAGCGCCGTCGCCCACTCCTCGCGCATCCGCGGCGGCACGACGTACAGGGCGCGCGCCTCCACGCTGAACGCCAGCTGGTTGCCGTTGCGGTCCAGGATCGAACCGCGCGGCGCCGGGATGTCGATCTCCGTGGCGCGCTGCCGCTCGGCCTGCGCGGACAACGCCTCCGCCTGGAAGCCCTGGACCTGCACCAACTTGACACCGGCCAGGAGCAGCGCGCCCACCAGCAGCAACCGGCCGACCGCGAGGCGGACCCGGCTGTTGCCACCGCGCCGACGTCCGGGAGCGGGCCCCCGGACGGACAACGGGCGTCGCACAGGTCTGCCCCGACTGGGCCCCGGCATCACTGACCTCCTGGTACCGGTTGGTGCACGGATCGTTGCGAGCCTGGTCCGCCGCTAGCCCTGCGGGGGCTGCTGCCCGGCTTGGCCCTCGGCGGACGGCGGCGTGGTCTGCCCCTGCGCGGTCTGGTTCTGCGCGGCCTGGTCCTGCGCCGCCTGGTCCGGCGGGGTCTGCCCCTGCGCGGTCTGGTCAGGCGTGGTCTGGCCCTGCGTGGTCTGACCCTGCGCCTGGGCGGGCGGCGGCCCGGCGGACGTCGAAGGGCTGGGCGGCGGCTGGACCGCGGACGGCTTGCCGTAGATCTCGACCGACCCGTCCGGGAGCTGGCGCAACCGGGCCGGGTCGCCCGCCGGGACCAGGCCGAGCTTCGCCGCGGCCTCGGCCAGGCTCAGCGGCGACTCGGCCAGCGCGACCTCCCGCCGCAGCTGGTCGACCTGCCGGGCGAGCCGGGTCTCCTCGGCACGCGCGTCCTGGAGCCGGTACGAGTCCGCGGTCGCCTGGGTGGACAGCCACATGATCGCCGCGATGCCCACGCCGAGCACGACCATCACCATCACGACGAACGGCGCCTTGGGCGCCACCGCGGGCTGCCGGGTCACCGCCGGACCGCGCTTGGACGACGTGCGCTGGGCGCGCCGGGCGTAGGCGCGCTCCGCCGCCGCGGAGCGACGACGCTCCGGCGGCACGGCCTTGAGCGCGCGCTCGCTGGGCTTGGAGGGCCTGGCCGGGGACGGCACGCCGCCGCCGGTCCGTGCCGGCGCGGTCATGTCGCCTCCCGGATGCGTTCCGCCGCTCTCAGTCGCACCGAGGCGGCCCTGGGGTTCTCTTCGATCTCCTGCTCGTTCGCCTGCTCCGCGCCCCTGGTCACCAGCCGCAGCTGGGGGCCGTGCCCGGGCAGTTCGACCGGCAGGTCCTGCGGTGACGTCGACGTGGCCAACGCGGTGAACACCCGCTTGACCATCCGGTCCTCCAGCGACTGGTAGGCCTCCACGACGATCCGGCCACCGACGGCCAGCACCGACAGCGCGGCCGGCAGCGCCAGGCGCAGCGACTCCAGCTCCTGGTTCACCTCGATGCGCAACGCCTGGAACGTCCGCTTCGCCGGGTGGCCGCCCGTCCTGCGGGTCGCCGCGGGCACCACGTCGTACAGCAGCTCGACCAGCCGACCGCTGGTGGTGAACGGCTCGCGCTCCCGTTCCCGCGCCACCGCGCCCGCGATCTTGCGGGCGAACCGCTCCTCGCCGTAGTCGCGCAGGATCCGGGTCAGGTCGTCCACCGAGTAGGTGTTGAGCACGTCGGCCGCCGTCGTCCCGGTGCCCGCGCTCATCCGCATGTCGAGCGGCGCGTCCTTGGAGTAGGCGAACCCGCGCTCCTCCGCGTCCAGCTGGAGCGAGGACACCCCGAGGTCCATCAGGATCCCGTCGACCTTCGCGCCGCCGACCGCCTCGGCGATCCCGTCGTACGTGGTCTGCACGAACTCCACGCGGTCGCCGAACGGCGCCAGCCGCCGCCGGGACAGCTCGATGGCCTGCGGGTCGCGGTCCAACCCGATCAGCCGCAGCCGCGGGTGCGCGCGCAGGACCGCTTCGGAGTGCCCGCCCAGACCGAGCGTGCAGTCCACGAACACGGCGTCCCGATCGGCCAGCGCGGGGGCCAGCAGGGCCAGGACGCGGTCGAGCAACACCGGCACGTGCCGCGCCTGCTCCACCATGTCCCCTCCCTCGATGGTCCCCCCTCACAAGATGAAGAAATTCGGGTGTCGTCAGGTCCCCGCCCGCCCGTCGGACCTGGCGCCGGGGAAGGTGCGCCAGGGCCGAAAGCCGAGCGGACCGAGGCCTCACGGCACCCGAAACCTCGAAACAAACGGCCGATCCAGCCGATCTAGAAGACGCCGGGCAGCACCTCCTCGCGCGCCGTGGCGTAGCTGTCCTCGTGTTCGTCGAGGTAGCGCTGCCACGCCTGCGCGTCCCAGATCTCCAGTCGGTTGATCGCGCCGATGACCACGCACTCCTTGGTCAACCCCGCGTACCGCCGCAGTTCCGGTGCGATCGACACCCGGCCCTGGCCGTCCGGCCGCTGCTCGTCGGTCCCGGCGAACAGGTAGCGCTGGTAGGCGCGGACCGCCTCGTTGGTGAAAGGAGCCTCCGCCACCTTGCGCGCCATCTGCTCGAACTCGGCCCGTGGGAACACGTAGAGGCAGTGGTCCTGGCCCTTGGTGACCATCAGACCCCCCGCTAGCGCGTCCCGGAACTTCGCAGGCAGCGTCAGTCGGCCCTTGTCGTCCAGCCTCGGGTAGTGCGTGCCCAAGAACACGGCGCCCACCTCCCGACGCCGGAAGATTCACTTCCGACCGGCAGTGGAGCCCCCGTCTGCCCCACCGGCCGCCACAGTACCCCACTTTTCACCACAGTCAACGCTGAAACGGGTGGTTGCACGCGCCGTGCCGGGACGTTTACGCAGGTAGAACGAAGATGGCCGGGGTGGAGCGCGGTGGGGGACGTCCGCCGTGACCACCTCCGCGGGTGAGTCGAACCGGCCGGAACTCCACCCGGATGGCGCAGCGAAAACGGGCAAAACCGGTTCGCCGGAGGCCCTGGTGGGGAATCGTGGTGGGGTGGGGTGAACCGGCCGGGCTCCCGGGACGTGGCCACCACGGGTCCGAAACTGTTCAATCGGTGTAGGGCGCTTCGCCCTGGTTTGACACACTGCGTGAAACGCTCACCGCCACCGCGAACCGGTCGCGGTAGGGCCGCGCCCTGCTCCAGGAGGTCGAGTGACTCCGAGTACACAGCCAGCCGCGCTGCCAGAACACTCCTACGGGGGCGGCGTGCCTGCGGTCAACCAGGGGAACGCCGTCGGCGGAGCCGACAACCGCGCCACCGCGCACGTCAACAACGGGGGTCACACCCGACCGGAGGAAGCGCTCGCGGAGCTGCACGCCGTGGTCGGGCGGATCGCCGCCAACGTGGAGAAGGTCATCGTCGGCAAGCCGGACGTCGTCCGGGTCGCGCTGGTCACCCTGCTGGCCGAGGGCCACCTGCTGGTCGAGGACGTGCCGGGGGTGGGCAAGACGTCGCTGGCCAAGGCGCTGGCCAGGTCCATCGACTGCACGGTGAGCCGCATCCAGTTCACCCCCGACCTGCTGCCCAGCGACATCACCGGCGTGTCCATCTACAACCGGCAGGACAACGACTTCGAGTTCCGGCCCGGCCCGGTGTTCGCCAACATCGTGGTGGGCGACGAGATCAACCGCGCCTCGCCGAAGACCCAGTCGGCGCTGCTGGAGTGCATGGAGGAGCGCCAGGTCACCGTCGACGGGCAGACCTACCCGCTCGGCGCGCCGTTCATGGTGATCGCCACGCAGAACCCGATCGAGATGGAGGGCACCTACGCCCTGCCCGAGGCGCAGCGCGACCGGTTCACCGCGCGCGTCTCCATCGGGTACCCGGACCCGGCGGCCGAGCTGGCCATGGTGGACGAGCACGCGGGCCACGACCCGATGGCCGACCTGCGCCCGGTGTCCGACGCCGAGCAGGTGCTGAGGCTGGTCCAGGTCGTGCGGCGGGTGCACCTGTCGCAGGAGGTCCGCCGGTACGCGGTGGAGCTCGTCGGCGCCACCCGGCGGCTGCCGGAGCTGCGGCTGGGCGCGTCGCCGCGCTCGACGTTGCAGCTCGTGCGGTCGGCCAGGGCGCAGGCCGCGCTGGCGGGCCGCGACTTCGTGGTGCCCGACGACATCCACGCGGTGGCCGTGCCGGTGCTGGCGCACCGCCTGGTGATGACCGCGGAGGCGCAGGCCGCCCGCCGGTCGTCGGCCGACCTGGTGCGCAACCTGCTCCAGCGGGTTCCGGTGCCGCACGCGGCGCTGGACCCGAGCGGGCAGTTCCTGCACAACATCAACCCGAACAACCACCGCTGACATGCGCGCAGCGCTGTCCGGGCTGACCACCCGCGGCCGGTGCCTGCTGGCCGCGGGGTTCGCGGCCGGTTTGTGCGCGATCGTGCTCAACGAGCGCGACCTGCTGCGCGTGGCGGCGTTCGTGGTGGCCCTGCCGCTGCTCGCGGCCTGGCTGGCGCAGCGGGCCCGGGTCGGCCTGCACGCGAGCCGGTTCCTGCACCCCAGCCGCGTCCAGGTGGGCACGGCCACGGACGTGCGGGTGGAGCTGCGCAGCGCCGGACGACTGCCGACCGGTGGGCTGCTGCTGGAGGACGCGGTGCCGTACGCGCTGGGCGCCCGCCCGCGGTTCGTGGTGGAACGGCTGCCGCGCAACATCGTGACCGTGCTGCGGTACCCGCTCAAGCCGGTGATGCGCGGCGTGCAGCAGGTGGGTCCGCTGATGGCGCGGATCACCGACCCGTTCGGCCTGGCCGAGTTCGACCGCGAGATGGCGGGCCGCAGCCGGCTGGTCGTGGTGCCCCGGGTGGTGGCGCTGACGGGTCTGCCGAGCGGTTCGGGCATGGGCTCCGGCGACGACGGCTCGATCCGGCTGCGCGCCGGTCAGGGCGAGGACGACGCGGTGGTCCGCCCCTACCGGCACGGCGACGACCTGCGGAAGGTGCACTGGCGCTCGACCGCGCGGCGCGACGAGCTGATGGTGCGGGTCGAGGAACGGCCGTGGCGCGGCGGCACGACCGTGCTGCTGGACCACCGGCTGGTCGCGCACCGGGGCAGCGGTCCCGGTGCGAGCCTGGAGTGGGCGGTGTCGATGGCCGCGTCGATCTGCCTGCACCTGCACCGGTACGGCCACCAGGTGCGGCTGGTCGGCGACGACGGCCGGGTGCTGGCGGGCGGACCGGGTGACAGCGGGTACAACGACTCGGTGGTGCTGGACGCGTTGGCCGCGTTGCCGCCGTCGCACCGCCGCGAGCCGGCCGCCGGGGTGGACCCCGGCGCGGGCCAGGAGGTCGTGGCGATCCTCGGCGGCAGCACGCCCGCCGTGGTGGACGCGCTGATCCGCAACCGGCCGCGCGGGATGCGCAGCCTCGCGATCGTGATGGACGTCCGCGCGTGGGCGTCCGCGTCGGAGGACCCGGCGCCCGACCCCGCCGACGCCCAGCGGTTGCTGAGCGGCGCGGGCTGGGGCGTGGTCGTGGCGCGGCCGTCGACGCCGATGGGGCAGGTGTGGCAGGAGCTGTGCCACAGCGCGGGCAACCGCGGCCCGGTGGTGCGCACGGAGGTGGGCTGAGTGACCGGCAGAACGGCCGCGGCGGGCAACGGCAACTGGGTGGTGAGCGCGACACCCGCGGTCGCCGGCCTCGCCACGCTGTGCGCGGCGACGGCGTTGTCCAGCGTGCTCGACGGCGTGCTGTGGCTGGTGTACCTGGCCGTGGCGATCGCGGTGGTCGGTGGTGCGGGCGTGCTGCTGCGGGCGACCCGGGTGCCGCCGGTGGTGGTCGCGCTCGGGCAGGTGCTGGCGTTGACGTGCCTGCTGGTGACGATCTTCACCCGCAGCGGTGTGCTGGTCGTGCTGCCCGGTCCGCAGTCGTTGCAGGACCTGTTGGCGGTCCTGGGCGACGCGATGACCGAGGTGCAGACCGGTGTGCCGCCGGTGCCGGACAGCCCCGCCATGCGGTGCCTGGTGATGGTGGCGATCGGGCTGGTCGCGATCCTGGTGGACACCCTGGCGGTCGGCCTGGCCGCGCCGGCGGCGTCGGGGCTGGTGCTGCTGTGCGTGTTCGCGGTGCCCGCGTCGCTGGCCGACGAGATGCTGCCGCTGTGGACGTTCGTGTTCGGCGCGGCCGCGTTCGCGCTGCTGCTGGCCGTGGACGGGCAACACCGGCACGAGGCGTGGCGCGGCCGGATGGCGGGCAGCGGGCAGAGCGGGTCCGGGCCGGCGGCGACCGCGGTGGCCGGGTTGGCGGTGGTGGTCGCGCTGGTGGCGGGCGCGAGCCTGACCCTGGTGGGCACGGTGGGTCGGCTGCCGGGCACCGGCGACGAGATCGGCGGCGGCACGGGCGGGTTGGGCATCGACCCGATGACCCAGCTGCGCGGCATGCTCAACCAAGGTGCGCCGCGCGAGCTGTTCCGGGTGCGGAACATGCCGAAGACGTCGGCGTACCTGCGCGCGATGACGTTGCGCCAGTACGTGCCGGACAAGGGCTGGGAGCTGGGCGGGAGCATGCCGGAGGGCGTGCCCGCCGGCGGCGCGCTGCCCCCGCAGCCGGGCGACCCGGGCGGTGGCGACGTCGTCGACATCCGGATCGAGCCGGTGAACTGGGTGGACAACTGGCTGCCCATCTACGGTCGGCCGCGCGGTGTCGAGGAGGTCGGCGACAACTGGAGGTTCGACCCCGGTCGCGGGATGATCTACAGCGTGCGGCCGCGCAAGTCGGAGCCGTACACGTTGGAGACGGTGTTCGACACGCCTTCGGCGGACACGCTGCGCAAGGCCGTCGGTCAGGTGGACGTCGACCAGGAGTACCTGGACGCGCCGGGCGTCGAGGGCCGGGTCGCCGCGTTGGCGCGGCAGATCGTCTCGGGGCACGACAACCAGTTCGACCGGGCGACCGCGCTGTACCGGTACTTCACCGACGGCACGCAGGGGTTCGACTACACGACGCAGACCTCGACCACGAGCACGTCCGTGGACGCGTTGGAAGACTTCGTGTTCAACGGCAAGAAGGGGTTCTGCGAGCAGTACGCGTCCGCGATGGCGATCATGGCGCGGTCGGTCGGCATGGCTTCGCGGGTGGCGTTGGGCTTCACGGCCGGGTACGCGACCGGTGAGGTGCAGACGATCACGTCGCAGGACGCGCACGCGTGGGTCGAGATCTACTTCCCCGGCCACGGCTGGATGACCTTCGACCCGACGCCGCTGTCGGACGGGCGCGGCGTGACCCCGCCGTACATCTCCGGTCTCGACGCCGACGACGAGGAGGACGGCTCCAGCACGGGCGCGACGACCACCACGACCACCACGGCGGCGCCGGGCACGTCGGCGTCCGCGTCGGCCCTGCCGGACGCGCAGGGCCAGGACGGGACGACGGCGGAAGCCGAGCCGACGCCCACCTGGCACTTGGTGACGCTCGGGGTGCTGTCGCTGCTCGCGTTGCTGGCGACGTTGTTGGTGTTGTTCGGCGGTGCGCGGCTGGCACGGCCGGTGTGGCTGCGTTCGGCGACCATGGCGGCCGCGGCGGTGGCGTGGGCGGTCGTGCTGGCGTTGGCGGTGGCGTTGCTGTCGTGGTGGTTGGCGGTGGCGTTGCTGGTGCTGGTGGTGACGGCGGCGCCGGCGGTCGTGCGGACCTGGTGGCGGCGGCAGCGGCTGCGGGCGGTGGCCGGGTTGGGGCCGGACGCGGCGAGCGCGGCGTGGCAGGAGCTGGTCGCGGAGTCCGTGGACCGGGGCACGCGGGTGCCGCGCACGGAGACCGTGCGGGTGGCCGCGCGGCGGCTGGTCCGGGCGCACAACCTGGACGAGCAGGGCCGGGACGGGCTGCGTGCGGTGGTCGGGGCGGTGGAGCGGTCCTGGTACAGCACCCAGGCGGCGGCGGACCCGTCGCTGCCGGGTGCGGTGGACGACGTGCGCGAGAGCCTGAACCGCAACGCGCCGCTGGCGTTGAAGGCGAAGGTCCTGCCCCGGTCGGTGCTCCAGCCGACGCCGCCGGCGGAGGACGACCCGCAGGAGTGACGGCACCGCGCTGGGAGCGGGGTGTGCTGCTCAGCGCGGTGCTCAGTGGTGCTCAGTGCGGTGGGAGTCGGTAGGAGTCGGTAGGAGTCGGTAGGACAAGCACACGGCCCGCCCCGGAGGAACCGGGGCGGGCCGTGTGCGTTGTTCGGTCGTGCAGTCGTTCGGTTGGGCTGTCGCGCGGACTACTCGTCCTCGAAACGGCGACGGAAACGTTCTTCCATCTTCTGAGAGAACGAGCTGCGGCTGGGCCGGCTTCCCTCTTCGCTGGGCTCTTCGGCACCCTGGTCACCACGACGCAGCGTCGTCACGGTGAGCAGTACGCCGAAGAACATCAACAGGAAGCCGACCACGCTCACCACCGGGATACCAGCGAGCTTCGGCAACATCACACCCGTGACCAGCAGTGCCACACCCACGGCGAACAACGCGATGCCTTGGATGCGACGCCGTCGGGACGGCTTGCGCAGCTTGGCGCCGCGCACAGTGGATGCGAACTTCGGGTCCTCGGCGTAGAGCGCGCGCTCGATCTGGTCGAGCAGTCGCTGCTCGTGCTCGGAGAGTGGCATGGCTCCTCCTCCGGCACAGCGGTCGCGGGCGCCGGGTAATCACGGTTGCCGCCGGTCCCGGCGGACGCCCCGCCCTGGGGGCGTCACAACCAGGATACGATTCGGGAGGCTTGCCGACTACCCAGTCCGTGCCCCTAAGCGGTTCGTTCTGTCACCATCATCCTCACGGGTCAACGGTCAGGCCACCGTGAGGTCGGGCAAGCCTCATCGAGGGCCACTGTCAAGACCTGCAAAAGCCCGGCCGTTCACTCGCCCGAGGGAGTGATCGAAGGGCTGTGACTACCGGTCTGTCGCCCGTAAGGCGGCGGTAACCCCCGATTCACCTCATCCGGTTCAAAGATCGCACTGGCGCGCCTACGGACAGTGATCGCACCCGTACGCCACCCAGGGCCGCCTTTCGAGACCGAGATCACAACCGAGACCGCGCCCACCCCACCGCCCACACCCGCCCACCGACGCCCCCGGTGGGGCCGAGTACGGAACCACGAAGCCCGCCCCACCACCCCGACCGACCGGCCCACGGTCCCGACACCCGGCCCACGCCAAACCCACGCCCGATCCAGCCCTCAGTTCGGGCGGTCGGGGGTGTGCCGGTAGGTCGGGTGGGCCCCGGCGTGCCGGGCGAGTCGATCTTCGCGCGGGCCGGGAGGGTAGTACGCCGGTGAGTCGGGCCTCGACCGCAGAGCCTGGTGCGCGGGCGGGCGGTTGAACGGTCGGGGTGGGGTCGGGTGTTGGGACCGGAGCGGCGTCGGGGTGCTCGGTGTTCGAAGACCGGCTCGGCCCACACACCGGGCTCGACGGTCGAGAACCGACCCACCCGCGCACCAGGCCCGACTGCCCACAGATCGGCGTGGCCGGCGCACCGGGCTCAGCGGTCGAGGTCCGCACCACCGGCGCACCACCGGCGCACCACCCCCGCACCACCCCCGGACCGCCCGCAGAGCGACTCGGCAGGCGCCCCAAACCCACCCGAACCAACGGCACATCGCCGGACCGCCCGAAGATCGGCTCGGCCCACGCACCCGGCTCGACGGCCGAGACCCGACCCGCCCACGTACCCAGGCCCAACCGTCCGAAGACCGGCTCGGCGGGCATGCCGGGCTCGGCGGTCGAGGTCCGCCCCACCGGCGCGCCAAGCCCGGACTGCCCGAGGATCGGCACCCGACGCCCGAGGCCGAGGCCTGACCCGCCGGGTTCGGCGGTCGAGAGCCGAGCCGCCGGCGCACGAGACCCGGCTGCCCACAGGTCGGCTCGGTGGGCAAGCGATGCCCCGAGGCCTCGCTCGCCGGGTTTGGCGGTCGAGGCTCGGGCCAGTGGTGCGCCAGGACTGAGCACGAAGATCGACTCGGCCGGCACACGACGCACGACGCTCGAGGACTGTTCGAGCCAATGGCACGCCGCCCGACCGCCCGAAGGTCGGTTCGGCCGGACACCGGGGTCGGCGGGTGAGGGCGGTTCGGACCGGGATCGGTGGGGGGTGCCGAGGGCGGTTGGGGCGGGGGCGGGATTGGCCCGGGGTGATCAACGGTGTTGGTCAGGCGGGGTGATCAAGGGTGGTGGTCAGGGTCAGGGTCAGGGTCAGGGTCAGGGGTGGTGGTTAGGGATGGGCGGAGGGTGGATCCCCGGTGGGGCTGGTCGGCGGGTGGCGCGGTTGATCAGGGGCCTTGGGCGGTCGGTGGCTTGGGTGGCTGCTCGCAGCAGGTCTCGGGCGACGGCGGTCGGGGATTGGCGCAGGCGGGCCGGGGCGGTGTGCAGGACGACGGCGCCGGCGGCGTGCAGGAGGTCCGCGCGGGGTCTGGGGGTGTTGAACTGCCAGGCCAGGGCCAGGTGGTCCCACCAGGCGTCGGCCGTCCCCAGGGGGCGGCCCTCGGCGGATTTCAGGGGACGTCCCAGGCCGGCGCGGGCAGGGGCAGGTCGTCGAGGACCGCCCTGGCCCAGGCTTGCGGCACCGAACGGATGCCGTCGGACAGCTCGGCCAGAACCTGCCTGGCCGGCTCACCGGCACGGGCCAGGCCCGGGCCGAGGTCGGCCACCGCCACCCCGCCGTGGCGGACCACCTCGGTCAGCACGGCTCGCACGTCGTCACGCGAGCGCAGCACCTTGGCGGCGTCGACGGCCGCCTTGGCCAGCGGCGCGGTCAGGAACCCCCGGCGCAGCACGGGATCCGGTGCACGGCGGGTGCGGGTGATGCGGACACCGGCGGCCGGTTCGAGCGGGCGGTTGACCAGGATCTGCACCGGGCCGGTGGCGGGCAGGGCACGCATGCCGTGCAGTTGCAGCGCGTCCAGGCCGGTCAACAGGGTCTCCGGCCCGCCGTAGCGCAACGCCGCCCGCACCAGTTGCGCACGGCTCGGCGGTGTTCGGGCCAGCAGCAGGATGCCGGGCAGCACGTGCTGCCACGGGCCGTGCGGGCGGCAGCGGACGGCCAGTTCCTCGCTCGGCAGACCGAGGCCGAGCAGTTCCGACGTGGTGGCGACGCGGTGCGGGAAGAGGCCGCCGAGGGCGTCCAGGTCGATGGTGGTGCGGCTGGAGGTGTGCATGTGTCCACCATCGGCGGTTCGCCGAGGTCGGTCGACGGGGAGATCGCGAACTGTGGACAACTGGCCGGCCTGTGGACAACTCACGCGAAATGAGGCCTTCCGCAGACCCGACCCGTCTGCGGAAGGCCTCGGTGGACGACGGCCACCCCTCGTTGGCCGTCGCGTGGTCTCTTAGAGCCGGACGAGGTCCTCGCGGATCTCCACGTCCAGCTCCCGGCGGACGGAGCGGACCTCGCGCCAGGCGTCGTACACGGCGACCAGACCGCCGGCGAGCACGAAGGAGACGGCGAGCGCGACCACACCGTCGAAATCGGACTTGACGATCACCACGACCGCCGCCCACACCATCACGGCGGTGAACACGAGGGTGCTGGCGAGGCGCTCGGTGAACCGGCGGCGGGACCGGGCCTGCTCGTCGTTGTGGTTCATGACTCCCCCTCTGAACTCGGCTGATGCCTCATTTGTAGGAGGTTCGAGCAGCGAGTTCTGCGTCAGATGACGCACAAGGGGAAATCAGGCGGTGAAGTCGTAGAGCCGGCTCACCCGGTGGATATCGATCTTGCGACGCCCCGTGCTGATGATGCCCTCCTCGCGCAGTCCGCGCAGCACCCGCACGAGCGATTCCCGCGACGTGCCCGCGATGCTCGCGAGGTCTTCCTGGCTCAACGCGATCGCGCCCTGGTCGGCGATCCCGCGCTGCAACGCCATGTCGATGAGCACGGCGGCGACGCGCTGGGTGGCCGTGCCGCTGATCTGCACGCGCTGCCGGTCGGTGTCGCGTTGCCGCGTCACCACGACGATCAGCACGGACCACGCGATGCGCGGGTACCGCTGGCACAGACCGGCGAACGACCCGGCGGACAGCACCAGTGCCCGCACCTCGCCCAGCGCCCGCACGGTCGCCGAACGCGGCCGCCCGTCCACCGCCGAGCGCTCACCGACGATGTCACCCGCACCACGCACCGCCAGCACCTTCTCGGTGCCGTTGGCGGTGGTCGCGGTCACCCGCAGCAGCCCGCGCCGGACGACCAGCACGTGCCGGGTGACCTCGCCCTCGTGGCAGATCACCGAGCCGTGCGGGTAGTCGCGCTCGACACCCGTCGCCGTGAGCACCTCGTGCTCGGAGGGTGTGAGCAGACCCCAGAACCGATCCACGCCACCACTGTGCCGGGTGATCCACCCGCGCCGCCGGGATCAGGCCGGTGACCACCCGAACGGCTCGACCCCGGAGTCGGGAACCCGAACGCCGCCGGTCACGGCCCGCGGTCGGGCTTGGGCTCGTCCACCCCCGACCGGGACGGCCCCTGGACCAGCAGGGACGCCGGGCGGATCGCCGCCGTGCCGAACCTCGACCGCGCCTGGTCGGCCGCCTGCTCCGCCTCGCGCCAGCCCCGCTCCGGCGCGTCGAACATCAGCTGCTCGCCGTCGTCGCCTTCGACCAGCTGCTCGATCCGGACCCCGATCAACCGCACCGCGCCCGGCGGCACCTGCTCGTCCAGCAGGGTCGACGCGGTCTTGTAGACCTCCTGCGTCACGTCCGTCGCCACCCGCAGCGTCTTCGACCGGGTGATGGTGGTGAAGTCGGAGAACCGCACCTTGATCGACACCGTGCGCCCGCGCAGGCCGCGTGAGCGCAACGTCGCCGCCGAACGCTCCGACAGCCGCAGCAGCTCCCGGCGCAGCAGCTCCCGGTCGAAGTGGTCGACCTCGAAGGTCTCCTCCGCGCCGATCGACTTCTCCCGCGTGGACGGCACCACCGGCCGGTCGTCGTGGCCCTGCGCCAGCGCGTGCAGGTGCTCGGCCAACGCCACGCCGATCAGCCTGCGCAGCCGCGGCAACGGCGTCGCGGCCACGTCGGCCACCGTCTCCAGCCCGACCCGGTCCAGGTGCTCGGCCGTCCGCTGACCCACGCCCCACAGCGCCGACACCGGCAACGGGTGCAGGAACGACAGCACCTGGTCGCGCGGCACGACCATGAGGCCGTCCGGTTTGCACATCCCCGACGCGAGCTTGGCCAGGAACTTCGTCGGCGCGGCACCGACCGAGCAGGTGATCCCGTGCGCCTGCTCCACCTGCGCCCGGATCAACTGCGCGATCTGCGCCGGGCTCGACCGCATCCGCTTCAACGCGCCGCTCACGTCCAGGAACGCCTCGT
The DNA here is from genome assembly GCF_054781895.1 of Saccharothrix stipae. NCBI lineage: Bacteria > Bacillati > Actinomycetota > Actinomycetes > Pseudonocardiales > Pseudonocardiaceae > Saccharothrix > Saccharothrix stipae. Next base: position 940,477 of record NZ_BAAGTN010000008.1, on the reverse strand, counting down.
CCAGGCTCAACGGCTCCACCAGCGGCGTGATGTCGCGGAAGATCGCCATCACGCCGCGCGAGACCTCCTGGTACCGGGAGAAGTTCGGCGACACGAACACCGCGTGCGGCGCGAGCCTGCGCGCGTGGGAGGTCGGCATGGCGGAGCGCACGCCGAACTCGCGGGCCAGGTAGTTGGCCGACGCCACCACGCCCCGGTTCGCCGTCCCGCCCACGACCACCGGTCTGCCCGCCAACTCCGGCCGGTCGCGGATCTCGACCGACGCGTAGAAGGCGTCCATGTCCACGTGCAGCATCGAGCAGCCGGTGTCGTCCGGCCAGACGTCGCCGCGGGCGCGGAAGCGGTCGACCAGACCGCGCGGCAGGTTTGCGCTGCGGCCCACGACCACCCCCATCCAGCCGAACACCTGTTCGACACTCTACGCCAAGCGGTAGACCCGGTGCGCGTTCTCCCACCCGATCAGGCGAGCGATCCGTTCCGCGTCCGCCACCGCGAGAGCATGCGCCCGCAGCCCCGCCGAGAGGAAGTCCGACAACGCGCGCCGGAAGAACAGCGTGCCCAGGTAGTACAGCTCGACCAGCGCGAACGCGTCGGTGGAGAACAGGAACTTCCCGAACGGCACGATCTCCAGCGCCTCCGCCAGCACCCGGCTCGCCTGGTGCGCCACCGCGTGCGTGGCCAGCCCCAGGTCCACGAACACGTGCGGGAACACCTGCGCCAGGTACCCGGCGGTGCGGTGGAACGGGTAGTTGTGCAGCAGCAGGATCGGCACGCCGAGCGGCGCGGTCGCCCGCAGCAGGCCCGTGAGCAGCGACGGGTCGCACTCGTGCAGCGAGAGGTCGGCGTCACCGAAACCGACGTGGAACTGCACGGGCAGCCCGCGGTCCAGCGCCTCCCACACCAGGAACCGGCTGATCACCTCGTCCGCGCACCGGGTCGAACCGGACCGCAACCACCGATCGGCCGCCGCCACCACGTCCGCGTCCGACGGCCGCGCCGGGTCCAGCGCCAGCCCCACCCGGTAGGCCGCGATCGACTTCGCCGCGACCGCCGACGACGAGTCCAACGCCGCCCGCACCCGCGCCGGGAACCCGGAGGCGCCCTCGGGCACGACATCCTCCGCCAACCGCTCCAGCCGCAGCACCGCGAGTTCACGCGAACCGGTGAACTCGGCGGGCCCCACGAAGCCCTCCGGCCACGGGCCGCCGTCCACCAGGAACGTCGCGATCTCCGTCGCCGACAGCAACGACCGGTTCACCTCGGCCGCGCCCAACGACCGCCGCCGGGCCAGGTACTCGTCGGCGGGCGCCAGCGGCGGCAGGTCCAGCAACGGCGCACACCAGCGCCGCACCGCGAGCCCCAGCGACGAGTCGAACGACGACGTGCCCAACGGCGACGGCGACCCGGCCTCGGTCAGGTTCGACTCGAAGCCGTCCCGGTCCAGGTCGGTGCCCAGCACGCCGTGGCAGTGGTGGTCCACCAGGCGCAACGACGCCACGAACGGCAGCAACGGGTCCACTTGTTGAACAGTAGTGACCTGGTGTAACCACGCACGATGGACACAGCCGAGCGGGAGCACCGACGTGCGCTGGCCGTCGACCTGGCGGACGACCTGCTGGAGCAGGACGTGGTGGCGGTCGCCCTCACCTGGGTCGACCACAGCGGCATCACCAGGGTGAAGTCCGTACCGCTCGCGGGCCTGCCCAGGGCCGCCGCGGACGGCGTGGGCACGTCGCCCGTGTTCGACGTGTTCCTCCTGGACGACACGATCATCACCGGGCGGCACGCGGGCGGCCCGGTCGGCGACCTGCGCCTGCACCCCGACCTGGACCGGCTCACCGTGCTGGCGGGCCAACCCGGCTGGGCGTGGGCCCCGGCCGACCGCTTCGACCAGCACGGCGAGCCGCACCCGCAGGACGAGCGCGGGCTGGCGCGGGCGGTGGCCGACCGGCTCACCGTGCACGGCTACGAGGTCCAGGCGGGTTTCGAGGTGGAGTGGGTGGTCGGGCAGGGCGACACCGACGAGTTCCGACCCGCCACCACCGCCCCCGCCTACGGCCACGCCCGCCAGGTCGAGCTGTCCGACTACGCCGCCGACCTGCTGTCGGCGCTGGCCGAGCAGGACGTCGAGGTGCTCCAGTTCCACCCCGAGTACGCGCCGGGCCAGTTCGAGGTGTCCACCGCGCCCGAGGACCCGGTGCACGCGGCCGACACGTCGGTGCTGGTGCGCGAGACGATCCGGGCCATCACCCGGCGGCACGGCCTGCGCGCGTCGTTCTCGCCGAAGGTCACCACCGAGGGCGTCGGCAACGGCGGCCACCTGCACCTGAGCCTGTGGCGCGACGGCCGCAACCTGTTCGGCGGCGGCGAGGGCTGGTTCGGGCTGACCGACGAGGCGGAGGCGTTCACGGCGGGCGTGCTGGCGCGGCTGCCCGCGCTGTGCGCGATCGGCGCCCCGTCGGTGGCCAGCTACCTGCGCCTGGTGCCGCGGCACTGGTCGGGGGCGTTCGCCGAGTGGGGCCTGGAGAACCGGGAAGCGGCGTTGCGCCTGATCGCGGCGCGCGACCTGGAGATCAAGTGCTACGACCTGTCGGCGAACCCGTACCTCGCGGTGGCGGCCACGATGGCGGCGGGCCTGGCCGGGATCGTGGACCGGGCGCGGCTGCCCGAGCCGGTCGGGGTCGACCCGGTCGCGCTGCCGGGGGCCGAGCGCCTGCCCACCTGCCTGGAGGAGGCCGTGGCGGCGTTCGAGGCCGACGAGGTGCTGACCGAGGCGTTCGGCGCGGAGTTCGCCGCGACCATCGTCGATGTGCGGCGCGGCGAGATCGCCCGGTTCGCCGACTGCTCACCGGAGGAGATCGCCGCGCTGACCCGCTGGCGGCACTGAGCGCCCTCAGGCGCGGTGCCGAGCTTCGTCCAACGCCTTGCGCAACCGCGCCAACGCCCGGTGCTGGGCCACCCGCACCGCGCCGGGCGTCGAGCCGACCGCCTCCGCGGTCTCCTCGGCGGACAGGCCGAGGACGATGCGCAGCACCAGGATCTCGCGCTGCCGGTCCGGCAGGACGCCCAGCAGCTGCCCCATCCGGTCGGACAACTCGCCCTGCAACGCCCGCAGCTCCGGGCCCGGCTCGGCGCCCGCGCTGTCCGGCAGCTCCGGCACGCACTCGGCCCGGTTGCGCGCCGACGCACGGTGCGCGTCCGCGACCTTGTGCGCGGCGATGCCGTACACGAACGCCAGGAACGGCCGGCCCTGCTCCCGGTAGTTGGGCAGCGCCTTCAGCACCGCGAGGCAGACCTCCTGGGCCACGTCCTCCGCCGACGCCGACGACCGCTGACCGCGCCCGATCCTGGCCCGGCAGTACTTCACGACCACCGGTCTGATCTCGGCCAGCAACGCCTCGACCGCCCGCCGGTCACCGCGGACCGCCGCGGACACGTACGACTCCGGACCTCCCTCCGCACGTGCCGGTGAGGAGGACGGGACGTCCTCGCTCCGCACGGGCACCACCGTCCTCACCGCGTTGCCGCGAACTACCGGCAAGATCGAAAACCCGACCACCACTGCTGTCATAGCGAGCTCCTCGGCGTCCGCGCGCTGGACGACTCTCGGGGGCACATGCGAACGCGACGCAAGCCCTTCGAGGTGATGACGCCGGTCACAGAAAGTTACTCCGAATGGATGCGTTTATTCCCCGTTTGGGCGAACAAGCACCCTCATTGAACGCGCGGAGTAACCAAGGATCGCTCGATTTCCCGTCTCAGCCGGGTCAGCGCCCGGTGCTGCGCCACTCGGACGGCACCGGGCGAGGCGTCGACCGCCTCGGCGGTCTGGTCGGCCGAGAGCCCCACCACCACCCGCAGCACCACGATCTCCCGCTGCTTGTCCGGCAGCAGCCTGAGCAACTCGCCGACCCGCTGCGACAGCTCCACCCGCAACGCCGACTGCTCCGGGCCCGCCTGCTCGTCGTCCGGCGCGTCGGGCAGCTCGGGCACCGGCTCCGCGCGGTTGCGCAACGCCGCGCGATGCGCGTCGGCCACCTTGTGCGCCGCGATCCCGTACACGAACGCCAGGAACGGTCGACCGTGGTCCTTGTAGGTCGGCAACGCGGTCAGCAGGGCCAAGCACACTTCCTGGGCCACGTCGTCAGCGGAGGTGAACGAGCGCTCCTGCCTGCCCACGCGGGCACGGCAGTAGCGCACCACCAAGGGGCGGACGGTGCCCAGCACCGAGGCGATCGCCCGGCGGTCGCCGGCGACGGCCGCGCGCACCACGTCATCCAGGTCTTCGGGCGCGGGTCCGGCCATCAGCCGGCCCCGGCTAAGTGCGGGTCTCCCATGACGGGTCCTCTGCGGATAGGCGGCGGAACCTCCGTTCTACCGCACTCAGGCGGGCTTTCGGCCCAATACGTGCAACCGGGCCGCCACATCGCGCAAGGGCGAACGGGTCGAGGCGGCCAGTTCCAGCTCGGCCAGCGCCTCCGCGGCGCCGGGGTTCGCCTCCAGCACCGCGCCCGGCACCAGGTCCGATACGACGCCGTGCCCCTGCACCAGCTCCACCTTCAAGCCCGCCGCCACCACCAGTGCCTCCAGCCCGGCCACGTCGAACCGGCGCAGCAGCGGGTCGCGGGTGCCTGTGAGCTGACCGGCCTCGTCGTCCAGCAGCCGCCGCGCGTCGACCAGCCGGCCGGCGATCGCCCGGTGCAGCACGGCCGCGTACCGGTTCGCCACCAGCAACGACACCGCCCCACCGGGGGTCGCCGCGGCGGCCAGCGCGGCCAGCGCGGCACCCGCGTCGTCCACGACCTCCAGCAGCCCGTGCCCGAGCACCAGGTCCGCCGAGCCGTCCCGGTCCAACGCGTCCGTGTCGCCCTGGACAGCGGTGATCCGGTCCAGCACGCCCTCGTCGGCGGCACGGCGGTGCAACGTGGCCAGCGCGTCCGGGCTCGGGTCCACCACGGTGACCGAACACCCGGCCACGGCCAGCGGCACGGCCCACACGCCGCTACCACCGCCGACGTCGAGCACCCGCGGGGGTTCACCACCCCGGCGGTCCCGCGCGGCGGCCAGCTCGGCGTCGAGCACCCTGTGTACGGCGTCCGGTCGCATGGACGTAGAGCGTAAGGGCCGTAGGCTGCACTACGTGCATACGGTGGCGGTGCTCAGCCTCAAGGGTGGCGTTGGGAAGACGACGGTCGCGCTCGGTCTCGCGTCGGCGGCGCTGCGGCGTGGCGTCCGGACGCTGGTCATCGACCTCGATCCACAGTGCAACGCCACCTCGACGCTGGAACCCGAGGACACCGAGGCCAGCATCTACGACGTCCTCCAGGACCCGAGCGAGGACACGCTGCGCAAGGCGATCGCCCCCAGCACGTGGGGTGACGGCGTGGACGTGCTGGCCGGCTCGGAGGACGCGGAGTCGCTGAACCACCCCGACCCGGGCGAGACGCGGCTGGGCAGGCTGCGCGAGGCGCTGCGGCTGTTGCGGGACGACGAGGAGCCCTACCAGCTGGTGCTGCTGGACTGCCCGCCGTCGCTGGGTCAGCTGACCCGGTCGGCGCTGGTCGCGGCGGACCGGGCGCTGCTGGTGACCGAGCCCACCATGTTCGCGGTGGCGGGCGTGCAGCGGGCGTTCGAGGCGGTGCAGGCCGAGCGGGAGCACAACGAGGAGTTGCAGCCGCTGGGCGTGGTGGTGAACCGGGTGCGGCCGAGGTCGCACGAGCACCAGTTCCGCATCGACGAGCTGCGCGACATCTTCGGCCCGCTGGTGATGCCGGTGGCGTTGCCGGACCGGCTCGCGGTGCAGCAGGCGCAGGGCGCGTGCATGCCGATCCACGAGTGGGGCACGCCGGGCGCGCGTGAGGTGGCGTTGGCGTTCAACCTGCTGCTGGCCCGGATACTGCGGATCAGCCGGAGCAGACGCAGGGCCGTGCACCACGACTTCAACGACGAGGAGATCGAGGAAGCGGTGGACGCGTGAGCACGGGTGCCCTCCTGGCCTTCACTCTCGCCGCCGTCCTGCTCACGATCACGCCCGGCCTGGACACCATGATGCTGTTGCGCATGGTGCTCGGCGGCGGGCGCAGGGCCGGGCTGGTCGGCGGGTTCGGCACCACGCTGGGCTGCCTGGTGTGGGGCGCGGCGAGCATCGCCGGGTTGACCGCGCTGCTGGTGGCGTCGCAGACGGCCTACGACGTGGTGCGGTACGCGGGTGCGGCCTACCTGCTGTGGCTGGGCGGTTCGGCGCTGTGGAAGTCCTGGCGCGGCACGTTCGGCGAGCCGACCGAGGCCCTCTCGATCACGCCCGCGCAGGCGTTGCGGATCGGGTTCACCACGAACCTGCTCAACCCCAAGATCGGCGTGTTCTACCTGAGCCTGCTCCCCCAGTTCCTGCCGTCCGACCAGGCGTCGGCCGGGTGGGGCGCGCTGCTGGTCGGCGTGCACGTGGGCATCGGGCAGGTCTGGCAGATCGCGGTGGTGTGGCTGGCCGGACGTGCGGTGGTCGTGCTGACGAAGCCCGCGGTGCGGCGGTGGACCGAGCGGCTGACCGCGTCCGTGCTGGTCGGGTTCGGCCTCAAGATGGCGTTCGACAGCGGTGCCCGAGGGTGACACGGTCTTCCTGGCCGGGCACCGCCTGAACGAGGCGCTGGCCGGCCGCCGACTGCTGCGCGGTGAGCTGCGCCACCCGAGGTGGGCCACCGCCGACCTGAGCGGGCGGGACGTCCTGGCGGTGTGTTCGGTCGGCAAGCACCTGTTCACCCGGTTCTCCGGCGACCTGAGCCTGCACAGCCACTTCCGGATGGACGGCGCCTGGCACCTCTACCGGCCCGGCGAGCGCTGGCAGCGGCCGGGCCACCAGGTGCGGGCGCTGCTGGAGGTGCCGGACCGGGTCGCGGTCGGGTTCGCGCTGCACGACCTGGAACTGCTGCCGACCGACCAGGAGTCGCGGCTGGTCGGGCACCTGGGGCCGGACCTGCTGGGCGACTGGGACGACGACCGGGCCGCCGAGGGCGCCGTCAGGCTGGCCGCGGACCCGGACCGGGAACTGGGCCTGGCCCTGCTGGACCAGCGGGTCGTGGCCGGCGTCGGGAACCTCTACAAGGCCGAGGTGTGCTTCCTGCTCGGCGTCTCGCCGTGGAGCCCGGTGTCGGCGGTGGACCCGGCGGAGGCGGTGCGGCTGGCGCGCAAGCTGCTGCTGGCCAACGCGTGGCGGCCGGAGCAGAACACGACCGGTCTGATGGGGCGCGGGCGGCAGCACTGGGTGTTCGAACGGGGTGGCAGGCCGTGCCTGCGCTGCGGGACGAAGGTGCGCGTCGGCGGTCAGGGCGCGGGGGTGCTGGAGCGTCCCGCGTACTGGTGCCCGCGCTGCCAGCCAGGGCCGATCGCTTAGGGTTACCGCCGTGGTCTACAAGAGCGTGGTGCGCAAGGCGTTGTTCCGGATGCACGGCGGTGACGCGGAGCGGGTCCACGAGACCACCCTCGGCGTGCTGGAGAAGCTGAGCCCGGCGGCGAAGCTGGTGCGGCGCAAGCCCGCGTCCGCGCGCACGGTGTTCGGCGTGCGGTTCCCCAACCCGGTCGGCCTGGCCGCCGGGCTGGACAAGAACGGCCGGGCGCTGCCCGCGTGGGGTGCGCTCGGGTTCGGGTTCGTCGAGGTCGGCACGGTCACCCGGCACGCGCAGCCGGGCAACCCAAGGCCGCGCCTGTTCCGGCTGCGCGACAGCGAGGCGATCATCAACCGGATGGGCTTCAACAACGACGGCGCGCTGGAGCTGGCCAACCGGCTCGACCGCCTCGGCCCGCTGCCCGTGCCGCTGGGCATCAGCCTGGGCAAGTCCAAGGTCACGCCGGTCGAGGACGCGGTGGAGGACTACCGGACGTCCCTGCGCGCGCTCTACCGGCACGGCGACTACTTCGCGATCAACATCAGCTCACCCAACACGCCGGGCCTGCGCAGCCTCCAGGACCGCGGCGCGTTGACCGAACTGCTGTCCGCGCTCAACGTGACCGCGCGGGAACTGGCCGGGTCCGGGCCGCGCAAGCCGATCCTGGTCAAGATCGCGCCCGACCTGACCGAGCCGGCGATCGCCGAGCTGCTGGAGGTGTGCGCCGCGCACGAGGTCAGCGGGCTGATCGCGACCAACACGACGCTGTCGCGCGACGGCCTGGCCCCGGCCGACCAGCGGCTGGCGCACGAGGCGGGCGGGCTGAGCGGCCGGCCGTTGACCACCCGTGCCCGCGAGGTGGTGCGGTTCGTCAGCCGGGAGACCGGCGGCAGGCTGCCGATCATCGGCGTCGGCGGCATCGCGAGCCCGGACGACGCCGCGCGGATGCTGGACGCGGGCGCGAGCCTGCTCCAGGTCTACACGGGGTTCATCTACGAAGGCCCCGGCCTGGTCCAGCGGATCAACCGGGGGTTGGCCCGGTCGGCGCCGACTCCGGCCACGCGGGGCTAGACCTTCCGGGCGGTCCGGAGCCAGCGCAGGATCGGGTGCAGGATCACGACCAGCAGCGAGCCCCAGACCAGGCCGCCCAGCTCCATGTCGCCCAGCTCCAGCGTCAGGTCGCCCACCCCGGCGACCAGGGCGGCGCCGCCGACCAGCGCGTTGCCCGGGTTGGTCAGGTCGACCCGGTTCTCCATCCACACCCGCACGCCGACCAGGCTGATCAGGCCGAACAACACCAGGGTGGCGCCGCCGACCACGCCCGCCGGGATGGTCGCGAGCACGGCGGTGACCTTCGGCGAGAACGCCATCAGCACCGCGGCCACCCCGGTCACGGCGTACGCGGCGGTGGAGAAGACCTTGGTCACCCCCATCACGCCGATGTTCTCGGAGTACGTGGTGGTGCCCGACCCGCCGCCCAGACCCGCCAGGGCGGTGGACACGCCGTTGGCGATGATCGAGTCGCCGACGTTGCCGTCGAGGTTGCGGCCGGTCAGCGCGCCGACCGCCTTGACGTGCCCGACGTTCTCCGCGACCAGCACGATCACCACCGGCAGCACCAGCAGGGTGACCGACGGCCGCAGTTCCGGCGCGTGGAACTCGGGCAGGCCGAACCAGGCGGCACGACCGACGACGGCCGTGTCGACCAGGCCCAGCCAGAAGCCGAGCGCCCACCCGACGACCACGCCGATGAGCACCGAGAACCGGAACGACACGCCACGTCCGAGCACGCCGCACAGCAGGATGATGCCCATGGTCACCACGGCGGGCAGCGGTTGCTCGGCGAACGAGTCGGTGGCCCGGTGCGACAGGTTCAACCCGATCAGCACGACCACCGCCCCGGTCACCACCGGCGGCATCACGGCCTCCAGCAGCCGCACGCCCAGCGCCTTGACCGCGACCCCGATGATGATCACCAGCAGGCCGGCCGCGAGCACGCCGCCGAGCTGCGCGGCGATGCCCTCGTCACGGGCGACGGCCAGCGGTGCGATGAACGCGAACGACGCGCCGAGGTAGCTGGGCACCCGGTTGCGGGTGATCACCAGGAACAGCAGGGTGCCGACACCGGAGAAGAGCAGCGTGGTGCTCACCGGGAGACCCGTGGTGGCGGGGACGAGGATGGTGGCGCCTGCCATCGCGACCAGGTGCTGGGCGCCGAACCCGACGGTGCGCGGCCAGCTCAGCCGTTCCTGCGGCGCGATGGCGTCACCGTCGGTGGGGCGGCCATCACCGCGCACGGTCCACAACGCCACTCAATGACCTCCCCGGCGACCAGGACGGACCACGCTGTCCGACCCAGGGATCCTGCCACGCCATGTAGTGGCTGCGGCTATATAACGGTCTGATAATCACACGATCGCAGCAGCGTACGCCACCGCGGCTGCGAGTTCAGCCCAACTCTGCTACGCAACGTGACCTAATCCGCGTTCGTGCAGATGGCCGCGCGGGTCCGTGCCGTCCTCCGCCACGAGGTGTCGGAGCGGGTCGTTCAGCGCGACAGGTCGCGCAGCCCCGACGCCAGACCCGCCAGGTGGTCCGTCGCGTCACCCAGCACCTGCCGGGGGTTGGAGGCGGTGCTCTCGGCGAGCACCCGGCCCGCCGCGGCGACCAGGCCGCAGTAGCCGTCCACGCCCTCGTCCAGCTGGGCCCGCAGTCTTCGCACGCCCTCCACGAGCGGGGCGCGGTCCAGCGGCGGCGCGGTGTCGCGCGCGCGTTCGACGGCCTGCAACTGGCGGGACACGGCCCGGATCGCGGACGAGGCCTCGGCGCCGGTGGCGCGGGCCTGCTCGACCGAGTCGGTCGGGATGGAGGTCAAGGCCGCCGAGTCGAGCTGGCGCAGCAGCTCCCGCAACGTGTCCTCGGCGTCGTCCAGCCGTTCCATCGGCTGGCGCGCCGCCGAGGAGCGGGCGGGCATCGGCTCGCGCACCGGCGCGATCTCCAAGTGCCGGCGCTGGGCGTCGATCCCCCTCATCCTCATGTTCGTGCGCACGGCCAGCACGGACGTGCCGGCGAAGCCCAGGGCCGCGCCGACCCCGACGCCCGCGGCGAGCGTGCCGACGATGGCCAGCGTGCCGACCACCGCGAGCAGGGCCAGCACGATCAACCAGAAGGTGAGCACGCGGCTCGACCGGCGGTACCGCCGGTCGAGCTTCGCGCGCGGGTCGTTCCAGGCGGCGTAACGCCGCTTCACCTGGTCCGCGAGTTGCCCTTGAAGCTGACCGCCGATGATCTGGACGATCTCACCGGCCGCCTTCCGCCGGGGTTCCATCGCGGACACCACCCCCTCAGCCCTGGCTCGCCGGCGGGTTCTGCTGCATCTGCTGGGTCGGCTGCGCCTGCGTCTGCTGCACCCGTTGCTGGATCTCCTGCTGGATGCTCGCGCTCGCACTGGCGGGCTGACCGCTGGTCACCTCGCCGGCCACCTTGCCACCGCCCATCGAGGCGCGGATCTGCTCCAGCCGCGAGTGGCCCGCCATCTCGGTGGTCGACTGCTGGACCTCCAGCATCCGGCCCTGCACCGAGTTCTGCGCCAGCTCCGCGGAACCGAGCGCGGTGGTGTACCGCTTCTCGATCTTGTCGCGGACCTCCTCCAGCGACGGCGTGTTGCCCGGCGCGGCCAGCTCGGTCATCTGGCGCAGCGAGTGGGAGACCTGCTCCTGCATCTTCGCCTGCTCCAGCTGGCTGAGCAGCTTGGTGCGCTCGGCGAGCTTGGTCTGCAGGACCATCGCGTTGCGCTCGACGGCCTGCTTCGCCTGCGTCGCCGCCTGCAACGCCTGGTCGTGCAGCGTCTTGAGGTCCTCGATGCTCTGCTCGGCGGTCACCAGCTGGGTGGCGAAGCCCTGCGCGGCGGTCTCGAACTGCGTCGCCCGCTGCTCGTCGCCCTTGCCCCGGGCCTCGTCGGCCAGCACGAGCGCCTGGCGTGCGGACGCCTGGAGCTTCTCCACCTCGCCGAGCTGGCGGTTGAGCTTCATCTCAAGCTGGCGCTGGTTGCCGATCACCGCGGCGGCCTGCTGCGACAGGGCCTGGTGCTGCCGCTGCGCCTCCTCGATGGCCTGCTGGATCTGCACCTTCGGGTCGGCGTGCTCGTCGATCTTGGATGAGAACGCCGCCATGAAGTACTTCCATGCCTTCACGAAAGGGTTGGCCATCTCCTACGCCTGCCTTCTCCGCACTTCCCTGGCTCGCGCTCGTGATTGGCAACGACCCGGTGCCGGTGTTGGTTCCATCGTGTCAGTTGTCCCGCGCTGCTTCCACCGACCTGGGGAGATATCCGGGATCACCCTGAGTCACCCCCCGACTTTCGTCGACATGGTCATCCTGCCCGCCCGCCTTGGAGGGGACGCGACGACCCCGTGGGGGGTTGCCAAGTCGTTGCACGCCCAAGCCCACCGTGAACGCCGAAAGCCGAGCCGGTGGGACCGGCTCGGCTTCGGCACGTGTGCGCTGGGGTTACGCCGCCACCACCGCGTTGCGCGGCTTGCTGATCGAGGTCGACAGCCGGTGCGTGAGCACGGGCTGCAACCGCAGGTCGGACAGGTCGTTGCCGATCACCGCGGGCACCATGGTGCCGACCTCCAGACCCGATGGCGCGGGCGCGCGGCTCGGCTCGGCGAGCTCGGCGGGTGTCGGCACCGGCTGCTGCACCGCGCCGATGTCCGAGGCGACCAGGTGCAACAACTCCCACAGGGGCAGGTCCAACGCCTCGCAGATCGCGGCCAACAGCTCGCTGGAGGCCTCCTTGCGGCCACGCTCCACCTCGGAGAGGTACCCCAGGCTGACGCGGGCGGTCCTGGAGACCTCGCGCAGCGTGCGGCGTTGGGTGGTGCGGGCATGGCGGAGCCGATCACCGATCGCCTCGCGTAGCAGCACGGTCATCGCGCGCCTCCTTCCGGCCGGCCGTGCCACCACGTTACCGACCCGTCCCGTCGACGGGCAGTCACTTCGGTACACGTCCGCCAAGGGCGAACGAGTGAACTACCGGGTAAGTTCCCGCGTGCGTGTTCGGATGTGACCGAAAACGCGCAGCTCACGTCACTCGACAGGGATCTTGAGGTGGGCGCGCAAGAGGTTCAGAACCGCTGTTGTGGAACTCGTGCGCACTTCGTCACGGTCACCACCCAGAGTGAGCGATCGAACAAGCGATCCGGACGGACCGGACAAACCGATGTGGACGGTGCCCGGCGGGACGCCGTCCTGCGGGTCCGGGCCGGCCACACCCGTCAGCCCGAGGCCCCACGTGGCGCCGCAGCGCTCGCGTGCGCCGACGGCGAGCTGCCGGGCCACCTCGGGGTGCACCGCGCCGTGCTCGGCCAGCAGCGCGGCGTCCACGCCCGCGAGCGTGTGCTTGAGGTCCGTCGCGTAGACCACGAGCCCGCCGCGGACCACGGCGCTGGAACCGGGCACGGAGGTCAGCTCGGCGGTCACCAGGCCCGCGGTGAGCGACTCGGCGGTGGCGACCGTCTCACCGCGTTCCTTGAGGGCCCGGACGACGTCCTCGGCGCTCACGCGCCCGCCACCGCGCGCTTGCCCCTCGCGCGCAGCCGGAAGGCGCGGATGACGTAGTCGACGCCCGTGACGACGGTCAGCACGACGGCCGCGCCCATGGTGACCACCGAGAGCGCGTCCAGCCAGCCCGGCAGCGGCAGCACGTACAGGCCGATGGCGACGATCTGCACGAGCGTCTTGGCCTTGCCGCCGCGGCTGGCCGGGATCACGCCGTGCCGGATGACCCAGAAGCGCAGCAGCGTCACGCCGAGCTCGCGGACCGCGATGACGACCGTCACCCACCACGGCAGCTCGCCCAGCAGGCTCAGGCCCACCAGCGCGGCGCCGGTCAGCGCCTTGTCCGCGATCGGGTCGGCGATCTTGCCGAAGTCGGTGATCAGGCCGTGCTTGCGGGCCAGGTTGCCGTCCACGTGGTCGGTGACCGACGCCACGGCGAACACGCCGAACGCGGCCAGCCGCCACCAGGGCTGGTGGCCGTCCTCGGCGAACAGGAAGTAGAGGAACACCGGCACGAGCGCCAGCCGGGACATCGTCAGCACGTTGGCGATGTTCAGCACCGGCACGCGCGCGGGTTCGGTCACCTCGGGAGCACCTCGATCGCTGTCACGACCAGGTCGACGCCCTCGGACTCGTCGACCCGGCAGCGCACCAGGTCGCCGACCTCCAGGCCGTCGGCGTTGGTGATGACGCACTCGCCGTCGACCTCGGGCGCCTGGTGGGCGGCACGGCCGACGCAGTCGTTCTCGTCGTCCTCCGCGGTCTCGACCAGGACGACGACCTCCTCGCCGACGCGCTCCTCGGCGCGCTGCGAGGTCAGCTCCTCGACCAGGTTGGAGATGCGGGCGACGCGCTCGGCGATCGTGTCGGCGTCCAGCTTGTCCGGCAGGCCCTCGGCCTCGGTGCCGTCCTCGTCGGAGTAGCCGAACACGCCCACCGCGTCCAGCCGGGCGGCGGTGAGGAAGCGCTCCAGCTCGGCCACGTCCTGCTCGGTCTCGCCCGGGAAGCCGACGATGACGTTGCTGCGGATACCCGCACGCGGTGCGAGGGAGCGGATCTGCTCGACCAGGCCGAGGAACGACTCGGTGGACCCGAACCGCCGCATCCGGCGCAGCACGGGCTCGCTGGAGTGCTGGAAGGACATGTCGAAGTAGTCGGCCACGCCCTCGGTGGTGGCGATGGCCTTGACCAGGGTGGGCTTGGTCTCCGCGGGCTGCAGGTAGGACACCCGGACGCGGTCGATGCCGGGCACCGCGGCGAGCCGCTGGACGAGCAGTTCGAGGCCGCCCAGCTCGCGGGGCAGGTCCTTGGCGTAGGAGGTGGAGTTCTCCGAGACCAGGAACACCTCGCGCACGCCCTGCTCGGCCAGCCACATCGCCTCGGCCACCACCTCGTCCGGGTGGCGGGACACGAACGCGCCGCGGAACGACGGGATGGCGCAGAACGAGCAGCGGCGGTCGCAGCCGGAGGCGATCTTCAGCGGTGCCACGGGGGTGTCGGCGAGGCGGGTGCGCAGCACGCGCGGGCCCCAGCCGTGGCCCGGGACCTGCACGTCCTCGGCGGCCTTGGGCCGCTGCACCGGGGTGAGCGGCAGCAACGTGCGCCGGTCGACCGGCTTGTGCGACTCGATGGCCTCGCCGGCGAGGACGTCGTCCAGCCGGTCGGCGAGGTCGGCGTAGTGGTCGAACCCGAGGACGGCGTTCGCCTCGGGCAGGCTGTCGGCCAGCTCGGTGCCGTAGCGCTCGGCCATGCACCCGACCGCGACCACCTTCGCGCCGCTGTCGGCGGCGGCGAGGAGGGTGTCCACGGAGTCCTTCTTCGCGGACTCGACGAAGCCGCAGGTGTTGACCACGACCACGTCGGCCTCGTCGTCGACCAGCTCCCAGCCACCTGCGGTGAGCCGGCCGGCGAGCTCTTCGGAGTCGACTTCGTTGCGGGCGCACCCGAGGGTCAGCATGGCGACGCGCTTGGACGTGGCGGGGGAAGACACGGTGCTCAGCGTAACCGGCGCCAACCCCCTCCCCGTCCGCCCGTGGGCGGAAGCGGTCCAGGTCAGGTGCGGAGCACCGCTTGGACGAGGCGGCCGACGGTGGTCGCCGGGTTGTCCGGCCCGAGCAGCGCGGCGCGAGCCACCGCTCGTTCGAGGCCGGGGTCGAACACGGCGTAGTCGAGCTTCTTGTCGTAGCCCGGGACGTGGCGGGCGAGCAGGTCACGGGCGGCCCGGTAGTCGGCGATGTGCGCCCGGTGGTCCGCGAAGTGCAGGAGCAGCCACAACTCGAAACACGGGTCCGACACGGCGAGGTTCACCTTGGCGCGGTCGGCCTCACGCAGGGCGGCGGCAATGTCGAAGTGGTCCACGTCGACCACACCACACCGCTTGGAACTCCTCGTGGTACCGGTCACGCACCTTGGCCGCGTACTTGACCAGGTTGAGCGGGGCGTCGACCTTGCACTTCACCGTGATCGGCGCTCCACGGATGAGCCGCAGCCCGGAGACGTTCCGACTCTCGGTCTTCTGGCCGCCGCTGACGACCAGCACGTTGTTCCGACGGGGAGCAACCTCCCGACTCGACCGGCGTTGCGAGTTCTCACGCCTCACCATCGCCGCCACTCCGCACGGCGTCGGCGAACAGCTCCTCGTACACGGTCGGAACCCCGCCGTATTGCCCAGCCAGGTAACGCCGCTCCAGGTTGTCCTCGCTGCGCGGCTTGAAATCGGACAGAGGGTACAGCGTGCTCGCGCCGGTTCGGCCTTTTCCCACGAACCAGATCTCGTCCCGCAGCAACACCTCGTCCGCCAAAGGTGGGTGCAGCAAGGTCGCGTCGTGGGTGGTGAAGATGAGTTGACCGCTACCCACATTGGCCTGCGGATCGTTGAAGAGCGCGATCAGGCGGGCAGTGAGGAGGGAGTGCAAGCTCTCGTCGATCTCATCGATCACCAGAAGTCCACCGTGCCTCAGGATGCGAAGAACGTCCGGCAGCAGGCCGAGCCAAGATCGTGTTCCGGCCGACTCCTCATCCAACTCGAAGAACTCACCGCGGCCGTGCACCAGCCGAATTCGACGCTCCGCGTCAGCCCATGCCTGAGCACTGTACTTGACCGTCATCTGTCGAACCGGACCCACTGAGGCCACCGACTCGCCGGATTCCGCCGAACTACCCGTGCCGCTCACCACGGAGGGGAGTTCGACCACTCCATCGAAGATCGTCCCGTCATCGACGGTCACCTTGGCCGCGACCCGCCGACTGACACTGATGTCCCGAATTCCGAAATCCGCCGCGCGAAGCAGGTCGATCAACGACTCGTGCAGCTCCGGCTGCTCGCCGATGAAGTCATCGATCTCAACGGCGAGGTCGACCGGTGCCCGGTTCTCACGGAAGCGCAGTCTCTCCACGAACCACCGGCGCGGAGGAATCAAATGGACGATGTTCGTCTGAGCCGCGAGGCTGAGGAACAAGGAATTGGGCCGAAGGAGTTCTTCGAGGACCTCCGCCTTCGTCGTCCCTTCCGCGACCGCGCGACCGAATTTGATCTGATCGCCCGATCTATCGAAGAGCACCCGCTTCCGCTTCTCCGGATAGCTGTAGAGCCATTCCGAGAGCACCCGTTCGTCATCCACCTCGAAGCCGTAGGTGTAGCGGACGCCGTCCTCGACGAACTCGGCGACGAACACCGAGGGCTGGTCTTTGGCCTCCGGGTCGAGCTTGAACGGGCGCCGCGGCACGCCGCCACCCGGACTCCACTGGGCGAACGAGTCACGCACCGCGTCGGCCATGAACTTCAGACCGTCGAGCAGGTTCGACTTGCCGGAGGCGTTGGCGCCGTACACGGCCGCGACGGGCAGCGCCTCGCGGTCCTTCGCGTAGACCGGCATGAGCAGCAACTCCTGCTCGGCGCGGAACGAACGGTGGTTGCCCACCCTGAAGCTCCGGAGCATGTGACACCTCCCTCGGTGAAGCTTCGACCCGTTCCACGCAAGTAAACTGCACAGAAGGATCTCTAGTGATCCATCGGGGCCGATTTCACCGTCCGGACCGCCGGATGCAGGGCGGCGGCGGCGGAAGGTTACGTTTGCACCGTGAACGACCCGATCAACGTGCGTCGCGCCCGCACCGGTGACGTGCGGGCGATGAAGGCCCTCATCGACGCCTACGCCGGCAAGGTGCTGCTGGCCAAGCCGCTCGTGACCCTGTTCGAGGACATGCAGGAGTTCTGGGTCGCCGAAGAGGACGGCGTGGTCCTCGGGTGCGGTGCGCTGCACGTGCTGTGGGACGACCTGGCGGAGATCCGCACGGTGGCGGTGTCGCCGACGGCGTTGGGGCGGGGCATCGGCCACCGGATCGTGCACCGGTTGATCGAGACGGCCCGCGAGCTCCAGCTGGAACGGCTGTTCGTGCTGACCTTCGAGACCGACTTCTTCGGCAAGCACGGCTTCGTCGAGATCGACGGCACGCCGGTGTCCCCCGAGGTCTACGAGGAGATCATGCGATCGGCCGACGAGGGCGTGGCGGAGTTCCTCGACCTCTCGTACGTGAAGCCGAACACCCTGGGCAACTCACGCATGCTGCTCCACCTCTGACTCTTCGAGTATTCACTCGAAGAGTCTTGACTCCACGAACGTCGACCCGCCAAGATCGACCTCGTGGAGCAGTTGACGGTCGACGAGCTGGCGGTCCGCGTGGGCCTGCCCGGCAGCACCATCCGCATGTACCAGACCAAGGGAGTGCTGCACCCGCCCCGCCGGCAGGGCCGCGTCGCCTACTACGACGCCTCCCACCTGGAACGCCTCACGCTCGTCCAACGCCTGCAGTCCCGCGGCTTCTCGCTGCCCGCCATCGCCGAGCTGGTGAAGGCCCGCGAGAAGGGCGCGAGCGTCGCGGCCGTCCTGGGCGTCGGCGACGCGGAAGGCCCGGACGACTGGGTCCGGATCAAGGTCCGCGACATCAGCCGCCTCGTCCCGCTCGGCGACGTCCGGCCGCGCGTCCTGCGCCGCGCGATGCAGCTCGGCCTGGTCCGCTGGCGACGCGGGTGGCCGCACGTCCGCCGCTGGGCGCTGGAGGCGGGCAACCGCCTCGCCGCGCTGAGCGTGCCCAGCGACGACGTGCTGGACAAGTTCGCGAACCTGCGCACCGCCACCGACGGCATCGCGGCCGACTTCGTGGAGGTGTTCGAGCGCAGGCTCTGGCCGCAGCTGGCGGACAACGCCGACCAGGAGGACCAGCTCGACCGGGTGCGCGCGCTGCTCGTGGAGCTGACCTACACCGCCGAGACGGTGGTCATCGGCACCCTGCGCGAGTCCATCCGCGAGGCCGCCGAGCAGTTCGCCCGCCGCCACGAGCTGCTGCCCGGCGACGACTTCCAGCCCGCCTGGGTGGAGGAACCGGTGCCCATCGCGGAACGTCTCGTCAAGACCGACGAGGACGACGAGTTCCCCGACGAGCCGGCGATCCGGCGGTTCCTCGACCGGGGCGACGACCACGACGAGCCGGGCCGGTGACCGGCCTCGTGCCGGACCCGGTCTGGCAGGTCCAGGTGCAGGACGAGGGTCTGGTCGTGCACGCGGGAGCGGACCTCGCCTACCTCCTCCCCGATGTGCCCGGCGCCGAGGCGCGGCTGCTGGTCGAGTTGTTCGAGCCGGTGCGGAGGGGTTCGGCTCGCCCGCTCGACCCGGAACGGCTCAGCGGGCCGGTCCGCGCGCAACTGCGGTCGTTGGGCGCGCTGCGCCCGGCGGGTCTGCCCGTGCCGGACGAGCCGCTGAACGTCGGCGTGCGCGTCGTCGGCGCGGAACCCGCCGGGCTCGGCGAACACTTCCCGCCCCACGAGGGCGAAGCCGACCTGGTGCTCGTCGTGCGCACCGACGGCACCCTGGCCGACCTGGCCGCGTTGCGGGAGCCGAAGCCGCACCTGCTGCTGGACCTGGCCTACCACCACACGGCCTCGCTCGGGCCGTTCGTGGTGCCGGGCGCAAGCGCTTGCCTGGGCTGCCTGGCCGTGCGCGCACGGCACCGCTGGGGCGATCCGCGACCTCCCCCGCGGCCCGCCGCGACGACCGCCGACTTCCCGTTGCGCTGGGCGAGGCACGCGATCGCCAGGCTGGCCGCCGGTTCGCTGGCCCTGCTGGACCGCGTCGTGACGCTGCACCTGGACGAGTTCACCACCACCGCCGAGGACGTGCTGCCGGCGGCGGACTGCGAAGCGTGCCCCCGGTTCGAAGTGGGCCGGGTCGACCTGCCGTGGGGGAAGACTCATGACGACCGCTCTGCGCCTGCCTGATCCGTTCACGCCCGACACGACGGCCGCCACCGCCGCCACGCCGACGTGCAGCTGCTGTTGTTGCTGCTGCGCGGTGTCCGCGGTCGGCGGGGCCATCGCGTTGCCGTCCGGCCTGGCCAACGACCTCGCCGAGGCCCGTCAGCCACGCCGCAAGGCGCTCTGGGTGCTGCCCGCGACGCTCTTCCTGCCCTGGGTGCTGGCCTCGCCGTTCCTCGACGTCGGGGAGCACTGGCCGCTCTACGCCCTCGCGGGTGCGGTCTGCACGCTGCTCTGGACGTTCTTCGCGGCGAAGCTCACCGGCGCCGCCGGTCCCGCGCGGGGGTTGGTGCGCCTGGGGATCTGGGTGGGGCTGTTCGTCGCCGAACTGGTGGTGTCCCTGCCGCTGCTCGGGGCGCTCGGCGCGCTCGGCGCACCGGTCGCGATCCTCGGCTACGCGCTGCTGGTGGGCCTCGCCGGCCGGCAGGTCCACCGCTACTACTCGCGGCGGGCGACCGCGTGATCACGCCCGCGTCCGCGCTGCTGCCGCGGGCCGTCGGCTGGCGGCAGGGCGTGGTGGCGCGCCTGCACCCGGTGCCGCGCACGCTGTCCGACGTGGACGTGCCCGGCTTCGCCGCGGTGCCCGAGCCGTTCGCGACCGGCGGCACGTCCGGTGGTGCGGCGTTCGAGCCGGAACAGGCGAGGCTGGCCGCGATCGCCGAGGCGGTGGAGCGGTACTCGGCCGCGCGCAGTCCACTTGAGACGGTCAGCGAACCGGACGGGCCGTGCTGGCGGTTGGACGACTTCAGCCTCCACACGCGGGACCAGCGGGCGCACCCCGATTTCCGGTACCGGTACGCCGAACCGCGCTACACCAAGGCGTGGACGCTGCCGGACAACGAGCCGGTGTGGGTGCCCGCCGGCCTGGTCGGGCTGCGTGAGGAGTTCGGTCTGCCCGCGACGTCGTCCGGCCTGGCCGCAGGCCCTTCGGCGGTGAACGCGCTGCTGCGCGCGACGCAGGAGTTGGTCGAACGGGACGCCTTCACCACCACGTGGCTGCACGGCCTCGCCCCGCCCCGGCTGTCGTTGCCCGCCGAGCTGCGGACCGGTGACGTGCGGGCGTTCGACCTCACCCCCGCCTACAGCCCGCACCCGGTGGTCGCGGTCGCGGGCACGCTCCCGCTCGCGGGTCGACCGCGGCCGACGCTCGGGCTGGCGTGCCGGGCGACGGTGGCCGAGGCGATCGGCAAGGCGTGGTTGGAGTGGACGCAGGGCACGGTCTTCATCGCGGCGCGGTCGACCACCGAGGTCCACCGGCCGGACGAGGTCACGGACTTCGACCGGCACGCCCTGTACTACGCCGATCACCTGGACGAGTGGCACGCGCTGCCGTGGTGGCGGGGCGTGCCGGGGCCACCGCCGCGCGGCTCCACCGCTCGCGGCGACGCCGCGCAGCTCGAAGAGCTCGTGCGCGCGCTCGGCGTGCGCCTGGCCTACCGGGAGCTGACCACCCCCGAGGCGGCGGCGGTGGGACTGCGGTGCGTGCGCGTGCTCTCCCCCGACCTCACACCGCTGCACGCCGACCACCGGTGGCCGCACCTGGGCGGTCGCGCGGCGGACGTGGCGTGGCGCTACCCGGGCCGATCGGGCCGGCTCCCCAATCCCGCACCGCATCCGCTGGGGTGAGCATGACGCCGTTCGACGACTTCTGGACCGCCAGCGGCTACTCCGCGCTGCACCAACGCCGATTGGGTGAACGACTGCGCGAGTTCCGACCGGACCAGGTGACGGCGGGCCAGGGGGCCGGCGACCGGGTGGCCGGGAGTCGGGTGACCGCGGACCCGTTCGAGCTGCCGAGCGCGCCGCAGTTCCTGGACCGGCCGCGCGACCGGCTGCAACGGCTGTTCCGCGCCCGCCGCAGCACGCGCGAGTTCAGCTCGCGGCCGTTGTCGGCACGGCGGTTCGGCGCGGTGCTGGCCGCGTTGGCCGACGAGGACGGCCGCGCGTACCCGTCGGCGGGCGGGCTGCACCCGGTGCGCTCCTACGCGTTCCTGCGCAACGTCGAGCACGGGTTGAACGGGCGGGTGGTCCGGTACGACGCGCGGCGGCACGCCGTGCAGGACGTGGGGCCGGCGCCGGACTGGGTGCGGCTGCGCGAAGTGCTGGCCGCCGACGCCGAACCGGCGGTGGTGCTGGTGCTCGTGCTGGCGGACCAACCGGTGTTGGCCAAGTACGGGCAGCGCGGTGGGCGGTTCGGCCTGGTCGAAGCGGGCGCGGCGGCGCAGTCGGTCTGCCTGCGGATGGCCGAGCAGCGGCTCGGCGGGTACCTGCTCGGCGGTGCGGCGGACGCCGAGGTGTTGGCGTTGCTGGGACTGCGCGGTCAGCCGGTCCGGCTGGCGGCGGTGATCGCGTTCGGCCCGATGTTCACCCGTCGTTGACGTGGTATGAGCCGATCGGGGCTGTTGTGCGTTGATCACGTGCCGGTAAGAACCCCTCAAGCCCGAAAACCGAGGGGAAGAACAGTGCTCGCGAAATCCCTGCGCAACGCGTTCGCCGTCGTGGTCGCCTCACTCGCCCTGCTGGCCGGCGCCGGTGTCGGCCAGGCGGCCATCAACGCGCCCGCCGTGACCGACGACTACGTCTTCAGCAAGTCCCTGTCGCAGTTCAGCTCGCTGCGCGCGCAGCGGCCCTACAGCGACCAGCTCGACTGGTCGTCGGACGGCTGCTCCTGGTCGCCGGACAACCCGTTCGGGTTCAAGTTCCTGCCTGCCTGCCACCGGCACGACTTCGGCTACCGCAACTACAAGCGGCAGGGCCGGTTCACCGAGGCGACCCGGCTGACGATCGACAACAAGTTCAAGTCCGACCTCTACAACCAGTGCGCGGGCAACTGGGCGTGCAACCGCACCGCGGACCTGTACTACCAGGCCGTGCGGGAGTTCGGCGCCAGCTGACCGGTGGGCGGCAGGGGTCCTCGACCGGGGATCCCCGCCGTTCCCGGTTGACGTGTGCGGCAGGGTGGATCGGCGTGGGACACGACGACATCGCCGCGCTGCGCCGGATGGCCGATCTGATCACACCGATGACCTTGCGGGTGGCGGTCACCCTGGGACTGCCCGACCGGTTGCTCGGCGCGGGCGCCGCGGTCGACCGGCTCGCCGCCGAGCTCGACGCCTCGCCGATCGCGCTGGAACTGCTGCTGAGCCACCTCGCCGCGGTCGGGGTGGTCGAGCGCACGGCCACCGGCTACCGGACCACCGCCTTCGGCGCGAACCTCCGCGCCGACGCGGACAACGGCCTGACCACCAGCCTCCTGCACCTGGACCACGCGGGTGGTCGCGCGGACCTCGCGTTCGTGGAGCTGGCGCACAGCATCGCCACCGGCGAGGCCGCCTACCCGCGCCGTTACGGCCGGGACTTCTACGACGACCTGGCCGCCCACCCGCACCTGCGCGAGTCGTTCGACCGGCAGATGACCCAGCGGTTCGGCGAGCAGGTCCCCCGGCTCGTCGGCGGCGTCGACTGGGCCCGCTTCCCCACCGTCGTGGACGTCGGCGGCGGCAACGGCACCCTGCTGGCCGCCGTCCTGAAGGCCAACCCCGAGGTGCGCGGCCACCTGGTCGAGCTGGAGCCGACCGCCGCCGAAGCCGACCGCACGTTCCGCGCCGAGGGGCTCGCCGAACGGGCGCGGGTCACCGCCGGCAGCTTCTTCGACCCCTTGCCGGCCGGGGCGGACGCCTACCTGCTGTGCGACATCCTGCACAACTGGGACGACGACCGTGCCGGCCAGGTCCTGGGCCGTTGCGCCGAGGCCGCGGCGCCCACGAGCCGCGTGCTGGTCATCGAGCTGGTCGGCGGCCGGCCCGCGAACAGCGCGATCGACCTGTCCATGCTGGCGATCTTCGGCGGCCGGGAACGCCGGGTCGAGGAGTTCCGCGAGCTGGCCGCGCCCCACGGCCTGGTCCTGGACGCGGTCACGGAGCTGACCGAGCAGCGCAGCCTGCTGGAGTTCCGGCCCGGCCCGTGACCGGCCGGCTCAGACCTCGTCGTCCCCGTCGTCGGCCGGCCCGGAACCGCCGCGGATCAGGTAGACGACCGAGTCGAGCTCGTCCGGCTTGATCAGCACCTCACGGGCCTTCGAACCCTCCGACGGGCCGACCACGCCGCGCGTCTCCAGCAGGTCCATCAGCCGACCGGCCTTGGCGAAACCGACCCGCAGCTTGCGCTGCAACATCGAGGTCGAGCCGAACTGCGAGGTGACGATCAGCTCGGCCGCCTGGATCAGCAGTTCGAGGTCGTCGCCGATGTCGGCGTCGACCTCCTTCTTCTCGGCCGCCTTCGCCGCCGTGACGCCGTCGGTGTACTCCGGTTGCGCCTGGTCCTTGGTGAAGTTGACGATCTCGGAGATCTCGTCGTCCCCGACGTACGCGCCCTGCACGCGCACCGGCTTGGAAGCGCCCATCGGCAGGTAGAGGCCGTCGCCCATGCCGATCAGCTTCTCCGCGCCCGGCTGGTCCAGGATGACCCGCGAGTCGGTCAACGACGACGTGGCGAACGCCAGCCGTGACGGCACGTTCGTCTTGATCAGACCCGTCACCACGTCCACCGACGGCCGCTGCGTCGCGAGCACCAGGTGGATGCCCGCCGCACGCGCCTTCTGCGTGATCCGGACGATCGCGTCCTCCACGTCGCGCGGCGCGGTCATCATCAGGTCGGCCAGCTCGTCCACGATCGCCATGATGTAGGGGTACGGCCGGTAGACGCGCTCGCTGCCGGGCGGCGCGCTGATCTCGCCCGACTTGACCTTGCGGTTGAAGTCGTCGATGTGCCGCACCCGGTTGACCTGCATGTCCTGGTAGCGCTGCTCCATCTCCTCGACCAGCCAGGCCAGCGCGGCGGCGGCCTTCTTCGGCTGGGTGATGATGGGCGTGATCAGGTGCGGGATGCCCTCGTAGGGGGTGAGCTCGACCATCTTCGGGTCGATCAGGATCATCCGGACCTCGTCCGGGGTGGCGCGCGCCAGCAGCGACACCAGCATCGAGTTCACGAAGCTCGACTTGCCCGAACCCGTGGAGCCCGCGACCAGCAGGTGCGGCATCTTGGTCAGGTTCGCGGTGACGAAGTGGCCCTCGATGTCCTTGCCCAGCCCGATCACCATCGGGTGGTTGTCCTTGACCGTGGACGGCGAGCGCAGCACATCGCCCAGCCGCACCATCTCGCGGTCGCTGTTGGGCACCTCGATGCCGACCGCGGACTTGCCGGGGATGGGGGCGAGCAGCCGCACGTTGTCCGTGGCGACCGCGTAGGCGATGTTCTTGGTCAGCGCGGTGATCTTCTCGACCTTCACGCCCGGACCGAGCTCGACCTCGTACCGGGTGACCGTCGGGCCGCGGGTGAAGCCGGTGACCTGCGCGTCGATGGAGAACTGGTCGAGCACGCCGGAGATGGCCTCGATCATCAGGTCGTTGGCCTTGCTGCGGGCCTTGGGCGCGTCGCCGTCCTTGAGGATGGTCGGCGGGGGCAGGCGGTAGTCGCCCTCGACCGCGCGCACGGCGATCGCGGCGGACTTCGGGGTCTCCGGGGTCGCCTTGGGCTTGGGCGCGGGCTTGGGCGGCGGCGGTGGCTCTTCGTCCAGCGGCAGCTCGGGCTGCTCGTCGTCGGCGACGGCGGCGACGGCCTGGCGGCGACCGCGGGACGGGCGGCGCAGCTTGGCCGGCTGCTCCTCGACGTCCGGGGCCGGCGCGGCGTCCTCGTCGCCGAAACCGTCGAGCTGGTCGGGCTTGCGGTGCAGCAGGGCGCCGAGCTTCGCGGGCACCTCGCGGACCGGCACGTGCACCAGCAGCAGCACGCCGTAGCCGAAGATCAGCACGAGCAGCGGCCCGGCGACCCACGGCGTGAGGCCCTGGGCGAGGAACCCGCCGGAGAGGTAGCCGAGCGCGCCACCGGCGTCGCGACGGGCGAGCGGGTCCATCGGCAGGCCGCCGGCGAGGTGGAACATGCCGAGGAACCCGACCGCGACCAGGACCGCGCCGATCACCAGGCGGGGCCGGGCCTCGGGGGTGGGGTCGGTGCGCATCAGGGTCACGCCGATCGCCAGCAGCACCACGGGCACGATCACCGCCGGGCCGCCGACGGAACTGCGCACGGCCACGTCGACCCACTGCCCGACCGGTCCGCCGGCCTGCCACCACACGCCCGCGGCGGTGATCACGGCCAGCGAGATGAGCACCAGCGCCAGGCCGTCGCGGCGGTGCGCCGGGTCGAGCTCCTTGCCCCGGCCGACCGCGCGGACGACCGACCCGACACCGCGGCCGAGCAGGCCCCAGAGCTTGCGGACCGAGCCGGAGGACTTCTTCGCGGGCGCGCGCTTGGCGGGAGGGCGTTTCGCGGCCGGTCGGGACGCGCCGGACCGGGCCTTCGACCCGGATCCGGTGCTGCGGGTCGTGCCCTTGCGCGAAGTCCCAGGTCGGCCGGCCATGGTGCACACGGTAGTACCTCTGGCCTCAGCCGCCCCAACGTTCACGGTGGACGTGACGTGCGCGGCCCGGTGCGTGCGGTTGCCCGGAAGCCGGTGCGGTGACGGGTCGGCACACCGTAGCCTGCCGTGGTGTCCACACCACTGCTGTGGCGCGTGCTGACCGCAGTCGACCAGGGGGTCGTCGGCCTCAGCGGACGACTCGAAGTCACCGGTGACATCCCGGCGGACCTCAGGGGACGTCCCCTGCTGCTCGCGTCCAACCACATCGGCAACCTCGACCCCTTCGTGCTGATCGCGGCGTGCCGCCGGATCGGTGTCGCGCCGCGCTTCCTGCTCGCGGGCGGGTTGCTCGACGCGCCGGTCCTCGGGCCGCTGCTGAAGGCGTCCGGCCACGTGCGCGTCGACCGCTCGGCGGCCGACGTCGGCGACGCCTACCACCGCACCGTCGCGGTGCTGCAACGCGGCGGCGACCCGATCGCCATGTACCCGGAGGGCCGGATCAGCCTCGACCCGGGCCTGTGGCCGGAGCGGGGCAAGACCGGTGCGGCGAGGCTCGCGCTCAGCGGCGGCATCCCGGTGGTCCCGGTGAGCCAGTGGGGCGCGCACGAAGCCGTGTACTGGGGCAACACCGGGGTCAGCGGGTGGGCCGACGTCAAGCCCTACCTGACCTCGTACCTGCGCGGGCTGCGGAAGCGGCCGACGTTCAAGGTGCACTTCGGCAAGCCGGTGGACCTGTCCGGGCTGGAGGACGGCAAGCCGGGCGACGCGCGGCGGGCGCACGAGCGGATCATGCGCGCGATCACCGCGGGCCTGGTGCCGTTGCGGGTGGACGAGCCGGACCTGCCGAAGTTCCACGACCCCACCCGGCCGACGACGGGCACGAGCCCGTGGCGCCCGCCGACCGGCGAGGACAGCGTGCCGTGACCGGCGACGAGCCGTTCCGCGTGCCGCGCGGGCACGTGCCGGACGGACGTCCAGGCCGCTGAGCCGCCGCCGAGCCGACCGGCGGCCATGAGCACGCCCGCGCGGACCGCCGCGACCACTCCGCGCGGCCGATACGAGAGCGGAAGGGTGGGCACCGGTGGTTCCCCGGTGCCCACCCCGCCGTGATGGCTGACGACGTCGACCGCGATCACCCCGGTCAGGCCGGCAGGGGCGGGTGCACGGCACGTCCGGCGTCGAGGATCAGTTCAGGAACGCGAGCACGCGCTCCATCAGCAGCACCGCCGCCACCTCGTCGTAGGACGACAGGCTCGGGTCGGCGAACAGGTGCCGGTCGCCGGGGTAGAGGAAGAGCTCCCCGTCCGCCGCGCCCGCCACCAGGGCACGCGCGGCGTCGAGGTCGCCGTCGTCCACGAACAGCTCGTCGGCCGCCATGGCGTGGACCTGGACCGGCACGCTCGCCGGCCACGCCGGGCCGAACTCCGACACCGGCACGCACGCGCTGAACAGCAGCGCGCCGGCGGCTCCCGGCTTGGTCTGCGCCAGCATCTGCGCGGGCAGCACGCCGAGCGAGAACCCCGCGTACACGACGTCCGAGGGCAACCCCTCGGCGGCGACGAGGCCGCGTTCGGCGATCGTGCCGAACCCGACCTGCTCCGCGTAGTCCAAGCCGTCGCCCAGGTCCACGAACACCCGGCCCTCGTACAGGTCCGGCACGTGCACGGTGTGCCCGGCCTGCGCCAACTGCTCGGCGAAGGTCGCGACACCGGGCGTCAACCCGTGCGCGTGGTGGAACAGCAGCACCTCGGCCACGTCACGTCCTCCCAGCCACGCGCATCGCGGGCGGTCAGTTCACGGGGATGATGGTCGGCACGATCATCGGCCGCCTGCGGTAGGTCTCGGCGACCCAGCGGCCCACCACGCGGCGCACGGCCTGGGCGATGCGGTGCGAGTCGGTGATCCCCTCGGCCTCCGTGCGGGACAGCTCCATCTCCACCAGGGAGATGGCCTGGTCCAGGGCCTTCGGGTCGTCGGAGAACCCGCGGCCGGACACGGTCGGCGGTGCGACCGCGCGACCGTTGGTGGAGTCCACCGCCACCGTGATGGCGATGAACCCGCCCTCGCCGAGCACGAGCCGGTCGGACAGGGTCGACTCGCCGACGTCGCCGACGGACAGGCCGTCGACGTAGACGTGGCCGACCTCGACCTTGCCGCTGATCGCCGCCTTGCCGTCGACCAGGTCGACCACCACGCCGTCCTCGGCGATGACGACCCGCTCCGCGTCCACGCCGGTCGCCACGGCCAGCGCCGCGTTCGCCCGCAGGTGCCGCCACTCGCCGTGCACCGGCATCACGTTCGACGGCCGCACGGCGTTGTAGAGGAACAGCAGCTCACCGGCCGGCGAGTGGCCGGAGACGTGCACCTTGGCGTTGCCCTGGTGGACGACCGTCGCGCCGAGCCGGGCCAGGCCGTTGACCACGCCGAACACCGCGTTCTCGTTGCCCGGGATCAGCGACGAGGCCAGCACGATCGTGTCACCGGCCTTGATCGAGATCTGCCGGTGCTCGCCGCGCGCCATCCGCGACAACGCCGACAGCGGCTCGCCCTGCGACCCGGTCGACACGAACATCACCTGGTCCTCGGGCATCTCCATGGCCTCGTTGAGGTCCACGAACAACCCCTCCGGCACGTTCAGGTAGCCCAGTTCCGCCGCGATGCCCATGTTGCGCACCATCGACCGGCCGACCAGCGCCACCCGCCGCCGGTACTGCACGGCCACGTCCAGCACCTGCTGCACGCGGTGCACGTGGGAGGCGAAGCACGCGACGATCACGCGCTGGTTGGCCTTGCGGACGACGTTCTCCAGCACCGGCCCGATCTCGCGCTCCGGCGCGACGAACCCCGGCACCTCGGCGTTGGTCGAGTCGACCAGGAACAGGTCGACGCCCTCGTCGCCGAGCCGGGAGAACCCGGCCAGGTCGGTGAGCCTGCCGTCCAGCGGCAACTGGTCGAGCTTGATGTCGCCGGTGTGCAGCACCAGCCCGGCGGACGTGCGGATGGCCACCGCGACCGCGTCCGGGATGGAGTGGTTGACCGCGAAGAACTCCAGGTCGTACGGCCCGTACGAGCGGCGCTCGCCGTCGGTGATCTCGAACAGCCGCGGCGTCTGGCGGTGTTCCTTGCACTTCGCCGCGAGCAGCGCCAACGTGAACCGCGAGCCCACCACCGGCAGGTCGGGGCGCAGCTTGAGCAGGAACGGCACCGCGCCGATGTGGTCCTCGTGCCCGTGGGTGAGCACCAGCGCCTCGATGTCGTCCAACCGGTCCTCGATGGCCCGGAAGTCCGGCAGGATCAGGTCGACGCCAGGCTGGTCGTCCTCGGGGAAGAGCACGCCGCAGTCCACGACGAGCAGCCGGCCGGCGTGCTCGAACACCGTCATGTTGCGGCCGATCTCGCCAATTCCGCCCAGTGCGACGACGCGCAGACCTCCGTCGGGCAGTGCGAGCGGGGGTGAGTTCGGGTTGATCACGCGTTGACTCCCAATTCGGCCTCGACGGCCTCGATGTCCTCGGTTGAAGCGGGTACCAGCGGCAGCCTCGGGTCGCCCACGTCCAGACCTCGCAGCCGCAGCGCGGTCTTGGCGTAGGTCACGCCGGGCATCCGGCTGAAGGGCCGCAGCAGCGGCAACAGCGACTGGTGGATCGCGGTGGCGCCGGCGACGTCGCCGGAGGAGAACGCGTCGAGCATGTCGCGCAGCCGGTCCGCGGCGATGTGCGAGATGACGCTGACGAAGCCGACCGCGCCGACCGACAGCCACGGCAGGTTCAGCGGGTCGTCACCGGAGTAGTAGGCCAGGTCGGTGGCCGCGATGACCTTGCTGCCCGCGAGCAGGTCGCCCTTGGCGTCCTTCACCGCGACGATGCGCGGGTGCTCGGCGAGCCGCAGCAGGGTCTCCACCTCGATGGGGATCACGGTGCGCGGCGGGATGTCGTACAGCATCACGGGCACGCCGACCTGGTCGGCCACGGTGGTGAAGTGCGCGTGCACACCCTCCTGGGTGGGCCGCGAGTAGTACGGGGTGACCAGCAGCAGACCGTGCGCGCCCGCCGCCTCGGCCTGCTTGGCCAGGTGCACGCTGTGCGCGGTGTCGTACGTGCCCGCGCCGCTGACCACGGTCGCGCGGTCGCCGACCGCCTCCACCACGGCGCGGATCAGGTCCGCCTTCTCCGCGTCGCTGGTGGTCGGGCTCTCACCGGTGGTCCCGTTGACCACGAGACCGTCGTTGCCCAGCTCGACCAGGTGTTCGGCGAGCTGCCGCGCCTTGTCCAGGTCCACCGCCCCCTCCGCGTCGAACGGGGTGACCATGGCGGTGAGCACGCGGCCGAAGGGACGGCCGGGCGAGGCGGTAGGACTTCCGGTCATATGCGGAAATCTACCGCGTCACCCTCGGCAAGCTGCGACTACATGCTCCGGTCGAGGGCGCGCACCAGCCGCACCGCCTCGTCCGCGCCGTCGTACTCCACCCGTGCGGCGGCCCGGCCGAACACGTGCACCAGCAATTCCGAGACCTGCCCGGTCAGCACCACGGGGTTCGCGCCACGCCTGGCCACGACCACCTCGCCGTCCGGGCGGCGCAGCACGACCCCGACCGGGCTCTTGCGGTACATCAGCCGGGCGGTGGGCGCGAGCCGCCGCCACAGCACCGCGTCTCGTACCGGATCGGGTGAACGGGGCTCCCAGTCGGGGCGGGCCCGGCGCACGTCCTCGTGGTGCACGAAGTACTCGACGGAGTTGACCAGCTCGTCGACCAGCGCGTACGGCGAGAACCGGGGCGGGCCGACGCGGACCAGCCCGACCAGCTCGTCCCACGGCCTGGCCGCGTAGGCGTCCTGGACCCGCCGGGTGTGCGCGGCCAGCGGCTTGGCCAGGATGCCCGCCGCCGCGTCCGGGCGGCGTTCCCGCAGCACCAGGTGGGCGGCCAGGTCACGGGTGCGCCACGGGTCGCACAACGTGGGCGCGTCCGGCCCCACCTCGGCGAACAGCTCGGTCAACAGCCTGCGTTCGTCCTGCGCGACGCCCATGGGGCCCACGTTACTTGGCGTACACCTGGTCCTTCAGCGCGGTGCCGTCCTTGTTCCACAGCACGCAGACCACGTCGCGGAATCGCTTGCCCGACGACGAGGAGGACGACGGGTCGTCCGCCCAGATGCCCGCCGTGGGCACGACGGCGAGGTAGCGCAGCGTGGACTGCTTGTCCTCCACCGGGACGCGCTCGGACATGAAGTACATCGTGCAGAAGTCCTCGGCGTAGTTGCGCAGCCACTGGTCACCCGGGTAGGGCATCTTGTCCGACCCGAACGGCTCGGCCGCCGCGAAGACCTCGACCCGGTGCGGCTCCTCGCAGTCGGTGTAGTTGACCGTGGTGTTGGGGTCGACCAGGTTGTCGCCGCACTGCCCGTTGCCCGGCTTGAACTGGGCGGCCTCGATCGTGCCGCCGGGACCGTAGGTGACCGTCTGCGCCATCGCGGCGGGCGGCCGGTCGGTGAACAGCCACCGGCCGAGGAACACGCCGCCGACCAGCAGCACCACCGCCGCGATCGCCGTGGCGGTGATCAGCAGGCCCTTCAGCCACGGCTTGCGCACCGCGGTCGGCTGGGCGTAGTGCATGGTCGGGTTCTGCGGCGGCACGCCGAACCCGGTCGGCGGCGTCGGCTGGGCGGCGGCGCGTTCCAGCATGGCGCGCGCCTGGGGGCCGGTCAGCCTGGCGTTCGGGTCGGGCATCAGCAGGCCGGTGATCACCGCGCCGAGCACGCCGTGCGCCCTGGTCACCCGCGGCATCTCGTTCATGATCGCGTGCAGGGTGGACGCGGTGGTCGAGCGCTCGTAGGGGTTGGCGCCCTCCACGGCGTAGCAGAGGGTCGCGCCCAGCGCCCACAGGTCGGAGGCCGGCGAGGCCTCGTTGCCGTGGATGCGCTCGGGCGACATGTAGGCGGGCGAGCCGATCAGGCTGCCGCTGGTGGTCAGCCGCGGGTCGTCCACGGCCTGGGCGATGCCGAAGTCGGTGAGCTTCACCCGGCCGTTGGGCGTGATCATGAGGTTGCCGGGCTTCACGTCCCGGTGCACGATCCCGGCCTGGTGCGCGGAGTCCAGGGCGGACAGCGCCTGCACGGCCATCGAGACGACCCGGTCCTGCGGCATCGGGCCGTGCGCGCTGACGAGGGTGGACAGCGTGGCCGCCTCGACCAGCTCCATCACGATGTAGGTCATGCCGCCCTCGGCGACCACGTCGAACACGGTGACCACGCCGGGGTCGTTCAACCGGCCCGCGGTGCGCGCCTCGCGGAGCACCCGCTCCTCCAGCACCCGGCGCTCCTCCAGCGCGATGCCGTCGGGCAGGTGCAGCTCCTTGATGGCCACCTGGCGGCCGATCACGTTGTCCTGCGCGCGCCAGACGACGCCCATGCCACCGCGCCCCAGCTCGGCGAGCAGGGTGTACCTGCCCGCGATCACTCGGGGTCGGTCGCTCACACCTTGCGTCGGACCAGTCACCGTCACTCCTCGAAACCCCGACCGCGGACCGGCGGAACGCTACTTCAGACCCCGCGTCGCCCGATCCGGTTTCACGGTTTCGTGACTTCGTGCCCCGAGGCGCGCAACGCCTGCACGGCACGGGCCAGGTCACCGGTCTTCACCAGCAGGTGGTCGGTGTCGTAAGTGGACAGGGCGAACAGGCTCACGCCCGCCGCGGCCAGTTCGCCGGACAGGGCGGCCATGATGCCCGTGAGCGTGAACTCCAGCGGACCGCGCACGGTCAGCAACCGCCACCCCGGCTGCGCGGTCTCCACCCGGGGCGCGTGCTCGACCGGGCACACGATCGACAGCTCGTCGGGCGTCCTGGTCACCGAGACCAGGCCGGGCGCGTCGAGCAGGCCCGCCGGGACCGGCGCGTCGGCGGGCAGCCGCGCGACCGCGTACTCGCCCGGCCGGACGTCGACGATCAGCCGCTTCACCGGCCGTCAGCCTTCGGTGACCAGCGGGCTGGACGCGACCTCGGTGCCGTCGGACAGCGTCGAGATGGTGAAGTCGGCGAACACGTTGGCCGCCGCCTTCTGCAGCTCGCGCAGGCACTCCACGGCCAGGGCGCGGATCTCCACGTCGGCGTGCTCGGTGGCGCGCATGGCGATGAAGTGCCGCCACGCGCGGTAGTTGCCGGTGACCACGATGCGGGTCTCGGTGGCGTTGGGCAGGATCGCGCGGGCCGCCTGGCGGGCCTGCTTGCGGCGCAGGGTCGCGCTGGGCACGTCGGAGAACTTCTCCTCCAGGCCCTTGAGCAGCTCGTTGTAGGCGTCGACGCTGGCCTGGGCGGCGGCGAGGAACTTCTCGTGCAGCTCGGGGTCGCCCGCGATGACGTCCGGCTCGACCATGGCGGCGTTGCGCTCGGGCACGTACCGCTGGGACAGCTGCGAGTACGAGAAGTGGCGGTGCCGGATCAGCTCGTGGGTCAGCGACCGGGAGATGCCGGTCAGGTAGAAGCTGACCGAGCCGTGCTCCAGCACGGACAGGTGGCCGACCTCGATGATGTGCTTGATGTAGCCGGCGTTCGTGGCGGTGGCCGGGTTCGGCTTGGTCCACGACTGGTAGCAGGCGCGGCCGGCGAACTCCGCCAGCGCCTCGCCGCCGTCGGCGTCGGTGGACCACGGGACGTCCGCAGGCGGGAAGAACTCCGTCTTCGCGATGAGCTGGACCTGTGGCGACACCGTTTCGGTCACGACGAACCTTCCTTGGAGCGGGGCTTCCGCCAGGCAGCCTAGTCGAGCCGCGCAGAGCAATCTTTGAGCGTACCGCGCGGGCTCGGCCCGGTCACCGGCCTCACTCGACCTGTGCTGTCATGAACGACATCACCTGTTTCCTTGACTGATGTCAGATTTGACGTCATGGTGGTGTCATGGATCTGTCGCCGTACATCGCAGCGCTGCGCGAGGACCTCGCGACGGCCGCGTCCGCCGGGGACGACAACACCCGGCGCACCGCGGCCCTGCTGTCCGCAGCTTTGGAGCCCGCCGCGCGGCTCGCGCTCATGAACGCACTGTCCGACCTGGCCGCGGAGGTCACCGCGGCCCTCGACGGCCCCGTGGTCGACGTGCGGTTGGACGGACGGGACGTGCAGGTGGTCGTCACCGGCGCGGCCGCTCGGGAAGAACACGAACCCGAGCCGCAGGAAGTTCCCCGGCCCGCCGCGGGCGACGCCACGCGCGTCACGCTGCGGCTGCTGGACGAGCTGAAGGCCAAGGCGGAACAGGCCGCCGCGGCCCAGGGGATGTCGTTGAACACGTTCGTCGCCCAGGCCGTGCAGGGCGCGGTCGGCGGGCGGCGCGGTGGCGGCCACAAGCACTGGGGACCGCCGAAGGACCAGTCGGGCGGCGACTCGTCGTCGTCCTCCCGCGTCCGCGGCTGGGTGCAGGGCTGAGGAGGGGGATCATGGAATCGGATGTCGTGCGGCAGCAGAGCTTCGAGGTCGAGGGTGTCGTCGAGATCGACGTGGCGCTGCTCGCCGGTCGGGTGCGGGTGCACCTGCTGGACGAGCCGGGCGTGCACGTCGAGGTCAAGCACGACCCCTCGCCGGGCGAGTCCTGGACGGCAGGCCTGTCCGGGCTGCTGAGCTGGGTGAACGACCAGTTCGGCAACGGGAAGGGGCAGCCCGCCGGTCCGGCGGAGGCGGTGCGGGACGCGCGGCTGGAGCTGTCCGGCACGCGGGTGGCGGTGCACTCCTCCAAGGCGCTGCCGCTGCGCGCGGTGCCGCTGAGCGTGACCGTGCGGGCGCCGATCGGCTCGCACGTGATCACCAAGGCGGGGTCGGCGGACGTGACGGTGACCGGCGCGGCGGGCCGGCTGGAGGTCCAGACCGGCACCGGTGACGTGACCGCGGACCGGGCGGACGCGTCGTCGCAGGTCAACTCGGGCTCGGGCAAGTTGCGGCTCGGGCCGATGCTGGGCGGGTTGCGGGCGAAGACCGGCAGCGGCGACATCGAGGTGTCGTCGGTCGGCGGGAACACCGTGGTCTACACCGGCACCGGCGACGTGTGGCTCGGCGCCGTGCAGAACGACGTGCAGGTGCGGACGGGCAGCGGTGACGTCACCGTGGCCGACGCCGCGTCGGGCCGGATCCAGCTGGGCACCGGCTCGGGCGACGTCCGCGTGGGCGTGCGGCCCGGTGTGGCGGCGCGGGTCGACCTGGCCTCCAGCTCGGGCGCGGCGCGCAGCGACCTGGACGTCTCCGACACCCCGCCGGAGACCGAGCCGGCACTGGTCATCACCGGCCGGACCAGCAGCGGCACGGCCCTGGTCACCACCGCGACCACCACCTGACCGACCAACGTCCCTGAACCAGCCGCGGCGTGCGCACCCCCGATGCGCACGCCGCGGCGTTCCTACCTGTGGGCCCGGAGCCCCGCGACCACGAGCGACACCACGGCGTCGAACGACGCGTCGGCGTCCGGGGCGGACCAGTCGGCGGCGTGGGCCGGGTCGTGGAAGCGGGACGTGGCGTCGAACACGGCCCGGGCGCTCATGGCCGGGTCCGGGGTGGTGAAGTCGCCGGACGCCACGCCGTCGGCGACGATCCTGGTCAGTTCGGCCACCATGTCCGCGATGTGCTGGGCGACCACGGTGCTGTTCTCCTTCACCAGCACGGAGAACGTGGCGAACAGCTCCGGGTCGCCCAGCGCCTTCTTGCGCTTGGCCTCGAAGAGCGCCGCCAGCCAGTCGCGCAGGCGTTGCGGCGCGGGGGTGTCGGCGGCGGCCACCTCGGCCAGGCCCGCGTGTGCCCGGTCGAGCCAGCGCTGGGTGACGGCCTCGCGCAGCGCCGTCTTGGTCGGGAAGTGCCGGTAGACGCTGCCGTGGCTCACGCCCAGCGCCCGGGCCACGTCCACGACCGTCGCCTTGGCCGGGCCGTAGCGGCGCAGGACGTCCTCGGTGGTGCCGAGGATGACCTCCGCGGTCAGCGCTTCCGCCACGTGGTGCTCCCTGGTGTCGCGGGCTGGTCCGGTCCATTGTGCGCGCACCGGCCGCCGGCCCGGCCCGA
This sequence comes from Saccharothrix stipae, assembly GCF_054781895.1. Taxonomy (NCBI): domain Bacteria; kingdom Bacillati; phylum Actinomycetota; class Actinomycetes; order Pseudonocardiales; family Pseudonocardiaceae; genus Saccharothrix; species Saccharothrix stipae. The sequence goes on along the minus strand of NZ_BAAGTN010000008.1, from coordinate 904,784 downwards.
GGTCAGTGCTCGCTGTCCAGGTGCGCCATCTGGGCCGGCGCGTAGCGCTCGCCCGCCACGGCGTCGGCGGGGATCGCCGACTGGATCCGGGCCAGGTCGGCCTCGGTGAGGGTGACGTCCAGCGCGCCGAGCGCCTCGGTCAGGCGGTCACGGCGGCGGGCGCCCACCAGCGGGACGATGTCGTCGCCCTGGGCCAGGACCCAGGCGATGGCCAGCTGCGCGACCGTGACGCCCTGCTCGGCGGCGACCGCGCGCAGGGCCTCGACCAGCGCCAGGTTGCGGTCGAGGTTGTCGCCCTGGAAGCGCGGCGAGACGGCGCGGAAGTCGGCGACCTGCCTCGACGCCGTCCAGTGGCCCGAGATCAGGCCGCGCGACAGCACGCCGTACGCGGTGATGCCGATGCCCAGCTCGCGGGCGGTCGGGAGGATCGCCTGCTCGATGCCGCGGGAGATCAGCGAGTACTCGATCTGGAGGTCGACGATCGGGTGGACCGCGTGCGCCCGGCGCAGCGTGTCCGCGCCGACCTCGGAGAGGCCGATGTGGCGCACACGGCCCTTCTCGACCTCCTCCTTGATCGCGCCGACCGTCTCCTCGATCGGGACGGCCGGGTCGAGGCGGGCCGGGCGGTAGACGTCGACGTGGTCGGTGCCCAGCCGCCGCAGCGTGTAGGCGAGGAAGTTGCGCACGGCCTCGGGGCGGTTGTCGTTGCCGTGCCAGCCGCCGTCCGCGTCGCGCAGCGCGCCGAACTTCACGCTGATCGCCACGTCGTCGCGGTTGCGGTCGCGCAGGGCCTGGCGGATCAGCAGCTCGTTGTGGCCCATGCCGTAGAAGTCGCCGGTGTCGAGCAGGGTGACGCCCGCGTCGACGGCGGCGTGGACGGTGGCCACGCTCTCGGCCTCGTCGGCCGGGCCGTACAGGTCGGACATGCCCATGCAGCCGAGGCCGAGCGCGGACACCTCGGGGCCGGTCGAGCCCAAGCGCCGACGAGCGGTCACGCCGTTGGTGGAGTTCGTCATGACTCCACTATGAGTGTTGGACTGACAGATTTCAACTTCTGTCAGTCCACCGAGTGGCCGAAGTCACCGCGCCACCGCCGTCAACACGGGTGCGAGGTCGCCCTTGGGGACGACTTCCACGTGCTCCAGCTCCAGCCAGTCGGCCATGTGGCGCAGCTCGGCGGCCAGCTCGACCGCGACCCGGCCCACGTCCGCGGTCGGCTCCGAGTACGCCGCCTGCACCCGCAACACGCCGGCGGCCCGGTCCGCCTTCAGGTCCACCCGCCCGACCAGCTCGCCGTCGAGCAGGAACGGGAACACGTAGTACCCGTGCACCCGCTTCGGCGCGGGCACGTAGATCTCGATCCGGTAGAAGAAGTCGAAGATCCGCTCCGTCCGGGCCCGTTCCCAGATCAGCGGGTCGAACGGGCACAGCAGCGCGCGCCCGGTGATCCGACGCGGCACGCGCGCCTCGACGTGCAGGTACGCGGGCACGCCCCAGCCCCGCACCTCGACCGGCTCCAGCACCCCGGCTTCCACCAGCTCCGCCACCGCCTGCCGACTGCGGCCCGGCTGCAAGCGGTAGTAGTCACGCAGGTCCGGCTCCGTCGCCACGCCCAGCGCCGTCGCCGCACGGGTGACCAGCTCGCGCGCGCCCTCCTCCGCCGAGACCGACGTCCGCCTGGCGAGCACCTCGGGCGGCAGCACGCGTTCGCTCAGGTCGTACAGCCGCTCGAAGCCGCGCCGCGACCCGGTCGTCAGCACGCCCTCGCCGAACAGGTACTCACAGACCTTCTTGACCTCGGACCAGTTCCAGCCCCAGTGCTCCTTGGCCCGCGGCCCGCCACCGGCCAACGCCTTCTCGATCGCGCCCGCGCCGACCGGCCCCAGCTCCTTGACCACCGCCAGGATGTCGTCCACGAGCTGCGGCGAGCCCTCGGCGATCGCCGTGTAGTTCTTCCACCAGCCCGCGCGCTTGGCCCCGGAGTGCAGCAGCGCCCAGTCCTCCACCGGCACCAGGCTCGCCTCGTGCGCCCAGTACTCCACCAGCAGCCGCGGCTTGCGGGGGCTGTGCGACCACGCGGCGTCGTCGACCAAGGACGGCGCGTAGGCGCCGAGCCTGCTGAACAACGGCATGTAGTGCGCGCGGACCGCGACGTTCACCGAGTCGAGCTGGAGCAACCGGACCCGGGACAGCACCCTCTGCAGGTGCCGCCGGGTGGGCGCGGAAGCGGGCCGCGGATCGGCGAAACCCTGTGCCGCCAGCGCGATGCGGCGGGCGACGTCTGCGCTCATCTTCTGCACGGCTGGATACTCCCACTCAGGTCCGACACTCCCGCTCAGCCCGCTCAGCCCGCTCAGCCCGCTCGGCCCGATCGGCCCGCACGACCAGCACCACCGCCACGACCACGAGCGCACCGCCGAGCAGCTGGAACGGCCCGAACGTCTCGTCGGCCAGCCACACCCCCAGCACCACCGCGATCACCGGGTTCACGTACGCGTAGGTCGCCACCGTGGACACCGGCAACTGGCCGAGCACGTACACGTACGAGCTGAACGCCAGCAACGACCCGAACACCACCAGGTACCACCAGGCCACCCACGACGACGTGGTGATCGCGCCGAACGACACCCGTTCCCCCGCGACCAGCCCCACCACCGTCAACGCCGCCCCACCGGCCAGCATCTCCACCGCAGACAGGGCGAACGGGTTCGCGGGCGTGTCCAGCCGACTGCTCAGGAACGACCCCAGCGCCCACCCGAACGCCGCCAGCAGCACCACCCACGGCCCCCACCACGACGACTCACCCATGTCGTCCAGCAACAAGGCGGCCAGCCCGACCAACCCGATGGCCACGCCCGCGTACGTCACCGCCCGCGGCCGCTCACCGGCGAACCGCCGCATCAGCACCACGTACAGCGGCACGGACGCCACCAGCAGCGCCGCCAACCCCGACGCCACGGACTGCTCGGCCAGCACCACGAGCCCGTTGCCCCAGGCGGGCAGCAGCAACCCGAGCAGCACCGCCGACCCGAACTGCCGCCGCGTCATCCGCAGCCCGCCCCGCCAGGCCACGAGCAGCGCCAGCACCGCACCCGCGATGAGGAACCTCGTCCCTCCCGACAACAGCGGTGGCATCGACTCGATGCTGAACTTGATGGCCAGGTAGGTCGAACCCCAGACCACGTACACGACGCCCAACGCTGCCCAACGCACCACGCCACGCTTTCACGCCACACCGGGCGGAATCACGCGGGTTTCCGCCGCTAGGGTTCCGACATGGCCGACGCCACAGTGCGCACCGCGCAGCCCGACGACGTGGCGGAGATCGCCCGCATCCACCGCGACACCTGGCGCACCGCCTACCGGGAGCTCGTGCCCGCCGAGGTGCTCCAGGCGATCGACGTGGACGACACCGCGCGGGCGTGGGCCGAGGCGGTCGACCGCGGCCAGGTGTTCGTCGCCGCCGAGGCCACCTGGACGGTCGGCTTCTGCGTCGCCGGGATCGCTCCCGAGGGGGAAGTGGCGCACGCGGACGGCTCGCTGCCCGCCGACGCGGCGACGACGGCGCTGGTGAGCGTGCTCGTGGAACCGCGCTGGGGACGGCGCGGTCACGGCGGCAGGCTGCTCGCCACGGCCGCCCACCACCTGCGCGAAGCCGGCGCCACGAGGGGCATCGCGTGGGTGCCCGAAGCGGACCAGGCCTCGATCGGCTTCTACGGCAAGGCGGACTGGGCGGCCGACGGCACGGTGCGCACCCTGGACGCCGGTGGGCGACCGCTGCGGGAAATAAGGGTTACCGGGGGGTTGTCCCTACTGCTCGAACCTTGACCGCGGAGGTAGCCTCGCCGGGTGCTCGGGTGGTTGTGCCTCACGTTCAGCGTTGCCTTCGGCTCCGCGCTGTTACCCCTGATCAGCATCGAGATCTTCGTGATCGGGCTGGTGACCCAGCAACCGGGCATCTCGTGGTGGTGGATCGGGCTCGCGGTGGCCGTGGGCCAGGTGCTGGGCAAGATGTTCTACTTCCTGGCCGCGCGCGGCTCGCTGCGCCTGCCCGCGTTCATGAGGCGCAAGGAGAAGCAGGCCAAGCCGTTGTCCCCGTGGCGGCAGAAGTGGCGCACCCGGTTGGAATGGGTGCGCGTGCGCTGCCACCGGCACCCGCACTGGATGTTCGGCACGCACGCGGTGAGCTCGGTGGTCGGCCTGCCGCCGTTCATGTTCACCACGGTGCTCGCGGGTCTGGCGGGCATGTCGTCCTGGCTGTTCATCTCCACCGGCATGGTCGGCCGGTTCGCCCGGTTCAGCGTGCTCGCCGCGTCGCCCGCCGCGGTGGCCGGCTGGTGGGTGCACTGACACCGCTCGACGCACTGACGCCGGTCGGCGCGCCGGCATCGCGCTGGTGGCGCACCAGGCGCTGCTCGGGCAGCGTCAGCCCGTAGTGGTCGTGCAGCTCGGCCTGCTCGGCCTCGGACAGCTCCCGGTCGCCGACCTTCGGCGCGTCCTCGACCTCCCGCTCCTCCACCGGCACCACCAGCCTGCGGTCGCGCACCTGGGCGCCGCGGATGGGCACGAGGGTGGTCCCGGTGTCCCGGCGCACGGAGGCCCACAGCGGCCGGTCACCGGCCAGCCACAGCCCCGCGACCGGCCCGATGGGCCGGCCGTGCCGATCCAGCACGTCACAGTCGTAGAGGCGGTCGACCGCCACTGCACGATCCATGCCTCATCGGCTACCCGGCCATCTGGGTGATCGCACGCTGAACCACCCGGTCGTGTGACCCCCTAAGGCCGGCCGGCGTCGTCACCCGCTCGGCGGAGGTGGCGGCGCACCACCAGCAGCACGGCGAGGCCCACCGTCCCCACGAGCAAGCTGATGACCAGTCCCAGGCGCAACGCGTCCACACCGCTCTCCGGGCTCACGTCCGCGGACAGCACGACCGCGGGCTTCGGCGACGCCGTCGGCCAGTCGAACGTGCCGGACGCCGCCGCCGACGACGTGGCCGGCTCGGTCGTGGTCGCCGACGAGGACGCGGCCGACGACGTCGTGGTGGCGGTGGTCGTCGTCGTGGTGGTCGTGGCGGGCGGCGCGGTGGTGGGCGACGGCGTGGACGGCTGCGCCGGCGCACCGCCCGTCGTCGTGGCGGCCACGGGTGCGCCGGTGCACGGCACGCCGTCGACGGTGAACGACGTCGGCGCGGGGTTCACGCCCGACCAGGTGCCGTTGAAGCCGACCGTCACCGACCGGCCCGTGCCCAGCGCGCCGTTGTAGCCGGTGTTCCTGACCCGCACGGTGCTGCCGGACTGGGTGAACACGCCGTTCCACGTCTCGGAGGTGATCCGCTGCCCGGCGGTGAACGCCCACTCCAGGGTCCAGCCCGACAGCGGGTCGCCGAGGTTGGTCACGGTGACCCGCGCGCCGAACCCGCTCCGCCACTGTTCGGTGACGTCGTAGTCGACGTCGCAGCCCACCGCGGCGCCCGCCGTGGCCGTCGGGGTGACGAGGCCGACCGCGACCAGGGCGGTGGCGACGGCGAGAGCCACCCGGACGATCCGAGCGAGGTGCATGGGTACTCCTGGGGACGGGCGGCGGGTCGCCTGATTCTTCCCCAGGAGGTCGGCGTGGTCAGCCGAGTGCGAGCGCGACGCTCACGGCGGTCGCGATGACCACGCAGGCAACGGTCAGCCTCAGGTTCTCGCAGGTTTTAGCCACATCACCCACGGTAACGACGCTTACCGAAAGATCCAAGGCAAGAAGGCGTTAACGCCGAATGAATCGCGTCTCACTCAGCGTCTTGCGCACGATTCGTCGGCGACTGGAATAGGTCGATGGCCTGGCGCATGGTCTCCCGCGCCCGACCCCGGTCCCCGGCGAGGTCGTAGGCCTGCGCCAGCAGGAACCACGCCCGCCAGTCCTCGCGCCGCGCCTCGACGTCGGCCAGGCGCTGCTCGAACCACGCGTCGGCCGCGTCCCGGTCCACCCGCCCGGACGGGCGACGCGGCAACCCGGACGTGTCGAGGAGACCGCCCTCGGCGTCGAGCTGCCGCGCCATCCGCTCGGTGGTGAAGCCGAACCGCAGGTTCGTCCACGCGATCCACGCGCCGATCAGCGGTAGCACCAGCACGCCGACGCCCAGGCCGATGCCGACCGGGTCGCCGGTGCCCAGCAGCACCACTGCCCGCCCGCCCAGCAGCACGAAGTACACCGCCAACGCGGCGGTGATCAGGAACGCGACGGTGCGGGTCGTCATCGGCTCGCGGACCCGCTCAGAGGCTCATGTACTTGTCGAGCCCCACGGACAGCCCGGGGTGTCCCGCGATCGACCGCACGGCCAGCAGCACGCCCGGCATGAACGACTTGCGGTCCAGCGAGTCGTGCCGCAGCGTCAGCGTCTCGCCCTCCGTGCCGAACACGACCTCCTGGTGCGCGATCAACCCGGCCACCCGCAGCGAGTGCACGCGGACGTCACCCACGAGCGTGCCGCGCGCGCCCGGGGCCTCCTGCGTCGTCGCGTCCGGCATCGGCCCCAGGCCCGCCGCCGCACGCGCCTGTGAGATCAGCCGGGCGGTGTGCGCGGCGGTGCCGGAGGGCGCGTCCACCTTGCGCGGGTGGTGCAGCTCGACGACCTCGACCGACTCGTAGTACGGGGCGGCCAGCTCGGCGAACCGCATGGACAGCACCGCGCCGATGGCGAAGTTCGGCGCGATCAGCACGCCCAGCTCCGGCTTCGGCTCCAACCACTCCGCGACCGTGCCCAGCCGCTGCGCGTCGAACCCGGAGGTGCCGACGACGGCGTGGATGTCGTTGTCGACGCAGAACCGGATGTTGTCCATCACCACCTCGGGGCTGGTGAAGTCGACCGCGACCTCGGCCCCGGCGTCGGCCAGGTTGAACAGCCAGTCGCCCGCGTCGACCATGGCGACGACTTCCATGTCCGACGCGGCCTCGACCGCGCGGCACACCTCGGCGCCCATGCGGCCCCTGGCGCCGATGACGGCCACCCGGAGGGGTTCGGCCGAAGACCTGCTCGCGGGGTCGAGCGGGGACTGGGAACTCAAGAGATCACCTCGTGCACCTGGGACGGCAGATCGTCGGCGTGAGCGTAGGGCCCGACCACGGCGGCGGCGACGGGGCGTCGCAGCAAGTCCCGCGCCAACGTCGCCACGTCCGCCGCGGTGACCTCGTCGATGCGCGCCAACGTCTGCTCGACCGACAGGTAGTCGCCGTAGTTCAGCTCGCCCTTGCCGATGCGCGACATCCGCGAGCTGGTGTCCTCCAGGCCCAGCACGAGCCCGCCGCGCAGCTGACCCTTGCCGCGGGCCACCTCCGCGTCGCCCAGCCCGTCACGGGCCACCGTGGACAGCACGTCGCGCACCACACCGGCCACGTCGCCGAGCCGGTCCGGCTGGCAGCCCGCGTACACCGACAACGTGCCCGCGTCCGCGTAGAGACCCACCGACGAGTACACCTGGTACGCCAGGCCACGCCGTTCCCGGACCTCCTGGAACAGCCGCGAGCTCATGCCGCCGCCCAACGCGGCGTTGAGCACGTTCAACGCGAACCGGCGCTCGTCGTGCCGGTCGAGCCCGCGCACGCCCAGCATCAGGTGCGCCTGCTCGGTGTCGTCGGAGTGGAGCACCAGCTTGCGGGAACCGGGGATGCGGGCCCGGCCGGCGCGCGGTGCGACGGGCGTGCCGACGCGGTCCAGCCGGTCGCCGATCTGCTTGCGCGCCAAGCGCATCACGTGCGCGTGGTCGATGTTGCCCGCCACCGCGAGCACCATCCGCGGCAGCGTGTAGCGCCTCTTGTAGAAGCCGAACAGCGCGTCGCGGTCCATGTCGCCGATGCTCTGCTCGGTGCCCAGCACCGGCCGCCCCAGCGCGTGCTCGCCCAGCAGGGCGTCGAGGAACGCGTCGTGCAACAGGTCTTCCGGGTCGTCGTCGCGCATCGCGATCTCTTCGAGCACCACGCCGCGCTCGGTCTCGAAGTCGCGCCGCTCGCACAGCGCGTCGAACACCACGTCGCACACCAGGTCCATCGCCAACGGCAGGTCCTCGTCCAGGACGTGCGCGTAGTAGCAGGTGTGCTCCTTGGCGGTGAAGGCGTTCAGCTCGCCGCCGACCGCGTCGATCTCCTCGGCGATCTGCGCCGCCGTGCGGTTCGCCGTGCCCTTGAACAGCAGGTGCTCCAGGTAGTGCGCGGCGCCCGCGACATCGACCCGCTCGTCGCGCGACCCGACCTGCACCCACAGGCCGACCGACGCCGAGCGGACACCGGGGATGCGCTCGGTGATGACCCGCAGCCCGGACGGCAGCAGGCTGCGGCGCACGGTCACGCCGCCGTCACCGCGTTCCAGCGCCACCGTGCTGCCGGGCTTCTGGAGGTGCCCGAGCCTGCGCGCAAGCGGACGGCCGCGGGTGCCGGAAGCACCCGCGGCCGTCCCGTTGACGCTCGTCGTCACTGCGCCGGGGCCTCGGAGACCTCGGCGGGTGCGGCGTCCTGCGCGGGGTTGTCGGCGGCCGGGGCCGCCTCCGCGTCCTCGTTCACCAGCACCAGGCTGATCTTGCCGCGCTGGTCGATGTCCGCGATCTCCACGCGGAGCTTGTCGCCGACGTTGACCACGTCCTCGACCTTGTTGATGCGCTTGCCGTTGCCCAGCTTGGAGATGTGGATCAGGCCGTCCTTGCCCGGGAGCAGGGACACGAACGCGCCGAACGCCGCGGTCTTCACCACGGTGCCCAGGAAGCGCTCGCCCACCTTCGGCAGCTGCGGGTTCGCGATCGCGTTGATCAGGTCGATCGCGGCCTCGGCCGACGGGCCGTCCGCCGCGCCGACGTAGATCGTGCCGTCGTCCTCGATGGAGATGTCGGCACCGGTCTGCTCGGTGATCGAGTTGATCATCTTGCCCTTCGGGCCGATGACCTCGCCGATCTTGTCGGTCGGGATCTTGACCGACGTCACGCGCGGCGCGAACGGGCTCATCTCGTCCGGGCTGTCGATGGCCTCGGCCATGACCTCCAGGATGGTCAGGCGCGCGTCACGGGCCTGACCCAGGGCGCCCGCCAGCACGTCGGACGGGATGCCGTCGAGCTTGGTGTCGAGCTGGAGCGCGGTGACGAACTCCTTGGTGCCGGCGACCTTGAAGTCCATGTCGCCGAACGCGTCCTCGGCGCCCAGGATGTCGGTCAGCGCGACGTACTCCGTCTTGCCGTCGACCTCGTCGGACACCAGGCCCATCGCGATGCCCGAGACCGGCGCCTTCAGCGGCACGCCGGCGTTGAGCAGCGACATCGTGGACGCGCAGACCGAGCCCATCGACGTCGAGCCGTTGGAGCTCAGCGCCTCGGACACCTGGCGGATCGCGTAGGGGAACTCCTCGCGCTTGGGCAGCACGGGCATGAGCGCCCGCTCGGCCAGCGCGCCGTGGCCGATCTCGCGGCGCTTGGGCGAGCCCACGCGGCCGGTCTCACCGGTGGAGAACGGCGGGAAGTTGTAGTGGTGCAGGTAGCGCTTGTGCGTCTCCGGGGACAGCGAGTCGATCTGCTGCTCCATGCGCAGCATGTTGAGCGTGGTGACACCCAGGATCTGGGTCTCGCCGCGCTCGAACAGCGCCGAGCCGTGCGCCCGCGGGATCAGCTCGACCTCGGCCGACAGCGACCGGATCTCGGTGAGGCCGCGGCCGTCGATGCGCACCTTGTCGCGCAGGATGCGCTGGCGCACGAGCTTCTTGGTCAGCGAGCGGAAGGCCGCGCCGACCTCCTTCTCGCGACCCTCGAACTGCTCGGCCAGCTTCTCCAGCACCGACGCCTTGATCTCGTCGATGCGGGACTCGCGCTCCTGCTTGCCGCCGATGCTCATCGCCTGCGCCAGCTCGCCGGACGCGGCCTGCTCGACGGCCTCGAAGGCGTCGGCCTGGTAGGCCGGGTAGGTCGGGAACTCGCCGGTGGCCTTCGCGGCGACCTGCGCCAGCTGGGCCTGCGCGTCGCACAGCGCCTTGATGAACGGCTTGGCCGCCTCCAGGCCCGCGGCCACGACCTCTTCGGTGGGCGCCTGCGCGCCGTCGCCGATCAGGTCGATGACGTTCTCGGTGGCCTCGGCCTCGACCATCATGATCGCGACGTCGTCACCGACGACACGGCCGGCGACGACCATGTCGAACACGGCCTTCTCCAGCTGCTCGTGGGTCGGGAACGCCACCCACTGGCCCTCGATCAGCGCCACCCGGACGCCGCCGATGGGGCCGGAGAACGGCAGGCCCGCGAGCTGCGTGGACGCGGACGCGGCGTTGATCGCCACGACGTCGTACAGGTCCTGCGGGTTCAGGCTCATCACCGTGATGACAACCTGGATCTCGTTGCGCAGACCGTCCACGAAGGACGGGCGCAGCGGCCGGTCGATGAGCCGGCAGGTCAGGATCGCGTCGGTCGACGGGCGGCCTTCGCGGCGGAAGAACGAGCCGGGGATGCGGCCCGCGGCGTACATCCGCTCCTCGACGTCCACCGTGAGGGGGAAGAAGTCGAAGTGCTCCTTGGGGTGCTTCGACGCGGTCGTCGCCGACAGCAGCATCGTCTCGTCGTCCAGGTAGGCGACGACCGAACCCGCCGCCTGGCGGGCCAGGCGACCGGTCTCGAAGCGGATGGTGCGCGTGCCGAACCGACCGTTGTCGATCGTGGCTGAAGTCTCGTGGACCTCGATGTCCGTCATATGTGGTACTCCTCGTCATCCGGGTCACAGCGCGCTCAGGGCGCGGGATCGCGGTTCGGACGAGGCCGGTCTTCGATCGAAGTCCCCTGGGTTTCGTCTACCAGGGGGCCACTACCGAGGACCGGCGAACTGTCGTCCCGGGCGCCGCGCGTGCTTCCCTCTTCATTGTTTTTCGCGAATAACACCGAGGGGGAGTGACCGTGGTGGTCACTCCCCCTCGGCACGTCTCACCTGCGCAGGCCGAGCCGACCGATCAGGTCGCGGTAGCGCTGGATGTCCACCTTCGAGAGGTAGTTGAGCAGCCGGCGACGCCGGCCGACCAGCAGCAGCAGGCCACGACGCGAGTGGTGGTCGTGCTTGTGCGTCTGGAGGTGCCTCGTCAGGTCGGCGATGCGCTTGCTCAGCAGCGCGACCTGGGCCTCGGCGGAACCGGTGTCCGTGTCGTGGACGCCGTACTCGGCGAGGATGGTCTTCTTTTGCTCGGTGGTCAGTGCCACGTGCTTGTTACTCCTTGTACTGGTTAAGTCCCGTGCGGCCCCACGTGAGCGGGGTAGTCGGTACTGGCCGCCACGGACCGCAGCCAGACCCAAATGTCGAGGTTACCAGCAGGGGCCGCGCGCTACGCGTTTGACGTGCGCAAGGGCACTCGGTCGAGCACGGTGTAGCCCTCCGCCGGGTCGCTGCGCACCAGTGCGACCTCCGTGGCGGTCCACTCACCACCGGTGAAGTCCACGAGCGGCAGCACGGCGCCGCGGGCCACGGTGAGGTGCGGTCGCCAGTCGGGCGGCACGCGTGCCGCCTCGCCCACCTCGTGCAGGTCGCCGTCCACGCCGATCCACAGCACCTGGCGGAACGTGCCGCTGCCGCGCAGCCGGAGCACCGGCGCGGTCACGCGGTCGAGGCCGTCGAGCGGGTCGGTGGGCGCGGTCCCACCGTAGAAGCGGACGGTGACGTGCCAGCGGGCCGGGTGCTGCCAGCGCAGGCGGGGGTGGGCTCGGCGCAGCGGGCGCAGGGCGTCGTGCAGCTCGTCGACGGCGTCGGGGGGCGGGAAGACGGCGGAGAAGAGGCTCACCGGTCAGGCTTCGGGGACCTTGCCCGCACGGCGGAGCAGCTCGGCCAGAGCGGGGAAGTCCTCGCCCAGCACGTCCGCGGCCTGCGACAGCTCGCGGCGGTCGGCCAGCCGGCGCAGGAACGGGAACACCACGGCCTCGGCGTCGGCGGCGTTCACGGGCAGTGAGTCGCGGCTCACCGTCGGCTTCGACTGGCGAACGTCCTCCAGCGCGCGCTGCAACGCCTCGGGGGCGCCGGAGGCCACGTCGGGGGTGAGGACCTTGCGCTCCAACATGATCATCCGGGCCAGCACGGAGGGGTTGCCGATCTTGGCCCGCCGGCCGCTCATCACCTGGCTCAGCATGGGGGCGCTGATGCCCAGCACGTCCGCGAGCTGGGCCTGGGACACGCTGAACGCGACCACGAGCCGACGCACCCGGTCGCCCAAGGGTTCCCCGTACCACTCTCGCTGCAACGCGAGGTTGCGCTGGACGATCTTGTGGTCCTCCACCTTCGCCTCTCCCCTGACCGACGGACGTCACAGGCATCTTGCCAGGTCGTCCGGTGTCACACGGCGGGTTCCACCCACCTGGTTCAACCCGTCAGGCGTCACCCGGATCCGTCAGGAGGTCACGCGTCGTGGCCACGTCGCGGTGCATCTGCTCCAGCAGCGCCTCGACGCTGTCGAACTTCTCCATGTCCCGCAGCCGGTGCACGAAGTCCAGCGCCACCCGCTGCCCGTAGAAGTCCTCGTCCACGTCGAGCACGAACGCCTCGACCCGCCGTTCCCGGCCGGAGAACGTCGGGTTGGTGCCCACGCTCACCGCGGCCTTGAGACGACGGCCCGAGCCGTGCACGAACCAGCACGCGTACACGCCGTCCGCGGGCACGGCGGCGAACCGCGTGGTGGACAGGTTGGCCGTCGGGAAGCCCAACTCCTTGCCACGCCCGTCGCCGCGCACCACGATGCCCTCCAGCCGGTGCGGCCGGCCGAGCGCGTGCGCCGCCGCCGCCACGTCGCCGGCGTCGATGCACGCCCGGATGTAGGTCGACGAGTACGTCACCCCGTCGTCGGTCACCAGATCCGCCCCCTCGGTCACGAAACCGAACCGCTTGCCCAGCGCGCGCAACAGGTCCACGTTGCCCGCCGCCTTGTGGCCGAACGTGAAGTTCTCACCCACCACCACGGCCGCCACGTGCAGCCGGTCCACCAGCACCTCGTGCGCGAACTCGTCGGCCGGGGTGCGCGCCACCTCGGCGGTGAACGGGATCACGCAGAACACGTCCACCCCGAGGCCCTCGACCAACTCCGCGCGCCGGCGCAGGCTCGTCAGCTGGGCCGGGTGGCTGCCCGGTCGGACCACTTCGGACGGGTGCGGGTCGAAGGTGATCAGGACGCTCGGCACGCCCTTGTCGGCGGCCGACTCGACCGCCCGGTTGATCAGCGCCTGGTGCCCCCGGTGCACACCGTCGAACACCCCGATCGTCACCACGCAACGACCCCAGCCGCCCGGCAGGTCGTCGAGCCCTCTCCAGCGTTGCACGGCGGCAAGCCTAGGCGGTCGGCCCCGGCGCACCGTTCGAGGTGGGCCTAGCCGCGGTTGATGTCACGCCCGGCTTGGTGGATCGTGCTGCCCTCGCGCGCGACCGCGGTCTGGTTGACGGTGGTCGGCGAGTTGATGGTGACCGAGCCCAGCTCACCTGCCTGCACCAGGCCGCCGGTCACCGTGCCGTTGACGGTGTTGTGCACGGTGGCCGCCGGCGGTTGGGGCTTCACCTCGGGCGCGGGCTCGGCGGTCGGTTCGGCCGCGCGCGCGGCCGGTGCCACGCGCAGGGCGATGACCACGCCCAACGCCGTGAGCAGCGCGACCGTCACCCACGCCCACGGGTTCGCGCGGCCGTCGGTGGCCAGGTTGATCGCCACTCCCGTGGCCGAGGTCACCACGCCGGCCGCGGCCGGCCACACCCATCTCGCCATGGTCACCACGGTAGGCCTTGCCCGGCCCGCTTGGTAAGCGTTCCGAACACCGGACCCCCGTTCGTCGAGCCTGGTGAACCCCGTGACCGGAGCGGACCTCGGCCCGCCCGACGTCAACCGACGGCGAGCACCACCAACGGCTTGGCGATCGGCCCCTCGTCCTTCGCCAGGGCCACCACGTGACCGTCCGGGCCGAACACGCCGTACGTGCCGGCCAGGCCACCGGCGGCCAGGCGCCGGCCGTGTGACAGGGCCAGCGCCTCACGCGTCGCGATCTCACGGCGGGGGAAGGCGGTGGACACGGCGGCGTCGAGGTCCAGGGACAGGCCCGGCGCGCTCTCCAGCTGCTCCAGGGTCTTGGCCACGCGCAGGTCGAACGGGCCGACCCTGGTACGCCGCAGCGCCGCCAGGTGGCCGCCGACGCCGAGGTCCGCGCCCAGGTCACGGGCCAGCGCCCGCACGTAGGTCCCGGACGAGCACTCCACCATCACGTCCAGTTCGGTGACGCCCTCCTCGCGGCGGATCGACAGCACGTCGAAGCGGTGCACCGTCACCGGGCGCGCCGGGATCTCCACCGCCTCGCCCGCCCGGACCCGCGCGTACGCGCGCTTGCCGTCGATCTTCACCGCGCTCACCGCGCTGGGCACCTGCTCGATCGGACCGGTCAGCTTCGCCACCCCGGCCCGGATCGCGGCCTCGTCCACTTCGGACGCGTCGGCGGTGGACAGCACCTCGCCCTCGGCGTCGTCGGTCGTGGTGGCCGAGCCGAGGCGGATCGTCGACAGGTACGCCTTGCTGTCCAGCGCCAGGTGGCCCAGCAGCTTGGTGGCCCGCTCGATGCCGAGCACGAGCACGCCGGTCGCCATCGGGTCGAGCGTGCCCGCGTGCCCGACCTTGCGGGTACCGAGGATGCGGCGGACCTTGGCCACCACGTCGTGGGAGGTCATGCCGTCGGGCTTGTCGATCACGACGAGGCCGGGCGGGACGGGCGGCCCGGGAGAACGAACACGAGAGGATGCGGACACGGAGGAGGATCCTAGGCCTCGACCAGAGCCTGCTCGTCCACTCCGCCCACGACGGTGCGATCACCGGCCCGGCCCTCGGCTCCGCCCGCGGTGATCCGGCTGCCGACTCCGCCGGCTGTCGTCCGATTACCGACTCCGTCGGCGGTGACATCCCAGCGACGGCGGCGCAGCTGCACGGGCACGGCTTCACCGCGGTCCTCGGCGGCGAACACCGCGGCACGCGCCCGACGCCACCACACCACCGTGCGCCACACGCCCACCAACAGCACCGCGACCACCGCCAGGAACGCGATCCGGTACGCCTGCGGCGCCGCCACGGCGGGCTCGACGACGTCCAGCAGCACACCGACGGCGAGCGCGGTGAACGTGATCGCGGCGAACCCGCCGACGTTGGCCACCCCGGTCGCCGTGCTGACCCGGTACAACGGGTTGTAGTCGCGGACCAGCGCGAACGCCACGCCGGACACCGGGTTGCCCACCGCCAGCAGCGCGAACAGCAGGTACAGCACGGGTGTCGGCAGCACGCCGCCCGGCCAGCCCAGCAGCACCGCCCAGCACAGCACGGCCGCGGCCAGGTAGGAGCCGACGATCGGCATCCGCCACGCCGGCCGGCTGCCGATCACCGTGCCCAGCACGGGTCCGGTCACGATCGCCACCAGCACCAGCGTGCTCAGCACCGCCGACGCCGACGGCCGCGTCAGGCCCTGCGCCTCGACCAGGTACGGGAAACCCCACAGCAGGCCGAGCACCGCGGGCGCGGACATCGACGTGAAGTGCACCCAGAACCCCAGGCGGGTGCTCGGCTCGCGCCACGCCTGGCCCACCTTCGCGCCCACCGCGCGCCACGGCACCGGTTCGGCCACGGGCTGCGGCACGCCGGCGGGCACCTCGCGCACGCGCCACGCGACCACCGCCGCGTACGAGGCCGTGGCCAGGCCCGCGATCAGGAACGTCGCCGTCCAGCCCGCGTCGTCCAGCAGCAGCGTCAGCGGCACGGTCGCGACCAGGTTGCCCGCGCCGCCCAGCGCGGCGGACAGCGTCATCACCAGGGTGAACCGGCGGGGCGGGAAGTGGGCGGCGGCCAGCCGCAGCACGCTGACCCACGTCATGGCGTCACCGACGCCGAGCACGGCACGCGCGGCCAGGCCGAGCGGGTAGGACTCGGCGATCGCGAACAACGCCTGGCCGACGCCCATGAGCAGGGCGGCGGCGGTGAGCACGCGGCGCGGGCCGAAGCGGTCCACCAGCAGGCCGGTGGGGATCTGCATCGCCGCGTAGAGGCCGATCTGCAGCACGGTGAACGTGCCGAGCGCGGCTGGTCCGACGGAGAAGCGGTCGCTCGCCTCCAGCCCGGCCACGCCCAGCGAGGTCCGGTGGAACAGGGCGGCGACGTAGACGACGACGGCGGTTGACCAGATCAGCCACGCGTGTTTGGTGGCACGATCGACCGGCAAGTTTGATCTCCTAGGCGTTCCGTGCGGCGGCACCCCCAGTATCGAGAAACAGTTGCCTACTGTTAACGATTCCTGAGGGTGCCGCTCACCACATCACGCCTGGTCACCGGGTCACCACACGGCGCCGACCCGCGCCCACTCCCCCGAACGGGTGCGCATGAGCACCAGGACGAGCCGCAGCACCATGAACGCCGACAGGCCGCTCCAGATGCCGGTCAACCCCCAGCCGAACGCGTAGGACGCCCACACCAGCGGCAGGAACCCCAGCGCCGCCGAGGCCAACGTCGCGGTCCGCAGGAACTTCGCGTCACCGGCGCCGAGCAGCACACCGTCCAGCGCGAACACCACGCCCGCGATCGGCTGCAACGCCACGAAGAACCACCAGGCGTGCGGCACCTCGTCCAGCACCGCCCGGTCGCTGGTGAACACCTGCGGCAGGATGCCGGACAGCGCCGCGAACACGACGCCGAGCAGCACGCCGAACCACAGCCCGTACCCGGTGACCTGCCAGGCGAACCGGCGCGCCTGCTCCCGGCGTTGCGCGCCCAGCGCCGCGCCCACGATCGACTGGGCGGCGATCGCCAACGAATCCAGCACGAGCGCGAGGAACGTCCACAGCTGGAGCACGACCTGGTGGGCGCCGACCGCGCCGACCGACGTGCGCGCGGCCACCGACGCGGCGGACAGGAAGCACGCCTGGAACGCGAGGCTGCGCAGCACCAGGTCCCGGCCGAGGCCGAGCTGGGCCCGCATCCGGTGCCGATCCGGCCGCAGGCTCACCCGCTCGGCGTGCAGCGCCTTGAAGAACAACCCGGCCGACAACACCTGCGCGATCACGTTCGCGATCGCCGAGCCCACCAGGCCCCAGTGCGCGCCGTGCACCAGGACGGGGCACAGCACGGCCGAGATGCCGTTGCCGACCAGCACGTACCGCAGGGGCCGACGGGTGTCCTGCACGCCGCGCATCCAGCCGTTGCCCGCCATCGTGACCAGCACGAACGGCGCGCCGAACAACGCGACCCGCAGCCACGCGACGGCGTTGTCGGCCACCGCGCCCTCACCGGCCAGCAGCCGTGCGGCGGGCCCGGCCAGCAGTTGGCCGAGCACGATCACGATCGCGCCGACGGCCAGCGCGAGCCAGGTGGCCTGGACGCCCTCCTCGACGGCCTCGGTCCGCCGCCCGGCGCCGAACAACCGCGCCGTGCGGGCCGTGGTGCCGTAGGAGAGGAACGTCAGCTGGGTCGCCACCTGGGTGAACAGCACCCCGCCCAGCGCGAGCCCGGCCAGCGGCAGCGCGCCGAGGTGGCCGACGACCGCCGTGTCCACCAGCACGTACAGCGGCTCGGCCGCCAGCACCACCAGCGCGGGCGCGGCCAACCCGACCACCCGCCGCGCCGGAACCCGCTCCTCCACCCGATCCTCTCAATGCCCGACTCTCGCCACGCGAACGTAGGACTCTCGCGAGAGTCCTACGTTCAGAACGCGCGTGTCCTACGTTCAGAACACCCGAGTTCAACGCTCAGGACGCGGCGACCGTCTCCAGGGCGGCACGCAGGCGCGTCAGCACCTCGTCAGCCGGACCGGTGGCGGTGAAGCCCGCGGCCAGCCGGTGACCACCGCCGCCGAGCAGCTGCGCCACCTCGCGCACGTCCACCGCGCTCACCGCGCGCAACGACACCGACCACGACGACGGCCGCAGCTCCTTCAGCACCGCCGCCACCTCGGCCTCGGCCGTGGTCCGCACCAGGTCGACCACGCTCTCCACCTCCTCGGGCCGCAGCCCGGAGGCGTCCTCCAACGTCACGACGGCGTGCACGAACCCCAGCCCGCCGGCGGCCTCACGCTCCAGGCACGCCCGGCTCAGCACCTTCGCCAACATCCCGAGGTACCCGAACGGGTGGGAGTCCATCAACGGCCGGGCCACCGCCTCGGCGTCCACCCCGGCCGCGAGCAGCCGTGCGGCCACCTCGTGCGTCGTCGCCGACGCGTGCCGGAACGACCGCGTGTCCGTCACCAGACCGGCGTAGACGCATCGCGCCACCGGTTCGTCCAGCTCCACGCCCAACGCGTCCAGCAACCGCAGCACCACGATCGCGGTCGCCTCGGCGCGGTCGTCCACCACGTTCACGTGCCCGAACCCGGGGTTCGACACGTGGTGGTCCAGCACCACCACCACACCGGCGGTGGACACCCGGTCGGCCAACGGGCCGAGCCGCCCCACGCTGCCGGTGTCCAACGCGACCAGCACGGGCGGCGCGGCGGGCACGGCTGATGCGGGCACCAGCAACCCGGCCACGTCCAGGTTCCGCAACGTCTCCGGCACCTCGTCGGGCGCACCGAACGACACCCGGACCACCGCGCCACGGCGGTGCAGGACCAGTCCCAGCGCCAACGCGCTGCCCAACGCGTCCGCGTCGGGGTTCACGTGCGCCAGCAGCGTGACGTCGGTGGCCGTGGACAGGACGCGGGCGGCCTCGGCCAGTGCCGTGCCCAGGTCGGTGGCATCACCGCGGGCGCCGGCGTCACCCCCGTCGGTGGGGTGAACCAGGCCGGTGGGGTCGCCCAGGTCGTTCGGGCTCAGCTCGTTGTGCACGGCGAGAACGCTAGTCGGCGTCCTCGGCCTCGCGCGGAGGCTTGTACGGGTCGGGTTCGCCCGCGGGTTCCGCGCCGTGCGCGATGCGCGCCACCTCGGCGTCCAGCTCCCGCGCCTTGGCCAGCAGCTCGTCCATCCGGCGCGCCTCGTCGGGCACGGTGTCGGTGACGAACGACAGGGTCGGCGTGAACCGGACGCCGGTCTGCTGGCCGACCATGGTGCGCAGCACGCCCTTGGCGCTCTCCAACGCCGCCGCGGCCCCCGCGAGGTCCGGCTCGGAGTCCAGCCGCTCGCCGAGCACGGTGTAGTAGACCGTCGCGTCGTGCAGGTCGCCGGTCACCCTCGTGTCGGTGATGGTGACGCGGGCCAGCCTCGGGTCCTTCACCTCGTGCTCCAACGCGGAAGCCACGATCTGCGAGATCCGCTTGGCGAGCTTGCGAGCCCGTGCCTGGTCGGCCACGGCGCTCCCCTCCTGTCGTTGCGATGGATCGCCTCGGCGGCGACGTCTGCTAGTCGTCCTCCGGCCCGACCAACCTGTGGCGGGCGGAGAGAAGTTCCAGTTCGGGCCGTCCGGCCACGAGCCGCTCGCAGGCGGCCATGACGTCCCTCACATGCTCGGCGTCGGCAGCGACGGCCGCCACTCCGATCAGGGCGCGGCGGTGCAGGTCGAGGTGGCCCGCCTCGGCGACCGACACCTCGAACCTGCGGCGCAGCTCGGCCACGACCGGCTTGACCACCGACCGCTTCTGCTTCAACGAGTGGACGTCGCCGAGCAGCACGTCCAGCTCAAGGGCACCGACGAACACGGATCATCACCAGGTGTCGTGGTCAAGGGTGCGGGGCCGCCATCGCTGACGGCCCCGCACCTGGCTGAAGACGATCAGGCGCGCGGCTTCTCGCGCATCTCGAACGTCTCGATCAGGTCGCCGACCTTGAGGTCGCTGTAGTTGCCGAGCGTCAGACCGCACTCGAAGCCCTCGCGGACCTCGGTGGCGTCCTCCTTGAACCGGCGCAGCGAGCTGATGGGCAGGTTCTCCTGGATGACGTTGTTGTCACGCAGCAGACGTGCCCGCGCGTTGCGGCGGATCTCGCCCGACATCACGAGGCAACCGGCGATCGTGCCGACCTTGGAGGACTTGAAGACCTCGCGGACCTCCGCGCGGCCCAGCTGGACCTCTTCGTACTCCGGCTTGAGCATGCCCTTCAGGGCCTGCTCGATCTCGTCGATCGCCTGGTAGATCACCGTGTAGTAGCGGACGTCCACGCCCTCGCGGTTGGCGAGTTCGGTGGCCTTGCCCTCGGCCCGGACGTTGAAGCCCAGGACGATGGCGCTACCCGCGACGGCGAGGTTGATGTCGCCTTCGGTGATGCCACCGACGCCGCGGTGGATGACCCGCAGCTCGACGTCGTCGCCGACCTCGATCTTCATCAACGCGTCTTCCAGCGCCTCGACGGTACCGGAGTTGTCGCCCTTGATGATCAAGGTGAGGGCGCTGGTCTCCTTCAACGCGGCGTCGAGGTCTTCCAGGCTGACGCGCTTGCGCTTCGCGGCGTTCATCGCGTTGCGGTTGCGGGCCTGGCGGCGCTCGGCGATCTGCCGGGCCACCCGGTCCTCCTCGACCACGAGGAACGTGTCGCCCGCGCCGGGCACCGAGGTCAGACCGATGACCTGCACCGGACGCGACGGCGTCGCCACCGTGACGTCCACGCCGTGCTCGTCCACCATGCGGCGCACGCGACCGTAGGCGGCACCCGCCACGATCGAGTCACCCACGCGCAGCGAACCGCGCTGCACCAGCACCGTGGCCACCGGACCGCGACCGCGGTCCAGGTGCGCCTCGATGGCGACGCCCTGCGCCTCCATCTCCGGGTTGGCCCGCAGGTCGAGCGAGGCGTCGGCGGTCAGCAGGATCGCTTCCAGCAGGCCGTCGATGTTGATGCCCTGCTTCGCCGAGATGTCGACGAACATGGTGTCGCCGCCGTACTCCTCGGCGACCAGCCCGTACTCGGTGAGCTGCTGGCGGATCTTGGCGGGGTTGGCCCCCTCCTTGTCGATCTTGTTGACCGCGACCACGATCGGCGCGTTGGCCGCCTGGGCGTGGTTGATCGCCTCCACCGTCTGCGGCATCACGCCGTCGTCGGCCGCCACCACGATGACCGCGATGTCGGTCGAGTTCGCACCACGCGCACGCATGGCGGTGAACGCCTCGTGACCCGGGGTGTCGATGAAGGTGATCAGGCGCTCGTTGCCCTCGAGCTCCGTGTTCACCTGGTAGGCACCGATGTGCTGGGTGATGCCACCGGCCTCGCCCTCGGCGACCTTCGCCGTGCGGATGGTGTCCAACAGGCGCGTCTTACCGTGGTCGACGTGACCCATGACGGTCACGACCGGCGGACGGATCTGGAGGTCGTCCTCGCCGCCGGCGTCGTCGCCGTAGGTGATGTCGAACGTCCCGAGCAGCTCGCGGTCCTCCTCCTCGGGGGACACGACCTGCACGTTGTAGTTCATCTCGGAGCCCAGGAGCTCCAGGATCTCGTCGGAGACGGACTGCGTCGCGGTGACCATCTCGCCGAGGTGGAACAACACCTGCACCAGCGAGGCCGGGTTGGCGTTGATCTTGTCGGCGAAGTCGGTCAGCGAAGCGCCGCGCGGGAGCCGGATCGTCTCGCCGCCGCCCTTGGGCAAGCGGACGCCACCGACCGACGGCGCCTGCATGTTGTCCATGTACTCCTGGCGCTTCTGGCGCTTGGACTTGCGGCCACGACGCGCCGGACCACCGGGACGGCCGAAGGCACCCGCGGCACCGCCGCGACCACCGGGACCGCCACCACCGGGACGACCGCGGAAACCGCCGCCACCACCGGCCGGTGCGCCACCGCCACCGCCGCCACCGCCGCCGGGGCGGAAGCCACCGCCGCCGCCACCGCCGCCACCAGGGCGGAAGCCGCCACCGGCGCCGCCGCCACCGCCACCACCGGGACGGAAGCCACCGCCGCCGCCACCGCCACCGCCGCCACCGGGACGACCGCCGCCGCCACCGGGGCCACGACCGCCGCCACCGCCACCGGGACCACCGGGGCCACGACCGCCGCCGCCACCACCGCCACCGGGACGGGGCGCCGGACGACCGGGCATCATGCCCGGGTTCGGCCGAGGCGGCATGTTGCCGGGGTTGGGCCGGGGACCGCCGGGACCGCCACCGGAGCCACCCGGACGGGGGCCGGCCGGACGCGAGTCACCGGGCTTGGGGCCGGACGGACGCTCGCCGCCACCCGGCGAGGCCGGGCGAGGCGCCTGCGGACGCGGCGCCGGAGCGCCACCGCCCACGCCGAACGGGTTGTTGCCCGGACGCGGGGGCCGCGGACCCGCGGGCTTGGGAGCCTGCGGGCGCGGCGGGACCACGGACGGAGGGGTGTTCTGCGCCGCCGCGGGCTGCTGCTGCGGTGCGCGCGGGCCGGGACGGGGGCCGGGGCCACTGGTCCGCGGCGCCTGCTGAGGTGCCTGGGGCTGCTGCTGCGGCTGCTGCTGCGGCTGCTGAGGTGCGGCGGCAGCCGGCCTGGCGGCGGGTGCGGGAGCCGAGGCCGCGGCGGGCGCCTGCGGCTGCACGACGGGCGCGGCCGGGGCGGGTGCCTGCGCGGCCGGCGCGGCCGGGGCGACGTCGGGCTTGGCCACCGGCTTCGGCGCCATCGGCTTGGGACCGGGCACGGGGCGCGGACCCGGCTTGCCGGCCGGAGCCGGCGGACGCGGGGTGCCCTCGCCCTTGGTCTCGCCCGAGGTCGGGCTCGACGGCGCGGGCTTCGGCGGCGCCGGGCGGGCACCGGCCGACTTGGGCTTCGCGTCGCCCTTGGCGTAGGCGTCACGGAGCCGCCGAGCCACCGGGGCCTCGACGGTGCTGGACGCGGACTTCACGTATTCGCCCTGGTCGGCGAGCTTGCTGAGTAGTTCTTTACTCGTGACACCGAGCTCTTTGGCGAGCTCGTGCACGCGGGCCTTACCTGCCACTGCACTCCTCTGTGAGGGAGGCCGGCGGGCAAGTCCCGTCGACCTCGTCTTAACGTCGCGCGTTCATGTCTTCAGCTTCACGGCTGACTCATGACGGGTCGACCTGCTTCCTTGCTTCCTGCTGGTCACGGGGCGATCCCGCGACCTCCTGCCCACACTGCTCGAGGTGACCGCGCACGCGTTCCACGTCGAGCGGTCCCTGGACCCGGAAGGCCCTGGGGAACGCCCGTCGCTTCTCGGCGTTGCGGAGGCAGTCCGGATCGGGGTGCAGCCATGCTCCCCTACCGGGCAACCGTCGATGTGTGTCCGGGACCACGGTCCCGTCCACGACCACCACGCGCAGCAGCTCGGAGGGCAACGTCCGAGCGCGGCATCCGATGCACGTACGAACCGGGCCGATGTGCGTGAGATCCGATCCCCGACGTTGAACCACTGAGAAGTCTATCCCCTGTTGCTTATTCAGCCGAACCGGATGCCGATTCGGTCGGACCCGATGCCGATCCGGCCGCCGAACCGCCTGCCGGTGCGCCCGCCGGAGCGGCCCCGCCGGCGCCTGCCGGAGCGGACCCGACGGCCTCCGCGTCGCTGCGGATGTCGATGCGCCAGCCGGTGAGCCGGGCGGCCAGCCGGGCGTTCTGGCCCTCCTTGCCGATGGCGAGGGAGAGCTGGAAGTCCGGGACCACGACGCGTGCCGTCTTGGCGCGCTCGTCGAGCACCCGCACGGAGACAACCTTCGCCGGCGACAGGGCATTCCCGACGAACGTGGCCGGGTCGTCGGAGTGGTCGATGATGTCGATCTTCTCACCGGCCAGCTCGCTCATGACGTTGCGCACCCGTGCGCCCATCGGCCCGATGCACGCGCCCTTGGCGTTGACGCCGGGGACGGCGGTGCGGACCGCGATCTTCGAACGGTGACCTGCCTCACGTGCCACCGCGGGGATCTCGACGGTGCCGTCGGCGATCTCCGGCACTTCGAGCGCGAAGAGCCGGCGCACCAGGTTCGGGTGGGTGCGGGAGAGGGTGATCTGAGGGCCGCGCGCGCCGCGGGACACGCCCACGACGTAGCACTTGAGCCGCGAGCCGTGCTCGTAGGACTCGCCGGGCACCTGCTCGGCGGGCGGCAGCACGCCTTCGGTGTCCCCTATCTGGACGACGACCATGCCGCGGGCGTTGGCGCGGGCGTCGCGCTGCACGACGCCGGCGATGATCTCGCCCTCCTTGGCGGAGAACTCGCCGAACGTGCGCTCGTGCTCGGCGTCGCGCAGGCGTTGCAGGATGACCTGGCGGGCGGTGGTGGCGGCGATGCGGCCGAACCCCTCGGGGGTGTCGTCCCACTCCTCGGCCACGGTGCCGTCCGGGTTGAGCTCCTGGGCCAGCACGCGCACCATGCCGGTCTTGCGGTCGATCTCGACGCGGGAGTGCGAGTGGTGGCCCTCGGTGTGCTTGTAGGCGGTCAGCAGGGCGGTCTCGATGGCTTCGAGAACGGTGTCGAAGGGGATGTCCTTGTCCCGTTCGATCGCCCTGAGAGCGGCGATGTCGACGTTCACTCCGACTCCTCCTTCAGGTGCTTGCCGTCCAGGAGCGCGAGCTCTTCGACGGGCGGCTGCTTGAACTCGACTTCGACGACGGCGCGCTCGATCGTCCGGTACTCGACGCGGCGCAGCTCGCCCTTGACCAGCAGCACGACGCCGGTGTCGTCGGCGTCGCCGACGCGGCCGAACCACTCGACCTGCTCCGGCTGCTTGACCTTCACCAGGCGCAGCCGGTTGCGCTTCCAGTGGCGTGGCTTGGTGAGCGGGCGGTCCGCGCCGGGCGAGGTGACCTCGAGCGTGTACGGCCCGGCGATCAGGTGCTCGTGCGCGTCGAGGGCGGCGGACACGGCGCGACTGGCCTGCGCCACCTCGTCCAGGCCGATCCCCTCGTCGCCGTCCACGACCACCTTGACCAGCCTGCGACGCCCAGCCTGGTTCACGTCGAGCAGTTCGAGGTCGAAGCCGATCGCCTCGACCGCCTCCCGCACGACGGGTGCTAGCTGCGCGGCGAGTTCTCCGCGCGGCGGGCTGGACACGTGGTGACTCCAAGTTCTCTTCGAGTGCAGAGGGCACGGCAACCCCGGCCGACGCTGCACTTCGCCGGCCGTGGTCGCCCAGACTATCTCGTCCGGCGGCCCCCCACGTGCCGCGGACGTGGAGCCGGGTTCGAGGGACGGCTTCCGGTGGAGGTAGCGGCTCCGGGAGGCGGCGCGGGCCGCTCTGGCAGGATCGGGACACGTGATCGGAAGAACGGCGTTCAGCAGGCGCGCGGTGCTGCTGGCGACGGCGACGGCGCCGTTGGCAGTCGCGTGCACCACACCCCCGCCACCTCCACCGCCGCCGGACCCGCTGGCGGCGTTGGTGCAGGCGGCGCTGTCGGACGCCGCGCTGGCCACGGCGGTCGGCGCACCCGAGACGGCGGCGGTGCGCACCGAGCACGCCGTGCGGTTGCGGGCGGAGGTGGATCGGGCCACGCCGCGGGTGCCCGGGTCGTCCGCGGCGCCGACGACGACGGCTTCGGTGGCGCCGCCGGTGGGCGCGGCGCGCGAGGCCTTGGTGCCGGCGTTGCAGGCCGCGCAGAAGCAGGCGGGTGACCTGGTGGCGTCGGTGGAGTCGCACCGGGTGGGGTTGGTGGCCTCGGTGGCGGCCGGGTGCGCGAGCTTGGTGGAGGCGTTGTCGTGAGCGTCGAGGCGGTGCAGGTCGCGTTGGCGGCGGAGCACGCGGCGGTGTGGACGTACGGGTTGGTGAGCGCCTTCATCTCGGTGCCGCAGCAGTCGGCGGCGGTGGCGGACGGTGCGAACGCGCACCGGGCTCGGCGGGACGTGACGGAGCGGTGGTTGCGTGACGCCGGAGCCACGCCCGAGCCACCGGCGGCGGCCTACCTCCCGCCGCAGCCGGTGGACAGCGCGACGTCGGCCATCGCGGCGTTGGTGGCGGTGGAGACCGATGCGTGCGTGGCTTGGCGCGGGGTGTTGGAGCGGACCGGGGACGGGGCGCTGCGGACGTCGGCGTTGGACGCGCTGACGGTGTCGGCGGTGCGTGCGACGCGGTGGCGCAAGGCGGCGGGGTTGACCCCGACGTCGATCGCGTTCCCCGGTGCGGGGGTGGGTTAGGCGTTGAGGTCGGCGGCGAGGCGGAAGGCGTCGTTGCTGATCCGCTTCATCATGCGGTTGTGCGCGGCCTCGTCGGGGCCGTGCTTGATCGAGTCCGACTCGATGATGATCACGTCGCGGTCGTCCTGGCGGGCCGCGAAGCCGCCGTTGGCCAGGGTGGTCAGGTTCGGCACGCGGACGGCGCCGTCCTTGACCAGGTCGTTGACGTTGCCGGTGCCGTCCCGGGTGGTCAGGTCCTTCAGCTTGGCGGCGTCCTCGACCGTCTTCATCCGCACGACTGACACGGACGTGTAGACCGTCACCCCGTCGGGAGTGGTGGTCGTGTACAGGCCGCGAGTGAGCTGCTGGCACGGCGTGCTGGTCAGGAACGTCTTGGTCTGCCCGTACGCGTGCACCGCGCAGTCGCTGTCCTGCAACGGCTCGGGCACATCCGGCGAGGCGCTGAAAGCGAACTCGCCGGCCGGCGTGGACGTCGTGGCGGGTGTGCCGGTGGGGTTGTTCTTCGGCATCACGACCAGCCACACGAGCCCTGACACCACGGCCACGCCGAGCAGACCGAGGCCCTTGAGCACCATCCCGCGACGCGAGCGCGTCGTGGCCGCGGGCTGCCGGGGTGGCGGCGGCGGTGGAGGCGAGCTCAGCAGCGAGTCCAACTGCCCGATCTCCGACCGCCACAGCGGCGCGGTGTCCGACGGTCGGATGGGCGGGATCCGCTGCGTCACCTCTTCGGGTGATTCGGGAGGAACCGACACAAAGACCCACGGTAACGGAAGAGGGTCACTCAAGCGCTGTGAGCACCAGATCGACATCCTCCACCGTGTTGTACAGGTGAAACGCGAGTCGGACGCGTCCGGCGCGCATGCTGGACCGCACCCCCGCCGCCGCGAGCCGTTCACCGGCGGACGGCAGGTCGAGCGACACGATCGCGGACCCGCGGGCGGGCAGTCCGAGGCCGGTCAGCACCGCGTCGGCCAGCGCCACGTCGTGGTCCCGCACGGCCGCGAGGTCGAGGGAGGCGAGGTACGGCAGCGACGCCGCGGCACCGATCTGGGACAGCCACACCGGCGAGATGTCGAGCCGCCGCGCGTCGGGCGCGAGCCGCAGCGGAAGCCCGTACACCGTGCTCCAGGGGTCGTCACCGGCGAACCAGTTCGCCGCGACGGGCACCGTGCGCTCCAACGCCGACGGCGAGCACGCGAGCCACGCGCACCCGCGCGGCGACATCAAGAACTTGTAGCCGACGGCCACCACCCAGTCCGCCCACCCCAGGTCGAGCGGCATCCAGCCGACGGCTTGCGAGGCGTCCAGCAGCACCGGCACGCCGGTCGCCCGCAGCCCGTCCAGGTCGACCGCGCGCCCGTCCGCGGACTGCACGACGCTCACGGCGACGAGGTCGTGCGCACCGGCCTCGGCCACGACCTCGTCGAGATCGACTTCGGTGACCCGCAGGCCACGGGACGCGAACGGGAACGTGAGGCTGGTGAACTCGCCGCGCGCCACGAGCACCGACGCGTCGGCGGGCAGCCCGGCCGCCACCAGGGCCACCAGCTGGGACGCGGAGGCGCCCATCGCGACGCGGTCCGACGGCACGCCCACGAGTCGCCCGAACGCCTCGCGGGCGGTGGTCACGTGCGGGTCGATCGCGCCGGGGCCGTCCCCGCCGACCGTCCACCGGCGCACGGCGTCGGACACGGCGGAGGCGACCGGGGCGGGAGGGACGCCGATGCCGGCGGTGTTCAGGTAGCCGAGGGGGACGTCGAAGGTCGTGCCGAAGGCTGAACGCATGGGATCATCACACGGTCTCGGCGATCCCGCCGTCCACCGAATTGCGGTTCTTGCGCCGGGCGTAGACCTGCTTGCGGGTGCGGGCGACGACCTCGCCGGAGGCGTCCAGGACGTCGGTGGCGAACCACACCAGGGCCTTGTTGTCGGCCGCGGCCCGGGAGCGCAGCTCGTCCAGGTGCTCGTCGGTCAGGTGGAACTCGGCGTGCACGGTGCCGCGGCCCGGCTTGACGAACTCGATCTCGCCCGCCCGGTCCCACACCAGGTGCTCGCGGCCGAGGTGGTGCAGCACGAGCAGCATCCAGAACGGGTCGGTCATCGCGAACAGCGAGCCGCCGAAGTGGGTGCCCACGTAGTTGCGGTTCCACCAGTGCAGCCGCATCCGGACCTTGACGTGGCGGTAGTCGTCGGACAGCTCGACCACGCGGATGCCGGCGAACAGGAACGGTGGCCACAGGTTCATGCCGCGGCGCAGACGGGAAGCCTTCACGAGGCCTATGTTACCAGCGAGTAATGACCGGTCGGCTGGAATCGGTCCGGCTGGGATCAGTGCAGGGTGATGACGTTCCTCGTCACCTTGGCCGCCGCGTCCGAGCAGAGGAACGCGACCACGTTGGCGACGTCCTCGGGCTGCGAGACGTCGTGCTGGGCGCGCACCGCGTCGTTGACCCAGCCGGTGTCGGTGACGCCCGGCTTGACCACGTTCGACGTGATGCCGTGCGGCCACAGCTCGGCGGCCGCGGACAGGGCGTAGTTGTCCAGCGCCGCCTTCGCCGCGCCGTAGGACACCTCGCCGGGGAAGCCGAGCGGGCCGCCGGAGGTCAGGCCGACGATGCGACCCCAGTTGCCGCCGCGGGCGATGTGCCGGCGGGCGAACTCGGCGATCAGCAACGCGCCCGCGCGGGCGTCCACGGCGAACTGCGCGTCGAACGTCTGCGGCGTGACGGCCTGGAGGACCCGGCCGAACTGGTCCTGGGTCACGGCCAGGAACGTGTCCTGCACCCAGCCGGAGGCGTTGTTGACCAGGATGTCGACCGGTCCGAAGATCCGCTCGGCGGTGTCGAACAGCGTGGTGGGCGCCAAGGTGTCGGTGAGGTCGACCTCCAGCGCGTGCGCCTGGCCGCCCGCCTCGGTGATGGCCGCGACCACGTCCTCGGCGTCCGACTCGCGGGCGGTGAAGTACTCGCCCGGCAGGCTCGGGTCGGGTGTCGGCGCGAAGCGCAGGAACGTGATGAGGACGTTGGCGCCCTGGGCCGCCAAGGCCTTCGCGGTCGCGGCTCCGATGCCCTGGTTCGCGCCGGTGACGATGGCGGTGTGGATCACGGTCGGCATCCTGCCCGATCGGGCGACGACGGCGCACCGGGTTTCCCGGCGGCCGTTCGTAAGCTCTGGAGGCATGCGCAGCGAAGAGATCGAGATCCGCACCGGCTCGACGGAGGTCGTGCACGACCTCACCCGTGCCTGCGAGGACTTCCTGGCCGACGTGGACGGCGACGGGCTGCTGCACCTCTGGGTGCCGCACGCCACCGCGGGGCTGGCCGTGCTGGAGACCGGCGCGGGCAGCGACGACGACCTGCTCGCCGCGCTGCGCGAGCTGCTGCCCGCCGACGGCAGGTGGCGGCACCGCCACGGGACGCCCGGCCACGGCCGTGACCACGTGCTCCCCGCGCTCGTGCCGCCCTACGCGACGATCCCGGTGCTAGGCGGTGTGCTGGCGCTGGGCACCTGGCAGTCGGTCTGCCTGGTCGACACCAACGTCGACAACCCCGTGCGCAAGGTCCGGCTCACCTTTCTTGCCGGGTAGCAGCAGCACGGCCAGCCCGACCGCGGCGAGCGCCACGAACACCCAGACCTGGGCGGAGCTCGGCGAACCGCCGTGCAGCAGGGCGCGCAGCCCCTCGGCGGAGAACCGGAACGGCGTCCACGACCACAGCAACGCCCGGTAGGCCGGGTCGAGCAGCTCCGGCACCTGGCCCGCGACCGCGGGCGCGATCAGGTACAGCGGGCCGAGCACGGCCATCGCCCGGATGCCGAGCAGCCTCAGCAGGGCGCCCTGGACCAGCGCGAACGCCACCCCGACCAGGGCGAGGTAGGCCAGCACGTCCCAGCCGAGCGGCAGGGACGAGTCCCACAGCGTGAAGAAGCCCGCCACGACCGCGACGCCGAGCACGGTCGTGGTGGCCACGCCCGCCAGCCGGCCGACCGCGGTCGGCTTGCGCGCCAGCAGCACGAACGCCGCCCCGGCGACCAGACCCGCGATCCACAGCAGCGCACTGGCGGCCAGCGGTGCGGTGCGACCGGCGGCCGACGCCGGGTGCAGCGTGACGACCTGCACCGGCATCCCGGCCCCTTGCGCGACGCCGCCGAGGACCTGTTGCGCGACCTGCGTGCCGGACGGGTTCACCGCGCCGGACAGCACCACGGTCGCGCCGCCGGGCGCCAGTTCGAGCACCCCGTAGACCTCCTGGCGGGACAGCAGCTCCCGCGCCTCGCCGGGCGTGGTCACCCGCCACGAGACCTCCGCCACGTCGCCGCCGGCGAGCTTGTCGGCGACACCGCGCAGCGGCGGCGGTGCGCCGGCGTCGACGGCGACCGCGAGCGGCACCGCCTCCGGGTGCACCGTCGCCTGGACGCCGAACGTCAGCAGGCCCAGGACGAGCGCGATCAACGAGCCGACGACGGCGGTGGCCACCGCGATGACCGCCGGCGGCCGGTCGTGCAGTGCGGCCATGATGTCCTCCCAGGTTGTTCATCAAGTGTTGAATTAGAGGCTACGACGCACCGCCCGACAAAGTCAACGTGCGCTGAATAAATCGGACCGGTCCGGCGTTCGGAGGACACCGGGTACGGTTTGGCCGTGACTTACCCAGGTGACGGGCAGTCCGGCTGGGGCGGCCAGCCCGGCCAGGGCGACTCGGGCCCGCAGGACCACGGCTACCCGCAGCAGGTCTTCCCGCAGAGCTACGGCAGTTCCTACGGTGGGCTCGGCGTGTTCTCCGGCGGTGACGAGCCCCCGCCCAAGAAGAGCAAGACCAAGCTGTGGCTGGTGATCGGCGCGGTCGTGGTCGTCCTCGTCGGCGGCGGCGTGACCGCGTACGTGCTGACCCGGCCGGAGTCGACCCCGGTCGCGCAGAACACCACTGGCGGCTCGCCCACCACGACGACCTCCACCACGGCGAAGACGACCGAGTCGAGCGCGCCGAACCTCACCTGCGAGCCCCTCAAGCCCGGCTGGAACTGCCTGCCCGTGCAGGCCCTGTCCTACAGCTACGACGTGCCCAAGGGCTGGTCGCCCACGCCCAACAGCGCACCGGTCGAGGCGATGCAGGACGTGAAGCTGACCGGCCTGACCGTCACCGGCGCCTACGACTGCGGCAACAACGGGTTCAACCGCGGCGGCGCGGGCGGCGTCGTGGTGCCGCAGACCGACCTGACCGCGGTGGCCAGGGACTTCGCCGAGAAGCTCGCCACCCAGTACTACAAGTCCGCGCCGAAGTTCGAGGTCAAGCTCGGCGAGCCCAAGCCGGTGAAGGTGCCCAGCCCCCTGGGTGACATCGAGGGCATCCAGGTCGACGCCACCGCCACCACCTCGGGCGACCCCTGCCTGGCCACCAAGGGCGTGGTGAAGGTGCTGGTCCTCAAGGGCGACAAGGGCTTCCACGTGTTCATGGCCAACGGCGACCTCGAAGGCGGGCCGGCCGAGCCCAAGCCGCCGACGGAGGCCGACCTGCAGGGCATGGTCGACTCCGTGAAGCCGCTGAGCCGGTGAGCTACACCGGGCTGGGCGTCTACCAGCAGCAACCGCCGAAGCGGCCGAGCCGCGCGCCGTTGTGGATCGCGCTCGCCGTGGTCGCCGTGCTGGTCGTCGGCGGCGGCGTGACGGCGCTCGTGCTGAACTCCGGTGACGACCGGGCCGCGGCACCGCCGCCCACGTCGGGCTCGTCACCGTCGTCCGCGGCGCGGCCGGACTGGCAGCCGGTGGACGACTCGCAGGCGGGCCTGGTCTACGAGCTGCCGCCGACCTGGGAGTCCAGCGGCGGCGGCGCGTCCGGCCGGATCAGGCTGACCACGTCGTACGTGTCCCGGCCGTTCCAGTGCCAGGGCCGGGACATGATCCAGGCGCAGGCGGCGGCCGGTTCGATCATCGACGACGACCCGGAGCAGGTCGCCACCGAGCTGGTGAACCGGATCGCTGCGGGCGGGTACACCGTCGCGGGCGCGCCGCCCGAGATCGGCGAGCCGCGGGTGGAGTCCGCGACCGAGGACGTGGTCCGGCTCAGCGTCGAGGTGACGCCGAAGTCCGCCAGCGCCTGCTACGCCCCCAAGGCCACGGTCAGCGCGGTGGCGCTGCGCAACGGCTCCAAGGTGTCGGTGTTCGTGCTCAACGTCGCCGAGGGCGGACCGCACGTGGCCGAAGGACCGTCGGACGACGACGTGAAGCGCATCCTGGAAAGCGTGCGGTTGCCGTGAGCACCTTGGTGCTGTGGGACATCGACCTGACGTTGATCGACGCCCGCGGCCTCGGGCACGACTGGTACCGCACCGCGTTGCGCGCCGCGGCGGGCCTGGACCTCGTGCACGTGCCCAGCTTCCCCGGCCGCACCGAGCGTGCCATCACGCGGGAGCTGTTGACGGCACACGACCTGGAGCCCACCGAGGAACTCGTGGCGCGGCTGCACGCGGAGCTGATCGACGTGGCCACGCGGGAGCGAGGCCTGCTGCCGTCGCGGGGACGCGCGCTCCCCGGCGCGGCGGCGGCGCTGAAGGCGTTGGCGGCGCGGGAGGACGTCGTGCAGTCGCTGGTCACCGGCAACCTGGTGGAGATCGCCCGGTTCAAGCTGGCCGCGTTCGGGCTCGACGAGCACGTCGACTTCGAGCTCGGCGGCTACGGCTCGGTGTCCGAGCACCGGCCCGACCTGGTGCTGGAGGCGGTGCGGCTGGCCTCGGCCAAGCACACCCGCGAATTCCGGTGCGTCGTCATCGGCGACACGCCGCACGACGTGGACGCCGCCCTGCGCCACGGCGCCGTGGCCATCGGTGTGGCGACGGGCCGCAGCGGCGTCGCCGACCTGCGGGAGGCCGGCGCGCACGTCGTGCTCACCGACCTCACCGACACGGCGGCCGTGCTGGCCGCCGTGCTCGGCTAGGCGGTCAGCCCCGGACGACCCGGAGCAGGTGTTGCACGGCGTCGTCGACCGCGACCTCTTCGCGGTCGCCGGTGCGGCGGTCCTTGACCTCGACCACGCCGTTGGCCAGGCCGCGGCCCACCACCAGGATGGTCGGCACGCCGATCAGCTCGGCGTCGGCGAACTTCACGCCCGGGCTCGCCTTGCGGTCGTCCAGCAGCACCGTCAGACCGGCCGCGGACAGCTCGCCCGCCAGCTTCTCGCCGCCCGCGAGCAGCGTCTCGTCCTTGCCCGCGACGACCACGTGCACGTCGGCGGGCGCGACGTTGCGCGGCCAGATCAGCCCGCGCTCGTCGTGGCTCTGCTCGGCGATCGCGGCGACCAGGCGCGACACGCCGATGCCGTAGGAACCCATGGTGATCCGGACCGGCTTGCTGTCCGGGCCCAGGGCGTCCAGCGAGAACGCGTCCGCGTACTTGCGGCCCAGCTGGAAGATGTGCCCGATCTCGATGCCGCGCGCGGCGACCAGCACGCCCTTGCCGTCGGGCGAAGGGTCGCCCTCGCGGACCTCGGCCACGTCGATCGTGCCGTCGGGGGTGAAGTCGCGGCCGACGACCAGGTCCACCACGTGGTGGTCGGCCTTGTCGGCGCCGGTCACCCACGCCGTGCCGCGCACCACGCGGGGGTCGGTCAGGTACCGGACGCCGTTGGCCTGCAGCGCGGCCGGGCCGATGTAGCCCTTGACCAGGAAGGAGTTGCGGGCGAAGTCCGCCTCCTCCAGCATCGCCACCTCGGCGGGCTCGACCGCCGCCTCCAGCCGCTTGAGGTCCACCTCGCGGTCGCCGGGCAGGCCGACGGCCAGCAGCTCCCACGCCTCGGCACCGGGCTTGCGCGTCTTCACCAGGACGTTCTTCAGGGTGTCCGCGGCGGTGAAGGTGCGGTCGGTGTTGGCGTTGAGGAAGGCGACGAGGGACTCGATGGTGGGCGTGTTCGGCGTGTGGTGCACCTGCGCCTCGGGCCGGGTCGCCGGGTCCTGCTCGGCGGGCGCGGGCGTGGTGACGGCCTCGACGTTCGCCGCGTAGTCCGACTCCGTGCTGCGGACGAAGGTGTCCTCACCGTTGGGCGCGACCGCCAGGAACTCCTCCGACGCCGAGCCGCCCATCGCGCCCGACGTGGCGGAGACGATCACGTACTCCATGCCCAGCCGGTCGAAGATGCGGATGTAGGCGTCGCGGTGCTGCCGGTAGGACCGCGCCAAGCCCTCGTCGGTGAGGTCGAAGGAGTAGGAGTCCTTCATCACGAACTCGCGACCGCGCAGGATGCCCGCGCGGGGGCGCGCCTCGTCGCGGTACTTGGTCTGGATCTGGTAGAGCGTGACCGGGTAGTCCTTGTAGGAGGAGTACTCGCCCTTCACGGTGAGCGTGAACAGCTCCTCGTGGGTGGGGCCGAGCAGGTAGTCGGCGCCCTTGCGGTCCTTGAGGCGGAAGATGTTGGGGCCGTACTCGGTCCACCGGTTCGTCGCCTCGTAGGGCTCCTTCGGCAGCAGCGCGGGGAACTGGATCTCCTGCGCGCCGAAGGCGTCCATCTCCTCGCGCACGACCTGCTCGATGTTGCGCAGCACCCGCAGCCCCAGCGGCAGCCACGAGTAACCGCCCGGTGCGACGCGGCGGACGTAGCCGGCGCGGACCAGCAGCTTGTGGCTGGGTACTTCGGCGTCGGCCGGGTCCTCGCGCAGGGTGCGCAGGAACAGCGACGACATCCTCGTGATCACGGTGGGCGCTCCTCGTGGGCGGGTTGTCCGAGAAGGGTAGTGAACGGCCCCTGATCAGTTCCAACGGGTTCCGCCTGAGGTGGCGGCGGTGGACGTCGGCGGGAATTGTCGGTGGTCGGGTCTAGCGTGCCGGTCCATGACCTTCACCATCGGCATGATCACCATCGACACCGCCGACGTGCACCGGCTGGCGGACTTCTGGACCAAGGCGCTCGGCACGTCGGTGCAGCACGACTGGGGCGAGTTCCTGATCCTCGCCCCGGTGGGTGAGGGCGGGCTGCAACTGGGCTTGCAACGGGTCGACGACCCGACGCCGGGCAAGAACCGGGTGCACTTCGACACCCACGTCGAGGACCGCGCGGGCGAGGTGGCACGGCTGGTCGGCCTGGGCGCGACGGAGATCGCGGAGCACACCGTGCCGGGGTTGACCTGGACCGTGCTGGCGGACCCGGACGGCAACCAGTTCTGCGTCGGCCAGGTGGGCTGACCGCGGGCTCCGGGGCGGGAGCCGTCGGCACCGGGACCGCCTAGGCTTGCCCGTCGTGTTGGTACTGCTCCCCCCGTCGGAGACCAAGGCCCTCGGCGGCTCCGGCGCGCCGCTCGACCTCGACCGGCTGTCGCACCCGGAACTCACCCCGGTGCGCGGCAAGCTGGTCGACGCCCTGGTCGACCTCGCCGCCGACGTCCCCGCGAGCCTGGCCGTGCTCGGGCTCTCCGAACGGCAGGCGGGCGAGGTGGGGCGCAACGCCGAGCTGCGCCGGTCGCCCACGCTGCCCGCCCTCGCGCGGTACACGGGGGTGCTGTACGACGCGTTGGCCCTCGACTCGTTGACCAAGACCGAGAAGTCCCGCGCCGCCGCACGCCTCGCGGTGGCGTCGGCGCTGTTCGGCGTCGTCGGCGGTGGTGACCCGATCCCCGCGTACCGGCTGTCCGGCGGCAGCGTGCTGCCATCCGTCGGACCGCTGGGCGGTCTGTGGCGACCCGCGCTCGAACCGGTGCTGGCCGCCGTCGACGAGTTCGTGGTCGACCTGCGGTCGAGCCCGTACACCTCGCTCGCCCGCATCCCCCACGCCGCCGTGATCCGCGTCGTCACCGAGGACGCGAAGGGCCGCCGCAACGCGGTCAGCCACTTCAACAAGGCCCACAAGGGTCGGCTCGCGCAGGCGATCGTGCGGTCGCGGTCGGAGCCGACCGACCTCAAGGGGTTGATCAAGGTCGCGGTCCGCGCCGGGTTGCGGGTGGAGCCGACCGGGGCCAAGACCGCCGACCTGGTCGTCTAGCGCACCGCCGGAGCAGGTCAGACCGAGCGGGCCGGGCGCATCGAGCGGACGGGTGCCGCCGGGCGGCGGTGCGCGGCGCGGTCGGCGGTGGCGTGCGCGGACGCGGCCCGCAGGTCGGCCGCCACCCGCCGCACGTCCCGGTCCTCCACGTCGGTGCTGCCGACGAGGGCGGAGCCCAGGCGGGTTCGGCGCTGGTGGTTGCGCTCCAGGCCGTAGACGACCAGGGCCAGGACGGTCAGGGCGAAGAGGATCGCTGTCATGGCGCTAACTATGCGATGCACAAGAAACCGCCACAATTGGCAGCTGTGCCGTTGTGCATCAAAATCCTGCCAAGTACGGTGGCGTCATGCTCCGCTCCGTTGCCGCCGTGGTCATCGACGGCCTCGCGCCGTTCGAGTTCGGCGTGATCTGCGAGGTCTTCGGCGTCGACCGCACCGAGGACGGCGTGCCGCCGATCGACTTCCTGGTCTGCGGCGAACGCCCCGGCGAACCCGTGCGCACCAGCGTCGGAGCGTCGCTCACCCCCGACCACGGCCTCGACGCGCTCGGCCGGGCCGACCTGGTGGCCGTCCCGGCCGTGAAGATCCGCGACGAGTACCCGCCGCTCGTGCTCGAAGCCATCCGCGAAGCCCACCGCGGGGGCAGCACGCTGCTGTCGGTGTGCAGCGGCGCGTTCGTCCTGGGCGCGGCAGGCCTGCTGGACGACCGCCGCTGCACCACCCACTGGCACCACGCCACCGCGCTCGCCGAGCGCTTCCCCCACGCCAAGATCGACCCGGACGTGCTGTTCGTGGACGAGGGCGACATCGTCACCAGCGCGGGCACGGCCGCGGGCATCGACGCGTGCCTGCACCTGGTCCGCCGCGAGCTCGGCGCGGCCGTCACCGCGACCATCGCGCGCCGCATGGTCGTCGCACCGCAGCGCGAGGGCGGGCAGCGCCAGTTCGTGGAACTGCCCGCGCCGCACCAGGCCGACAGCCTCCAGCCGCTGCTGGCCTGGTTGCAGGACCGGCTCGACCAGGAGCACACCATCGCGAGCCTGGCCGAGCAGGCGACCATGTCCGAACGCACGTTCGCCCGCCGCTTCGCCGCCGAGACCGGCACGACCCCGCACCGCTGGCTCACCGTCCAGCGGGTGCTGCGCGCCCGTCAGCTCCTGGAGGAGACGCAGCTCACCGTGGAGGACGTGGCCCACCGCGCCGGCTTCGGCACGGCCGCGTTGTTGCGCCACCACTTCACGTCGGTGGTGGGCGTGCCGCCAAAGGATTACCGACGGTCGTTCGCACACCGCCGGCCGCCAATTGCGTGACGCAGCGCAGTGGTTTGTCACCAGTCGTGAGGGTAGTGACAGAATGACCGGGTGAGCCCCGACACACCCGGCGACACACCCGGCGCGACGCACCCCGACGCGGTCACCCCCGCGCAGCTGCGGGGTATCACCGAGGACCTGCGAACCGACGCGCTGGACGCCCCGGAGGCCTTGAAGCGGGTGTGGGCGGGGCTGTGCCTGGCCCGGCTGCTCGGGCTGCGCCTGGCCCTGGTCGACCCGACCTGGCGGCAGCGGCAGCTCAACGCGGAGTCGGTGGAGCACCAGCTCGCCCGCGACCTGGGCACCACGGCGACGTTCGCGGACGCCGCGCCCTCCCTGCCGGACACCGCCGCACCTCGACCGCTCACGCCGGTCGAGGTCGAGGAGGCGGTGGCGGCGTTGGTGGACTTCAGCGGCACGGCCCGGCAGCGGATGCTGGCCGCCGCGCCCAGGGCCTCGCAGTGGCACGACGAGCGCGTGCTGCGGCACGACTCGCTGGTGATCGCCCAGCTGGCCGCGGCCTGGTTGGGGCAGCGCACCAGCTACCGCGTGGAGACGCGGTAATTCGGTTGCGACCGTGCCCGGGCGCCGGGCAACCTGTGCCGGTACGCGCACAGCGCCGGTGGTGGCAGACCACGGCGGAGTCGAGGAGGTGCCAGATGGCGACAGCTGTCCGGGACGTGGCACCGACCCGTCCGCTCGCCCCTCTCGCCTGACGCGAACCCGCGCGAAGGACCACACCGCGCCGGTGGGGGCGATCCACCCCACTTCACCTGGAGCTCATCCAGTGCGCGAGCACGAGCAGCACGCAGAACTCGAATCCGACTTCGACCACGCCGACGACCTGAGGTGGCGGGCCAAGAAGGCCAAGAAGGCCTCGGCGCGCGGTGACGGCGACATCGAGCCCGGCCGTCGTGGCCGGCTCACCGAAGAGGCCAAGGACCGCCTCGCCCAGATGCGTGAGGACGCCGCCGCGGCGGACGTCCCCGAGGACGGCGACCGGTGGTCCACCTGGGGCGATGCCGACCAGGGGCCGAAACCGCACCCGGACTGGCTGGTCACCGACCTGGCCGCGGTGGACCGCGAGCTGGGGATCGTGAAGACCGGCAAGGAGGCTGACGTCTTCCTGCTGGAACGCGCGATGCCCGGCACCGACCGGTCGTGCCTGCTGGCGGCGAAGCGGTACCGCAGCAACGACCACCGGCTGTTCCACCGGGACGCGGGTTACCTCGAAGGCAGGCGGATGCGGCGCTCGCGCGAGATGCGCGCGATGGCCAACCGCAGCGCGTTCGGCCGCAACCTCATCGCCGAGCGGTGGGCGGTGGCCGAGTTCGCCGCGCTGACGACGCTGTGGCAGTCGGGCGCCCCGGTGCCCTACCCGGTGCAGCGCGACGGCACCGAGCTGCTGTTGGAGTTCGTCGGCACGGACGGCGCGGCCGCGCCCCGGTTGGCGCAGCTGCGGCCCGAGCCGGACGAGCTGCTGGGGCTGTGGCGGCAGCTGGTGGACGCGCTGGGCGTGATGGCGTCGGTGGGGCTGGCGCACGGCGACCTGTCGGCGTTCAACCTGATGGTGCACGACGGGCGGCTGGTCGTGATCGACCTGCCGCAGGTGGTGGACCTGGTGGCGAACCCGCGCGGGCCGGAGTTCCTGGAACGGGACGTGCGCAACGTGGCCGGCTGGTTCACCGCGCGCGGCCTCCCGCCGGAGCTGGCGGAGCCGCGCGACACCACCGAGATGCTGCTCGACCTGGCCGGTCTGCGGTGACCGGTGGTCACCCGTTCGGCGTAGGCATCGGCCGGACGAGGTCGCCGGCGGCCCGTGCGGAGCGGGCCTCGCCGGTCGGCGGCCGGCGGTAGGACGGCAGGGCGCGCACGAGCTCCGGGTCGACGTCGGCCCGGAGCTCGTGCGCGACGAACCGGCGCGGCGGCCCACGAGCACCTGCGGGAAGTCGAAGTCCTTCCGCCCGGTGCGCACCGCGCCGACCGTTCGTTGCCCCGTTCAGCTGGTGGGAGCCGCCTCGGCCCGAGCGGATCGGAAGTTCCGCACACCCCTCGCCACGTGCGGTTTCTCGGTTCTTCAAGATCATCGGTGCGACTCACTCGATCGTCCGGACGGCCACCCGTGTGCGCGAGAACACCGCCGGGATGACGAACTCCGGCCCGTGATCGGCTAGACTGAGTGGTGCACCGCCCGGTGGCGCCGCTGCGTGCCCCAGGCCGCCAGAGTGGCCGGTGGTGCTTCCCAACCACTATCGGCGCGATCCGCGCGCCGGGCCCGTCCCCGCGATCGCGCCTGCTCAAGCAGAGCAATCCTCGAGACGTGCCGTGTCCCGGAGGTTTGTTTTGCCGACAATGTCCCAAGGCCGTTCCGAGCGCCCGCAGTTCCGCAAGCCCCGCAGTAACAGGCGCCCAGGCCAGGGCAACCGTCGTCCCGCTTCCAGCGTGGAGCTGACGACCACCATTCCCGACCACGTCGAGAGCACGATGCCCGAGGGCCCGCTGCCCTCGTTCGCCGAGTTGGGCCTGTCCGACGAGCTGCTGCGCGCGCTCGAACAGGCGGGCATCACCGAACCGTTCCCGATCCAGGCCGCCACGCTGCCGGATGCCATGGCCGGCCGCGACCTGCTCGGGCGTGGCCAGACCGGCTCCGGCAAGACGCTGGCGTTCGGCCTGGCCCTGCTGTCCCGCCTGACCGGTGGTCGGGCCAAGCCGCTCAAGCCGCGCGCGCTCGTGCTGGTGCCCACCCGTGAGCTGGCGATGCAGGTCGAGGAAGCCCTCAACCCGTTCGCCCGATCGCTGGGCCTGTGGTGCCGCACGGTCGTCGGCGGCACGTCGTTCCCGCGTCAGGTCGACGCGCTGCGCCGTGGTGTCGACCTGCTGATCGCCACGCCGGGTCGGCTGTCCGACCACGTCCGGCAGGGCACGGCGGACCTGTCCGAGGTCATGTTCACCGCGTTGGACGAGGCCGACCAGATGGCGGACATGGGCTTCATGCCGCAGGTCCGGGCGATCCTCGACCTGACGCCGCAGGACGGGCAGCGGCTGCTGTTCTCCGCGACGCTGGACGGCGACGTGGACAAGCTGGTGCGCCAGTACCTGCACGACCCGGTGGTCCACTCGGTGTCGCCGCCCACGGGCAGCGTCACCACGATGGAGCACCACCTGCTGTTCGTGTCCGCCGAGGACAAGCAGAACGTGGTGACCGAGGTCGCGGCGCGCGAGGGTCGCACGATCATGTTCGTGCGCACCAAGCACCACGTGGACAGGTTGGCCAAGAAGCTGCGGTCGATGGGCGTGCACGCCGGTGCGTTGCACGGCGGCAAGGCGCAGAGCGCGCGCACGCGGGTGCTCGGCCAGTTCCGCGAGGGCAGCATGCCGGTGCTGATCGCCACCGACGTGGCGGCGCGCGGCATCCACGTGGACGACGTGAGCCTCGTCGTGCACGTCGACCCGCCGGCCGACCCGAAGGACTACCTGCACCGGGCCGGGCGCACCGCGCGGGCCGGCCAGTCCGGGACCGTCGTCACGCTGGTCACGCACGACCAGCGGCGCGCGGTCCAGGGCCTGACGTCGCGCGCGGGCATCCGCCCCACCACGACCAAGGTCCGTCCGGGTGACGAGGAACTGGTCCGCATCACGGGCGCGCGGGTGCCGAGCGGCATCCCCGTCATCGAGCCCGAGGTCCCGGTCCGCGCCCGTCGCGGCGGCGGTGGCGGCGGTCCTCGGCGCAGCGGCGGCACCGGCGGCGGCTTCCGCGGCGGCCGCTTCGACCGCGACCGCAGTGGCGCGGGCTCGGGCCGGCCTCGCCGGGTGCCGCAGCACTAGTCCACAGTTCGTCGTCTGACGGGGGTCTGACACCAAAAATTGTCAGACCCCCGTGGCAGCATAAAAGCAGGGGTCCCCTTGGCGGGGACTCCTGCTTTGCCGTTCACGGGGCTCTGCCTCGCCCCCGGCTGTCGGGCCTAGGGCCTGTCCTCAAAGCGGGTAGTCCTAATCTGCTTTGATCTTGGGTCGTGGTGCGTAGGCATGAGTTGACCGATGAGCAGTGGCAGGTCGTCGAGCCCTTACTGCCCGTCTCGGGGGCGACAGGCCGTCCTCGGGTGGACGACCGCAGGCTGATCAACGGGATGCCGTTCAAGGCCAAGACCGGGATTGCCTGGCGTGACCTGCCCGAACGCTACGGGCCGTGGAAGACGGTCTACAACCGGTTCTGGCGATGGTCGCGCAACGGCACCCTCACCGCACTCGTGGCGAAGGTCCGCGTCATCGCCGAGGCGATCGACGAACTCGACCGCGAGGTCGCCGTCGACTCCGGCATCGTGCGCGCTCATCAGCACGCCGCCGGCGCCGGCCGCACGACCGTGTCCCACAGAGGGGGCGGTCGGGTCGTGCGGCGGGCACAGCGAGCCAGGTGATCATGCCATCGGCCGCTCGCGCGGCGGACCCACCACCAGGATCCACCTCGCCTGCGACGGCCACGG
This sequence comes from Saccharothrix stipae, assembly GCF_054781895.1. Lineage (NCBI taxonomy): Bacteria > Bacillati > Actinomycetota > Actinomycetes > Pseudonocardiales > Pseudonocardiaceae > Saccharothrix > Saccharothrix stipae. Next base: position 863,091 of record NZ_BAAGTN010000008.1, on the reverse strand, counting down.
CCGACCCCTGTCGATCGTCCTGACCGGCGGCAACGTCAACGACTGCACCATGTCACCCAGGTCATGGCCGGTATCCGGTTCGACCGACCCGGACCGGGGCGGCCCGCCACGCGGCCGAGCCGGGTGATCGCGGACAAGGGCTACTCCAGCCGCGCCATCCGCTCCCATTTGCGCCGACGCCGCATCCCGGCCACCATCCCCGAACGCCGCGACCAGCAGGCCAACCGGCTGCGACGCGGCCGGGCCGGCGGACGCCCACCGGCCTTCGACCGCACCGCCTACAAACGCCGCAACGTGGTCGAACGCTGCTTCAACCGGCTCAAGCAGTTCCGTGCCATCGCCACCCCGCTTCGACAAGACCGCCACCTCCTACCGAGCCATGCTCGACCTCGCCACACTGCTCATCTGGCTTTGAGGACAGGCCCTAGCCCTCGGATGTTGGACAGTCAGGCGGCTTCCAGGACGAAGAACAGGAAGCCCAGGAAGGCCCCGGACGGGAACGGTGCGAATTCGTCCGGGAAGAGGTCACGGGCTTCCGGGGCCGGGCTTCAGCACGCACCGCAACTCGGCCAGCGGTCCCGTCCAGTCCTCCAGGTAGTGCAACCAGACACCGTGCCGGAGCCACAGCCCGCGTCGAGGATCCGCCGAGACGACGACGCGGCGATCCGGGCGGCGCACCTAGCCCAGGAGCGCGTCGGCCCGGGTGGTGCGCATGTGCAGGACGTGCCGCCCTTCACGCCGCGTCGTCACCAGCCGGGCCGCCCTCAGCACGCCGATGTGCTGCGAGACCGCCCCCGCCGTGACGCCCAGCGCCGCCGCCAGGTCGGTCGTGCTCCTCGGCGCTTCGAGCAACGTGAGCAGGTGGGCACGGGTGCGGCCGATCAGCGCGGCCAGGTCGTGCGGTGTCTCCCGGTCCTCCCACAACGTGCCGATGCCGCGCGCCGGGTAGCGCAGCACGCCCTGGCCGACGGGGTCGAGCGCGATCCACGCCTTCGGCCAGCAGAACACGCTGGGGCACAGCACCAGACCGCGCTCGGCCAGGTCGACCCGGTGCTCGGGCTTGCGGTGCAGGACCAGTTCGCCGTCGGCCCACGTGACCTCGGGGTGCAGGTCGTGGAACACCGCCTCGACGCCCTTGTCCGCCAGGGTCGCCGCGCGCGCCGCGATGTCGGCTTCGAGGACGGCGGTGATGCGCTTCCAGTGCGGCGCGATGAGCAGGTCGTGGCAGCGCCGGATGACGTCGGCCTCCGGCCGCGCGACCTGCCGCAGTTCGGCGTCCAGGTCGGGCATCCGCACGTCGGGCACCGGCATCAGGTCGGCCGGTTTCGCCGGACCCTCCAACCGGGCCAGCAACGTGTCCAGGCCGGCGATCCCGTCGACCCGGTCCCGCGCCCACCGCACCCACGGCAGGTGCACGGCGTGCGCGCCCGGTGTGCGCAACCCGTCGACCGCCATCACGGTCTCGAACACCGGCGAGTAGGCGAACCGCACCTTGGCCAGCCCCACCCCGGCGAGCCGAACCCACACCGCCACGCCGACCCCGTTCCGCGCGGCCCGCCGCCGCGTCCGGGCCTCGTCCCCCATTGTCCCACCCGGACGCGGGGGATGGCCTGCCCTACCTCGGAGTGCGGGGACAGCACCAGTGATCTTGGTGGTGCGCCCGGCGAGGCTGGTCCCATGACGAAGACCTGGCACCGGCCCACCCTGTGGTTGGCCGTGGTGATGGCGGTGGGCGCGGTGGGGTTCGCGGTGGCGATGCTGCTGGACGGACGGGTGTTGCAGGGGGCGTCGCCGTGGGCGAAGCCGTTCAAGTTCGCGGTGTCGCTGGCGGTCTACTCGGCGACGCTGTCCTGGATGCTCTCCCTGCCGCACCGGGGGCGGAGGTGGACGGCCGGGGCCGCCACGTTCATCGCGGTGATCATGTTCGTGGAGGTCGGGCTGATCGCGGTCCAGGCCGGGCGCGGCATGTTCACCCACTACAACACCTCCGACGACCCGCTCAACCAGTTCCTCCAGGTCAGCTTCGGCACCGCGATCCCGGCGATGTTCCTGGCCAACGTGGTGCCGGCGCTGGTGCTGTCGTTCCAGCGGTTCGGGCGGCGCGACGTGCGGTGGGCCGTGCGCGGCGGGCTGTACCTGGCGATCGCGGGCATGTCGTCGGGCTACCTGATGGTGTTCCAGCGCAACGAGTACACCGCGGTGGACGCGGCCGGCCGGGAGGTCGAGCTGGTCGCCGGGCACAGCGTCGGCGTGCCCGACGGCGGTCCCGGCCTGCCGCTCACCGGGTGGAGCACCACCGGCGGCGACCTGCGCGTGCCGCACTTCTTCGGCATGCACGGGTTGCAGGTGATGGTCGTGCTGGCGCTGGGGGTGGCCGCGCTGGGGGTGGCCGAACGCGCCCGCACCCGGCTGATCGGCGTGGCTGCGCTCGGGTACGCCGGGCTGTTCGCGCTGCTGGTCTGGCAGGCGATGCGGGGTGAGGCGCTGGTCCACCCCGGCGGCACGACGTGGGCCGCGCTGGGCGGGCTCGTCGCGGTCGTCGCCGCCGGGGCGGGGTGGGCGCTCAGGAGCGCGGCGGCAGCTGCCCCGCCAGTGCGGCAACCGGTCCCGCAACGATGATCGCGGGCGGGCGGATGCCGTGCTCGGCGATGTCCGCGGCCAGGGACGCCAACGTGGACCGCACGACCTTCTGGGTGCGGGTGCCGCCCTCCTGGATCACCGACACCGGGGTGTCGCCCGGACGACCCGCCATGAGGGCGTCCGCGAACGCCGCCGCCCGCTCCACCCCCATGAGGATCACGACCGTGCCGCTCAACCTCGCCAGCGCCGACCAGTCGACCAGCGACCTGGGGTCGTCCGGCGCGACGTGCCCGGACACGACCACCACCTCGTGCGCCACGCCCCGGTGCGTCACCGGCACGTCCGCCAGCGCGGGCACGCCGAACGCGCTGGTGACGCCGGGCACGACGGTGACCGGCACGCCCGCCTCGGCGCACGCGATCAGCTCCTCGAAGCCCCGGCCGAACACGTACGGGTCACCGCCCTTGAGTCGGACCACGAACCGGCCCGCCTTGGCGTGGTCGACCAGCGTGGTGTTGATGAAGTCCTGCGTCGCGGCACGTCCGTACGGGATCTTCGCCGCGTCCACCACCTCGACGTGCGGCGGCAGCTCGTCCAGCAGTTCGCGCGGCGCGAGCCGGTCGGCCACCACCACGTCGGCCCTGGCGAGGAGCCTGCGCCCGCGCACGGTGATCAGGTCGGGGTCGCCCGGGCCGCCGCCGACGAGCGCCACGCCCGCCGGCTGGTCGTGGTGGTCGGCCAGGGAACCGTCGCGCAACGCGGAGAGCAGCCCGTCCCGCACCCCGGCGGAACGGCGGTGCTGCCCGCCCGCGAGGACGCCGATCAGCAGGCCGTCGTGCTCGCCGACCGCCGGCGTCACGGCGGTGCCCTTCACGGCCACGTCGGCGCGCACGCAGAACACGCGGCGCTGCTCGGCGTCCGCCGTGATCCTGGCGTTGACCTCGGGCGAGGAGGTGCAGGCCAGCACGTACCAGGCGCCGTCGAGGTCACCGTCGGCGTACTCGCGGGCGTGCCAGGTCGCCTCGCCGCCGTCGACGATGCCCTGGACCGCCGGGGTGACCTCGGGCGAGATCACCTCCACCCGCGCGCCCGCCGCGACCAGCCTGGGCAGCCTGCGCTGCGCGACCGTGCCGCCGCCCACGACGACGACGCGTCGACCGGTCAGGTCCAGGCCCACGAGGTAGTGCTGTTCACCGTGCATGGGTAGAAGCATCCACACCAGACATGTCCTGTCCAACCGGGGTGCTTCACATCACGGGAACCCGCCGCGAGCGGCTACCCCTGCTCGATCCACGCCTCCAGGGCGTTCGACCGGCAGCGGATCTTCGTCTTGCCGATGCCGTTGGTGAAGGTGAGCCAGGAACTCCGGGCGGTCGAGCCGTCCTCGCAGGAGGCGAGCAGGCGGAACGACCCGCCGCCCTCGCACTGCCCCGAGGCCGTGTGCCCGTCGACCGACGTGGTGCACGAGTGCAGCACGCCCGACGCGGAGGCCACGCCCGGCGCGGCGAACAGCAGGACCAGCATCGTCACGAGTAGTCGGCGCATGTCACCGGATCGAACCCGCCGAACGTGCCCACGACCGGGAACCACCCGGTCGTGGGCACGTCGCGGGTGACTACAGCTGAGCGGTGATCACGGAGTAGTAGGCCGCGATCCGCGCGTACACGCCGGGGTAACCGGCCAGCGCGCAGCCCCGACCGAACGAGGTGGCGCCGATGAGCTTGCCGCCCGCGACCAGCGGGCCGCCCGAGTCGCCCTGGCAGGTGTCCACGCCGCCCTGCGGGTAGCCCGCGCACACCATCGAGGTGTTGCTGTAGTTGGAGTAGGCCGTGCGGCAGGTCGCGTCGGAGGTCACCGGCACGGTCGCGCCGAGCAGGTACCGCGACGCCGAGCCGCCCGAGGACGTGGTGCCCCAGCCGTAGATCCGCGCGCTCGTGCCCGCCGCGTACAGCGCGGTGTCGGACGGGGTGGCCAGCGGCAGGTAGGTCGAGCTGATGTTGGTGCCGAGGGTCAGCACCGCGACGTCGTAGCCGGAGCTGGCGGTCCGGTAGCTGGGGTGCACCCAGATCCGGCTCACCGTGGCGACGGTGCCCGCCGTGCTCTGCTTGTCGTCCCGGCCGTGCACCACGCGGGTGCTCGACGCGCTGCGGCCGCTCACGCAGTGCGCGGCCGTGACGACCTTGTTGGCCTTGACCAGCGTGCCGCCGCAGAACTGGCCGCCGGTGCTGGTGGCCAGGTAGACGACCCACGGGTAGGTGCTGGTGGACACGCGCGAGCCACCGACGATGAACGGTGACACACCGGTGTCGGAGGACGTCTCGGCCGAGGCGGGCGCGACGGTCATCAGACCGATCGCGGCCACCGTCGTGGCCAGGACGGTGAACAGGCGACGCAGGGTTTTCGCCATGTCGATCCTTCCAGTGCAGGGGCGCCCCGGAGCGGGCGCACCTCCAGCTAGGACCAAGACGACGGACGCGACAACCGCCTTTCGACGGTCCCTCGCAACTTCACAGTTGACTAGTGACACCGGTCACGCGAATGACATCGGCCCGAATCGGCCCGGCAACAACCGGCCCGGCGCCCGCGTCCACGAACGCCACCGCCGCGCCCGCCTCGGCCAGCCGCACCGCGCCGTCCGCCGCGACCCGCGTGCCCGGCCGCAGCAGGTGCCGCACCTGCGCCACGCACTCGGCGCTGCCCACCACGACCGCCGCCCGGCGCAACTCCGCCTCGGCGCGCGGCGTGCGCTCGTCCGCGTCGCCCGGACCGAGGCCCACCAGGGCCAACCGGCCGCGGGGCAGCACGCGGGCGGCGGCGACGGTCACCCCGACGCCCTTCACCTTCTCCGCCGCGATCTCCACCCGGCCGCCGCCGGACAGCTCCACCGCACCGCGCAACGCCGCCGCCTCGGCCACGCTGGGGATGCCGATGGCGAGTTCCGCCGGGTTCGGCACCGGGATCACGGCCAGCTCCTCGCCGGGGTAGGACAGCAGCGGCGCGGTGGTCGAGTCGTGCCAGAAACCCCAGTCCTCCAACGCGTCCGCGATGCCTCGCTCGGCGACCTTGCGGTCCAGCGTGGCGAACGCCCTGATGGCGCGCAGGTCCAGCCCGCGCTTCTCCTCCAGCTGCGCCAACGCCGCCGACACCGCCGCCGCGGACACGCCGGTGCTCGACCCCACGCCCACGACGAGCGTGCGCGGCACGACCCGCACCACGTGGTCGTTCGGCGGCCCCTTGGGCACGCGGTCGTCGACCAGCACCGTCCACGCCGCGTCGTGCCCGTGGCCCGCCACCACGTTGTCGGGCAGCGCGGGCAGCGGGAAACCGAGCGGGTTGGCCAACGACACCGGCTCGCCCAGCCGCACCGCCTCGCCGCACCCGGCCAGGTCACCCTCGACGGTGGCGTCCAGCAGCTCCACCAGCTCGTCCAACGGCGAGTCCACGGCCGCCGACGTGAGCACGGCCCGCGCGCCGAGCACGTCGGCGACCCGTTCGGCCAACGCGTCCGCGCCGCCCAGCAGCGACACGGCGAACCCGCCGTCCACGCACACCACGCCCGGATCGGCGCGCTCGTCCCGCAGCAGCGGCGCGACCAGCCGCACGGTCGCACCCGTGCCCAGGAAGAACACCGCCGACCCCAGCCGGGGCCACAGCGCGCGCAACGCGGGCCCGACCGGGCCGTCCGGCACCACCGCGTCCGGCCCGAGGAACCCGGCCAGCTCGACCGCGGCCCGCCGCCCGCGCTCGCCCGCGGCGAACACCCCGATCACGCCTTCTTCACCCCCCACACGACGGTCACCGGGTTGGTGGCCAGCAACGTGCCGCCGGTCAGCCGCGCGGCGGCCAGCTGGCTGCCCTCGACCTCGTAGCCCGCGTCCAGCAACGCGTCCCGGGCGGGCAGGACGCGGTCCAGGTCGGGGGTCGCCACCACGACCCGCCGGGCACCGGACCGCGCGCCGCGCCGCACCACGTCCGCGCCACCGCCGCCGACGAACACCGCGTCCGGCCGGGGCAGCTCGCCCGCCGCGTCCAGCTCGGCCTCGACCACGCGCACGTCCACGCCGTGGGCGGAGGCGTTGGCGATGATCCGCACGCACTGCACCGGGTCGCGCTCCACCGCGACCACCGCCGCGCCGAGCCGGGCGCACTCGACGCCGATCGCGCCGGGACCCGCGCCGACGTCCCACACCAGCACGCCGGGGCGCGGTGCGAGCCGGGCCAGCACCAGCGCGCGCACCTCGGCGACGGCGACCATGCCGTCGCGGTGCGCGAAGTCGTCGTCCGGCAGCGCCCAGCCCTCGCCCGCGGGCGCGAAGTTCTGCTCGGCCAGGCACAGGATCGCGCCGGCGTCCGCCCACGGCCGCGCGACCGCGTCGGCCGGGTCCACGGTGGACAGACCGGCGGCGGAGGAGACCACGAGGGACCGCCGCCACCCGGCCAGCCCGCGGGCCAGCTCCGCCGGGTCCGCGCCGGACACGACGACCGCGGGCCGCGCCCGGCACACGTTCACCGCGTGCGGCAGGCCCAGCGCCGCCGCGTCCACGACGGTCACCTCGTCCCAGGACCGACCGGCCTCGGTGACGAAGCGGTGCAGCGCGACGACGTCCATGTCAGTTCACGCGCTTGTTCTTCTTGGTCCGCGAGGCGACCGGCTTGCGCGGCGTCGTGCTCGCCCGCACGGTGGCGGGGTTGCGCTTGGCGGCGGCGGCGACCACGGGCTTGGGCTTCGGCCTGGCCGCCGGTTCGACGCCCGCACCCGCCGTCCCACCCTGGTCCGGCCCTTCTCGGTCGGACACGGCCTGGTTCGGCACGTCCTGGCTCGACACGTCGGGCACGTCCTGGACCAGCTCCAGCACCGGCTCGTCGGCAGGCGCCTTCGGCCTCGACTGCCCGGAGCGCTTGGTGCGCGCCGTCTCCTGCCAGTCGTGCACGGCCGACCACGCCGCCGCGGCCGACGGCGACTCGCCGACCGACGACCTCACCACCGGGCGGTGCGCCCGCTTGGCCCACTTCGACGGCCGCGGCCCGCGCGCCGGCTCGTCACCCTCGACCACCGGCGCACGGCGGCGCGACGCGGGCGCCGCGAGCACCTTGCCGACCAGGAACAACGTGGTGCGGTAGAGCTTGTGCTCCTTGACGCACGCCTCCAGCTCGCCCACCGTGGTCTGCGCGACCGTCTCGTCGGGCAGGGAGACCTTGTACGCCACCACGACCGGTGTGTCATCGGCGTAACCGCCCGCGCGCAGCCGCTCGACCAGCAGGCCGGCACGCGCGCCGGACGCGGAGATCGCCATCGTGGTGCCGTGCGCGGCGAACTCCTCGACGTGCTCGGCGGTCTCGGGCCCGACCAGCAGCAACGACTGCGCGAGGCCCGAGGTGGTCAGCTCGCGGCCGACCGACGCCGCCGCGGCGGACACCTGCGACACGCCGGGCACGACGTCGGTCTCCAGGCCGAGGCGGCGGCACGCGTCCTGCTGGTCGCGCAGGCCGCTCCACAGCGACGGGTCGCCCGCGTGCAGCCGCACGACCCTGAGCTTGCCCGCCGACGCCCGCCGGTACACCTCGACCACGTCGGCCTCGGCGACCCGGGAGAAGTCGACCAGTTCCGCGTCCGGGCGGGCGTGCTCGCGCACGCACTCCACCTCGATCACGCTGGGCGCCCACAGCACGACGTCGGCCTCGGCTATCCGCTTCGCGCCGCGGACGGTGATGAGATCGGCGGCGCCGGGACCGGCACCCACGAAGGAGACCCGACCAGTCATCACAACTGCTCCCCACGACGTGTTCGGCTTGGTGGGCAAGGACCGTACCGCGCGAGCACGATCCACTAACGAGTGGCCTCGAAGCGCACGGACTCGTTCGCGCAGGCCCGCACGAAGCGGGTCACCGCCTCCGGCGCGGCCGCCGGGTGGGTGTGCAGGTACGACGCGTGCACCCGGCCGAGGACGAATCCCTCGGACACCGGCCGCAGGTCGTGGCCGCGCCACTGCCAGGCCGGTTTCGCGCCGTGCGCCACGCTCAGCGCGGTGCGGTGGAACTCGTGCCCGGTGATCCGGGAGCCCGCGCGGGCCAGCACCGAGTCCTGCGGCGCGACGGCGTCGCGGTAGCCGAGGGTGAGCCGGGACGTCATCACGCCCTCGGCGTCGATCACGCCGCACATCGGCGCGCCGTCCAGGGAGTTCGCCAGGTACAGCAGGCCGCCGCACTCGGCGTGCACGGGCGCGCCGCCGCGGGCCAGGGCGGCGACGGCGGCGCGCAGCCCGTCGTTGGCCGACAGCTCGGCGGCGTGCTGCTCGGGGAACCCGCCCGGCAGCACCAGGCCGGCCGTGCCGTCGGGCAGGGTCTCATCGCGCAGCGGGTCGACCACGACGACGTCCGCGCCCGCCGCCGCCAGCAGCTCGACCTGCTCGGCGTAGCCGAAGGTGAACGCCGCACCGCCCGCCACGGCGATCGTCGGCGCGCCGGGGACCGCCTCGACCTCGGCGTGCGGGTCCCAGGTCGCCACGGCCATCGCGGGCACCTCGGCGGCGAGCCTGCGCACCGCGTCCAGGTCGACGTGCCGGGCGACCGCGTCGGCGATGGCGTCGACGGCCGCGACGGCCGCCGGTCCGTGCTCGGCGGCGGTGACCAGGCCGAGGTGCCGGGACGGGAGCGCGAACCGGTCGTCGCGCGGCAGCACGCCGAGCACGTCCAGCCCGACCTCGGCGCACGCGCCGCGCAGCACGTGCTCGTGGCGGGCGGAGCCGACCTGGTTGAGCACCACGCCGCCGAGCCGCACGGTCGGGTCGTAGCCGCGGAACCCGTGCAGCAGGGCGGCGAGGCTGCGGCTCTGGCCGCGCGCGTCGACCACGAACAGCACGGGCGCGGACAGCAGCTTGGCGACGTGCGCGGTGGACCCGATGCCCTCGGTGTCCACCCGCCCGTCGAACAGGCCCATCACGCCTTCCACCACGGCCAGGTCGCAGCCGCGGGCGCCGTGCGCGAACAGGCTCGCCACCCGGTGCTCGCCGACCATGACGGGGTCGAGGTTGCGGCCCGGCCTGCCCGTGGCCACCGCGTGGTAGCCGGGGTCGATGTAGTCCGGGCCGACCTTGAACGGTGCCACCCGGTCGCCCGCGCGGCGCAGCGCCGCCATCAGGCCGGTGGCCACGGTGGTCTTGCCGCTGCCCGACGCGGGCGCGGCGACCACCAGCCGGTTCACCACTCGATCCCCTTCTGGCCCTTCTGCCCCGCGTCCATCGGGTGCTTGACCTTGGTCATCTCCACCACCAGGTCGGCGGCGTCGACCAGCTTCGCGGGCGCGTGCCGGCCGGTGATGACCACGTGCTGGTGGCCGGGCCGGTCGCGCAGGGCCGCCACCACCTCGTCCACGTCGATCCAGCCCCAGTGCATCGGGTAGGTGAACTCGTCGAGCACGTAGAGGCCGTGCCGTGCGTCGGCCAGCCGGCGGGAGATCTCCTGCCAGCCCTCGCGGGCGGCGGCGGCGTGGTCGTCCTCGGTGCCCTGCTTGCGGGTCCAGGACCAGCCCTCGCCCATCTTGTGCCACTCGACCGGGCCGCCCTCGCCGGTCTGCTCGTGCAGCCGGCCGAGCGCGCGGAACGCCGACTCCTCGCCGACCTTCCACTTGGCTGACTTCACGAACTGGAAGACGCCGATGGACCAGCCCTGGTTCCACCCGCGCAGCGCCAGGCCGAAGGCGGCGGTCGACTTGCCCTTCATCTCGCCGGTGTGCAGCACGACCAGCGGTCGGTTGCGGCGCTGCCGGGTGCTGAGGCCGTCGTTCGGGACGGTGGTTGGTTGACCTTGGGGCATTTCGACGCTCCTACGCGGCTCGGGCGGCGCGCACGACGCCGGCGACCTGGTCGGCGGACAGTTCTTCCAGGCGCACGCACGCCGCTTCCAGCGCGGCCGCCACGCGTGCCGCCAGGCCGAGCCTGATCGGGCCGTGCTCGCAGTCGACCACCACCGACGCCACCCGGTCGGCGGCCAGCAGTCCGGCCGCGCGCAGCGCGTCGCGCATCGGGTCGCCGCCCGTGCCGGTCGCGGTCGCGCGACCGTCGGTGAGCAGCACCAGCAGCGGTCGGCGGCGGGGGTCGCGGACCCGTTCGGCGTCCAGCACGCGGCGGGCGCGCAGGAGGCCGTCGGCCAAGGGCGTCCGGCCGCCGGTGCGCAGGGCGCGCAGCCGGGCCGCCGCCGCGTCGACCGAGTTGGTCGGCGGCAGGGCGACCTGGGCCTCGCGGCCCCGGAACGTCACCACCCCGACCTTGTCCCGCCGCTGGTAGGCGTCGCGGAGCAGGGAGATCACCGCGCCGCTGACCGCCGACATCCGCTGCCGGGCGGCCATCGAGCCGGACGCGTCGACCACGAACAGCACGAGGTTGCCCTCCTTGCCCTCGCGCACCGATCGCCGCAGGTCCGCGCCGCGCAGCTCAAGTCCCGGACCGCGGCGGCCGCGGGCGGCCTGGTAGGGCGCCGCCGCGCCGAGCGTGCCGACGACGTGCAGGCCCGTGCCGTCCACAGTGGACGAGCGGACCACCCGGCCGGTGCGCGCGCGGGCGCGGGACCGCTTGCCCGGCGCGCCCTCGCCGACCCCGGGCACCTCCAACAGCCGGGCGCGGAACGCGGGCGCGGGAGCGTGCGACCGCTCGGCCGGGCCCCTGCCCTGACCGTCCGAAGTGGACTCCGGTGGCCCGCCGGGTGGCGGCGAGCCACCACCGTCGTCCGGGCCTCCCGGGTCGCCGGGGCCTTCGGGGTCGTCCGGGCCTTCGGGATCGTCCTCGGGTTCCCGGGCGGCCTCCGCGCCCTGCTGGAGGGCGTCGTCGAGCTGCTCCTCCTCCAAGCCGGGCTCGTCGAACGGGTCGCGGCGCTTGCGGTGCGGCAACGCCAGGCGGACGGCCGCCTCCACGTCCTCCTCGGTCACCTCCGCGGCACCTCGCCAGGCGGCGTGTGCGGTCGCCGTGCGGGCCACCACGAGGTCCGCGCGCATCCCGTCCACCTCGAACGCGGCGCAGATCCCGGCGATGCGGCGCAGCTCGGCGTCCGGCAGCACGACGTCCTTGAGCCGGTCGCGCGCGGCGACGATCCGCCGCGCCAGGTCCTGGTCGGTCTCCGCCCAGCGGGCGGCGAAACCCTCGGGGTCGGCTTCGTAGGCCAACCGCCGCCGCACGACCTCGGTGCGGGTCGGCACGTCCCGCGAGGCGCGCACCGCGACCGTGAGGCCGAAGCGGTCCAGCAGCTGGGGGCGCAACTCGCCCTCCTCCGGGTTCATGGTGCCCACCAGGAGGAACGACGCGGCGTGCGACACGGATACGCCTTCGCGCTCGACGTGCGCACGGCCCATGGCGGCGGCGTCGAGCAGCAGGTCGACCAGGTGGTCGTGCAGGAGGTTCACCTCGTCCACGTACAGCACGCCCCGGTGCGCGGCGGCCAGCAGACCCGGTTGGTAGGCGCGGACGCCCTCGGTCAACGCGCGTTCCAGGTCGAGCGAGCCGATCAGCCGGTCCTCGGTCGCGCCGACCGGCAGCTCCACCAGCCGCGCCGGACGCCGTTGCGCACCCGCGCCGTGCGGTCCGTCCGGGCAGTCGGTCGGCGCGGCCGGGTCGCAGCCGAAGCGGCAGCCCGGTACCACGTCCAGCTCCGGCAGCAGCGCGGCGAGCGCGCGCACCACGGTCGACTTCGCGGTGCCCTTCTCACCTCGGACGAGCACCCCGCCGATACCGGGGTGCACGGCGTTGAGCAGCAGAGCCGTGCGGAGGTCGTCGTGGCCGACGACAGCGGAAAAGGGGAAACGCGCGCCCATGCGGCGGTGTCCTTCCTCGGGTGTCCACGCCCGTGTCCGGTCGATGAGTCGGGGGTCGAGTTCCTGACTCCCGGCTCCTCGGTCCGGTCACAGTGGCGGGACCGCGCCGGATTCGCACCGGCTTCCTCGCACACCCCCTCTACAGCCTGGGCATCGTCGCACTTCGCCCGGCGCGCTCCAAGTCCCGCCGGGGCGAGGACGATCACACCGGCACGTGCCGAGCGGGGGCCGGGTCGCGCGACACCTCGTCGACGTGCTCGTCGTCACCCCGGTGTCGTTCGGCGACCGATCAACTCCGGGCCGGCTCGAAGTCGTGCCGCGGTCCCAGCTCGACCTCCACCCGCAACGGCGCGCGGAACGACAGCAGGCCCAGCATCGGTGGTGGGTCGGTCGAGGCCAGGCGCAGGTCGGGGAACCGGCGCGCGGTCTCGCGCAGCACCACCTCGGCCTCCAGCCGGGCCAGGCCCGCGCCCAGGCAGAAGTGCCTGCCGAAGCCGAACGCCAGGTGCTTGCGGGCGCCTGACCTGGCCGGGCAGAACCGCTCGGGCTCGGGGAACACCTCCGGGTCCGAGCCGCTGCCCGCGAGCATCAGCAGCAGCTGCGCGCCCGCCGGCACGTCCACCCCCGAGAGCGTGACCGGCTCGGCGGCCACCCGCCGCCAGGTGCTCACCGGCGGGTCGCGGCGCAGCACCTCCTCCACGCACGCGGCGGCCACGCCAGGCTCACCCAGCCGCGACCACAGGCCGTCCTCCCGCAGCACCGCGTGGAACGCCGAGCACAGCAGCTGGGTGGTGGTCTCCTGCCCGGCGATCAGCAGGAAGTAGCAGAGCCCGGCCGCGTCCCGGATCGGCACGCCCTGCGCGCGCAACGCGCCGAACAGGTCGTCGCCGCCGGGGTCCGCGGCCTTGATCCGGGACGTCAGCCACTGGTGGAACGCGGCGGCGGGACGGGCCAGCTCGTGCTGCCGCGCCACCGTGACGTCACCCCAGAACAGCTCCAACGACGCCGTGCTCCACGCCTTGAGCGCCTCGACGTCCACCTCGCGGATGCCCATGACCTCCAGCAGCACGATCGCGGGCAGGTCGCGGGCCAGGGCCGGGTGCAGGTCGGCCCGCCCGCCCAACCGGTCCAGCCGCTCCCCCGCCAGCCGCGCGATCCGCGGCCCCACCGCCGCCACCCGCGCCGGCGTGAGGAACCGGGCGACCAACCGGCGCAGGTCGGCGTGCGTGTCGGTGCCGTTGTTGGCCAACGTCGGCGGCAGCGAGAAGCCCGCGCGGGCCAGCACCCGCAGCACCGGCCCCGCGATCGGGACCACCGCGGTCAACGCGTTGTCCGGGTGGAAGCGGCGCGGGTCGGCCAGCACGGCACGCACGTCGTCGTAGCGGCTCACCAGCCACAGGCCGGTCCGCTCGTCACGGTGGACCGGCGCGTTCTCGCGCAACGAGCGCAGGTCGGCAGGCTCCGGCTGGAAGAGGTCCACGCCGGCACCGTAGCCGCCGGATGCGACACTGCCGGCGTGAGCGTGCGCACAGGTGACTCGGTGTTCGACTGGATCGACACGCGTGCCGAGGCCCGCGCGAAAGCAGGCCTCGCCCGCCGGGTCCGACCCCGCCCGGCCGACTCGACGAACCTCGACCTGGCGTCGAACGACTACCTCGGCCTGGCCCGCGACAAGCGGGTGACGGGCGCCGCCGCGGCGGCCTCGCTGCGCTGGGGCGCGGGCTCGACCGGGTCGCGGTTGGTCACCGGCTCCACCGAGCTGCACACCGAGCTGGAGTACGAGCTCGCGAACTTCTGCGGCGCGCAGTCGGCGCTGGTGTTCTCCTCCGGCTACCTGGCGAACCTGGGCGCGTTGACCGCGCTGTCCGGTCCGGGCACCGCGATCGTGGCCGACCAGCACATCCACGCCTCCCTGATCGACGGCACCCGGCTGTCCAAGGCCGACGTCGTGGTCGCCGGGCACTGCGACGTCGACCAGGTCACCCACGCCCTGGCCACCCGCGGCAAGCGGCGGGCGCTGGTGGTGACCGACTCGGTGTTCTCCGTGGACGGCGACCTGGCGCCGCTGGCCGCCCTCGCCGCCGCCTGCCGCGAGCACGACGCGGCGCTGGTCGTGGACGACGCGCACGGGCTCGGCGTCATCGGCGAGGGCGGGCGCGGCGCGGTGCACGCGGCGGGCCTGGCCAAGTCGCCCGACGTGGTGACCACGGTGACCCTGTCCAAGTCCTTGGGCGCGCAGGGCGGCGCGGTGCTCGGACCGAGCCGGGTGATCAAGCACCTGGTGGACACCGCGCGCACGTTCATCTTCGACACCGGGCTCGCGCCGGCCGGCACGGCGGCGGCGCTGGCCGCGCTGAAGGTGCTGCGGGACGAGCCGGAGCGGCCCGCGCGAGCGCTGGAGGTGGCTCAGGACCTCGCGTTCCGGCTGAAGGAGGCCGGGTTGCGGGTCAGCACGCCCACCGCGGCCGTGGTGTCCGTGCAGGCGCCCTCGCCCGAGGCGGCGTTCGACTGGGCCGAGGCGTGCCGCGCGCAGGGCGTGGTCGTCGGCTGCTTCCGGCCGCCGTCGGTGCCCGACCGGATCTCACGGCTCCGCCTGACCGCCCGCGCCGACCTGTCCGAGGGCGACGTCGAGCGCGCCGTGCGGGTGATCACGGAGACCGGCGCATCCGCAGGTGCGGTATCCCGTCCTCGATGAACTCCGCGCCCTGCGGCTCGAAGCCGAACGACGCGTAGAAGTCGGCCACGTAGGTCTGCGCGTCCAGCACGCACGGCACCCGGCCCACCTCGGCCAGCGCCGCCTCCACCAGCCGACGGCTGTAGCCGCGGCCGCGGGCGGCGCGGGCCGTGCAGACCCGGCCGATGCGGAACGTGCCGCCGGGCTCCTCGAGCAGCCGCAGGTACGCCCGGGGTTCGGGTGAGTCGTCGGCCTCCAGCCAGAAGTGGCGGGTGCCCGGTTCGAGGTCGCGCCCGTCCAGTTCCGGGTAGACGCAGTTCTGCTCCACCACGAACACGTCGGAGCGCAGCTTGAGCACGGCGTAGAGCTGGTCGGGCGTCAGGTCGGCCGACCACTGCCGGCGCAACGTCGCCGGGTAGGGGTGTGAGCGCACCCCACTGTGGTACCACAGTCTCAGATTTGGTCCCGGTACCGGCTCAGCCGCGTGTAGACGCCGGGTTGGCCGGGTCGGGCGCAACCGCGCCCGTAGGACACGACGCCGACCAGCTCGCCCGCCACGGTGAGCGGTCCGCCGGAGTCGCCCTCGCAGGCGTCCTTGCCGCCCTCCGGGTAGCCGGCGCACAGCATCCCGCCCGGCCGGTAGTCGGGCACCTCGGCGGCGCACTCGGCGTCCGCGCGGATCGGCACGTCCACCTCGCGCAGGCGTCGGCTGGGCGCGCCCAGCTCACCGGTCCGACCCCAGCCGTAGACCGTGGCCTGGCCGGACGTGGCGTCGGCGAGCCGGATCGGCCGGTACGGCAGCGGCGTGGCGAGGGTGAGCGTGGCCACGTCGTGACCGGTGGACACGTCGGTGAACGAGGGGTGCCGCCAGAGCGCGGCCACCCGCACCGCCCGGCCGGCGCCGGTGTCCAGGTCGGCGCGACCGGCGACCGCGGTCAGGTCGGCGGGCCGCCGGTCGCGGACGCCGAGCGCGGTGCGCGCGACCGTGCAGTGCGCGGCCGTGACCACCTTGTCCGGCGCGACGAGGGCACCACCGCAGAAGAAGGCGCCCCCGTCGAACAACGCCACCGCCCACGGCGTCGCGGGCGCCTCCCGGCCGCCCACGATGGCGTCCGCCGGCAGCGCGGACAGGATCAGCACGAGTACGGCGAAGACCGGCGCGCTGATGCGCATGGAGCACCCCTCCTACGACGTGTGGCCGAACGGGCACCGACCGTAGCGGACCGCCGCAACGGGCGTCACCGTGGGATGGAATCCGGAAATTCTGTTGTTAGGATGCTCTAGCGCCGAAGATTCAACGGCCAGTGAGGCAGATCACGACGGTCTGTCCGGATCACGAGGGAGGTTTCCATGCACCTGGACTTCACCCAGCTGCCGGCGTTCCTGATCGCCTGCGCGGTGGTCGTGCTGACCCCGGGCGTGGACGCCTTCTTGCTGCTGCGCACCTCGATGCGGTCCGGCACGCGCGCCGGGCTGCTGGCGCTGGCGGGCATCCACACCGCGGCCTTCGTGCAGGTGGCGCTGGTCATCTCGGGCCTGGGCGTGGTGATCGCCCGCTACCCCGCCGTGCTGACCGGCCTGCGCTGGATCGGCGCGGCGTACCTGCTCTACCTGGCCGTGTCGATCACCCGCGGGCTGCTGCGGCGGTCGGGCGGCGAGGTGGTGGCGGTCGCGCCCCGACCGTTCCGGCAGGGCTTCCTGACCAACATCACCAACCCCAAGATGCTGCTGTTCTCGCTGGCGTTCCTGCCGCAGTTCATCGGCGCGGGCGACCCGGCGTTCCAGCTCGGGATGCTCGCCGCGGTGTTCCTCGGGCTGGCCGCGCTGTGGGAGCTGACGATCGTGGTGGCCGCGGCGCGCGTCGCCGGCTCGCTGCGCCGACCCGGCGTGACCACGGCGTTGGACGCGGTGTGCGCGGCGGTGTTCCTCACCATGTCGATCGGGCTCGTGCTCTAGGCAGCCCGACGCCTCCCAGTTCCGGTGTGCGGACCCCCGAGGCCCGAGGGTCCGCACACCGCCACATCAGGCCGTGATCTGGTCCTCGATCACGTCGGCGTAGGCGGCGACCTTGCCGTAGATCCCCGGCTTGCCGCGGCGGGCGCAACCTTCACCCCAAGAGGTGATGCCGATCAGCTTCCCGCCCGCCACGAACGGACCGCCGGAGTCACCCTGGCAGGTGTCCACGCCGCCCTCCGGGTAGCCGGCGCACGTCATCTCGTCCGGGTCGTACTGCGGGTACGCGTCCCGGCAGTACCCGTCCTCCATCACCGGCACGGTCGCGCCCAGCAGGTACCGCGACAACGCGCCCTGCTCGCTGGTCCGCCCCCAGCCCAGCACCAGGCCGTTCGTGCCCGGCTCGTACAGCGCGCCGTCCGACGGGCCGGCGAGCGGGAGGGGCGTCTGCTCCACCGGCGAGCGCAACGTCAGCACGGCGACGTCCGCGCCCTGGTCCGCCGCCGCGAAGTCCGGGTGGATCCAGATGGAGGTCAGCCGCACGACCCTGCCCGCGCTGCCGTTGCGGTCCTCGCGACCGACCACGACCCGTGTGTTCCTGGGCGTGCGCGCGGTCGCGCAGTGCGCGGCGGTGAGCACCTTCGTCGGCGCGACCAGCGTGCCGCCGCAGAACTGGTTGCCACCGGAGTCCGTCAGGTACACCACCCACGGGTGGTCCTCGATAGACACCCGATGGCCACCCACCACGCGGTCGTCCGCCACGCGGTCGTCCACCGCCGGGCCGCCCACCACCGGACTGCCCACCACCGGGCTGTCCGCGCGTTCGTCCGCCGTGGCGGTGCCCGCGAGAGCCATCAACAACGTCATCGACAACGCGGCAAGCCGCATCGGCCCCTCCTCCTGATCAAGAGTCTTCAGGAGGAGGTTAGCCAGAACAGCCGATCCCGCTGGTCCAACTGGACTAGTCCGCTCCGGTGAACTTGCTGCGCACCCGACCGGCCGCACCCGTGAGCACGTCGCCCACCTCGTTGAACACCTTCATCAGCGGGTCCTCGGACTGGGCCGCCGACTCCTTGTACGACCGGGCCGCGGACTTGATGTCCTCGGTGAACGAGCTCGTCGGCCGGTCGTCCTCACGCCGCTGGTACTCGCCGGTCAGGATGGCGCGGTACTCCTCGCCCGCCGCCCACCGCTGCAACTCCGCGGCGCGGACCACGGCCATCGGGTGGGTCAGGGGCCACGTGCGGATCAGCTTCAGCACGCTGTCGCGCACGTCCTCGACCTGCTCGTACTCCTTGGCCTGCTTGAGGAACTCGGCGGTGTCGACCCGGGTGAGGTCCATGCCGCCCGCCATGGCCACGTGCACCCGCAGCGCGGCGGCCGGGTCCTGCCCGCACAGCAGGCCGGCGCGGTCGCAGGACAGCTCGGTCTTGCGGTACCACTCGCGCAGCGCGGCGATGATCGCGGTGATCGCCCAGTAGCCCCCCGGCATCCAGCCCAGGCCGTGCTGCAACTGCATGAGCCGTTGCAGGATCGTCTGGTACAGCGCGTGCCCGGACAGCACGTGGCCCATCTCGTGCCCGATGGCGAACCGCAGGCCGTCGGCGTCCAGCAGCTCGATCAGGCCGGTGGTGAGCACGATGAACGGCTTGTCGATGCCCAGCGTCATGGCGTTGGGCACCGGGTCGCGCTTGACGAACAACTCCGGCACCGGGTCGACGTCCAGCGTCGCCGCCGCCTCCAGCCGGAGCCGGTCCAGCTCCGGGTACTGCTTCGGGCCCACCCTGATGCTCGACGCCAGGTAGCCCAACCGCTCGCCGCGTTCCGTGAACGCGCCCGCCACCGCCTGCAACACCGGGCCGATGCCCGGCACCGCGCGCAAGACCGCCAACGCCCCCCGGTCGACCGGGTGCTCGTACGCCCGCGGGCTGATGCCCGGGAACCGCACGCGCGCGCTCGACCGTTCGATCTCCTCGCTGCTCATGCCTCCCACAGTGCCACGAACAGGGCACCCACCTCTCCCCGATCGGACGAATCGGCGTGCACACTGGCCCGGTGAACGCAGACGTGCTCGGCACCGACTACGAACTCCGCGCGCTGCCCCTGGGCGGCGGGGACACGACCGCCACCCTGGTCCGCCGCCGCGCGCGGCCCGCCACCCGGGGCGCGGTGCTGTACGTGCACGGTTTCGCGGACTACTTCTTCCAGCGGCACGTCGCCGAGCACTTCACCGCGCGCGGCTTCGACTTCTACGCCATCGACCTGCGCGCGTACGGGCGGTCGTTGCGGCCGGGCCAGGTCGCGAACTTCGTCACCGACCTGGCCGAGCACTTCGAGGAGATCGACGCGGCGGCGCGGGTGATCCGCGAGGAGGACGGTCACCGGCACCTCGTGGTGATGGGTCACTCGACCGGTGGCCTCATCACCAGCCTGTGGGCGCACGAGCGGCGTTCGGACGACTTGCTCGACGCGTTGGTGCTCAACAGCCCCTGGCTCGACCTGGCCGAGCCGTGGTTGGTGCGGACGGTCGGCACGGCGTTGGTGCGCGGTGTCGGCCGCTTCGCGCCGCGGCTGGTGCTCAAGCCCGGCCTGGGCCCGGTGTACGGCGAGAGCATCCACCGCGACCACCAGGGCGAGTGGGACTTCGACACGGCGTGGAAGCCGATCGAGGCGTTCCCGGTGCACGCCGGGTGGCTGCGCGCGATCCGCCGCGGTCACGCCCGGCTGCACCGGGGCCTGGACGTCCGCCCGCCCGTGCTGCTCCTGCGGTCCGCTCGCAGCCACCTGCACGCGAAGCGGTGGACGCCCGAGGCGATGACCGCGGACACCGTGCTGGACGTGGAGCACATGCGGCAGTGGGGGCCGAAGATCGGCAAGCGGGTGACGATCGTGCCGGTGGAGGGCGGCATGCACGACCTGTTCCTGTCCGCCGAGCCGGTGCGCAGGCGCGCGCTGGCCGAGGTCGACGAGTTCCTGGACCAGGTCTGAGCGGTCAGCGGCCCGGCGGCACGCGTGCCCGGCGCCGGGGCTCACACCTCCAGGTTGAAGTGCGGCAACCCCTCGTCCACGCCGAACCCCGTGCCGCCGACCAGGTCGCACAGGTGCCGCGCGATGCGGGCGCTGAACCCGGCGGCCTCCAGGTCGTCACCGCGCGGCCGCACCGGCCCGCGCAGCCGCAGCACCTCCACGTCGTGCTCCGGGGGCGGGTTGCCGCCGATGTACCGGGCCAGGTCGCGGTTGACCACCCAACCCCACACGTGCACCCGCGCCGGTTCGCCGCCGGCCGGCCGCCACAGGGCCACCCGCGCGTAGGTGGCGTCGTCGTCACCGCCGACGGACACCGTCGCCTCGAACAGCGGCCCCCAGTCGTACCGGTCGCGCTCCCGCAACCGGCACACCTCGACCAGGTCGCGCAGGGCGGGCTCCAGGCGGCGCGCCATCATCTCCGAGTAGACCACCGCGCCACCACACCACATCGGGAACGTCCCGTGAACAACCGATCGGTCTAGCGCCACGCCGCCGGGGTCGGAGATCATGGTGGGCGGGAGGTTCCCATGGCCGAGGACTTCGACCGGTACTGCGACCTGACCATGCGGGGCGGGACGGCGAGCGGGGTCGTCTACCCGCTGGCGGTGGTGGAGTTGGCCCGGCACTACCGGTTCAAGTCGTTGGGCGGCGCTTCGGCGGGCGCGATCGGGGCCGCGTTCACCGCGGCCGCCGAGAAGGGCCGCGACCAGGGCGGTTTCCGCAAGCTCGAAGAGGTCGTCGACTGGTTCGCCGCACCCGGGTGGCGGCTGGCGCAGTTGTTCCAGCCCAGCGGGCACACCCGCAAGCTGTACCGGATCGTGGCGGCCTCCATGCAACGCCGCGACTCCACCGGCCGCAGCCCGCTCACGTGCCTCCTGCTGGCCCTGATCAGCGCGATCGGGTGGCGCGCACGGGCGTTCCTGACGGTGGCGCTGACGTTGTGGCTCACCGGACCGACGTTGTGGTTTCACTCGGTCGAGTGGGGCTCCACGCCGACGTGGGTGCTGATCGGCCTCACCGTCGTGGTCCTGGTCGCGGTGCCCGGGATCGTGCTGCGGGTCCTGCCGAAGGGCCGGGACGCCTGGCTGCGCCGCGCCGGCACCGCCCTGCTCCTGGTCCTCCCGCTGATCCCGGTCGCCCTGGGCACCCGGTGGACGGCGCGGGACCTGGCGAGCGCGGCCACCGCCGCCGGGTGGTGGCTGGTGCTCGGCTTCGCGTTCGTCAGCGCGGTCGCGCTCACCTTCGGCCTGGGCGCCAAGCGCTTCCTCGACCGGATGGCCACCACCATCCACTTCGGACTCGTGCCGGGCACCGGCGAGTTCCGGCCGTCCTTCTGGGACCGGCGCTGCGGTGTCCCGGCGTCGACCGGCGTGCCGCCGTTGAGCGACTGGATCGCCGACCGGCTGGACGACCTGTCCGGCACCGCGGACCTGACGTTCGACGACCTGACCACCAACCTGGTCCTGATGACGACGGACCTGTCCGAGGGCCGCCCCTACCGGCTGCCGTTCACCGAGCCGGCCGACGCGTGGCTGTTCTGCCCGACGTGCCTGAGGAAGGTCCTGCCGGGGCGCACCGTCGACAAGCTGGGCGACGACGCCACGCGGCACCACTGCCCGTTGCACCCCACCGAGACCGTGCGCGTGCTGCCGAGGAACCTGCCGGTCGCGCTGGCCGTGCGGATGAGCATGCCGTTGCCGGGCCTGATCGCCGCGGTCCCGCTGGTGCGCGCCGAGCCGGAGCCGCGCGTGCACTGGTTCTCCGACGGCGGGATCACCAGCAACTTCCCGATCCACTTCTTCGACAACCTGCTGCCGCGCTGGCCGACGTTCGGGCTCTCGCTGCAGTCCTACCCGCCGGGCGACGACCGGCCCGTCTGGCTGCCCGAGCAGGACGCGTCCACCAGCGGCACGCCGTGGCGCGGCATCGGGCTGGTGCGGCACTTCGCGTCCGCGATCCTGGACACCATGCTGGACTGGCGCGACACCATGCAGTCCGCGCTGCCCGGCTACCGCGGCCGGATCGCGCACGTCCGCGTCGGCGCGCTGGAAGGCGGCACGAACCTGTTCATGCGCCCGGAGACCATCCGCGCCCTGGCCGAGCGCGGCGCGGAGGCCGGGCGGCTGCTGCGCACCCGGTTCACCGAGGACGGCGGCGACCGGACCGACCGCTACCGCTGGATCCGGATGCGGCTGGCCATGCGCGAGTACCGGCAGCTGGCCGAGCAGTCCGGCGAGCGCGGCGAGCTGTACCGCGACCTCACCGCCCGCTACCGGATCCCGGCGGACCTGCACGAGTGGTTCACGACCCCGCCGACCGGCCTCGACCCGCACGCGCGGGAGATCGGCCTCACCCTGGACGCGCTGGGCGCGGTGCCCGACGGCCCGTTCGACGGCGAGCCGCCCGTCGACCCCGACCTGCGCCTGACCCCACCGGAGTGACGGCGGTCAGGCCTTGCGGCCGACGCCCGCGTACGCGTTGATGTAGGCGTCGTCGGAGTCCGGCCGCCACTCGCTCAACGGCACGACGCCGGGTTCCACCACGTCCAGTCCGGTGAAGAACGCGGCGACCTCCGCGCCCGAGCGGAGCACCAGCGGGCTGTCGGTGCGGCGGTAGATGGCGTTGACCTGCTCACCGCTCTCCCGCGCTTCCTGCGACACGCCGTCCCAGCTGGCGTGCGAGATGGCCAGGAAGCTGCCCGGCGCCAGCACGTCCCGGTACCGGGCGAGCGCCGAGTGCGGGTCGTCGGTGTCGGGCACGAAGTGCAGCACCGCGAGCATCAGCAGGCCGATGGGCCGGTCGAAGTCGAGCGTCGCGCGGACCTCGTCGGCGGCCAGCACGGAGTCCGGGTCGCGCAGGTCGGCCTGGATCGCGGTGGCCAGCGGGTTGTCCGCCAGCAACGCCGTGCTGTGCGCCACGGCGACGGGCTCGACGTCGGCGTACACCACGCGGGCCGCCGGGTTGGTCTGCTGGGCGATCTCGTGCACGTTGCCCACGGTCGGGATGCCCGACCCCAGGTCGAGGAACTGGTCGACGCCCTGCGACAGCAGGTAGCGCACCGCCCGCCGCAGGAACGACCGGTTGGCCCGGGCCGCGCCGGACATGCCGGGGAAGATCTGCTCGACCGACTTGGCCGCCTCGCGGTCGACCGCGAAGTTGTGCGACCCGCCCAGGTAGTAGTCGTACATCCGGGCCGCGCTCGGCCGTTGGAGGTCCACCGAGGACGGGACCCAGCTCGCCTGCTCCATGCGCACATCTCCTCGTCAGTGGACCGCGTGATCGTCGCGGTGCGGCAAACCGGGCACAACCCCCGAATGGACGCTCGCGGCGCGATTCGCGGTAACCGTAGGAGGTCCGGCTCCCGACCGCGGCCCGGGTCTCCCATCCCGGGTCACCACCGTCCGGCCCAGGTTCGACCCCCGAATGGGCGCTCGCTGTGGGCGAACACGAACCGGAAACAATCCCGCGCTCACCTTGGTTGAGCCAGTCAGACTCAACTTTGGAGGGATCATGGGCGAGACGTTGGCGCTGCCGGTGCTGCCGCTGGACGACGTGGTCGTGCTGCCGGGCATGGTCGTGCCGATCCGGCTCAGCGGCTCGGACGCCACCGCCGAGGCCCGCGCCGCGATCGAGGCGGCGACGGCCGCGGGCGAGGCCTCCGGCGACCGGTCGAAGGTCCTGCTGGTGCCCCGGCTGGACGGCAAGTACGCCAAGGTGGGCACGCTGGCGGTGATCGAGCAGGTCGGCAGGCTGTCCGGCGGCGAGCGCGCGGCCGTGGTGCGCGGCACCGAGCGGGTCCGCATCGGCACCGGCACGACCGGTCCGGGCGCGGCACTGTGGGTCGAGGCGACCGTGGCGGACGAGCCGCCGGTGGACGACCGCACCCGTGAGCTGGCCCGCGAGTACCGGGCGCTGGTCACCACCATCCTCCAGCAGCGCGGCGCGTGGCAGGTCGTCGACTCGGTGCAGCAGGTGGACGAGCCGTCCGCGCTGGCCGACCTCGCGGGCTACGCCTCGTACCTGGACGAGGAGCAGAAGGTCTGGCTGCTGGAGACCAGCGACGTCGCCGAGCGGCTGGAGAAGCTGCTGGAGTGGGGCCGCGAGTACCTGACCGAGCTCGACGTGGCCGAGACGATCCGCAAGGACGTCAAGGAAGGCGTCGAGAAGCAGCAGCGCGAGTTCCTCCTGCGCCAGCAGCTGGCCGCGATCCGCAAGGAGCTGGCCGAGCTGGACGGCAAGCCCGCCACCGAGGAGCAGGACTACCGGGCCCGGGTCGAGGGCGCGGACCTGCCGGACACCGTGCGCAAGGCCGCGCTGGCCGAGGTCGACAAGCTGGAGCGGACCTCGGAGCAGTCGCCCGAGGTCGGCTGGATCCGCACGTGGCTGGACACGGTGCTGGAGCTGCCGTGGAACGAGCGCACCGAGGAGTCCTACGACATCGCGGGCGCCCGTGCCGTCCTCGACGCCGACCACGCGGGCCTGGACGACGTCAAGGAGCGCATCACGGAGTACCTGGCCGTGCGCCGTCGTCGGGCCGACCGCGGCCTCGGCGTGGTCGGCGGTCGCCGTTCCGGCGCGGTGCTGGCCCTGGTCGGCCCGCCCGGCGTGGGCAAGACCTCGCTCGGCGAGTCGGTCGCGCGGGCCATGGGCCGCAAGTTCGTCCGGGTCGCCCTCGGCGGCGTGCGGGACGAGGCCGAGATCCGCGGCCACCGGCGCACCTACGTCGGCGCGCTGCCCGGCCGGATCGTCCGGGCGATCGCCGAGGCGGGCTCGATGAACCCGGTCGTGCTGCTGGACGAGATCGACAAGGTCGGCGCGGACTACCGGGGCGACCCGACCGCGGCGCTGCTGGAGGTCCTCGACCCCGCGCAGAACCACACCTTCCGCGACCACTACCTGGAGGTCGAGCTCGACCTGTCGGACGTGGTGTTCCTGGCCACGGCCAACGTGCTGGACTCCATCCCCGGCCCGCTGCTGGACCGGATGGAGCTGGTGCGACTCGACGGGTACACCGAGGACGAGAAGGTGACCATCGCCCGCGACCACCTCCTGCCCCGCCAGGTCGAACGCGCCGGCCTCACGGCTCAGGACGTCACGATCACCGAGGCGTCACTGCGCAAGCTGGCCGGCGAGTACACCCGCGAGGCGGGCGTGCGCCAGTTGGAGCGCTCGCTGGCACGGGTGCTGCGCAAGGTGACCGCAGGCGTGGCGCTGGAGGAGGCCGAGCTGCCGGTCACGGTCGACGTGCCGGACCTGCGCGGCTACCTGGGCTCGCCCAAGCACACGCCGGAGTCGGCCGAGCGGACCACCGTGCCGGGCGTGGCCACGGGCCTGGCGGTCACCGGCGCGGGCGGCGACGTGCTCTTCGTCGAGGCGTCGCTCGCCTCCTCCGGCACCGGCGGTGCGGGCGTCACGCTGACCGGCCAGCTCGGCGAGGTGATGAAGGAGTCGGCGCAGATCGCGCTGTCCTACCTGAGGTCGCACGACGACCGGGCCGAGGCGCTGGCCGATCGGGGCGTGCACATCCACGTGCCGGCGGGCGCGGTGCCGAAGGACGGGCCGTCGGCCGGTGTCACCATGACCACGGCGCTCGCGTCGCTGCTGTCCGGCCGCCCGGTGCGGTCCGACGTGGCGATGACCGGCGAGGTCTCGTTGACCGGCCGCGTCCTGCCGATCGGTGGCGTCAAGCAGAAGCTGCTGGCCGCGCACCGGGCGGGCATCACGACCGTGCTGCTGCCGCGGCGCAACGAGCCCGACCTGGACGACGTGCCGGAGTCGGTGCGGGCCGAGCTGACCGTCCACCTGGTGGCGGACGTGAGCGAGGTGCTGGACCTGGCGCTGGAGCCGGTCGCGGCGGCGACCACCGCGGCCGCCTGACCCCTTGGCGCCGAAGCCCCGGCCGACCCGAGAGTCGGCCGGGGCTTCGGCGATCGCGTGCTCTCAGAAGCGGTCGGCGTGCTCGGCCGCCCAGTCCGCGAACGTGCGCGGACGGCGACCGGTCACCTCGGCGACCGTGTCGACCACGGTGGCCGCCGCCGCGGGCGGCGAGGCGTGCCAACCGATCACGAACTCGGCGTCCTCGCGGGACACGCCGGTCGCCAGCAGCCGGTCGACCGCCTGCTGGTGCGTGATCTCGGCGAACGCGATGTCGCGCCCCAGAACCCCGGCGAGGATCGCGACCCGCTCACGCGTGGTCAGCGACTGCGGCCCGGTGAGGTTGTAGGCGCGGCCCGCGTGACCGTCCTCCAGGAGCGCGGTGACCGCGACGGCGGCGATGTCCGCCTCGTGCACCACCGCGCCGGGCAGGTCGTAGGGCTCGCGCACGACGCCCTCGGCGCGGATCGAGTCGGCCCAGGTCAACGCGTTGGACATGAACTCCTGCGGCTCCAGGCGCGTCCACTCCACACCGGACTCGGCCACCGCCTGCTCCGCCGGTCCGACCCACCCGCCCCACACGACGGTCATCCGGCGCACGCCCGCGTCCACGGCGCGCTCGACCAGCTCGGCGGCGACCTCGGCGAGCCCGGCCGTCACCGTGATGTGCAACCGGGTGACGCCGTCGAGCGCCTCGGTCACGGTCCCGGGCGCGGTGTGCGTGCCCGGCACCACCTCCACGCCGGCGGGCAGCCGCGCCCGCGCCGGGTCGCGGGACAACGCCCGGACGCGCTGTCCGCGACGGACCAGCTCGGCCACGACGTGCCGGCCGGTGTTGCCGGTGGCGCCTGTCACCAGGACGGTCATGGTGATCCCCCTTCGTCACCGGCCACGCTAAGAGCTCGACCGAGCTGGAGGTCAACCGCTCACCGCAGGTTGCACAGGTCCAGCGGCGCGCCGTCGGCGTTCAGGCACGGCAGGTACCCGGCGTCCTTCATCCGCACCCGCGCGTCGTCGTGCTCGCGCACGTACGCCACGAACCGACCGATCAACTGCTCGGCCGCCGGCTCCGACCGCGTGTACAGGTACTCCACCGTCCAGAACGGGTAACCGGACTCCACGCCCGACGCCGCGTCGAACACCTTGCCGTCCAACGACAGCGCGGTCAGCGCGTTCGTCTTGCGCGCCTCGGCCACCGACGGCGCGTCGGCGTACCCGATCGCGCCCTCGACCGCGCCGATCTCCCGCACCACGTCGGCGTTCTTGTCCCGCTCGCACCGGATCACCGGCGCGGACGGCGCGCGGTCCTTCGCCCGGCAGTCGTTGGACGACAACGCGCTCTCGCTCGTGCCGAGCACCC
The DNA here is from genome assembly GCF_054781895.1 of Saccharothrix stipae. Lineage (NCBI taxonomy): Bacteria > Bacillati > Actinomycetota > Actinomycetes > Pseudonocardiales > Pseudonocardiaceae > Saccharothrix > Saccharothrix stipae. The sequence continues at coordinate 835,824 of NZ_BAAGTN010000008.1, read as the reverse complement.
GCCGCTCGAACAGCTCCCGGGTGCCGGACTCGCCGCCGCGCCCCACGATCCGGATCGGCAGCGCCGCGCCGCCGCGCAGCTGGCTCCAGTCGGTGTAGACACCCGCGTAGATGCCGCGCAGCTGCTCCACCGAGATGGTGTCCAGCCCGACCGAGGTGTGCACCACGACGTGGTACACCACGATCGCCAGCTGCTGCGCGAACACGCCCTGCGCCTCCTGCTTGCCGTCGGACAGCGCGACCACGCCCTCCTCGCCGCCGGCTACCTCGCGCACGCCCTGGATGCTCCCCGTCGCGGACGTGGTGATCTCGGCGTCCGGGCACGCCCGCTCGTACTGGTCGGCGATCGTGGCCATGGTCGGCATGAACACGCTCGACCCCTCCACCCGCAACGCCCCCGACGCGCACGCGACCGTGGCGTCGTGGGAACTCGGCGGCCACGCCAGCACCAGCACCAGGACCGCGGCCAGCAGGGCGGCCAGGCCGCCGGTGAGCCGGGGCAGGGTGAGCAGCCGTTCCGGGCGCTCGTCGTGCACGATCCCGGCGCCGCCGAGGCTGCCGACCACCTTCACGTCCTTGCCCAGCTCGCCGGCGGCGTTGCCGTCCGGCTCGCGCAGCACCACCAGCAGCTTGAACTTCTGCTTGCGCCGCAACGCCAACTTCTCCAGCCGCACCCCGTGCCACACCGGCTCGCCCGGTTGCTCCGCGGGCACCGCGAGGCCGCCCCACCGGGCCACGCGCTGCGCCATCCGCTCCCGCACCGTCGGCAGCGTCGCCTTCACCGGGCCCGCCTCCGAGCCGAAGAACCGCATGCTGCGCCGGATCTGCGCCTTCATCTCGTCCGACCCGGCCTCGGAGACCCTGGCGTTCCACACCACCCGGTTGCCGAAGGTGAACGTCAGCGGCTGCTCGAAGTCCTCGCCGTCGATGTCGTAGCTGCCGGTGTTGCGGACGCGGACCACCACGATGCTCATCCGGTCCAGCACCCGCACCAGTTCCCGCAGCTGCGGCGAGTTCGGGTCGGTGCCGTCGTGCAGCTGCTCCGGCCCGAGCCCGATCTTGGAGTTGTAGAGCACCCGGAAACCGAGCCGCTTGCGGCGCACGAAGAGCCGGTCGATGACCGGCGTGGCGAACAGCAGCCCGATCGCCAGCAGCACCGGACCGGGACCACCGAGGAAGTCCAACGCGGACCGCAGCACCTGCACACCGAATTCTCGGTCGGCGGACCGACCGAGAACCGGGTCATCACCGGGTGTTCACCACGGCTTCACCGCGCGGCAAGCGCTCCCGCACCGGACGGACGATCTCCGGCCGGTCGTCGGGGCCGGCGCCGGACGTCGGTGCCTGCCGTCAGTGCCCGACGTCGATCACCACGCGGGTCGGCGAGTCGAGCAGGAACACGCGGTGCCACGAGTCGCGCCGCATGCCGAGCCCGACGGTGAGGTTGGCCTCGTAGTCACCGGTGATCGCGACCGCCTGGACGTTGGTCAACGCGGGCGTCGTGAACTGCCGGGGACCGGTGTAGGTGAGGTTGCCGTTGTCGTCGTGCGCGGCGGCCGGGGCCGACCGGACTTCCAGGAAGTACGAGCCCGGCAACGAGACCGGGAGGCCGGAACCGTCGTAGTGGAGCTGGTCGACCGACCGGATGAAGAACTCCGGCCGGTGGCCGTTGAGGTCGAGCACGACGCGGTCGAAGTCGGCGTGTCTGCCGGTGCGGATGTTGGTCAGCACCGGGGTCTGCGTCATCGACGTGGCGGCCGACGCGGCCGGGATGGCGGCGCCGATCGCGGCCAGTGACAGGACGAGCAGTGCGAGTTTCCTGAGGCGGCTGTTCATGGTGGCCCTCCATGGGCTCTCCCGGCTCCGCTGTTCCGAGCCGGCATACCCCTAGAGACGTGTCGCACGTCACACGGTTGCCTTGGGGTCCGCCAGGAAGTCCTCCAGCACGACGGGCGTGAGGCCGTCGAGCTTGCAGCGCTCCAGGAAGGCCAGGAAGTCCTCCACGAACGTGTGCCGGAAGTGCATGAGCACGATGTCGCCCGCGGTCAACCGACCACCGGCCTGGAACTGCACGACACCGTCGTTGACCGCCGCCGTCCACATCACCAGCGCGGTGAACCCGCAGTCGGCCGCGGCCCGGCGCGTGGTGTGGTCGAAGTTGCCGAACGGCGGCCGGAACAGCGTCGGCCGGGCGCCCAGTTGCGCGCGGAGCAGGTCGGCGTTGCCGCAGATCTCCCGGCGCTGGAAGTCGTACGACGTGCCGGACAGGTCCGGGTGGGTCGCGGTGTGCGCGTGGACCGTCGCGACGCCGTCGAACCCCTTGAAGTAGTCGGCGTGGCCGTCGACGTGCTTGGAGTTGAGGAACAACGTCGGCTCGACGCCGCTCTTGCGCATCAGCTCGATCGCCGCGGGGTGGCGGACCGCGCCGTCGTCGACGGTGATGAACACGTACGGCCGGTCGGTCTCGATCCGGCGGACGACCGGCACCATGCCGTCGACGATCGGCGGCACGTGCCGCTGCGGCGTGCCGTACGCGTAGGCCTGCTGGAAGACGGGAATGGTGGTGCCGCCCGGGCCGGGCAGGGCCGTCGGCGGTGTGGTGGTGGTCGTCGTCACCGCGGTCGTGGTGGTGGTCGCCGTGGCCGGCTGCTCCTGAACGGCTTCCGGCTGCGGTGCGCACGCGACCGCGATAACGGCGGCCAGGACCGCCATTCCCCTGCGTCTCATCCGGGTTCCCCTCCAACGAGCGCCGATCCGTTCGGGAGGCGCTTACTCGATTGAGACGCCAAGAGGATCGCTCAGGTTGCCCCCGGCCGTCCAACCGGACCACCTCCACTCCCCCGTCCGTGTCACCGCCGGTTCGGGGATAGGGTCGTGCGGGTCTGTCCCGCAAGATCACGTGTGGAGGACCCGATGAGCCTTGAGCGACCCGTCGCCCCCGACCCCTACTCGCTGCTGCCGCGGGTGGCGTCGTTCACGGTCGACTCGACCGACGTCGCGGACGGCCGGACGCTGCCGCAGGCCCAGGTGTTCGAGGCGGGCAACACCTCGCCGCAGCTGAGCTGGACCGGGTTCCCGGAGGAGGCCAAGAGCTTCGCGGTCACCTGCTTCGACCCGGACGCGCCGACGCCGTCGGGCTTCTGGCACTGGGTCGTGGTGAACGTCCCGGCGTCGGTGACCTCGCTGGACACCGGCGCGGGCGCCTCGGACGACGCGCTGCCCGCGGGCGCGTTCCACGTGCGCAACGACTTCGGCACGCGCGCGTTCGGCGGCGCCGCGCCACCGCCCGGCGACCAGGTGCACCGCTACTACTTCGTGGTGCACGCGGTGGACGTGGCGGAGTTGGACGTCGACGGCGACGCCTCACCGGCCGTGGTGAGCTTCAACCTGGCGTTCCACACGCTGGCCCGGGCGATCCTCGTGCCGACCTACGCGCACTGATGGCGGGAACAAGTGCCTCACGTCGTCGGTTGGAGCACGACGTGAGGCACTTCGACCTGGTCATCATCGGCACCGGCTCCGGCAACTCCATCGCGGACGAGCGGTTCGCCGGCTGGAACATCGCGATCGTCGAGAAGGGTGTGTTCGGCGGCACGTGCCTGAACGTCGGGTGCATCCCCACGAAGATGTTCGTGCACACCGCCGACGTCGCCGCGGCGCCCGCCTCGGGCACGCGGCTGGGCGTCGACGCCCACCTGGACGGCGTGCGGTGGACCGACGTGCGCGACCGGATCTTCGGCCGCATCGACCCCATCTCCGCCGGCGGCCGCCACTGGCGGGCCGAGGAGAACGCCAACGTCACCGTCTACGAGGGCACGGCCAGGTTCACCGGTCCGAAGACCCTCGACACCGGCACCGGCGAGGTGATCACCGCGGACCGGTTCGTGATCGCCGCGGGCAGCCGCCCGGTCGTGCCCGACGTGGCGGACCTCGACTCGGTCGGTTACCACACCAGCGACACGGTCATGCGGCTCGACGCCCTGCCCGCCCGCCTCACCATCCTGGGCAGCGGTTTCGTCGCGGCCGAGTTCGCGCACGTGTTCTCGTCGTTCGGGGTGGCGGTGACCGTCGTCGCGCGCTCGGGCGTGCTGCTGCGCCACGAGGACCGCGAGATCGCCACCCGGTTCACCGAGATCGCCGGGCAGAAGTGGGACGTGCGGCTCAAGCGCAAGGCGGTGCGGGCCGAGCGGGTCGACGGCGTGGTGCGGCTGCACCTGGAAGGCCCGGACGGCGCCGAGGTCGTGGAGTCGGACGAGCTGCTGGTCGCGGTCGGCCGCACGCCGAACTCGGACCTGCTCGACCTCGCCGCCACCGGCGTGGAGGTGCACCCCGACGGCCGCGTGGTCGTGGACCCCCAGCAGCGCACCTCGGTCGAGGGCATCTACGCGATGGGTGACGTCAGCTCGGAGTACCAGCTCAAGCACGTGGCCAACCACGAGGCGCGGGTCGTGCGGCACAACCTGCTGCACCCAGACGAGCCGATCGCGTCGGACCACCGGTTCGTGCCGGCGGCGGTGTTCTCGTCGCCGCAGATCGCCTCGGTCGGGCTGACCGAGGAGCAGGCCGTCGAACGCGGCGTCCGGTACGTAGCGGCGGCGCAGGCCTACGCGTCGATCGCGTACGGCTGGGCGATGGAGGACACGACCGGGTTCGCGAAGGTCCTGGCCGATCCCGACACCGGCCTCATCCTGGGCGCGCACGTGATCGGGCCACAGGCGTCGAGCGTGATCCAGCCGGTGATCCAGGCCATGAGCTTCGGCCTGGACGCCGGGACGATGGCGCGCGGGCAGTACTGGATCCACCCGGCCATGCCCGAGGTGATCGAGAACGCGCTGCTCAACCTGCCCCTGACGCACCGGCAGGCCTGACCGGCCAGACCGACGCGACGACCGGCGCCGAAGCTCCCGGTCGACGGGAGACCCGGCCAACCCCTCGTGCGGCCGGGTCTCCCGTTCGTACCGGTAACCGCCACATCGCGCCGGGAAGACGAGGCGTTATCAGTTACACCGTGCGCGGCCGGCCGGCGATCCAGCCGAGGGCGGTCAACAGGACCAGCAGCCCGACCAGGACGAGCATCGACACCGTCCAGGTGCCCGTGACGCCGCGCAGCACGCCGAACGCGAACGGCCCGGCGGCCGAGATCAGGTAGCCGATGCTCTGCGCCATCGCCGACAACCGGGCGGTGTCCGCGCCGGACGACGTGCGCAGCGAGATCATCATTAGCGCGAGCGGGAACATGCCCATGCCCACGCCGATCAGCACGACCCAGAGCCCCGGTGCGGCGGCGGGCGCGAGGGCGAGCCCCAGCACACCCGCGACCGACAGCGCGCCCAGCACGAGCACCAGCCCGGACTGGCCGGGACGCCGTGCCGCCAGCGGCGGGACGATCAGGCTCACCGGCACGCCCAGCACCATGGTGATCGCGAGCAGCAGGCCCGCCGTCGTGCGGTCCACCCCGGCGTCGCCCAGGATCTGCGGCAACCACCCCATCACGGTGTAGGCCAGCAGCGACTGCAAGCCGAAGAACACCGTGATCACCCACGCCAGCGGGCTGCGGAACAACGAACGCCCGGCGCCCACCCGGCGCGCCGCCGACCGGACCGGGGCACCGTGCCGCGCACCCGCCGCCCACAGCAGCAACGCCGCCAGGGACAGCAGCGCCCAGGCGCCCACGGCCAACCGCCACGAGCCGAGCGCGGATTCCAGCACCGGCGTGAACGCGGCGCCGATCGCCGCACCCGCGGCCAGCGCGGCCGTGTACACACCGGTCACCAGGCCGACCCGGCCCGGGAACGAGTCCTTCACGACCACCGGGATCAGCACGTTGGACACCGCGATGCCCGCGCACGCGATGAACGTGCCGCCGAGCACCGCCGCCGGGCCGTCCACCACCCTCAGCACCAGGCCCGCGGTCAGCACCAGCAACGACAGCCCGACCGCGCGCGCCATGCCGAGCCGTCGCCCCAACCAGGGCGCGAGGAACGCGGAGAACCCGAAGCACACCGTGGGCACGGCGGTCAGCAGGCTCGTCCACGCGGTGGAGACGCCCAACGACACGCGCACGTCACCCAGCACCGAGGCCAGGCTCGTGACGGCCGGGCGCAGGTTGGCCGCGGCCAGCGCTACGCCGATCGCCAACAGGGTGCTGCCGACCAGGGCAACTTGGCGGTTCCGCCGCGCCTCACCGGTCCCGGTGCGGCCAGGATGGTCCGCGATCGTCACATCGGCACCGGGATCGGTGGCAATGTGGGCGGTCGACGGTGACCAGTCTGGCCGGGTCTGCTGGATTGGCACCGGACCACTATCGCAAACATGGGATGTTCGGATGAAAGGATGACGCTGTGCCGTTGGCCACTACTCGGCGGGCCGGGCTCGTCGACCAGGTGATCGACCAGATGAGGGGAGCGATCACCGCCGGTGAATGGCCGGTCGGACGGCGCATCCCACCGGAGCCCGAGCTGGTCACCGCCCTCGGTGTGGGTCGCAACACCGTGCGGGAGGCGGTGCGCGCGCTGTCCCACGCCGGCCTGCTGGAGGTGCGCCAGGGCGACGGCACCTTCGTCCGCGCGACCAGCGAGCTGTCCGGCGCGGTCCGCCGCATGTGCGGCAGCGAGCTGCGCGAGGTCCTGCAGGTGCGCCGGACGCTGGAGGTCGAAGGCGCCCGCCTGGCCGCCACCCACCGCACCGACGAGGAGCTGAGCGCCCTCCGGCGGTTGCTGACCGAGCGGGACGAGGCGCTGGCCGCCAAGGACTGGGCGCGGCTGGTGGAGCGGGACACCGCCTTCCACGTGCTGCTCGTCCAGTGCTCGCACAACACCCTGCTGGCCGAGCTGTACCAGGGCCTGACCGAGGCGGTCCGGGCCAGCATCACGGCCACCGTGGAGACCGACCACGACGACGACCACGTGTCGCACACCGGTTTGCTCGACGCGGTGCGCGACCGCGACGCGGCCCGTGCCGCGATCGAGGCGGGCGGCTTCCTGGAGGAGTTGCTGGAGCGCCACAAGGACTGAAGCGGGGCGGGCGAGGGCTGCCCACAACGGGGCGGAGGCCTCCCACGGCGGCGGATTTCCCCAGGAGGCCCCCTGGTGAGTGGCTCGTGCGACCCCCAGCCCCGGTCTCACACCGATAGTCGCCGAGATCGGCCCCGGCGCAACGCCGGGATGCCCGATCGTTACCTCACGCGGTCTCTCGAAGGCCCCAGCAGTCCCGCAACGCCGCCAGCGTGGCGGTGACCGCGGGCCGGCGGGTGGCCTGGGTGCGCCACACCGCGAACACCCGGCGGGTCGGCGTCGGCCGGAACGGCACCGCGCGCACCGAGTCGGGCAGCGCGCCGCGGCCGAGCCTGGGCAGCAGCGCCACGCCGATCCCCTTGGCCAGCAGCGCCAACTGCGTCTCGTACTCGGCGATCCGGTAGGCCAGGTCCGGTTCCATGCCCGCACCCCGGAAGGTGTTCACCAGCCAGTCGTGGCAGATCGTGCCCTCCGGCTGGCAGATCCACCGCTCGCCCGCCAGGTCCTCGGGCGCCACGCCGTCCCGCCCGGCCAACGGGTGGTCGACCGGCAGCAGCACGTCGGCGACGTCCTCGCCGAGCCGCGCCCGCGACACCGGGTCCGGCACGGCCAGCGGTGCGTTGACCCAGTCGTGCGTGACCGCCAGGTCCAGCTCGCCGCGCGCCACCGCCTCCAGGCAGTCCGGCGGGTCGAGCTCGACCAGCCGCACGTCCAGCTGCGGGTGGTGTTCCGCGAGCCGCACGAGCGTGGCGGGCAGCAGGCCGCGCGCGGCGGTGGCGAACGCACCGACCCGCAGCTCGCCGACGGCCGCGCCGCGCTGCTCCTCCAACGCCACCTCGGCGTGCTCCACGAGCGCGAGCACCTGCCCGGCGGTGGTCGCCAGCAGGTGGGCCGCGTCGGTCAGCGCGACACCGCGACCGCGGCGTTCCAGCAGCGTGGTGCGGGTCTCGCGTTCCAGTTTGGCGATCTGCTGTGACACCGCGGACGGTGTGTAGCCCAACGCCGTGGCCGCCGCGCCGACCGAGCCGTGTTGCGCGACCGCGTGCAGGGCGCGGAGCCGTCCGAGATCCAGCATGTAGCAATCCTAAACCGAAACCTTCAGCATTCGTCGCTGGTGCTAAACGTTGCGGCGCTCAAGACTCGGTGGCGTGAAACCTCGTCACGTCGCTGTCGCGGTGCTCGTCGCCACCATCTGGGGGATCAACTTCGTCGTGATCAAGGTGGGTCTGCGCGACTTCCCGCCGTTGTTCTTCTCCGCGCTGCGGTTCCTGGCCGCCGCCGTGCCCGCGCTGTGGTTCGTCGGACGGCCCAAGGTGGCGTGGCAGTGGGTCGTCGCGGTCGCGCTGGCGCTCGGCGTGGCGAAGTTCGGGTTGGTTTTCGTCGGGATGGCCGCCGGGATGCCCGCCGGCTTGTCGTCGTTGGTGCTCCAGAGCCAGGTGTTCTTCACCGTGCTGTTCGCGGCCGTGCTGCTGCGCGAACGGCCGCGGCCGGTGCAGCTGCTGGGCATGGGCGTGGCGGCGGCCGGGATCGTGGTGATCGCGTTCGACTACGGCGTCGGCAGCCCGATCTCGGCGTTCCTGCTGGTGGTGCTCGGCGCGGTGGCGTGGGGCCTGGCCAACGTCGCCACCCGGTACGCCCGGCCGCCGGACCCGATCAACTTCATCGTCTGGGTCAGCGCGCTGGCCGTGCCACCGCTGCTCGGCCTGTCGCTCGTCTTCGAGGGCCCCGCCGCGGACCTGGCCGCGCTGCGGGGGCTGAGCTGGACCGGCGTGGGCGCGATCCTGTTCATCGCGTGGGTGTCGACGCTGCTCGGCTTCGGCCTGTGGAACCTGCTGCTGCGGACCTACGAGGCGAGCGCCGTCGTGCCGTTCGCGCTGCTGGTGCCCGTGGCGGGGATGCTGTCCGGTTGGCTGCTGCTGGACGAGCAGATCACCGCGGTGCGCCTGGGCGCGGCCGCGCTGGTGATCACCGGCATGGCCGCCACCACGCTGAAACGCCGCCAGCCCCGCGCGCCGGAACCGGAGCTGGTCGGGTCAGCGGCGCGGTAACTTCGACAGCCGCTTGCGCACGCTGCGCACCATGTCGTCCCGGCCGAGCTCCTGGTAGCGCCCGATGGCTTCCCGCCACCAGTGCCGCGCCATCTCGTGGTCGTGCAACCGCCGGGACAGGATGCCGCGCGACACCGACACCCGCGCCTCGCGCAACCGGTCGCCGTGCTCGGTCGCCAACCGCATGGCCGCGGTGTAGTGCTCGTCGGCCAGGGCGTGACGGCGGCGTTCGCGGGCGACCGTGCCGAGGTTGAACAGGATGTCCGCCTCACCGCGCCAGTCACCCAGCTCGCGGTACAGGGGCAGCGCCTCGTCGTAGTGCGCCTGCGCCGCGAGCAGGTCGCGGTTGCGGCGGGCGATCGAGCCGAGGTTGTGCAGGGCCTGCGCGGTGCCGGGCCGGTCGCCCAGTTCCCGGCTGAACGCCAGGAACTCCCGGTACAGCCGCTGCGCCGCGTCACGCCGGCGCGTCTCGCGGGCGAGCCTGGCCAGCCGGTGCACGGCCTGCGCCTCGGCGGCCCGGTCACCGATCCGCCTCGCCGCTCCCAGCGCGAACTCGTACAGCACCCGGCAGTCGTCCCAGTGCCGCCGGTAGAACAGGAACCCCGTGAGCAGGAACGCCAGCCGCAGCGCCCGTTCGGGGTGCCCGACCCGGTCCGCCAGCAGCACGGCCTCCACCAACGTGGGGTGCTCGACGTCGAGCCACGCCAACGCCTCCCTGGAGATCTCGTACGCCGGGTTGCGCTGCGCGTCGGACTCGCCGGTCACTTCGACGTAGTGGTCGAGCAGGCGTGCCACCGCGCGTTGGCGCTCCTGCGCCGACTCGTCCTCCGCCCGTTCCCCGGCGTAGAGCCGCAGCAGGTCGTGCAGGCGGAACCAGCCGCGGGGCTCGCCGGGCTCGACCATGTGCGCCCGCCGCAGCGAGGTCAGCAGCTTCTCGGCCTCCCGCGGCGGCAGGTCCGCCAACGCCGCCGCGGCGGCCACGCTCACCTGCCGACCCGGGTTGAGCGACAGCAGGCGGAACAGCCTCGCCTCGGCCGGTGTGAGCCGGTGGTAGGACAGGTCGAACGCGGCGTGCACGCCCGAGCTGTCGCCGAACGACAGCTCGCCCAACCTGGTCGACGCCTCGCCCAGCGCGGCCACCAGGTCGTCCAGCGGCTGCTCCGGGTCGGTGACCAGGATCGCGGCCACGATGCTCAACGCCAGCGGCAGGTGGCCGCCGAGCCGGACGAGTTCGCGGGCGGCCTCCGGATCGGCCACCACCCGGTCGTCGTCGGGCCGCGCCGCGCGCACCGCGCCGTCCAGCAGGGCCACCGCCTCGGCCGCGTCGAGCACGTTCAGGTCCAGCAGCCGGGCGCCGATCAAGTCGCCCAGCGTGTGCCTGCTGGTGACCAGGACGCGGTGGGCCCGCGTGCCGGGCAGCAGCGGGCGCACCTGGTCCGCGGCCGACGCGTTGTCCAGCACGATCAACACCGGTGGCAGCTCGGCGAGCTTCGACCGGTACAGCGCCTCACGTCCCGCGCGCTCACCGGGGACGTGCTCGGCGGGCACGCCCAACGCGCGCAGGAACGTGGACAGCGCCACGTCCGGCGTCAGCCGTGCGCGCGGGTCGTAGCCCCGCAAGTCGATGAACAGCACGCCGCCGGGGAACCAGCCCGCCTCGACCGCGTCGTGCGCCGCCCGCACCGCGAGCGTGGTCTTGCCCACGCCCGCGAGGCCCGCGACGGCCGAGAGCACCACGGGCGCGGCGGCGGGCTCCGGGCTCGGCCGCAACGCCTCCGCCAACGCGTCGAGGTCCGCCGCACGGCCGGTGAACAGGTCCACCGGCGGCAGACCGGCCAGCGCGACGGGGGCGGGCTCGGTGAAGGCGACGTCCCGCGCCTGGATCAGCGGCCCCGTCACCGTCCCGCTCATGTCGTTGCGCGAATCCACCACACGCCTTTGTACCGCCCGCCTCGGTGATTGACGACCCGCCGGCGGTCCGATGGGCTGGAGGCCGTGGAGCACCGCGTGCTGTCGGCCAGGACCATCGTGCTGTGGGCGGTCGGGTTGGGTGTGGTGGCGGCGGCGTCCGTCGTGCTCCTGCTGGTGCTGCTCGGGTCGGGCGAGCCGCGTGACGGGGTGCGGCTGGACGTGATCCGCACCGCCGCCAGCATCGTGCTCGGCACGGGCGGCGCGGCGGCGCTGCTGCTCACCGCCCGCCGCCAGCGCTACACCGAGCTCGACCTCGTGCAGAAGGACCACGACGCGACCGAACGCCGCGTCACCGAGCTGTACGGCAAGGCCGCCGACCAGCTGGGCAGCGACAAGGCGCCGGTGCGGCTGGCCGGGTTGTACGCGCTGGAACGGCTGGCGCAGGGCAACCCCGCGCACCGGCAGACGATCGTGAACCTGGTCTGCGCCTACCTGCGGATGCCGTTCACCCCGCCGCCCGAAGCGCGCGCCAGGGCCAGGATCGGGCCGCGCGACGCGCACCGGTTCCAGGAGCTGGAGGTGCGGCAGACCGCGACCGCGCTGCTGGCCGCCCACCTGCGGCCGGACCGGCCGGACGCGTTCTGGGACGACATCACGCTCGACCTGTCCAACGCCACGCTGGTGAAGGCGACGCTGACGCACGCGCGGATCCGGTCGGCCTCGTTCGCGGGCACCACGTTCGTCGGCCCGGCGACGTTGCGCGGCACCGAGATCGCCGGCACGGCCGACTTCCGCGACACGTGCTTCCGCGACCTGGCCGACTTCCGGCGGGTCCGGTTCGGCGACTCGGTGTTCCGGGGCGCGGTGTTCGAGGGCGGCACGGACTTCGGCGTGCACACCTCGGCGACGCTGACCGGCGCCCGGACGCGGACCCGTGACGTGCGGCGGAAGTGGCCGTCGGGGTGGGTGGAGCAGCCCGCGGCGCCGGACTGGGCGCTGCTCGTGGCCGTTCGTGAAACCCGTTGACCCGAACGGGCGACGTATCCCCGGGTGCGGCGCCGGTACCTTCACAGTGTGACTACCCGTGAGCGGAGGTGTGACATGTGCGCCTTCTTCCACACGTCCCTCCGCCGGCCGGCGGAGATCTGAGCAAGCGCCCAGTCCGGACCGCCAGGATTCCCTCACGCACGGATGCGACCGCACGGTCCTCGACGGGACCACGCGGGTAGGTCCGCCCGGCTTGCCGGTCGAGCTGTCCCCCGCGCACCGTCGTGCGGCCCGGTCGTCGTCACGGCTCCCGCCCACCGGTGGCACAACGCGCGACTTGCCGGTCGCGCGCACCGCGGTCGGACGTCGTCACGCGACAGGCGGAGCACCCGCGGGAGGGATCACCGGAAGTCCCGGCGGCGCACCCTTCTCCAGCAACGCCCACACCGCGTCGGTGTCGAGGTGGTCGGCGACCAGGTCGCCGAGCAGGTCGAGCTGCGCGGCCCGCCGCCCGGCGAAGTCCACGTCCGGCGCGGGGGTGAATCCTTCCCGGCCCGCGTGGCCGGCCGCCCAGCGCAGGAGGGCGCGGCGGAAGCCGTCGTTCTCCAGCAACCCGTGCCAGTGCGTGCCGGCGACCCGCCCGCGCAGCGCGCCCTCCGGCGTGCCGTCGGGCAGGGTGACCAGACCCCGCTCCGCGTTGCGGGTGACCACGCCGTGGTGGATCTCGTAGCCGGTGACGGGTTCGCCGAACGCGTCGCCGCGCGGCCGCTCCAGGGTCTTGTCCGGTGCGAACCGCACGTCCACGTCCAGCAGGCCCAGGCCCGCCACCGCGCCCGCGCGCGACTCCACCGCGTCCTCGATCGCCCGGCCGAGCATCTGGAACCCGCCGCAGATGCCCAGCACCGGTCCGTCGTGCGCGACGATCGCGTCGGCCAGCCCCGTGCGGCGCAACCAGCGCAGGTCCTCGACGGTGGCCTTCGAGCCGGGCACCACCACCAGGTCCGCGTCCGCCAGCCGGGACGGCTCGGTGACGAACCGCACCGACACGCCCGGCTCGCAGGCCAGCGCCTCCACGTCGGTGGCGTTGGAGATCCGCGGCAGCCGCACCACCGCCACCCGCAGCCACTGGTCGCCGTGCGGCGGCTCCGGCCTGCCGATCACGCCGTCCGCCGCGTAGGACAGGGAGTCCTCCGCGTCCAGCCACAGCTCCTCCCGCCACGGCAGCACGCCCAGCACCGGACGTCCGGTCAGGGCGTCGAGCTGCCGCAGACCCGGTTCGAGCAACGCCGGGTCGCCGCGGAACTTGTTCACCACGAACCCGCAGACCAGCGCCTGGTCGGCCGGGTCGAGCAGGGCCAGCGTGCCGAACAGGTGCGCGAACACCCCGCCCCGGTCGATGTCGCCGACCACGAGCACCGGCAGGTCCGCCGCCCGCGCCAAGCCCATGTTCGCGATGTCGTCGGCCCGCAGGTTGATCTCGGCGGGCGAGCCCGCGCCCTCGCAGACCACCACCTCGAAGTCGTCCCGCAGGTCGTCCAGGGTGGCCAGGACCGTGGCGAACAGCTCGGCCTTGCGCTTGCGGTAGGACAACGCGGACACCTCGCCCACGGCCCGCCCCAGCACCACGACCTGCGAACTGCGGTCGCCGCCCGGCTTGAGCAGCACCGGGTTGAACCGCACGCTCGGCTCCAGCCCGCACGCGGCGGCCTGCAACGCCTGCGCCCGGCCGATCTCGCCGCCGTCGGCCGTCACGACCGAGTTGTTGGACATGTTCTGCGCCTTGAACGGCGCGGTCCGCACGCCGCGGCGGGTGAGCCACCGGCACAGCCCGGCGGCCAGGACGCTCTTGCCCGCGTCCGACGTCGTGCCGGCCACCAGCAACGCGCTGCGCACGTGGTCCCCTCACCGTCGGTCGAGCCGACAATCGGACGTTTGTCGGTCGCGGCTGACATCATCCACGTCATGGTCGACGTCCCCGCCACCGCGGTCCTGGTGCACAGCCCCTACCTCGGGCCGGCGAGCCTGCGCCCGCTCGCCGGGGCGCTGGCCGCGCTCGGCCACCCCGTGACGCTGCTCGACCTGCGCGTCACGGTCAACGCCGCGCCGGTGCACCAGCGGCTGATCGGTGCGTTCGCGGACGCGGTGGAGGACTCCGCGCTGGACGGCGACCTCGTGCTCGTGGGGCACAGCGGCGCCGGTCCCCTGCTGCCCGCGTTCGCCGACGCCCTGGAGACGCACGTGCGCGGGCTGGTGTTCCTCGACGCCAACCTGCCCACACCGGGCCGCAGCTGGCGCGACGACGCGCCGGCCGAGCGCATGGCCCACCTCAAGGCCATCGCGCGGGACGGGCTGATGCCCCGCTGGGACCTGTGGTTCGCGCCCGAGGCGCTGTCCGCGATGGTGCCGGACGTGCGGTTGCTGGAGGAGATCGTGGCCGAGGCGCCCGAGGTGCCGCTGGCGTTCCTCAAGGAGCCCCGGCCCACCGTGGCGTGGGCCGGGCCGTGCTCGTACGTGCGGCTCAGCGCCGCCTACGACAACGCCGCGGCGGCCGCACGCGAGCTCGGCTGGCCGGTGGTCGAGCTGGACAGCCACCACCTGGGCGCGGTGACGTCGCCCGCCGAGGTGGCCGCCGCTCTCGTGCCGCTGCTCAACAGACGGTGAGGATCTCCGCGCCGTCCGCGGTGACCACGATCGTGTGCTCGAACTGGGCGGTCCAGCTCTTGTCCCGGGTGGTGACCGTCCAGCCGTCGTCCCACAGGTCGTGCTCGATGCCACCGAGGGTGATCATCGGCTCGATGGTGAACGTCATGCCCTCTTCGATGATCGTGGGCACGTGCGGCGCGTCGTAGTGCAGCACGACCAGGCCGCTGTGGAAGGTGCGGCCGATGCCGTGGCCGGTGAAGTCGCGCACCACGCCGTAGCCGAAGCGGTTGGCGTAGGACTCGATGACGCGGCCGACCACGTTGAGCTGCCTGCCCGGCTTGACCGCCTTGATGGCGCGCATGGTGGCCTCGTGCGTGCGTTCGACCAGGAGGCGGACCTCCTCGCGCACGTCGCCCGCCAGGAAGGTGGCGTTCGTGTCGCCGTGCACGCCGCCGATGAAGGCGGTGACGTCGACGTTGACGATGTCGCCGTCCTCGACCACGGTCGAGTCGGGGATGCCGTGGCAGATGACCTCGTTCAGCGAGGTGCAGCAGGACTTCGGGAAACCGCGGTAGCCGAGCGTGGACGGGTACGCGCCGTTGTCGCACAGGAACTCGTGCGCGACCGCGTCGATCTCGTCGGTGGTCACGCCGGGCACGATGACCTTGCCCGCCTCCTGCAACGCCTGCGCCGCCAGCCGACCAGCGACCCGCATCGCCTCGACGACCTCGGGCGGCTGCACCCACGGGTCGGTGTTGCGCTGGGGTTCGGGCCGGTCGACGTACTCGGGCCGCTCGATCTGGGCGGGCACCGGACGGCGCGGGGACAGCACACCTGGCTGGAGGACGGCACGCACGGACATGCCCTCCAGATTACGGCTCAGCGTGACGGGACATGCGCCACGTGTCCGTTACGGGGTGGGTTCCGCCGTGCCGGGCGAGGCGACCGGCAGCCCCATCTCGTCGGCCGCGGTCAGGAGTCGCTTGTCGTAGGCCACGAACGCGTCGAGGTCACCGCGCAGCCGCAGGGCCGACACCAGGTGGATCGCGTCAAGGCTGCGCAACTCCGCGGACAGGCCGCCCGCCTCGTCGAGAAGGTCGAATGTCATGGGGATCATCTCGACCCCCGACAACACGCGACGCGCCTTGTCAGCCAATCGGGTCGAGTCGCGCCGGACCGCGCGGAGCACCTCGGTGCGGGCGAGTGCGCTGCTGACCACCGGATCGGTGTGCGACACGAGCCAATCGTGGAGCGCGGCGCTCTCAGCCTCGGCGCGGACGAGCTTCACCAGAGCCGACGAGTCGAAGTAGATCAAAACCGGTCCTCTCGCTGCCACTGCAGCTCTGCCGACACGTCGAGGTCCGACTCGATAGGCGGTTCGAGCAGCACATTCCGGTTGGCGTCGGCCGGGATCAGCTGACCGTTGACCCTGAGACGCTCCCGGAGGGTCGCGTCCCGAGGTGGCGGGATGATCACCGCGACAGGCACACCGTGATCCGTCACGGTGATCGATTCACCGGCCGCGACCCGACGCAGGTACACGCTGGCGTTCTGCCGGAGCTCGCGCACACCGATCGATTCCATGTGCTACATGGTAGCACACTAAGCCGTTCAGCCCAACGCGCCCAGGAAGCGGGCCGAGGCCTCGACCGCCGGGGCGGAGCTGTTGGTGCCCAGGAGCAGGGTCGCGAAGGCCACGTCGCCGCGATAGCCGACGAACCAGCCGTGCGAGTTCGTGCCGTCGCCGAACTGCGCCGTGCCGGTCTTGCCCCGCACGTCCCCGTACGGCTTGAGCTGCGGCGCGGTGCCGGACTCGACCACTTCCCGCATCATCGCCCGCAACGGCTCCAGCACGGCGGGCGCGGGTGGGGCCGGGGTGCGGTCCGCCTTCGTCTCCCGGCCCTTCAGCAGCGTCGGGACCGGCACCTTGCCCGTCGCGGTCGTCGCCGCCACCAGGGCCATGCCGAACGGGCTGGCCAGCACCTTGCCCTGGCCGAAGCCGTCCTCCGCCCGCTCCACCACGTCGGTCGCGGGCGGCACGGAGCCGGTGATCGTGGTGATCGCCGGGATCTCGAAGTCGACCCCGATGCCGAACCCCTCCGCCGCCTTGGTCAGCGCGTCCGGCGCCATCCCGGCCGCGAGCTGCGCGAACGTGGTGTTGCACGAGAACGCGAACGCCGAGTGCAGCGGGATCGTGCCCTTGTCGAACTCGCGGTCGTTCGGCACGATCCGGCGTCCGTCGATGACCGCCTTGCCGGGGCACGGCAGCGCGCTGTCCGCCGTCGCCTGCCCGGACGACAGGGCCGCCGCCGCCGTCACGATCTTGAACGTCGACCCCGGCGGGTAACGACCGGTCAACGCCACCGCACCCTCCGCGTCGGCCGGGCCGTTCTGCGCCACCGCCAGCACCTCGCCGGTCGACGCCTGCACCGCCACCAGCATCGCCGCCTGCGGGATCGGCTCCAGCGCGTCCTCCGCCGCCGCCTGCGTGATCCGGCTCAACGTGGTCGAGATCGCCTGCGCCGGCTCGGGCGCCTGCTCGTGCAGGGTCTCCACCTCGTCACCGGCCGCGTTCACGGTGTAGACGCGCAGCCCGGCCTTGCCGGCGATCTCCTCCTCCACCGCCTTGCGCACGGCGGGCAGCACCTGCGAGCCGAACGTCCGCGACGGCGCGAGCAGGCTCGTCTGCGTGGTGAACCGGACGCCCGGCAGCTCGTAGATCGCGGGCTTGACGGTCTGGTAGTCCGCGTCGCGCAGCGCGGCCACCTGGTAGACCTGCCCGGCGGGCACCTTCGACACCCCGTCCACGATCGCCGCCTGGGTGATGGCGGCGTCGATCGGCGTCAGGGCGGCGGCCAGCGCACCGGCCACCGCGCCCACGTCACCGGCCTCCTTGGCGTCGAGCAGGATCGACACGACCTGGTCCGGCGCGAGCAGCGGGGTGCCGTCGCGGTCCAACACCGGCGCCAACGTGGGCCGCACGTCGGCCACGCCCAGCGTCTGCTGCACGGCGAGCTTCGGGTGCACGACCGAAGGCGCCCAGTGCACCTTCCAGTCGTCCTCCTCGCGCCGCAGGTCGAACTCCGTCCGGTAGCTCCACGCGTGGTCGTGCCCGAGGTCCCAGTCGAGGCTCGCGGTCGCGTCGGCGGTGGTCGACTCGCCGGTCGAGCGCACCTGCTCGACCTTGGCGCTCAGGCCCTCGGGCTTGAGCGCCTCGCGGACCTTGCCCAGCACGTCCTTGGCGCCGCCCGGGTCGTCGGTCAGCCCGGCCGCGCCGTCGACGTCGCCCGCGGCGAGCCTGGTGAGGAAGTCACCGGCCACCTGGTCGGGACCGGGCCGGGAGGAGAACAGGCCGCAGCCGCTGACGAGCAGCAGGACCACCCCGAACAGGACCACCCCGAACAGGACCAGCGGAGCCGGGGCCAGCTTGCGCGCGATCACGGCGCCGAGTATGCCGGGTGCCGCCGACCACACGCGGCGACGGCCTCAGAACAGCACGGTCGCGTACTCGCCGACCTGCGAGAACCCGATCTTGCGGTACGCGGCCTTGGCCACGTCGTTGTAGGAGTTCACGTACAGCGACGCGGTCCGCCCCAGGCCCCGGACCAGGCGTTCGGCCACCGCCGCGGTGCCCGCCGCGCCGATGCCGCGGCCGCGGCGGTCCGGCCGCACCCACACGCCCTGGATCTGGCCGACCTGCGCGGACATGGCCCCGATCTCGGCCTTGAACACCACGTCGCCGCCCTCGAACCGGGCGAACGCCCGGCCGCCCGCGATGAGCTCCGCCACCCGTGCCCGGTAGGACAAGCCGCCGTCCTCGGCGCACGGGTCGACGCCGACCTCCTCGATGAACATGGCGATCGCGGCGGGCAGGTACCGGTCCAGCTCATCCGGCCGCACGGGCCGGACCAGCGGGTCCAACGCGATCGACGGGCTGCCGCCCAGGGCCATCAACGGCTGCGCGGCGCGCACCTCGCGAGCGGGGCCCCAGTCCGGGGCCAACTCCTCCCACAGCCCGAGCACCTGCTCGGCGGGGCCGACCAGAGAGGAGCACATGCGGCCCCGGCGACGGGCCCGGTCGGCGAAGCCGCGCAGCGCGGCCGTGTCGCCGCGCAGCGGGATGAGGTTCGGTCCCGCGAAGCACAGGGCGTCGACCCGGCCGCCCCGCAGCGACCGGTGGTCGTACGCCCACACCTCGCCGCCGAGCCGCCACGGGTCCAGGCCCGCGACCTCGACCCGCGCGGCGACCATGCAGGACGCCACCGGGTCGGCCGCGAGCACGGCGAGGACCTCGGTCAGGTCCCGCTCGTCCACCAAGCGCGCGCCAGCCAACCTCAGCACGTCGTCAAGCCTGCCAGATGCAACCCGTTACCCGCGCGTCCGCCACCCGCTCAGCGCAGGCGTGCGACCGGCCCTCAACTGACGGTCACCACCGGCTCGCCGCCCTCGACGGTCTCGCCCATCTCCTCGGCGATGCGCATGGCCTCTTCGATCAGGGTCTCCACGATCTGGTGCTCGGGCACGGTCTTGACGACCTTGCCCTTGACGAAGATCTGCCCCTTGCCGTTGCCCGAGGCCACGCCCAGGTCCGCCTCACGAGCCTCACCCGGCCCGTTCACCACGCAGCCCATCACGGCGACCCGCAGCGGCACCTCCATGCCCTCCAGACCCGCGGTGACCTGCTCGGCCAACGTGTACACGTCCACCTGCGCCCGACCGCACGACGGGCAGGAGACGATCTCCAGCTTGCGCGGGCGCAGGTTCAGCGACTGCAGGATCTGGTGGCCGACCTTGACCTCTTCGACCGGGGGGGCCGACAGCGAGACGCGGATGGTGTCGCCGATGCCCTGCCTGAGCAGCGCCCCGAACGCGACGGCGGACTTGATCGTGCCCTGGAACGCCGGACCGGCCTCGGTAACGCCCAGGTGCAACGGGTAGTCGCACTGCTCGGCCAGCAGCTCGTAGGCCCGGACCATCACCACCGGGTCGTTGTGCTTCACCGAGATCTTCAGGTCGTGGAAGTCGTGCTCGGCGAACAGCGACGCCTCCCACAACGCCGACTCCGCCAGCGCCTCGGGCGTCGCCTTCCCGTACTTCGCCATCAACCGCGGGTCCAACGACCCGGCGTTGACCCCGATCCGGATCGGGGTGCCGTGGTCGCGGGCCGCCGCCGCGATCTCCTTGACCTTGTCGTCGAACTTCTTGATGTTGCCCGGGTTCACCCTGACCGCCGCGCACCCGGCCTCGATCGCGGCGAACACGTACTTCGGCTGGAAGTGGATGTCCGCGATGACCGGGATCTGCGACTTCTTCGCGATCGCCGCCAGGGCGTCCGCGTCGTCCTGCGACGGGCACGCCACCCGGACGATGTCGCACCCCGCCGCGGTCAGCTCGGCGATCTGCTGCAACGTCGCGTTGACGTCGGCCGTGACCGTCGTGGTCATCGACTGCACCGACACCGGGAACTCACTGCCGACACCGACCGAGCCCACCATGAGCTGGCGGGTCTTGCGCCGCTCCGACAACACCGGAGGAGGCATCGCCGGTAGACCGAGCATGACGCCGTCACTCATGAACTGGCACCTCTCACTGTGATCACTGGAAGAGCTTGATGGGGTTGACGATGTCGGCGGTGATCGTCAGCAGCGTGACCGACCCGCCGACGAAGATCACGAAGTAGGTCAGCGGCAATAGTCGCAGGTAGTTGACGGGTGCGCCGGCCGGAAGGCCGCGCAGCCCCCGGATCCAGTTTCGCACCCGTTCGTACAGGTTCACGGCGATGTGACCACCGTCAAGCGGCAGCAGCGGCAGGAGGTTGAACACACCCACGAAGAAGTTCAGCCCCGCCAGCATCAGCCAGAACAGCTGCCACAGGCCCCGGTCGACCGCCTCGCCGCCGAGCCTGCTCGCGCCGACCACGCTGACCGGGCTGTCGATGTCGCGCTCGGCGCCGCCGATGGCCTCGATCACGGCCGGGATCTTCTTCGGGAAGTTGATCAGGCCGCGCCAGGTGTTCTCGAACATCGTGCCGGTGAACTGGGTGGCGCCGCCGAACGCGGTGATCGCGTTGTACTCGAAGTTGCGCTGCTGGATGACGCCGATCGCGCCGACCTCTTCCTTGTAGCGCGTGCCGTCCTTGCGCTCCAGCTCGCGCTCGACCCGGGCGACGTCGGCGGTGAGGGTCAGCTCGTCGCCGTCGCGCAGCACCTTGAACTCGGTCGTGCCGGTCCGCTCGCGGGTCTTGGTCAGCACGTCGGCCCACGTCGGCGTGGCCACACCGGCCACCGCCACGATCTCGTCGCCGACCTGGAAGCCCGCGTCCTTGGCCGGTGCCGGCGCGCCGGGCGCGCACTCGTCCTGGGCGCTGGTGCTGCTCTGCACGCACGGGGCCACCTCGGCGACCAGCGCGCTGTCGCGCAGGTTCGGGATGCCCATGGTGAAGGCCATGAAGTACAGGATGACGAAGCCCACGATGAAGTGGGTGATGGAGCCCGCGGACAGCACGACCACGCGCTTCCAGGTCTTCTGCTTGTTGAACGCGCGGTGCCGGTCCTCCGGCGCGACCTCCTCCAGCGCGGTCATGCCGGTGATCTCGCAGAAGCCGCCCGCCGGGATGGCCTTGATGCCGTACTCGGTCTCACCGCGGCGGAAGGACCAGATCTTCGGTCCGAACCCGATGAAGTACCGGGTCACCTTCATCCCGAACATCTTCGCCGTGGCCAGGTGGCCCAGCTCGTGCAGCGCGATCGAGATGCCGATGAGCAGGGCGAACAGCAGAATGCCCAAGAAGACGAGCACGTCAGTCCCTTCCAGACCCCACCGAAGTGGCCACGAGTTCCCGCGCCCGCGCCCGGGCCCAATCCTCCGCCGCGAGGACTTCGGCGACGTCGGCCGGCTCGTGCGCCCAGCCGTCCGCCTCCGCGAGCACTCGTTCGACAGTGTCCACGATGGAGGTGAACGACGTGCCGCCGCCGAGGAAGACCGCGACCGCTTCCTCGTTCGCCGCGTTGTAGACCGCCGGCAGGCAGCCCCCACCGGAGCCCGCCTGCCTGGCCAGTCGCACCGCCGGGAACGTCTCCTGGTCCAGCGGCTCGAACGTCCACGCCGTCGCGACATCGAAAGTACACGCGGCGGCGGCGCCGGCGATGCGGTCGGGCCAGCCCAGCGCCAGTGCGATCGGCAGCCGCATGTCCGGCGGGCTGGCCTGGGCGAGCGTCGAGCCGTCGGTGAAGGTGACCATCGAGTGCACGACCGACTGGGGGTGCACGACCACGTCGATGCGGTCGTAGGGCACGCCGAACAGCAGCTGCGCCTCGATCAGCTCCAACCCCTTGTTGACCAGGGTGGCGGAGTTGACGGTGATGACCGGGCCCATCGACCACGTCGGGTGCGCCATGGCCTCACGGGCGGTGACGTCGGCGAGTTCGGCGCGGGTGCGGCCGCGGAACGGACCACCGGAGGCGGTGAGCACCAGCTTGGCGACCTCGTCGGCCCGGCCGCCGCGCAGGCACTGGGCGAGCGCGGAGTGCTCGGAGTCGACCGGCACGATCTGGCCCGGCTTCGCCGCCTTGAGCACCAGGGGTCCGCCCGCGATCAGCGACTCCTTGTTGGCCAGCGCGAGCGTCGCGCCCGCCTTGAGGGCGTGCAGCGTCGGCGCCAGGCCGATGGAGCCTGTGATGCCGTTGAGGACCACGTCGGCGGGCGTGGAGTCGACCAGGTCGGTCATCGCGGTGGGGCCGGCGAGGATGCGCGGCAGCTTGAACGCGCCCTGCGGGTAGCCGCGCCGCTGCGCCTCGGCGTAGAGGGCGAGCGTGACGTCCTCGACCGCGGTGGCGCGGGCGACGGCCACGGCCCGCACGCCGAACTCGACGGCCTGCGCCGCCAGGGCGGCCGGGTCCGCGCCGCCCGCGGCCAGGCCGACCACGGTGAACCGGTCGCGGTTGGCGGCGATGACGTCGAGGGCCTGGGTGCCGACCGACCCGGTGGAACCCAGGACCAGGACGGTGCGTGGTGTGCTCATCACCGTCCATTGTCCCCGAGGCGTCCTGATAGCCCGCACAGCGGTACTTCGATAACGGAACGGTAACTAACGCGTGGTCTCACCCATCCGTGGGCATTCCTCGATCAAGCGCCCGACGGATCCGCCCGTCGCGGCCATCAGGAAGGAGAGCCCCCGTGGGCATCTTGGGTTGGATCGTCCTCGGCCTCATCGCGGGTGCCATCGCCAAGGCCATCATGCCAGGTCGGGACCCCGGCGGCATCATCATCACGATGCTGCTCGGCATTGTCGGCGCCATCATCGGCGGCTTTGTCGGCCGTGCCATCTTCGGGACCGACATCAACACGTTCTTCGACCTGAGCACCTGGCTGCTCGCCATCCTCGGCTCGCTGATCGTGCTCGGCATCTACCGCATGGTGACCGGCAACCGCGGAAACCGGGCGAGGGCATGACCTCGCGCTAGACCGCAAGTCGCTGGACCGCAAGTGCAGGGCGTGGCCCACCGGGTGACCGGTGGGCCACGCCCGTTTCCGGCTCCTCAGCCGGCCAACCCGGCGTCCCGCGCGAGCAGGGCCGCCTGGACCCGGTTGGTGAGCCCCAGCTTGGCCAGGAGCCTGCTCACGTAGGTCTTCACGGTCGCCTCGCTCATGTGCAGCCGCTGCCCGACGTCGGCGTTCGACATGCCGAGCCCGAGCAGGGCCAGCACCTCGACCTCGCGTTCGGTCAGCCCTTCGACCTGGCGCATCGCCGCCTGGCGACGCGGCTGGCCGACCTGCGCCACCATCCCCACCACCCGGCTCGTCACCATGGGTGACAGGTAGGCCTCGCCGGAGTGAACCGCGCGGACGGCGCGGAGCAGCTCCTCCGGGGCGGAGTCCTTCAGCAGGAACCCCGCCGCGCCGTCGGACAGCGCCCGGACGATGTTGTCGTCCTCGCCGAACGTGGTGAGCATCACCACCCGCACGGAGGGCGCCGCGGTGCGCAGCTCGCGTGCCGCGGCCAGGCCGTCCAGGCGGGGCATCCGGATGTCGAGCACGGCCACGTCCACCCGCCGTTCCAGGGCGACGCGCACGGCTTCCCGCCCGTCACCGGCCTCGGCGACCAGTTCGATGTCGTCGGCGGTGCCGAGGATGGCCTTGATGCCCGCGCGCATCAGCGGCTCGTCGTCGGCGATGAGGACCCGGATCACGTCACAACTCCTGCAGGTGGGTGTTCTTCTCGACCAGCGTGCCGTTCGCGAAGCAGAACCGCACGATCTTGGTCGCCCGTGAGGAGTACGTCTGCCCGTCGGCCACGCGGTACTCGCACGCCGCCCCGGAGGGCTCCGGCTCGGCGTCGGACCTGATGTCGCCCAGCGGTGGTTCGGCGCCGCCGGGGAGCTTGGCCATCACCTCGACCTGCGACTGCCCGACCGACACCGAGTCGTACAACTCCTCGGACACCACCTTGGTGACGGGCTGTGACCCGATCCACGTGTAGCCGCCGACGACCACCAGCACCACGATCCCGGCCAGCACGATCGAGCCGACACCCGCCCACTTGCGGATGCCGGTCGGCTTCGCGGGCGCCTCGACGTCCGCGGGCTCGTCGTCGAGCGGCTCGTCGCCCGCCGCGGCGGTGTCCTCGTAGGGCAGCACGGCCGCGATCCGGAAGCCGCCGGTCGGCAGCTCGCCGACGTGCAGCATCCCGCCCGCCAGCCGGACCCGCTCACCCAGCCCGATCAGGCCGAACCCGCCGCCGCTCGGCAGCTTGGCGCGGGGCGGGTTGTTGCGCACCTCCACCACCAGCGCGTCCGGCTCGTACTTCACGGTCACCTGCACGCTCGCGCCGGGCGCGTGCTTGTTGGCGTTGGTCAGGCCCTCCTGGGCGATGCGGTACGCGGCGTGGCTGACCTTCGCGGGCAGCGGCACGGGCTGGCCGCCGCGGACCAGGCTGACCCGCACACCGGCCCGCCGCGCGCCGTCGACCAGCTCGTCGATCGCCTCCACGGTCCGGTTGTCGGCTCGGCCGACGGCGGTCCGCCCGCCCTGGTCGTCGTCCGGTTCCTCGTCGCGCCGCAGCACGCCGATGACGCCGCGCAGCTCCTCCATCGCGGTGAGGGCCGCGCTGCGCAGCACCTGCACCGCCTCGCGCTGGCGGTCGCCGAGGTCCGCGTCCATGGCCAGCGCGCCCGCGTGCACGGAGATGAGGCTGAGCCGGTGGCCGAGGCTGTCGTGCATGTCCTGGGCGATCCGGTTGCGCTCGCGCAGCCGCACCTGGCGCGACACCATCCGCCGCTCGCGCACGACCCGTTCCTCGCGTTCCTGGAGGGCCGAGACCAGGGCGTTGCGCTGCGCCGCGTACCGGCCGACCAGGAACGGCAGGGCGACGACCATGCAGTAGACGGTCAGCATCACCCACTGGCCGAACGGCCCGGACAGGCCGGGTGCGGACACGCCCCAGGCGAACATGTGCAGGGCGAGCGCGAGGACGGCGGTGAGCAGCGAGCGCTGCCACGGCGCGATCCGGTAGCCGGCGGCGTAGGACAGCATGATCACCATCGCGATCCCGCCGTGCTCGGAGCTGAAGACCACCCAGGTGGCGATCAGCAGGGCGAGCGCGGGGAACGGCAGCCGGGTCAGGTAGATCGCCGCGTAGCCGACGCCCAGCGCGATCAGCGTCCACCCGGACAGCCTCCAGTTGCCGGAGATCCAGCCGGGGAACACGTCCAGGCCGAGGAGCACGAGGACGGCCAGCACCTCGCGTCCCACGCGCCAGGGCGTGACCTCGCGGAGGCGTTCGGCGTGGGTGCGCAGGAACGCGGCGGGAGCCTCCCGGAGATCCGGCAGGACGGGCCGGAGCCGTTGGGCGAGAGACGTCACGGGGCACCACGGTAGGAGACCCACCCCGCCGCCGGCCGCGTTCCTTGGTCTCGACCAGTGCCGACGAAAGTTGACGCAGGTGAAGCATGGGGGATGCGACCACGAGCACACCCCGCTGTGGCGGCGTGCACCTCACGTCTCGCGTGGCCCGCGCGTGTGCGACGATGACGCCGTCAGTGCACCTGATTGGGGTTGAACGTGATCGGGCAGGAAGGTCGTGCGGCTGTGTCTTCGTCCTCGGAGCTGGACAAGCGTTCGGCGGTCGACACCCACGACGAGCCGTCGGCCGAGTGGGGTTGGCACGGCACGTTCCCCAAGGGCATCAAGATCGCGGGCTGGCTGTCCACCATCGGCGTCTTCGCCCTGCTGATCGGCAACCACCACGGCCAGACCGAGAACATCTGGGTGATCCTCACCGGCCTCACCATGGCCGCCCTGCTGATCTGGGACCAGGTCCGCAGCCGCACCTCCTGGCGCCGCTAGATCGCCCATGACCGGCCCCTCACCCGGGGCCGGTCGGCAGCTGCGCCCCGCCGGGGGACGAACCAGCCGATCGAGGGACTAGCCCTCGGCGGCGAGCTGGCCGCAGGCGGCGGCGATGTCCTGGCCCCTGGTGTCGCGGACCGTGCAGGCCACGCCCTGGTCGTTGACCCGGCGGACGAACTCCCGTTCCACCGGCTTCGGTGACGCGTCCCACTTCGAGCCCGGCGTCGGGTTCAGCGGGATCACGTTCACGTGCACCAGCCGGCCCAAGTGCCTGCGCAGCAGCTTGCCCAGCATGTCCGCACGCCACGGCTGGTCGTTGATGTCGCGGATCAGGGCGTACTCGATGGACACCCGCCGGCCGGTCCGGTCGGCGTAACCGCGCGCCGCCTCCAGCACCTCGGCCACGTTCCACCGCGTGTTGACCGGCACCAACGTGTCACGCAGCTCGTCGTCCGGCGTGTGCAGCGACACGGCCAGCCGGACCTGGAGGTCCTCCTCGGTCAACTTCCGGATCGCCGGCACCAGGCCCACCGTCGACACCGTCACCGAGCGCTGCGAGATCCCCAACCCGTCCGGGGCCGGGTCGCAGATCCGGTGCACCGCCTCCACCACGCGCTTGTAGTTGGCCAGCGGCTCGCCCATGCCCATGAACACGATGTTGGACAGTCGACCCGGCCCACCGGGCAGCTCGCCGTCGCGCATGGCCGCCGCACCGCGCCGCACCTGGTCCACGATCTCCGCCGTGGACAGGTTGCGGGTCAGCCCGCCCTGTCCCGTGGCGCAGAACGGGCACGCCATGCCGCAACCCGCCTGCGACGAGATGCACAGCGTGGCGCGGTCGGGGTAGCGCATCAGGACGCTCTCGACCAACGTCCCGTCGTGCGCCCGCAGCAACGTCTTGCGCGTCGAGCCACCGTCGGCCTCGACGCTGCGCAGCTCGGTCCACAACGGCGGCATGAGGTCGGCCACCAGGCGGTCCCGGGCGGCGGCGGGGATGTCGGTCATCGCGTCGGCGTCGACGGTCAACCGGCCGAAGTAGTGGTTCGACAGCTGCGCGGCGCGGAACGGCTTCTCACCGAGCGCGGCGACGGCTTCCCGGCGCTGGTCGGCGGACAGGTCGGCGAGGTGGCGCGGCGGCAGCCCGCGCTTGGGCGCGTCGAAGACGAGGGGGAGGGCAGTCATAGCGCCTTCCAGTGTCCCACGAGCGCGCGGTGCCCAGGACCGCACGGCCCGTGTGCGTGGACACCCCCGCCGCGAGCGACATCACCGTTGCATCGCGATACGTTCCGATATATCGTCGACACGTCGCAACCGATCGGAACAAGGAGTAGAGATGTTCATCCACGGACGCAATCACGGACACGGGCACCGCGGGCACAGGCACCACCGCGAGCACGACTTCGGCGACCCCGGGCACGGCTTCGGCGGCGGTTTCGACCGCGGCGGCCCGTTCCCCGGTCCCCCGATGATGCCGCCGGAGCCGCCGGGCTTCTTCGGGCACGGCCGGGGCAGGGGCAGGGGGCGCGGCGGCAGGCAGCCCAAGGGCAACGTCCGCGCGGCGGTGCTCACGCTGCTCGCCGAACGCCCCATGCACGGCTACGAGATGATCCAGGAGATCGGCCGCCGCACCGACGGCCTCTGGCGGCCCAGCCCGGGTTCGGTCTACCCCACATTGCAGATGCTGGCCGACGAGGGCCTCGTCGCCTCCACCGAGGAGGCGGGCGGCAAGAAGCTGTTCACGCTGACCGAGTCCGGCCGGGCGGAGGCCGCCAAGCACGAAGGCGTGCCGCCGTGGCAGCAGGTCAACGACGACCTCGACGCGCACGCGGCGAAGCTGCGCACCTCCGCACGCCACCTCGGCGCGGCGATGCAGCAGATGGCCCACGCGGGCACGCGGGAACAGCAGGCGCGGGCCGTCGAGGTCCTCGGCGAGGCCCGCCGCAAGCTGTACGCGATCCTCGGCGAGTTCGACGTCGAAGAGGACAACCCGGAGGACTGACCTACCAGCGGTCGTGGACCAGCGGCCGGATCAGCTCGTCGTACACCGCGCGCACCTCGTCCTGGGCCTGCGCCGACAGCGGGGCGAGGTCCGCGGCGGCCGAGTTGGCACGGGCCTGCTCGGCGTTGCGGGCGCCGGGGATGACCACGGTGACGCCGGGCTGGTCCACGATCCACCGCAGCGCGAACTGCGCCATGGTCGCACCGGCGGGCACCAGGGGCCGCAGCCGCTCCACCGCCCGCAGACCGACCTCGAACGGCACGCCGGAGAACGTCTCGCCGACGTCGAACGCGTCACCGTTGCGGTTGTAGTTGCGGTGGTCGTCGGCGCCGAACGTGGTCGACGCGCTGTACTTGCCCGACAGCAGCCCCGAGGCGAGCGGAACGCGGGCGATGATCGCCACGCCCGCCTCCGCCGCCGCCGGCAGCACCCGCTCCAACGGCTTGAGCCGCAGCGCGTTCAGGATGATCTGGACGCTCGCGACGCCGGGTCGGGCGATCGCGGTCAGCGCCTCCTCGACGGTCTCCACGCTCACGCCGTACGCGGCGATCCGCTTGGCCTGCACCATCTCGTCGAGCGTGTCGAACACCTCGTCGGTCGAGTAGACCGGGGTCGGCGGGCAGTGCAGCTGCACGAGTTCGAGCGTGTCGACGCCCAGGTTGGCGCGCGACCGGTCGTTCCAGGCCAGGAAGTTGGCGCGGGTGTAGTTCTCCGGCGTCTGCTCGACCCGGCGGCCCATCTTGGTGGCCACCGTGATGCCCGCGTCGCCGCGCTCGCGCAGGAACTTGCCGATCAGGGTCTCGCTGCGGCCGTCGCCGTAGACGTCGGCGGTGTCGAAGAAGTTCACCCCGGTGTCGGCGGCGGCGTGCAGCACCGCCAGCGCGTCGGACTCCTCGACCTGGCCCCAGTCCGCGCCCAGCTGCCAGCAGCCGAGCCCCACGACGCCGACCTGCCGGCCAACCCTGCCCGCGTTCCTGTTCTCCACGGTCCGGATCCTATGTGAGCGTTCTCAGGGCAGCACAATCCCGGCCGGTTTGCGCCTCACGTGCAGGCGGTAGCCGACCTCGAACGACAGGCCGGGCGTGTGCGCGAGGGCCTTCTCCGCGATCGCCTCGGAGAACTCGATGCGCAACACGGCCTCCAGGTCCGCACGCCGTTCGAACCGCCACAGCGCGCGCACGCGCCGCAACGAGAACCCTTGGGCGGCGAAGAACCGCTCCACGTCCACGGGGTTGTAGCGGGGCTCGTCGGCGCACAACCACGGCCCGTACGGTTCGGCGAGGCCGTCGAGGTCCACGATGGCGAGCGCGCCGCCGGGCCGCAGCACCCGTTCGGCCTCGTGGATGCCCGGCTCGCAGCCGGGGCCGAAGAAGTACGCCGTGCGCGCGTGCACCAGGTCGGCGGTCGCGTCGCGCAGCGGCAGGCGTTGCGCGGGACCGGCCACCGCCTCGGCGTTCGGCACCTCCGCCACCCGTGCCCGGGCGCGCCGCACCAGCGGGGGGTGCGGCTCGACCCCGATGACCGAGCGCGCCTCCCGCGCGAAGACCGGCAGGTGGAACCCGTCACCGCAGCCGACGTCGACCACGTCCTGCCCGGCCCAGTCGCACTCCTCGCGCAGCGCGCTCCAGATGGCTCCGTCGACGTCCTGGGCGCGGTTCTCGACCTCGTAGACCTCCGGCCAGTGCCAGATGTTCGGGCTCGGCAGCACGTCGACGGGGCGCACGGCGGCCAACGCGGCGCGGACGAATCCCTTCACGGGACGACTCTAGAGCCGTAGCGTGATCGAAAAGGGCGGCTGGCAGGAGGTATCAGGTGTCGATCGTCCCCAATTCTCCCGCTTTGGCCGAGTTGCACCACGGCGCACCGTGCTGGGTCGACCTCGCCACCACGGACCTCCAGGCCACGACCGACTTCTACTCGGGCCTGTTCGGCTGGTACTTCTCGGACTCGGGCGGCGGCACGATCGCGCTGGTGGACGGCTTGCCGGTGGCCGAGTTGGTGGTCGCCGCCGAGCCGAGCGCGTGGACGCTGTACCTGAACACGCCGCACGCCCGGGCCACCGCCGAGAAGGCGCACGCGTTGGGCGGGGTGGTGCTCGGCGAGCCGTCGGACACCGTGACCGTGCTCGCCGACCCGACCGGAGCGGTGGTCGGGTTCCGACACGTTCCACCTGATTGGGTGTTCGGCACCGATGGGCACGGCGCGTACGCGTGGGCCGAGCTGAACACGCGTGACGGCCAGACCGCGGACGAGTTCTTCGGCGAGCTGTGCGGGTACGAGATCACCCAGATCGGTGACGGCCAGGCGGTCGACTACACGATCTGGGGCGTCCAGGGCCACACCGTGCTCGGGCGTCAGCGGATGGGCCGGGCGTTCGCGCCGGACACCCCCGCGCACTGGATGATCTACTTCACCGCAGCACCGGAGATCGGCACGGACTCCGCCGCGTCCAGGGTCCTGGAGCTGGGCGGACGCGTCACCGTGGAGCCGTACGACACGCCGTTCGGCCGGATCACCGTCGTCGCCGACCACACGGGCGCCGTGTTCTCGGTGATCGACCCCTCCCGCACCACCCCGCTGCCGGAGGACGAAGACACCGACAGCCGAGTGGACGACCCCTACGACGACTGATCGGCCCTGCTCCGCGGATGGCGGCTCGGTGTGCGGGCCGGGCACTACTACACGAATACGTGCAGGAGCAGCCAGGCCACGACGGCCGAGGGCAGCAGCGAGTCCATCCGGTCCATCAGGCCGCCGTGACCGGGCAGGAGCGTGCCCATGTCCTTGATCCCGAGGTCGCGCTTGATCAGCGACTCCACCAGGTCGCCCGCGGTGGCGGTGACGACCAGGGCCGCGCCGAACAGCACGCCCTGCCACCACTGGCCGTCCAGCATCAGGCCGACGGTCAGCGCGCCACCGGCCATGCCCGCCACCATCGAGCCCGCGAAGCCCTCCCAGGACTTCTTGGGGCTGATGGTGGGGGCCATCGGGTGCTTGCCGAACAGCACGCCGGCCACGTAACCGCCGGTGTCGGACAGCACGACGCCGATCAGGAACGCCAGGACGCGGAACACGCCGTCGTCGGGCACGACCAGCATGACCGCGAAGGACGCGAACACGGCCACGTAGGCGACCGTGAAGATGGACGCGGTGACATCACGCAGGTAGCCGTCCGCGCCGTCCTTGAGCCGCCAGATCAGGCACACCAGGATCGTCACCACGAACGCGCCGAGCACGCCGCCGCGCTCGTACGGCCAGGCCAGCCACACCACGGCCTGCCCGCCCACCAGCACGGGCAGCAGTGCCACCCGGATGCCCGCGCCACGCCGCAACGCGCCCGTCAGCTCGTACATCGAGACGCCGACCGCGACCGCGACGACGCCGACGAACAGCTCGCGCACCGTCAGCAGCGCGACGAGGATGACCGCGCCGAGGCCGACGCCCACGGCGATGGCCGCGGGCAGGTTGCGCCCCGCCCGTGACGCGCTCTTCTCCGGCGCGCCCTGGTCACCGCCGCCTGACACCTGTTGTGCTCCTATCACGACCGTCCACCGGCCAAGCAACGCGCGCGGCCGGTGACCCGACCCGCCGAACCCGACGTGACCACCTAGACCTCTAGCAGTTCGGCTTCCTTGTGCTTGACCAGCTCTTCGATCTGGGCGACGTAGCGGTGGGTGACGTTCTCCAGTTCCTTCTCGGCCCTGGTGCCGTCGTCCTCGCCGACCTCGCCGTCCTTGACCAGGCGGTCCAGCTCTTCCTTGGCCTTGCGGCGGATGTTGCGGATGGACACCTTGGCGTCCTCGCCCTTGCCCTTGGCGACCTTGACCATCTCGCGGCGGCGTTCCTCGGACAGCTGCGGGATCACCACGCGGATGATCGAGCCGTCGTTGCTGGGGTTCACGCCCAGGTCGGAGTCGCGGATGGCCTTCTCGACCGCGTTGAGCTGGGTGGCGTCGTAGGGCTTGATCACCGCCATGCGCGCCTCCGGGATGGCGACGCTGGCGAGCTGGTTCAACGGGGTGGGCGAACCGTAGTACTCCACCACGATGCGGGAGAACATCGAGGGGTTGGCACGGCCGGTGCGCACCGCGGCCAGGTCCTCCTTCGCCACGGACACCGCTTTTTCCATCTTCTCCTCGGCGTCGAGGAGGGTCTCGTCAATCACGACTGACTCCCTTGGTGTGCGCAGTTCGGCTCGAATCCCAGCAGGTCTAGAAGGACGGGCGACCACCGGGGGTGCTCACCAGTGTGCCGATCTTCTCACCACGCACGGCTCGCGCGATGTTCCCCTCGGTGAGCAGGTTGAAGACCATGATCGGCATGTTGTTGTCCATGCACAGGCTGAACGCGGTCGCGTCGGCGACGTTCAGGCCGCGTTCGAGCACTTCCCGGTGGGTGATGTTGTCGAACATCAGCGCGTCCGGGTCGATCTTGGGATCCGCGGTGTAGACGCCGTCCACGGCCTTGGCCATCAGCACGACCTCGCAGCCGATCTCCAGCGCGCGCTGCGCGGCGGTGGTGTCGGTGGAGAAGTACGGCATGCCGGCGCCGCCGCCGAAGATCACCACGCGGCCCTTGTCGAGGTGCCGCATGGCCCGGCGGGGGATGTAGGACTCGGCGATCTGGCCCATCGTGATGGCGGTCTGCACCCGGGTCTCGATGCCGTGCTCGCGCTCCAGGAAGTCCTGCAGGGCGAGGCAGTTCATCACGGTGCCGAGCATGCCCATGTAGTCGGCGCGGCTGCGGTCCATGCCGCGCTGCTGCAACTCGGCGCCGCGGAAGAAGTTGCCGCCGCCGATGACGACCGCGACCTGGACCCCGGTCCGGACGACCGCGGCGATCTGGCGCGAGACGGTCTGCACGACGTCGGGGTCGACGCCGACACCGCCACCGCCGAACATCTCGCCGCCCAGCTTGAGCATCACCCGGCGGTAGCCGTGAATGGGCTCGTCGTCGGCTTGATCCGCTTTCGGGTGATCTACCTCTGCGCTCACAGGTACTCCTCTGGACACGGCAAGGGCGGGGTCGCGACGTCTGCGCGCAACCCCGCCCTCACGCGAATCAGGCCTGGCCGACCTCGAACCGGGCGAAGCGGGTCACGGTGACACCGGCCTCGTCCAGCACGGCCTTGACGGTCTTCTTGGACTCCGTCACGGACGACTGCTCCAGGAGCACGACGTCCTTGAAGAAGCCGTTCACGCGACCCTCGACGATCTTGGACAGCGCCGCCTCCGGCTTGCCCTCCTCGCGCGCGGTCTCCTCGGCGATGTGGCGCTCGTTGGCCACCACGTCCGCGGGGACCTCGTCGCGGGTGAGGTAGCGGGGACGCATCGCGGCGATCTGCATCGCGGCGCCGCGGGCGGCGTCCTCGTTGTCGCCGGTGTACTCGACCACCACGCCGACGGCGGGCGGCAGGTCGGCGGCACGGCGGTGCAAGTAGGTGGTCACGGTGCCGTCGAAGACGGCGACCTTGGCCAGCTCCAGCTTCTCGCCGATCTTGGCGGAGAACTCCTGGACGACCGCGTCGATGCCCTTGCCGTCGAGCTCGGCGGCCTTGAGGGCCTCGACGTCCGCCGGACGGGTGGCCTTGGCGACCGCGACGATCCGGGAGGCCAGCTCCTGGAAGTCGGCGTTCTTGGCGACGAAGTCCGTCTCGCAGCGCAGCTCGATCATCACGCCGTCCTCGGCCACGACCAGGCCGTTGGAGGTCGTGCGCTCGGCGCGCTTGTCGACGTCCTTCGCACCCTTGATGCGCAGGAGCTCGACCGCCTTGTCGAAGTCGCCGTCGGTCTCCTCGAGCGCCTTCTTGCAGGCCATCATGCCCGCGGCGGTCAGCTCGCGGAGGCGCTTCACGTCAGCGGCGGTGTAGTTCGCCATCGTGCGATTTCCGTTCCTTCTGCGGTCTGGTCGTCGGCTTCGCTCGCCGACGCGTGTACGCGCTGGGGTGGTGCGGTGTCGAGCTGGTCAGTGCTGGTGCTGTGCGCACGCCGCGCCCGCCGTGATCAGGGCAGGCGCGGCGTGCGCGCAGATCAGGACTGGACGGCCTCGGTGCCCTCGGCGGCGGGCGCCTCGGCAGCGGGGGCGTCGGCGGCGGCAGCCGGCGCGGCGGGCGCGTCGGCGCCGACCAGCAGCTCCTGCTCCCACTCGGCCAGCGGCTCGTCCTGGCCCGGCTCGGGCTTGTCAGCGCCGTCGGCGGCCTGGGTGCGGGCGCCGGAGCGCGCCATCAGACCGGCGGCGGCGGCCTCGGCCACCACCTTGGTCAGCAGCGCGGCGGACCGGATCGCGTCGTCGTTGCCCGGGATCGGGTAGTCGACCTCGTCCGGGTCGCAGTTCGTGTCGAGGATCGCCACGATCGGGATGTTCAGCTTGCGCGCCTCGCCGACGGCGATGTGCTCCTTCTTGGTGTCCACGATCCACACGGCGCTGGGCACCTTGGACATGTCGCGGATACCGCCGAGCGTGCGCTCCAGCTTGTCCTTCTCGCGGTTCATCATCAGGATTTCCTTCTTGGTGAAACCCTGGAAACCGCCGGTCTGCTCCATCGACTCCAGCTCCTTGAGCCGCTGGAGGCGCTTGTGCACCGTGGAGAAGTTGGTGAGCATGCCGCCCAGCCAGCGCTGGTTCACGAAGGGCATGCCGACGCGGAGGGCCTCGTTGGCGATGGCCTCCTGCGCCTGCTTCTTGGTGCCGATGAACAGGATCGACCCACCGTGCGCGACCGTTTCCCGGACGAACTCGTAAGCCCGGTCGATGTAGGTCAGCGTCTGCTGGAGGTCGATGATGTAGATGCCGTTGCGCTCGGTGAAGATGTAGCGCTTCATCTTCGGGTTCCAGCGGCGGGTCTGGTGCCCGAAGTGCACGCCGCTGTCGAGCAGCTGCTTCATGGTGACGACGGCCATGGCCGGGTTCGCACCTCTTCGTTCAGGCGCGCCTGGCGGGAGGCCGGCGCGCGTTCCGGTTCGTCGCGGCGGGCCGGGTCGGACCGCCGCCCTGGTGCCCCTGCCGCCGTCCGAACCGGAGGACGTGTCGCCTCAGGACCGCCGGACGCCGTGACTCGACCACACCGAAAACCGGTCGAATCTGCATTGGCACGCGAAGTCGCCCCGCAGTCACACGGGCCGCGGACCGAGTGTACGCCGGAAGGGCCGGGAACCACGAACCGGGCCTGGAGTTGTCCACAGCCCTGCGAGTTGTCCACAGTTCCGGAGAACCCACTGGTAGCCCCCGGTCCGCACGGCAACGCTGGACCCATGACTCCCACCATGCGAACACTGCTGGTCCTGGCCTTGACAGCGCTGTCGACCCTACCCCTGACCCCGGCCGCCACGCCCGCCCAGGCGTCCCGCCCACCGCGCTACGCCTGGCCCCTGGCACCACCGCACCAGGTGGTCCGCGCCTTCGAGCCACCGGCGACGCAGTACGCCGCCGGCCACCGCGGCGTCGACCTGGCCGCACCACCCGGCGCCCCGGTCCTGGCCACGGCGGACGCGGTCGTCGTGCACGCGGGCCCGGTCGCCGACCGCACGGTCGTGTCCCTGCTGCACCGGGGCGGCCTGCGAACCACGTACGAGCCGGTGGACCCGACCGTCCGCCGAGGCCAGCCGGTCCGCCGAGGGGACCGCATCGGCACCCTGCGCCCAGGTCACGAGGGCTGCCCCGAGGAGGCCTGCCTCCACTGGGGCGCCATCCGCACGGCCCCACCGAAGTCCCGCACGTACCTGAACCCACTGCACCTGCTGACCAACGGCCGAGTCCGCCTACTGCCCAGGCCAACCCACGGCTAATCCCTCGCCGACCGACCCCGACCCCGACCGTGTCCGCACTCCCCCAGGTCAGGCACAACGCACTGGGCCCGCCCACCCCACCGGATCCCGCACCCAGCACCCGCACGCCGCCAGCCAAGACCGACTGCCGCCCTGGCTACCGCTTTGCTCACCGCTATTGCTCACCGCTATTGCTCACCGCTATTGCTCACCGCTATTGCTCACCGCTATTGCTCACCGCTTTGCCGCACTCGACACCAGCGGCGGCGCATGGTGCGCGGAGGCTTCGTACCGACCGGCGGCGGCAAGCCCGGCCTAAGCCTCTAGCTGCTCGTTCAGCTTGGTGCGCAGCCGCAGCACCGCGCGGGTGTGCAGTTGGCACACGCGGGATTCCGTGACGCCGAGGACCTTGCCGATCTCGGCCAACGTCAGGTTCTCGAAGTAGTACAGGGTGACCACGACGCGGTCGCGTTCGGCGAGCTGGGCGATCGCGTCGGCGAGCTGGCGGCGGCTGTCCTGGTCGACCAGGGTCGCGATCGGGTCCTCCGCGCCCTCGTCGGGCAGGGACTCGGCCAGCGACGAGCCGGCACCACCGGTGTTGCGGCCTGCGGCGATCAGTTCGTCCAGCGCCACCACGCTGGTCAGCTGGAGCTGGGCGTAGAGCTCCCGCAGCTCGCCGAGCCCGATCTTCAGCTCGACGGCGAGCTCGCGGTCGGTCGGCGTGCGTTGCAGGCGGCCGCCGAGGCGCTCCAGGGCCCGTTCGACGTCGCGTGCCCGGCTGCGGACCGAGCGTGGCACCCAGTCCTGCGAGCGCAGGTCGTCGAGGATCGCGCCGCGGATGCGCTGCATCGCGTAGGTCTCGAACTTCAGGCCGCGCTCGGGCTCGAACTTCTCGATGGCGTCGACCAGGCCGAAGATGCCGGACTGGATCAGGTCAGCCACGTCGACGTGCGCCGGCAGACCGGTGCCGACCCGGCCCGCGACGTACTTCACCAGCGGCGCGTAGTGCAGCACGAGGCGGTCCCGCAGACCCTGCAACCGCGATTCGCCGTAGGTGTGCCACAACCCGATGATCCCGGCTTCCACGTCATCGGCGGTGCGCGACTCCGACGCCGCGTGCGCGGGCCTGCCGACGACCGCGGGCACGCTGTGCCCGTTCGTGCGCAGCGGCTCCTCGCCGACGTGGTGACCGTTCGTCCCAGCCGGGGTGCGCGCCGCCGACGAGGTCCCGACGTGCGCGGCGGAGGGAGAGGTCACGGTTGCGGTCCGCGAACCTCCCCCTGCGACGTCAGGAGCGGGGGTGGGTTCGGTCATGGATCGCCTTCAGCCGTTCGACGGTGACGTGTGTGTAGAGCTGAGTCGTTGCGAGCGTAGCGTGACCAAGGAGCTCCTGGACGGTGCGCAGGTCCGCTCCCCCTTCCAACAGGTGCGTGGCCGCGGAATGACGTAGGCCGTGGGGACCGGTGTCAGCCGTTCCCGTGACCGCACCCACTACATCGTGGACAACTCTCCTGGCGGTACGCGGGTCGAGCCGGCCGCCGCGCGCACCGAGTAGCAGTGCGCGGTGTGAACGGTCGTTGACCAGGGCAGATCGGCCATATTCCACCCAGCGCCGTATAGCGCGTTCGGCCGGAACGCCGAACGGCACGGTGCGTTCGCGACTACCCTTGCCCAGAACCCGAATCACCCTTTGGGAGTAGTCCACGTCGTCGAGGTCGAGACTGCACAACTCGGCGACCCGGACACCTGTTGCGTACAGCAACTCCACCACGGCTTGGTCACGCAGCGCAACCGGATCGCCTTGTTCCGCACCAAGTTCGGCAACGGCCATGGCAGCGCCGGCCTGGTCGGCCCGCAGCACTGCGGGAAGGGTTCGGTGCGGTCTGGGTGCGCTGAGCCGAAGGCCCGGGTCGGTGGGGAGGAGGCCGGTGCGGCAGGCCCACGCGGTGAACGTCCGGGCGGAGGCGGCACGGCGGGCCATCGTCGTGCGGCCGGCGCCGGCGGAGTGCTGGGAGGCCAACCACGACCGCAGCCCGGGCAGGTCGATCGCTTCCACGGCCGCGTCGTCGGGTGTGCCGTCGGCTAAGTGGACCAGCAGGGCGACCACGTCGCCGAGGTACGCGCGAACGGTGTGCGGCGACAGGCCGCGCTCCATCGCGAGGTGGCGTTCGTAGCGGTCCAGGGACGCCGCCACGTCCGCGGGCAACGCGCGACGCAGGCGAACCAGGTCGACACGACGTGTCCGGGCGGGCGGCGGCGGGGACATAGCCCCTGACGCTCCGCCCTCAAGCGCTCTTGGTCAAGTATCGCCACGCCAACTCCCCTCCTGGGAGCGCTTCCAACCGGTCTCGGACCGTTCGGCGAGACCCGCTAGTTCCAATTGAGGTAGCAAACCGCGCACTCGGGCCAGTTCGACGCCGGATTCCACCGCGATCGCCTCCGGGCTGTACCCGGACGTCAGGCCCAGCGCCTCGAAGACCCTCATCGCGTCGCCCTGCGGTGGGCCCGTGTCGGTGTTCCGGGTGGCCTCGACCAGGTCGACGCCGAGCCGTCCGGTCGACTCGATGACCTCGGCGACGCTGGTCACCGGCAACGCGATGCCCGAGCGCAGCAGTTCGTGGCAACCCGACGAGCTGACCGACGTGATCGGCCCGGGAACCGCCATGAGCACCCGCCCGAGCGCCGCTGTCGACGCGGCGGTGTTCTTGGCCCCGCTGCGACGGCCCGCTTCGACCACCACGGTTCCCTCGGCGAGGGCCGCGATGAGCCGGTTCCGCGTCAGGAACCGGTGCCGGGCGGGCGTGTGCGTTGGTGGGTACTCACTCACCAGCAGGCCGTGGCTCGGGATGCGCTCCAGCAACGCGCGGTGGCCCGCCGGGTAGGCGACGTCGATGCCGCAGGCCAGCACGGCGATCGTCAGGCCACCGGCCGTGATGGCGCCTCGGTGGGCCGCGCCGTCGATGCCGTAGGCGGCGCCGGACACCACCGTGACCCCGGCTTCGGCCAACCCGAACCCGAACTCGCCCGCGACGTGCTGCCCGTATCCGGACGACGCCCGACTGCCCACGACCGCGACGGCCCGTTCGGTGATCGCGGCCAGGTCGGCATCGCCCCGAACCCACAGCGCCAAGGGCTCCAACCCGCACCGCAAGCCGTTCGCGGCGGCGATGGCCAGGGCGTTGAACGGCCACCGGGGCCACTCGTCGTCCTCGGGGACCAACAACCGGCCCCCGACCTTGGCGGCGGCCGCCAAGTCCTGCTCGGCCAAGTCCAACGCCCGCCGCGCGGAGGTCTGGCTGTCGACGGCGGCCGGGACTTCGCCCGCCCGAACCAACTCCGCAGCCCGAACCGGCCCGACCTCGGCGACGAACCGGACGAGCGCCGCGGCGGGCGGTTCGGCAACCCGGGAGAGATAGGCCCGCGCCAGCCGGATCTCGTCGGTGCTCACCACCACCGCCACCATTCGCACGTCCAGGTACGCGCGTTGGCGGCCAACGCCATGTCCCGATTGCGCCCGACACCCGCCCCGACCACTGCCGGCAGGTCGGCGGTCGCCGGGGACATGGCCGAAGTCCGCGCGGTCGGATCGGGGGTGGCGCGGGCTGTCGACGGTCCGGGCCGGGACGCCCTCGGCGCCGATGTCTCCGAAGCCCGACCCGCTCCGGCCGGTGCGGCGGCGAGTGCGGGGGACGCCGGCCTGGCCGACGAAGTGCGGGCAGCCGCGGAGTCGGGCGGTCCGAGGTGCGGCGGCACCGGATCGAACGACGCAAAGCCGGCCGTTGCGAGGTTGCGCGACATCGGGTCGAGCGACGCGGAATCGGCCACCGACAGCGACTTCGAGGTAACGAGGTCGGCCGATACCCACCTGGCCGCTCCCGGGTTGGGCGACGCGGGACTGGGCGACGCGGGACTGGGCGACGCGGGACTGGGCGACGCGGGACTGGGCGACGCGAGTCTGGGCGCTCCCACGTTGGGCCGTGCGGGGTTGCCCGCTCCCAGGCTGGGCGACGCGGGGTTCGACGACGCGAGGCCGGCCGCTCCCGGGCTGGGCGGCACGAGACTGAGCACTCCCGGGTTGGGCAGTGCGGGGCTGGGCAGTGCAGGGCTGGACGGTGCGGGGCTGGACGGTGCGGGGCTGGACGCTCCCGGGCTGGGCGAGGCGAGGCTGGGCGAGGTCGGGTTGGCAACTGAGGGGGTGGCGGCCGAGGGGGTGGGTGACGTCGAGGTGGGAGGTGGGGCGGTCGGTGGTGAGGGGTCGGAGGGGGATGGCCGGTGGGAGGGGGATGTTGGTCGGGGTTGGGTGGGGTGGGGTTTTGGGGTGGTTGGGGTTGCTCGGTGGTGTGGTGGCGGTTGGGTGTTGAGGTGGGTTGGGGTGGTCATGCCTTCCTGCGCTCTCGGAATTCCAGGGCGGCCGCTACGTGGTCCGCTGTTGGTTGGTCGACCTCCGCCAGGTCGGCGAGGGTCCAGGCGACCCGCAGGCACCTGTCGGCGCCCCGGCCCGTCAGGGCTCCCGTGGTCAGGGCTCGATCCAGCACCGCGGTCGTCTGTCTGGGCAGGGCGTACTCCCGCCTGAGGACGGGGCCCGGCACCTCGCCGTTGGTCAGCCAGCCGTGGTCCGCCCAACGTTCCGCCGCCCTCGTCCTGGCCTTCTGCACCCGCTCGCGGACGGCGGCCGTCGGTTCCGGTGGGGCTATGTCCGCACCGCTCATGGCGGTCAACGGCCGCATCACGACCCTGAGGTCGACCCGGTCCAGCAGTGGGCCCGAGAGCTTGCTCTGGTACCTCCTCCTGGCCGCCGGCAGGCAGACGCAGTCGATCTCCTTCGGCGGCGCGCACGGGCACGGGTTGGTCGCCATCACCAGCTGGAACCTGGCCGGGTAGCGGGCGATCCCGTCACGCCGCGCCAACCGGACCTCGCCCTCCTCCAACGCCGTGCGCAACGCCTCCAGCTTCGCCGCGCCGAACTCCCGCGCCTCGTCTAGGAACAGCACCCCGCGATGGGCTCGGCTCATCGCCCCCGGCTTCGCGATGCCGGTGCCGCCACCGATCAGCGCGACCGTCGACGTCGAGTGGTGCAGCGAGATGAACGGCGGCGTGCAGACCAGTGGCGACTCGCGGCTGAGCAGGCCGGCGATGGAGTGCACCGCCGTGACCCCCAGGGCCTCCTCCGGCGACAACGGCGGCAGGAGGCCGGCCAGGCGTTGGGCCAGCATGGTCTTGCCCGTGCCCGGCGGACCGGTCAGGAGGATGTGGTGACCGCCCGCCGCGGCCACCTCCAGCGCCCACCGCGCCTCCGGCTGGCCGATGACGTCCGCCAGGTCCGGCCCGTCCGGTGGCGGGGCGAGCGCGGGCGGGGTGGTGTGGTGGAGGACGCCCTCGCCGGACAGCCAGGCCAGGACGTCGGCCAGGGTCGCCGCACCGTGGACGGTCATGCCCTCGACCAGGGCGGCTTCCGGCAGCGCGTCCACCGGCACCACGGCCTCGGTCAGACCCGCCCGCCGGGCGGCCAGCAGGGCGGGCAGGACGCCTCGGACGGTGCGCACCCGGCCGTCCAGCGCCAGCTCACCCAGCAGCACGGTGTCGGCGAGCCGCCCCGCCTCGATCGCCTGGGCGGCGGCCAGCACCACGCAGGCGATGGCGAGGTCGTACCCCGAGCCGTTCTTCGGCAGGGTCGCCGGGGACAGGCCCAGGGTCACGCGTTGTGACGGCCAGTCGTGCCCGCTGTTGCGCACGGCCGCCTTCACGCGGTCCTTCGACTCGTGCAGAGCGGCATCGGGCAGGCCCAGGAGCTGGGTCTTCACCGTCCCGACGCCCACGTCGGCCTCGATCTCGACCGGCACGCCGTCCACGCCGAACAACGCCACCGACCACGTGCGCGCGAGCGCCATCACACACCTCGCAGGTGGTGCAGGCGGACCCGGCCACCGGGCGGCCACTCGATCGAGATCACGTCGAACCGGATCTCCACCCGGCCGAGGCGGTTCGCGCTGAGCCAGCGCAGGGCCGACCTGCGCACCCGGGCCAGCTTCTCCGGCGTCACCGCCTCCAGCGGTGTCCCCCTGGTGGTGCCCGAACGGCACTTGACCTCGACCACCACCAACCGCGCCCCGTCGGTGGCTATGACGTCCAGCTCACCGTCGTCGCACCGCCAGTTGCGCGCCAGGATCGACAGCCCCTGGTGCTCCAGGTACCGGCACGCCGCGTCCTCGCCGCGCCTGCCCAGATCGGTCGCCGTGCTCATGCCCCGCCCCTTCGCCGCCGCTTCGGTCTCGGTTCGACCTTGCCGGGGGTGGTGCGGGGTGACGAGCGGAAGTTCGCCGGCTGTGGACAACCTCAGGGGCTGTGGACAGAGCCGGCGGAATTGTCGGTATCGCGTGGTATCGGCGCGAAGAGACGCAAAGGGGCCCGCCCTAGGGCAGGCCCCTGCGGCTTGCGGCGATCAGGAGTTGAACGGGCCGTCCTCGGGCAGCCTGAGGTCGGGCTTGTCCAGCTCCTCGACGTTGACGTCCTTGAAGGTGATCACGCGGACGTTCTTCACGAAGCGGGCGGGGCGGTACATGTCCCACACCCACGCGTCGGACATCCGCACCTCGAAGTAGACCTCGCCGTCCGCGTTGCGGACCTGCACGTCCACCGAGTTGGCCAGGTAGAACCGCCGCTCGGTCTCCACGACGAACGAGAACTGGCTGACGATGTCGCGGTACTCCTTGTACAGCGACAACTCCATCTCGGTCTCGTACTTCTCGAGATCCTCTGCACTCATTACGCCTCCGCGCGGGTAATCATCGAATCCGCGCCCCTCCTCGTCGCGAGCCTGCCACCGCTGGTCTGCGGGGTTGACCCATTCTGGACCACGGCGGCCGCGACCACGCCGCGCGCCACCCGGTGCGGCGGTTCCAACCCGTGCCGGAGCGCCGCGGCGGCCACATTCGCATACGACCAGCGGTGTTGCGCACTCGGGCCGTGTTCCACCAGCGCGGCGGAGTGCTCGGGGGTGCTGTAGCCCTTGTGCACGTCGAACCCGTAGACGGGCAGTTCCCCGTGCAGACCGGCCATGATCCGGTCCCGGGTGACCTTGGCCAGCACGGACGCCGCCGCGACGCACGCGGCCACCCGGTCGCCCTTGACCACCGGCATGTTCGGCGCCGTGAGGCCCGGCACCGGGAAGCCGTCGGTCAGCACGTACCCGGGGTGCGCGCCCAGTTGGGCGACC
This sequence comes from Saccharothrix stipae, assembly GCF_054781895.1. Taxonomy (NCBI): domain Bacteria; kingdom Bacillati; phylum Actinomycetota; class Actinomycetes; order Pseudonocardiales; family Pseudonocardiaceae; genus Saccharothrix; species Saccharothrix stipae. Next base: position 792,902 of record NZ_BAAGTN010000008.1, on the reverse strand, counting down.
GCGCGCCGCATGCCCTCGATGTTCGCCACGTGCACGCCGAGCAGGTCGACCTCGGCGGTCGGGATCACGATCACCGCGTAGTCGAGCGCGCGCTTGAGCACCAGGTCGTACATCCGGTCCCGCGCGGCGGCGGTGAGCAGCTTCGAGTCGGTGAGCCCGTCGAACTTCGCCGCGTCACCCGGCTTGAGCACGCACGACGCCACGACCAGCGGTCCCGCGCACGCGCCGCGCCCGGCCTCGTCGACGCCCGCCACCGGACCGAACCCACGCCGGTCCAGCGCGGCTTCGAAGGCCCAGATGCCCGCGGTCTGCCGGACCTGGACTCGCGGCGGCTTGCGGATCACCCCTCGACCCTATCCCAGTCGCGAGCCGCGCAGCCGCGCCCTCACCCGCCTGCCGAGCACGAGCAGGGGCCACGCCGCCGCCAGGCCGACACCGGCGGGCAGGGCGTCCTGCCAGGCCGGCGCGCCGATGGCCACGACCTGCGGGTCGTGGTCGCCCACGCCCTGCCAGCGCGACGGCGGCAGCACGATCACCCGCGCCTTGCCCACCACGTTGTCCACCGGGACGAGACCGCCCTCGCGGCCGTCGCCCTGGCACCGCGAGTCGCACGAGTCGTTGCGGTTGTCACCCAGCACGAACAGGTAGCCCGCGGGGATCTTCAGCTCGGCGAACGACTCCTGCACCGTGCTGCGCCCGGGCGCCCAGTACACGTACGGCTCGTCCAACGGCTTGCCGTCGACCAGCACCCGGTTGCGGTCGTCGCAGCACTTCACCGTCTGCCCGCCGACCGCGATGACCCGCTTGACGAAGTCCTCCTCGTTCGCCGCCGGGAACCCCAGCAGCGAGCCGAGCCCCCGCACCGCGCGGGCCACCGGGTTGGTCGGCTCGGCGGCCACGAAGTCCTGGTTGATCCAGGTGTCCGGGCCGTGGAAGACGACCACGTCGCCCGGCTCGGGCTCGCTGAAGTCGTAGGTCAGCTTGTCGACCAGCACCCGGTCGCCGAAGCAGCCGTCGGAGCAGCCGTGCAAGGTCTGCTCCATCGACTCCGACGGGATCATGTAGACCTTCGCCAGGAACGACTGGATCAGCACCGCGAGCAGCACCGCGACGCCGATCAGGATCGGCAGCTCTTTCCAGAACGAGCCCTTGCGCTTGGCCTTCTTGCGCGCGCGGGCACGCCACTGCTCGACCTTTTCCTCGTGCTCCGGGTCGCCCTCGTCGGAGGAGCCCCGGGACGATGCGACGTCCACCACCCGGTCAGCGTACCGATCAGGCCTGTGAGGCCCTGGTCAACCGCCTGCGCAGCTTCCGGCCGAAGAACACCAGCGGCCACGCCGCGGCCAGGCCGGCACCCGCCGGGACGGCGCTCTGCCACGCGGGCGCGCCGAGCGCGACGGCCTGCGGGTCGTGGTCGCCGATGCCCTGCCAGCGCGACGGCGGCAGCACGATGACCCGCGCCTTGCCGATGACGTTGTCCTCCGGCACGGTGCCCGCCACGCCGCCACCGCCCTGCTTGCGCGAGTCGGTGGAGTTCGTGCGGTTGTCACCCATCACCCAGAGGTGGCCCTCGGGAACCTTGACCGGCTCGAACGGGTCGTGGTTCTCCGGTGACGTGCCCGGCTGCCAGTAGATGTAAGGCTCGTCCAGCGGCTTGCCGTCGACCAGCACCCGGTGCTGGTCGTCGCAGCACTGCACGGTCTGCCCGCCGACCGCGATGACCCGCTTCACGAAGTCGCGCTCGTCCGGCGGCGCGAGGCCGACCAGCGAGGCCACCGACTGGATGCCCGCCACGATCGGGTTGTCCGAGCGACCGGACGTGAAGTCGTTGTTGCCCCAGGTCTCGGGGCCGCGGAAGACCACGACCTCGCCCGGCTCGATGTCGGTGAAGTCGTACACCAGCTTGTCGACCAGCACCCGGTCGTTGTTGCACCCCGGGCAGCCGTGGAGGGTCTCCTCCATCGACTGCGACGGGATCACGTACACCCGCGCGAGGAACGTCTGGATCAGGATGGTGAGGACGAGGGCCGTCGCGCCGAGCACGAGGAGCTCGCGCCACAGCGGGGGCTTCTTCTTGTCCTTCTTCGACTTGCCGCCCGCAGCCGAGTCCGGTGTGGACTCGACTGCGGGATCCTGACCGTCTTCGTCAGCGGAGCGGTGCACGGGATCTGCCACGTGGGCAGGCTACTGGTTCCGCGTGTGCCCGGCGTCAGGAGGCCGGCTTGGCGTCGCGCTTCTCCTTGATCTTGGCGGCCTTGCCGCGCAGGTCGCGGAGGTAGTACAGCTTCGCCCGGCGGACGTCGCCGCGGGAGGCGACCTCGATCTCGGCGATGTTCGGGGAGTGCACCGGGAAGGTGCGCTCGACGCCGACACCGAACGAGACCTTGCGGACGGTGAAGGTCTCGCGGATGCCGCCGTTCTGCCGGCGGATCACGACGCCCTGGAACACCTGGACCCGCTCGCGGGAGCCCTCGATGACGCGGACGTGGACCTTCAGCGTGTCGCCCGGCCGGAAGCTGGGGATGTCGGAGCGCAGCGACTGGGCGTCAAGAGCGTCCAGGGTGTTCATCGGTGGTCCGTCCTCGTCCTCACGTGTATTGCGTACTCCCCCAAGGCGCGGCCGAACTCAAGTCACACACGCGCGGGGGCGGGCCTAGCGCACGCCGGATGAGTAGAACCGGGTGCAGCAACCTGTCCAGTGTGCCAGACGAGGGGCGGCACCACGAAATCGCCCCTAGTCGAGCTCGTCGAGCAGCCTGCGGTCGTGCTTGTCCAGCGCGCCCTCGGGCAGGGCGTCGAGCAGCTCCGGACGGCGTTCGCGGGTGCGGCGCAGCGACTGGTCCCGCCGCCAGCGGTCGATCGCCCGGTGGTTGCCCGAGCGCAGGACCTCCGGCACGGCGAGCTCGCGCCACACCTCCGGGCGGGTGTAGCTGGGCCCCTCCAGCAGGCCGTCGGAGAACGAGTCCTCGGCGGCCGACTTGGGGTTGCCCAGCACACCGGGCAGCAGCCGGACCACGGCCTCGACCACGACCAGCACGGCCACCTCGCCGCCGACGAGCACGTAGTCGCCGATGGAGACCTCGTCCACGCGCATCCGGCGGGACGCGTCGTCCACCACCCGCTGGTCGATGCCCTCGTACCGGCCGCAGGCGAACACCAGGTGCTCCTCGGCGGCCAGGTCGTGCGCCATCCGCTGGGTGAACGGGCGGCCGGCGGGGGTGGGCACGATCAGGCGGGTGGCCGGGGTGCAGACCGCGTCCAGCGCCTCACCCCACACCTGGGGCTTCATCACCATGCCGGGACCGCCGCCGTACGGGCTGTCGTCGACGGCCTTGTGCACGTCGTGCGTCCAGTCGCGCAGGTCGTGCACGCCGACGCTGATCAGGCCCTTGTCGATCGCCTTGCCCAGCAGGGCGGCGCGCAGCGGGTCCAGGTACTCCGGGAAGATCGTGACGACGTCAATCCGCATCGAGCAGGCCCTCGGGCGGGTCCAGCACGACGCGCTCGCCCGCGATGTCCACCGTGGGCACGATCTCGCGCACGAACGGCACCAGGGTCTCGCTGCCGTCCTCGCGCTTGACCACCAGCAGCTCGCCGCCGGGCCCGTGCACGACCTCCAGCACGGTGCCGACCTTCGTGCCGTCGGCCAGCTCGGCGGTCAGCCCTTCGAGCTCGTGGTCGTAGAACTCGTCCGGGTCGCCGGTCGGCGGCAGGTCCTCGGTGCGGCCGAGCAGCACCGTGCCCCTCAGCGTCTCGGCGACGTCACGGGTCAGCACTTCCTCGAAACGCACCAGCAGCCGCCCGGAGTGGTTCCGGGCGGCTGCGACGGTGAGGTTGCGGGACGTGCCGTCGCGCAGTTTGGCGGCCAGCACCGAGCCCAGCGCGAACCGGGTCTCGGGTGAGTCCGTGCGCACGTCGACCGCGAGCTCGCCGCTGATCCCGTGCGCCTTGGCCACTCGGCCGACGACGACGTCCATGTGCGCGTTCAGCGGTCGGTGTCGACCACGTCGACGCGAACGCCACGACCGCCGATGCCCGCCATCACGGTGCGCAGGGCGGTCGCGGTGCGACCGCTGCGGCCGATCACCTTGCCGAGGTCGTCCGGGTGGACGTGCACCTCGAGCGTGCGACCACGCCGGGTCGTGACCAGGTTCACCCGGACGTCGTCCGGGTGGTCGACGATGCCCCGAACGAGGTGTTCGAGAGCGTCAGCCAACAAGCTCACGCCTCGTCCTTGGGAGCCTCGGCGGCGGGCTCGGCGTCGGCGACCTTCTTGGCCGACTTCTTCTTCGGGGTCGTCGCCTCGGTGGTCGGGGCGTCGCCCGCGGCGGCCAGCGCGGCGGCGAACAGCTCCGCCTTGCTGGTCTTGGGCTCCTTGACCTTCAGCGTGCCCTCGGCGCCCGGGAGGCCCTTGAACTTCTGCCAGTCACCGGTGATCTCCAGCAGGCGCTGCACCGACTCGGTCGGCTGCGCGCCGACACCCAGCCAGTACTGCGCGCGGTCGCTGTCCACCGCGATGAACGACGGCTCTTCCTTCGGGTGGTACTTGCCGATCGTCTCGATGGCCTTGCCGCTGCGGCGGACGCGGGCGTCGGCGACGACGATCCGGTAGTACGGCTGACGGATCTTGCCAAGCCGCTGAAGCTTGATCTTGACGGCCACGGGTGTGGGTGCTCCTCGTGCTCTGTGTGCTCAGGTGCGGGCAGTCCTCACCCGAGTGGGGCACGGGTGGAGAAAGCCCAGATGTCTGGGGCGCCATGGCACGGTGAGAGGGACCGACCTCGGCGAACAACCAACCATTCTGCCAGACAGGTCTACCCCGGCACGAATCGGGCCACGGTGACGCCCGCGGCCGCCAGCGCGGCGCGGATCTTCGTCGCGTGCTCGACCGCGCCCGGTGTGTCGCCGTGCAGGCAGATCGAGTCGACCTCCAGCCTGAGCACGGCGCCGTCGGCGGCGATCAGCTCACCGCGTTCGGCGAGCCCGAGCACCCGGGCGAGCACGGCGTCCGTGCTGGTCAGGACGGCGTCCGGCCGGGTGCGCGGCACGAGGGTGCCGTCCGGGGTGTACGCGCGGTCGGCGAACGCCTCCCGGACCGGGCGCAGCCCCGCCCGTTCGGCGTGGTGGAGCAGGCGTGAGCCGGGCAGCCCGAGGACGGGCAGGTCGCCGAACGCCTTGACCCCGTCCACCACGGCCTGCGCCTGCCGGTCGTGGTGCACGGTGGCGTTGTAGAGCGCGCCGTGCGGCTTGAGGTACTCGACCCTGGTCCCGGCCGCCCGGGCGCACGCGTCGAGCGCGCCGATCTGGTACAGGACCTCGTCGGCCAACTCGGACGGGTCGACGTCGATGAAGCGGCGGCCGAAGCCGGCCAGGTCGCGGTAGGAGACCTGGGCGCCGACCGCGACCCCGGCGGCCGCTGCCTGCCGGCACACCCGGCGCATGGTCGACGGGTCGCCGGCGTGGAAGCCGCACGCCACGTTCGCGCTGGTCACGATGCCGAGCAGGGCTTCGTCGTCGCCCAGGCGCCAGATGCCGAAGCCCTCGCCGAGGTCGCTGTTGAGGTCGATCACGCGGGCATCACCCCGATCGAGACGAGCAGGAGGGTCAGGCCGGGCAGGAAGTTGTTGATCACGTGCGCGACCACGCTCGCGGTGAGCCTGCGCGTGATGAGGCGCGCGATGCCGAGGGGCAGCGCGATGACGATGAGCAGCGACGTCCGCAGCGGTTCGAGGTGGCCGGCCGCGAAGATGACGGTGGTCAGCACGAACGCCGCCCACCGGCTCCAGCGCTGGCGCTCGATCGCGCCCCACAGCAGGCCGCGGTAGATGATCTCCTCGCACACCGGCCCGAGGAAGCACACGTAGAGGAACATCGCGAGGGCCGCGGCCAGGGGCAGTCCCGCGCCGTCCACGAGCTCGCCGATCGCGGAGGTGGCGTTGTCGTCGCCGACCAGCTTCGACCAGATGACCGCGGCCACGTAGGTGAGCGCCAGCCCGAGTGCGCCCAGCTTGAGGCCGATCTTGACGTCCGCCCAGTCCCAGGCCAGCCGCAGGTCCCGGAACGGGCCGTTGCCGCGCAGGTAGGTGACCGCGATCGCGACGCCCGCGGCCAGCACCGTCGGGACCATCGAGCCGATCAGGATGAACGTCACCGAGGAGCCGATGTCCGTGCCCGACGTGCGGGCCACCGCGGTGATGAACACCGCACTGAGAATGAAAACCGCTTCTACCAGCAGGAACGCGCCGAAGCCCCACCGCTGGCCGGCCTGCACCACTTCCGGCTCCCGGCCGACCGCGCGGACGCTCGCGATCAGGCCTGGCGGCGGCTCATCCGGTCTTGTCACAACCATCCACCCTAGTCAGCCGGTGTAGAGGTAGACGGCCGGCAGCAGGTTGTTGGTCGCGTGGGCCACCACGCTGGAGGCAACCCGGCCGGTGATCATGCGGGCCGCGCCGATGGCGAGCCCCTGGGCGAACAGGCTGAGCACCCGCCAGCTCTCCTCGTGCAGGAACGCGAAGACGAGCGCGGTGAGGGAGAGGATGGCGATCCGGGGGATCTGATAGTGGGCCAGTGCTTGCCACAGGGCTCCCCTGGTGAGGAGTTCCTCGGTCAGCGGCGCGCCGAGGAAGACGAACAGCGCCGCCGCGGCCAGCCAGATCGTGCGGCCGCCGGCCAGGGCCTCGATCTCGTCCAGCGAGCTGGACCGGTCCGGGTTGATGCGCAGCAGCAGCGCGCCGAGCAGCCAGGCGGCCAGCAGCGCCGCGCCGCCCGCGGCCAGGCCCACCTTGAGGTCACGGGCGGTGGGGATCAGGCCGAAGTCCCTGGCGGGCCCGTCGCCCCGGCGCCAGGAGATGACGACGGGGCCGAGGCCGAGCAGCACGTTGGGCAGGAAGACCAGCAGCAGGAGCGGGCCGAGGACCGGCGGGTCGGTGATGTCCACCTCGGCGAAGCGGTCGGCGGTCGCGGCGGTGAAGACCAGGATGGCGAGGTGGTAGCCGGCCAGGCCGGTGAAGAACGCGAGGAAACCCCAGTGCGCCCGGCCGGTGTCCCGGTCCCGCTGTTCCTCCACTCGTCCGAACGTAGTGGTCCGGTGGGGCGGAGTGCCGCCCGAGCCGGTTCAAGATCACCCTGACGGCGGCAGGGATGACTTCGGGTGGCGGAAGAACTCCTCGCCACGCGGCCCCACCACGGATTTCCTACCGCCGACCGGGTCGTGGGCCGCGCCGGTCGGGCCTGCTCCGGGCGGCGGTCAGGCGTGGACCCGGCGGTGGGTCCGGCGCGAACGCAGCAACGGTCGGGCCTGCTTCCGGCGGCGAGCAGGCGCGAACGCAGCAACGGTCAGGCGTGCTCCCCGGCGGCGGTCAGGCGTGGATCCGGCCGCGCAGCATGACCAGCGCGGGGTGGCGCAGCGCGTCGAGGTCCTCGCGCGGGTCGGTGTCGTAGACCACGATGTCGGCCGCCGCACCCTCGGCCAGGGACGGGAAGCCGAGCCACTCGCGAGCGGCCCACGAGGCCGCGCCGAGGGCCTGGGTGGGGGTCATGCCGACCCCGTGCAGGGCCTTGACCTCGTCCACGATCCGGCCGTGCTCGATGCCGCCGCCCGCGTCCGTGCCCGCGAACACCGGCACGCCCGCCTCGACGGCCTTGGCGATGGTCTCGGTGTTGCGCGCGTACAGCTCGCGCATGTGCCCCTGGTAGACCGGGTACTTCTCCGCGCCGGCCGCGATCGACGGGAAGTTCTCGATGTTGATCAGCGTCGGCACGAGGGCGGTCCCGGCGCGGGCCATCTGCGCGATCGTGTCGTCGGTCAGGCCCGTGCCGTGCTCGATGCAGTCGATACCGGCGTTGAGCAGGGCGGGCAGGGCGTCTTCGCCGAACACGTGCGCGGTGACCCTGGCCTTGTTCTCGTGCGCGACCTTGATCGCCTCGGTGAGCACGTCCTCGGTCCACAGCGGCGCGAGGTCGCCCGTGCCGCGGTCGATCCAGTCGCCGACCAGCTTGACCCAGCCGTCACCGGCGGCGACCTGCTCGGCCACCGCGGACGGCAGGTCGGCCGGGTCCTCGATCTCCACGCCCAGGTACTTGATGTACCGCTTGGGCCGGGCCAGGTGCCTGCCCGCGCGGATGATCCGGGGCAGGTCCAGCCGCTCCTGCAACGGGCGGGTGTCCACCGGCGAGCCGCAGTCGCGGATGAGCAGCGTGCCCGCCCGCCGGTCGGCGAGGGCCTGGTCGACCGCCTCGGGCAGGTCGACCGCGCCCTTGGCGCCCAGGCCGACGTGGCAGTGCGCGTCGACCAGGCCGGGCACCAGGTAGCCACCCGTGCTGACGGTGGTCGCGCCGGGCACCGGCCGGGTGCGGATCCGGCCGTTGACCACCCAGACGTCCTGCGGGTCCTCGCCGTCCGGCAGCACCACACCCCGCAGGTGCAGGCCGGTCACTTGCCGAACTTCAGCTTCGACGGGTCGAAGCCGGGCGGGAGCTGGTCGAGGCCGCCGATGCCGGGCGGCAGCTCGTGCCCGCCGCCCTGGGGCGGCATGCCGGGCATGCCGGGCATCATCCCGGGCATGCCGGGGAACCCGCCGCGCACCTTCGGCGGCGTGGGGCCGCGGCCCTTGCCCTTCTTGCCCTTCTTCCCCTTGCCCTTGCGGTTGTTCTTGCCGCCCGCGCCCGGCAGGCCGAAGCGGCCGGCCATCTGGCTCATCATCTTGCGGGCTTCGAAGAACCGGTTGACCAGGTCGTTCACGTCGCTGACCTTGACGCCCGAGCCGTTGGCGATGCGCAGACGGCGGGACGCGTTGATGATCTTCGGGTCGTCGCGCTCGGCCGGGGTCATGCCGCGGATGATCGCCTGCACCCGGTCGAGGTGCTTCTCGTCCAGGTTGGCCAGCTGGTCCTTCATCTGGCCCGCGCCGGGCAGCATGCCGAGCAGGTTCGCGATCGGGCCCATCTTGCGCAGCGCGAGCATCTGCTCCAGGAAGTCCTCCAGCGTGAGCTGGCCGGAGCCCATCTTGACCGCGGCGGCCTCGGCCTGGTCGGCGTCGAACGCCTGCTCGGCCTGCTCGATCAGGGTGAGCATGTCGCCCATGCCCAGGATCCGGCTCGCCATCCGGTCCGGGTGGAAGACGTCGAAGTCCTCCAGCTTCTCCCCGTTCGAGGCGAACAGGATGGGCTGGCCGGTGACCTCGCGGACGCTGAGCGCGGCACCACCGCGGGCGTCGCCGTCGAGCTTGGTGAGCACCACGCCGGTGAAGCCGACGCCCTCGGAGAACGCGGTCGCGGTGTTCACCGCGTCCTGGCCGATCATCGCGTCGACCACGAACAGCACCTCGTCGGGCTGCACGGCGGCGCGGATGTCGACGGCCTGGCGCATCATCTCCTCGTCGACGCCGAGGCGGCCCGCGGTGTCGACCAGCACGATGTCGTGCTGGGCCCGCTTGGCCTCCTCGATGCCCTTGCGGGCCACGTCGACCGGGTCGCCGACGCCGTTGCCGGGCTCGGGTGCGAACACGGGCACGCCCGCGCGCTCGCCGACCACCTGGAGCTGGGTCACCGCGTTGGGACGCTGGAGGTCGCAGGCGACCAGGATCGGCGTGTGGCCCTGACCCTTGAGCCACTTGGCGAGCTTGCCCGCCAGGGTGGTCTTGCCGGCGCCCTGCAGACCCGCGAGCATGATCACGCTGGGCGGGTTCTTGGCCAGGTTGAGCCTGCGGGTCTCCCCGCCGAGGATGTTGACCAGTTCCTCGTTGACGATCTTGACGACCTGCTGGGCCGGGTTCAGGGCCTGGCTGACCTCGGCGCCCTTGGCGCGCTCCTTGACCTTCGCGATGAACGTCCGCACCACGGGCAGCGCGACGTCGGCCTCCAGCAGCGCGACCCGGATCTCGCGCGCGGTCGCGTCGATGTCGGCCTCGGAGAGCCGCCCCTTGCCCCGCAGGTTCTGCAGGACCGAGGTGAGCCGGTCGGAAAGGGTGTTGAACACGTTGCCGCCAGACCTCGCACGTCGTCGGTGGGTACCTCAGTTCTTAGGGTAGCCGTTCACGCCGACGTCACGGACAGCCGCAGGTGGTCCCGGCGGGTCAGCAGGGTCAGGCCCTGCCAGCCGCGCGGTGGCACCCCCGCGGCGAAGCGGGCGCGCAGCCGGGCCGCGCGGCGCACGTGCCGGGCGAACGACCGGGACCGGATCAGCCTGCCCCGCGTGACCTGGCCGGACAGCGCCTCCTCCGGGCTCGCGTCCAGCCACAGGAAGTGCCTCGGCCGGTTGGTCAGCACGCCGACCGCGACCAGGCCGGCCCGGGTGGTCGGGCGGGTGGACGGCTCGTGCACCAGCAGCAGGCCGCCCGCGGTGATCGCGAACCACAGGATGCGGGAGCGGTGCACCAGGTGCACCAACGGGCGGTAGAGGCGGTACGGCAGGGCTTTCGGGAAGAGGGTCCGGAGCTTGGTCCGCACCTGGTCGGAATCCAGCACGACGGCGGGCGCGCCACCCGTGTCGGCGGCGGCGAGCAGCGTCGACTTACCCGCTCCCGGCAGTCCGGCCAGCACGACCAGCGAGCGCGGCCTCACGGCGACAGCGGTCATCGCATCCATACTAAAGAGACGTTTCGGACGAGCACGAGTTCCGACGTGACCGGGAGCGGCCCAACCCCTCGATGAGCCGCTCCCCGCCTCCCCCCGTGGCGAGGTCCCCCGGCCCGTCCCCTCCCCTGGCGAGCCCTCGTGCCACGGCTCAAAGCTTGCCCCGGCACGGGGTCCGCGGGCAGCGTGAGCACCCGCGGTCGGTTGTGCGTAGACCTACGCAAGTCCCGGCGCCGTCACCGGGCGGCCAGCAGGACCGCCCGTTCGATCCGGCGGCGCTGGTCGACCCCCATGCCGTCGGGAACCGTGAGGGCGAACGAGTCCACCACCGTGGAGCCCAATGTGGACACCCGCGCCCACACGATGTCCACACCGGACTGCTCAAGGGCGTCGGCGACGTGGTGCAGCAGCCCGATCCGGTCCGCCGCGCGCAGCTCCAGCACCACCGAGCCGGTCGACTCGTCGTCGAACCACAGCACCTTCGGCGGTGGCGGGTCCTGCGGCGGGCCGCCGTAGTCGCGCTCCTTCGCGGCGAGCTTGTCGGCCAGCCCGAGGGAGCCGTCCATGGCCCTGGTGAGCTGTTCGCGCAACAGGGTCACGTCCGGCAGCGAGCCGAACCTGGGCGAGACGGTGAACACGTCGACCGCGGCTGCCCCGGACGAAGGATCGCCGTGGGAACGCAGGGTGGCGGAGTGCACCTCGAGGGAGTTGAGCGCCAGCACGCCGGCGGCCCGCGACAGCAGGCCCGGCCGGTCGGGCGCCACCACCGTGATGGTGGCCGCATGGTCGGCCCGGTCGATCAGCACGTCCGGTTTGCCGCTGGCCAGCACGGTCCGGGCGAGGTCCTGCTGGCGCTGGTCCAGCGGCTCCGGCTTGGGCAGCGGGTCGCCCGCCATCGCCGTGCGGCAGCGCGCGACCAGGTCGCTGATCAGCGAGGCCTTCCAGTCCGACCACACGCCCGGCCCGGTGGCCACCGCGTCGGCCTCGGCCAGCGCGTAGAGCAGCTCCAACAGCACCGGGTCGCCGCCGAGCGTGTCCACCACGCGGCGCACGGTGGCCTCGTCCTCCACGTCACGGCGGGTCGCCGTGTGCGGGAGCAGCAGGTGGTGGCGCACCAGCGCGGTGAGCGTGGCCACGTCCTGCGGCCACAGGCCGAGCCGTTCGGCGATCTGAGTGGTGATCGCCGCACCGACCTCGGAGTGGTCGGCCTGCCTGCCCTTGCCGATGTCGTGCACCAGGCTGCCGAGCAGCAGCAGGTCCGGCCGGGACACCCTGGTGACCAGGCGGGCCGCGTGCGCGGTGGCCTGCACCAGGTGGCGGTCGACGGTCCAGGTGTGCGCGGCGTCGCGGGGCGGCAGGTCGCGCACCGCGCCCCACTCCGGGAAGAGCCTGCCCCACAGGCCGGTGCGGTCCAGCGCCTCGACCACGTCGATCAGGCCCGTGCCGGTGCCCAGCAGGGCCAGCAGCTCGTCGCGGGCCTCCCTCGGCCACGGTTGCCGCAGCTCCGGGGCCGAGTCGGCGAGCTTGGCCAACGTGCCCGGGGCGATCGGGTGCTTGCTGCGGGCGGCGGCCGTGGCGACCCGCAGCAGCAGGGCCGGGTCACGGCTGGGCATCGCGTCGCGCGCCAACGCCACCTCGGAGCCGTGCAGCACGACACCCTCGTCCAGCGGCCGCCTCGTGGGCGCGCGCCGGAGCGGGGAGCGGGCGAACACGCCCAGCCCGCGCTTGGGCACCGCGGCACGCGCCGTGCGCATGGCCACGTCCACCGCGTAGACGATCGTGCGCGCGGCCGACGACATCGAGCGGGCCAGCGTGAAGCGGTCCTGCAGGCCCAGCGCGGTGGCGACCTCGTCGCCGTCCTGCGCGCGGAGCACGTCGCGCGGCTTGCCCGCCACCCGGCGCAGCTCCGTGCGCACGTCCAGCAGCAGCTTGCGCGCCTCGTTGACCTCGGCGGACGGCCGGTCGGTCAGCTGCGCCGCGCTCAACGCGTCCAGCAGCGTCACGTCCCGCAGCCCGCCGCGGCCGTGCTTGAGGTCGGGCTCCACGCGGTGCGCGATCTCGCCGCTGCGCGCCCAGCGCCGCGACGCCGACTCGGCCATCTCGTCCAGCCGCGTGCGCACCCCCGTGCGCCACGCCTGACGGGCGCTGTCGGTCAGCCGTTGGCTGATCTCCTGGTCGCCCGCGATGTGGCGGATGTCCAGCAGCCCCAACGCGGTGCGCAGGTCACCGGCGGCAACGCGCAGCGCCTCGCCGACCGTGCGCACCGAGTGGTCCAGGCCGATGCCGGAGTTCCACAGCGGGTACCAGAGCTTCTCGGCGATCGCGTCCACGCCCTTGTGCCCGTTGTGCACCAGGAGCAGGTCGAGATCGGAATAGGGCACCAGCTCCCGCCTGCCCAAACCCCCCACGGCGACCAGTGCGACCCCGCCGCCCGGTCCGCCGACGCCCGCCTGCGAGGCGTGCGCGGTGAGCCAGAACTCGTGCAGGTCCACCAGCGCCTCGCGCAGCGACTCCCCCGTCAAACGGCGCCGACCTGGCGCGAGCAGCCGATCGCGTGCTCGCACCAGGTCGTCAGCCGTGACGACGGCCGTCTCGGCGTTATCCATACGGCCGTCTCCCATTCCTACTTCGGATCCCTATAGGGCATCCGAGCCGCGCTCCCCGGTGCGGACCCGGATGACCGTGTCGACCGGGGTCACCCAGACCTTGCCGTCACCGATCTTGCCGGTGCGCGCGGCCTCCACGACGGCGTCGAGGACCTTCTCCACGGCGGCGTCGTCGATCAGGACCTCGATGCGCAGCTTGGGCACGAAGTCCACGGCGTACTCGGCACCGCGGTAGACCTCGGTGTGGCCCTTCTGCCTGCCGTACCCCTGGACCTCGCTGACGGTCATGCCCAGCACGCCCAGCTGCTCCAGGGACGCCTTCACGTCGTCCAGGGTGAAGGGCTTGATGATCGCGGTGACCAACTTCATGACTTGTTGCTCCCCTCAAGAACCGCAGTGGCGCCGGCGGCGACACTGGGCTTGCTGCCGCCACGGGCGCCGATGCCACCACCGAACTCGTACGCCGTCTCCGCGTGCTCGGCCTCGTCGATGCCGGCGACCTCGGCCTCCTCGTCGGCGCGGAAGCCGACGGTGATCTTGACCAGGTAACCGAGGATGAGGCTGAGCACGAAGGAGTAGGCGAGCACGGCGAGGGCGCCGACGGCCTGTCGCCACAGCTGGTCCACGCCGCCACCGTAGAAGAGGCCGTCGATGCCCGCCGGGGCGGAGGAGCTGGCGAAGAAGCCGATCAGAATGGTGCCGGAGAGGCCACCGACCAGGTGCACGCCGACCACGTCGAGCGAGTCGTCGAAGCCGAAGCGGTACTTCAGGCTGACCGCCAGGGCGCACAGGGCGCCGGTGATCGCGCCGATCGCGATGGCGCCGACCGGGGTGACCGAGGAGCACGCCGGGGTGATGGCGACCAGACCCGCGACGATGCCGGACGCGGCGCCGAGCGTGGTGGCGTTGCCGTCGCGGACGCGTTCCACGACCAGCCAGGCGAGCATCGCGGCGCAGGTGGCGACCAGGGTGTTGATGAACGCGACGCCCGCGGTGCCGTTCGCGGCGACGGCGGAGCCCGCGTTGAAGCCGAACCAGCCGAACCACAGCAGACCGGCGCCGAGCACGACCAGCGGCAGGCTGTGCGGCTTCATCCGGTCCTTCGGCCAACCGACGCGCTTGCCGAGGACGAGCGCCAGCGCCAGGCCCGCCGCACCGGCGTTGATGTGCACCGCCGTGCCGCCCGCGAAGTCGATGGCGAGCAGCTTGTTGGCGATCCAGCCGCCCGGGTCGATGACGTTGCCGTCAGCGTCCTTGCCGTCGAAGTCGAACACCCAGTGCGCGACCGGGAAGTACACCAGCAGCGCCCACAGGCCCGCGAACAGCAGCCACGGCCCGAAGCGGGCGCGGTCGGCGATCGCACCCGAGATCAGCGCCACCGTGATGATGGCGAACATCGCCTGGAAGGCGACGAAGACGGTGGTCGGGATGGTCCCGAACGCCGACTCCTTGCCGAGCAGGCCGTCCAGGCCGAAGAACTCGAACGGCTTGCCGAGCAGGCCGGCGCCGACGTCGGTGCCGAACGCCATGGAATAGCCGACCAACACCCAGAGCACACCGACCACGGCGATTGCGCCCAGGCTCATCATCATCATGTTGAGCACACTCTTCGACCGGACCATGCCCCCGTAGAAGAAGGCAAGTCCCGGCGTCATCAACAGCACCAGTGCGGCACTGGTGAGCACCCAGGCGGTGTCCCCTGTATCCACGTCGACCTCCACTGCACGTCGGTTGCAGGGAGCATCGAGATGTCCTGTTTCGCGCGATTGCGCCTCAGGTTTCGCGGAGGTGAACTGTCCGGGCCCTGGTGTTACGGGCACGTTTCGTCGACTTGAAGCAAGCAGTTCCGCCCGCAATCAGTGCGGACCGACGCGGATTTTGCGGTGACGGACCGTGCGAGCGGGTCTCGTCTTTGCGGTGGTTCGTGTGATCCCGCGCAGCGCCCCGACGACGCTCGGTCACCGAACTGTGACGTCCGGCGCACCGGTCGCGGTCGAGCCTGCCAGACCGGTTGGGACCGCCTCCGCCGGGTGGCGGAGGCGGTCCCCGGCCGCGCTAGTCCAGCCAGCCCGGGATGGCCGGCGTCGGACCCGCCGGGAGCGGCTTCGCGGCCGGCGACGCGGCCGACTGCGGCGCGGGCTCCACGGCCGCGCACCGGGCGCCCGGACGCGGGGTCTTCAGGCTGACCAGGTAGTCGTCCGTCACCCGGCGCGTGCAGTCGCTGCGGTCGTAGACGCCGTGACCCCAGCCCTCGTAGGTCAGCAGGACCGTGGTGTCACGGCTCTGCCGGTGGGCGTTGGCCGCCCACTCGTAGCCGGTCGCGGGGTCGTGCAGCGCGTTCATCATGAGGATCTTCGGCGCGTGCTCGATCCGGAGCCGGTGCTGCGGGTTGTTCACCTTCTCCGGCAGGCCGACGCAGCCCGCCATCGCGATGTGCCCGAGCGCCGAGCCGCGCATGTGCGGCGCGATCCGCCGGGCCCGGTCGACCAGGGCGGAGAACTCGCGGTGGTCGCGCACCCGGATCGCCCAGTCCTGGCAGAACACCGCCGCGAACGGTTCGCGGACCGTCTCCGCCGCGAACGCGACCGGCGCCGGCGCGGCCGTGCCCGCGCCGAGCTCCACCAGCCACTCCGACAGCAGCTGCCAGTCCGGGCCGTAGAACGCGCCGAACGCGACGCCGATGATGTCGTCGGCGGGGACCTTGCGGCTCGGGTCGAGCGGGTCGACGATCTCGCCCCGGTCGGCGCGGGCCAGCAGGTCGTCCCACACCTTCGCCACGTCCTGGCCGTGCAGGGCGCACGACTCGGCGCGGTCGCACCACTTCACGAACTCGCGGAACGAGTCCTCGGCGGTCTCGGCCTCGGTCTCGTTGAACCGCCACGTGCCGAGGCTGTGGTCCATGTTGGAGTCGATCACCATGGCGCGGATGTCGCGCCCGTACTCCTCGGCGTACTGCTGGCCGATGAGCGTGCCGTAGGAGATGCCGTAGTAGTTGATCTTGCGCTCGCCGAGGGCCTTGCGCAGCGCGTCGATGTCCTTGACGACCGCGCCGGTGTCGGCGTGGTCGAAGATCGGGCCGCTGTGCTCGCGGCAGTCGGCCGCCAGCCTGCGGTTGTACGCGGCGAGGGCGTCGAACTCCCGCTGGTTGGCAGGGTGCACGGACGGCTGCGCGCGCAGCAGGTCGAGCGAGCACCGCACCGGCTGGCTGCGCGCCACGCCACGCGGGTCGAAGCCGATGATGTCGAAGCGCTGCTGCACCTCGGGGCTGAAGTAGCCGTCCGCCCCCAGCGCGAAGTTCACGCCCGAGCCGCCGGGGCCGCCGGGGTTGATGACCATGACGCCGATCCGCTTGGCCGGGTCGGTGGCCTTGCGGCGGGCCACCGCGAGGTCGAACCTCTCGCCGCGCGGGTTCGCCCAGTCGATGGGCAGGCTCAGCGTGCCGCACTCCACCTCGGCCAGTTCCGGACAGGGTTTCCAGTCGATGCCCGCGTGGCCCTGCGCCTGCGGCTCCGTTTCGGCCGACGCCAACGACGTCGTCCCCGTGACGAGCGCGAGGGCGGTGACCACGCCGCCGAGCGCCCTGGTGATCGGTCGCACAGGTTCCTCCCTAGTTCCTGTTCACCCAATCGGGTTTTCGCAGGCTTCCAGGGCGGTTGAACACGCCACAACCGACTGAAGTCTTAGCCGCAATCAGCCCACGGGCTGACAACTTTTCCCCTCGTCAGCGCAAGTCCTGGTAGCGCTGGGTGATTACCCTGAGACCGTCGGCGGTCAAGCCGCCGAACAGCCGCAGGCGTGCCATCCCGCCGTCCGGGTAGATGTCGAGCCGCGCGTGGGTGGCCTCGGCGGTCCGCTCGACGCGGAAGCGGTGCCGGGTGTCGGGCTGCAAGCGGGTGCGGGGCAGCACGTCGAACTCGGCGCCGGTGCGCGCGTCGCGACCCCGGACCGACGCCCAGCCCGGCGCGTTGCCCTTGAAGTGGGTGGTGTCCAGTTCGGCGAGCCGGATGACGCCGGGCGCGGCCAGTTCGACCTCGACCCAGTCGTTGCCGTCGTCACGCCTGCGCGCGGTCTCCCAGCCCTCGCCCATGAGCGTGGCCTGGCCGGGCGCGATCAGGTTGCTCGGGTCGCTGTAGAACCTGTTGCTGCACCCGGTGATCGACGCGCCGTTCTCCAACGCGGCCAGGTCCAGCGCGTCGGGCACGATCAGGTCGGGATCGGCCACCGGGTCGCCGAACACGCGCAACCGCGCCACGCCGCCGTCCGGGTAGATCGTCAGCCGCACGTGGGTGTACCGGCGGTGGGCGGAGACCTCGAAGTAGTGCTTGCGGTCGCCTCCGAGCGGCGACTTGGGCACCACGGTCTCCCAGCCGGTCAGCTCGTCGGGGGCCGGGTAGCCCTCGGCGGAGGTGGCCTCGACCGACGCGAACGGCGGGTAGTTGCCCTTGAAGAACGCGGTGTCGACCACCACGCCCCTGATCACGCCCGGCAGGCCGAGGCGGACGATCGCCCGGTCCTCGCCGCCCGCACGCCGGCGGCGGGTCTCCCACCCGTCGTAGAGCTGGCCCTTGTGGCCGAACGTGTAGGTCCGGTACTCGGGCTCGGGCTTGCGGATCAGGTTCTCGCGCTCGGCGAACGACTCGTCGTTGGCCCACACCACGCCGCCGCCCACCGAGCGGCAGGCCAGGTCGGGCAGGCGGGTCCAGTCGGGGGCCTCGGTCATGCGTCTCCTCTGCTCGGTGCTCGGCTCCGCCGGGGCCGTCCCGGGCTCGGCTCGGCCAAGGTCGTCTCAGGCCCGGGTCAGCAACCGCCCGCGCGGTCGGTCGTCGATCGGCTGCCCGCGCAGCCACGTGCGGCGCACGACGCCCGCCAGCGGGCGGCCGTGGTAGGGCGTGACGGGGTTGCGGTGGTGCAGCGCGGCGCGGTCCACCACGAACGCGTCGTCCGGGGCGAACACGCAGAAGTCGGCGTCCGCGCCGGGCGCGATGCGGCCCTTGGTGGTCAGCCCGACCAGGTCGGCGGGCCGGGTGGCCATCCACCGGACCACGTCGGTCAGCCCGTGACCGCGTTGCCTGGCCTGGGTCCACACCGCGGGCAGACCCAGTTGCAGGCTCGCGATCCCGCCCCAGGCGGTGGCGAAGTCGCCCTGCTTCAGCTCCGGCGTGCACGGCGAGTGGTCGGTGACGACCAGGTCGATCAGGCCGTCACCCAACGCGCGCCACAGCTGCTCGCGGTTGGCCGCGTCACGGATCGGCGGGCAGCACTTGAACTCCGTCGCCGTGTCGCCGATCTCCTCCGCGGTGAAGGTCAGGTAGTGCGGGCAGGTCTCGGCGGTGAGCCGCAGGCCGAGTTCCTTGGCGGTCTTCACCTGCCGCACGGCCTCGGCGCTGGACAGGTGCAGCACGTGCAGCCTGGCCCTGGTCTCGTTGGCCAGGTCGACCACCGCGGCGACGGCGTGCGTCTCGGCCCGGTGCGGCCTGGAGTTGAGGAAGGCGCGGTAGTCGGGACCGGGCTCGGTGACCTCGTGCGGGTCCTCGGCGTGCACGATCGTGAGCGCGTCGCGCGAGCGCAGCCGGGACAGCGCGGCCCGCAGCTCGCCCTCGGTGACGTGCGGGAACTCGTCCACGCCCGAGTGGATCAGGAAGCACTTGAAGCCGAACACGCCCGCGTCGTGCAGCTCGGGGAGGTCGTCGAGGTTGGTCGGCACGATGCCGCCCCAGAACCCGACGTCGACGTGCACCCTGTCCCGCGCCGCCTCCCGCTTGGCCTCCAGGGCCGCGACCGTGGTGGTCGGCGGCAGGCTGTTGAGCGGCATGTCGACGATCGTGGTGACGCCGCCGGCCGCCGCCGCCCTGGTGGCGCTCCCGAAGCCCTCCCAGTCGCTGCGGCCCGGGTCGTTCACGTGCACGTGCGTGTCGACCAGGCCGGGGAGGAGCACCTCGTCGTCGGCCAGCTCCACGACGGTCCCGGCGTCCAGCCGGTCGGCCACGGCGACGATCCGACCGTCCTCGACGCCGACGTCGGCACGGCGTTCACCATCGGGGGTGATCACTCGGGCAGCGCGCAGCACCAGGTCCATGGCCGTCACTCTCCCAGCCGGTCGGCGGCGATGCGAGCGGCACACCGCCCGCCGCCCGCGCCCCGCCCGCCGGGGCCTTGCCGGGCCCGGTCCAGTGGTCGAGCGAACCCTCCCTGCGGGTCTTCCGGCCTGGCGCAAGACTGTTGACACGCTCGGAGGGCGCTCGTAGCGTCCCCCCTTGCGGAAAAGGGATTCCGCGATACAGAAAAGGGAGCCTCTTTGCCCGATCTGGAAGGGTTCAACTCCGCGCCCGCGGCCGAGCTCCGCCCCCTGCTCACCGAATGCCTCGCGGTGCCGCGCTGGGTCGACGCGCTGCTGGCCGGCCGCCCTTACGCCGACGTGGACGCCCTGCTCGCCGCGTCCGATCTGCACGCGGACCTGAACGACGAGGAAGTCCTCGGCGCCATCGCGGGTCACCCCCGCATCGGCGAGAGCGCCCCGGGAGGCGGTGTGTCGGCGAAGTGGTCGGCCGACGAGCAGTCCGGCGTCACGGCGCCGCTCGCCGACCGGCTGCGCGCCGCCAACACCGCCTACGAGGACCGGTTCGGGCACATCTACCTGGTGTGCGCGACCGGGTTGAGCGGCGAGCAGGTGCTGGCCGACCTCGGTGCCCGGATGGCCAACCCGCCGGACGTGGAACTGCGCGTGGTGAACCGGGAGCTGGCGAGGATCGCGGCGCTGCGGCTGAGGAAGGTGTTGGCATGACGGTGTCGCTGTCCACCCACGTGCTGGACGCCGAGGCCGGGCGGCCGCGCGTCGGCGTGCCGGTCCGGTTGGAGCGCGACGGCGCGGTGCTGGCCGATGGCGTCACCGACGACGACGGCAGGCTGCGGTTCGCGGCCCGGCTGTCGCCCGGCGTGCACCGGCTGGTCTTCCTCGTCGACACGCCGTTCTACCCGGAGATCACCGTGGCGTTCCGGGTCACCGGGGATCCGGGGCACCTGCACGTGCCGATCCTGTTGAGCCCGTTCGCGTACACGACCTACCGAGGGAGCTGACCGATGGCCATCGTCCTGGGGCCGAACCAGTACGGGAAGGCGGAGAACCGCCTCGTCACGGTGACCCGCGACGGCGCCGTGCACACGATCAAGGACCTCACGGTCAGCACCTCCCTGCGCGGCGACCTCGCGGACACCCACCTCACCGGCGACAACGCGAAGGTGCTGGCGACCGACACGCAGAAGAACACCGTCTACGCGTTCGCCAAGCAGTCCCCGGTCGGTGAGATCGAGGACTTCGCCCTGCGCCTCGGCCGGCACTTCGTCTCGTCGCAGGAGGCGATCAGCGGGGCCCGCGTGCTCGTCGACGAGCACTCGTGGGAGCGCATCGAGGGCCATGACCACTCGTTCGTGCAAGGCGGCAACGAGAAGCGCACGACCGCGGTGACCGTCGAGGGCGAGCGCGCGTGGGTGGTGTCGGGCGTGCGGGACGTGGTGGTGCTGAAGTCGACCGGGTCGGAGTTCCACGGTTTCCCGCGCGACGAGTACACGACGTTGAAGGAGACCGACGACCGGATCCTGGCCACCTCGGTGACCGCGCGGTGGCGGTACCAGGGCACCGGGATCGACTGGGCGAAGAGCTTCACCGAGATCCGGCGGCTGCTGCTGACCACGTTCGCGGCCAAGCACAGCCTGTCGTTGCAGCAGACGCTGTACGCCATGGGCGAGGCGGTCCTGCGGGCCCGGCCCGAGGTGGCCGAGGTGCGGCTGTCGATGCCGAACAAGCACCACTTCGCGGTCGACCTCTCGCCGTTCGGGCTGGAGAACGACAACGAGGTGTTCTACGCCGCCGACCGGCCGTACGGGCTCATCGAGGGTTCCGTGCTGCGTGACGACGCCGAGGACGCCGGGTCCGCCTGGCACACGCTGCCGTCGTTCTGAGTGGCGCCGACCGTGCTCCCGGGCCGGGGAGCACGGTCACTTCCGGTGCAGGGACATCCGCTGCAACCGCCACTCGTGGAACAGGTCGGCCTCCTCGTACCAGTCCACGACGGTCGGCCGGCGGGCGGTGAACATGAACTCCACCAGGATCTCGCGGTAGGTCGTCAGCGGTACGCCCACGCCCGGCGGGAAGTCGGTGTAGGCCTCGTCCACGTACGGCGCGTCCGGCTCGCCCTTCGGCCAGCCGGTGAACTCGTCGTCCACGTAGTTGAGGTAGCCCCACCGGCCGCGCACGGCCAGCACCAGGTTGTGGTCGCTCTCCCCTTCCGCGTCGGGCGCGCGGCCGAAGTGCTCCAGCATCCCGTCATTGCACTCGGGCCGCGCCAAGGCGGCGATGAGCACGTCCACGTCCGCCGCGCACGCCACCACCTGGTAGCGGAACTCCGCCCGCTCCAAGTCCGGCAGCCCGGTCCACAAGCCGGCCCGCATGGTCATGCACACACCCTGACCGGTGTCGCACGGTCCGGCCGCTCGCTGGTTCGAGAATCACTCCATCAAGCGATGCCGTGATCACTCTCTTCTAGCTAGCGCCTGAAGATCCGTCACGCTGAGTCCCGTCGCGCGGTGGATCTCGTCCACGTCCAGGGCACCGCAGTCCAGGGCGCGCAGGAACGACGTGGACAGCGCCTGGGCGGTCGCGGGCTCGTCCAGCACCGCACCGCCCGCCCGTTCCACGTACGCCCGCAGCCGGCGCGCGTCCGCCTCCACGCCCTCCAGGTAGAACGCGTGCACGGCCGCGTACCTGGTCACCAGCTGCGCGGGGTGCAGGTCCCAGCCCTGGTAGAAACCGTGCGCCAACGACCGCCGCACCAGCCGGTAGTGCGTGCGCCAGCCCTCGTGCACGTGGTCGCCGACCGGCAGCACGTTCGTGGAGCCGTCGGACAGCGCGACCCCGGTGCCCGCCGCCGAGACCTGCATGACGTTGCGGGCGAAGTCGCACGCGCCGTGCGCCAGGTGCTGGTGCGCCGCACCCAGACCACAGCCCGCCGTGTAGTCGTACGTGCCGAAGTGCAGGCCGCTGACCCGCCCGCGACCCGCCTCGATGAACCTCGGCAGGGCCAGCCTGCCCTCCGGGTCCACGACCGACCGGGTCGTCTCGACCTGGATCTCGAACCGCAGCGGCAGCCCGAACAGGTCCAGCACGTCGCCGAGCACCTCCACCTGCGCCACGGAGGTGACCTTCGGGAACGTGATCACGAAGCCCTCGGGCGCGCCGCCCAACGCGGTGAGGAACACGTCCAGCGTTCGGATGCCGCGCTCGCGCAACGCCCTGGTGTCGAACGACTTCATCCGCAGCCCGAACCTCGGCGGTGCCACGCCGTCCCGCACCCAGTCCCGCACCACGAGCGCGGTGCGCTCGGCGTCGGAGTCCTCTTCCTCGTCGGACCGGACGCCGTAGCCGTCCTCGAAGTCGACGCGGAGGTCCTCCACCGGCTCGGCACCGAGCTTCGCCCGCACGCGACCGTGCACGACCTCCGCCACTTCCGGCGTCAGGTCGAGCACGTCGGCCAAGCCGCCCGGCGCGTGCGCGTCCAGCGCCGCAAGCGCTTGCGCACCCCAGTCACCCGGCGTGGACGACGTCACCCGGTCGGCGGGCACGTAGCAGGTGTGCACCGGCTGCCTGCCCGCCGGCGGGTGCGGCTCCACATCGGACAGCCGGGCGGTGACCGCCCGCACCGCGTCGGCCGGCAACGACGTGCGCGGCACGTCAGCCGATCCGCTCGTAGGCGGGCAGGGTCAGGAAGTCCACGAACTCGTCGGCCAGCGCGACCTGCTCGAACAGCTCCACGGCCAGGTCGAGGTGCTCGCCCTCCAGGTCCTCCTTCACCCGGGCCAGCACGGTGCGCACCAGCTCGGCGGTGACCGGCGTGCCGTCGTCCAGCACGACGTCGTTGTGCACCCACTGCCACAGCTGCGAGCGGGAGATCTCGGCGGTGGCGGCGTCCTCCATCAGGTTGTGGATGGCCGCCGCGCCGTTGCCGCCCAGCCAGGACAGCAGGTACCGCACGCCGACGTCCACGGCCGACTCCACGCCCGCCCGGGTCGCGCGGCCGCCGGTCGACTTGAAGTCCAGCAGCTGCTCGGCGGTGACGGACACCTCGGGCCGCAGCACGTCGAGCTGGTTCGGCTGGTCCGACAGCTTGTCGTCGAAGATCTCCCGGCACACGGGGACCAGGTCCGGGTGGGCCACCCACGAGCCGTCGAACCCGTCGTTCGCCTCACGGGTCTTGTCCGCGCGCACCTTCTCCAACGCCTGCGCGGTGACCTCCGGGTCACGCCGGTTGGGGATGAACGCGGCCATGCCGCCCATCGCGAACGCGCCGCGCTTGTGGCACGTGCGCACCAGCAGTTCGGTGTAGGCGCGCATGAACGGCACGGTCATCGTGATGCTGTTGCGGTCGGGCAGCACGAAGTCCGCGCCCGCGTCCCGGAAGTACTTGATGACGCTGAACAGGTAGTCCCAGCGGCCCGCGTTCAGGCCCGACGCGTGCTCGCGCAGCTCGAAGAGGATCTCCTCCATCTCGAACGCGGCGGGGATCGTCTCGATCAGCACGGTCGCGCGGATCGTGCCGTGCGGGACGCCCAGCCGTTGCTGCGCGGCGGTGAACACGTCGTTCCACAGCCGGGCTTCGAGGTGGCTCTCCATCTTGGGCAGGTAGTAGTACGGCACGCCCAGCTCGGCGTTGTGGAAGAAGTGCAGGCCGAAGTCGACCAGTGCGCCCACGGCGGGCTTGCCGTCGATCTCCAGGTGCCGCTCGGGCAGGTGCCAGCCGCGCGGCCGGACCACGATCGTCGGGCGGGCCACGTCGTCGCGCAGGGTGTAGCGCTTGCCCTCCGGCGAGGTGTGCTCGATCGTGCCGCGGGCCGCGTCGTAGAGGTTGACCTGGCCGGAGACCACGTTGTGCCAGTGCGGGGTGTTGGCGTCCTCCAGGTCGGCGAGCCACACCTTCGCGCCGGAGTTCAACGCGTTGACGGTCATCTTCCGCTCGGTCGGCCCGGTGATCTCCACCCGCCGGTCGCGCAACGGCCCGGGCGCCTCGGCGACCCTCCAGTCACCCTCCCGCACCGCCTGCGTCTCCGGCAGGAAACCCAGCCGACGGCGCTGCGCGCGGCGGGCGATCAGCTCGTCGCGGGTGGCGGCGAAGTCGCGGTGCAGCCCGGCGACGAACTCCAGCGCGTCCGGCGTGAGGATCTCGTCCCCGCGCTCCACTTCGCCCCCGAGGACGCGAACACCGGACATGGAAGTCCACCTCGATTCCGATCGGTTTCTACTTCGCGGACTATAGTTTTCACCACGCGGAACGGCAACGAAGGAGTGGTGACGGTGGCACCGGAGTCCACGGGCGGCGTCCAGTCGCTGCGACGCGCCTTCGACCTGCTCGAACGCCTGGCCGACGCGGGTGGCGAGGCCAGCCTGTCCGAGCTCGCCGCCACCTCCGGCCTGCCGCTGCCGACCATCCACCGGTTGATCCGCACCCTGGTCACGCTGGGGTACGTGCGGCAGAACAGCAACCGCCGCTACACGCTCGGGTCGAGGTTGATCCGGCTCGGGGAGAGCGCGTCGCGGCAGTTCGGCACGTGGGCGCGGCCGTTGCTGGCGCGGTTGGTGGACCGGGTGGAGGAGACCGCGAACCTGGCCGTGCTCGACGGCGACGAGGTGGTGTACGTGGCGCAGGTGCCGTCACGGCACTCGATGCGGATGTTCACCGAGGTGGGCCGCCGGGTGCTGCCGCACGGCACGGGCGTGGGCAAGGCGATGCTGTCCCAGCTGCCGCGCGACGAGGTGCGCGCGCTGCTGGCCCGCACCGGCCTGCCCGCGTACACGCCGAACACCATCACGGACGCGGACGAGCTGCTGGCGTCCCTGGACCGGATCGCCGAGCAGGGCTACGCGCTGGACGAGAGCGAGCAGGAGCTGGGCGTGCGCTGCATCGCCGTCCCCCTGCGCGGCGCCCCGACCCTGGCGGCCGTCTCCGTCTCGGGCCCCGACAGCCGCCTGACCAAGGACTCGCTGGCCCGGATCATCCCCGAGGTCCTGGCCACCGCCACCGACCTCGCCACCCAATCCCACCCTTGACCCACCGCGAGAGTCCAACGCTCAAGCCGCGAGAGTCCTACGTTCGGAGCACGTGAATTCAACGCTCAGCGCGTCCGACGGCGCGCTCGACGCCCCCCGGCTCGCGGCTGAGCGTTGAATTCGGGTGTCGTGAACGTTGGACTCACGCGGCGTGAGTGTTGGACTCTCGCGGCGTGAGTGTTGGACTCTCGCGGCGTGAGTGTTGGACTCTCGCGGCGTGAGTGTTGGACTCTCGCGGGGTGAGGGTTGGACTCTCGCGGGTCAGGTGAGGAGGGCGTCGACGAAGGCCGTTGGTTCGAACGGGGCCAGGTGGTCGGCGCCCTCGCCCAGGCCGACGAGCTTGACGGGGACGCCGAGCTCGCGCTGGACCTGGAACACGATGCCGCCCTTGGCGGTGCCGTCGAGCTTGGTCAGCACGATGCCGGTCACGTCGACCACCTCGGCGAACACCCGCGCCTGGGTCAGGCCGTTCTGGCCGGTGGTGGCGTCGAGCACGAGGAGCACCTCGTCCACCTTCGCCTGCTTCTCCACCACCCGCTTGACCTTGCCCAACTCGTCCATCAGGCCGGTCTTGGTGTGCAGCCGGCCCGCGGTGTCGATCAGCACCGTGTCGACGCCGTCGGAGACGCCCTGCTTCACCGCCTCGAACGCCACCGACGCCGGGTCCGCGCCCTCCGCACCCCGGACGGTCGACGCGCCCACGCGCGAGCCCCAGGTCTCCAACTGGTCGGCCGCGGCGGCACGGAAGGTGTCCGCCGCACCCAGCAGCACGGTGCGGCCGTCGGCCACCAGCACGCGGGCCAGCTTGCCGGTCGTGGTGGTCTTGCCGACGCCGTTCACGCCGACCACCAGCACGACGGCCGGCTTCACCTGACCGGAGCCGTTGGCGTGCGGCAACGCGTTCACCGCGCGGCCCATCTCCGGGTGCAACGCCCCCACCAGCACGTCCCGCAGCAACGCGCGGGCGTCGTCGGACGTGCGCACACCGCGCGCCACGATCTGCTCCCGCAGCGCCGTGACGATCTGGTCCGTGATCGCCGCACCCAGGTCCGCCATCAGCAGCGTGTCCTCGATGTCGGTCCACGAGTCCTCGTCCAGGTCACCCGCGCCCAGGAGCCCCAGCACGCTCTGGCCGAACGTCGACCGCGACCGGGAGAGCCGGCCCCGCAGCCGCTCCAACCGACCGGCGGTCGGCTCGATCTCCTCGATCTCGGAGGCCGCCTCGGGCAGGTCGACCTCGACGAACCCGCGCTTGACCGAGTCACGGGGCACGGCGGCGTCGTCACCGACACCCGGCTGACCGTCGACCTCGGTGCGCTCGGCGACGGGGTGCTCGACGGGCTCGACCGGCGCCACCGGCCTGGCGGGCTCGACCGGCGCGGCAGCGGGCGACGCCCCGGCCCGCTCCGCCGGCTCGGTGCGCTCGACCGGCTCGGCCGGTCTGGTCGGTTCGGCCACCGGCGGCGCGGGCGCGCTGAACGAGATCGCGCCACCGGCCTGGTAACCCTTGGCGGGCTTGTCCTGCTCGGGCTCGACGAGGCTGATCCGCCGGCGCCGCGCCAGCACGACGCCCGTCACGAGGGCGACCGCGAGCAGTGCCGCGACGACGACGATGATCCAGATCAGGGACGTGGTGGACACGGCGCAATCCTCGCACGCCACCATATGTTGCTGATCGACGAACCAGGTTGATTTCCGGCAACTTTCCCACGAACACTCTTGCGCCGGCGCTCTGTGTGGAATAGACCACAGGGCGTGAGGGTGATCGGGCTCATTTCGGGCACCTCGATGGACGCCATCGACGTGGCCGTGGCCGACCTGTCCCTGGACGGCCCGACCGTCGTGCTGGTCCCCGTGGAGCACGCCGAGTACCCGTTCCCGGAGGACCTGCGCAGACCACCCGCCAGTGCCGCGGACCTGTGCGTGCTCGACACGCGGCTGGGCCAGGCGTTCGCCGAGG
The DNA here is from genome assembly GCF_054781895.1 of Saccharothrix stipae. Lineage (NCBI taxonomy): Bacteria > Bacillati > Actinomycetota > Actinomycetes > Pseudonocardiales > Pseudonocardiaceae > Saccharothrix > Saccharothrix stipae. Next base: position 765,667 of record NZ_BAAGTN010000008.1, on the reverse strand, counting down.
CCGCCGCCAGGCACCGGGGGGACCTCGTGGCCTCGCTCGGCCAGACCGTGCACCACTGGGTCGAGGACGGCCGCTGCCTCGGCACGCTGCAACTCGGCCAGCCCGCGTGGATAGCCGAAGCCACCGGCCTGCCCGTGGTGGCCGACCTGCGCGTCCGGGACGTCGCCGCTGGTGGTCACGGCGCCCCGCTGGCCAGCACGCTGGACGCCCTCTGGCTGGCCGGGTTCGACGGACCCGCCACCGCGCTGAACATCGGCGGCATCGCCAACGTCACCAGGGTTTCGCCCGGAGGTGTGGTCGCCTACGACACCGGACCGGGCAACGCGCTCATGGACGCGGCGATGACCGTGCTGTCCGGCGGCCTGCGCAACCAGGACACCGACGGCGAGTTCGCCCGCCGCGGCCGGGTCCACGCCGAGCTGCTCGACCGCCTGCTCGCCGACCCGTACTACGCCCGGCCCGCGCCCAAGTCGACCGGCAAGGAGCACTTCGACCTCGCCTACCTCGACCGCGTCACCGAGGGCCTGACCATGCCCGCCGAGGACCTGCTGGCCACGCTGACCGAGCTCACCGCGCGCACGATCGCGGCCGAGTGCGAGGGCACCGTCATCGGCTCCGGCGGCGGCATGCGCAACCCCGTGCTGGTCGAGTCGTTGAGCCGACACGTGGACCTGCGCACGAGCGACGAACTGGGACTGCCCGCCGCGGCCAAGGAGGCCTACCTCGCCGCCCTGCTCGGCTTCCTGACCTGGCACGGCCTGCCCGCGAACGTGCCGTCCGCCACCGGCGCCGCCGGCCCGCGCCCGCTGGGGTCGATCACCCCCGGCCGCCACCCGCTGCGCCTGCCCGAGCCGGCGCTCACCGCCGTGACCGGACTGACGGTCAGCCGCCACCGGCGGCCGTCGGGCCAAGGTTCCCAGGGAGATGGAGGAGACCGTGCGCGCACTTGATGTCGGCATCATCGTGCTGTTCCTGGTGGGCATGCCGCTGCTGGGCGTGTGGATCGCCGGGCGCCAGCGCTCCGCCACCGACTACTTCGTCAGCGAGCGCCGCATCTCGTGGTGGGTGGTGTGCGTCTCGGTGGTGTCGGCCGAGACGTCCACGCTGACCGTGCTGAGCGTGCCGACGGTCGCCTACCTGGGCACGACGACGTTCCTGTCGCTGGCGATCGGCTACCTGATCGGCCGGATCGTGGTGTCGTTCGTGCTGCTGCCCAAGTACATCGCGGGCGAGCTGATCACCGCGTACGGGTTCCTCGGCAAGCGGTTCGGGCGCAACATCCAGAGCACCGCGTCGCTGACGTTCCTGGTCACCCGGCTGCTCGCGGACGGCCTGCGGCTGTTCGCCACCGCCATCCCGATCAAGGTGGTGCTGGTCGCGTACGGCGTGGACGTGTCGTACTGGGTGATCGTGGCGGCGCTCGGCGTCGCGATGGTCGTCTACAGCTTCCTCGGCGGCGTGCGGGCCGTGGTGTGGGTCGACGCGATCCAGATGCTCTGGTACGTCGTCGGCGCGTTCGCGGTGATCCTGGTGCTGAACGGGAAGTTGCCCGACGGGTGGTTCACCGGCGCCGCCGACGCGGGCAAGTTCCAGGTCCTCGACTTCAACGCCAGTGCGTTCACCTCGCCGTACGCGATCGTGACCGCGTTCATCGGCGGCGCGGTGCTGTCCATGGCGTCGCACGGCGCGGACCAGCTCATCGTGCAGCGGTTGATGGCCACCAAGGACGTGCGGGCGGCGCAGAAGGCGTTGATCGCCAGCGGCGTGGTGGTGTTCTTCCAGTTCGCCCTGTTCCTGTTCATCGGCGTGATGCTGTGGGCGTTCTACAAGGGGGCCAACCCGGTCAAGGACCTCAAGCTCAACAACAACGACGAGCTGTTCGCGAACTTCATCGTCAACGACATGCCGTCGGGGCTGAGCGGGTTCGTGATCGCGGGCATCCTGGCGGCGGCGCTGTCGTCCTCGTTGGGCGCGCTGGCCTCCTCGACCGTGACCGACGTCGTGCAGCGCGTGGTGCGGCGGCCGATGAGCGAGGCCGAGGTGTTCCGCCAGGGCCGGATCTGGACGGTGGCGTGGGCGGGTCTGCTGATCGTGTGCGCCGGGCTGTTCGCCACGTTGACCCGCCGCGGCAACCCGATCGTCGAGCAGGGCCTGTCGATCGCCGGGTTCACCTACGGCGCGCTGCTCGGCGCGTTCCTGCTCGGCCTGGTGTTCCGCAAGGCCAAGGAGCTCGACGCGGTGGTGGCGTTCGCGGTGACGGTGGTGGTCATGGCGTTCGTGATCCTGGGCGTGAAGTTCGTCGGACCGGACGCGACCCTGGCGATCGACTTCTCGCCCGCGGCGCCCGCGCAGAAGATCGTGGCGCTCGCCTACCCCTGGTACACGGTGTTGGGCGTGCTGGTGACGTTGCTCGTGGGCGGGTTGATGTCGTTGCGGCACAAGGGTTATCAGCCGCCGGACGTGCAGGACGCGGTGTCGGCCAAGGCGGCGTGACCGGCGGGGCTCAGGCGGCGTTGGCGCGGTAGGCGACCAGTTCCAGGTGGAGGCGGAAACCGAGCCGGTCGAACAGCCGTTGGGAGGAGCGGTTGCCGGCCAGTATCGCGGCGGCCACCTGTGGTCGCGCGCCCGCGGCCGCGGCGAGCTTCCAGACCAGCTCGGTGACCAGCGCCGCGCCGACGCCCTGCCCGCGCACGTCGGGCTCCACGGCCACGAAGTCCAGGTAGAACTCGCCCGGCTCGGCCTTGCCCGAGGCGTACCCGAGGACGCGGTCGCCGTCCATGGCGACCACCACGGTGTGCCGACGGCCGCCGTCCACCAGTTTCCGCCCGGACAGGTAGGTCTTGGGGAAGCACCGCTCGTGCAGCACGGCCACCGCCTCGTGCACGGCCGGGTCGGTCGGCAGCACGCGCATCTCGCGGGCCGGACCGGTGCGCGGGCAGCTCGCCTCGCGCAGCAGCAGGCCGCGCAGGCCGTCGCCGTCGAGCACGTGGATGCCGCACGCGCGGGCGGCGGCGAAGCGGTGCCGTTCGGCGAACGCGGCCAGCCGCCGGTGCCCGGTGTGGCCCAGCAGCTCGCGGTCGGCGATCCCGTCGAGCAGCGGCGCGGCGGCCGCGTAGAGCGCGTCGGCGGTCTGGTCCCAGATCCGGCTGCCCGCCGGGTGGTTGACCGGCACGTCGACGAACGGTCCGTGCAGGTAGGCGCGGCCTGACTCGGTGTCGGCCTCGACGCTGAGCGCGCCGACGACCCAACCCGAGTCGTCGGTGGCGACCAGCGTGCACGAGGCCCAGTCCGGCTCGAACTCGGACAGCTCCGCGGCGATGTCGCCGAGCGTCTCGCCGAGGTAGCCGATGTGGTGCGCGTCGTCGGCCTGCAACCGCAGGACCAACGCGAGCACGGCGTCCAGGTCGTCCTGGGCGGCGGGACGGATGTCGTACATGTCTGGAATGGTCACCCGCGGGGACGGCCTGATGCGAGGGAGTTTTCGGTGTTGGACGGACGGGACGTGATCGAGGTCGCGGAGCGGTGCGCGTCGTTCCTCGAAGGGGCGCTGGACTCGGACTGGACGGCGGTCGTGCCGGAGTTGGACTGGACGGTCGCGAAGACCGTGGCGCACATCTCGGACGTCATGCTCTGGTACTCCACCGATCTCGTCGCCGGGACGAGCGAGCTGAGCACGGCCGACATAGCGGTGCGGCCGGACTCGGCACCGGCCGAGTTGGTGCGCACGCTGCGGGCGTTCGCGTCCGTGCTGGCGGCGGTGGTGGCGCAGGCGACCGCGGCGGACGTCCGGGGCTGGCACCCGTGGGGCCTGGCGGACGCGGCCGGGTTCGCCGGGATGGGGTGCGACGAGATGCTGGTGCACACCCACGACGCGGCGCGCGGCCTGGGGCTGGACTTCGCGATCCCGCCCGAGCTCGCGCGCAAGGTGCTGGCCCGGATGTTCCCCGAGGCGCCGACCGACCGGGACCCGGTGGACACGCTGCTCTGGGCGAACGGCCGCATCCCGCTCGGCGACCTGCCCAGGCGCACCGGATGGCGCTGGCACTGCGCTCCCCCGGGCTCCTAGCGTCGAGGTCATGACCGACGACGTCCTCGACATCCCCTTCGCCGACGCCTTCGCCTTCGACCCGTCGCCCACGTGGGCGCGGCTGCGGGACGAGGCGCCGGTGGCCCGGGTCCGCACGCTCGCGGGCGCCGAGGTGTGGCTGGTGACCCGCTACGACGACGTGAAGCTGGTGCTGGCCGACCCGCGGTTCTCCCGGGCCGGGGTGGTGGCGGCGGGCGCGCCCCGCGTGGGGGTGTCCCGGCCGCTGCCCGGCACCCTGCCGACCACCGACCCGCCCGAGCACACCCGGTTGCGCAAGCTGGTGTCCGGCGCGTTCTCGCACCGGCGGATCGAGCGGACCCGGTCGTGGGTGCGCGAGCTGTGCGAACGGCTGGCGGACGACGTGCTGGACGGCGCCGACCTGCGACAGGTGTACGCGCTGCCGCTACCGATCCAGGTGATCTGCACGCTGCTCGGCGTGCCCTACGCCGACCGCGAGCGGTTCCGCGAGTGGGTGGAGCTCGCGTACAGCCTGGAGATGTCCGAGCAGCCGCGGGTCGAGGCGGCGATGGCGAGCCTGCTGGAGTACATGGGCGCGCTGGTCGCGGCGAAACGGCGCGACCCCCGCTCGGACGACCTGCTGGACGAGCTGTGCGCGACGCCGCTGACGCACGACGAGCTGGTCGCGTTCGCGCTGAACCTCCTGGTCGCGGGGCACGAGACGTCGGCCAACCAGATCACCAGCTTCGTCGCCACCCTGCTGCGCGAGCGGCCGCAGTGGGAACGGCTGGTGCGCGACCCGGCACTGGTGCCGAGCGCGGTGGAGGAGCTGATGCGGTTCACCCGGCTCAGCGAGGTCGGCCAGCTGCGGGTGGCGCTGGAGGACGTGGAGGTCGCGGGTGTGGTCGTCCGGACGGGCGAGGGCGTGATGGCGTCCATCGGATCGGCCAACCGCGACCCGCGCGCGTTCGCGTCACCGGACGAGCTGGACCTCGCGCGCACGCCCAACCAGCACCTCGCGCTCGGCATCGGCCCTCATTTCTGCCTGGGTGCGCAGTTGGCGCGCATCGAACTCCAGGAAGCGCTGCTGGTGTTGCTGCGGCGATTCCCGGGGTTGCGCGCGGCCCGGCCGGTCGAGGAGCTCGCGTGGCGGAAGGTCCTGGTCAGCGGCCTGGCCGAGCTGCCGGTCAGGGTCTGACGGCAGGCGTGTGCCGAGCGTTACACCCCGGTTTCGCAGGGTGGTGCCCGCGGTCGGAGGAGTTCGACACGACATCACCGATGACCGACATCTATTGCCGCGCGTTTCGCGTTGGGGAACCCTGGGAGGGTGAGCGAGGAAACGATCCAACTCGAACTCAACGACAGCGGGGTGGCGGTAGACCTACCGATGCCTGCCAACCAGCGGGACCAGGTCCAGGAGGTCCCCTACCGGCCGGTCGAGTTCCGTGACGACGACCTGCCCAACGCGTTGGAGCGCGCGGCCTCCTGGCTGCGGCAGACACAGGACTGGCTCGGTGAAGCGGTCGACGTGATCGCGGTCCACCTGGACTACGACGACACCAAGGGCTCGCCTTATTACGCCCTGAAGCTGCTGTGCAATGAGGAGGACCTGGCCGGCGTTCCCAAGGTGGTGCGCGAGCACGATCGCACTACCGACGAGTAACGTACGCTGGGGATATGCCAGATCGCGTGTACCCGCCGGTGATCGCCGCGGCCAAGCTGATGTTCCGCGTGCTCGACATGCGGATCACCGTGGAGGGCGCGGAGCACGTGCCGACCACCGGCGGGGCCGTGCTGGCCTCGAACCACGTCTCCTACCTCGATTTCATCTTCGCCGGCTACGGCGCGCAGCCCGCGCGCAGGCTGGTCCGGTTCATGGCCAAGCACGAGGTGTTCAAGCACCGCGTGTCCGGCCCGCTCATGCGCGGGATGCACCACATCCCGGTGGACCGGACCGCCGGCCAGGCGTCCTACCAGCAGGCGGTGGACGCGCTGCGGTCCGGTGAGATCGTCGGGATCTTCCCGGAGGCCACCATCAGCCGGTCGTTCACCGTCAAGGACGTCAAGAGCGGCGCGGTGCGGATGGCGGCCGAGGCCGGCGTGCCGTTGCTGCCGACGGCCGTGTGGGGCACGCAGCGGCTGTGGACCAAGGGCAGGCCAAAGTCGCTGACCCAGCGGCACGTGCCGATCACCATCCTCATCGGCGAGCCGATGGAGCCGACCACGGACGCCGCGCTGCACGAGCGGATGCAGGCGCTGCTGGACGACGCCCAGGCCCGTTACCCGGAGTCGGGCGAGGACCAGTGGTGGCAGCCGGCCCACCTCGGCGGCACCGCCCCTACACCGGAAGAGGCGAAGCAGCTCGACGGTCGCTGACCCGACCGCGCCGCAGCACCCACTCCGCGACCAGCAGGTTCGGCACCCACGAGCCGAACGGCATGAACGCGTACGCCGCCGCGAAGCTGCCCGTCACCGGCACCAGCAGCACCACGCCCAGGCGCAGCGCCACACCCGCGTAGACCAGGGCGAAGGCCCGCACCATCCAGCGGCGGTGGGCGGGCACGTCACCGGTGCGGACGGCCCGCAGGCCCAGCAGCGGGAACACCACCGACAGCACGGCCAGCAGCCCGAAGCCGGCCGTGCCGACCCAACCGGCGATGCTGAACGGCGCCAGCGCACCGCCGGCCGCGCCGCCCACCACCATCGCGACGATGGTGACCCGGCCCGCCACGCGGTGCAGTCGCGGCGCCCTGCCGCGCACGCGCGTCGACAGTTGCAGCGGCGACAACAGCAACGCCAGCCCGCTGAACACCATGTGCACGTACAGCACGCCCCGCGTCCACGCCGGTTGCGCCACGTAGTGCGCGGCCAGCCCGCCGTCGTTCGCCGCCAGCTCGCCGAGCGAGTTGGTCAGGTACGGCAGTGGCGCGAACACCGCGATGGTCGCCGCCGTCAGCGCGAGCCACCAGACGCCCACCGTGCGTCGCTTGGTCATCATTGGTCCCCCCTCAGTGCTTTGTGCAGGACGATAGGGATCGGCGCTCGCGAAGTAGTCGCCCATGAGGGTCGAAGCGCCTCCCTCGCGTGAGGGAGGCACGCACGACTCGCGAACGTTGCGGACCCGGGTGGCGCGCGGGAGAGGATGGGCCGTGCCCCATCGCACCGATGTCTGGTTGGCCGTCGCGCTCGTCGTCGCGTCGGCGGTGGCGGCCGTGCTGGTGGGCTCCGACCCGCCGCACCGGCCGCTCGACGCGGCGGGGATGGCGTTCACCGCCGCGTCCGCGCTGAGCCTGCTGTGGCGGCGGGCCGCGCCCGTGCCGGTGCTGGTGGTCACCGGGGCCCTGGTCGTCGGGAACGCGGCGGCCGGGTACCCGCCGACGGTCGTGCAGTGGCCCGCGTGGATCGCGACGTTCACCGTGTTCGCCGCCTGCGGTCGGGGGCCGCGGGTCGTCGGCGGGGTGGTGACGGGCCTGGCGGTCGTCGGGTACGTGGTCTTCGACCCCGGCCTGGTCGACGCGGACTCGGTGTTCGGCCTCGCCGTCCTCTTCGTGATCGCCACGGTCGCGGGTGACGCCGCGCGCAGCCGCCGGTCCTACGCCCGGTCCGAGCAGGCGCGGCTGCTGGCGGAGGAGCGGACCCACCTGTCGCGCGAGCTGCACGACGCCTTGGGGCACGCGGTGAACGTGATGGTGATGCAGGCCGGCGTGGGCCGGCGGGTGTTCGCGGACGACCCGGCGTTCGCGCGGGAGGCGTTGGGGCACATCGAGACCGTGGGTCGGGACGCGTTGGGCGAGCTGGACCGGTTGCTGCGGGTCGTGCGCTCCGACGACCCGCCGCCGGACCTGTCCGAGCTGGCCGACCAGGTGCGCGCGGCCGGCCGGGAACTGCGGCTGACCGGGACCGTCGACCTGGCCGGGAGCGCCGGGCGGGCGGTGCGGCGGATCGTGCAGGAGGCCGTGACCAACGCGTTGCGGCACACCGCGTCCGGGCGCATCGACGTCGACCTGGCCGTGGTGGGCGGCTCGGTGGTGGTGGACGTGGTCAACGAGGCGCGGGGGCTGGCCGCGCCGACGCCGGGCCGGGGGCTGGTGAACATGCGCGAGCGGGCGCGGTTGGAGGGCGGGTCGTTCGAGGCCGGTCCGTTCGAGGGCGGGTTCCGGGTGCGGGCGACGTTGCCGGTGCGGCCGTGATCCGGGTGTTGCTGGTCGACGACGACGCGCTGGTGCGGGGTGGGCTGAAGGCGCTGCTGCGGGCCGAGGCGGACGTCGTGGTGGTCGGTGAGGCGGCGGACGGCGCGGCGGCGGTGCGGTCGGCGGTGGCGCTGCGGCCGGACGTGGTGGTGATGGACGTCCGGATGCCGATCGGCGACGGGGTGTCCGCGACGCGGGAGCTGGTGGCGCTGGCGCGGCGGCCGAGGGTGCTGGTGCTGACCACGTTCGACCTGGACGAGGTGGTGGACGACGCGATCGCGGCCGGCGCGGACGGCTTCCTGTTGAAGCGGGCCTCACCGGAGGAGCTGGTGGCGGGCATCCGCGCGGTGGCGGCGGGCGACGCGGTGGTGTCGCCGTCGGTGACGCGGCGGCTGTTCGACGGGTACGCGGCCCGCTCCCGCCCGGACCGCGAGCGGGCCGCACGGCTGACCGAGCGGGAGGCGGACGTGCTGCGGGCGCTGGCGCGTGGGTGGTCGAACCCGGAGATCGCGCGGTCGCTGCACCTGTCGGTCGAGACGGTGAAGACGCACGTCAAGCACGTGCTGGCCAAGCTGGACGCGCGCGACCGCACCCAGGCGGTGGTGTGGGCGTACCGGACCGGGTTCGCGCACCGGGAGGACTAGGGCGCGGTGTCGGTCTCCGGCGCGGCTTCGGCCACCGGGACGGCCTCGGTCGCAGGGTCGGCCTCGGTCACCGGCGGGGCTTCGGTCGCCGGGACGACTTCGGCCACCGGCGCGACCTCAGGTTCCGGGGTGGGTTCGGCGACGGCTTCGGCAGCGACCGCGGCAGGGGCGTCGGTGGCGTCGGCGGTGGGCTCGGCCTTGGCGGCGGCCTTGGCGCGCTTCGGCTTGTCCTCGCCGCGCAGCCGCTGCGAGATCACCTGGCTGATGCCGTCACCGCGCATCGACACGCCGTACAGCGCGTCGGCGATCTCCATCGTCGGCTTCTGGTGCGTGATGATCAACAGCTGCGACCGTTCCCGCAGCTGTTCGAACAGGCCGATCAACCGGTGCAGGTTGGTGTCGTCCAGCGCCGCCTCGACCTCGTCCATCACGTAGAACGGCGACGGCCTGGCCCGGAAGATCGCCACCAGCATCGCCACCGCCGCCAGCGACTTCTCCCCACCCGACAACAACGACAGGCGCTTGACCTTCTTGCCCGGCGGCCGTGCCTCCAGCTCGATGCCCGTGGTCAGCATGTCGTCCGGCTCGGTCAGCACCAGCCGACCCTCCCCGCCGGGGAACAGCACCTTGAACACGACCTCGAACTCGCGCGCGACGTCCTCGTAGGCCGACGTGAAGACCTCCAGGATCTTGTCGTCGACCTCCTTCACCACGGTCAGCAGGTCGCGTCGGGTCGCCTTGATGTCCTCCAGCTGGTTGGACAGGAACTTGTAGCGCTCCTCCAGCGCCGCGAACTCCTCCAACGCCAACGGGTTGACCTTGCCCAGCAGCGAGAGGTCCCGCTCGGCCCGCTTGGCCCGCCGCGCCTGCGTGTCCCGGTCGTAGGGCATCGGCTGCGGCGCGGTCACCAGCTCGCCGCGCTCCTTCGCCGCCTCGTACTCGGCGACCTCCTGCGGCGACGGCGGGATGAACACGTCCGGGCCGTACTCGGCGACCAGGTCCTCCAGGCCGATGCCGAACTCCTCGGCGACCTTGGTCTCCAGCTGCTCGATGCGCATCCGCTGCTCGGCCCGCAACACCTCGTCGCGGTGCACGGCGTCGGTCAGCTTCTCCAGCTCGACCGACATCTCGCGCACCAGGTTGCGCACCTGGGCCAGGAACGCCTCGCGCTGCGTCCGGCGCTCCTGCGCCGCGTCGCGCTCGCGGGCCGCGCGGGCCAGCGACGCGGCGATCTTCTCCAGCGCGAGCTCGCCGCCACGCACCACGGCCTTGGCCACGACCGCACCCCGTGCCCGGGAAGCGTGGGCGCGCTGGGCACGTTCCCTCGCCTCGCGCTCGGCGCGTGCCGCCCGGCGCAGCCCTTCCGCCTTGCCCTGCAACGCGCGGGCGCGTTCCTCGGCGGTCCGCAGCGCCAGCCGCGCCTCCACCTCGCCCTGGCGGGCGGCGGCCAGCTCGGCGGCCAGCTCGTCGCGGTGCGCGGTGTCCGGCTCGTCGTCCAGCGGCTGCTCCTGCGCCACCAGCAGGCGTTCCTCCAGCTCACCGAGCTTGAGCAGGTTCTCCTCGCGGGCGAGTTCGACCTTCTCCCGCTGCACCCGCGCCCGCTCCACCTCGGCCTCGGCCGACCGGACCGCCGAGGCCAGCCGGTTGAGCCGCTCCGACGACCGGGCGCGCCGCACCTTGGCCTCGTTGAGCTGCTCCTTGACCGCGGCGACCTCGGCCCGACGTGCCTGCTGCTCGGCCCGTGCGCCCTCAAGGGCGGCCGTGGACTGCTCCAGCGCGCGCTCGGCCAGCGCCAGCTTCTCCGACGCCTCGTCCACCGCGGCCTGGACCTCGATGACGCTCTGGCTGCGCCCGGACCCGCCGACCGCCCAGTCCGCGCCCAGCACGTCGCCGTCACGGGTCACCGCGCGCACCGACGGGTGCGCGTCCACCAGCTCCCGCGCGGCGGCCAGCGAGTCCACCACGACGACCTTGTCCAACGCGCGGTGCAACGCGGGCCGCAGCGCTTCCGGCGCCTGCACCTGGTCCACGGCCCACCGCGCGCCCGGCGGCAACGCCGGCCACCCGGACCGGTCGACGCCCACCGCCGCACCGCCCACCAGCACCCCGGCGCGACCGGTGTCCTGCTCCTTCAACAACTCCAACGCCGCCACCGCGTCGGCGCCGGACGCCACCGCGACCGCGTCCGCGATCGGCCCGAGCGCCGCGGCCAGCGCGACCTCCGCGCCCGGCGCCACGGTCAGCAACGCCGCCACCGAGCCGAGCAACCCGGGCAACCGGGAGGCCAGCAACGCGCCCGCGCCGTCCTTGCGGGTCAGGCCCAACGACAGCGCGTCCACCCGCGCCTGCCACGACGCGATGTCCCGTTCGGCCGTCCGCTCGGCCTTGACCAGCTCCTCGACCCGGCGGCGCGCGGCGTCGTCCGCCTCGGCGGCCAGCCGGTGCCGCTCGTCCAGGCCGAGGTCGTCCTCGTCCTCGGTCCCGGTCACCTCACGGGCCTCGGCCAGCTCCTGCTGCACGACCTCCGACCGCTCGACCGCCTCGGCCAGCGCGATCGACATCCGCTCGATCTCCTCGGCGGTCGCGCTCGTCTTCGACCGCAACGCCTCCACCTGCCCGGACAGCCGGGCCAGGCCCTCGCGGCGGTCGGCGATCGCCCGCACCGCGGCCAGGTGCGCCTTCTCCGCCGCGGACACCACGCGTTCCAGCTCGGCCCGCGTCTCCACGGCCTCCGCCAGACCGACCCGCGCCTCCGTCACGCCGTCCTGGAGCTCCTGCTCCAGCAGCGCGGTCTGCTCGGCCTCGGCCTCCAGCTCGTCCGGGTCACGCCCGCCGCGCGGTGCGTCCACCGCCGCCGACAGGTGCCGTTCCCGCTCCACGGCCAGCCGCACCGTGCCGCGCAGCCGCTCCTCCAACGCCGACAGCCGGTACCAGGTGTCCTGGGCCTGCTGGAGCCGCGGCGTGTCGGCCGCGACTTGGTCCTCCAGCTCGTTCTGCTGCAACTGCGCCTGTTGCAGCGACTTCTCCACCTCGGCGCGGCGGGCGCGGGCGGCGGCCTCGTCCTGCTCCTCGCGGGCCAACGCCTCGCGCTGCGTGACCAGGTCGTCGGCGAGCAGGCGCATCTTGGCGTCGCGCAACTCCGACTGCACGACCTGGGCGCGGCGGGCGATCTCGGCCTGCTTGCCCAACGGCTTGAGCTGGCGGCGCAGCTCGGCGGTGAGGTCGGTCAGGCGGGTCAGGTTCGCCTGCATCGCCTCCAGCTTCCGCAGCGCCTTCTCCTTGCGCTTGCGGTGCTTGAGGACGCCCGCGGCCTCCTCGACGAACGCCCGCCGCTCCTCGGGCTTGGACTCCAGGATCGCGGCGAGCTGGCCCTGGCCCACGATCACGTGCATCTCGCGGCCGATGCCGGAGTCGCTGAGCAGCTCCTGGATGTCCATCAGCCGGCAGGAGTTGCCGTTGATCTCGTACTCGGTCGCGCCCTCGCGGAACATCCGGCGGGTGATCGACACCTCGACGTAGTCGATCGGCAGCGCGCCGTCGGAGTTGTCGATGGTCAGCGTCACCTCGGCGCGGCCGAGCGGCGCGCGGCCGGACGTGCCGGCGAAGATGACGTCCTCCATCTTGCCGCCGCGCAGGTCCTTCGCGCCCTGCGTGCCCATCACCCAGCGCAGCGCGTCGAGCACGTTCGACTTGCCGGACCCGTTCGGCCCGACGACGCAGGTGATGCCCGGCTCGAAGCGCAGCGTGGTAGCCGAGGCGAAGGACTTGAAGCCCTTCAGCGTCAGGCTCTTGAGGTGCACGCCGGGCAGAGTACCCGTGCGGGCCTCACACCAGTCGTCGGCACGCTGACCAGCGCGATCACGGCCGGACCGACACCAGGACCGTCATGTCGACCACCAGGTCGAGCCGTTCGATCTGGTCGACCGGGAACGACGTGGAGCCGGGGATCCGCTCGTCGGGGGCGTGGTCGGTGCCCCACCAGCCGCCGATCTCGGTGCGCCCGCCCCGGTCGTGGACGATCAGCTTGCACCTCATGCCCTTGGGCATGTTCTCGATGCTCATCCACAGCTCGGTGCCCCAGGACTTGCCGACGAGGTCCGCGCTGGCCACCACGCCGGAGGTGGCGTCGGAGGCGTGCCAGGTGACGGCGGCCTCACCGCCGCGGTGCCCGCCGTCGTCACCGGTCAGCCGCGGCACCAGCAGCACGCCCAGCGCGACCAGCACCAGCAGCACGGCGGCGCCGACCAGCACCGGCCGGCGCCGCACGCGCGACGCGTGCCGCGGCTCGGGCTCGGGCGGGGTGGGTGGCTCGACCGGCAGCGGCCACAGGTCGGGGTCGGGCGCGGGGTCGTCGAACGGCAGCTCCAGGTCCGCCAGCTGCACCTGGCCGAGCAGCCCCGGCAACGGCGCCAGCCGCACCATCTCCCGGCGGCAGGTGGAGCAGCCGTGCACGTGCCGCTCGAACGCCGACCGCTCCGCCGGGTCGAGCGAGCCGAGCAGGTAGGCGCCGAGCGCCACGGTCCGGTCACAGCTCATGACTCGGTGACCCCCCGCTCCTCCAGCGCGTCCCGCAACGCCCGCAGGGCGTAGAAGCAGCGCGACTTGACCGTGCCGGGCGGGATGCCCAGCACCACCGCGGCCTCGGCGACCGAACGCCGCCGGTAGTACAGCTCTACCACCACGTTGCGGTGGTCCACGCTCAGCGCGCGCAACGCCTCGGCGACCTGCCAGCTCTGCAGGACGTGCTCCACCTCGTCCGCGACCGGGGGCAGGTCGCCCGGTTCGATCGGCACCTCGGAGTTGCGGCCGCCGCGCTTGCGGTAGCCGGAGATGACCAGGTTCCTGGCCACCGTGTAGAGCCACGGGCCCGCGTCGGCCGGGGTCAGCTCGTCGACGTGCCGCCACGCCCGCAGCAGCGTCTCCTGGACCACGTCCTCGGCCTGCTGGTGGTCACCGCCGACCATGCGCAGGACGTAGCCGTGCAGCGGGCCGCGCCAACGGCCGTACAGCTGCCTGACGACATCTTCGCCACGGTCCACATCGAAGTACTACGCCATCGGACCCCTCGGCGTTCAACGCTCCACGAAACCGGTGAGGCCGCCGCGGGCCTCCGACCAGCGCTCCACGATCGAGTCCACCCGACCAGGGGTACCGCCGGAACGCAGCGCGGTGAGCAGATCCCGGCACGCCGATTCCGGACCTTCCGCGTTCACCTCTACCCGACCGTCCCGCAGGTTGGACGCCGAACCGACAAGTCCCAGCTCAAGCGCCCTCGCACGAGTCCACCAGCGGAAGCCGACCCCCTGCACCCGGCCCCGCACCCAGGCGGTCAGACGGACGGTCCCCTCTACTCCAGCCACAACAGCCATCCTGACATTTCACCCGTTAGTGGTACGGTGCGCGACCGTGACAGCACGGCGTGGTAACCGATCCGTGATCGGCGGACTCGTCGGCCTGCTCCTCGGCGCGGCCGGTGCGACCGGCGTCGCCGTCGCGAACCCGGAACAGCTCGCCCCGTTCGTCGGGGTAAGCGCAGCACAGAGCCGCGGTTCCGACAACGTGGGCGTCGGCGGGGTGGGCGGTGTGGGCGAGCCCGCGCAGAGCCGTGAGCCGGACGTCCTGCCGACCACCACCGAGGCGCCGTCGTCGCCGGAGACGACCACCGAGACGACGACCACCACCGAGACCACCACGACCACGACCGAGACGACGACCACGACGCCGCCCGAGACGTCCGCGGCGCCGACGACTACCACCGCGCCCGCCGACGTGCCGCAGGCGCAGCAGGTCGTCGCCCTGGTGAACGAGGCCCGCGACCTGGCCGGCTGCAAGCCGCTCAAGGTGGACGAGCGGGTGGTCGAGGCCGCACGCGGTCACAGCGCCGACATGGCCGCGCGCGACTACTTCTCGCACACCACCCCGGAGGGCGTCGACTTCGCGCAGCGGATGCGCGCGGCGGGCTACCCGAGCCCCGGCGGCGAGAACATCGCCATGGGGCAGCGCTCCGCCGAGCAGGTCATGCGGGCCTGGATGAACTCCGACGGGCACCGGCGCAACATCCTGAACTGCGGGTTCACCACCATCGGCGTGGGTCTGGACACCCGCGGCTGGTACTGGACCCAGAACTTCGGCTGGTAAAGACGTCCGACGAACCTTGGGAGAACCGTTGTACGAGACCCCGGAGCCCGAGCGCCCCCGCCTGCGCGTGTCGCCACACGTGCTGCTGGCCGCGTCCGGTGTCGCCGTGTCGACGATCTTCGCCACCATCGCGGCCCTGGCGGGCGCGACCCCGGACGCCTCCCCCGCGAACCAGCAGCCGCGTGAGGACGTCGTCTCGCGCAACACCCTCAGCACTGCCCCGCGCACCTCGGCCTCCTCGGTCAGCCTGACCACCACCGCGGAGTCCACCACCACGACGACCGAGACCACGACGACGACCACCACCTCGCGGCGCACCCGCGTGACCACGGTGACCCGGCCGGACGGGACGACCACGACCACCGTGGTCGACGACCCGCAGCCGCAGCCCACCACCACGACCACCCAGCCGCCGGTGAACACGACGACCACCACGAAGCCGACGACGACCACGAGCACCACCACGACCACGACGACGACCACGACGACGCCGGTCGACCCGCCGACCGAGCCGTAACGAGATCGTCCGCCCGGGGTGACGGTCGTCCACACCATCGTGTGGACGACCGCTCGAACGTTGAGGCCCCCGGCATGATCCGCCGATAACTCGAACACTGACCATCCGTCCGGATCCCCCGCAGGGAGATGGTGTGTTCGAGGAAGATCAAGCGTCACCGAAGAAGAAGGTCTCCTCGGTGGTGCTGCTCGCCGCGGGCGGCGCCGCCGTCGCCACCGTGATCGCCACCCTCGCGTCCGTGCTGGCGGGCGGCGGGTCCACCGCGGCGCCGCCGGAACCGCTCGCCGAGCTGAGGACGACGACGGACACGACGATGGGCGCCGCGCCGCGCGCGAGCACGGCCACGGTGGTCGTCACGGTGTCCAAGCGGT
Organism: Saccharothrix stipae; assembly: GCF_054781895.1. NCBI lineage: Bacteria > Bacillati > Actinomycetota > Actinomycetes > Pseudonocardiales > Pseudonocardiaceae > Saccharothrix > Saccharothrix stipae. The sequence continues at coordinate 749,762 of NZ_BAAGTN010000008.1, read as the reverse complement.
CGACCGGCCGGCCGGGCAAGGAGACCGGCTCGAAGCCGGAGGAACGCGCGGAACAGCCCCCTGAGCCGAAGTCGGCGTCATCCGAGGCGCGGCTGACCACCCAGCCACCGAGCAACCCTCCGACGTCCTACGAGCCGCCGACGTCGTCCTCCTCCTCCGCGTCGGCCACCACCACGCCGACGACGACGGAGAGCCGGTAGCTACCAGACGTCGCCGTCACGCCAGTCACAGGTGAGGTCGCCCGCCAGGTCGAGCGGCACGACCGGCAGGACGAAGATCGCGTCGTCCTCCTCCTCGGTGCGCTCCACACCGCCGGGGGTCAGGGCGAACGTCCTGCCACGCCACCGCTGCCACCCACGCGCCGCGTAGAACGCCAGAGCGTCCTCCGACGCGCTCAGCGCACCGAGGGGGTACGCGCCACGCACGACGTCCTCCAGAGCCGCCATCACGACCCCGCCGACGCCTTCGCGGCGTCGGTCCGCCCGCACCGCGACCCCTTCCACGTAACCGGCCCGCAGCGCGCGCCCCGCGTGCAGCAACCGCCGCTGCACGACCGCGCCGTGACCGATCAGCTCGTCGCCGTCCCAGACGAACGCGTGCACGCCACCGAGGCTGTGCTCCCAGTCCTCGTCGCCGAAATCGCCGTCGAACGCCTCGTCGAGCAGCTTGCGCGCGGCGGTGAGCGTCGTCCCGGGCACTTGCCAGGTGTGCAGCACGGAAACAGGTGACACGACTCACACCTTATGCCGTCACACCGCGCCTGCCTCTCTCGCTCCTCTCATGACGAAAGGACGGGAAAAATGGCAGAGCACATCGTGGTGGTCGGCGCGGGATACGCGGGTCTGGCCGCGGCCAGGCTGGCGGCGAAGTGGACCGGCTCCCGGGTCACCCTGGTCAACGCGCGGGACCGGTTCGTGGAGCGGGTCCGGCTGCACCAGCTCGCGGTGGGCCAGCGGATGCGCGACGTCCCGCTCGCCGACCTCCTCAAGGGCACCGGCGTCGACCTCGTGGTCGACCGGGTGACCGACATCGACCCGGACACCCGCAAGATCCAGCTCACCGGCGGCACGCTGGCCTACGACCGGCTGATCTACGCCGCGGGCAGCCAGGCGAACCTGCGCGGCGTCCCCGGCGCGGCCGAGCACGCCCACGCCGTCTCCACCCACGAGGACGCCGAGAAACTGGCCGTGGCGCTCAAGGACGCGCGCACGGTCGCCGTGCTGGGCGGTGGGCTGACCGGTATCGAGGCCGCCGCCGAGCTGGCCGAGTCGCGACCGGACCTGGACGTCGTGCTCGTCACCGCCGGCGGGTTCGGCGACGCCCTGTCGGAGAAGGGCCGGGCGCACCTGCGCAAGGTGTTCGACCGGCTCGGCATCCGGGTGCGCGACCGCGCGCACGTCACCGAGGTCCGCGCCGACGGCCTGGTGCTGGCAGGCGACGAGCCGGTCGCCGCCGACACGGTCGTCTGGACGGCCGGTTTCGCCGTGCCGGACCTGGCGGCGCGGGCCGGGTTCGCGGTGGACGACCACGGCCGCCTGCTGGTGGACCAGACGTTGACGTCGATCTCGCACCCCGAGGTCCAGGGCATCGGCGACGCGGCGGCGATGAAGCGCCACGACGGCCTCGAACTGCGGATGGCGTGCGCGACCGGCCTGCCCACGGCGCAGCAGGCGGTGCGCGCCCTGGCGAAGCGGCTCGGCGGCGACGAGCCGGCCGACCGGCTCGACTTCCGGTACCACATCCGGTGCGTCAGCCTCGGTCGCCGGGACGGTCTGATCCAGTTCGTGGACGCCGACGACAACCCGAAGGAGCGCGTGCTCACCGGCCGGGTGGCGGCGCTCGCCAAGGAACTCGTGGTGCGCAACGCGCTGTTCTTCCAGAGCCACCCCACCATGCCGGCGGGGTGAGCGGTCGGCGGGCCGCCGGGGCGCTGTCGCCGCCGGCCGCCGTCCCTAGAGCTCGAACCGGTAGCCCATCCCCGGCTCCGTCACCAGGTGGCGGGGGCGGGCGGGCTCCGGTTCCAGCTTGCGCCGCAGCTGGGCCAGGTAGACGCGCAGGTAGTGGGTCTCCTTCGCGTACGCCGGGCCCCACACCTCCTGCAACAGCTGCTTCTGCGCCACGAGCCGGCCGCGGTTGCGGGCCAGGACCTCCAGCAGGCCCCACTCGGTGGGCGTCAGGTGCACCTCGACGCCGTCCCGGCGCACCTTCTTGGCGGCCAGGTCCACGGTGAACGACGCCGTCTCCACGACCGCGTCCCCGCCCTCGCCCACCGCGGCGCGGCGCACCGCCGCCCGCAGCCGGGCCAGCAGCTCGTCCATCCCGAACGGCTTGGTCACGTAGTCGTCGGCGCCCGCGTCCAGCGCCTGCACCTTGTCCGCGGAGTCGACCCGCGCGGACAGCACGATGATCGGCACGGTCGTCCACCCGCGCAGGCCCGCGATCACCTCGGTGCCGTCCACGTCCGGCAGCCCCAGGTCGAGCACCACCACGTCCGGCTTGCCCTCGGCCGCCGCCTTGAGCGCGGTCGTGCCGTCGTGCGCGGTCAGGACCGAGTAGCCGCGGGCCGACAGGTTGATCCGCAACGCCCGCACGATCTGCGGCTCGTCATCCACGACCAGCACCTTTGTCACGCTCAGACACTACGCCCGGAGCGGGCGCCACCCCGTGCCGACTACGTTCCGCGAACCGCCGGGGAAACGCTTCCCGCCTTTGTGCCGATTTGACGGCTCCTTCTCCGCATCGGTGCGGAGAGGGTGAGTACATCCGGGTGCGAATGAAACCTTTCTCTGGACAGCCGTACTGCGAAAGTGCGAATGTCCTGTCCGAATTCGGACACTTGCTCACCCACGGTGAGCCACGAGGAGGTCTGATGACCACCAGTGTGACTAATCAGGACGCGTTACAACTCGTGGTCGCCGTGCACCGGCTGATCCGCAGCCTGCGCCAGTCCGCGTCCGTTCGGCGATTGCAGCCCACGCAGTTGCTGGTGCTCGCGGAACTCGCGTCGAAGGGACCGATGCGGATAGGCGAGATCGCGGTGCGTGCGCTGTGCTCGCAGCCCACGGCGACCACGGTGGTGACGGGCCTGGAATCCGGCGGCCTGGTGCGCCGCGAGTCCGACCCCGCCGACGGGCGGGCGACCATCGTCGAGCTGACCGGCCTCGGGCGCGACACCATCCTGTCCCTGGCGCACGGCGAGGCGGAACTGCTGTCCGAGCGGCTTGCCCGGCTGGAGCCGGAGGAGCGCGACGCGGTGCGCACGGTCACGCCGCTGCTGCGCCGGCTCGCCGACCCGGCGCGGTGAGCGCGTCCGTCAGCCCCTCGGGCGGGGTTGGCACCGCGGGCACGAGTAGGAGGAGCGGTTCATGAACGGCTCACGCCTGATCGCCGTCCCGCACCTCGGGCACGGCCGGTTCTCCTGCCCGTACACGGCCAGGGACCGGTCGAAGTAGCCCGACTGGCCGTTCACGTTGACGTAGAGCGCGTCGAACGACGTGCCGCCCTCGCCCAACGCCTCGTACATGACCTGCGTCGCGTGCGCGAGCAGTTCGGCCGCCTTGGCCCTGGTCAGCCGGTCGACGGGGCGCAGGCCGTGCAGCTTGGTCCGCCACAGCGCCTCGTCGGCGTAGATGTTGCCGACGCCGGAGACCAGCGTCTGGTCGAGCAGGGCGCGCTTGACCTCGGTCCGCCGCCTCCGCAACGCCGCGACCGCCGCGTCCGGGTCGAACGCCGGGTCCATCGGGTCGCGCGCGATGTGCGCCACCGGTTGCGGCAGCCGGGTCCCGTCGACCTCGACGATGTCCGCCAGGGCCAATCCGCCGAACGTGCGCTGGTCCACGAATCGCAGTTCCGGACCGTCGTCGGCGAACCGGACCCGCACCCGCAGGTGCTTCTCGTCCGGCGCGTCGACGGGCTGGACCAGCATCTGGCCGCTCATGCCGAGGTGCGCGAGCATGGCGTCGCCGCCCGACAGGTCGACCCACAGGTACTTGCCGCGCCGACGCGCGGCCTCCAGGCGCTGACCGGTCAGGCGCATGGCGAAATCCGCCGCACCGAGTAGGTGTCGGCGGATCGCGCGCGGGTGGAGGACTTGCACCGAGTCGACGGTCCGGCCCGCGACGTGCTCGTGCAGACCTCGGCGGACGACCTCTACCTCGGGCAGCTCGGGCACGGGCGGGAGGTCAGTCCTCGGACTCGCGCTCGGCGGCGGCGGCCTCGGCCCGCTCCAGCTCTTCGAGCATCTCGTAGGCGGCGGCCTGCGGCTTGGTCGGCTTGAGCATCCAGCCGCCTGCCTGGGCGGTGTCGCGCACGAGTACCAGGCCCTGGATGCCGCCGTTGCGGCTGGCGTTCAGCGGGCGGGACGGACGCGCGTGGCGTGCGCGCCGGTTCGTCCGGACGTTCGTGGCATACATTTCGGCGTCAGTCTTCCTGAGTAGGTGAAGCCTGGGGTGAAGCCTGCGTCGCCGAGCCGGGTGCGTGGCCGTTCCCGGACGCGCCGGTGTCCTCGGCGCGAACCCGTTCGTGCAGCACGCGGTACGCGGCCTCAGCGGCCTTCTGCTCGGCTTCCTTCTTCGTGCGCCCGTCGCCGGTGCCGTAGGGCTGGCCACCGACGAGCACCTTGGCGGTGAACTCCTTGCGGTGGTCCGGCCCCTGGTCGTCCACCCGGTACTCGGGGACGCCCAGGCCGGCGGACGCGGTCAGCTCCTGGAGACTCGTCTTCCAGTCCAGTCCAGCACCCCGCAGCGGCGCTTCCGCCAACAACGGGTCGAACAGGTGGTGAACGACCTGATGCGCGGTGTCGATGCCGAATTGCAGGTATACCGCGCCGATGACGGCTTCCAGGCCGTCCGCGAGGATGCTCGCCTTGTCCCTGCCGCCGGTCAGCTCCTCGCCGCGACCGAGCAGCAGGTGCCCGCCCAACCCGTCGTCGCCGAGCCCCCGGGCCACGCCCGCCAGGGCGTGCATGTTCACCACGCTCGCGCGGAGCTTGGCGAGCTGACCCTCGGGCAGTTCCGGGTGCGTGCGGTACAGGTGATCGGTGACGACGAGGCTGAGCACCGCGTCGCCGAGGAACTCCAGCCGCTCGTTCGGCGGCAGGCCGCCGTTCTCGTACGCGTACGACCGGTGTGTGAGCGCGAGCGTCAGCAGCTCGGCGTCCAACGGGACGCCGAGCGCTTCGATCAACGGGGCGCGGTCGGCGGACCGACCGCGCGACGACCTACCCCCCACGATTCGCCGCTACCTTCGCCAGAGGGGGTGATCAGGCCGGCTGGACGACCTGGCGGCCGTCGTACTGGCCACAGGCCGGGCAGGCGACGTGCTGCGGCTTCGGCTGGCGGCAGGCCTTGTTCTGGCAGGCCACCAGGTGCACGGCAGCGGTCTTCCACTGAGCGCGGCGCGAGCGCGTGTTCGAGCGCGACATCTTCCGCTTCGGGACGGCCACGACTAGTTCTCCTCTGGATTGTCACGATTCCCGTCGAACCGCTCCTGCAGAGCCGCCCAACGGGGGTCAATCGTCTCATGCCCGTGGTCGGGGCCGAGATCAGCCAGCTTCCCGCCGCAGTCGACGCACAGCCCGAGGCAGTCCGGCGAGCACAGCGGCACCTGTGGCAGCGCGAGCACGATGGCGTCGCGCACCACGGGTTCGAGGTCGATCAGGTCGTCGTGCAGACGGCTGACCTCGTCCTCTTCGGTCGTCTCATCGGTGGTGCTGTCCGGGTACGCGTACAGCTCGGTCAGCTCCACCTCGACCTCCGCGGACAGCGGCTCCAGGCAGCGCGAGCACTCCCCTTCGACCACCGTCGCGGCGGTGCCCGTCACGAGCACGCCCTCGACCACCGACTCCAGCAGGAGGTCGAGTTCGACGTTGCCCCCCGCCGGCACCGCGATCACGCCCAGGAGGCCGACGCCTTCCGCCGGCACCGTCCTGCGCAACCCGCGGCTGGAGCCCGCACGACGCCCGAGGTCCCTGGTGTCGATGACCCAGGGCCCGGTCGCTGTGGGACGCGCGGAGGCGTGACGATGCTCAGACATGATGTTTGGTGTGCCGTCGGGGACTTACCACGACCAGCCGGTCAAGGGTACGGGACAACGGGCGTCGACGTGAAATCGGCTGGTCGGGACGTCGTCCGGTCGGGTGCACGGTTCCTATTCGTGGTAGTCGAAGGGCGCGGCGGCGCTCGCGACGGCCGGTCCGCGCAGGTGCGAGCGGCCCTTGCCGACGCTGCGCAGGGTGTGCGCGAGCAGGTCCTCGAAGTCGGCCAGCTTGCCGTCCACGTACGCGTCGCACTCGCTGCGCAGCCGGATGGACTCCGTCTGGGCGGCGTCCAGCACGCGCGCCGCCTCGGCGTGCGCGGCCTGCACGACCTCGGTGCCGTCGACCAGGCGCGCCTGCTCGGCGCGGCCCTCCTCGATCGCGCGCTCGTAGTTGGCGCGGCCCGCCTGGACCATGCGATCGGCCTCGGCGTGCGCCCGGCCCACCAGGTCCTCGTACTCCTGCCGGCCCGCGGCGACGGTGCGCTGCGCCTGGTCCTCGGCCTCGCCGACCATCCGCTCGGCCCGGGCGCGCGCCTCGGACAGCATCCGCTCGGCCTCGTGCTGCGCCTCGGCGACCATCCGCTCGGCGTCGGAGCGGGCCTTGCTCACGGCCTGGTCCGCCTCGTGCTGCGCCTTGCCGACCAGCTCGTCGCGGTGGTCGAGCACGTCCTGGGCGTCGTCCAGCTCCGCCGGGATCGCGTCGCGCACGTCGTCGAGGAGTTCGAGCACGTCGCCGCGCGGCACGACGCACCCGGAGGTCATCGGCACGCCACGCGCTTCCTCGACGATCGTGACCAGCTCGTCGAGGGCCTCGAACACCCGGTACACGTCTCACTCCTCGCGCCCACAGCAGTACCCGTCCCAGTGTGCCCTGCCGATCTCCTCGCCGCCGGGAGATCGGCAGGGCGTGTCCGGCTAACGGGTGATGTCCACCAGGACGAAGCTCGCGTAGTGGTCCGCCGTGTAGAAGTACAGCTTCGGGGTGGCGTTGCCGGTCACGATCCGCCGCGCGCCGCGGGTGGAGATGCCCGGCGTCTTGACCGTGTACTCCTTGTAGTAGCCGGTCGAGCAGGCCGGGAGGATGCCCTCGCGGTTGTAGAAGGTCTGGTTGTCCTGCGAGTACGGGTACGGACCGCCCCGCTGGATCAACCGCACGGTGTCCGTGGCCTGGCTCGGCAGGGTGGACAGCGCCACCTTCCGGAAGCCGGACGTGTCACCGCAGGCTGCCTGCGCGACCGCGACCGACTCGGCCGCGACCGCCGGTGCGGACGTGGTGAACGTGCCCGTGAGGACCAGCAGCAGGGAGAGCAGCACCTTCGCGGTGCGCGATGTGATCTCGCTCATGCCGGTGAACGCTAACCACACCGAGCGACGAACAGACCCTGCGTAAGTTAACGGACCGTGACCGGTCAGCGACTCTCGGCGAGCCGGGCGGCGAGCCGGTCGCGGATGGTCGGCGGCAGCAGGCTGCTCACGTCGCCGCCGTAGGTGGCCACGTCCTTGACCAGGGAGCTGGCCAGGAAGCTGTAGATCGGGTTGGTCGGCATGAACAGCGTGTCGACCCCGGAGAGCTGGTGGTTCATCTGCGCCATCTGCAGCTCGTAGTCGTAGTCGCTGACCGCGCGCAGGCCCTTGACGATGGCCTTGATGTCGTTCTCCCGGCAGTAGTCGACCAGCAGGCCGTGCCAGGCGTCGACGCGGACGTTCGGCCACTGCGCGGTGACCTCGCGGAGCATGTCCGTGCGCTCCTCGACCGAGAACAACGTCTTCTTGGTCTTGTTGATGAGCACGGCGACCACGACCTCGTCGAAGAGCTTCGCCGCTCTGCCGATGATGTCCAAGTGTCCGTTGGTGACCGGGTCGTAGGAGCCGGGGCACACGGCACGCGTCATGGTTTCGGACGGTAGCACCCGATCGGACGCATCCACTCAGGTGCGTGGTCGGCATCACCCGGTGGCGGCAACCTGTTCGGCCCAGTAGAGCGCCGTGTCGCCGTATCGCTTGCTGCGCAAGGATTCCACCGCGCTTGGCCAGATCGGTTCAGGACTGCGCGCGCCGCGTTCCACGACGATCAACGAGCCCGGTTTCGTCCAACCGTTGGTGACCAGCGACGCGAGGACCCGGTTGAGCTGTTCGTCGGTCACGGCGTACGGCGGATCGGCGAAGACCACGTCGCACGGCCCGTCCGCCGTGGTGGCGACGACGGCCTCAGCGGTGCGGTGCACCACCACCGCCCCCGGCAGCGCGACCACCTTGGCGTTGCCCTTGAGGACTTCGGCAGCCCGCTTGTCGGACTCCACGAAGGTGGCCTTCGTCGCACCCCTCGACAGCGCTTCGAAGCCGAGCGCCCCCGACCCCGCGTAGAGGTCCAGCACGACGGCGCCGTCGAGGTCGACCATCGTCTCCAGCGAGCTGAACAACGCCTCGCGAACGCGGTCGGAAGTGGGTCTGGTGCCGCGTGGGGGCACTTGCAGTCTCCGGCCACCGGCGGCGCCCGCGACGATCCTGGTCACCCCGTCATCGTGCCAAGCGCCTGCCACCACCCGTCGACCGCGGGCGGTCGGTCCACGTCGACCCGCTCACCGGGCCGCGGCACGGCCAGCGGCACCTCGTGCGCCTTCGCCTCCCGCCACACCCGGTCGACCGGCTCGGACCAGTCGTGGAACGCCAGGTTGAACGTCGCCCAGTGCACCGGGATCAACAGGCCGCCCCGCACGTCCCGGTGCGCGGCCACGCCTTCCTCCGGCGTCATGTGGATGTCCGGCCACCCGGGACCGTAGGCGCCGATCTGGATCAGCGAGGCGTCGAACGGACCGTGCTCCTCACCGATCTTCTTGTAGCCGTCGAAGTACCCGGTGTCCCCGCTGTAGTACACGCGGTGCTCCGGCCCCTTCACCACCCACGAGGCCCACAACGTGTTGTCCCGCTGGAAGCCGCGCCCGGAGAAGTGCTGCGCGGCGGTGGCCGTCAGGGTGATCCCCGCCACCTCGTGCGACTCGTCCCAGTCCAGCTCCACGATCCGGTGCTCGGGCACCCACCACCGCCGCAGGTGCGCACCGATCCCGAGCGGCACCACGAACACCGCGTCCGTGTCCCGCTCCAACGCCCGCACGGTGGGCAGGTCCAGGTGGTCGTAGTGGTCGTGCGAGATCACCACCGCGTCCACCCGCCCCACCTCGTGCAACTGGTGCGGCACCGGGTGCAGCCGACGGGGACCGACCACTGGGGACGGTGAGCACCGGTCGCTCCAGACCGGGTCGATCAACACCCGGGCACCGTCGATCTCCACCAACGTGGAGGCGTGCCCGTACCAGGTGATGTGCAACCCGTCCGACGACCCGGCCACGGGCGGCACCAGCGGCACCTCGCCCACCGGCCGCCGCTGCTGACCGCCGAAGAACATCTCCCGCACCGTCCCGGCCGCCCCGTCCGGCATGGTCCGCGTCGGCCCGTCGTTGTGGAACTTCCCGTCGCGGTACCGCGGCGACCGCCGCACCCGCTCACCTCCGGGCTTCCCACCCAACGCCACGGGCACGTCCCGCGCCGCCCAGGCGACGGCGCCGGCCGTGAGTGCGAGCAGTACAGCGGCAACCTTCTTCATGCCACGACCAACGCCGCCCCCGACCCACCGGTTCCCCACGGCCGGGTGACCCAGCGCACCCCGAGCACCGCCGGGCGTTCAGGCGTCCCGGTCGACCGCGGCCGCGCGCTCCTCGGCGCGCACCTCCGCGTCGGACGCCGCCCGCCGGGCCTTGCGCACGTCGTACCGGAAGAAGCAGTAGTCCCCGGCGACGAGCACGACCGCGAACCCCATGGCGGCCGCGGGGAAGTTCCACTCCGGCCAGTCGAGCACCGCCCACCCGATCGCACAGGCCGCCACCACCACGAGCAGCACCAGGCGACTGCGGCCGATCCGGTCGTGCCGGAGCCACCAGACCGGAGACGTCCGGACGGTCGGCGGCGGGCCGGCGAGCCTCTGCTCCAACGCCGAGGCGAACAGCCACAGGACGAGGATCAACAACCCGCGGTAGCCGTAGTGGGGCAGGAACGACGCGACCGCGAGGCCGACGAACGGCAACGCGACCATCCCGAGGTACCGAGCGGTCGCCCAGTCCCACTTCCTGCCCACGACCCACATCCCCCCGCTCGCCACGCCCTGCCGGGCCGGGCACCGCACGGCGCCCGGCCCGGCAGGGCGCTCCGGTCACTCCAGCACGATCAGCAGGTCCCCGCCCTCGACCTGCTGCACCCCGCGCACCGCCAGCCGCTTGACCCGCCCCGCCTTGGGCGCGGTGATCGCGGCCTCCATCTTCATCGCCTCGATGGTCGCGATCGTCTGCCCGACCTCGACCACGTCGTCCTCCGCCACGCTCGGCGTGACGACCCCGGCGAACGGCGCCGCGACGTGACCGGGGTTGCCCCGATCCGCCTTCTCCGCCACCGGCACCTCGGCCGCGATCGACCGGTCGCGCACCTGGATCGGCCGCAGCTGCCCGTTCAACGTGGCCATCACCGTGCGGATACCGCGCTCGTCCGCCTCGCCGATGGCCTCCAGCCCGATCAGCAACCGCACACCCGGCTCCAGGTCGACCTGGTACTCCTCCCCCGGCTTGAGCCCGTAGAAGAAGTCCTTGCTGCCCAGCACGCTCGTGTCGCCGTAGGCGTCCCGGTGCGCCAGGAACTCCTTCGTCGGCGCCGGGAACAGCAACCGGTTCAGCGTGCCGCGCCGGTCGTCCTCCAGGCCCTTCACGTCCTCGTCGGTCAGCTCCGCCACGCCCTTCGGCGCGGCCCGACCCTGCAACGCCTTGCTCCGGAACGGCTCCGGCCAGCCGCCGGGCGGGTCGCCCAGCTCGCCGTGCAGGAACCCGATCACCGACGCCGGGATGTCGAACCGACCCGGGTCCGCCTCGAAGTCCTCCGGCTTCACCCCCGCGCCGACCAGGTGCAGTGCCAGGTCGCCCACCACCTTGGACGACGGCGTCACCTTCACCAGCCGACCGAGCATCCGGTCGGCGGCCGCGTACATCGACTCGATCTCCTCGAACTTCTGCCCGAGCCCGAGCGCGACCGCCTGCGTGCGCAGGTTCGACAGCTGCCCGCCGGGGATCTCGTGCGAGTAGACCCGCCCCGTCGGACCGGGGATCCCCGACTCGAACGGCGCGTAGACCTTCCGCACCGACTCCCAGTAGGGCTCCAGGTCGCACACGGCCCGCAGGTCCAGGCCCGTCGCCCGGTCCGTGTAGTCGGTCGCCGCCACGATCGCCGACAGCGGCGGCTGCGAGGTCGTGCCCGCCATCGACGCCACCGCGCCGTCCACCGCGTCCACACCGGACTGGATCGCCGCCAGGTAGGTGGCCAGCTGCCCACCCGCCGTGTCGTGCGTGTGCAGGTGCACCGGCAGGTCGAACTCCTTGCGCAACGCGCTGATCAACCGCGCCGCCGCCGGGGGCCGGAGCAGGCCGGCCATGTCCTTCACCGCGAGCACGTGCGCGCCCGCGCCGACGATCTGCTCGGCCAGCTTCAGGTAGTAGTCGAGCGTGTAGATGCGCTCGTCCGGGTTCGACAGGTCGGAGGTGTAGCAGAGGCACACCTCGGCGACCGCGGTGCCCGTCTCCCGCACCGCCTCGATGGCCGGCCGCATCTGCTCGACGTCGTTCAACGCGTCGAAGATGCGGAAGACGTCGATCCCGGTCTTCGTCGCCTCCTCGACGAACGCGCTGGTCACGGCCTCGGGGTAGGGCGTGTACCCCACCGTGTTCCGGCCGCGCAGCAGCATCTGGAGGGTGATGTTGGGCACCGCCTCGCGCAGTGCGGCCAGCCGCTCCCACGGGTCTTCGGCCAGGAACCGCAGCGCCACGTCGTAGGTCGCGCCGCCCCACGCCTCCAGCGACAGCAGCTGGGGCGCCATCCGCGCCACGTGCGGCGCGATGGCCAGCAGGTCCTTCGTCCGCACCCGTGTGGCCAGCAACGACTGGTGCGCGTCGCGGAACGTGGTGTCGGTGACCGCCAGCGCCTTGCTCTCCCGCAGCCAGCGGGCGAAGCCCTCCGGTCCCAGCTCGTCCAGCTTCTGCTTCGACCCGGCAGGCGGTTCGGCGTTCAGGTCGACGACCGGCAGCTTCACCTTCGGGTCCACGGCGGACGGGCGCGGGCCGTTCGGCTTGTTGACCGTCACGTCGGCCAGGTAGGTGAGCATCCGCGTGCCGCGGTCGGCGGAGTGCCGCGCCGTCAGCAGGTGCGGGCGCTTCTCGATGAACGAGGTCGTGACGCGACCCTCGTAGAAGTCCGGGTCGTCCAGCACCGCCTGGATGAACGGGATGTTCGTGGACACGCCCCGGATGCGGAACTCGGCCACCGCGCGCCGGGCGCGGGCCACCGCGGCGGAGAACGTGCGACCGCGGCAGGTGAGCTTGACCAGCATCGAGTCGAAGTGCGCGCCGATGACCGTGCCCGCGCCGGTCGTGCCGCCGTCCAGCCGGATGCCCGAGCCGCCCGGCGAGCGGTAGGCGCTGATCATGCCGGTGTCCGGGCGGAAGCCGTTGGCGGGGTCCTCGGTGGTGATGCGGCACTGCAGGGCCGCGCCGCGCAGCTGCACGGTGTCCTGGCTCAACCCGAGGTCGTCCAGGGTCTCACCGCCCGCGATGCGCATCTGCGACTGCACCAGGTCGACGTCGGTGACCTCTTCGGTGACCGTGTGCTCGACCTGGATGCGGGGGTTCATCTCGATGAAGACGTAGTTGCCCCGCGGGTCGAGCAGGAACTCGACCGTGCCCGCGTTGCGGTAGCCGATGTGCCGGGCGAACTTCACGGCGTCGGCGCAGATCCGGTCGCGCAGCTCGGGGTCGAGGTTCGGCGCGGGCGCGATCTCGATGACCTTCTGGTGGCGGCGCTGCACCGAGCAGTCGCGCTCGAACAGGTGCATCACGTTGCCGTCGCCGTCGGCGAGGATCTGCACCTCGATGTGCCTGGGCTCGACCACGGCCTGTTCGAGGAACACCGTCGGGTCGCCGAAGGCCGACTCCGCCTCGCGCGACGCGGCTTCCAGGGACTCCCGCAGCGCGCCGGGCTCCTCCACCCGCCTCATACCACGCCCGCCGCCGCCCGCGACGGCCTTCACGAACACCGGGAACTCGATGTCCTCGGCGGCCCGGACCAGGGCGTCGATGTCGCTCGACGGCTCGCTGGACTTGAGCACCGGGAGGCCGGCCGCCCGGGCCGCGGCGATGGCGCGGGCCTTGTTGCCGGTCAGTTCGAGCACGTCCGAGGGCGGGCCGACGAACGTGATGCCGGCGTCGGCGCAGGCCCTGGCCAGCTCGGGGTTCTCCGACAGGAAGCCGTAGCCGGGGTAGACCGCGTCGGCGCCCGCCTTGCGGGCCGCCTTGATGATCTCCTCGACGGACAGGTAGGCCCGGACGGGGTGGCCGGGCTCGCCGATCTCGTAGGACTCGTCGGCCTTCAGCCGGTGCAGGGAGTTGCGGTCCTCGTGGGGGAAGACGGCAACCGTGCCGGCGCCCAGCTCGTAGGCAGCGCGAAAGGCCCGGATCGCGATCTCGCCGCGGTTGGCGACAAGAACCTTGCGGAACATGCGGCGTTCCCTCCCGGTTACTCGGCGAGTCCCGCCCGAGCGCGGGCGGGACTCGATGAATCAAGGCACGTTACCGTGCGCTTCCCGCCCCTCGGGAGTTCCATCTCACGTGACGGACGTCATCGTGATCGGTCACTCTCCCGGTCAAGGCGGTCGCGACCTGGGACCATGCCCCGGGATTCTCCCTTGTGCGGGCCTCGTGCGCAGCCCCCGGCGGACGGCACGCGAGTGGCGGACCGACCGCGGGCGGGCACGGCCCGGCACCCGACACCGGCGAACGACCGTTCACCCCACACGTTGGATCACCGACTCGTTACGGTGCGTTCGCCGCATCGGGTGACTGCCGCCGGCGACTTCTCGGTAGGGTTGCCCCCATGGCCGGGGCTGAAGGGACTGGGCAGCCTGCTGCCCGCACCCATTTCGACGTCGTACTGCGCGGGTACAACCAGCGCCAGGTGAACGAACGGGTGACACGACTCGAGTTCGACCTCAAGAACTCGAACCGCGCCCGGGACGCGGCGTCGGCCCAGGCCGCGGAGCTGGGCAAGCTGCTCGGCTCGACGCGCGCCGAGCTGGAGAAGGTCAAGGCGCAGCTGGGCAAGCTGGCCACCAGCCCGGCCAGCGCCTCCAACGTCACCGAGCGCGTGCGCGTGATGATGACGTTGGCGGAGGAGGAGATCGCCGACATCCGCAAGGCGGCGCTGGACGACGCGACCGCCACCCGTGCCGAGGCCGAGCGCGAGGCGGCCCAGGGCAAGGCGGTGCACCAGCGCGCGATGGGTGAGCTGGAAGACCGCCGCCGGCAGCTGGAGGCGGCCCACCAGCAGCGGACCACGGAGCTGGAGCGCCAGTACGAGGAGCGCCGCACCGAGCTGGAGCGCTCCCACGAGGAGCTGCGGGTCAAGCTGACCGGCGAGCACGAGGCGCTGATGGCCGAGGCCCGCGCCGACCGCGAGAAGCTGACCGCCGACTTCGAGGCGAAGCAGGCCGAGCTGGAGGCCAAGCGGGTCGAGCTGGAGCAGAAGTACAAGGGCTACCACGACGACCTCGACAAGGAGTACGACGAGCTGCGCACCGAGCTCCGCAAGGAGCACGAGGTGCACGTGGTGGAGGCCAAGGCGGAGGCCGCGAAGCTCCTCGAAGCCGCCCGGGCCGACGCGGCGCGGGTGCGCTCGGAGACCGAGAAGCAGATCTCCGAGCTGGAGGCCGACGCCCTGGCCAAGATCGAGAAGACGGTCAGCGAGGCCAACGCCAAGGCCGAGAAGACCGTCATCGAGGCGGACGCCCACGCCGAGAAGACCATCACCGAGGCCGACGCCCACGCCGACCGCCGGACCACGGCGGCTGACGCGAAGCTGGCCGAGCTGCACCGCGTGCACCGGGCGCTGAGCGAGCAGTTCGCGGCGGCGCAGGAAGCGGTGTCCCGGGCGGTGGCCACCCTCACCCCGCTGGACGAGGAGTCCGAGGTCTCGGCACCCGCGGACGCGCCCACCACACCGGCGACGGCCACGCCGGCAGCGGCGGCCGAACCGGCAGCGCCCACCACACCGGCGGCGGCGACCAAGCCGAAGGCCGTCGACCCGTCCGAGCAGCCGACCGCCCAGCTGCCGGTGCCCAAGTCGGGCAAGCGGACCTAGCAGCCGCCCGGCCAGGCCCTGCCCCCTACTGGGGCAACTGGTCGGCCGGGACGACCTCGGCCTGGTCCGGCACGGTGATCCGCACCGGCTCGCCCCACCCGCGGAACCGGGTGGTGGACTGCTTGACGACCTTGCCGGCCAGCTCGAACCGGTACTCGGCCTGTACCGGGGCGCTCGTGCCGTCCACCCACACCGACGCGGAGATCTGCACCCCGTGCTCGGCCAGCTGGGTGTGCTGCAACTGGATGTCCTGGTCCTCGATGACCTTGGCCATCTTCAACGCGTCCACCACCAGGTCGAACCGGGTCACCGGCACGCCGTCCAGCTGCTCGGACGCCTTGCCCACGATCAACGCCGCCCTCGGCTGCACGTAGTCCAGCTCCGCGCCGACCGTGGCGCTCGGGCCGAAGCCGCGCAGCAACGCGGACACCTCGCCACCGCTGCGCGACGGGTAGAAGCCCCACTTCTTGCCCGCGGGCATCGGCGCGCCCTCGACCTGCACGTACGTGCCGTCGCGGACGATCACCAGCCCGATCTTCTTCGGCTGACCACCGGTCGACACGTCCATCGTCATCGACCCGGTCACCTCGCCGGCGTCCTGCCGCACCGCGCCGTCCACGACGTTGCGCACCTCGGTGGACTGCCCGTCGGACGCGAACCCCTCGGTGTGGAACGTGGCCGTCACCAGCTCGGCCCGCCGCTGCTCGATGCGCTCGGCGAGCACCGCCAGATCGCCCTTGGGCAGCGACGACGTGGTCGGAGCGGTATCACCGGTCGGCGCGGCCGAGCAGGCGACCAACGCCAGCGGAACCAGGGCGAGTAGGAATCGGCGCACGAGTCAGGGTACCCAGCGACCGGCCAAGCCCCCTCCGGGCACGGCGGCCAGGCCACCTCCAGGCGCACCACCCGGCCCGCGCGGAGCCGCCGGCTACGCCTTCTCCAGGTACTCCGCGCGCTCCTCGTCCAGCAGCCCCGCCACCAGCCCGGCCAACCCGGGGTTCGCGGCCAGCTCCGGGTCGACCTCCACGACCTCCTGCGCGACCACCCGCGCCTCGGCGATCACGTCCTCGTCGCGCAGCAGCGACAGCATCTTCAACCCCGACCGCGTGCCGGACTGGGCCGCGCCCAGGATGTCGCCCTCGCGCCGCAGCTCCAGGTCCAGCTGGGCCAGCTCGAAGCCGTCCAAAGTAGACTCGACCGCCCGCAGCCGCTCCATCGTGGACGTGCCGTCCGGCATCTCGGTCACCAGCAGGCACAGCCCCGGCGCGCTGCCCCGCCCGACGCGCCCGCGCAGCTGGTGCAGCTGGCTCACGCCGAACCGGTCCGCGTCCATGATCACCATGACGGTGGCGTTGGGCACGTTCACCCCGACCTCGACCACGGTCGTGGCGACCAGCACCTGCACCTCGTTGGCCGCGAACGCCCGCATCACGGCGTCCTTGTCGTCCGAGGCCATCCGCCCGTGCAGGATGTCGATCCGCAGCCCCCGCAACGGCCCCTCGGCCAGCCGGTTGGCCACGTCCACCACCGCCAGCGGCGGCCTCCGGTCGGCGGCCCCGTCCTTGCCCGCGTCCTCCTTCGGCGGTGCCTCGGCGTCGTCCTCCGCCGCGCCGTCGCCGATGCGCGGGCACACCACGTACACCTGGTGCCCCTTGCCCACCTCTTCGCGGATCCGCTGCCACGCCCGGTCCAGCCAGCCCGGCTTGGCCGCCACCGGCACCACGGACGTGCTGATCGGCGAACGCCCCTGCGGCAGTTCGCGCAGCGCGGACACCTCCAGGTCCCCGTACACGGTCATCGCCACCGTGCGCGGGATGGGTGTGGCCGTCATCACCAGCACGTGCGGCGTCGACCCGCCCGCACGCCCGCTCAGCGCGGCCCGCTGCTCCACGCCGAACCGGTGCTGCTCGTCCACCACGACCAGCCCCAGGTCGGCGAACTCCACCTTGTCCTGGATCAACGCGTGCGTGCCGACCACGATCCCGGCCTCACCGGACACGATCTCCAGCAACGCCCGCTTGCGCGCCGCCGTCGCCATCGACCCGGTCAGCAACGTCACCCGCGTCGCGTGCTCGGCCCCGCCCAGCTCACCGGCCTGCCCGAGGTCACCCAGCAACTCCCGCAACGACCGCGCGTGCTGGGCCGCCAGCACCTCGGTCGGCGCGAGCATCGCCGCCTGCCGCCCCGCGTCGACGACCTGCAACATCGCCCGCAACGCGACGATCGTCTTGCCCGAACCGACCTCACCCTGGAGCAGCCGGTTCATCGGGTGCTCGCCGGACAGGTCGCGGGCGACCTGCGCACCGACCTCCCGCTGCCCCGCGGTCAGCTCGAACGGCAGGCGCGCCTCGAACGCGTCACGCACCAGGCCGTCGCGGGGCTCGCACACCGGCGCGGGACGGGCCGTCGCCGAACGGCGGCGTTGCGCGAGCGCCAGCTGCACCGCCAGCGCCTCGTCCCACTTCAACCGCTGCTGCGCGACGGCGATCGCGGCCCACCCGTCCGGCCGGTGGATGTCGCGCAGCGCCTTCTCCAACCCGATCAGCCCCCGATCGGCGCGCAACGACGCCGGCAGCGGGTCCTCGGCCACCCCGTCCCACACGGCCAGGACCTGCTCGACGCAGTTGGAGACGTTCCACGACTGGATGCCCTGCGCCGCCGGGTAGACCGGGATGAACGCGCCCGCGAAGTCCGCCGCGGCACCCTCCTCCCCGTCCAGCACCTGGTAGTCGGGGTGCGCGAGCTGGAGCTTGCCGTTGAACATGCCGACCTTGCCCGCGAACATCGCCTCGCGACCCGGCAGCAGTTCCCGCTCGACCTTGCGCGAACCGCGCCCGAAGAACACCAGGTGCAGGTCGCTGGTGCCGTCGGTGATCACGGCCTCCAGCAGCTCGCCACTGCGCGACTTCATCCGCCGCTGCCGGGCGCTCTTCACCCGCGCCTGCACCGTGACGTGCTCGCCCAGCTCCAGCCCGGCGATCTCGGTCAGCTTGCCGCGCTCGTCGTAGCGGCGCGGGTAGTGGCGCAGCAGCTCACCGACGGTGGTCAGGCCGAGGCCGGCCTCCAGCGCGTCGGCGCTCTTCTTGCCGAGCACCGACACCAGCTTCTCGTCGAAGGTCGTCATCTCGGCCCATTCAACTACTCGACACCGACAACCAGCAGCGCGTCGCGCTGTCCGCCCTGGTAGGCGGCCAGCTCCACCTCCGGGTGGACGACGCGCAGGTGATCTTCCAGCACCCGTTCGACCCCGTCCGGGGCGGCCCGCCCCAACAGCACGGTCACCAGCTCGCCGCCGCTGGCGAGCATCCGGTCGACCAGCCGGCAGGCCAGGTCGCCGACGTGCGCCGCGGCCGGTTCGACCAGCACGACCTCGCCGTCCACCATGCCGAGCAGGTCGCCGGGACGGCACCGGCCGACCCAGGTGATGGCCTCCCGGTCGGACACCGCGACCTCGCCGCGCCGGGTGGCCGCCGCGGCCTCCGCCATGGCCACCACGTCGTCACCGGCACGGCGGGACGGCGAGTGCACGGCCAGCGCGGCCAACGCCTGCACCGGCGAGAACGTCGGCACCACCACGACGTCCTGACCCGCGGCGACGGCCTGCGTGACGGCCTCGTCCAGCGGTTCGCGCCAGGTCGGGTCGCCGGGCAGCACGGTCACCTGCCGCGCCCGCGTGCTCACCACCACGGCCAGCAGGTCGGCCGCCGTCACGTCGTCGCCCGGCTCGAACACCACCGCGCCCTCGGAGCGGAACAGCTCGGCCGCGCCCTCGCCCTCGACCAGCACGACGATCGCCCGGTCGCGCACGAACCGGGGCGCCTGGGCGGCGATCTGGTCGGCGAACCTGGCCACCGTGATCCGGTGCGGCCGACCGGCCCGGATGCCCGCCTCGACGGCCGCGCCGATGTCGTTGCAGTGCACGTGCACGGTCCACAGGCCGTTCCCGTCGCCGACCGCGGACACGCAGTCACCGATCGCCAGCAGCTCGTCCTTCAGCACCTCGACCCCGGCCTCGCCGCCGGGAGGGCCGTCGAGCAGGTACATGACCTCGTACTCGAACTCGGACGACCCGGCCTCGCGCGCGGTGGTGAGGGAGTCGCGCGGCACCGTGACGACCACCGGCGCGTCCTGCACCTCGCGTCCGGTGATCACCGCCGCCAACGCGTCCAGCAGCACGACCAGCCCCCGCCCGCCCGCGTCCACCACTCCGGCGCGGGCCAGCACGGCCAGCTGGCGGGGCGTGTCGGCCAACGCCTCGGCGCCCGCCTTCGCGGCGGCCGTCACCACGTCGTCCAGCTCGTCGGACGTGCAGTCGCGAGCGGCCTCGGCCGCCGCGTGCAGCACGGACAGCACGGTTCCCGGCACCGGCTTCGAGACGGCGGCGGTGGCCAGTTCGTCGGCCCGGTGCAGCGCCCGCCGCAACGACGTGCCGGACGCCGTCGAGGCGCCCTGCGCGGCCTCGGCCAACCCGCGCAGCACCTGCGAGAGGATCACCCCGGAGTTGCCGCGAGCCCCTGCCAGCGCGCCGCGCGCGAGCGCCGCCAACGCCGCCCCCACCGTGTCCACCGGTGTCCTGAGCAGCGCGTCCAACGCCGAGCGCATGGTCTGGAGCAGGTTGGTCCCGGTGTCGCCGTCCGGCACGGGGAACACGTTGATGCGATCGATGTCCTCCCGGTTGGCGTCCAGGGACCGCACACAGGCGTCCGCCCACTGGCGCACCGCGACCGCATCGAGTGCCTGCATGCCGGCGAGCGTATTCGACCCGGTTTGGTGGCAGAACGCGCCACCGGCTACCCTGTCTGGGTTGCCATGCCCGGCTGAGGCTTGTGCACGCTTGCGCGCCCGCCGGGGCGTGAGTATCGATCAGGAACCTTAAGGAGTGGCTGACGTGGCTGCCGTGTGCGACGTCTGTGGCAAGGGGCCGGGCTTCGGCCATTCTGTCTCGCACTCCCACCGGAAGACGAACCGCCGGTGGAACCCGAACATTCAGACCGTGCGCGCGAAGGTGTCCTCTTCGACGCGGCAGCGGCTGAACGTGTGCACCTCGTGCCTGAAGGCGGGCAAGGTGGTGCGCGGCTGATGACCCGCGCCTGAGCTTGTCGAAAGGCCCCCCGGGACTCGTCCCGGGGGGCCTTTCGGCGTGACTGGGGTTCGTGCGTGACGGCCGTTCGACTTCAGCGGTTCGGCTTCAGGGCAGCTTCCAGTCGACCGGCTCGGCACCCTGCCGCACGAGCAGCTCGTTGGCCTTGCTGAACGGCCGGGAGCCGAAGAAGCCGCCCGCCGCCGACAGGGGGCTCGGGTGGACCGACTCGACGCAGCGGTCCGCGCCCAGCAGCGGCTTGAGGGCACGCGCCTGGCTGCCCCACAGGATCGCGACCAGCGGTGCGTCCCGCTCCGCCAGCGCCTTGATCGCCTGCTCGGTCACCGGCTCCCAGCCCTTGTTGCGGTGGGAGTTGGACTTGCCCGGCTGCACCGTCAACGCGCGGTTGAGCAGCAGCACGCCCCGCTCGGCCCACGGGGTCAGGTCGCCGTTGGCGGGCTTCGGGTGCCCGAGGTCGGACATGTACTCGGTGTAGATGTTGACCAGGCTCTTCGGGACGGGTCGGGTCTCCGGCGACACCGAGAAGCTCAGACCGACCGCGTGCCCCGGCGTCGGGTACGGGTCCTGGCCGACGATCAGCACGCGCACGGCGTGGAACGGCTGCTGGAACGCCCGCAGCACGTTCTCCCCGGCCGGCAGGTAGGTGCGCCCGGCGGCGACCTCCGCCCGCAGGAACTCGCCCATCGCGGCGATCCGGTCGGCCACGGGCGCGAGTGCCGCGGCCCAGCCTGCTTCCATGATTTCCTCAAGCGGACGTGCCACGGCGGGACCCTATCTCAGTCCAGGCGCCGCAGTTCCTTGCGGTACAGCAAGATGTTGGCCACGTACTTGTCGACCGCGAACTGCCAGGCGCCGTCCGGCACGACGTACCCCTCGCGCACCTTCGCGGGCACGCCGAGCGCCATCGACCGCGCCGGCACGTGCCCCTCGAACGACACCACCGCGCCCGCGCCCACGATCGCGCCCGTCTCCACCACGGACCCGTTGAGCACCACCGACCCGGAGGCGATCAGGCACCGGTCGGCGATCGTCGCGCCCTCGATGTGCACGTTGTGCCCGATCACGCACTCCGCGCCGATCAACGTCGGGTGGACGTCCGTGCAGTGCACGACCGTGCCGTCCTGGATCGACGTCCGCGTGCCGACCTCGATGCGCCCGTAGTCACCGCGCAGCACGGCCTGCGGCCACACGGACGCGTGCGCGCCGATCCGGACGTCGCCGATCACCGTCGCGTCGGGGTGCACGTAGGCGTCCGGGTGGATCACCGGCTCGAAGTCGCCCAACGCGTAGATCGCCATCGCGGTCCCTCCCGGCCCTACAGTCCCTTCGCGAAGCAAAGGCTTTCCGGATGATGCCGGTACACACCGAAGTTGTCGATGCGCGCGTATCCGTTGGCCTGGTACAACCCGATCGCCTCGGGCTGGCGCAACCCGGTCTCCAGCACCATCCGCTTGCGGCCGGCCGCCCGCGCCGCCGACTCCAGCGAGGCCAGCACCAGCCGCGCCAGGCCCCGCCCCCGCACGGCCTCCGCCACGTACATGCGCTTGATCTCGGCGTCACCGGGTCGCAGCGAGGCGTCCGCCACGTCGTGCGCTCGCCAGCCGCCGCACGCCACCGGGTCGCCGTCGACGTAGCCGACCACGAAGTGCCCCAGGGGCGCGGCGAACTCCGCCGGGTCGACCGGCGTGACGTCGACCTCGCCGTAGCGGTCCAGGTAGACCTGCTGGATGTCGGCGATCAACTTGACCGAGTCTGGATGGTCATACGCGAGCGTGCATAGTTCCACACTCGTCAGGCTACCTAGCGCCAGTGCTCCCATCCAGCGGGTTTCTCGTACGCCCTGCCGTCGACGGTCACCCCGCTGCCGTGGCGGACCGTGCCGATGGTGCGCCACCCCTCGGGCACCGCCGCCGGTTCGGGGAACGTGGCCGCGAGCGCGTGGTCCTCGCCACCGGTCAGCGCCCAGTGCCGGGCGTCCGCGCCGAGCGCCGCGGCGACGTCGATCAGCCGCGGGTGCACCTCCAGCAGCTCGGTCCGGATGTCGATGCCGATGCCCGACTCGTCGGCGATGTGCCCCAGGTCGGCCAGCAGGCCGTCGGACACGTCGATCATCGCCGTCGCGCCCGCCGCGGCCGCCTGCGGTCCGGCGGCGTACGGGGGTTCGGGGTTCCGCTGGGCGCCGACGACCGCGACCGGCGACCGGAACCCGCGCTGCAGCACGGCCAGTCCGCCCGCCGCCCAGCCGAGCCGTCCGCACACCGCGACGACATCACCCACTTGCGCACCGGATCGGGTGATGGGCTCCAGACCGCCCATGTCGCCCAGCGCCGTAACGGAGATCACCAGTGTCGCGGACGACACCATGTCGCCCCCGACCACGCCCGCGCCGGCGACGGTGGCCTCCTGCCACAGGCCGGCGGTGATCCCCTCGACCACGGCGGACGGCGTGTCGGACGGGCAGGCCAAGCCGATCAGCAGGGCCGTCGGCATCGCGCCCATGGCCACGACATCGGCCAGGTTCACCGCCGCCGCCTTGCGCCCCACCTGCTCCGGGGAGGACCAGTCGAGTCTGAAGTGGACACCTTCGACCAGCACGTCGGTGGACACCACCACGCGACCGTCGGGCGCCGCGACGACAGCCGCGTCGTCACCCGGCCCGAGCAGGGTGGTGGGCGGCTGCGTCCGACCTGCCGTCACCCGGCGGATGAGACCGAACTCACCCACCTCAGCGACCGTGTCCGCGTTGCGCGGCGGCTCCGGACGCAAGATTGCCTCCCGTTCTGAGCATTCGGAACCCCAACTGGGGTACGTTGCTGTGCACGTTCCTACCCCGACCTAACCTGTCGCGACGAAGGGGCACGCCGTGGTGCACGCATACATCCTCATCCAGACCGAGGTCGGGAAGGCAGCCGCCGTTGCGGCGGAGATCTCCGGCATCCCCGGTGTGGCCACCGCGGAGGACGTCACCGGACCGTACGACGTCATCGTCCGCGCCGAGGCCGACACCGTCGACCAGTTGGGACAGCTCGTGGTCGCCCGCATCCAGAACGTGGAGGGCATCACGCGAACGCTGACCTGCCCTGTGGTCCACCTGTAGGCACGTGTTGTCATAACCGGGTGGCACAGGAACCGGAACCCGCGTCGCTGCTCCCGCGTCCGCTGCTCGCCGTCGCCCTCGGGCTGCCGGCGTTGCTCGCGGCGGCGGTGGCGGCCGTGGGCCTCTTCCTCGGCGCCGGGGGCAAGGACGACCCCGCCGACCCGTCGGCCGTCCACTCCGGGCCCGTGGCGCTGGTACCGGTGCCCGCACCCAAGGCCGAGTCGGACGAGTGCAAGGCGCTGCTGAGCGCCCTGCCGATGCAGCTGGTGTCCAACGGCGCCACGTTGCCGCGCCGTGAGCTGGCCTCGCCGGCGCCCGCGGGCGCGATGGCGTGGGGCGACGCGCGGCACGAGCCCGTCGTGCTGCGGTGCGGCCTGGACCGGCCCGGCGACCTCACCCCGACCTCCCAGCTGCGGGTCATCTCGGACGTGCAGTGGTTGGAGGTGCCCGAGGGCGGCTCGGCCACCTGGTACGTGGTGGACCGGCCGGTGTACGTGGCGCTGACCGTGCCGTCGGACGCGGGCACGGGGCCCTTGCAGGACATCTCGACCACGATCCGAGACACCCTCGCCAAGGGCCCCGTGGACACCAGGGGTTAGCGGGTCGGCCGGCTCGCGGTCAGCGCAGGCCCGTGCCGCGGGCGATCGCGGTCTCGACCAACGTGGTCAGCAGGCTCGGGTAGTCCACGCCCGTCTCCGCCCACATCCGCGGGTACATCGAGATCGGCGTGAAGCCGGGCATGGTGTTGACCTCGTTGACCACGAGCTCGTCGTAGTCGGTGACGAAGAAGTCGACCCGGGCCAGGCCCTGGCAGTCCAGCGCGCGGAACGCGGTGACGGCCATCTCGCGCAGGTCGCGGGTGACGTGGGCGTCCAGCTTGGCCGGGATGTCGAACTCGCACACGTCGTCGAGGTACTTGGCGTCGAAGTCGTACCAGTCGACCTGGCCGCCGACGATGCGCAGCTCGGCGGGCAGCGACGCCTCGACGCGGCCGTCGGGGAACTCCAGCACGCCGCACTCGACCTCGCGGCCGGAGACGGCGCCCTCGATGATCACCTTCGGGTCGGTCTTGCGCGCCAACGCGATCGCGCTGTCCAGGTGGGCCCAGTCCACGACCTTCGAGATGCCCACGGACGACCCGGCGCGCGCGGGCTTGACGAAGACGGGCAGCCCCAGGCGTTCCCGGTCGGCCTCCGACAGCGTGTCCTGGTCGCGGCGCAGCACGGCGAACTCGCCGACCGGCAGGCCCGCGCCCTTGAGCAGGCGCTTGGTGAACTCCTTGTCCATGGCGACCGCGCTGGCCAGCACACCCGGTCCCACGTACGGGAGGTCCGCCAGTTCCAGCAGGCCCTGGATGGTGCCGTCCTCGCCCCACGCGCCGTGCAGCACGGGGAACACGACGTCCACGTCGGCCAGCACGTCGCCGGGCGCCACCGGCACCAGTTCGCTGCCGGACACTGGGACCAGCGCGTGGACGGTGGGCAGCTGCCGGTCCCGCACTTCGAGCGCCCTGGTGTCGTCGGCGCCGATCACCCACGCGCCCGTCTCGGTGATGCCCACCGGCACGACGTCGAACCGGTCCCGGTCCAGGTGCGGGAGGACACTGCCGGCGGACAGGCAGGAGACCATGTGCTCGCTGCTGCGCCCGCCGAACACCACGGCGACCTTGGTCTTGCGCTGTGTCATGGTTCGGACCCTACCCGGATGGCGTAACCCGCGATCTCCGCACACCCGAGCGTAGAACTCAGTACCTGAACGTACGACTCTCGCGCGAGTCCTACGTTCGGAACGCGAGAGTCCTACGTTCAGGTACCCCGAGTTGAACGCTCAGGACGGTTCGGCACGGGTGGCGATGATCCGGATCAGGTCGGGGATCGCGGCGGTCAGCTGGTCGCGGGAGCAGGCGCTGTAGCCGATCGCGGCACCGTGCACCTTCGGCCGGCCGGCGTGGTGGCGGCCGAGCCCGTCCAGCCGCAGGCCGCGGTCGTGCGCCTCGGCCAGCACGTCCCGCTCGGCCTGCGCGGACGGCAGCGGCACCACGATGTGCGCGCCCGCGTCGTCGCCCAGCACGGGGATCCCGGCGTCGCCGAACGCCGCGGACAGCAGGGCCCGGCGCTCGGACAGCTCACGCCGCAGCTTGCGCAGGTGCCGGCCCAGGTCGCCGTTGCGCGCCAGCTCGACCAGGATCCGCTGGCCCGCCGCGGACGGGCCGGTGCCGGTCCGGTCGCGGTGCGCCAGGACCTCGGCCGCGATCGGCTCGGGCGCGACCATCCACCCCGCGCCGAGCGTCGGGGTGAGGATCTTGCTGGTGGTGCCCAGGTGCACCACCACGTCCGGCGTCAACGCCGCCAACAACGGCAACGGCGCCACGTCGTACCGCAGCTCGCCGTCGTAGTCGTCCTCGACGACCAGCCACCCCTCCGCCCGCGCCCGCTCCACCAACGCCACCCGCCGCGCCGCCGACATGCGACCGCCCATCGGGTACTGGTGCGCGGGCGAGCAGTACACGCCACGCACGCCCGGCGGCACGGCCTCCACCAACAGCCCCTCCGCGTCCACGGGCGCCTGCACGACCTTCACCCCGGCCGACCGCAACGCCCACACCGCCCGCTGGTACCCCGGCTCCTCCACGGCCACCGCGTCCCCGGGCCGCAGCACGGCCGACCCCAGCTCCACCAACGCCGCCGTGGTGCCGCCGGTCGCCAGCACCGACTCCTCCCGCAACCCGCCGCGCACGGCCAGCCCCCGGTGCCGCAACAGGTGCTCCGCCACCACCGCCCGGTACTCCGGCAACCCACCCCGGGCCGGCCGGAACAACGGCTGCACGTCCGCCGCCGCCCGCCACGCCCGCCGCCACGCCGCCCGGTCCAGCCCCTCGGCCCACGGCGCACCCGGCGCGAGGTCGACCACGTCCGCCGGCACCACGGGCGCGGCCGCACGCCGGGTCCGCGGCTTCAACGCGCCGGGCGGCGTCGTGGTCACGTACGTGCCGGAGCCGTGCCGCCCGGCGATCCAGCCCTCGGCGTGCAGCTGCTCGTATGCTGCTGCCGTCACGGTCCGGCTCACGCCGAGCCGTTCGGCCAGCGCCCGGGTCGAGGGCAGCCGGTCGCCGCTGCGCAGCCGCCCGTCGGCCGCCGCCGCGCGCAGGGCGTCCGCGAGCTGCACGGCCAGCGGTTCGGCCGAATCGCGGTCCAGCACGACCGCCAGCGCCGTCTCCGCCAAAGTGGACTCCTCAGAACGCCGGGAATTGGCACTTGAGAAGGGCCACTTTACCGGAAATGCTGGTCCCATGACGTTGTCACCGACGGACCGCAGCACCATCAAGCGTGGCCGCAAGCGCGCCGTGACCGAACGCGAGGCGCTGCACGCGGTCCTCGACGCCGCCCTCGTCTGCCACCTGGCCGTCGTCGTGGACGGCGCGCCGCTCGTGCTGCCCACCGGCTACGGCCGCGACGGCGACACCCTCTACCTGCACGGCTCGACCGGCGCGCGCAGCCTGCGCGAAGCCGCGACCGGCGTGCCCGTGTGCGTCGGCGTCACGATCCTGGACGGCGTGGTCTACGCCCGCTCGGCGTTCGACCACTCGATGAACTACCGCGCCGCCGTCGTCCACGGCACCGCCGTCCCGGTCACCGACCCGGAGGCCAAGCGGCACGCCCTGCGCGTGCTCACCGAGCACCTCGCGCCCGGCTCGTGGGACTACGCCCGGCAGCCGACGCCGAAGGAGCTCGCCGCGACCGCCGTGCTGTCCCTGGACCTCGCCGAGGCGTCGGTGAAGATCCGCAGCGGCCCGCCCGGCGACGAGCCCGAGGACGTCGCCGCCAACGCGAAGTGGGCGGGCGTGCTGCCGCTGCGCACGGTGTGGGGTGAGCCCGAGGCCGACCCGACGCTGGTCGGCGACTGGGACGTGCCGCCGCACGTCAGCGCGCGGAGGTAGTCCCCGTCACCGGGTCGAAGTGGACCGGCCGCATGGTGCGCCCGCCGTCGCGGTACACGTGGATCGTGACGGCGGGGTCGACGCCGTCGTTGCGCACCTGGTGCACGTACGAGGGGCCGAACACGCGTGACTGGCCGGCCACGAGGTGGTGCAGCACCTGGGTCGGCCCGGGCGTGACGACCTCCGTCAGCGAGCCGCTGACCACGGTGAACGCGCCGCTGGTCACGCCGTGGTCGTGCAGGTCGGCGTGCTGGCCGGGCAACCAGCTCATCAGCCACACCTCCTGCTCGTCGGTGGCGTCCACGAGCACGGCGAAGCGGGTGTCGGGGTCGTAGCGGAGCAGGTGGGCCCAGCGCTCCCGCCGTGCCGCCACGTCGAGCGCGATCCGCACGGGGTGCAGCGCGGCGTGCGTCTGGGGCAGGGCGATGGTGTTCTCCGGAACGGCGAACATGGTTCCTTCTCGGTGCTCGGTGAGTGGCGAGCCGCACGGGCTCGCGGGACGCGGGTCGATCACCGAGGCAGACAGAGCGCGCTGGCGACCAGGCGGAGGTCGATGTGACCCCGCCCGCCGATCATCGCGCGGAAGGACATGCCGACGAGGGTGGCAGCACGTCCGCCGGCACGCAACCGGGTCCCACGAGATGGACCCCGTCAGAGTGACGCGAGCACGTCCTCGACCAGGTCGGCGGTGTCCTCGCAGCCCGCGGACAGCCGCACCAGGCCCTCCGGCACCGGGTCGCCCCACTGCGCCCGCCGGTCCAGGCTGGTGTGCAGGCCGCCGAAGCTGGTGCTCGCGGACACCAGCCGGGACCGCGAGAGGAACGCCGCCACCGCGTCGACGCCCGCCAGCTCGAACGTCAGCACCCCGCCGAACCGCCGCATCTGCCGTGACGCGACCTCGTGCGCCGGGTCCTCCGGCGCGCCCGGCCAACGCAGGCGCGTGACGGCCGGGTGGGTCTTGAGCACGTCGTACAGGGCTGCCGCGTTCGCCGCCTGCCTGCTCAGCCGCAGGTCCAGCGTGCCGAGGCCGCGGTGCGCCAGCCACGCCTCGAACGGCCCGGGGATCGCACCGCCGGTCGTGCGCGCCGCGCGCACCCGTTCGGCCAGGGCCGGGTCCGACGTGGACACGTGACCGAGCAGCACGTCGCTGTGCCCCGCGACGGCCTTCGTGTCGCTGCTCAGCACCGCGTCCGCGCCCAACGACAGCGGTTGCTGTCCGAGCGGCGTCGCGGTCGTGTTGTCCACGGCGACCAGCGCGCCCGCCGCGTGCGCGGCCTCGGCCAGCGCGGCGATGTCGCACACGTCCAGGCCCGGGTTGGACGGCGACTCCAGCAGCACCAGCCGCACGCCGTGCAGCGACGGGTACGGACCGGCGGTGGGTGCCTCGACCACCTCCACCGGCATCTCGGCGACCAGCGCGCGGGTCACGAAGTAGCCGTCACCGGGCAGCACCACCACGTCGCCGGGCGCGAGCACCACGCGCAGGAACGTCGAGATCGCCGCCATGCCGGACGGGAACAGCACGGTCGTGCCGCCGTCCAACTCGCCCAGCGCCGCCTCCAGCGCGCGCCACGTCGGGTTGTGCGCCCGGCCGTAGGTGTCCTCGCCACCCAGGTGGTAGCCGGTGGCGAACACCGGGCCGGCCAGGAACGGCTCACCCGGCACGGCGGGCGTCGAGTGCACGACCCGCGTGCCGTCGCCCCAGGTCGCACGGGTCACTGCCGTTCCGCCTTCGGCTCGCGACCGAGCAGCGCCGCCGTCAGCACGCGCGGGTCCAGCCTTTCGTGGCACACCTGGTGCACGCCGTCGGTGATCGGCATGTCCACCCCGACCCGGGCGGCCAGCTCGCGGATCGACGAGCACGACTTCACGCCCTCGGCGACCTGCCCGTGCGCGGCCTCCTGCGCCTGCGCCGGCGAGTCGCCGCGGCCCAGCCGTTCCCCGAACGTCCGGTTGCGCGACAGCGGCGACGCGCAGGTGGCCACCAGGTCGCCCAGGCCCGCCAGCCCGGCGAACGTCAACGGGTCCGCGCCCAGCGCCGCGCCGAGGCGGGCGGTCTCGGCCAGGCCCCTGGTGATGATCGAGGCCATCGTGTTGTCGCCGAACCCCATGCCCGCCGCCATGCCGCAGGCCAGCGCGATGACGTTCTTGCACGCGCCGCCGAGCTCGCAGCCGACCACGTCGACGTTGGTGTAGGGGCGGAAGTAGGAGTTGGAGCACGCGTGCTGGAGGTCGACCGCGCGGTCGTGGTCGGTGCACGCGATGACCGTCGCGGTCGGCTGCTCGGCCGCGATCTCCTTGGCCAGGTTCGGCCCGGAGACCACCGCGACCTGGTCCTCCGGCACGCCGGCCACCTCGCGGATCACCTCGCTCATCCGCTTGAGCGTGCCCAGCTCGACGCCCTTGGCCAGGCTGACCAGCGTCGCGCCCGCGGGCAGCCACGGCCGCCAGCCGGTCAGGTTCTCCCGCAACGTCTGGCTCGGCACGGCCAGCACCACGGCACCGGCGCCGTCCAACGCCTTCTCGGCGTCCGCGGTCGCGGCCAGGTTGGCCGGCAGCGCCACGCCCGGCAGGTAGTCGGCGTTGACCCGGTCCTTCGAGATGGCGTCGGCCACGTCGGCCCGCCGCGCCCACAGCACCACGTCCGTGCCGGAGTCGGCGAGCACCTTGGCGAACGCGGTGCCCCACGACCCGGCGCCCAGCACCGCGACCCGGTCCACGTCAGGCCTTCTTGGTGTAGAAGCCGTCGGGCGCCTGCTCCTCGCGGATGTCCGCGAGCAGGCCCTTCACCTGGTTCATCAGCACGTCGGTGACCTCGCGCAGCACCGCGATGTTCTGCGGCTGGTCGCGGTAGGCCGACAGGTCGACCGGTGCGCCGACCTTCGTCACCACGGTCTTGCGCGGGAACGGGCGGAACTTCTTGCGGTAGTGGTCGTAGAGCTCGCGGGTGCCCCAGCGGGCGACGGGCAGCACCGGCACGTCGTGCTCCAGGGCGAGCCTGGCCACGCCGGTGCGGGCGGTCATCGGCCAGCCGTCGGGGTCACGCGTGATCGTGCCCTCCGGGTAGATGATCACCACCAGGCCCTGCTCCAGCGCCTCGTGCGCGGCGCGCAGGCTCTGCTGGGCGTCGGCCGTGCCCCGGTAGACCGGGATCTGGCGGGCGCCCTTGATCACGGCGCCGACCACCGGGACGTTCCACAGGCTGTGCTTGGCCAGGAAGTGCGGCACGCGGCCCTGCTTGTGCGTGAAGACGGCGTCGTAGACCGGGTCCAGGTGGGACACGTGGTTCATCACGACCAGCGCGCCACCCGTCTTGGGCACCCGCTCTCCGCCCTCGTTTCGCCGCCGCGCCATCATCGCGGTGGCGGGGTAGAAGATCGCCGCGGCGAGCCCGACCCAGAAGCCGCCCTTCTCCTTGGCCACTTGCACTCCCTCTTCGTCGTGGACCTGGAGTCTTCCCCACGTCGCCGGAGGGGACAATCAGACCTCGGTCGGACTTCGAGCCAGTGGCCAGGTCCAGCCGGCATCCGGGAGTATGGCCTGGTGCGAGCGGACGTCGACCTGGTGGTGCCGGTCAAGGCGCTGGAACGGGCCAAGTCACGGCTCGTCGGTACCCGGCTCGACCGGCCCGCGCTGGCGCTGGCGTTCGCGCTGGACACGATCGCGGCAGCGATCCCGGCGGTCCGCCGTGTGTTGGCGGTCACGTCCGACCCGGCGGTGGTGGCGGAACTGCGCGCCCTGGGCGTCGAGTCGCTGGCCGGCCCGGAAGGACTGAACGAGTCGCTGCGGTTCGGGTTCGGGGTGCTGCGGTCCCGCGACGCGGGGTCGGTCGTGGGTGCCCTGCAAGCCGACCTGCCCGCCCTGCGAACGCTGGAACTGGCCGCGGCATTGGCGGCGGCCCGGGGCCGTGCATTCTGCGCCGACCACCAGGGC
This sequence comes from Saccharothrix stipae, assembly GCF_054781895.1. Lineage (NCBI taxonomy): Bacteria > Bacillati > Actinomycetota > Actinomycetes > Pseudonocardiales > Pseudonocardiaceae > Saccharothrix > Saccharothrix stipae. The sequence continues at coordinate 718,439 of NZ_BAAGTN010000008.1, read as the reverse complement.
ACCGGGACGACACTGCTGCTGTCGTCCCCCGGCGGCCCCTTGACCCCTTCCTTCGGCATCAACTCGTCCACCGCCCACGCCGCTTCCGGAGCGATGGCACTCGTGGGCCCCTGGCCTTCACTGCGGCAGGACGTCGACACGGCCGAAGACCTGCGCTCGGCCGCCGACCTGGGCCTCGGCCCCCGAACAGCCGCCGTTGTGACCCCCGTAGGCCGCTAAGCGCACCACTGCGTCCCTGTGCGGCCACTGATCTCTTCCTCCCAAAAGGAGGGGTTCGTGTCATCCCGCCGACCTGGCGCAGCCCTACCGCGCGTGTCAAGGGGGCGCTTCCAGCCCTACCGCACCTGAGGCTGGAACCGCCCCCTTGACACGTGTGGTTGCCCTTGTGGAGGTCGGCGGGATGACACGGACCCCGACCAACAACGCAACGAGGGATCCCGCCCCAACCCCTTCATCCTGCTGATCTGCCCGTCCGGCGAGGACGCTTTCACCTTTCAATCTTTCAACGCCTCCGCCGCACCCCCACCCCCATCAGCAGCCAGCACCCATCAGCAGCACGGCTCACCCGGCACGCACCGACCAACGAGCATCGGGCAAGCGAACCCGTAATCCGGGTCCGGCGCGAGAGGCAGCCGCTTGCGGGGCCCGTCCAACGACCGGAAAGTCGCCGACACCTCCGTCACCGGCGCCGTCTTCAGCGTCACGTTCGTGTGCGAGGCCTGCGCCTCGTACGCGGCCGCCGTGAGCTTCACCACCTCGACACCACGGGCCAGGTCCGCCACGAACACGCGACCCCGGTGCCAGTACGGGGCGAACGACACCGCGCCCTCCGGCCGCCAGTACGCCACCTGGATCGGGTTCGCCGGGTCGGAGATGTCCAGGAACCGCGTCCCCTGCTCGTACCACGAGTACGCCACGATCCGCTGGTGCACGTCGAAGTAGTGCGCCGAGCAGAACGTGTCCGGCCCCGGCAGCGTGCCCTCCTGGTCGTCCGGCGACCAGACGCCCACCGTCTTCAGGTGGAACGGCTGCTCGGGCGTCGCCCGCCACGACTCGCCACCCGTCGAACCCGCCAGCGACGAGATCACGAACCGCCCCTGGTCCTTGCACGTCGCCGACCCGAACGCCTCCTCGGTGTGCAGCAGCAAGCTGCCCGCCGGGTGCTCACGCGACGGCTTGGGACCGTCCTTCAGCGTCCGCCCGACCGGTCGGAACGAGTTGTGCGAGAACGACGTCGGCATGTCCAGCTTCGCCGCCGCCCCGCCGGCGTACGGGACCGGGCTGTACGGCGTCGCCTCGCGCACCTGCCCGGTCAACGGATCGCGGTGCCACCCGCGCGTGTGGTAGCCACGCGTTCCACCGGTACCGGCCACCCACGCGATGCCCGCCGCGTCCACCTGGACGTCGTGCGTCATGTGCGTCTCGCCCTGGTTGCGGTTGAGGTCCACGTAGGTGCCCAGGGTCTTCGGGTTGCGCGGATCCCGGATGTCGGTGACGAACACCTTGCCGGAACGCCGGTAGGTGTCCGGATCGTCGGTCGGCGTGCCGTCGTAGCCGGTCGTCCACAGGTACGAGCAGTCGTTGACGCACGACGTGATGTGACCGGTGCCCATCGGCGCGAAGCTCAGCAGCTCCAGCCGCGCCGGGTCGACCGCGGACACGAAGTACACGCCGGTGGGCCGCTCGCTGCCCACCTGCCGGCCGAACGCGCTGCGCTCGCGCGCCAGGAACACCAGCTTGCGGTTCGGGTCGACGGTGACGTCCTCGTTCTCCCAGAACCGCTGCTCGGGGTCGTCGCCCGGCAACGCCAGCTCCTGCTTGGTCAGGTGGTCGAGCAACCTGGGCCGGTCGACGTCCGTCACGTCGTAGGTCTTGAGCCCGAACGTACCGCTGAGGAACATCACGTCGCGGTGCCGGTACTGCATGAAGTTGATGGAGATGGCGCCTTCGGTCTCGGGTATCGCCGCGCGCAGCTCGACGTTCTTCGCCGCCGCCGGCAGGCCCACGCGCCCGGGTTCCGCGGCCTCGGCCGCCGGTGACGCCTGAGCCTGGCCGGTGACGGCACCGGTGAGGCCGCCGAGCAGCAACGCCGTCAACACCCCTGCCACAACCCTCATGCCCACTCCTTCCGGTAACGGGACCATTGCGGAGCGTGGCAGCGACGGCCGATCGGCCACCACCCTCCGATCGGCTAGCTTTGGCCCGTGACCGAGCAGGCGACGGTGAGCGCGCATCACCCGGACGGCTCAGCGACCGTCCTGCGCGACGACGGCGTGCTGGTGGACGTATCGGCCGACGCCGTCGCCGAGGGTGGCTGGCGCGCGCTGCGCCCCGGCCAACGGGTCACCCTCGTGCGGGACGCCACCGGCAACATCCGGGGCGTGCTCCGGCCGGTGTGACTCGGGGCGACCCGAACCGGGACGACCCCACCGAGGCCACCCGAACCGGAACGACGCGAACCGGGTGACTCGATCCAGTGTGACTCCCGCCGCTGTGACGCGGAGTTCACCTCCTGGTCGGCTCCGACCGGCGCGCATCCGCCCGTTCTGGGGAACAATGCTGATCGTGAGCACGGACAACACTCCCGACCAGCCCGCGCCGAAGCGACGGACGAGGACGCCGAGGGCGACGCCCGCGACGAGCACCCCGCGCCGTCGACCGCGCCCGGCCGCCCGCCGCGGCGGCAACGGCACGCGTGCGGGCACGGCGGCGCAGCAACCGGCCGAGTCGACGTCCCGGTTCCCGAGCTCACCGCCCGCCGTCACGGCCACCGAGGCGCACGTCGACCTGCCCGACGACCGGTACTTCAACCGGGAGCTGTCCTGGTTGGACTTCAACGCCAGGGTGCTCGCGCTGGCCGAGGACGCCTCCCAGCCGCTGCTGGAGCGGGCGAAGTTCCTGGCCATCTTCGCGTCGAACCTGGACGAGTTCTACATGGTGCGGGTCGCCGGCCTGAAGCGGCGCGACGAGACCGGCCTGTCGGTGCGCAGCGCGGACGGCCTCACCCCGCGCGAGCAGCTGGCGAACATGTCCAAGCGCGCCCAGGAGCTGGTCGAGCAGCACGCCAGGGCGTTCCTCGACCACGTGCAGCCGGAGCTGGAGAAGCACGGCATCAGCATCGTCAACTGGGCGCAGCTCAGCGACTTCGAGCAGCTGCGGCTGTCCAACTACTTCACCGACCAGGTGTTCCCGGTGCTCACGCCCCTGGCCGTGGACGCCGCGCACCCGTTCCCCTACATCTCCGGGCTGTCGCTGAACCTCGCCGTGACGGTGCGCGACCCGGAGGGCGGCGCGGAGCGGTTCGCCCGCATCAAGGTGCCGGACAACGTGCCGCGCCTGGTTCGCGTGGAGAACGACCGGACCAGCCCGACGGCCACGTTCCTGCCGTTGGAGGACCTGATCGCGGCGCACCTGGGCGAGCTGTTCGCGGGCATGCAGGTCATCGAGTGCCACGCGTTCCGGGTGACCCGCAACGCCGACCTGGAGGTCGAGGAGGACCAGGACGAGGACCTGCTCAAGTCGTTGGAACGGGAGCTGGCGCGCCGCCGGTTCGGACCGCCGGTGCGGCTGGAGATCGCCGACGACATGACCGAGCACATGCTGGAACGGCTGCTGCGCGAGCTGGAGGTCGACCCGCACGACGTCGTCCAGGTGCCCGGGCTGCTCGACCTGTCGTGCCTGTTCCAGCTCTACAGCGTGGACCGCAAGCAGCTCAAGGACGCGCCGTTCGTGCCCGCCACGCACTCGGCGTTCGGCGAGCGGGAGACGCCGAAGAGCATCTTCGCCACGTTGCGCGAGGGTGACGTGCTGGTGCACCACCCGTACGACTCGTTCTCCACCTCCGTGCAGCGGTTCATCGAGCAGGCGGCGGCCGACCCGCGCGTGCTGGCCATCAAGCAGACGCTGTACCGCACGTCGGGCGACTCCCCGATCGTGGACGCGTTGATCGACGCGGCCGAGGCGGGCAAGCAGGTCGTGGCGCTGGTGGAGATCAAGGCGCGGTTCGACGAGCAGGCGAACATCAAGTGGGCGCGGGCGCTGGAGAAGGCGGGCGTGCACGTCGTCTACGGCCTGATGGGGCTCAAGACGCACTGCAAGACCTCGTTGGTGGTGCGGCAGGAGGGCTCCCGGATCCAGCGGTACTGCCACATCGGCACCGGCAACTACAACCCGAAGACGGCCCGGCTGTACGAGGACATCGGCATCCTCACCGCCGAGCCGACCATCGGCGCGGACCTGACCGACCTGTTCAACGTCCTCACCGGGTACGCCCGGCAGGACCACTACCGCAGCCTGCTCGTCGCGCCCTACGGCGTGCGGCGCGGGATCGTGGAGCGCATCGAGCGGGAGATCGAGCACTCGCGGGCCGGCTCCCCCGCCGGTGTGCGCATCAAGGTGAACTCGCTGGTGGACGAGCAGGTCATCGACTCGCTGTACCGGGCGTCGCAGGCGGGCGTGCGGGTGGACGTGGTGGTGCGCGGGGTCTGCGCGTTGAAGCCGGGCATCAAGGGGCTGTCGGAGAACATCCACGTCCGGTCGATCCTCGGCCGGTTCCTGGAGCACTCGCGGGTGGTCCACTTCGTCGGTTCCGCCGAGCACTGGATCGGCAGCGCCGACATGATGCACCGCAACCTGGACCGCCGGGTGGAGGTGCAGCTGCGGGTGACCGACCCGAAGCTCACCGCGCAGCTCGACGCGATGATGGACTCGGCGCTGGAGCCGACCACGCGGTGCTGGGTGCTGCAACCCGACGGGGAGTGGGAGGCGTCGCCGGCCGACGGCACCAGGGTGCGCGACCACCAGACCGAGATGCTGCGCAACCACCGCGCGCTGGGGTGAGTCGTTGATCCGGGCGGCAGGCGCCGTGCTGTGGCGCGATGGTTCCGTGGCGGTCGTGCACCGACCGCGTTATGACGACTGGTCCCTGCCCAAGGGCAAGTTGGACCCCGGTGAGACGGTGCCCGCGGCGGCGGTGCGGGAGGTGCTGGAGGAGACCGGGTTCCGCGCCGTGCTGGGGCGGCACCTGTGCCAGGTGTCGTACCGGGCGTTCGGCAGGCCGAAGGTCGTGGACTACTTCAGCGCTCGGGCCGAGTCGGGTGCGTTCGTGCCGAACGACGAGGTGGACGAGCTGCGGTGGGTGCCGTTCGCCGAGGCGGCTTCGCTGGTGACCACGGACACCGACCGGTCGGTGCTGGCGGCGTTCTCGGCGGCGCCCGCGGACCTGGCGACGGTGTTGCTGGTGCGGCACGCGAAGGCGGGCAAGCGGGACAACTGGCCTGGTGACGACGACCTGCGGCCGTTGAGCTCGGCGGGGTGGCGGCAGGCGGGCGGGTTGCGGTCGATGCTGCCGTTGTGGGGGCCCGCGCGGGTGCACTCCGCGCCTCGGGTGCGGTGCGTGGAGACCGTTCAGGGGGTGGCGGAGGACTTGGGCGTCGGCGTGCTGCTGGAGCCTCGGTTGTCCGAGGAGGGGTACTGGCCGGACCGGGAGGCCGGGTTGGTGCGCCTGCTGGAGATCGCCGACGGGGCCGGCACGCCGGTCGTGTGCAGCCAGGGCGGGGTGATTCCGGACATCGTGTCCACCCTCGCCGACCTGGGCGGTCTGTCGTTGGAGGGCACGCCGTGCAAGAAGGGCAGCACCTGGCTGCTGACGTTCCGGCGGCCCGAGCCGGGGTGGTCCACTTCGGACTCGCACACCGCCTGGCCGCGCCTCGTCTCGGCCCACTACTTCCCCACCGCGCTGCCCGCGCCCACGACCTGACCCTGGGAATCGGCCAGTCGTGCACCGGACTCGGCCGGTCGGGTCACGCGGGGAGTCCACTCGACTCCACACAGCGTCCGAACGTAGAACTCTCGCGTCCTGAACGTAGGACTCTCGGACTCCGAACGTAGGACTCTCGCGCTCCGAACGTAGGACTCTCGCGTTCTGAAGGTAGGACTCTCGCGTTCTGAAGGTAGGACACGCGCGTTCTGGGGGTAGGACACGCGCGAGGGGTGGGGGTGGGGCCCCGGTTGGTTCGGGGTTCCGAGGTGAGTGGGTGGGAAAAGAGGGCTGAGGTGGGCTGTGCGGGGTTGGGGCGGTGGGGGTTGGGTAGACAGCGCTCAGGGCCCGGTGCGCGTCCGCATCGGGCCCTGAGCTTGTGTTGCGCGCCTGGCCGGTGATCACCCGGCCGGGTTTCACTTCTTCTTGGCCGGGGCCTTCTTCGCCGCGGGCTTCGCGGCGGCGGCCGTGGTGGCCTTCGCCGTCGACGCCTTCGGCGTGGCGGCCTTCTTGGCCGCCGCCGCGGGCTTCGCCGTGGTCGTCGCCTTGGCCGCCGCGGGCTTCGCGGCGGTGGCCTTGGTCGCGGTGCTCTTCGCAGGCGCGGCCTTGGTGGCGGTGGCGGCGGGCTTCGCAGCCGCGGCGGTCCGGCGGGTCGCCGGTGCCTTCGTGGCTGCCGCAGCGGCACGCGTGGCGGTACCGGTGCTGCGCGTCGCGCGCGCAGTGGTGGTACGCGCGGTGGTGCTGCGGGTCGCCGGCGCCTTCGTCCCGGCGGCCGGCTTGGCCGCCGCGGCCGCGGCGGGCTTGGCGGCCGTGACGCGCGGCAGCTTCTTCGTGCCGCTGATGACGTCCTTGAACGTCGAACCCGCGCGGAACGCGGGAACGTTGGTCTTCTTGACCTTCACGGTCTCACCGGTGCGCGGGTTGCGAGCGGTGCGGGCCGCACGGGCACGCTTCTCGAAGACACCGAAACCGGTGATGTTGACCTTCTCGCCCTTGTGGACGCTGCGGACGATGACGTCGACGATGCCGTCGACGGCGGCAGCGGCGTTCTTCTTGTCGCCAAGGCGCTCGGCGAGCGCCTCGATGAGCTGGGCCTTGTTCACCTTCAGTCCCTCCCAGGACGCTCACGGCCCTTAGCTCGGGCCGACTGATTGCCCACGGTAAGCCCATATGCAAGGAAATACCAATCGCCACGCCAGATTTTCCGTTGTGGCGTGGGCAATTACGACCTGTCGAGGGACACCTGAGCGGCCCCGGAGGGTTCGAAGGGGCCGGATTCCCGCTGTTCGGAGGGGAATCCGACCCCTTCGGAGTCACCCCGCGGGCAGCGGATCGGTAGTCGGCAACCAACCCTGCCTGCGCTGCTCGAACTCGGTGATGGCGTCGGCGTGGCGGAGGGTCAGCGCGATGTCGTCCAATCCCTCCAGCAGCCGCCAGCGGGTGTACTCGTCGACCGTGAAGGGCGCGGTGAAGTCCTTCGCCACAACGGTGTTCTTCGTCAGGTCGACGGTGACCTCGGTGCCGGGCTCGTTCTCCAGCAGCTTCCAGAGCAATTCGACATCGGACTGCGAGCACTCGGCGGCCACCAGGCCCTGCTTGCCCGAGTTGCCCCGGAAGATGTCGGCGAACCGGGAGGAGATGACCACCCGGAAGCCGTAATCCATGAGCGCCCAGACGGCGTGCTCCCGGGACGACCCGGTGCCGAAATCAGGCCCGGCGACCAGCACGCTGCCCGCCCGGAACGGTTCCTGGTTGAGCACGAACTGCTCGTCGCCGCGCCAGGCGGCGAACAGGCCGTCCTCGAAGCCCGTGCGGGTCACGCGCTTGAGGTAGACGGCCGGGATGATCTGGTCGGTGTCCACGTTGGACCTGCGCAGCGGCACGCCGACCCCGGTGTGCGTGGTGAACGCTTCCATGTTCGTAGAACTCCCTCAGACCAGGTCGGCGGGCGACGACAGCGTGCCCCGCACGGCGGTGGCGGCGGCCACGAGTGGCGAAACCAGGTGGGTGCGGCCACCCTTGCCCTGCCTGCCCTCGAAGTTTCGGTTGGAGGTCGACGCGCTGCGCTCGCCCGGCTTGAGCTGGTCCGGGTTCATGCCCAGGCACATCGAGCAGCCGGCCTGGCGCCACTCGGCGCCCGCCGCCAGGAACACCTCGTGCAGCCCCTCGGACTCGGCCTGCGCGCGCACCCGCATGGAGCCGGGCACGACGAGCATCCGGACGCCGTCAGCGACCTGGTGGCCGCGCAGCACGTCCGCCGCCGCCCGCAGGTCCTCGATCCGGCCGTTGGTGCACGAGCCGAGGAACACGGTGTCGACGCGGATGTCGCGCAGCGGGGTGCCCGCCTCCAGCCCCATGTAGGTCAGGGCCTTCTCGGCGGCCACGCGCTCGTTCTCGTCGACGATCGTCTCGGGGTCGGGCACGGCGGCGCTGAGCGGCAGGCCCTGGCCCGGGTTCGTGCCCCAGGTGACGAACGGCGTCAGCTCGTCGGCGTCGAGGCGGACCTCGGCGTCGAACTCGGCGTCGTCGTCGGTGCGCAGGGTCTTCCAGTACTCGACGGCCGCGTCCCAGTCGGCGCCCGACGGCGCGTGCGGACGGCCCTGGATGTAGTCGAACGTGGTCTGGTCCGGCGCGATCATGCCCGCGCGCGCGCCCGCCTCGATCGACATGTTGCACACGGTCATGCGGGCTTCCATCGACAGCGCCTCGATCGCGCTGCCCCGGTACTCCAGGACGTAGCCCTGGCCGCCACCGGTGCCGATCTTCGCGATCACCGCGAGGATGACGTCCTTCGCCGTGACGCCGGGCCGCAGCTCGCCGTCGACGGTGATGGCCATCGTCTTGAACGGCCGCAGCGGCAGCGTCTGGGTGGCCATCACGTGCTCCACCTCGGACGTGCCGATGCCGAACGCCAACGCGCCGAACGCGCCGTGCGTGGACGTGTGGCTGTCGCCGCAGACGACGGTCATGCCGGGCTGGGTCAGGCCCAGCTGCGGGCCCACGACGTGCACGATGCCCTGCTCGGCGTCACCCATGGGGTGCAGCCGCACGCCGAACTCCGCGCAGTTCTTGCGCAGCGTCTCGACCTGCGTGCGCGACACCGGGTCGGCGATCGGGAGCTCGATGTCGATCGTCGGGACGTTGTGGTCCTCGGTGGCGATCGTGAGGTCGGGTCGGCGGAGCTGCCGCCCCGCCAGGCGCAGGCCGTCGAACGCCTGCGGGCTGGTCACTTCGTGCAGCAGGTGGAGGTCGATGTAGAGCAGGTCCGGCTCCGCGCCACTGCCGTGGCGCACGACGTGTGCTTCCCACACCTTCTCCGCGAGCGTGCGGCTCATCGCAACTCTCCCAAGATCTGGACAGTCGATAGATCTGGACTTCCCAGACAGTGGGAAGTTAGTATCGGCTTGTGGGACAGCATAGCGGGATCGGCGTGTTGGACAAGGCAGTGGCTGTCTTGAACGCCGTCGCAAAGGATCCGTGTGGGCTCGCCGAGTTGTGCAACCGGACGGGCTTGCCGAGGGCTACCGCGCACCGGTTGGCGGTGGGGCTCGAGGTGCACCGGTTGCTGCGACGGGGTTCCGACGGCCGCTGGCGTCCGGGCGCGGCACTGGCGGAGTTGGCGGGCGGTGCCACCGACCCGTTGCTCGACGCGGCGTCCTCGGTGTTGCCGAGGTTGCGCGACATCACGGGCGAGAGCGTCCAGTTGTACCGGCGGGACGGGATGCAGCGGATCTGCGTGTCCTCCGCGGAACCACCGAGTGGTTTGCGCGACACCGTGCCGATCGGCGCGCGATTGCCGATGACGGCCGGTTCGGGCGCGAAGGTATTGGCCGCGTGGGCGGATCCGGGAACTCAACGTTCCGTTCTCGCCGACGCCGTTTACGGCGAACGGACATTGTTGGAAGTCCGCCGGCGCGGCTGGGCGCAGTCCGTGGCGGAACGGGAACCGGGTGTCGCTTCCGTTTCCGCGCCGGTTAGGGACAGCACCGGCTCGGTAGTGGCCGCGGTCTCCGTTTCGGGCCCGATCGACCGGATGGGCCGCCGCCCGGGCGCCCGCTGGGCCGCCGACCTCCTGGCCGCCGCCGAAGCCCTCCAAACCCGCCTCTGACCCCCTGGAGGGCAGACCCCTGGGAAACCTCAGACACCCCTGACGGTCCTGACCCGCCCCTAGTTCCCCCTGGTTGTTTCCCCTGGGCCTCGACCGGGCTCCCCGTTCCCCACCATCGCACCACACCACCGGGGAACGGGAGCCCGCTCGCGCCGGGGGTGCAGGGGGCGGAGCCCGCCTGCCCGGGGCCCGGGGGTCGGACCCCCGGTCGACAATGCGAAAGATCCCCGTTTCGCGTCAGCGAAACAGGGATCTCCCTGATCTGTAGCCCCGATGGGATTCGAACCCACGCTACCGCCTTGAGAGGGCGGCGTCCTAGGCCGCTAGACGACGGGGCCAGGAACTTTCATATTCAGTTGAACAGGTCTTGCCTTGCTGTCCTGCGGCGCGAGTAGCTTACCACACTGGATTTTTAGCTTACCACCGGGTTATCTACTTCGCAGCTGGGGTACCAGGACTCGAACCTAGACTAACTGAACCAGAATCAGTCGTGCTGCCAATTACACCATACCCCAATGGTTTCCCGGGCCGCTCCCCGTTGATCGCGCTTCAGGGGGCCGTCCGTTCCGCCGGGAGGAATACTAGACCACGTGCCCGGCGGAACGGAAATCGGGGTCACGCGGAGGCGGTCGAGAGCTCGCAGACGAGCAGTTCCGGCAGCTCAGCCAGGCTGCTGATGGCGGCGATGCCGGTGGGCAGCGCGCCCTCGCGCGGGCCCTGGCGGTTCAGCCACACGCCCTTCATGCCCGCGTCGCGCGCGCCGATCGCGTCGGCGTGCAGGCGGTCGCCGACGTGCACCGTGTCACCCAGGTCCACACCCAGGTCCGCGCACGCGGTGTCGAAGATCACCCGGTCCGGCTTCGCCGCGCCGACCTCGCCCGCGATGAGCACGGTGTCGAAGTACTGGGCCAGCCCCAGGGACGCGATCTTCACCCGTTGGTGGCGCCCTGAGGCGTTGCTCACGGCCGCCATGGGCAGACCGGTCGCCCGCAGCCACTCCAGGCACGGCACGACGTCCGGGAACAGCCGCCAGCCGGCCGCGAGGACTTCCTGCCGGTGCAGTTCCCGGCGGGTCGCCTCCTCCTGGTTCAACTCCTCGCCGAGGGCCGCGAAGAACGCACGGGTGCGGATGTTGCGCATCGTCTCGTATTCCAGCTCGCCCGCGAGCAGCCGCTCGCAGTGCTCGTCGGTGATGCGCTGCCACAGCGGCCAAGCGTCGGCGTTGCCGACCATCGCGGCCAGGGCGGCCCGGGAGGACGTGCTGTAGTCGACGAGGGTGTCGTCCACGTCGAGGCACACGGCCCGGATCTCGCCGGTTCTCCGAGGGGTGAAATTCGGTGCTGCGGTTGTCACCCCGTGAGGCTAGGTGCGGTCACCCCTCGTCCGACTCGACCAGAGAGGTGATATCTGGCGATTCTTGCACGGTCAAGCACCGCTCAACCGCCCGAACGAACCAGTCAGATTGCCCCGAGCGCCCGGCGCAATCGCCCGATCGAGCGACTCCGACCCAGTAGTTCCATGGATTCGTACAGTGGCGGCGAGACGGTACGGCCCGTCACGGCGACCCGCACCGGGGCGTAGGCGTGGCGCGGTTTGAGCCCCATCGCGTCCACAAGGGACTCCTTCAGGGCGCCCTCGATGGCCGCGGCCGTCCACTCCGGAAGCGATTCCAACGCGCGGACCCCCGCCTCCAGCACCGGCCGGGCGTCCTCGCCGAGGGTCTTGGCCGCGGCGTCCTCCTCCGGCGCGAAGTCCTCCTCCGCGACGAACAGGAACCGCACCATCCCGGCCGCCTCGGACAGCACCACCAGCCGCTCCTGCACGAGCGGGGCGACGCCCCTGAGCACGGCCAGCTGCTCGTCGGTCGGCCCGGGCGGCAGCACCTGGTCCTTGACCAGGTGCGGCAGCACCCGGTCGATGAACTCCTCGACGGGCAGCGCGCGCAGGTGGGTGGCGTTGAGCGCCTCGGCCTTCTTCAGGTCGAAGCGGGCCGGGTTGGGGCTGACCTTCGCCAGCTCGAACGCCTCGACCAGTTCGGCGACCGAGAAGACGTCGCGGTCGTCGGCGATGGACCAGCCCAGCAGCGCCAGGTAGTTCAGCAGGCCCTCGGGCAGGAAACCGCGGTCGCGGTAGAGGAACAGGTTCGACTGCGGGTCGCGCTTGGAGAGCTTCTTGTTGCCCTCCCCCAGCACGTACGGCAGGTGCCCGAACTCCGGGGTGCGGTCGGTGACGCCGATCCGGGTCAACGCCCGGTACAGCGCGATCTGGCGGGGCGTCGACGGGAGGAGGTCCTCGCCGCGCAGCACGTGCGTGATGCCCATCAGGGCGTCGTCCACGGGGTTCACGAACGGGTACAGCGGGTCGCCGTTGGCGCGCACCAGCACCGGGTCGGGCGTGCTGCCCGCCTTGAACGTGATCTCGCCGCGCACCAGGTCGACCCACGTGATGTCCTCGTCGGGCATCTTCAGGCGCAGCACCGGCTCGCGGCCGTCGGCGCGCAGTTCGGCCTTCCGCTCCTCGGTCAGGCCGCGGTCGTGGCCGTCGTAGCCGAGCTTCGGATCCTGCCCGGCGGCCTTGCGGCGCGCCTCGATCTCCTCCGCCGTGGAGAACGACTCGTACAGCTCGCCCGCCTCGAACAGCCGCTGGGCGATGTCGGCGTAGAGGTCCCGCCGCTGGCTCTGGCGGTAGGGCGCGTGCGGTCCGCCGACCTCCGGGCCCTCGTCCCAGTCCAGCCCGAGCCACCGCATGGCTTCCAGCAGCGAGAGGTACGACTCCTCGGAGTCGCGGGCCGCGTCGGTGTCCTCGATCCGGAACACGACCGCGCCGCCGGTGTGGCGGGCGTAGGCCCAGTTGAACAGGGCCGTGCGGATGAGCCCCACGTGCGGCGTCCCGGTCGGCGACGGGCAGAAGCGGACGCGGACCCCGGGCGGTGCTGATGCGCTCATGACCCGATCAGCGTATCCGGCTTGACCGCGGGCGCACGCCGGAGCATGCTGGAGTTATTCAACCGGTGTTGAAAACGCGAGGGGTGGATCATGGAGAGGACTGGAGTCGCGGTCGTCGGAGGCGGCCCGGCGGGCATGGTGGCCGGGTTGTTGCTGGCCAGGGCCGGTGTCGAGGTGACCGTGCTGGAGAAGCACGGCGACTTCCTGCGCGACTTCCGCGGCGACACGGTGCACGCGTCGACGCTGACCCTGCTGGACGAGCTGGGCCTGGGGCCCTCGTTCGCCGAGGTGCCGCACCAGCTCGTGGACAAGGTGCAGGTGCTGCTGGACAGCGGCCCGCAGACGATGGGCGACCTCACCCGGCTGCCCGGCCGGCACAAGCACATCGCGTTCGTGCCGCAGTGGGACTTCCTGGACCTGCTGGCCGACGCGGGCAAGCGCGAGCCGACCTTCGACCTGCGGATGAACACCGAGTTCACCGGCCTGATCGAGGAGGGCGGCCGGGTGACCGGCGTCCGGTACCGCACGCCGGGTGGCGCGACCGGCGAACTGGCGGCGGACCTCGTCATCGCGGCCGACGGGCGGCGCTCGCTGGTGCGGGAGCAGCTCAAGCTGCCCGTGCACGAGTTCGGCGCGCCGATGGACGTGTGGTGGTTCCGGCTGCCGCGCGACCCCGGCGAGCTCAGCGGCGCCACCGGGCGGTTCAGCCGGGGCCAGGCGATGGTGCTGATCAACCGGGGCGACTACTTCCAGTGCGCGTACCTCATCCGCAAGGGCACGGACGAGCTGCTGCGGGCCGAGGGGGTCGCCGCGTTCCGGCGGCGGGTGGCGAAGCTGGTGCCGTGGCTGGAGGAGCGGCTGGAGACCGTCGAGTCCCTGGACGACGTGAAGCTGCTGGACGTGAAGCTCGACCGGTTGCGGCGCTGGCACGCCGACGGTGCGCTGTGCATCGGTGACGCGGCGCACGCCATGTCGCCCATCGGCGGGGTCGGCATCAACCTGGCCGTGCAGGACGCGGTGGCCGCCGCGCGGATCGTGGCCGCGCCGCTGCGGCGGGGTGAGCTGAGCCCGAAGGTGCTGGCGGGGGTGCGGCGCAGGCGGTGGCTGCCGACGGCGGTGACGCAGGCGGTCCAGCGGCGGATCCAGGACTCGTTCCTCAAGCCGACGCTCACCGGCACGCCTGACACGCCCGGCACGCCGACCGCCGCCGCGCCGGGGCGGGCGCCGCTGCCGGTCCGCCTGATGCGGCGGTTCCCGCAATTGCAGGGGGTGCCGGCCTACCTGGTGGCGATCGGGCTGCGGCCCGAGCACGCGCCGGAGTTCGCCCGGCGCGCGCCCGAGCGGATCGAACGGACCTGACCGCTCAGCGGTTGGTGACCGTGTTCGTCAGCGTGCCCAGACCTTCGACGGTCACCGAAACGGTCTGCCCGGCGGTCAGCGGGCCGACGCCCGCGGGGGTGCCGGTGAGGATCACGTCCAGCGGGCGCAGCGTCATCACCGAGGAGATGTACTCGATCAGCTCGGGGATGCCGTGCACCAGCAGGGAGGTCCGCGAGTCCTGCTTGACCACGCCGTCGACCTCGGTGCGGATGGCCACGTCGGACGGGTCGAACTCGGTCTCCACCCACGGTCCCAGCGGGCAGAACGTGTCGAAGCCCTTGGCCCGCGTCCACTGCCCGTCGGCCTTCTGCAGGTCGCGGGCGGTGACGTCGTTGGCGATCGTGTAGCCGAGGATCGACTGGCGGGCGCGGGCGGCGGTGATGTCGCGACCGCCGACACCGACGACCACGGCCAGCTCGCCCTCGAAGTCGACCCGCTCCGACACCGCCGGGAGCTTGATGTCCGCGTTCGGCCCGATCACCGCGGTGTTGGGCTTGAGGAACATCAACGGGTTCTCGGGCACCTCGTTGCCCAGCTCGGCGGCGTGCTCGGCGTAGTTGCGGCCGATGGCCACGATCTTGGGCGGCAGGAACGGCGCCAGCAGGCGGACGTCGGCCAGCGGCCAGCGGCGACCGGTGAAGGTGGGGTTGGCAAAGGGGTCGTCGGCGATCTCGACCGCGGTCAGGTCGTCACCTTCGCCCTCGATCGCGGCGAAGGCGAGGCCATCCGGTTGGGCGATACGGGCAATGCGCACGGCGATCACCCTAACCGGCGGCTTGCAACCGCACCGCGCGTCCCTAACGTCGAAGGGATGCGAACCCTGCTGCTCGTCCTCACCCTGCTCGTCGCCGCGGCCGCGCCCGCCGCGGCGACCACCTCCCCGCCGGCGACCCCCTCCGCGCTGCCGACCCCGCTGGAGGCCGGCACCCCGCTCTCCACGTGGACCGGCGCGCGCTGCGCCAACGGCTTCAACGTCCGCGGCCACCTGATCGTTTCGCCGTCCTGCGGGATCGTCGGCACCATCGTCCACGGACCCGGAGGGGTGGACATAGGTCCGATCGTCGCGGTCCGGCCGGCCTACGCGGTCGTCCGCATCACCAACAGCGCCGCCTGGGTCCAGCGGCCCACCATCGCCGGGCGTGCCGGCACGATCACCGGATCGGTCGAGACGCCCGTGGGCGGGGCGGTGTGCGCGGCGGGCCGCACCACCGGGTTGCGGTGCGGCACCGTGCAGGCCAAGAACGTCACCGTGTACTACGCGGAGGGAGTGGTCTACGGCCTCACCAAGACCAACGTCTGCACCGAGCCCGGCGACCAGTGGGCGCCGGTCTTCACCGGCTCCCAGGCCCAGGGGCACCTGCTCGGCGGCAGCGGCAACTGCACGGTCGGCGGCACGTCCTTCTTCTACCCCCTCAACCGCGTCCTGACCGAGAACGGGTTCACGCTCGTGACGGGCTGACGCGCATCGCCTTGTGCACGAGCGCGTCGCACAGGGCGAGCCAGCTGGCCTCGACGATGTTGCCGTGCACGCCCACGGTGGTCCACTCGCGCTCGCCGTCGGTGGACTCCACCAGCACGCGGGTGACGGCGTCGGTGCCGTGTTGGTCGGTGAGGATGCGCACCTTGTAGTCGTTCAGCTCCACCGCGTCCAACCAGGACAGGTGGGGCAGGAGCGCCTTGCGCAACGCCGCGTCCAGCGCGTGCACCGGGCCGTTGCCCTCGGCGGTGGCGATCACCCGCTCACCGGCCACGTGCACCTTCACCGTGGCCTCGGACACGATCACGCCGTCCTGGTGGTGGTCGAGCACGACGCGGTAGGACTCCAGCACGAACGGTGGCGTGTCCAGGTCGGACAGCTCCGCCTTGAGCAGCAGCTCCAGGGAGGCGTCGGCGGCCTCGAACGACCAGCCGCCCGCCTCCAGCTCCTTGACCTTGCGCACCACGTTGGTGAGCGCTTCCGGCCGGCGGGTCAGGTCGATCCCGAACTCACGTCCCTTGAGTTCGAGACTGGCCCGACCCGCCATCTCGGTGACCAGCACCCGCATGTCGTTGCCCACGGTGTCCGGATCGATGTGGTTGTACAGCTCCGGGTCCACCTTGATCGCGCTCGCGTGCAGCCCCGCCTTGTGGGCGAAGGCCGACGACCCGACGTAGGCCTGGTGGGTGTCGGGCGCGATGTTCGCGATCTCGGCCAACGCATGGGAGACCCGGGTGAGCTCGGCCAGCGATTCGTGCGGTAGCACCTGCAGGCCGAGTTTGGTCACGAGGTTCCCGACGACGGAGAACAGGTCCGCGTTGCCCGCTCGCTCGCCGTAGCCGTTCGCGGTGCACTGGACGTGGGTCGCCCCCGCCTGCACCGCGGCGATGGTGTTGGCCACCGCGCAGGACGTGTCGTCCTGGCAGTGGATGCCGACCCGGAAGCCCGTGCGGGCGACCACGTCGGCGACGGTCTCGGCCAAGCCCAGGGGCAACTGGCCTCCGTTGGTGTCGCAGAGCACGACGACGTCCGCGCCACCCTCCACAGCGGACTCCAGCACGCGCAGCGCGGTGTCCGGGTCGAACGCGAAGCCGTCGAAGAAGTGCTCGGCGTCGAGGAAGACCCGACGGCCCTCGCCGACCAGGAACGCGACCGTGTCGCGGACCATCGCGCAGTTCTCCGCCACGTCGGTGCGCAGGGCCCGTTCGATGTGCCTGCGGTCCGACTTGGCGACCAGCGTCACGACCGGCGTCCGCGCCTCCAGCAGGGCCCTGACCTGCTTGTCCTCGTGCACCTTGACGCCCGCCTTGCGGGTGGAGCCGAACGCGACGAGCTGGGCGTGCTTGAGCGTGAGGTCCCCTGCGGCGGCCCTGGCGAAGAACTCGGTGTCCTTGGGCATGGCCCCCGGCCAGCCACCCTCGATGAAACCGACGCCCAGCGAGTCGAGCAGGCGGGCGACGGCCAGCTTGTCGTTGACCGAGTAGGAGATGCCCTCGCGCTGGGCACCGTCCCGCAAGGTCGTGTCGAAGACGTGGAATGAATCGCCGAGGGGGGTCACGAGGGGGCTCCTAGAGATCTTGGAAAACAAAAAGACCCCCCGCAGGATGCGAGAGGTCGGCGCGCCGGGTGCTTCGAGGCAGCACTACCCGGCGCGCTGGGAAATAATGATCACGGTGTGGAGAGCCACGCTGGCGATGGTGCCACAACCCGTCCGCGGATACCAAGCCACGGACGGGTCGTCCCACACTATGGGTGGACGCTATCGGCCAAGAACCTGGCGAACGCCTCGATCGCGGCCGGGTTGCGCGGGCTCTCCACCAGTGCCGCGTACGGCAGCACGAAGAACCTCCCGGCCTTGATGGCGGGCACGTCGGCCAGCGGCGGGTAGGACTGGAGGAACGCCCGCTTCTCGTCCGGTGTGGTCGACTCGCCGTCGGCGTA
Organism: Saccharothrix stipae; assembly: GCF_054781895.1. NCBI lineage: Bacteria > Bacillati > Actinomycetota > Actinomycetes > Pseudonocardiales > Pseudonocardiaceae > Saccharothrix > Saccharothrix stipae. Next base: position 700,830 of record NZ_BAAGTN010000008.1, on the reverse strand, counting down.
GTCGTTGATCAGCACGACGTCCGGCGCCCGGTCCACGACGGCCTCCCAGCCGACCGTGGTCCAGCTGTCGTCGAGGTCGCCGAAAATGTTGTCGCCGCCCGCCTTGCCGATGATGTCGTGCGGCGCGGCGTTGCGGCCCGAGGTGAACGGCTGGTCGAGGCCGCTGTCGTAGAGGAACACCTTCGGGCGGTTGCCCTTGACGAGCTCCTCGGCGTCCGCGACCTGCTTCCGGTAACCGGCGATGAGGTCCTCGGCTCTGTCCTGCACGCCGAAGACGTGGCCCAGGTTGCGCAGGTCGGTGTAGAGGGCCTCCAACGGCGGCATGATGCCGCGCTGCCCGCCCACTCCGTTCCGGCACGCCTCGGTGAGCTGGTAGGTCGCGATGCCGAGGTCGTGGAGGGCGTCGGGGGTGAAGCCGGTCGACTCCGAGAAGCCGTAGTTCCAGCCCGCGAACACGAAATCGGCCTTGGCGCCCTGGACGAGTTCCTTGGTGATCTGCTCGCCGAGGTGCGGCACGCGTTCGAAGTCCGCTTTCCACGGCGAGGAGGCGACGTCGTTGGCGTGGGCGCCGCCGATGACGTAACCGGCCATCCGGTCGCCCAGGCCCAGCGCGAACATGAGTTCGGCGATGCCGGTGTCGTTGGTGACCACACGGGACGGTGCGGCGTAGGTGACCTGCTGCCCGCAGTTCGTGACGGTGACCGTGCCGGTGGCCGCCGTCGTGGCGATCCGCGCGCCGCAGCCCGTCGTGAGGACCAGGACCGCGGCGAGCGCGATGAGCTTCTTCACTCGATCTCCCTGTGTTCGAACAGCAGTTGCGGCACGCCGCTGGTGGGGTGGCGCACGACGTGGGCGCGGACGTGGAAGACCTCGCGCAGGACTTCGGGGGTGAGCACGTCCTCCGGCTTGCCGCTGCGCACCACCCGGCCGCGGTCGAGCACGTGCAGGCGGTCGCAGTAGGCGGCGGCGAGGTTGAGGTCGTGCAGGACCACGAGGACGGTCACGTCCAGGCCGCGGACCAGCGCCAGCACCGCGAGCTGGTGGCTGATGTCGAGGTGGTTGGTGGGTTCGTCCAGCACGAGCACCTTCGGCTGCTGGGCGAGCGCGCGGGCGATGAGGACGCGTTGGCGCTCGCCGCCGGAGAGGCTGAGGAAACCCCGGTCGGCGAGGTGGGCGGCGTCCACTCGGGACAGTGCGTCGGCGACCACCTCCCGGTCGCGTCGCGGGGTGCCCCGGTGCGGGAGGCGTCCCATCCCGACGACCTCGGTGACGGTGAAGTCGAACTCGACGTGGCTGTCCTGGGTGAGCGCGGCGAGGTGCTCGGCGGTGTCGCGGACCTTCGTCGTGGCGAGGTCCCGGCCGCCGAGCCGGACCACTCCCCCGGACGGTCGCAGCGCCCGGTACACGCAGCGCAGCGTGGTGGACTTGCCGCTGCCGTTGGGGCCGACGATGCCGTGCACCTCGTTGGCGCCGGCGTGCAGGTCGATGCCGTGGAGGATGCCGTCGACGGTGACGCGGTCGAGCCGGACGTCCATCAGCGGCCGCCGAACACGTAGCCGCGGCGGCGCATCAGCAGGATGAAGCACGGCACGCCCAGCGCGGCCGTGATGACGCCCAGCGGCAGTTCCTCGGGTGCGGCGAGCAGGCGTGCGGCGACGTCCACCCAGATGAGGAAGCAGGCGCCCGCCAGGGGTGCCACGGCCAGCACCTTGCGGTGGTCCGCGCCGACCGTGAGCCGGACCGCGTGCGGCAGCATGAGGCCGACGAACCCGACCGCGCCGCTGACCGCGACCAGCACGCCGGTCATGGCGGCGGTGACGCCGAACAGCGCCTTGCGGGTGCGGGAGACGTCGATGCCGAGGGTGGTCGCGGTCTCGTCGCCCATGGAGAGGGCGTTGAGGTGCTTGGCGCGGCTCTGGAGGTAGGCGACGCCGGCCAGCACGACGGCGGCGGCGACGGGCAGCGACGCCCACGTGACGCCCCCGAGGCTGCCCAGCAGCCAGAACATCGCGGCCCGGGCCGCCTCGCCGCGTGGCGACTGGAACACCAGCAGCATGGCCAGGGCGGAGAAGCCGTAGGCCATGGCGGTGCCGGTGAGCACGAGGCGCAACGGGGTCAGGTTGCGGCCGGCGACCACGTAGACCAGGGCCATCGCGGCGAGCGCGGCCAGGAACGCGGCCGTGGACAGGGCGTAGATGCCGAGCGAGGCGAACAGGCCGGTGGTCGCCACGGCGGTCGCGCCGACGCTCGCGCCGGAGGAGATGCCCAGCACGTACGGGTCGGCCAGGGCGTTGCGGACCATGGCCTGGATCGCGACGCCGACCGCGGACAGGCCCGCGCCGACGACGGCGGCGAGCAGGACGCGCGGCAGGCGGATGTCCCACACGATCCGGTAGGGGCCCGCGTCGGTGGCGTCGATCGTGCCGCCGGTGAGCGCGGCGGCGAGGAAGCGGAGGACGTCGCCGAACGGGATGCGCACCGGCCCCAGCGCGACACCGCAGACGACCGACGCGGCGAGGACGGCGGTGAGGGCGATGCAGAGGCCCGCGGTGGGCGGGCGGCGCGGTGTCGGTGTCGGTGTCGGTGGAGGTGGCGCGGTGCGGTCGGTCGTGCGCCGACTGCTGGTGGAGGTCACCGGTCGCCTTTCGGACGGGTGGCCCAGACCGGCCACCCGCGCCCGCTCGTGGCAGGCCGGCGCACCCGTCCCGCAGACCACGGCAGGAGTTGGAGCAACTTCCCACCGCCCGCGGGTGATCGGGCTCGCCGAGCACGTGGCTCGGCCTACCGTTGCGGGTCAGCGCCGGACTTCGACCGGACTTCCCCCACGGGCGGCACCGGCGACCCTACGGCCCGTGACGCGGTCAGGGCCACCACGACGAGGTCGTGGTGGCCCTGATCACGTGTTCCGAGCGTTCAACTCGGGTGTTCCGAACGTAGGACTCTCGCGTTCTGAACGTAGGACTCTCGCGTTCCGGACGTAGGACTCGCGGGGGTCAGGCGGTGCGGACGTTGGACGACACCAGGGCGGCCAGGCGGTCGCCCACCGCGTAGGTCGCGCCCGGCGACGAGTGGTCGCGGGTCGCCAGGTCGAACGCCACCGACGCCTCGATCCGCCGGGCCGCCTCGGACTCGCCGAGGTGGTCCAGCATCAGGGCGACGGAGAGGACCGCCGCGGTCGGGTCGGCGATGCCCTGGCCCGCGATGTCCGGCGCGCTGCCGTGCACCGGCTCGAACATGCTCGGGTTGCGCCGCGTCACGTCGAGGTTGCCCGACGCCGCCAACCCGATGCCGCCGGTCACCGCCGCCGCCAGGTCGGTCAGGATGTCGCCGAACAGGTTGTCCGTCACGATCACGTCGTACCGACCCGGGTCGGTGACCAGGTGGATCGTCGCGGCGTCCACGTGCTGGTAGGCCACCGTCACGTCCGGGTGCTGCAACGACACCTCCTCCACCACGCGCGACCACAACGACCCGGCGTGCGTGAGCACGTTGGTCTTGTGCACGAGCGTGAGGTGCTTGCGCGGCCGGTTCGCCGAACGGGCGAACGCGTCGCGCACCACCCGCTCCACGCCGAACGAGGTGTTGATCGACACCTCGGTCGCGATCTCGTGCGGCGTGTCCTTGCGCAGGAGCCCGCCGTTGCCGGCGTACAGGCCCTCCGTGCCCTCGCGCACCACCACCATGTCGATCTCGGGCGGGTCGGCGATCGGGCTGCGCACGCCGGGGTAGAGCCGGGCCGGGCGCAGGTTCACGTGGTGGTCGAGTTCGAACCGGAGCCGGAGCAACAGGCCGCGTTCCAGGATCCCGCTCGGCACCGACGGGTCACCGACCGCGCCGAGCAGGATCGCGTCGTGCTGGCGGAGTTCCCCGAGCACGGACTCCGGCAGCAACTCACCTGTGGCGTGCCAGCGCGCCGCGCCGAGGTCGTAGCGGGTGATCTCAGCCGCTGGAACGACCTCACCGAGCACCTTCAGGGCCTCGGCGACGACCTCGGGCCCGATCCCGTCTCCTGGGATCACTGCGAGCCGCATCCACACACCTCCCAGGTATCAGTCCCAATGCGCGGGACTAGTTCTCATTGCGAAAGGCTACCGGTCCGAAGCGGTGAAACCGCACTCGGAACACCCCTCCGTGGCCATATCTCCCGGACTGCGGGACACCCGAACGGTTCAGTGCCCCCGTTCGGTCGTCACCCGATGTGCGTAAACGGCTCTGGCCGGCCGGGGCAACCCGACCGGCCAGAGCGATGCACGACGATCAGGCCACTGGGCGCACGGCCGGGTTCAGCCGCGTCTGCGCCCGCACCCTCACCACGTCCGCCTTGTCACCCGAGGCGTTGTGGTGGTGCAGGACCAGCAGGCTGTCCGCGCCGTCGGCCGCCGCGGCCTCCGAGTCGTGGTTGACCACCAGCGCGGTGGCCGGACGTGCCCGGTAGGACAGCGCGGGGTCGCCGCCGCCCTGCACCCACATGCCCGGCTTGAGCGGGTCGAACGACAGCGCGGTCGGGATCGAGTCGACCAGGCCGTTGGTCGTGCCCGGTGCCACGTAGAACCCGGCCACGCCGACCTGGTAGCTGATCCGCGAGGTGTCCGCCGACGCGTCGATGCCCAACGCGGACAGCAGCACCGGCAGGACCACCACGTTCGTGTCGAACACGTTCGTGTCCACGTCGCCGAACTGGCCGTTGACGCCCTGGAGGTCGACCGTGGCGCCCGTGTTCAGGTCCACCGTGGCCGCGACCAGCAGGTCGGTGTCGGTCAGCTTGGTCGCGTACACCTCGTAGTCGAACGCACCGTCACCGTTGGTGTCGATGTCGATGAACGGGATGGTGTTGTTGCCCAGGTTGTACCAGTTGCCCCAGGTCGCGATGCCGAACGCGAGCAGCGCGTTCTCCGGCGTGCCCTGCGCCTTGGCCAGCGGCGCGGTCGTGGCGGCACCGACGTAGCGCAGGTCGCCGCCCTTGGCGGTGTTGTTCAGCACGCAGTTGTCGGTGACGTTGCGGCGGCAGTCCGGCAGCTGCGGCGAGGACGCCTGCAGCTCCAGCACGCTCACCAGGGACTGGTAGGCGCCCTGGTTGACGCCCCGACCGGTCAGGTTGAGCACGCCCTGGCCCTTGCCGTTGACCCGCACGCTGTTGGCCACGTTGATGTCGGCCACCGGCTTCGGCGCGGAGTACACCGGCACGCGCAGCGCCACCGCGGCACCGGCCTTCGGGGTGAGCACGACCCGACCCGACGCGTCGGCCAGGTACTGGCGCGGCACGTCGAGGTGGTTGGCCTCGATCGTCGGGTCGACCGTCTTGCGCAGCGCGGCCGGGTCGTCGATCTTCAGCGTGACGGTGACCTTGGCGATGCCGCGCGGGCTGAGCCGCACGGTGCTCGCGGACAGCTCGTAGCGCACGCCGGGGATCTGCGTCAGCGCCTCGTAGCCCACGGTGTAGTCCACCCACTTGGTGGACTTGTTGACCACCTTGATGGTCTTGGTGAGGCTGACCGGCGCGGCCACCTCGACCGTGCCGAAGGACGCGGACACCGCGCCCGGGTCGTCCTGCACGTAGGCGAGGACCTGGTTCTCCACCGCGGCCTTGCCGTCGACGCGGCCGGCGCCGACGCGGTTGGGCGCGAAGATCTTGCCATCGGCCTTCACGTCGTGGCCCGCGGTGTTCATGACCGCGGCCTTGACCTCTTCGGGCGTCCAGTCCGGGTGGACCTGGCGCACCAGCGCCGCGATGCCGGAGATGTGCGGAGCGGCCATCGACGTGCCCGAGTTGACCATCGTCTTGTTGCCCGAGCCGACCAGCGCCGAGGCGATGGAGTCGCCGGGGGCGGCCACGTCCGGCTTCACGACCGGGCCGCGCACGCCGCGCGAGGTGAACGAGCTCGGCGTGTCGCTGATGGACTGGTCGTAGGTGGGCAGCGAGGTGCGCAGGTCGCCCGCCTGGCGGACCACCAGCGTGCCCGCGGCCAGCGCCGGGCGCAGCGCCGCGGTGGCCGAGCCGGTGAACTGGAAGACCGGGATCGCCGCGTTGCCGGAGATGCCCGCGTTGAAGTGCTCCAAGGTGGAGGTGAACACCGCGCCGACGGCGCCCGCGGCGGTGGCGTTGTTGCTCCGGCCGACCGAGCCGCAGCGACGCGTGGCGTCGTTGTCGTCCCACTCCAGCCACACCATCTTGCCCGCCACGGCGGCCTTGTCGGCGGCCGAGAACGGCAGGCAGCCGTCCTTGTTGGCGGCGTCGCTCATCGCCACGACCGGCGCGGTGAGCTCCAGGCCCTCGTAGTCGAAGGCCACGCTGTACTGGCCGGGCTTGCGGCCCGCCGAACCGGCCGGGGCGGTCACCTCGACCGCGTCGCGCAGCACGTACGCGTCACGGGTGCTGGCCACGGTCAGCGCCTCGGGGGTGCTGCCCGGCGAGCCGCCGATGTCGTACAGGTCGCCGCCGTTGCCCGCGGAGAACACGGTGAGCACGCCGGAGGCGTTGAGCTTGCGCACGAACAGGCTGTCCGGGTCGTCCGGGGCGCCGTAGTCCGAGCCGAGCGAGAGGTTGACCACGTCGAGGTGGTCGGAGAAGTCGCCGTCGCCGTCGGGGTCGAGCGACCAGTCCAGGGCCTGCGCGGTGACGTTGGTCGAACCGTCGCAGCCGAACACCTTCAGCGCGTACAGCAGGGCCTTCGGCGCGGTGCCGGGGCCGATGCGCATCGCGTCGAGCGCCGCGGGGGTGAGCTTGGTGTAGTCGCCCTTGAAGGTGCTGCCGTCGGCGTTGACGCCGAAGCCCGCGGCGGTGCCGGCGACGTGCGAGCCGTGGCCGTTGCAGTCGAGCGGGTTCGGGTCCGGCTTCGGGGTGTTGATCGCCGGGTCGTCGCTCTCGCCGTCGTAGGCGTTGCCGACGAAGTCGTAGCCGCCGACCACCTTGGCGGTCGGGAAGTAGGAGGCGTCGACCACGGTCTCGTCGATCGCCTTGAACGCCTCGATGGTGCCGGGGCCCGCGAAGTCGCTGTGGGTGTAGTCGATGCCCGTGTCGATGATGCCGACGCGGGTGTCGTCACCGAGCTTGCCGTACTCCTGCCACGCCTTCAGCGTGTTCGTCAGCTGCACGGCGGTGGAGTTCTGGCGCTTCTTCGGCACCACGGTCCGCACGGACTTCACATCCGCGCGCTGCGCCAGCTCGCGCACCTTCGCGGCGTCGGCCTGCACGACCACGCCCGGCACGCCGTTGGCGGTGCGGAACAGCTCCTTGGTGGCGGAGTCCGCGACCCGCAGGGCGCCGACGACCTGGTCGGTGACCCGACCGGTGTCGTTCTTCGTCGCCCTCGCGGCGTCCTTGGCCTGCTGCTTGGTCGCGCCCTGGCTGGTCTTCTCGGCGAACGCGTCGACGGCCGGCTTGGCCTCCAACTCCACGAACGCGGTGACCTTGCCCGTGGCGGCCGTCAGCCGGTCGGACACCTTCAACTGCAACTTGCCCGCGTCCAGCCCGCGCGCGTTCGCGACGGACGGCGCGAGTGGATCTTCCGCGGCCAGCGCGGTACCGGCGGTCGAACCGGCGACGAGTATCGCGGCCAACACCACCGGTACGGCAGATCTGGCGACAACGCGAGATCGGCTCACAACGTGCCCCAAGCGAGGTCGGATTCGACCGGGCAGGCAGCGTCGTCTCCAGTGGGGGCACTGCCCGCGTGGTGCCGTGCCCTCTACGGCACCGGGTCAACCTCGTGCGAGGAACCTAATCGCTCGGTCGAGCGGATCACTTAGCCCGATCGAGTGATGGCAACCACAGTTTTGACGACTAACGGTTAACTGTGACACCGCCGAGACCTGCGGCGATATACATGGACAGGCCTCGGCGGCGTTACTCCGTTTCAGGGACCGACGATCAGTCGAAGTTGACCGAGCGCACCGTGCGGGCGCCGACGGCCGCGCCGATCGGGTCGAGCACCGCGGTGTCCACCGGGCGGTCCACGCGCAGCAGCATGAACGCGTCCGCGCCGTCCTTGGTCTGGCTGATCTGGGCGGCCTCGACGTTCACGCCGGCCTCGCCCAGCAGGGTGCCGACGGTGCCCATCACGCCCGGCCGGTCCGAGTACTCCAGCAGCAGCACGTTGCCCTCGGCGCGCAGGTCGAAGCCGCGGCCGTTGATGCCGACCAGCTTCTCGACCTGGTCCAGACCCGTGAGCGTGCCCGACACCGTGATGACCGCGCCGTCGGCCTGCACCGCGCGCACCGTGACCAGGCTGCGGTGGTTGGCGCTCTCCGGCTCCTTGACCAGGTCGACGCTCACGCCCAGCGAGTTCGCCAGCGCCGGGGCGTTGACGAAGGTGACCTGCTCCTCGACCACGCTGGAGAACACGCCGCGCAGGGCGGCCAGCGGCAGCACCGACACGTCCTCGTTGGACAGCTCGCCGCGCACCTCCAGGCTGACGCTGGTCGGCGCCTTGGCGCTGAGCGCCGCGACCACCGTGCCCAGCTTCTGCACCAGCGGCAGGTACGGGCGGACCTCCTCGCCGACCACGCCGCCGCCCTGCACGTTCACCGCGTCCGGCACGAAGTCGCCTGCCAGGGCGAGCAGCACCGACTTGGCCACGTCGGTGCCCGCCCGGTCCTGCGCCTCCGAGGTCGAGGCGCCCAGGTGCGGGGTGACCACGACGTTCGGCAGGCCGAACAGGGGGCTCTCGGTGGTGGGCTCGGTGGAGAACACGTCGATGCCCGCGCCGCCGACCTGGCCCTCCTTCACGGCCTCGGCCAGCGCCTCCTCGTCGACCAGACCGCCGCGGGCGGCGTTGACGATGATCACGCCGCGCTTGGCCTTGGCCAGCTGCGCGGCGCCGATCAGGCCCTTGGTCTCCGGGGTCTTCGGCAGGTGGATGGAGATGAAGTCGGCGCGCTCCAGCAGCTCCTCCAGCGTCACCAGCTCGATGCCGAGCTGCGCGGCGCGGGCGGCGCTGACGTACGGGTCGTAGGCGATCAGCTCGGTGCCGAAGGCGGCGATGCGGGCCGCGAACAGCTGGCCGATCTTGCCCAGGCCCACCACGCCGACGGTCTTGCCCTGCACCTCGACGCCGTTGAACTTGCTGCGCTTCCACTCGTGGTTCTGCAGCGTGGCGTGCGCGGCCGGGATCTGGCGCGCGGTGGCGAGCAGCAGCGCGACGGCGTGCTCGGCGGCGCTGACGATGTTGGAGGTGGGCGCGTTGACCACCATCACGCCGCGCTCGGTGGCGGCGGGCACCTCGACGTTGTCCAGCCCGACGCCCGCGCGGGCGACGACCTTGAGCTTGGTGGTGGCCTTGAACACCTCGGCGTCGACCTTGGTGGCCGAGCGGACCAGGAGGGCGTCGGCGTCGGCGACGGCTTCGAGCAGCGCGGGACGGTCGGTGCCGTCGACGTGGCGCACCTCGATGCCATCACCGAAGACGTCGAGAACGGACGGTGCGAGCTTCTCGGCGATGAGGACAACGGGCTTGGTCACGGACGTCGCTCCCGGAGGTGTGAACGGGTGGGGAGCGCGGGGCCGTCGAGCAGGTCGTCACCCGCGCCGGCCGGCCACGGCAATGTGTCCGGGTTGTTAACGAGCATAGTCAGCGCCCGCCCGGCGGTTGACACCCGGGTGCCCCGTTTCACCTGCTGGAACACGGTACGCACGTCCTACTTGGACCTTGCGGGGGCGTGCGGGGCGCGCACGGTCACCAGGGCTCGTCGAACTCGCCGTCCTTGACGCCGAGGATGAACGCCTCCCACTCGGCCGGGGTGAAGACCAGGACCGGGCCGTCGGGGTGGGCGGAGTTGCGCATCGCCGTGTACGTCACGCCGTCGGTGTGCTCGACGAACGCGATCTCGACGTGCTCCTCCTCCCCCTCGGCCCCCTCGTCGCTGCGGATCCACTCGGCGCCGCCGAGGTCGAGGTTGCCCCGGACGTGGGCCTTGTCGTCGTAGATGGGCGCGCTGTCGCTCATGGGGCCTAGGTATACCGGGGCCCGCGGCGCAAACCGCGGGCCCCGTCGAAAAAACCGCTGATCTTACGCCGTTTCGGTGATGGGTCGGTCGACCCAGGACATGAGGCCGCGCAGCTTCTTGCCGACCTCCTCGATCGGGTGCTGCTCGCCCTCCTGCTGCAACTTCTTGTAGTTGCCGCGGCCGGCGTCGTCCTCGTTCACCCACTCGGTGGCGAACGTGCCGTCCTGGATCTCGCCCAGGATCTTGCGCATCTCCTCCTTGACCCCCGGCGTGACCACGCGCGGGCCGCGGGTGAGGTCGCCGTACTCGGCGGTGTCGGAGATCGAGTAGCGCATGCGGGCGATGCCGCCCTCGTACATGAGGTCCACGATGAGCTTGAGCTCGTGCAGGCACTCGAAGTAGGCGACCTCGGGGGCGTAGCCCGCCTCGGTCAGCACCTCGAAACCGGCCTGCACCAGCGCGGACGCGCCACCGCAGAGGACCGCCTGCTCACCGAACAGGTCGGTCTCGGTCTCCTCCTTGAACGTGGTCTTGATGACGCCCGCGCGCGTGCCGCCGATGCCCTTGGCGTAGGACAGCGCGAGCGCCTGCGCGTTGCCGGAGGCGTCCTGCTCGACCGCGATGAGCGCGGGCACGCCCTTGCCGTCGACGAACTGGCGGCGGACCAGGTGGCCCGGGCCCTTCGGCGCGACCATCGCCACGTCCACGTTGGACGGCACGGTGATCAGGCCGTAGCGGATGTTGAAGCCGTGGCCGAAGAAGACCGCGTCGCCGTCCTTGAGGTTCGGCGCGATGTCGTTGGCGTAGATGTGCCGCTGCGCGGTGTCCGGCGCCAGGATCATGATCAGGTCGGCCTCGGCGGAGACCTCGGCGGGCGTGCCGACGGCCAGGCCCTCCTCCTCCGCCTTGGCACGGGACTTCGAGCCCTCGGGGAGGCCGATCCGGACGTCGACGCCGGAGTCGCGCAGGCTCAGCGCGTGCGCGTGGCCCTGGCTGCCGTAGCCGATGACCGCGACCTTGCGCCCCTGGATGATGCTCAGGTCGGCATCGTCGTCGTAGAAGATCTCGACGCTCACTGGTGGTACTTCCTTCCTCGGAACCGGAAAATCAGCGCACCGCGGTCGCGGTGATGGAGCGGGCGCCACGGCCGATGGCGACCATGCCGGACTGGACGATCTCGCGGAGCCCGTAGGGCTCCAGCATCCGCAGCAGCGCGTCGAGCTTCTCAGACGTGCCGGTGGCCTCGACGGTGACCGCCTCCGGGGAGACGTCGACGACCTTCGCGCGGAAGAGCTGCACCGTCTCCAGGACCTGGCTGCGCACCGTCGCGTCGGCGCGCACCTTGACGAGCAGGAGCTGCCGCTGCACGGACGCGGCGGGCTCCAGCTCGACGATCTTGATGACGTTGATGAGCTTGTTGAGCTGCTTGGTGACCTGCTCCAGCGGCAGTTCCTCGACCGACACCACGATGGTCATCCGGGAGATGTCCGGGTGCTCGGTGCGGCCGACGGCCATCGACTCGATGTTGAACCCGCGCCGCGAGAACAGGCCCGCGACCCGCGCGAGGACGCCGGGCTTGTCCTCGACCAGAACGCTCAGGGTGTGCCTAGTCATCTCGTCACTCGTCCTCGTCGAACAGCGGGCGGATGCCACGCGCGGCCATGATCTCGCTGTTGCCGGTGCCGGCCGCCACCATGGGCCAGACCTGGGCGTCCTTGCCGACCACGAAGTCGATGACGACGGGCCGGTCGTTGATCTCCATGGCCTGCTGGATCACCGAGTCGACCTGCTCGCGCGACTCGGCGCGCAGGCCGGCGCAGCCGTACGCCTCGGCGAGCAGCTTGAAGTCGGGGATGCGGTGCTTGTGCGTGCCCAGGTCGGTGCTGGAGTAGCGCTCGCCGTAGAACAGCGTCTGCCACTGGCGGACCATGCCCAGGTTGCCGTTGTTGATCACGGCGACCTTGATCGGGATGCCCTCGATGGCGCAGGTGGCCAGCTCCTGGTTGGTCATCTGGAAGCAGCCGTCGCCGTCGATCGCCCACACCTGGACGTCCGGCACGCCGGCCTTGGCGCCCATCGCGGCGGGCACCGCGTAGCCCATCGTGCCGAGGCCGCCGGAGTTGATCCACGTGCGCGGCGTCTCGTACTTCACGAACTGCGCGGCCCACATCTGGTGCTGGCCGACGCCCGCGGTGAACAGGGTGTCCGCCGGGGTCAGCACGCCGATCCGCTCGATGACGTACTGCGGCGACAGCGTGCCGTCCTCGGGCCAGTCGTAGCCCAGCGGGAACGTCTCGCGCAGCGCGTTGAGCTGGTCCCACCAGGGCGTCAGGTCGACCGCGCGCGCCGCGTTCTCCTTCTCCACCCGGACCGCGTCGAGCAGCTCGCCGATGATCTCCTTGCAGTCGCCCACGATCGGGACGTCCGCGCGGCGGTTCTTGGAGATCTCGGCCGGGTCGATGTCGGCGTGCACGACCTGCGCGTCCGGCGCGAACGTGGACAGCTGCCCGGTGACCCGGTCGTCGAACCGCGCGCCGAGGGCGATCAGCAGGTCCGACTTCTGCATCGCGGCGACCGCCGAGACCGTGCCGTGCATGCCGGGCATGCCCAGGTGCTGCGGGTGCGAGTCGGGGAACGCGCCGCGCGCCATCAGCGTGGTCACCACCGGGATGCCGGTGGACTCGGCCAGCTCCAGCAGCTCGGCCGACGCCTCGGCCTTGATCACGCCGCCGCCGACGTAGAGGACGGGGCGGCGGGCCGCGGCGATCAGCTTCGCGGCCTCGCGCACCTGCTTGCCGTGCGGCCGGGTCGTCGGCCGGTAACCGGGCAGGCGCAGTTCCGGCGGCCAGGAGTACGAGGTCATCTCCTGCAGCACGTCCTTGGGGATGTCCACCAGGACGGGGCCGGGTCGGCCGGTGGAGGCCAGGTGGAACGCCTCGGCGATGGCGCGCGGGATGTCCGCGGCGTCGGTGACGAGGAAGTTGTGCTTGGTGATCGGCATCGTGATGCCGCAGATGTCGGCTTCCTGGAACGCGTCGGTGCCGATCAGCGGGCGGGACTGCTGGCCGGTGATGGCGACCACCGGGACGGAGTCCATGTTGGCGTCCGCGAGGGGCGTGACGAGGTTGGTCGCACCGGGGCCTGAGGTCGCCATGCAGACCCCGACCTTGCCGGTGGCCTGCGCGTACCCGGTCGCGGCGTGGCCCGCGCCCTGCTCGTGGCGGACCAGGATGTGGCGCACCTTGGTGGAGTCGAGGAGCGGGTCGTAGGCAGGCAGGATCGTGCCGCCGGGAATGCCGAAGACCACCTCGCAGCCCACTGCCTCAAGGGAGCGGACGAGGGACTGGGCGCCGGTCACGCGGATGGGAGCGCCGCTCGGCGGGGCCGGTTTCGGCCGCGGTCCAGGGCGGGGCGACGACGACTCTCCGGGAGCCGGTCGCGAGGTTGCGCTGGTCATCTGTCTGCCTCGTGGGTAAGGAGAATGCACGGTCCGGGCACGAAAAAACCCTCGCCAACCCGAACGGGTCGCACGAGGGTCGCGCGTCGACGCAAGCTCGAATGCCTAGGCGTCGACGCGCCTGGGAAGTACGAGAACGAGGTTGCGCTGCATGGGGCTGACGTTAACCGTCAAGGCGGTGGAGCGTCAACTGTGCGGGACGGCACTCCCGGATCGTGGACCCCTCCGCGTGCGTGGGAGCGGGTCGGCGTCACCCGCTCGGACGAGGAGGTGGCAGCATCTGGGGGGTGCCGAAAGTCGTGTTCCGCATCCCCACCCCGGCCCTGTTCGCCGCCGGGTCCGCCGCCATCTGCGCGACGCCCGTGGCCTGGGGCGTTCCCGGTCTCCAGGTCCTCTACCTGCTCCCGGCGGCGTTCGCGTGGTGGGTGTTGCGCAACCGGACGACCGTGGACGGCGAGCGGATCGTGGCGCGGGGCACGTTCGGCGAGCGGGTCGTGCCGTGGTCGGACGTGAAGGCGATCAAGGTGGTACCGAAGGGGTGGTTGTCGGCGGTGCTCGCGGACGACTCGCTGGTGCGGCTGCCCGCCGTCCGCGCCGCGCACCTGCCGGTGTTGTCGCAGGTCAGCGGGGGCCGGGTGGCCGATCCGACGGCCGCGGCGGCGGCTGACGAACCCGCCGAGCCTGACGAGGACACAACGCCGCCGCCCGTAAAGTCACCGGAGTGAGTTCGAACACGCGGACCCTCGGGTGGGTGCCCGTCGTCAGCCTGGTGCTGTCCCTGGCGGGCCTGGCCGTCTCGGCCTACCTCACGATCGCGCACTTCACCGCGGGCGCGCTGCTGTGCGCCGAGGGCGAGGTGATCGACTGCGGCACGGTGACCACCAGCGAGCAGTCCGAGCTGCTCGGCATCCCGGTCGCGGTGCTGGGGCTCGCGTTCTTCGCGTTCCTGACCGTCGCGTGCCTGCCGTTCGCCTGGCGCGGCCAGGTGTGGCACTGGGCGCGGCTGGCGGCCGTCGGCGTCGGCGTGCTGTTCGTGGTGTACCTGGTGGCCGCCGAGTTCCTGCTGATCGGGAAGATCTGCCTGTGGTGCACGGCCGTGCACGTCATCACGCTCGCGCTCGCCGCCGTGCTGGTCGCCGGCGCGCTGCGGCGGGGTAATCTCTGAGGCACCGCTCCCCACCTCCGCGCCCAACACCCCGCGCGCGTCGTACGCGAACCGTTTGGCAAAGACTTCTGGAGGAGCCGTGCCACCGCTCCGTTCCCGCACCACCACCCACGGCCGCAACGCCGCGGGCGCACGCGCGCTCTGGCGCGCGACCGGCATGACCGACAGCGATTTCGGCAAGCCGATCGTGGCCATCGCCAACTCCTACACGCAGTTCGTGCCGGGGCACGTGCACCTGCGCGACCTCGGGGACATCGTGGCCGAGGCGATCCGCGAGGCGGGCGGGGTGCCGCGCGAGTTCCACACGATCGCGGTGGACGACGGCATCGCCATGGGGCACAGCGGGATGCTGTACTCGCTGCCGTCGCGGGAGATCATCGCCGACTCGGTCGAGTACATGGTCAACGCGCACCAGGCCGACGCGATCGTGTGCATCTCCAACTGCGACAAGATCACGCCGGGCATGCTCAACGCGGCGATGCGGCTCGACATCCCGGTGGTGTTCGTCTCCGGCGGGCCGATGGAGGCGGGCAAGGCGGTCGTGGTGGACGGCGTCGCCGTCGCGCCGACCGACCTGATCACCGCGATCTCCGCGTCCGCGTCGCCGGACGTGGACGAGGCCGGCCTGGCCGAGGTGGAGCGGTCGGCGTGCCCGACCTGCGGCTCGTGCTCCGGCATGTTCACCGCGAACTCGATGAACTGCCTCACCGAGGCGCTGGGCCTGGCGCTGCCGGGCAACGGCTCCACGCTGGCCACGCACGCCGCGCGCCGCGAGCTGTTCGCCGAGGCCGGCCGCACGGTCGTGGACCTGTGCAAGCGGTACTACGAGCAGGACGACGAGTCGGTGCTGCCGCGCTCGATCGCGAACCGCAAGGCGTTCGAGAACGCCATGGCGCTGGACATGGCGATGGGCGGCTCCACGAACACCGTGCTGCACATCCTCGCCGCCGCGCGGGAGGGCGAGGTCGACTTCACGCTGGCCGACATCGACGCGCTGAGCCGGCGCGTGCCGTGCCTGTCGAAGGTGTCGCCGAACTCGGACTACCACATGGAGGACGTCCACCGGGCGGGCGGCATCCCGGCCCTGCTGGGCGAGCTGTGGCGGGCGGGCCTGCTCAACGAGGACGTGCACACCGTGCACAGCCCGGACATCGCGTCGTGGCTGGGCGAGTGGGACGTGCGCGCCGCGTCGCCCTCCCGGCGGGCCGTCGAGCTGTTCCACGCCGCGCCCGGCGGCGTGCGCACGACGGAGGCGTTCTCCACGTCCAACCGGTGGTCGAAGCTCGACACGGACGCGGCCGGCGGCTGCATCCGCGACGTCGCCCACGCCTACACCAAGGACGGCGGACTGGCCGTGCTGCGGGGCAACCTGGCCGAGCGCGGCGCGGTGATCAAGGCGGCGGGCATCGACGAGGAGCTGTGGCACTTCGAGGGGCCGGCGCGGGTGGTGGAGTCCCAGGAGGAGGCCGTCTCGGCGATCCTGAAGAAGGAGATCCAGCCCGGTGACGTCCTCGTGGTCCGCTACGAGGGTCCGGCGGGCGGGCCGGGCATGCAGGAGATGCTGCACCCCACCGCGTTCCTCAAGGGCGCGGGCCTGGGCCGCAAGTGCGCGTTGATCACCGACGGCCGGTTCTCCGGCGGCACGTCGGGCCTGTCGATCGGCCACGTCTCACCGGAGGCGGCGGGCGGTGGCGTGATCGGCCTGGTCCAGGACGGCGACCGGATCGTCATCGACATCCACGAGCGGCGGTTGGAGCTGCTGGTGGACGAGTCGGTGCTGGCCGAGCGGCGGGCCAAGATGGAGGCCTCGGAACGCCCGTGGCAACCGACCGACCGCATCCGCCCGGTCACCGCCGCCCTGCGCGCCTACGCCCGCATGACCACCGACGCCTCCACCGGCGCCGTCCGAGAGGTGAATTAGCAGGAAACCGGAAGACCGGCCGCCGGATGATCCGCCGGTCGGTCTCCCACCCTGGTCGCGCGGCCCGACGAACGGCCCCACCACGCGAGGTCGCGTCGACCGTTCGCGACTCATTTCCCGGCGATCACGCTTTTCGATCGCCGGGAAATCAGGCGCGAGCGGTCGACTTCCGGGCGACCGAGCCGCCGTCTGCGGAGCAGCGGCAATGTCAACGGAAGACGTAGAGGGTTGCCGCGGTGGCGCCGGCCGCGAGCACCAGGCAGATGAAGCCCGACAGCAGCGAGTGGCGGAACCAGCTGCGGTTGTAGTCCAGGGCCGCGCGGCCGGGGCCGGCGAACAGCACGGCGAACGCCATCGCCGCGTAGACGGCCTCCAGCTCCACGCCGTTGGGTGCGAAGAACCCGCCCCGGTACTTCAGCGCGATGACGTTCGCCATCACGCCGAGCACGCCGGCCGCGGCCAGGGGGGTGAACAGGCCGAGGACGAGCAGCGCGCCACCGCCGAGCTCGGTCACGCCGGTGACCCACGCCAGGATCCGCGCCTCGCGGAACCCGGCGGACTGCAGGTACTGGGCGAACCCGTCGATGCCCGGCCCGCCGAACAGGCCGAACACCTTCTGCAGGCCGTGCATGACGAACGCGCCGCCCAGGGCCAGCCGCAGCACCAGCAGGCCGATGTCGGCGCTCGCGGTCCAGCCGAACTTCCGGCGCTCGTCCTCGTCGTCGAAGGTCTGGTGGTGCGCGGGCTTGTCGTCCAGGTCCGCGACCGGCGTGTAGCCGGTCGCGTCGAACGCCGTCGTGTCCTTGGTGAACGCGCTGTTGTCGATCGTCCGCGTGCCGTCGTCGAAGTGGTGAACTCCTCCGCCCACGCCACTCGTCGAGTAGAACCCGTCGTCGGAGTAGCCGCCCGATGCCTTCGAGCGGTCGTCGTGAGTAGCCACGCACCCGCACGTTAGGAGGTTCGGACGACGTCCGCGAGCGTCCGTTTCGAGGTGTGCGTACACCCGAATGGCCTAATAGTCACCCTGGACCAGGTTCGCCGGCCGCTCACCGCGGGCGAACCGCGCGATCTCGGCGGCCGCCACGGCGTACGCCCGGTCGGCGTGGCCCGTGCAGCTGCCGGCCACGTGCGGGGTGAGGAACAGGCCCGGTGCCGTCCACAGTGGATGGTCCGACGGCAGGGGTTCCGGCTCGGTCACGTCCAGCGCCGCGCGCAGCCGCCCCGAGGTCAGCTCGGCCACCAGCGCGTCGGTGTCGACGACCGCGCCGCGGGCCGCGTTGACCAGGATCGCGCCGTCCTTCATCCGGGAGAGGAACTTCGCGTCGACCATCCCGGTGGTCGCCTCGGTCAGCGGCACGACGACGAGCACCGCGTCGAACCCGCCCAGCAGCTCGGGCAGCTCGTCCACGCCGTGCACACCGGGCCGCGCGGTGCGGCCGACCAGGGTCGCGGTCGCGTCGAACGGCTCCAGCCTGCGGCGGAACTGCTCGCCCAGGTCGCCCGCGCCGACCACGAGCACCTTCTTGTCCTGCAACGTGTCCGTGAGGTGGTAGTCCCAGCGCCGCTCCAGCCTGGCCCGCTCGAACACCGGGAAGTCGCGGTAGATGGCCAGCAGCGCGCCGATCGCCCACTCCGCCGTGCTGCCACCGTGCGCGCCCCGGCACGTCGACAGCATCACCCCATCGGGTACGACCCCGATGAACCGCTCGGCACCCGCCGAGAGCAGCTGCACCAGCTTCAACGACGGCAGCTGCCCGAACACGTCACGCGGGTCCGTGCCCAGGAGGAACTTCGGCACCAGGACTTCCGCCCCCGCGGCCCCGGCCGGCAGCGGCTGCCCCGGCTCGTAGCGGAGGGGGCGCACACCCTCCACCTCGGACAGCACGCGGACACCGAGGTCGTCGGGGACCAGCACGGTAAGGCTCACGGGTTCGCACGTTACGGCACACTGGCCGCCATGCGGGAGCACGACGTCCACTCCGCGGACGGCACGCGGATCAGGTTGTGGCGCACCGACGGCGACGGGCCGGACGTGCTGCTCAGCCCCGGGCTCGGCGCGGTGCCGACGCTGTGGCCGGAGCTGCCGTCGGCCCGCGTGCACAGCTGGTACCACCGCGGCACGCTCGACTCGGACCGGCCCGCCGACCCCGCCCGCATCGAGCTGGCCGACCACGTCGCCGACGCGCTGGCCGTGCTGGACGACGGCGGGATCGAGCGGTGCGTGGTGATGGGCTGGTCGATGGGCGTCACGGTGGCCGCGGAGCTGGCGTTGCGGCACCCGGACCGGGTGAGCGGCCTGATGCTGGTGGCGGGCGCGCCGGGCGACACGTTCGCGGACGTGCTCGGCTTCCCGGGCGTGCCGCCGCCATTGCGGCGGTTGATCGGCGTGGGCGGGGTGACGGCGTTGAGGGCGGCCGGGCCGCTGCTGGACGCCGTGCTGCACCGCGTGCCGGTGCCGGACGTCGGCGGGCCGCTGCTCGGGTCGCTGCGCCGGTACCTGCGGCACGACTGGCGCTGGTACTTCACGCTCGCGCTGGCCCTGGGCCGCGCGCCCCGGCTCGACCTGACCGGCGTGACGTGCCCCACAACGGTGCTGGCGGGCCGGTACGACTTCCTGGCCTCGACCGCCGGTGTGCTCGGCCCGGTAGCCGCGTTGCCGCAGGCCAGGGTGCGGGTGCTGCCGAACACGCACTTCCTGCCGCTGGAGGACCCGCGGGTGGTGGTGGACGAGCTGGAGCTGCTGCTCGACCGGGCGGACGCCGTGCAGCGGGCCGTGCGGGGCGAGGTGGAAGGGCCGCTCACCTCGCGTTCACGGCCGCGCGCCTAACCTGGAACCCGTGTCGCGACTGCGTGGAGTGCTGATCGGCTCGGCCCTCGGCCTGCTGGCCGCGGGCTGCGCGAGCTTCCCCGAGCAGCCGGGACCGGCGGGGTGGAGCGCGGCCGTGCAGCTGACGCCGCAGGCCGGGCCGGTGCCCGAACTGCCGGGCGAGCTGCCGAAGGGGCCCGCCGACGGCCGGCAGCAAGGCCAGCAGCAGGCCCCCGTGCCGCCGCCGCAGGGCTGCAAGGACTTCAGCCCGGCCGTGGTCGGCACGTGCCTGAACCCCGTTTCCGGGGTCGCGCTGACCGACATCAACCAGACCACCGGCGCGGTGACCGCGCTGGCGACCGAGCGGACCACCGGCCGGCTGCTCAAGGTGACCAAGGACGTCGACCCGGTCGAGGTGGCGAAGTTCGACGTCGACGCCTCCGGCGGTGGCGGGCTCACCGGGCTCACGCTGTCGCCGACGTACCCCGAGGACCAGCTGGTCTTCGTGTACGTGACCACGGCGACCGACAACCGGGTGATGCGGCTCGCGCCCGGCGACGTGCCGAAGCCGGTGTTGACCGGCATCCCGAAGGGCCAGACCGGCAACCGGGGCGTGCTCGCCTACGACCGCACCGGCGCCCTGCTGGTGGCCACCGGCGACGGGGGCAACCCGGCCGCGGCGGCCGACCCGGACTCGCTGGCCGGGAAGGTGCTGCGGATCGACGGCACCGGCCAACCCGCGCGCGGCAACCCGACGCAGGGCTCCCGGGTGCTGGCGAGCGGGCTGAAGTCGCCGGGCGGGCTGTGCGTGTCCGGCGACGGGTCCAAGACGTGGGTGACCGACGCGGCCGCGACCGCCGACGTGCTGTACCGGGTGGAGCCGGGCAAGGCGTTCGGCGCCCCCGCGTGGTCGTGGCCGGAGCGGCCGGGTGTCGGCGGCTGCGGCTCGTTCTCGAACCTGGTGATGGTGACCACGAGCGCCGCGCCGGGCCTGCTCAACCTGCCGATGAACCCGGACGGCAGCTTCACCGGCAAGCCCGAGCTGACCATGAACGGCCCGGACGGCTTCGGCCGCCTCGGCCCGTTGGTGATGCTCGACGACACGACCGCGCTCGCGGGCACGGTGAACAAGGAGCCGGGCGGCACGCCGGTCTCCAGCGACGACCGCGTGGTGATCATCGTGCGGGAAGGCGACGGCGAGGGCGGCCGCGACTGACGCCCGGCCGTCACGGCGCCGCGGTGCGGTAGATGGCGTCCGCCACCTGCCAGTACAGGCCCTTCGGGTGGTCGCGGAACAGTGGCTCGGTGCCGAACAGCACGGCCCGTGCGCCCTTCGGCGACGTGCCCGCCACGACCGCCGCCTGACCGGCCGCCTGGTCCTGGCCGCCCGACCCGTCGGGGCGCGCGGCCCAGTGCCCGGCGACCAGGTCCCGGTACCGCTGCCGCGCGGTCACCCCCGGCCCGAGGTCGGTGAACCAGTGCGGCGCGTACACGAACGAGTGGCCGACGGCGCCGGCCCCGTCCACCACCTCCACGACCCCGTTCGCGTCCTCGCGACCCGCGACCGCGCGCACCGGCAGCACCCCCGCGTCGGCGTTGAACCGGGCGCCGGTGGCGCCGCGCGTCACCACGCCACCCCGGGCCAGGAACCCGTCCACCGCGGCCTTGGCCGGTGCGCCCAGCTGGTCGTAGCGCAACCCCGACGACACGACCAGCACGTCCACCCCGGACAGGTCGAACCCGGCGTCCACCGTCGCCGTGGACACCGGCCGCACGTCGAACCCCATGTCCCGCAACGCCTTCAGCTCGTCCGCCGCCACCGCGCCGGCCACCACGGGACGGCGCAGCGGCGCACCGCCGGGCGTCGCCGACGTGAACCGGACGCCGTACCGGTCCGCCACCTCCTCGGCCGCCGAGCGCGCCGAGGAGGGCACCACGATCGTGCCGTCGTCCTGCCTGCGCAGTTCGAGCCCCCGCCCGAGCAGGTCGTTCACCGCCGCCGCGTCCTTGCCGTCGGCCAGGGCCAGTGCCAGGTCGCTGCCCACCGGCGCGCCGACCGACCCCGTCGGCGACGCCGCCACCACGTCACGCCCGCGCACGTCGACCGGTCCGTCGCGGACGACGTCGACCGAGGCGCCCCACAGCAGCCGGTGGCTCCAGCCGCTGATGTCGTACATCACGTCCACCCGGTCGGAGATGTCCCGGCCCGCCTCCAGCATCACGTTGGCCAGCGCCCGCTTCGGCTGGTGCAGGTCCACCACGTACGACCCGGCCGGGTAGGACCGGTCGCCGAGGGTGAACGCCCGGTCGGCCCGCCGCACCCGCACGTCGTGCGCCAGCAGGTGGTCGACCAGCCGGGCCGCCGCCGGCCCGGACCGCTGCCCGTCGCCCACCGGGATGACGTACGCGCGCGGGAACTCGGTGGTGTAGCGGTCCTCCGGGCCGAAGCCGGGCACGTAACCGTCCGGCACCGCCCGCTGCGGCTCGCCCGCCAGGCCGCGGCGGAACATCTCGATCTGGTTGTCCACCATCGGGAGCCGGTGCTCCTTCACGTACGCGAGCGCGCTGCGGATCGTCGCCTCGACCACGTCGGTGTTGATCGCCGATCGCCGCCGCAACTCGGTCACCGGCTGCGTCACGTAGTCGGCCCGGTTCACGCGCATGGGGATCTCGATCGTGTAGGACACCGCACCGTGGTACATCGAGTACTGGGCGGTGTAGATCGGCGCCCAGCCGTCCCACACGCCCGGCTGGTAGTCCCGGAACGGGATCTCCGGCGTGGCCGCCTCCGGGTGGCCGAGGCCGCGCACCGCGTCCTCCATGCGCAGGCCGCCCGCGTAGCCGTGCCCGATGTAGAGGTCGAAGTCGTAGTTCTGGCCGTGCGGCGGTGTGGTCGGCTCGATCAGCGTGTTGGCCACGTACCCGTGCTCGTCCAGCACCAGCAGCGGTTGGATGCGCTTGACCACGTCCCGCATCGCCCGCGACTCCGGCTGCGACGAGGTGGCGAAGTCGCG
This sequence comes from Saccharothrix stipae, assembly GCF_054781895.1. NCBI lineage: Bacteria > Bacillati > Actinomycetota > Actinomycetes > Pseudonocardiales > Pseudonocardiaceae > Saccharothrix > Saccharothrix stipae. Next base: position 678,525 of record NZ_BAAGTN010000008.1, on the reverse strand, counting down.
GTTGAGGTCGAACCCGCGCGCGTTGGCCCGCGTCCCGGCCACCCGCCCGTCCGGGTTCGCGGTCAGGTTCACGTGCACCCGGTGGCGGCGCAGCAGTTCCAGGGTGGCCGGGTCGGAGGCGAACGCGAGGTCTTCGAGCACGCGCAGCGCGCCGTCGGTGCCCTCCCACTCGTCGCCGTGGATGTTGGCGTTGACCCACACCGGCGCCTTGTAGCCGGCGCGGAGGAAGATGTCGCGGGCGGCGGACGTCGGCGCGTTCTCGATCCGGTCCCGCCACGCCTCCTGCCTGCGGGTCTCCGCGGGGGTCTCCGGCGCGGTGAGCGTGACCAGGTAGAGGTCGCGTCCCGCCGTCGACCGGCCGACGACCTCGACGGACACCCGGTCGCTGCGCCGTTGCAGGTCGTTGAGGCGTGGCGCGAGCGAGTGGTAGGGCGCGAGGCCGAGCTTGATCGCCCGGTCGGCCTGGTCCTCCGGGTACACGCGCAGCCGGGTGCGGCGCGGGTAGCCGGGGTTGGCGTCGGGCCAGTTGTCGCCGCGCGCGGTGGCGTGCAGCGGCGGGTCGACGGCGGCGACCTGGTTGCGCTCCGGGCCGTTGCCCGGCTCGTGGGCCCGGCCGGCCGCGGGCGCGGCGGTCGCGGGGGTGGTCATCGTGGCCAGCAGCAGCAGCGTGAGCGTCAACCAGCGCACCGTGCCCCCTAGGGGTGATCGCCGAAGAACTCCTCCACCCTGACTAGTGGGTGCGGGTGATCCCGGTCAACCGGTCGAACGGCTGGTCAGCCGCTCAGCCGGCACCGAGGCACACGAACGGGCGACGCAGCGGGTCCACCGCGACCGCCTCGGCCAGCGCCACCGCCGGTGACGCGCCGCCCGCGAGGTTGCGGTGGAAGTCGGCCATCGCCGCCGCCGACGGCCGGTCGCCGACCCGGCTGGACGCGGCGATCACCGTCCGCGCGCCGCTGGCCAGCAGCGCACCGGCGAACCCCAGCGGCTCGTCACCGGGCCGCACCCGGTTCAACGCCAGTTCGCACGCGGCCAGCACGACCTGGTGCGGCGGCCTGCGCACCCGGCCGACCTCGTGCGCGAACAGCGCGCCGTCCACCAGCTCCAGCCGTGAGAACAACGCGTTCTCCTGCTCGTGCTCGCCGTGCGCGGCGATGTGCGCGAGCTGCACGCCGTCCAACGCCGCCAGCACCTTGCCCACCTTGGCCTCGGTGACGCCGAGCGTCGTCGCGCCGCCGTGGTAGCCCGCGAGCCGGTCGATCTCGCCCTGCGCGGCCTGCAACCCGGGGCCGCGCACCAGCAGCACGCCGTCGGCGACCTCACGCACCTCGCGGATCGCCGACATCCACGCGGTGGCCGACGGCACGGCCGTCGTCGGCCGGTTCGCGCACGTCGGCAGCACACCCCACGGCACCACGTACAGCGCGCCCGTGGGCACCACGACCAGCGACCGGTCACCGATCATCGGCGCCAGCGGGTGCAGCAGCAGCCGGTCGAGCTTCTCCGCCTCACGGCGCGCGGACGCCGAGATCACCTCGACCAGCGGCGCCGAGAGGTGGTCGGGCGCGAGCGCGTTGAGGTCGGCGTGCAGGCGGCGCGCGCCCTCGTTGGCGGCGGCGGCGGAGCCCAAGCGCACCATGCGGACCCGTTCACCGGCGAACACCACGGCGATCAGCTCGTCGCCGGACACCGCGAAGCTCACCACGGCCCGCCCGCACAACCGGGCCAGCACCTCGTCCGGCGTGACGACCGGGCGCGGCGTGCCCCACGGGCTCGCGCTCCACCCCATCCGGGTGGCGGCGCGCTGGCTCGTCTTGAGCCGCGCCTCCAGCTCACCGGTCGGCAGGCCGTCGAGGCGGGCGCGCAGCAGCACGCGGCTGAGCCTGCGCACCTCGGCGATCCGCTCACCCAGCTCGGAGTCCACTGTGGACTCCGCCGGGTCGTACCGGTACAGCTGGGCCCTGGTGCGCTCCAGCCAGGTGAACAGGCGCTTGGCGTTGGCCGCCGAGTCACGGCCGCGCAGCACCAGCCGCACGGCGAGTTCGCCCAGCTCACGGCCGTGCACGGCGGTGCCGGACACCAGTTCCAACCCGCCGAGCCGGTCCCGCATCCGGCCCAGCTCGGCCAGTCCCGCCTTGGCCTGCGCCAACGCCACCCGGTGGTTGCCGCGGGCCAGCGCCAGCTCCGCCCGGCACAGCCGCAGCAACATCCGGTGGTCGATCGGCGCGATCCGGCGCGACTTCGGCACGCTGCGCAGCAGTTCGGCGCCCCGGTCCGGGTCGCCGCGGCGGATCTCCAGCCGGGCCGCCAGCACCAGCGCGAACGCGGCCTGGTCGGCCAGCTTCAGCCCGGCCAGCTCCGCGGACAGCTCGATCGCCCGCCGCACCACCTCGGCGACCGGGCGCCGCGACTCCAGCGCGCGCACCGCGTCCACCCGCAGCGCGATCAGCCCCGCGACCGCCGCCCACGCCGGGCTGCCGCGACCGACCAGCTTGCGCTGCGCCGAGGTCGCCATCCGCCGGGCCAGCTTGAGGTCGCCGTCCTGCAACGCGGCCGCCGCGCGGAACAGCTCGGCCTCGGCGACGTCCTGCCCGATGCGCTGGCGGCGCAGCTCCGGCAGCACCTCGTCCAGCAGCCGGCCCGCCTCGTCGGCCAGCCCGACGCTGATCATCGCCTCGGCCTGGTCGATGCGCAGGCGCAGCAGCAGGCCCGGTTCGAGGTCCTGGAACGCCCGGTTGGCCTCGTGGTAGTGGCGCAGCGCGGCCGGGATGTCGCCGGCGCGCTGCACCGCGTTGCCCAGGGCGTGCTTGGCGATCGCGGCGCGCAGCGGCAGGTCGTGGGCGTCGGCGAGCTCGACGGCGCGGTTCAGGTCGCGGACGGCCTTGTCGTGGCGGTGGACCTCGCCGTGCGCGTTGCCCCGGTTGGACAGGGCCAGCGCGAGCAGGTCGACGGCCTCGGGGTCGGCGCGCGGGGAGAGGCGGCGTTCGCTGCGGTCGATCTCCCGGTCCAGCTGGGCGATGCCCTCGTCGATGCGGCCGACCCGGCACAGCAGGGCGGCGCGGTTGAGGTTGACCAGGGTCGACAGGTGCGCCCGCAACGCCTCGTCGCGCAGGCCGACGAGCTCGGCGTCCACGCCCGCGAGCTGGGTGAGGCCGTCGTCCACCTTGCCGGTCTCGGCCAGGCAGAACGCCAGGGTGTTGCGCAGCCGGGTGCGGACCTCCAGCCGTTCCTGCGGGTCGATCCCCTCGGTCTCCAGCAGCGACAGGCCCTTGCGCATCTGCCGGATGGCGGCGGGGTGGCGGTCGGCGGTGGCCGCGTCCAACGCGCTGCGGTGCAACTGCCGGGCCCGTGCGACCACGTCACCGGGTCCGGCGGAGCCGCGCCCCCCGCGTGGTCCGCCGGCGGGGCTCTGCGAAGGCACGGTCATATGAGATCACAGGCACCAAGCGGATGCCGCCGGCCAGTGGCCGGCGGCATCCGGTGCGACGTCACGCGGTCGGTTGCGCTACCGCGGCTGAGTGGCGCTACCGCGGCTGAGTGGTGCTACCGCGTCTGGGTGGCGGCCGCCGGCTCGTCCGTGGTGGGCTTGTACGGGCCACCGTTCGTCTCGGGGTCGCCCGTCGGCTTGTACGGGCCGCCCATCGGCTTCACCAGCGGCTCGTCGGCCGGGTCGCCGGTCGGCTTGTACGGGCCGCCGGTCGGCTCGACACCACCGCCGACGAGCAGGTCGACCTCCGTCGGCTCGGTGCCGGCCGCGGTGTCGGTCGCCTCGTCGACGATCCGGTCCTCGATGGCGTCGATCTCGGCGACGAGCTTCGGGTCAGTGCGAGTCATGGCGTTGCCTCCCCTAACAACGGGTCCCCTGGACGGGGCATCCTCTGGGTCTGATTGCCGATTCGGTGAGCCCCCCGACCCTCCCGAACGGCTCAAGCCTGACACAGATGGACGCACCTGAGAGGAGGAAATTTACCGAGAGCGACCAACGCGCCGATCTTGAGCTTCGCTACCAGCACCGAAGACGTGTTTCAAGCAGTGTTACCACTCGAATGGGCGAACGTATTAACAGAGTGCAGGCACTCTCGGTCCGCAATAAGGCGACTCCACCCGCAGGGGGACGCACGGCCCCGGAGCACACGACGGCGGTGGGGCGGGGCCGCGTCGCGCACCCCCGCCCGACCGCCGGACCGACCCGCTACGAGCAGCGGGCGATGATCAGCTCACGCACGCGCTTGGCGTCCGCCTGACCCTTCGTCGCCGCCATCACCGCGCCGACGATCGCACCCGCCGCGGCCACCTTGCCGGCGCGGATCTTCGCCGCCACGTCCGGCTGCGCGGCCAGCGCCTCGTCCACCGCCCGCTCCAGCGCGGAGTCGTCGGAGACGACCTTCAACCCCCGCGCCTCGATGACGGCCTCGGGCTCACCCTCGCCCTCCAGCACACCGGTGACGACCTCGCGGGCGAGCTTGTTGGTCAGCTCACCGGCGTTCACCAGCGCGATGACCCGCGCGATCTGCACCGGCGTGATCGCCAGCTCCGCCGGCTCGACGCCCCGCGCGTTGGCCTCCTTGGTCAGGTAGGCCACCCACCACGACCGGGCCTCGGTGTGCGTGGCGCCCGCGTCGACGGTAGCCGCCACCAGGTCCACCGCACCGGCGTTGACCAGGTCGCGCAGCTCGGCGTCGGTCAACGACCACTCCTGCTGCACCCGCTTGCGGCGCTCCCACGGCAGCTCCGGCAGCGTCCCGCGCAGCTGGTCGACCCACTCTCGCGACGGCGCGATCGGCACCAGGTCGGGCTCCGGGAAGTACCGGTAGTCCTCCGCCGTCTCCTTGGTCCGCCCCGACGACGTGCTGCCGGTCGACTCGTCGAAGTGCCGGGTCTCCTGCGTGACCGTGCCGCCGGCCGCCAGCAGCGCCCCCTGGCGGGTCATCTCGAACCGCACCGCCCGCTCGACGCTGCGCAGCGAGTTGACGTTCTTGGTCTCGGTGCGGGTGCCGAACTCGGTCGCGTCCTTGGCCATCAGCGACACGTTCGCGTCGCAGCGCAGCGAACCCTGGTCCATCCGGACGTCCGACACGTCGAGCGCCTTCAACAGGTCGCGCAACGCCGTGACGTAGGCGCGCGCCACCTCGGGCGCCCGCTCACCGGTGCCCGTGATCGTCTTGGTGACGATCTCGATCAGCGGCACGCCGGCGCGGTTGTAATCCAGCAGCGAGTGCTCCGCGCCGTGGATGCGGCCCGTCGCGCCACCGACGTGCAGCGACTTGCCGGTGTCCTCCTCCATGTGCGCGCGCTCGATCTCGACCCGGAACAGCGAGCCGTCGTCCAGCGTCACGTCGAGGAAGCCGTTGAACGCGATCGGCTCGTCGTACTGCGAGGTCTGGAAGTTCTTCGGCATGTCCGGGTAGAAGTAGTTCTTCCGGGCGAACCGGCACCACTCGGCGATCTCGCAGTTGAGCGCCAACCCGATCCGGATCGCCGACTCCACCGCCTGGCCGTTGAGCGCGGGCAGCGCGCCGGGCAGGCCGAGGCAGGTCGGGCAGACCTGCGTGTTCGGCTCGCCGCCGAAGACGTTCGCGCAGCCGCAGAACATCTTGGTGTTGGTGTGCAGCTCGACGTGCACCTCCAGCCCGAGCACCGGGTCGAAGCGCTCGATGACCTCGGCGTAGTCCATCAGCTCGTGCACCGACGTCATGCCTTCCCGTCCTTCCGCAGACCCCGCACGGCCAGCGCCGCACCGGTGATCGCCACCAGGATGCTCGCCACCGCGTTGGCCAGCGCGAGCTTGTCGTTCTTGCCGCGGGCCGCCTTCAACGTGGAGAACGCGCTGGTGGCCGCACCCGCGGCGCCGACCAGCGACAGGATCGTGCGTCCCCGCTTCACCGGGCACCCGCCAACTGCGGCACGCCGCTGATGACCGGCGCGCCCAGGGCCGCGTCCCGCGCCACCTCGTACGCCGCCGCCACCCGGTACATCCGGTGGTCCTGCAACGCGGGCGCCATGATCTGCAGGCCGACCGGCAGGCCGTCGGCGTCCGACAGGCCGCTGGGCACGCTCATCGCGGCGTTCCCGGCCAGGTTCGCCGGGATCGTGCACAGGTCCGCCTTGTACATCGCCATCGGGTCGCCGGTGCGCTCGCCGATCCGGAACGCCGTGGTCGGCGTGGTCGGGGAGACCAGCACGTCCACGGTGGCGAACGCGGCGTCGAAGTCCCGGCTGATGAGCGTGCGCACCTTCTGCGCCGAGCCGTAGTACGCGTCGTAGTAGCCCGACGACAGCGCGTAGGTGCCGATCATGATGCGCCGCTTCACCTCGGGGCCGAAACCGGCCTCGCGGGTCAGCGACATGACCTCCTCGGCGCTGCGGGTGCCGTCGTCGCCCACGCGGATGCCGTAGCGCATCGCGTCGAACCGGGCCAGGTTGGACGACGCCTCGCTCGGCGCGATCAGGTAGTACGCGGGCAGCGCGTAGTCGAAGCTCGGGCAGGAGACCTCGACGACCTCCGCGCCCAGCTGCTTGAGCTGCGCCACGGCCGCCTCGAAGCTGCGCAGCACGCCCGGCTGGTAGCCCTCGCCGCTGAACTGCGTGACCACGCCGACGCGCACGCCGGACAGGTCGCCGCTCGCGCCCTCGCGTGCCGCCGCGACCACGGGCGGGACCGGCGCGTTGATCGAGGTCGAGTCCATCGGGTCGTACCCGGCGATGACCTCGTGCAGCAGGGCCGCGTCCAGCACCGTGCGGGCGCACGGCCCGGCCTGGTCCAGCGACGACGAGAACGCCACCAGGCCGTAGCGCGACACGCCGCCGTAGGTGGGCTTCACGCCGACCGTGCCGGTGACCGAGCCGGGCTGGCGGATCGAGCCGCCGGTGTCCGTGCCGATCGACAGCGGCGCCTCGAACGCGGCCAGCGCCGCCGCCGAGCCACCGCCCGAGCCGCCGGGGATGCGGTCGGTGTCCCACGGGTTGCGGGTCGGGCCGTAGGCGGAGTTCTCGGTGGAGGAACCCATCGCGAACTCGTCCATGTTGGTCTTGCCGAGGATCACCACGCCGGCTTCCTTGAGCCTGCGGGTGACCGTGGCGTCGTAGGGCGGCAGCCAGCCTTCGAGGATCTTCGAGCCGACGGTGGTCGGCACGCCCTCGGTGGTGAGCACGTCCTTGAGCGCGATCGGCACGCCGGCCAGCGGACCCACGTGGGCGCCCGCGGCGATGTCGTCGTCGACCTTGCGGGCCGCGTTCAACGCGCCCTCGGTGTCGACGTGCAGGAACGCGTGGATCGCGCCGTCGACCTCGGCGATCCGGTCGAGGTGGGCCTGCGCGACCTCCACCGCGGAGACCTCGCGGCTCGCGATCCGGGCGGCCAGTTCGGCGGCCGTGGCGCGGGTCAGGTCGGCGGTCATGCTTCCTCCCCCAGGATGCGGGGCACGCGGAAACGGCCGTCCTCGGCGGCGGGGGCGCCCGCGAGCGCCTGCTGCTGACCGAGGCTGGGACGCACCACGTCCTCGCGGAACACGTTGGTCAGCGGAACGGCGTGCGAAGTGGGCGGGATGTCCGCGGTGGCGATGTCGCCCACCGTGGCCACCGACTGCAGGATCACGTCCAACTGGCCGGCGAACAGGTCCAGCTCGTCGTCGGTGACGGCGAGCCTCGCCAAGCGGGCCAGGTGCGCGACCTCGTCGCGGGAGATGCTGGGCACCTCGTCAACCCCCGTGGGTCGGTTTTTCGGATTGGGAACCCGCCGAGTCTATTGGCTGGTCAGGCGGGGCCTCGACCGGGTTACCCGCGCTCGCGCGCGTGGGTGCGCGATTTTACCCGTGTGCAACGCGCCCGGTGGGTCGGAAAGCGAAGCTGCGTCTGCGAGAATCATCGGCCGGTGAGTTTCCACCTCGATGCTCCACCACAGCCTTTGGAGGCGTGCACCGTGTCCTTCCTGATCCGGGTCCAGCTCCCGGACCGTCCCGGCACACTGGGCGCGGTCGCCTCCGCGCTCGGCGCGATCGGGGCCGACATCCTCAGCGTGGACGTGGTGGAGCGCGGGGCCGGCCTGGCCATCGACGACCTGGTGGTCGAGCTGCCGTCCGGGCGGTTGCCGGACGTGCTGATCACGGCCGCGGAGTCCATCGACGGGGTCGAGGTGGACGCGGTCCGGCCGTACGCGGGTGTGCTGGACACCCACCGCGAGCTGGAGCTGGTGGAGGACGTCGCCGAGGACCCGCGCAACGGCCTCGCGATCTTCACCGAGGGCGTGCCGAAGATCATCCGGGCCGGGTGGGCGGTGGTCGTCTCGTGGGACGGCGGCACCGTGCACCGCCTGACCTCCTCCTCGGCCGCGCCCGAGACCAGGCTCCAGACCCCGCCGTGGCTCCCGCTGGCCCGTGCGACCGTGCTGGACGGCGAGGACGACTGGGTGCCCGCCACCTGGCAGGAACTGGGCACCGAACTGGCCGCCACCCCGCTGGGCAAACCGGACCGCGTCCTGCTGGTGGGCCGCCCGGGCGGCCCGATGTTCCGCGCCGCCGAGGTCGCCCGCCTCGCCCACCTGGCCGGCATCGTCTCCGTCGTCCTCCCCGACTAACCGCGAGAGTCCAACCTCCACACCGCGAGAGTCCTACGTTCACGACGCGAGAGTCCTACCTTCACGACGCGAGAGTCCTACGTTCGCGCACCCCGAGTTCAACGCTCGCGACGAGCGGTCGGGACCTGAGTGTTGAATTCAGGGGTCCTGAACGTAGGACTCTCGCGGGCTGAACGTAGGACTCTCGCGGGGTCAGGGGTTGCGGCCGGTGGTGGCGATGGTGACGCCCAGGCCGATCATGGTCACGCCGCCGAAGCCGCCCACCAGGGCCAAGCGGCGGGGTGAGCGGGCGAACCAGCCGCGGGCGGTGGCGGCGGCCAGGCCCCAGACGCTGTCCGACGCCACGGCGATGACGTTGAACACCAGGCCGAGCACGAGCATCTGCACCGCCACGCTGCCCTGCGCGCGGTCCACGAACTGCGGCAGCACGGCGGCGAAGAACACGATCGTCTTGGGGTTGGCCACGCCGACCGCGAAACCCTCCCACAACGTCCGCAGACCGCCGCGCGCCGGACCACCCCCGGTGAACGACGCGTGCAGAGCCCCCCGCTGCCGCACCGCCTTCACCCCCAGGTACACCAGGTACGCCGCGCCGACGAGCTTCAGGGTCGTGAACACGACCGCCGACCGCTCCACCACCGCACCGACACCGAACGCGACGGCCACGACGAGGGCGTAAGCACCGAGCGTGTTGCCCAAGACCGTGATCAGCGCGGCACGCCTGCCCTGCGCCAACGCCCGGCCGACCACGAACAGCACGCTGGGTCCGGGGATCACGATCAGCAGGAACGACATGGCCGCGAAGGCGATGAGCCGGTCAGTGGACACCATGGCATTACGAAACCACGGCGAACACCCGCTCTACCAGTGCTTTTCGCCGCACCGGCGTCAGAGCCCAAGGGCCAGCCGCACGAGCTGCGCGTTGTCCACGGCGGTCGTGCCGTCACGTGCGGTGAGCGTGTCCTCCAGCCCGATACGGGTGTCGAGCCCACGGGACAACGCGTGGTGCAACACCGGCCACGCGCTGTCATCCTCGCCGTGCAGCAGGATCGGCACCCCCAGCGGCCCGAGCAAGTCGAGCAGCCGTTGCGCGTCGGCCGTCGTCTCCCCCGGCCGCACCTCGGCCAACACCCGCACGGTCCCCGCCGGCACCCCGCCGTCCACCAACGTCCGAGCGGCCCGCTCGTGGAACACGCCCAGCTCGATCCCGACACCCGCGTCGCGCAACGCGGCGGCGACCTCGCGCCAACCGTCCTCGTGGACGTTGACCGAGGCGAAGTCCGGACGTCCGGCGGCCAACCCCGCCCACCCGCGCACCAGCTCCGCCCGCCGCACCGGGTCCGGCACGATCCACGCCCCGGTGGTCACGCCGATCTCCGCGTGCGGCACCACGACCCGCACCACCGAGACCGCGGTCGCGACCTCCGGACCGGCCAGCACCTCCAGCCCGACCACGTCACGGGGGTGCACGTGGAACGACGTGACGCCCGACTCGGCGCACGCCGCGGCGTCGGCCGCCAGCTGCTGCGGGGTGATCGGCAGACTAGGGTGGCTGCCCGGCTCACGGGCGCCGTTCAGACAAGCCTGGAGCACGGAACCCACCGAACCACAAGGTGTTGGATACCGCCATGCCGACGCTGACCCCAGCCCTGCTGCGCCACCACGCGGGCGCCAAGTCGTACTGGCGCGGGCTGACCTACCGGGACTCCGTGGTCGAGTTGGCGGTGCGCTCGCGGCACGTGGAAGGCGTCGTGGTCGGCACGGCCGAGTACCGGGTCGCGCTGCACTGGGAGGGCACCCACCTGGCGGGCACCTGCACGTGCCCGTACGGGTCGCAGGGCTTCTTCTGCAAGCACTGCGTCGCGGTCGGCCTGGTGCTGCTGGAGCGCGACCTGACCGTGCCGCCGCCGGACGCGGAGGACGAGGAGCTGCGCGTCCGCCTCGCCGAGCTCGACCACGCGACGCTGGTGGAGCTGCTCTACGACCGGGCCGCGCGGGACCGGTCCCTGCGCGACGAGATCATGCGAGTTCGAGGCTGAACCCGAGCGCGGTCACGTCCACGCCCGGCACCGGCCGCCAGTCGCGTTCGGGCAGCCGCTGGAACCCCAGCCGCTGGTAGAGCCGGTGCGCCGTGGTCATGTGCTCGGAACTGCTCATCACCAACCGCCGCGCGCCGAGCTCGCGCGCCCGCACGATCACCGCCCGCACCAACGCCTCGCCCACACCCCGACCGCGGGCGGACGGGCTGACCGCGAGCATCCGGAACTCCACCTCGCCGTCCCGGCTGACCTCGGCGTACGGGGTGCCGGGCCGGACCACCGTGACGGTGCCGAGCACGGTCTTCTCCACGTCCACCGCCACCAGCAGTTCCGCCTCGCGGGCCCGGGTGCGCGTATCGACGAGCGTGTCGGCGTACCCGCCGGTGTGGCTGTCGATGTGGCGGTCGGCTCGGTAGGCGGCCACGGTGATCGCACCCGCCGCCGCCCACTCGTCTTCCCGGGCGGGCCTCACCACGATGTCGGCCATCTGGTTCCTCTCCACGTCATCGGACGTCCCGATTGTCGTCGGAGACCACTGCGGGGGAAGGGGTTCGATCAAGTTTCAGGCCGGATGTGGGGCCGGATGCCCGGTGCCACGTCCACGTCGACCGCAGGACTGCGGGCGCGACGGTACCGGGATGATGTCGGGATGACTCTTCCCGGTGCGATCGAACTGCCCGACGGCGCACGCGTGCGCGGCCGCGGCCTGCGGAACCCGACGCCCGAGGGCACGCCCGACTACGCGCTGTACCTCGGTTCGCCTCGGATGCGACGCGACGTGATGGCGCGCGCGGACGCGCCCTCGTGGGCGCACGAGTGGGTCGAGTGGCCGGACTTCCGGCTGCCCAGGTCGCCGGAGCACGCCGTGGCGATGATCCGGGACCTGCACGCGCGCGCCGTGGCCGGTGAGCAGGTCGAGGTGGCGTGCGGCGGCGGCGTGGGCCGAACCGGCACGGTGATCGCGTGCCTGGCCGTGCTGGCGGGCGTCCCATCGGGTGACGCCGTGGCGTGGACGCGGGCCAACTACAACCGGCGCGCGGTGGAAACGCCCTGGCAGAAGCGCTGGGTCGGGCGCTTCCCGGACGTGACGTCGAGGCGTTAATCGGTTGCCGGGCTTCCCGCCCGGCTGTTTTGGTGGCCGTCGTCCCCGTCGTCGGACCGAGGAGAACCGCCGTGCCGCCTGTCATGCCCTTCCAGAAGGTCGTATTCGCCTGTCTCGAAGAGGACATGACACTTGGTGCGAACGCTGAACTTGGGGATCCTGGCGCACGTCGACGCCGGTAAGACGAGCCTGACCGAGCGGCTGCTGCACGCCGCCGGTGTCATCGACGAGGTCGGCCGCGTCGACGACGGCACCACGCAGACCGATTCGCTGGCCCTGGAACGGCGGCGCGGCATCACCATCAAGGCCGCGGTGGTGTCGTTCGACGTGGACGGCACGACGGTCAACCTGATCGACACACCCGGTCACCCGGACTTCATCGCCGAGGTGGAACGGGTCCTCGGCGTGCTCGACGGCGCGGTGCTGGTGGTGTCGGCGGTCGAGGGTGTGCAGGCGCAGACGCGGGTGCTGATGCGGGCGTTGCGGCGGTTGCGCATCCCGACGCTGGTGTTCGTGAACAAGGTCGACCGGGGTGGGGCGCGGCCCGGTGCCGTGCTGCGGGACGTCGCCGACTTCCTGACGCCCGCCGTGGTCGCGATGGGGCGGGTGCGTGGCGCCGGCACCCGTGCGGCTTCGGTCGTGCCGGGGATCGGGGGCGGCGCGGTCGAGGGTGGCGCGGTCGAGGTGTTGGCCGAGCACGACGACGCCGTGCTGGCCGCCTACGTCGAAGGGCGGGCGACGCCCGACCTCGGGCCGGTGGTGGCGGCGCAGACGCGGCGTGGCGCGGTGCACCCGGTGTACTTCGGCTCCGCGATCACGGGTGCGGGTGTGCCGGAACTGCTGGCCGGGGTCGCGCGGATGCTGCCCGCGTCGTCCGGTGATCCCGACGGGCCGGTGTCCGGGTCGGTGTTCAAGGTGGAACGCGGGCCGGCCGGTGAGCGGATCGCGTACGTGCGGATGTTCTCCGGGACGGTGCGCGTGCGTGATCGCGTGCCCGGCGGGGGGAAGGTCACCGCGTTGAGCGTGTTCTCCCGGGGTGGCGCGGTGCAGCGCGATGCCGTTCACGCCGGGCAGGTGGCGAAGCTGTGGGGGTTGGAGGACGTCCGGATCGGTGACGTCCTCGGCGTGCCGCCGCCGTCGTCTTCGTCGGGGCACCGGTTCGCGCCGCCCACGTTGGAGACGGTCGTCGTGCCGTCGCGGGACGCCGATCGGGCCGCGCTGCACGCGGCGCTGACGCAGTTGGCCGAGCAGGACCCGTTGATCGACCTGCGGCAGGACGGCGTGCGGCGGGAACTGTGGGTGTCGCTGTACGGCGAGGTGCAGAAGGAGGTGTTGCAGGCGACGTTGGCCGACGAGCACGGGCTGGCGGTGGAGTTCCGCGAGACGACCACCATCTGCCTGGAACGGCCGGTCGGGGTGGGTGCGGCGGTGGAGACCATCGGCGCCGGGGGAAACCCGTTCCTGGCCACGGTGGGGCTGCGGGTCGAGCCGGGCGACGGGGTGGCGTTCCGGCTGGGCGTCGAGCTCGGGTCCATGCCGTTCGCGTTCTTCAAGGCGGTCGAGGAGACCGTGCGGGAGGCGCTCGGGCAGGGGCTGTGCGGGTGGCAGGTCACCGAGTGCGCGGTGACGATGACGCATGCCGGGTACTGGGCGCGGCAGTCGCACGCGCACGGGACGTTCGACAAGAGCATGTCGAGCACGGCGGGCGACTTCCGGTCGTTGACGCCGTTGGTGTTGATGTCGGCGCTGCGCTCGGCCGGGACCGAGGTGCTCTCGCCCGTGCACCGGTTCACGTTGGAGGTGCCGGGTGACGTGCTCGGTGTGCTGACGCCCGCGATGGCGCGGTTGCGGGCGGTGCCGCTGAGCAGCGTGCCGCGTGGGCGGGTGAGCGTGGTGGAGGGCGAGATCCCGGCGGCGTTCGTGCACGGGTTCCAGCGGAGCCTGCCCGCGCTGACCCGTGGCGAGGGCGTGCTGGAGACGTCGTTCTCGCACTACGCGCCGGTGCGGGGCGTCGCGCCCGTGCGCGCGCGTTCGGATCAGAACCCGTTGAACCGCAAGGAATACCTGCTGCGGGTGACGCGGCGGACCGACTGAGTGCGGCGGTCGACCGCGCACGTTCACCGGTTCGAGCCGCGGGCACGTGTCCGGGTACCGGCTTGGGTGACGCCGAAGGCGGCAGCGAGCGCTTTCGCGATGACGTCGGGCAACGAGGTCCGCCCGTCGTCCTCGGCCCAGCGCACCAGGGCCGTGTGCATGGCCGCGAGGCAGGCGCTGGCCGCCGCTTGGGCGTGGAAGGTCGTGTCGGGATCGGCGGTGTCGTCGGGCACGAGGGCGCCGACGATCGCCTGCTGGAGGGCGTAGGAGTTGTCGAGGTGCTTGGCGCGCAGGGCGGGCGTCGAGATCATGAGCTGGAGGCGGGCGAGCAGGAACCTCTCGCCCGCCCCGAGCTCGTTCCCACCACCGCCGCTGTCTCGGTCGCCGGTCAACGTCGCGGCCGCGTCGATGAGCGCGCTGCCGATGCGGCGCACCAGGGGCTGGTCCGCGGACGACGCCGCGATCCGCTCGGCGATGAGGCGGCCGTGCTGGTCGACCAGCACGAGGTCTTCCTTCGTCGGGAAGTGCCGGTACACGGTCATGGGCGAAACGCCCGCGGCTTCGGCGACATCGGTGACGGTCGTCGCGTCGTAACCGTGCTGCGTGAACAACCGCACCGCGTGCGCCTGGATCGTGCGCTGGGTCTCGGCTCGCCGCTGCGCTCGCAACGTTGAGGGCTGGTCGGGCACGTGATAGACACTACCTCAGTGGTAGTGACTACCAATTTGGTAGCCGCTAACAATCCTTGGGGGCACCGGCATGGCCGACCTGACCGGCAAAACGGCACTCGTGACGGGCGCGTCGCGCGGTATCGGACGGGCTATCGCGGCCCGACTCGCGGCGGGTGGCGCGATGGTCATCGCGCACTTCGGCACCGACGAGGACGGCGCGACGGCAACGGTCGCCGAGATCGAGCGCACCGGCGGAACCGCCATCGCCGTCGGGGCGGAACTGGGCGCCGACGGCGATGTCGAGACGCTCTTCGCGGGAGTCGAGGCAGGTCTGGCCGGGCGGCCACTCGACATCCTGGTCAACAACGCCGCGGCCACCCCCGCCGGCCCTCTCGGGGCCACGACGAGGGTCGAGTTCGACCACCTCTTCGCGGTGAACGTGCGGGCGCCGTACTTCATCATCCAGCGGACCCTGCCCCTGCTCCGCGACGGCGGGCGCATCATCACGATCTCGTCCGCGGCAACCCGCATGGCCAATCCCGCCCAGACGTCGTTCGCCATGACCAAGGGCGCGGTCGAGACGATGAGCCTGACGTTGGCCAACCAACTCGGCGACCGCGGCATCACGGTGAACGCGGTCGCCCCCGGCGCCACGCGGACACCGGCCAACGGGGCGATCTTCGAACCACCCGGCCTGGCCGAGTTCATCGCCGGCGCGACAGCCCTCGGCCGACTGGGCGAGGCCGACGACATCGCCGACGTGGTCGCCTTCCTCGCCTCCGACGCCGCCCGCTGGATCACCGGCCAGGTGATCGACGCCAGCGGCGGCCTGTTCCTCGGCCCACGCGCCTGATCCAGGCCCACCTGCCCCGCTCAAGGTCCACGTGCCGGTCCGACTCCACGTGCGCGGTCCAGGTGCCCGGTCCAAGGTGCCCAGTCCAGGCCCAAGTCACGTACCCGGTCCAGGTGCAGGTGCCCGGTCAAAGTTCGCGTGCCTAGTCCAGGTCTATGTGTGCGATCGGGGTTCGCCGCCCGATCGCGGTCACGGCTGGATGGCGGGTGGTGGTCAGGGCGGAGGGGTGGTCGGGGACGGGGTTGGTTGCCGGCCTCGTTGTTTCAACCGACGTTCGAGGTTGGGGATAACGGTGTTTTGGTTGGTCGATTTGGCATGATCACTCGATCGTGTTTGGGATGGTTCGGGAAAGTGCTGGTCAGGGCGGTGGGCAGGTCGGCGGTTAGGGTTTTGGTGTGGTGGACTCTTCCTCCGGTTCAGGGGTGGGGTCTTCGGTGACCTTGGCGACCTTGACCGCGGCGTCGGGGCCTTCCGTCAGCAGGATCCGGAAGCCCGGTTCGTCCAGGACCGGGACCTTGAGCTGGAGTGCCTTGTCCGCCTTGGAACCCGGCGACTCACCGACCACGACGAACGCGGTCTTCTTCGACACCGAGCCCGCCGCCTTGCCGCCGCGTGACAGGATCGCCTCCTTCGCCTCGTCACGCGAGAACGTCTCCAGCGAACCCGTCACCACGATCGACAACCCCTCCAGGTTGCGGGGGATCGAGGTGTCGCGCTCCTCCGCCGTGCGCACCCCCGCGGCACGCCACTTGTCCACGACCACCTGCCGCCAGGGCGTCTCCACCCACTCGCGCACGGCCGTCGCGATCGTCGGACCCACGCCCTCGGCGGCCGCCAGCTCCTCCTCCGTGGCCTCGACGATGCGCTCCAGGGAACCGAACTCCTGCGCCAACGCACGGGCCGCCGTCGGGCCCACGTGCCGGATCGACAGCGCCACCAGGACTCTCCACAGTGGACGCTGCTTGACCGTCTCCAGGTTGTCCAGCAGCTTCACGGCGTTCGCGGTCAGCTCACCGTCCTTGGTGCGGAACAGGTCGACCTGCGCCAGCTTGTCCGCGTCCAGGTCGAACAGGTCCCCCTCGTCGCCGTACACGGGCGAGTCGACCAGGGCCGCCGCGGCCTCGAAGCCGAGCACCTCGATGTCCAACGCCGACCGCGACGCCAGGTAGGCGAGCCGCTCGCGCAGCTGACCCGGGCACCCGGCCGCGTTGGGGCAGCGGATGTCGACGTCGCCCTCCTTCATCGGCCGCAACACGTGCCCGCACTCGGGGCAGGTGAGGGGCATCTCGAACTCGCGCGCGTCGTCCGGCCGGGCGTCGATCACCGGGCCGAGCACCTCGGGGATCACGTCGCCGGCCTTGCGGATCACGATGCGGTCGCCGATCAGCACGCCCTTGCGCTTGACCTCGCTGGCGTTGTGCAGGGTGGCGCGCGCGACCGTGGACCCGGCGACCTTCACCGGTTCCATCACCGCGAACGGCGTCACGCGGCCGGTGCGGCCGACCTGCACCTTGATGTCCAGCAGGGTGGTCGTGGCCTCCTCCGGCGGGTACTTGAACGCGATGGCCCACCGCGGCGCGCGCGAGGTGCTGCCCAGGCGCCGCTGCGACGACACCTCGTCGACCTTGATGACCACGCCGTCGATCTCGTGCACGGCGTCGTGCCGGTGCGCGCCCCAGTACTCGACGTGCTCGCCGATCTCCTCGAACGTGCTCAGCACCTTGGTGTGCGAGGACACCGGCAGCCCCCACGCCCGCAGCGCCTCGTACGCCTCGGACTGCCTGGTCAGCTCGAAGCCCTCGCGCTTGCCGAGGCCGTGGCAGATCATCCGCAGCCGGCGTGACGCGGTGATCTTGGGGTCCTTCTGCCGCAACGACCCGGCGGCGGTGTTGCGCGGGTTCGCGAACGGCGGCTTGCCCGCCTCCACGAGGCGCGCGTTGAGCTCCAGGAAGTCCTCGACCGCGAAGAACACCTCGCCGCGCACCTCGACCAGCGCGGGCACGGGGTACTCCTCGGTCCCGGTCAGCGTCTCCGGCACGTTCTCCAGCGTCCGCACGTTGAGCGTGACGTCCTCGCCGGTCCGCCCGTCACCGCGGGTCAAGGCCCTGACCAGCCGCCCGTCCTGGTAGAGCAGGTTGATGGCCAGCCCGTCGATCTTGAGCTCGCACAGGAAGTGGGCGTCGGGGCCGATCTCCTTGCGCACGCGCTCGTACCAGCCCTGGAGCTCGTCGGGCGAGAACACGTTGTCGAGGCTGAGCATCCGCTCCAGGTGGTCGACCGCCTTGAACTCGGTCGAGAACGTGCCGCCGACGAGCTGGGTGGGCGAGTCGGGGGTGGCGAGGCCGGGGTGCGCCTGCTCCAGCGCGGCCAACTCCCGGAGCAACGTGTCGAACTCGCCGTCACTGACCGTCGGCGAGTCGAGGACGTAGTAGCGGAACTGGTGCCCGCGCACCACCTCGGCCAGCGCGGCGTGCCGGGCGCGCGCGTCGGCGGGCACGTCCTCGACGCCCTCGGCGAGGGCCTGGGTCGGGTTCAACGGGTCGTTGCTGGTCACGGCATGAGCGTAACCAGGGGGTCCGACAATTTCAGGAGGGATCCTCGACCATCGCCCGGACCAGGTCGCGCAGTTCGAGCAGGCCGATCGTGCCCTCCGGCTCGGTGGCCGCGGTTTCCACCCGGCCCAGCCGTTCGCCCGCCAGTCGCTCACCGAGAGTGACGTCCAGGGGCAGGAACGTCATGGTCTGCCTGGCCTTGTCGTCCAGGTTCGCGAACTCGGGGTGGTAGACCGCGACGTCGACCAGGCCGTCGGAGACCTGCGCGACCACGCGGACGTCGGCGAGCCGGATGCGGCGGGGGCCGAGGTTGATGGTGACGGCCGTCGGGTCGGGCACGGCGGGCACCGAGTCGTGGTACTCCCAGATCATGTCCTCGGACGGCGCGGCCTTGATCCACGCGTCGGTGTAGGGGCGCAGCTTGGGGTCTTCCCGGCTGGTGATCACCAGGGCGTAGATGGCGCGGTGGCCGCGTTCGAGGGAGAACTCCAGGTCGGGGTGCATGCCGGCGACCAGCGCGCCCAGTTCGCCCTCCACCCGGTACGACTCGCCGTCGCCGAGCGCCGCGCTGACGGTCGGCAGCAGCTCGAACCACTCCTGCCAGAACGCGACGGCGGCCTCGTCCGGGTTGGGCAGGTGGACGGGCGCGGGCTCGGGTTCGGTGCGTCGGCGCAACCAGCTCATGGCCCCATTGAACTACGGCGGGTGGCGACCGCGAGGAGTTCCGCGGCAGGTCCCACGAGCTTGCGCCCGCCCGGCCACACGGCGCGCAGCACGCGGCGCAGGTCGAGTTCGACGGGCACTTCGACCAGTCGTCCTTCGGCGAGGTCGACGGCGACCGCGAGCACGCTCAGCACGGCCGGGGCGACACCGGCGACCACCGCGCCGCGCACCGCGGTGGTGGAGCCGAGTTCCAACGCGGGCGGGCACGCGTCGGGCAGCGCCCGGTCGAGGGTGTCGCGCGTGCCGGAGCCGCGTTCGCGCATCACGAGCGGTGTGGCGGCCAGTTCGGCGGGGGTGAGCGGTCGCCGGCCGCGGGACCACGGGTGGCCCGGGGCGACGACCAGCGCGAGCCGGTCCACGGCCGTTCTGCGGGACGAAAGGCCTGGTGGCGGTGGTCCTGGGGCTTCGACGAAGCCGAGGTCGACCGCGCCGTCGCGGACGAGGGTGCCGACGGTCTCCGAGTTCGTCACCCGCAGGCCGACGCGCAGGTCGGGCCGGGTGCGGCGCAGTTCGGCGATCCAGCCGGGCGCGAGGTGCTCGGCGACGGTCATGCTCGCGGCGACGCGCAGTTCGGCCTCCTGCGCCGCCCGCAGCGCTCGCGCGCCCTCCACCAGGCCCGCGACCTCGTCCAGCACCCGCCGGGCCCGTTCGGTCACCACCACGCCCGCGGGCGTGAGCGCGGAGCCGCGCCGTCCCCGGTCCACCAGCACGACGCCGAGTCGCCGTTCCAGTGTGGACAGCCGCTTGCTGGCCGACGGCTGGGCGATGCCGAGCTCGTCGGCGGCCCGGCCGAGGCTGCCCAGCTCCCCGACGAGCACCAGCAGGCGCAGCGATTCGAGGTCTGGGGTCATAGCCACAGGGTATGACCCCAGACCTCATGTCCGGCTACCGGAAGCGGTCGCGGGGACGGAGGGTGGTCGGTGTGCTGATCGCCGCGTTGGTCCTGGGTGTGCTGGTGGGTGGACGCCTGCCGGACCTGGCCGGCGTCACGCGGGTGCTGTTGCGCACGGGGGTGGTGCTGCTCGGTCTGCAACTGTCCGCAGTGCAACTTCTCACTTTGGGACCGGGCGTTCTGGTGGCGATCGTGGTCACCGTCTCGGTCACGTTCTTCGGCACCGTCCTGCTCGGCCGCCTGCTGCGCCTGCCCCGCGGCCTGTGCGTCCTGGTGGCCGGCGGTTTCTCGATCTGCGGCGCGTCGGCCATCGCCGCCGTCGAGGGCCGGGTGGACCGTGAGGACGAGCACGTGGCCACGAGCGTCGCCCTCGTCACGCTCTACGGCACGCTGGCGATGGTCGCGCTGCCGTTGCTGGGCGCTTCACCGCAGTGGATCGGGTTGAGCGTGCACGAGGTCGCGCAGGTGGCCGCCGCCGCACCCGCCGGCGGCCTGGCGACGGCCATGGCGGTGAAGCTCGGCCGGGTGGCGTTGCTGGTGCCGATCGTGGCCGGTGTGGGCGGGCGCGGCGCGCCGCCCGTGCCCGGTTTCCTGCTCGGTTTCCTGGCGTTGATGCTGGTCAGCCCGTTGGTGCCGACCGGTGTGCTCGATGTGGCCAAGACCGTGACGACGGTGGTGCTGGCCGCCGCGCTGTTCGGTCTGGGCACGTCGGTCCGCCCCAGGGCCCTGCTGCGGACCGGCCCCAGGGCGCTCCTCCTGGGGCTGCTCTCCACGCTCTTGGTGTGCGGGACGGGTTACATGTCGCTCTTGGTGGTGTGAGCGCGCAGCAGGTCGGCGTTCAGGCGGGCGATGGTGGTCAGCGGGATGCCCTTGGGGCACGCCGGCGTGCACTCGCCGGTGTTCGTGCAGCCGCCGAAACCGGACGCGTCGTGCTCGGCCACCATGTCCCGCGCCCGCGAGTACCGCTCCGGTTGCCCCTGCGGCAGCACGCCCAGGTGCGTGGCCTTCGCGGCGGTGAACAGCATGGCGGACCCGTTGGGGCACGCCGCCACGCACGCGCCGCAGCCGATGCACGCCGCCGCCTCGAACGCCGTGTCCGCGTCCGGCTTGGGCACGGGGGTGGCGTGCGCGTCCGGCGCGGACCCCGCGGGCACGCTGATGTACCCGCCCGCCGCCACGATCCGGTCGAACGCGGAACGGTCCACGACCAGGTCGCGCACCACCGGGAACGGCTCGGCGCGCCACGGCTCCACGGTCACCACGTCGCCGTCGCGGAAGTGCCGCAGGTGCAGCTGGCAGGCGGTGGTGGCCCGCTCCGGCCCGTGCGCCATCCCGTTGATCATCATCCCGCACATGCCGCAGATGCCCTCGCGGCAGTCGTGGTCGAAGGCCACCGGGTCCTGCCCGGCCGTGATCAACCGCTCGTTGAGCACGTCCAGTGCCTCCAGGAACGACATGTCCGGCGACAGGTCGTCCACGGCGTACTCCACCAACCGCCCGGTGGCGCCGCTCTGCCGCCAGATCCGCAGGGTCAGCTTCATGAGTAGCTCCGGGTGCTCGGCGTGACGTGTTCGAAGACCAGCTCTTCCTTGTGCAGCACGGGCGGTCGGCCGACGCCCGTGTACTCCCAGGCGGCGACGTAGGAGAAGTTGGCGTCGTCGCGCAACGCCTCACCCTCCGGGGTCCGGCTCTCCGACCGGAAGTGCCCGCCGCACGACTCCGCGCGGTGCAGGGCGTCCACGCACATCAGCTCGGCCAGCTCGAAGAAGTCCGCGACCCGGCCGGCCTTCTCCAGCTCCTGGTTCAGCCGCTCCCCGGTTCCCGGCACCTTCACCCGCTGCCAGAACTCCTCGCGCAGCTCGGGGATCCGCTCCAAGGCCTTGCGCAACCCCGCCTCGTCGCGTTCCATGCCGCACTCGTCCCACATCAGCCTGCCCAGCTCGCGGTGGAACGACTCGACCGTGCGGTCACCGTCCACGGCCAGCAGCGTCTTCACCCGGCCGCGCACCTCGGACATCGTGTCGGCGACGACCGGGTGGCCGTCGTCCAGCGGCTCGAACGGCGCGTCCGCCAGGTAGTCGCCGATCACGCCCGGCAGCACGAAGTAGCCGTCCGCCAAGCCCTGCATCAGCGCCGACGCGCCCAGCCGGTTCGCGCCGTGGTCGGAGAAGTTCGCCTCGCCGATCACGTACAGGCCGGGGATCGTGGACCGGAGGTCGTAGTCGACCCACAATCCACCCATCGTGTAGTGCACGGCCGGGTAGATGCGCATCGGCGTCCGGTACGGGTCGTCGCCGGTGATGCGCTGGTACATCTCGAACAGGTTCCCGTAGCGCTGTTCGACGGCGAGCGCGCCGAGGCGTTCGACGGCGTCGGCGAAGTCGAGGTACACGCCGCGCTTCTCGTCGGAGATGTTCTTGGCCGCCCTGGACGCGATGTCGCGCGGCACGAGGTTGCCGAAGGCCGGGTACATGCGCTCCAGGAAGTAGTCGCGCTCGGCTTCGGGGATGTCGTTCGGCGCACGCGTGTCGTGCGGGTCGCGCGGCACCCACACCCGGCCGTCGTTGCGCAGCGATTCACTCATCAAGGTGAGCTTCGACTGGTGGTCGCCGCTGATCGGGATGCACGTCGGGTGGATCTGGGTGAAGCACGGGTTCGCGAACAGCGCACCCCGCCGGTGCGCCCGCCAGATCGCGGTGGCGTTGCAGCCCTTGGCGTTGGTCGAGAGGTGGAACACGTTGCCGTAGCCGCCGGTGGCGAGCACGACGGCGTCCGCGAAGTGGGTCGACACCGCGCCGCTGACCAGGTCGCGCACGACGATCCCGCGGGCTCGGCCGTCCACCACGACCAGGTCGAGCATCTCGGTGCGCGGGTGCGTTTCGACGCGTCCGGCGGCGACCTGCCGTTCCAGCGCCTGGTAGGCGCCCAGCAGCAGCTGCTGCCCGGTCTGGCCGCGGGCGTAGAAGGTGCGGGAGACCTGGGCGCCGCCGAACGACCTGGTGTCCAGCAGGCCGCCGTACTCGCGGGCGAACGGCACGCCCTGCGCCACGCACTGGTCGATGATCTCGACGCTGATCTGCGCCAACCGGTGCACGTTCGACTCGCGTGCGCGGAAGTCGCCGCCCTTGACGGTGTCGTAGAACAGCCGGTGCACGCTGTCGCCGTCGTTGCGGTAGTTCTTGGCGGCGTTGATGCCGCCCTGGGCGGCGATGCTGTGCGCGCGGCGCGGGCTGTCCTGGTAGCAGAACGACTCGACCTGGTAGCCGAGCTCGGCCAACGTCGCCGCGGCCGAACCGCCCGCGAGGCCCGTGCCGACCACGATCACGCTGCGGTTGCGCCGGTTCGCGGGGTTGACCAGCCGGGCGGAGAACCGGCGGCGGTCCCAGCGGTTCTCGATCGGCCCGGCGGGCACGCGTTGGTCGACGATCGGGGTGCCCTCTAGATAGGTCATGTCAGCTCACCAATCCGGTGAAGACGGCGAAGGGGACGGAGAGGAATCCGGCGCAGATCACCACGGCGACACCGAGGCCGATCACGCGCGAGGTGGTGACGCCGAGCGTCTGGGTCGCGCTCCACACTCCGTGGCGGATGTGGAAGCCCAGGGCCAGCACGGCGACCGCGTACGCCAGCACCACGTACCAGTGCTGGAAGTCGGCGACCACGTTGGCGTGGATCTCGCCGGGCACGCCGTTCGGGTTCAGCCACCCGACGGTGAGGTCGAGCAGGTGGTAGACGACGAACAGGGCGATGATCACACCGCCCCAGCGCATGGTGCGGGCCGCGTAGCTGCCCTGGACGCGCCTGCGGTGCTCGTACCGGCCCTTGGCCCGGCGCGCTCGCGCGGTCAGCTGGTAGGCGGCGACGAAGTGCAGCGCCACGCAGGCGAGCAGGGCCGCCCGCGTCGGCCAGACCGCGCCGATCTCGCGCAGCCAGCGGCCGTAGCCGTTGATCGCGTCCGCGCCGGAGAAGACCGTGAGGTTGCCGAGCATGTGCACGACGACGTACAGCAGCAGCCCGGCGCCGGTGACCGCCATGACGACCTTCTTGCCGACGGTGGTGCGGTAGAGCCCGATCGTGTCCACGTCGACGACGCTAGGAACGGGTGTGACGAGTCGTCCAATACATCGTGAACTGCCTGAAGATAGCCTGGGGCTATGACGCTCCAGCAGCTCGTGTACTTCCTGGCAGTGGCCCGGACGCGGCACTTCACGCGTGCGGCGGCGGAGGTGCGTGTGGCGCAGCCCTCATTGTCCAAGCAGGTGCACGCGCTGGAGAAGGAGCTGGGCGCGGAGCTGTTCAGCCGGGCCCGGGGGAACGTCACGTTGACGCCCGCGGGTGAGGCGCTGCTGCCCGTGGCGGCCCGGATCCTGTCCGATGTGGACACGGCGCGGCTGGAGGTGGCCGAGCTGGTGGGGCTGCGGCGCGGGCGGGTGCGGGTGGGTGCGACGCCGAGCCTGTGCGGCAGCATCTTCGCGGACGTGATCAAGCGGTACCACGACGCGTACCCCGGTATCCAGGTGTCGGTGACCGAGGGCGGGTCGCGTGACCTGGTGCGGGCGTTGGAGGCCGGTGAGCTGGACCTGGCGCTGGTGATCGTGTCGCCGGCGGACGCGGATCGGGCGTTGACCGTGGTGCCGGTGCTGCGGGAGGAGCTGGTGGTGGCGTCGGCCGCGCCGCTGGGTGTGCCCCGGATGACGTGGACGGAGCTGCGCGAGCACCCGTTGGTGATGTTCCGGCCGGGGTACGACCTGCGGGAGACGACGTTGGCGGCGTGTCGGCAGGCGGGGTTCGAGCCGCGGTTCGCGGTGGAGGGCGGGGAGATGGACGCCGTGCTGCGGTTCGTGGAGGTGGGGTTGGGGGTGGCGATCGTGCCGAGCACGGTGCTGGCGGCGCGGTCGTTGCACGGGACGCCGCTGGCTCCGACGACCACCCGCACCGTGGCGTTGGCGCACCGGACGGACGTGGCGCCGACGTCGGCCGGGCGTGCGTTCCAGAGCGTGCTGCTGGCGTTCCTGCGCGGGGCGGAAATGCCCTCGGGGGTGCACCTGGTGGGGTCGTAGGGTGTCGGATCGTGCTGATCCGACGCGAGACCGCCGCCGACGTGCAGGCCATCCACGACGTGACGGAGGCCGCGTTCGCGGCGAGACCCGGTGGCGAGGTGCGCCTGGTGGGTGAGCTGCGGGCCGACGCCGGGTGGATCCCCGCGCTGTCCCTGGTCGCCGAGGTGGGGGGTGCGGTGGTCGGGCACGTCGTGTGCACCCGCGGCAGGGTCGGTGAGTCCGCGGCCCTCGGCCTGGGTCCGCTCAGCGTCCTGCCGTCGCACCAGCGTTCGGGCGTGGGCAAGGCCCTGATGCACGCCGTCCTGGGTGCGGCGGACGCCCTCGACGAACCGTTGGTGATCCTGCTGGGCGACCCGGCCTACTACTCCCGCTTCGGCTTCGTGCCGGCGTCGACGTACGGCATCACCCCGCCCGACCCCGCCTGGACCCCGTACTTCCAGGCCCGCACCCTCTCCGCCTACACCCCTGCCCTCACCGGCCCTTTCACCTACGCCACCCCCTTCACCACCCTCTGACCCCCGCGCGAGTCCTACGTTCAGAACGCGCGTGTCCTACGTTCAGGTACCCCGAGTTCAACACTCAGGACGGCGGGCCTTGTTCTGAGCGTTGAACTCGGGTGTTCCGAACGTAGGACACGCGTGACGCGAACGTAGGACACGCGCGACCTGAGTGTTGGACTCGCGCGCGGTCGGGTGACGGTGCAGGGCTTGGCGCAAGCGATTGCGCCGGTCGGCGCCTCATTCGGGCGGAAGGCCGGCGCCGGCCTCGCGGGTCACCAGTCCTCGGGCGGTTCCACGAACGCCTTGCCGACGTCACGGATCAGCGCCAGCGCCCGCCGCACCCACTCGTCGCTCGCGCCCGCCATGCCGCACGTGGGCGTCGGCACGGCATGCGTGCCGAGGATCGAACGCGGGAAACCGAGCCGGTCCACCAGGTCCAACGCGGGCTGGGCCAGCGACCTGAGCGCCTGCCTGGCCTGCTGCGGCGTCCGCTGCGCCTGCCGCGTCGCGGGGTCGGTGCTCGGCGCCAGGCCGAGGAACAGCTGGGTCTTCTCCTCCCACGCCTCGCCGATCTCGTCCCACGTCGTCTCGTCCAGGATCGTGAGGTCGAACGAGACGGCCCGCGCGCCCGCCTGGCGGATCAACGTGATGGGCGGCCGAGGCGCGCAGCAGTGCACGATCACGTCGGCGTCCACGGCGTCGATCACGGTCTGGAGCAGGGCGCGCGCGTCCGGCTCCGGGACGGCGGCGACCGTGCCGAGCTTGGACGGCGTGGGCAGCAGGCCCTTGAGCACGGCGGGCAGCGCCGGTTCGTCCAGCTGCACGACGACCTTCGCGCCGGTGCGCTTGGCGACCTCGGCGACGTGCCGGTTGAGCCCTTCCACCAGGGACTGGGTGAACTCGCGCAACGCGCCCTTGTCGGTGAGCACGCGGTGGCCGCGCAGCAGTTCGACGCTCGCGGTGAGCGTCCACGGCCCGGCGGCCTGCACCTTGACCACCGGCGGCGGCGCGGGCTCCGCGACCTCCTCGAACGCGTCCAGGTCGCGGCGCATCAGGTCCACCGCCCGCCGGTGGTCGCGACCGGGGTGCGCGGCGGTCCGGTAGCCGGACGGGACCACCTCGACCGGCAGGTCGACCAGGAGCGCGGCGGTGCGGCCGATCATGTCCGCGCCGACACCCCGCGCGGGGAGTTCGGGCAGGTGGGGCAGGTCGGGGAGTTCGCCGAGAACGATCCTGGCGGCCTCCAGCGGGTCGGTTCCGGGTAGCGAGCCGATGCCGGTTGCGGCGCCGGCGGACCAAGGGAGGGCATCCACCCGGACAGTCTCCCACCACCGCCGATCCGCCGTTCGGGACCGAAAAGGTCTAGACCCATTGACGACATGGTCCAGTCCACCTACGGTCACCTTGTCGGTGCCGACAGTGGTCGAGGGCACCGCCACGACGTGGTGTGGGGGCGTGCCGCGCCCCGCGCTCCCGCACCACTCCCACCCCGTTCCCCCTGCACGGGAGTACCGATGTCCCTCAAGCGCAAGGGCCTGGCCGCGCTGGCGGCAGGCGTCACCGCGGTCGTCACCGCCGGTCTGCTGCCGGCCGCCCCCGCGGGCGCCGCGCCGACCCCGACCGCGGTCTTCACCCAGGACTCGACGTGGAGCTCGGGTTACCAGGGCAAGTTCACCGTCACGGCCGGGTCCGGCGCGGTGTCGGGGTGGAAGGTCGAGTTCGACCTGCCGGCCGGCAGCACGCCCGGTTCGTACTGGGACGCCACGCTGACCAGCAGCGGCGCGCACCACACGTTCACCAACCGTGAGTACAACGGCAGCCTCGCGGCCGGCGCGTCCACGTCGTTCGGGTTCCTGGTCAACGGCACCGGCCTGCCCGCCAACTGCAAGCTCAACGGCCAACCCTGCGCCGGCGGCACTACCACCACTACCACCACTTCGACTTCGACTTCGACTTCGACTTCGACTTCGACTTCGACTTCGAGTCAGCCACCTCTACCGGGCAGCCTGAAGTCCGCGCCCTACGTGGACATCACCATGCCGACGCCATCGCTGGAGTCGGTCGCCCGTGCCACCGGCCAGAAGGTGTTCACGCTCGCCTTTGCGCTGGCGGACAGCAGCGGCTGCAACCCGTCGTGGGGCGGCACGATCCCGTTGCAGGACAGCCGGATCATCAACGACGTGCGTGCGCTCAAGGCGTTGGGCGGTGAGGTGATCGTGGCGACCGGCGGCGCCGCCGGGCCGTACCTGGAGTACTCGTGCCCCACCGCCGACGCGTTGTTGGCGGCGTACAAGAAGGTGCTCGACGCGGTCGGCAGCAACCACCTGGACGTCGACGTCGAGGCCGCCATCCCGCACGACATGGTGAACACGGCGTTGAAGCGCCTGCAGACCGAACGCGGCACGTCGATCAGCTACACGATGCGCGTGCAGGGCGACGACTACGGCATGGACCCGTACTCGGTGCAGATCCTGCAGAACGCGGCGGCCAAGGGCCTGACCGTCCTGGTGAACCCCATGACCATGGAGTTCGGCTCCTCGCGCCCGGACTGGGGCGACGCCGTCATCGCCGCGGCCGAGAGCAGCCTGCGGCAGATGAAGCAGATCTGGCCCGCCAAGTCGGACGCGGAGCTGAAGCGGCTGCTCGGCGTCACCCCCATGATCGGCCGCAACTTCAACGGCAAGGTCTTCACCCAGGCTCACGCGCGCAAGCTGGTGGCGTGGGCGAACACGAACCGGATCGGCCTGCTGGGCTTCTGGTCGGTCGGCCGGGACAACGGCACCTGCCCGGGCGGCGGCATCTCGCCGACGTGCAGCAGCATCAGCCAAACCCAGTACGAATTCACCAACATCTTCAAAGGCTTCACCGCCTGACCTGCATAAACGTTGACGGTTGATCTTGTCAGGCCGTCATCAGGCCGTCCGGGGTTCACGCCGTGGGCCGGAACACCCGACCGAGCCCGCGCGTAGCTCGACGGCAGGAGGTGGGTGTACGTCCTCAGCGTGACCCCGGCCTCCACCACCGACTTCCGCCCTTCACCCGACCGACCGAGAACGGTCAGCCAACTAGCGTCCACTGTCCGCAGTTCTGACTGGTGAAAGCACCGTCTGAGACGTAGACCGTCACCGTCAACTCCTTCGCAGCAGTCACGAAGTTGTTGTCAATTATGGCCCCGTCCGGGCTCGTCCGCTCCCAATAGCAGTCCCGCACAGCCGCCATCGTCTTGTAAGTTCCCGGCTTGATGTCATCCGGTACGAAGTATGAACCGTTACCGTAGTTGCGCTTGACAGTGCCGTTCATCGCGTCTTGAAGCAAAGGCATGTGCTGCGGGCAGAACAACGGGACACCAGCTTCGAAGATACCCTTCTCGGACTTCCACTCAATCTCCATCCGCTGCCCGTGAGTGAGGTTGGGAGTCTTCGCTGGGCCGTCGAACTCTGCGCAGATGTACTTCACATATCCCGCAGGACCGTGATATTTCCTATCAGATACCGTGAAGTCGCCCGGGTTTGCCCATCCCTCTTTCAGTGCTCGCGCGTCGAACTCCTCCTCCGGAGTGAGAGGAAGCTTAGTAGTGGTCTTCACCGGCGCGGCGCTTGTCGTCGTCCGCGATGGAACAGCACTTGACGTGACGGAACCAGCGCCAACCGTCGCCGTCGTTGACGAGCCCGAGCAAGCCGCAAGTAAGAGTCCCGAGCACATGACTAGAATCGCCAAACGGCTGTACATAAAAGCTCCTTCGAGTGCTGTACTTGCAGATCGCCACTACATGACCTCCCGTTACAGCACAGAGGAATGCTCACCTTCATGCCGTCCGGGGTTCACGCCGGGGACGGAACACCCGATCGACCGCCGACCGAGCCCGCGCGTAGCTCGACGGCAGGAGGTGGGTGTACGTCCTCAGCGTGAACCCCGGATCTGCGTGTCCCAGGTACTCGGCGAGTTCCTTGATCGAGACGCCCTGGGCGAGCAGCGTCGAGGCGTAGAAGTGCCTCAGCGCGTGCATCCCGTCCCCCTTGGTCGTGTAGGTCAGTCCGGCCT
The DNA here is from genome assembly GCF_054781895.1 of Saccharothrix stipae. Classification (NCBI taxonomy): domain Bacteria; kingdom Bacillati; phylum Actinomycetota; class Actinomycetes; order Pseudonocardiales; family Pseudonocardiaceae; genus Saccharothrix; species Saccharothrix stipae. Next base: position 649,426 of record NZ_BAAGTN010000008.1, on the reverse strand, counting down.
GCTTGAAGGCCGGGATCCACGCCACCCCGTTGAAGGCACTCCCCGAGTACGGCACGCCCTGGTTGCCGACCATCAGCAGCTTGACCGAGGTCGGTCGCCCGGACGGTTCCAGCCACGGAAGGGTGACCGTGACCAGCTTGAAGTTCTCCGCGTAGTCGTCCAGCGCCTGGAGTACGCCCTTCGACAGCGGCACCACGCGGGCCTTGTCCCCCTTCGGCGGCGCGAACACGAGCTGCTTGTCGATCACCCTGATCTGCCGCGTGACGTTGATCAGCATCTCTTCGCGGTTCACGTCGTCCAGGGAGAAGCCCAGGATCTCCCCTTGCCGCAGACCGCACCCGGCTCCGAGCACGGCCGCGGGCTTGAACCGAGCCTGCAACGCGAGCTGCACCGCCCGTAGCCGCGCCTCAGTCCACGGGACGAGCTTCCGAGCGCTGGGCTTCGGCTTCTTGACGCTCTGCGCCTTGCACGGGTTGACCCGGATCTTCCGGTCCTCGACGGCCGCGCCCAGGATTGACGACAGGGTGTCGAAGTAGACCGCCTGCGTAGAAGCCTCAAGCTTGCGATCCCGGAGCCAAGCCAGCCAATTCCGCACCATTTCCGCGTTGACCGAGCCGATGGTGCGTGTCTCGAAGAACGGGTAGAGCTGGCTCTTGAGCCGACTCCGCAGCGTCTGTTGGGTCGCCGCATCCTGCGACTGGCCCTTGAGCCAGTTCTCCGCGTAGGTCCTGAAGTTGACTCTCCCGGCGTCCTGATCGATGTAGGTGCCCGACAAAACGTTGTGCTGCATCTCGGTCAGGAACGCCTGCGCCTTGCGGAGCTGCTTGTCCGGGAACGACTCGGACTTCTCGTTGCCGTCCGGGTCGAAGTACCGGACCTTGTACCGGTCGCCCTTGCCCCACCTCTCCGGGTCGCGTTCCTTGGTTCGCTTGCCCTTGGCGTCGAGTACCGGGACGCCGTTCTCATCGCGCTTGACCCGCATCCAGCGATCCTGGATGTGTCCTGCCATGACGTTCCCCTCTTGCTAGGCCGCAGCCGGGTCGGTTTCCTGCTCGTCCAGCCAGTCCCGGACGTCCTCCGGGCGGTAGCGGACGTGCTTGCCGAGGCGGACGAAGCGCGGGCCGTAGCCCTTGTGCCGCCACTGGCGCAACGTGGTTTCCGGAAGGCCCAGGAAGTCCGCGAGGTCGGTCGGCTTCCAGAGCACTTCGATGACGATGTGACGCGGTCGATCGGACATGACTCCCCCAATTCCCCTGGTCAGGCGGCTATGGACCCAGTTGCCGAAACATCGACGGCAGGTGGTGAGCCCGAAGCGGCCAACATCGCGCGGTCGTACTCGGCCCTCCACCGGGTCCGCTCCGCGATGGCGTGCATGAGTTGGTGTGCGCGTGGTGGCACGTTGGGGTCGCCGGGCCGGACCTTGTGCCAGACGAGCTGGGACGTGTCGGGTTCCGGCTTCTCGATCCCGACCGCCTTTAGCGCTTCCAGGACGAACCGCTTCCGGTCGGCCCGAAGGTCGGCCAAGGTCTTGCCAGACCACTTGCGCGAGACGAGTACGCGCCGACCGGGCAGGCCCAGGGTGGTTCGACGGTGTGCCCGTCCCTTGCAATGGCCCGGTGTGGTGCGGGAGCCCGCTCCGCGCGGCTGGACGCCGTAGAGAAGCCAGACCGGGCAGCGGTCGGAGCAGGGCGTCACGGCCAGCTCGTCCGCCAGGCGGTCAGCGTGCCGCCGTTGCCTGTCGGTGGATTGCTCGACCACTTCACCGATGGACTTGGTGAGGTACTTGGTCAGGTAGCCGATGTGGCGTCCGGCTTCCTCCGAGCCGCCGAGGATGCCTTTGGAGTGCACCTGGCGGCCGAAGGTCACAAGGTGCGCCGGCTCGTCCACGGCCTCGACCGCGTCAGCCCAGGCCGTCAGCGGCGTGCGCGTGTCCGGGTCGACGAACGCTTCCTCCCGCGCGTCCCAGACCGGCAGGTGGTCGCCGCTGTAGAGCCGTTCGTCGTGGTTGGGCCACCACACCTGGTGGTACGTGGCCGCCGTGACGAGCCGGATGGTCTCGTGCGGGATCGAACCGCGGACTGCCGCATGAAGGTGCGGCGCCACCCGCTTCTGAGGTTCGACCGTGGCGAAGTACTGCACGTCCCACCCGACGACCCGCCGCAGGTTCTGCCACCACCGGTCCACCAGCGAGGCGAAGTGCACCGCGTCCCGAGCCGCACGCCGGTAGTCGTACGAGTCAGGGTCGACCGGTGTGCCGTCGTCGCGCACCCGCCCGTAGCTGTCGAGGGTGAGCGTGACGAACATCGAGGGCCGGAACCCACCCGCGTACTCCCGGCCCACCGTTCGCTTCTCGACCCGCCGCCGAGGCAGATTCGGTGCACCCTGCCGCCGCTTCGTGGACCGCTTTACCGGTCGCTTGCCCCGTGCGTCAGGGGAGGGGAAGCGGCCCCTCACTCCGAGTTGCCGAAGTTCCGCGTCGACCGAGTGGATCTCCTCCCGCAGCTCGTCAACGTCACCCGCCTCCCCGACCTCGACCGCCTCCCGGTACGCCTTGACCAGGTCCGCCCGGAACGTCAGCAGGTCCGTCTGGTCCTTGGTCGGCGGAGTCGGAGTGAAGTCGGGTTCCTCGGTCATGTGCCAGCCCTCGCGACACTGAGCCATCCGCAACGCCTTGGCCTTCTTCGCACACGGCGCACAGACGCTCTCGACCGTCGACCCGCACGGCACGGCCACGTAGCGAACCTCGTAGGTGGCCCGGTCCTCGACTTCCATCGTGAACGGCCGCACGCACACCCCGTACTTCTCCGCCGCAGCCTTGGCCACGTTCAAGGCGATGGGCTGCCGCATCCGCTCAGCGCGAGTCTCACCGCTCATGCCGCCGCCCTCCCCTCGGTGCCATCGGGCCTGGTCGGGAAGTCGTGCACCTCCGCGTCAGCCAGGAACGCGCCCAGCTCGACCAGGTCGGCATCGGTGACATGGAAGGCTCGTGCCCGTTCCGGCTCCCGTTGCCCGTCCTCCTTGACCCAGGCGACACCAGGCGTGTTCTCGCTGATCTCGTGCGCCGCCGCGCCGCGCTGCCGGACGCCGTCGCCAAGGACCATGTCCACTTGTTGCGGCTCGTCCAGCCGCAGGGCCACCCGCGTGGAGAACAGGTGCCGGAAGGACACGACCTCCTTGCGCGGATCCTGGACCAGGCCCACGACCGCGTAGCCAGGCGCACGGCCCTGTGAGGTGATGGTCTGGATAGCTCGCACGGCCCGTTCGCGGAGCTGCTTGTCCGGTTGGTAGGCGATCAGGTCGGCCAGCTCATCGACCACCAGGACCGTGAACGGCTCCCCTGTCGACCGCGCCCACAGCCGCCGCACACCCCGGTAACGCGTGGCCCGCTCCTTGACCTCTGCGGCGATTTCCTCAAGCAGCGCAACGGCTTCCGGCCCGTTGTCGTACACGACCCGGTCGAAGGCGTCCGGGCACTGCCCGAGTTCCATCCCGCCCTTCGGGTCGATCCCGACCAGCCGCACCAGGCCCGCACGGACGGCCGGGGCGAGCTGCCACACCAGCGACCAAAGCACCGAGCCCTTGCCCGCACCGGGCACGCCGACGACGAGCACCTGAGACCCGAGCAGCCGCAGCCGCCACGGCTTGCCCGTCTCCGTTCGACCGACGACCACCCGCTTGAGATCCACCTCGGTATCCATGAGCGCGGGCACGGCCAGAGGACGCACCAGCGGGTCGCGGTGGACGAAGTCCAACTCGATCAGCCGAGGCTTGAGCACCCTCACCCGGCACGATCGAGCGCCGAACGAGTGCGCCAGGCCGTCCCGTCGCAGCTCCCACGCCTCAGGCGACTGCGCGGGCACCATCCGCACCCGGACCCGGTCCCGCCAGCCCTCAGACCGCACCCGCCGCAGCTTCGGCCGGTACTCACGGCCCCGGTCCCGCTTGGCCAGATCGGCGAGTCGCATCACCGACCGCCACTTCGGGACGTAGACCGTCGCCCGCCGCCACTCGGTCACCAGCCGATACCAGCCGTGCCGCAGGAACGACCCACGATCCAGACCAGCCCAGATCAGCAACGCCGCGACCAGCGACAACAAGGCCAGTACCAGCGGCGAGAGGCCGAACCGCCAGCAGCACCAGGCCGCCGACACCGGCACCACCGTGACCACCGGATAGCGCAGCACGACGAGCGCCAGGCGCACGACGCCGACCAGGACCAGCCACACCAGGGCCACCAAGGCCGCGATCCACTTGGCCTTGCCGGGGACGAGCACCCACCAGGGCACCCGAGGCCGGACACCTTCGAACGGGGCCGGGTCCACCCACTTCCCGCCGCCCATCACGCACGCCCCACGGGGGCGAAGATCAGCGGCAGCCAGCCCAGGCAGGAGCAGCAGACGAGCTGGTTGGGCGCGTAGACGCCGAACCGCTTGCACGCCCCGCAGGGGCGACCGTTGGACAGCTTCCACACCGACGGGGCACCACGCCGACTTGACGCACCGCCCCCACGTACCGATAGCCTTGACATGACCGGAACCCCTTGTGTGTCAACAAAAGCGCGCGAGAAACCCCGGTCGATGCGTCGTCGGTGAACAGCTCCAGGCCCGCCAAGACTTGAGGTCCGTTCACCGACGACCACGACCGACAAGTCAGTGATCGTCTTCAGATGTCACCCGCCAGTGCAGGCGGACACCGCCACATCCGATGCCCGCCCACACCACCGGCTAGTAGTCGAGCGGATCAGGCATCCAGCGAAGCCAGGCAACCATCCCCGCGAGGGAGACCTTGAACCGCGTCTCCTCCCGCTCTTCCCCGCCGTCCTCCCGCCACTCATGGGCCGAGGCGTGACCGGCCGCGACCAGGTCCAGACAGGCCGGACGCACCATCTCCTCGACCGCGCCCGCCGCCGTCACCAGGTCGGTGATGCTCCACTCCCGCGACGGCACCAGCACCAGCGCATCCGCCACCCGGTACAACACCGGGAACGAGTACCCCACCATCTCGCCCCGCGTCCGATCTTCGGCCGACAAGCGCGATCCCATCACCGGGACCACTCGCGGGTCGCGCCACATGTCGGCGTCACGCAACCAGTCGTGCGCCACCACCGGCCCACCCCAGTAGGCAAGCCCTTCCGGCGACAGACGATGCCGATGCACGGACACGGCACCCTGCAACGTCCCCTCATCGACGGCCACGTGCCCCAGCTCGACAAGGTCACGGCAGATGCGGCGCACCGCGGAGTACGGCATCCGCGCCGCCCGCTCCAAGGACCGCAACGACCACTCCTCGTGCGGGTAGCCGACGAGCTGGCGCATCACCGCCTCGAACATCAACGGCGTGTATCCGGCACCGGACAAGTCGGCCAACGGCAGCCCGTCCCGCATCACACGGCCGAGACCACCGCCGGCCCCGCCACGAGTCCGCCCCACAGCCTGATCAACGCTCATTCGACACAACCCCCTCAGCCTTGGCACCCTCGCGCGCGGCCCAATACAGCGCCTCGTGGTGATGACCCCGATCAACCTCCGCGACCCGCGCATACACCTCGGCCGACCGCAGGTAGAACTCCCGCCACACCTCCGGCGACGCGCCCGGCGCGGGCATCAGATGCGTCAACGCCTCGTGGGCGTCCTTGAGCAACGTCACGGCATACGCCGCCGCCCACAGGTCAGGCCTGGTCCGCGCCATGACCGCTCACCCCCTCGACCGGCGTGTGCACGCGATGCCCACCGGCCTGCCGATCGCCGCCCGCCACGCGTTCGTTGACGTCGGCCTGGTGGTCGAACGTCTCTGCCGCGTGCAGCGCCGCAGCCTTGGCCCACCACGGCGTGCTCTCCAACGCCGCAAGCTGCCGCCACAACCACGCCACCCGCCGATACGTCGGCGCGATCCGAGCCGCAGCCGCCGGATCATCGGCAGCGACGTACCGGTTCGCCTCGTGCGCCTCCGTGTAGGCCCGGTACGACGCCTGCCACTGCACGGTCAATTGCTGAAGATCGGACACGGCTCACGCGGCCTTGGCTTCGGCGCTGCCGCCGTTCGACTTGCCGCCGGCCGGAGCCGAGCCAGCCGACCTCCCCGCCGCCCGGAATCCGGTCGCCCGGAACAGGAACGACTGGTACTTGAACTCACCGTTGCCCGCGATCCGAGGCTCAGCCGTCAGACCGTCCAACTCGACCGGCCGCATCCCCGGCAACACCTCACCCGTGGTCGGCACCGGCTGAACGTCCGCCAACAACGTGATCTCGAAGCTCTTGCGCTTGGCGTTGGGCTCGTGCGGATCGGTGACCGTCACCTTCCACTGCCGCTTACCGGTCGCCTCGTCCACCCGCTGACGCACCGGCCGACCGGCCGCCCTCTCGTCCCGCGTCTGGTACTCCGTGTCCGGCATGACCTCCCCGACCATCACCAGGCCCTGAGGGAACGCGTCATCGAACGAAACAGGGAACCGGTACCCCTTGCTGATCGCCATCGGTGTCAACTCCTCTGACTGGTGCCGCTGTGTCGCGGCTTGCCCATTCAGATTCGTTGGCCAATGGTCCCGTCCCAGGTCCGCAGCGGTCTCACCTGCCGCGTAGAGCCCGCGTGTCGATCTCACCGAGTCTCGTCTTGGTCTCGTCTGAGTGCTAGCCTCGCACCACCGGCATCACGTGGGGGGAGACCACATGGCCACGGAGTCCACTCTCTTGAGAGTCCTGCTCAGGCAACGCCACATGCAGGGCTACCGCACCTTCTGCAAGGAGTACGACCGCGTCGCCAAGCAGCTCGACACCGACCTGATCGGCCGCTACCCCAGCAAGGCCCAGTTCTACCGCTGGCTGTCCGGCGACCTACTCGGCCTGCCCTACGCCGACCACTGCCGCATCCTCGAAAAGATGTTCCCCGGCTGGACCGCCGAACAACTCCTCACCCCACACGAGGGCGACACCGACAGCCTCGTCACGCCGCCCCAACGCACCGCGGCTTCCACCCACCCCGTCCCGCGACCGGTCCAGATGCCCCAACAGGCCCGCCTGGCCGACGTCACCGCCGTCTACCCCAGCCGAACCGAATTCCTACACAACGTCACACCACGCGACCTCTTCGAACGCGCGAAGACCATCGACATCGCAGGCCTGTCCCTCAACGTCCTGTGCCAGCAGTACTCCGACAAAGCCCTACTCGACTCCATCGAGACCGGCACCACCATCAAGGCCCTCTTCCTCGACCCCAACGGCCACAACATCACCGCCCGCGAACACGAAGAGGGCCTACCCGAAGGCCACCTCTCCATGCTCACCCGCCTCAACATCGAAGCCCTACGCCGACTCGGAGCCAAGGTCCCACCTGACGCACACGGCCAACTCCACATCCGCGTCTACGACGAACCACTCCGCTACAACATCCTCATCACCGACCAAGCCAAGTGCGTGGTCCAGCCCTACTTGCCCGACGCCCGAGGAGTCGAATCCCCTACCCTCGTCATCGAGAAGGACGGCGCCATACCGGGCCTGTTCAGCACCTTCTCCCAGGTGTTCGACTCCATGTGGAACCGCGCGAAGGAGACTGCGTGAAGCGATCGCTCGACCAGTTGACTGAGATCGCCAGGCAGGCCGTAAATATCGGAAACAAAAGAATTAGAACGACACGCCCGCAAATCGTAACCGAGAAGGCCGATCGCGATACCTTCACTGAAGTCGACATAAAGATTGAGCGCGAAATTCGCGCCTACCTTGGCGAGGTCACGCCTGATGTCGGATTTGAAGGCGAAGAAGAAGGATTCAGTTACCGCAATAACGACAACGGATACTACTGGGCACTTGACCCAATCGACGGCACGTCCAATTTCGTGCATGGGATACCCCTATGTGCGGTCCAAATCGCGCTTATCCAAAGCGGGATTGCCGTTGTAGCAGCGATAAGCATGCCCTACATGAACCTGCACTACTGGGCAGCCCAAGGACTAGGCGCCTTCGCTAACGGAACAAGCATCAAGGTCAGCAATAGAGCCTCACTAAACCAGGCGATAGTTTCCATCGGCGATTACGCAACAGGTGTTCAAGCCGACAAAAAGAACGCACGAAGAATCGCTGTTACAGCAGCCCTGGCGAGCAAGGTCGAACGAATCCGCATGCTCGGCTCTGCAGCCCATGACCTTGCATGGGTCGCAGACGGACGGCTGGATGCCGCAGTGATCTTGTCGAACAATACATTGGACATCGCTCCCGGCGTCCTACTAGCCCGTGAAGCAGGGGCCATAGCAATGGATACTACCGGCGCGCCGTACGGACCAGATTCCACAGATGTAATTGTCGCCAGCCCGAACATAGCAGCTTCGATCCTCACCCTCACACAACTAGACGGACCGCCTCACGTCTAGGGACCGCACGCCTCCCCCATTTACAATGGTCCGATAAACGGCCAAGGGAACTACGGAAAACCCGGGATACTGAGGTACATCAGCTAGACCCTTATTCCCAACAAGCTGCAAGAAACTATTCACAAAAGTCGCAAACTTCGGCCGACTAACCCTTTCGTCACCATCGGTGAACGAATTTGTTGCAGACGTTTGCGGAGACTCCGCTTCACCGTAAGTGCCAATCGACCCAACAAGAGTCCATTCCTGCTGGGCAGTTCCGTACCGAGAGAATAGGATTTCCGAATCAGTCTCTAGATATTTCCGCCCTTCTTGAAGTCGCGCAGTGATCGCGATATCGTCTTTACGCGGCGTAAGCATAAGGTGTACACCTGGAGTGAAGACGCCACGAGCAAGCTTCACCAAAGAACGAAGCTGCGATGCGTCGATTTTAAGCAGAGTCGAATCAAAGTCCTCGACCTCCGCTTCCAGAGACCCTTCCAGTGGGGAGGAACGCCTGTCATCAGGGCGCTGCTTCTTGCCAGCACGCGGGGATCCACTGGCGGCACTCTTAGTAAGACTAGCGTTGATTCCGACAAGTCCGTCGCTTGCCGCAGCGAGCCCTCCTAGAACACGGGCCACGAAACGAGCATCAAAGAGTACACCTGGGCAGGTGATCCTAATCAGTTGAGCTGGAGGGTACAGGTCCTGCAAACTTCCCAAGTCCGTGTCCGTCGAACGAACATGGTCTGATATGTCGACAAGCCAACCCTCACTCTCAAGAATCTCTTCCAGATTACCGAAAAGAGAATCGGTAAGCGATCGGTTGACGTAGTCTTCAACCGACCAATCCGTATTCGAACCCGCAACAGATTTCACGCCCAACGAAAGCTGCTTGGCCTTTTTCTCCGTCGAGCGCGCCTCTTCGGGAATGCCTTCCATGAGTTGCCCAGCGAACGACCGGACCTTGTCAATGTCGACATACAGATATTCGCGAAGGTACATAGCATCTCATCTCGGCCATAGTGAACCTTTGAAGTTTCGGTGCACTTTACTGCCGAACTCGGCTCTATGGGATCAAGGCGCGCCGCCTGCGGCGGCGCGCGGCGCGGTCGGCGCACGTTGGCACCGACTCCCCGCATCACGGCACGCCGGGCTCCCGCTCCGCTCCGCCCGTCGGCCGTGCGCGGAGTCGGTGCACGTGGTCGGGTAGCGGCGCGCCACGGCAGACGCCAGGACGACGAGCTGCCAGCGGAACGATCGCGCGGTCACGCGGCTTGGTCGAGCTGGGCACGGCGATCGGCTGCCGCGACGGCTTCGCCGTCTTGCCATCGAGAAGGTCGACCGGCGACGAGGGCCAGGACCACGGAAGCGCCAACCGGCGTCACCTCGGCTGGCCGTGGTGAGGCTCAGTCAGGGTGACGCCCGTTGACCGTTGATCAACTATCAGGCCGTCTGTGGGCCGTGGGACGTTGAGGAAGGTCGAAACGGGACGGAACGCAACCGGATACGTTTGTACTGGTCACAGGTGATCTAGAGCGCTTTGCCGCAGGTCCGGTCAGGACAGGTGGAAGAACACCAACATCTTCAAAGGCTTCACGGCCTGACACCGGTCGGTACAGCGGTGTGAAGTGGAGTTCGAAGCCGTGGTCCGCACTACCACCAGCAGCACGCGGGCACGCTGGGCGTGGACCTTAGAGTGCAGGGATGAACGGACCCGCGGAGATGCTTGCCAACGATGCCGCGTCGGCGGCGCTCGGCATCAGGGCGTTGGAGTTGGGTGACGGGACGGCCCGGCTGGGCATGACCGTCACCCGGCAGATGGTCAACGGCCACGGCATTGGGCACGGTGGGTACCTGTTCCTGCTCGCCGACACCGCCTTCGCCTGCGCGTGCAACCGCCACGGCTCGGTGACCGTGGCGGCGCAGGCGGAGATCGACTTCATCGCCCCCGTGCACGAGGGGGACGAGTTGGTGGCCGAGGCGGCGGAACGGGTGCGGTTCGGGCGCAGCGGGATCTACGACATCACCGTGCGCCGGGGCGACCAGGTGGTGGCCGAGTTCCGCGGCCGCAGCCGGACCCTCAGGCCGAACGGCGCAGACCCAGCACCTGAAGGGTGATGAAACCCATCACCGCGACCGCCTGGGCGACGATCAGGAACACACCCAGGCCGGTCACCGGGAACCACCCGGCGAACGCGGTGAGGAAGCTGTCCAGAACCCACACCGAATTGCCGATGATCACGACCGCGACCAGCGGACGAATGGGGCGCACGCCGAGCACGAAAACACCCACGCCATACACCAGGAGAAACACGCTGAGCCCGATCACCAGCCCCTGGGGCAATCCCGTCGGGAGGTCGTTGAACAGCAGGGCCAGCAGGCCCAACCCGCCCGAGGCGACACCGTCGAGCTTGAGGGCGAAGCGGAGGAGACCGTCATTGCGAACCTGAGTTGTCGTCATGGCCACGAAGTTAGGTCCGGTCGTACTGCCGGCGGTACGCCGAACACTGCCAACGCCTGCCAGTCACAAAGCGTCGACCTGCGAGGACAAGTCCTCGGCCACCAACCTCGCCCCAGCGTTCTGCCAGTTGTGCAGGGTCCGCTCCGGCACCTGGTTGACGAACCACGCCAGCGCCCGCCGCGCCGTCGGGTCGAGGTCCTCGCGCTTGGTGCGCCTGCTGTACGGCCGGATGCCCGCCACGTAGTAGAAGTACAGCGCGTTGTAGTGCCGCCACTCGTCGCTGGTGCCGAAATCCCCGTCCCGCGGTTTGAGCCGGCAAATGCTCTCCAACAACAACGACTTCAACTCGGCCGCACGTTCCAGCGGTTGGTCGGACGCGCCGCGCGCGGCCAGCCGGGCGTCGATCACCGGCAATTCCGTCAACGGACTGGCGACCAGCTTGCCGAGGTCGCCGTAATGGCTCAACGCACGCCTGGTCAGCTTCACGAATTCCCCCGGGTCGAGCGCGGCACGGCGGGGTAGCGCCTCGGCGGCGTCACGCAGCTCGGCCCGTTCCCGCGCCACGTCCGGCACCGCCACCTTGTCCACCAGCAGCGCCAGCGGGTTGGCCAGCACCTGCACCGCGATCGCGGCGGCCACCGTGCCGTACAGCAGCGGCACCAGCCGGTCGTCCAGGAACAACGCCACCTGCCCGCCGAACACCGCCGCCAGCCCGGCCGACGTGAGCAGCGAGCGCACCATGTCCGCCCGGATCGCCTCACCCTCGTCGAACGCGTCCGCCACCGCCACGACCACGCCGAACACCAGCAGGTCGACCCCGGCCGAGGCGATCACCAGCGGTTCGGGCAGCACGTCGAGCAGCAGCAGCGCGCAGCTCAACCCGAACAGGATCGTCGCCGCACCCAGCAACGCCCGCCGCACCCGCAGGCACAGCACGAGGGCCGCGGCCAACGGGATCAGCACCACCACCGGCGCGAAGTAGGCGGCAGCCAGCAACGGCAGCGCGCTGTACCGCCACCACCGGTCGTAGCGCACCGGCAGCCAGCAGACGACGACCCCGGTCCACGCCACCGCGGGCACCGCCAACGCCATCGGCGGCAGCGGGAGGACGATCACCAGCGCGTAGGCGAGCAACCCGATCGAGGCTCGCTGGAGCAGGTGCTTGCGGGGATCGCGCAGGAGCAGGTACAGGCCCAGCCACCAGGCCAGGCCGAAAGTCGCCACCGACACCGCGATCACCCGGAGATCCTACGGTTGCGGCGGCTGGGACGATGTGGGTCATGCCGGTCGAGCTGACGCTCCGCAGGGCCGCCGAAGAGGTCGAACGCGGCGATCTGGCCAGTGTGCTGCGCGCGAGGCAGCGCCTGGTGGGCCTGGTCACCAGCTACCCCGACCGGTTGGACCTGCGCGACCGGCTGGCGTCGGTGTACCGGCTGCTCGGCGACGCGGTGCAGGCCGGGCGCTGGAGCTACCTGTCCGAGGTGCGCGACGAGGCCGAGCTGGCGGCCTTCGAACGCGCCTACCGCACGCCGCTGTCCCGGCTGGAGGCGATGAACTGGGCGGGCGCCGAGGCGGGCGCGGCCACCCGGACCGCGCGGGAGCGGCTGGCGGCGTTGCAGGCCGAGGCCAACGCCCAACTGCGGGCGGAGCTGGCGGTGGCCGACGACCGCGACTCGTCGTGGCGCACGAACGTGTTGGTGCTGCTCGGCCTGGTGATCGTGCTGCTGTGCTTCGTGGTGGGCGCGGTCACGCTGGTCGTCTGGATTTACCGGTGGTTCGCCGGCTGAGGGCATGCTGGGGTGCATGAACCCCGACGTCCTCGCCGCCGCCGACCGCATCCGCCCGCACGTCCGCCGCACGCCGCTGTGGCGCACGGAGGTGGACGGCAGGCCGATCGTGCTCAAGCTGGAGCACCTCCAGCTCACCGGCTCGTTCAAGCTGCGCGGCGCGGTGAACACCCTGGTCGCCGCCGGTTCACCGGATCGAGTGGTCACGGCGTCCGGTGGCAACCACGGCCTGGGCGTGGCGAAGGCCGCTCAGCTGCTCGGGCTGCACGCGACGGTGTACGTGCCGGTGAGCGCGCCGGAGGCCAAGGTGCGGCGGATCGAGGCGGCGGGCGCCAAGCTGATCCGCCACGGCGACACGTACGCGGAGGCGGTGCTGGCGGCCCTGGAGGCACCCGGCCGCTACGTCGAGGCCTACGACGACCCGATCGTCATCGCAGGTCAGGGCACGGTGGCGGCCGAGGTGGTCGAGGACGCGCCGGACGTGGACGCGATCGCGGTCGCGGTCGGCGGCGGCGGGCTGGCCGCGGGCACGGCCCTGGCCTCGGGTCGGCTCACGGTCGCGGTGGAGCCGGAGCGGTGCTGCGCCCTGCGCCACGCGCTGAACGCCGGCGAGCCGGTCGACGCCGAGGTGGACTCGGTCGCCGCGTCGGCGCTGGGCGCCACCCGGGTGGGCAGGGTCCCGTTCGAGATCCTCCGGACGCACCCGGTGACGTCGGTGCTCGTGCCGGACGCCGACGTCCTGGCCGCGCGCGACCGGCTGTGGGAGGAGTTCCGGCTGGCCGTGGAGCCCGCGGCGGCCGTGCCGTTCGCCGCGTGGCTGGACGGGCGGGTGCCGGGCGAACTGGCCTGCGTGGTGCTGTGCGGCGCGAACGCGGAGTGGACCCCCTGACGAGGTCGGCACCCCCGCCTGCGGCCTAGGCACGGGCGGGGGTGACGTCGTCGGTGCTCGCCCCGACCGCCCCCTCAGGCGGCTACAACGCGCTCGTCCGGGTCACGCCGCCCGCGTCGGCGGCTTCCGACACGCGGACCTGCGGGCCTTGCTCCGGGGAGACCCTGGCTTGCGGTGGCACCTCGACCTCGCGCGCGAGCGCGGGGTCCAGTCGCTCCACCCGTTCGACCATGGCCTCGACCTCGGCGACCAGGTCGGCCCACTCGGGTCGGTGCAGCCGTTCCCGGACCACCCAGCGCAGCGTGCGGACCTCCGCGCGCAGCCGCTCGAACTGCTCCGCGTCGAGACGTTGCGCGGACGGGTGGTCGAGCTTGCTCGAGAGCACCCTCACCCGGATCCCGATGTCCACCAGCGACCTCCGGCGTCGTGCGTTGTCATACGGCACGCACGCAGTGTCGCAGGCGGCACCGACAAATCCACAAGCCGGACCTCAACGAGTCGTGCTGATCGTGGCGCTGGCGAGCACCAGATCGCCCGCCGCCGGGTCCTCCCGGTACACCGCGACCGCCTGACCAGGGGCGACACCGCTCAACGGCGCGCGGAGGCGGACCAGGAGCTCACCGTCGACGACTTCGGCCACCGCAGGCGCGAGACCCCCGTGCGCGCGCACCTGCGCCACGCACTCGACCGGACCGTCGAAGGAGATCCTGGTCACAGGGCGCCGTGCGACGATCTCCGTGACGGCCAGCTTCTCCGCCGCGCCGACCCGCACGGTGCCGCTCACCGGCTCCAGGGACAGCACGTACCGGGGCCGCCCGTCCGGCGCGGGCGCGTCGATGCCCAGGCCCTTGCGCTGGCCGACGGTGAACTCGTGCACCCCCACGTGCCGCCCGAGCACGGCGCCGGTCTCGTCGTCCACCAGCACGCCGGGCTGCTCACCCAACCGCCGGGTCAGGAAGCCCCGGGTGTCGCCGTCGGGGATGAAGCAGATGTCGTGGCTGTCGGGCTTGTCGGCGACCTGGAGCCCGCGCTCGGCGGCCTCGACGCGCACCTGCGCCTTGGTCGAGTCGCCCAGCGGGAACATCGCGTGCGCCAGCTGCTCACGGGTCAACGACGCCAGCACGTAGGACTGGTCCTTGCCGTCGTCGGCCGAGCGGCGCAGCTCCAGCTCACCGTCCACAGTCGACAGCCGGGCGTAGTGACCGGTGCACACCGCGTCGAAGCCGAGCGCGATGGCCTTGTCCAGCAGGGCCTCGAACTTGATCTTCTCGTTGCACCGCAGGCACGGGTTCGGCGTGCGCCCGGCCGCGTACTCGGCCACGAACTCGTCCACGACCTCCTCGGTGAACCGCTCCGCGAAGTCCCAGACGTAGAACGGGATGCCGAGCACGTCCGCCGCGCGCCGCGCGTCCCGGGCGTCCTCGATGGTGCAGCAGCCGCGCGCGCCGGTGCGCAACGTGCCGGGCTTCGCCGACAACGCCAGGTGCACGCCGGTCACCTCGTGACCCGCCGCCACCGCCCGCGCCGCAGCCACGGCGGAATCGACCCCGCCGCTCATCGCCGCCAGCACCCGCATGCGCCTCACACCTCCGCCGTCGCCTTGCCCGCAAGCCTCTTCATCCCCGCGATGCCCGCCGTGCGGGCGCGGTCGACCACCGGGCCGATCACCTCTGCCAGTTCGCGCACGTCGGCCGCCGTGGACGTGTGCCCGAGCGAGAACCGCAGCGACCCGCGGGCCAGCACCGGGTCGACGCCCATGGCCAGCATCACGTGGCTGGGCTGCGCCACCCCCGCCGTGCAGGCCGAGCCGGTCGAGCACTCGACGCCCTTGGCGTCCAGCAGCATCAGCAGGCTGTCGCCCTCGCAGCCGGGGAACGTCAGGTGCGCGTTGCCGGGCAGCCGGTGCACCGGGTCGCCGTTCACCGCCACGTCCGGCACCACCCGCCGCACCGTCGCCACCAGCTCGTCGCGCAGCGCGGCCAGCGAGGCGGCGGTCCGCGCCTGGTGGTCCACCGCGTGCCGCACCGCCGCGGCGAGGCCGACGATCGACGGCACGTCCAGCGTGCCGGACCGCACTTCCCGCTCCTGCCCGCCGCCGTGCAGCACCGGCGTCGTCGCCACGTCACGCCCCAGCAGCAGCACGCCGACCCCGTACGGCCCGCCGAGCTTGTGCCCGGTCAGGGTCAGCGCCGAGGCGCCCGAGGCGGTGAAGTCGACCGGCACCGCGCCGACGGCCTGCACCGCGTCGGTGTGGAACGGCACCGCGCGCTCGGCGGCCAACGCGGCCAGCTCGGCCACCGGGTTGATCGTGCCGACCTCGTTGTTCGCCCACATCGCGGTGACCAGGGTCACGTCGTCGTCCAGCACGTCGCGCAGCGCCTCGGGCCGGATCCGGCCCAGCCCGTCCGGCTCCAGCCAGGTGACCTCGGCGCCCTCGTGCTCGGCCAGCCACTGCACGGCGTCCAGCACGGCGTGGTGCTCCACCGAGGACGCCACCACGCGGCGGCGCCGTGACGTCCGGCGGGACCAGTAGACGCCCTTGACCGCGAGGTTGTCGCTCTCGGTGCCGCCGCTGGTGAAGATGACCTCGGAAGGTCGCGCGCCGAGGGCGTCCGCGATGTCCTCCCTGGCCTCCTCGACCGCCCGCCGCGCCCGCCGCCCCGAGGTGTGCAACGACGAGGCGTTGCCCGTGGTGGACAACGCCCTGGTCATCGCCTCGATCGCCTCGGGGAGCATGGGGGTCGTGGCGGCGTGGTCGAAGTAGGCCATCAGCTTTCCAGGGTAGCCCGGCCCAGCCGTCCGGCGAGCACCGCACCGAGCACCGCGACGCCCGCCATCAGCAGGTCGAACGGCACCACGGCGGCCGTCGGCGCGGCGGCCGAGGCGAACGTGGTGACGAGCACACCGCCGAGACCGACCAGCAGCGCCGAGCCGAGCATGTCGCTGATCTGCAGGGCGGAGGAGTTGAACCCCCGGTCGACCTCGGACGACGCGCCCAGCGTGAGCACGCTCAGGCTCGACATGGCCAACCCCATCCCGGCTCCGGCGACCGCCCACAGGACGGGTGTCGCCCAGGCGGGGCCCCACGACGGTGCGATGAGCGTCACTCCCGTGATGCCCACGGCATTGAGCACGAATCCCCAACGCACCAGCTTCTCGCGCGGGATGTCCGGCTTGCGCGACTGCCACCAGGCGGCGCTGGACCAGCCCAGCGCGCTCAGCGTGAGCGGGATGCCGGCGGCGATGGCCGAGTAGCCGTGCACGGCGGTCAGCGTCAGCGGGATGAACGCCTCGGCCGCGAAGAACGAGCCGGCCAGCAGCGCGCGGGCCAGGATCGTCACCGGCAGGCCGCGCCGGGCGGTGAGCGTGCCCTTGGGCAGCAGCACGCGCAACGCGGGCGCCAGCGCCAGCAGCCCGGCCAGCCCGATCACCAGGTTGACGCCGGTGGGGTGCTGGGCGGCCCAGCTCAGCGCCGCGACACCGAAGCCGGCGCCGAGTGCCGCCAACGGCAGCCCTCGCCGGGTGTTCCGATCGGGGGTGTGCGGCGGCAGGTTGCGCAGCACGGGCACCAGCAGCAGCACGCCCACCAGCACGAACGGCGCCAACCCCAGGAACACCCACCGCCAGCTCAGCGCCTCGGTCAGCCACCCGGCCAGCGCCGGCCCGACCAGCGACGGCACCACCCACGCCGACGCGAGCAGCCCGAACACCGCGGGCCGGTCCCGTTCGGGGTAGACCAGGCCGATCAGGACGTAGACCGCGACCACCTGCGCGCCGCCGCCGATGCCCTGGAGCACCCGGCCGAGGAGCAGCAGCGGCATGTCCTGGGCCAGTCCGGCGACGACCAGGCCGACCAGGAACAGCGCCGGTCCGATCAGCAGCGACGGCCGCGGCCCGCGCAGGTCGCTGAGCCGGCCGGACAGCACGGTGGCCACCACGCTCGCGGCGAGGAACGCCAGGAACGGCCACGCGTACAGCTCGTTGCCGTCGAGCTCGGCGACCATGCGCGGCATCGCCGTGCTGACGCCCATGTTCTCGAACGCGAGCAGCGTGACGAGCAGGATGATCCCGACCGTCGGGCCCCGCCGTTCAGGTGTCCACAGGTTGCTCTTGGCGGGGGTCTCGGCTGTCGTCGTCACGGATCAATGGTTCAACCTCCACCCTGGTGGAGGTCAAGGCAATATGACGCAGTTCGGACTCAGCCCGCGAACGCGGTGATCCCGACGAAGACCCGGCAGAGCGCGTCACCGAGGACGGCGGATCGGCGCGCCTCGGGTTCGTGCGCCAGGCACAGGGCCGCCAACCTGATCGCGGTGACCTCGTCGGCGGTGGGCGGTACTCGCCGGGTGAGCACCGGCACGGCGGTCTGCTCCAGCCGATCCGCGACCTGCCGCGCCCACTCGCTCGGCTGCGCCTCGTCCAGCGACCGCCGGCTCGTGCGGACGTCGTCGGCCAGGTCCTCGACCACCGCCGTGCGACCGCGCTTCCACGCCGCGTGCCCCGCGTCGAGCACGACCCGGGCGGCCCGGCGTTGCCACGAGCGTTCCGGCTCGCGCGCGAAGTGGTAGTAGCGGAGGTCGTAGAGGAAGCCGCGGCGGAAGACGCGGTCCAGGGCCCGGTCGAGCAGCACGGACCCGACCGTGCCGCTGCCGGGTGGCACGGGCATCCGTTCGAGGGACTCCGACGCGTGCCGGCGCGCCGCGTCCCACTCGCGCCCGGCTTCCTCGATCCGGTCCGGATCCCGCCCTGCGTCCGGATCGGTGCGCACGCTGTACCTCGCGTAGGCGCCGGCCTTCTGTTCCAGCGCCCGGCTCAGCCCTTGGACGGAGGGGACCAACGAGGCGAGGTCGGCGTCGACGTCGTGGGTCGGCGCCAGGGCCTGCGCCAGCCGCCGGGTGGTCGCTCCCGCGGTCGCCAGTTCGGAGGTGGAGGCGATCGCGTCCTTCGCGACCCAGAGGCTGTGCACGCGGTTGTACCGGATGCCCCGGACGGCCCGGATCAGCAGGATCCGGCCGAGCAGCGGCAGGACGCGGCGCAGGTCGTCTTCGAGGTGGCGCGTCACCGCCTCGCGGTCGAGCCCGCTCCGGTGGTCCACGATCGCCTCCCGTCGGCCACGGCCGCGGGGTGGCTGTGGTGCGCACGGCCGACGTGACGGCGCACGCCCGAGGACCAGCTTGCCCGTGATCCACTCGTGCGCCAAGGTCGGGCGAGGTCGTCGTGCCCGGTCGGAGTTCAGGCCACCCGGGTGGTCGGCGCCGGGGCGTGCACCCGCTGCGCCGGCAACTCGACCGACCCGTGGGTGACCCGTTCGGCCTCCTGCTGGGCGAGCGCCGCCAGCTCGCGACGCGTCGACGCGCGGCCGGGCGCGATCTCGTCCAGCACGTGCACCTCCACCACCAGCCCGCGGGAGCGCAGGACCCGCCGCATCGAGTCGACCAGCGTGTCGGACCCCACGAACGCGGGCCGGGTGGACGTCGAGGAGTCCTGCGAGTACCGCAGCACCACGGGCCGGACGGGCACGCCCGCGTCCAACGCGGCCTGGAACAGCGCGGGCCGGTAGCGCCCGGAGGCCACCCCGCACCACGTCGTGCCCTCCGCGTGGATGCCGACCGCCGCGCCGTCGCGCAACGCCGTCGCCAACTCGGCCACCGTGGCCGGCAGCAGCGACAGCCGCTCCCGGTCCAGGTACACCGTGCGGGCCGCGGTGATCAGCCTGCCGAGCACGGGCCAGTCCCGGATGTCCCGCTTGGCCACCATCCGGATGGGCTGCACCGCGTCGATCGCCAGCTCGTCCAACCAGGACACGTGGTTGGACACCACGAGCACGCCACGCCCCGGGTTGTCCTGGAACACCGGCCCGATCACCCGCAGCCGCACGCCGAAGGCCCGCAGCAGGGCCCGGAACCACCGCCGGAGCAGCACCGAACGGGCCCGCCCGCGCACGCACAGCACGCCGAGGACCACCAGCAACCCGGACAGCATCACCGCCGACGCCGCCGCCACCCGCCACACCACCCGGACCACGCCGACGGACGCCGTCGAGTGGTCCACGCACCCGTCGCCGCACGGCGACACGGGCATCCACGCGTGCTTCACGCCGTCTCCCCCAGGAAGAACTTCAGGTACCGCTGGTCCACCCGGTCCATGCCGAGCAGCACGGGCAGGTCGGCCACGCCGAAGTCGGCGTCCAACGCGGGCCGCCCGCACACCCACGCGCCCAGCCGCAGGTAGCCCTTCAGCAACGGCGGCAGCACGGTCCTGCCCGGCCGCTCGACCGAGTCGACGTCCCACGGCGTCAACGGCGTCACGCGGTACTCCTCGGGCGCGTGGTGCTTGGCCCGGACGACGTCCCACACTCCCGCCGCGAACGACCCGCCGTCGTGCAGCGGCACCGAAGCGCACCCGATCAGCCACGAGTGCCCGGACAGCAGCATGTACCGGGCGATCCCGGCCCACACCAACGACACCACGGCGCCGTTGCGGTGGTCGGGGTGCACGCACGACCGCCCGGTCTCCACCAGCGACGGCCGCAGGGCGTCCAGGGCGGACAGGTCGAACTCGCCGTCGGAGTACAGGCCCCCGGCCTCGGCGGCGCGTTCCGGCGGCAGCATCCGGTAGGTGCCGACGATGTCGCCCGTGCGGTCGTCGCGCACCACGAGGTGGTCGCAGTACTCGTCGAACCGGTCGACGTCGTGCCCCGGCACGGGTGTGTGCAGCACGGCGCCCATCTCGGAGGCGAACACCTGGTACCGCAGCCGCTGCGCGGCCACGACCTCGTCGCTGTCACGCGCGACCAACAGGGAGTAGCGCGGCGCGTCGGAAGCGGCGTCACCGGTGCTGACAAGCAGTTGCGGCTGCGTCATGGCTCTGGTCTACCGACCGGTTGGCGACCGGGAGCAGGTCGTTCCGATGACGCCTCAGTGGCAGGTCGGTTAAGCGCTGGTGAGGCCACCGGCAGCACGAGGGCCGCTCCGCGCGCGGCGGAGCGGCCCTCGGCCGGACTCTCGAACGAACCCGCAGGTCAGCCCTTGCGGTTGTCGACTTCCTGGGTCAGCTGCGGCGCGACCGCGAACAGGTCGCCGACCACACCGAAGTCGGCGATCTCGAAGATCGGCGCCTCCGGGTCCTTGTTGACCGCGACGATGGTCTTGGACGTCTGCATGCCCGCCCGGTGCTGGATCGCGCCCGAGATGCCCAGCGCGATGTACAGCTGCGGCGAGACCGTCTTGCCGGTCTGGCCGACCTGGAACTGGTGCGGGTAGTAGCCGGAGTCGACCGCGGCCCGGGACGCGCCCACGGCCGCGCCGAGGCTGTCGGCCAGCTTCTCCACGACCTCGAAGCTCTCCGCGCTGCCCACGCCACGACCACCGGACACGACGACCGACGCCTCGGTCAGCTCCGGGCGGTCGCCACCGACGATCGGCTCGCGACCGGTCACCCTGGTGACCAGCGCCGGGTTCGCGGCGGGCAGCTCCACGGCCTGCTCGACCGCGTCGGCGGGCGACTCGGAGGCCTCCACGCCACCGGGGCGCACGGCGATGACCGGCACGCCCTTGGTGACCTTGGACTTCACCACGTACGCGCCACCGAAGATCGACTGCGTGGCGACGCCCTCGCCGTCGAGGTCCACGGCGTCGTAGAGCAGGCCGGAGTCCAGCCGCACGGCCAGCCGCCCCGCGACCTCCTTGCCCTCCAGCGTCGCCGACACCAGCACGGCGACGGGCGAGGCGGTGCCCGCGATCGTGGCGAGCGCGTCCACCTTCGGCGTGACCAGGTGGTTGGCGGCGTCCTCGGACTCCACCGCGTACACCTTCACCGCGCCGTAGCGGCCCAGCGACTCCCTCACCTTGCCCGCGGTCCCGGGCGATCCGACCACCACCGCGGCCGGCTCGCCGAGACGGCGCGCGGCGGATAGAAGCTCATAGGTGACCTTCTTGACCTCGCCGTCGACGTGGTCGACGAGGACGAGTACCTCAGACATGCTTCTCCTCGCCTTCAGATGAGCTTCTGGTCGACCAGGTACGCGGCGATCTTCGAACCGCCGTCACCCGAGTCCTCGACGCGCTGGCCCGCGCCGCGCGGCGGCTTCGGGGCCGACTCCAGCACCTGCGACCAGGCGGCGCCGAGGCCCACCTCGCCCGCGTCCAACCCCAGGTCGGCGACCGTGAGCGTGCTGACCGGCTTCTTCTTGGCCGCCATGATGCCCTTGAACGACGGGTAGCGCGGCTCGTTGATCTTCTCGTTCACGCTGACCACGGCGGGCAGGCTCGCCTCCAGGTGCGCGACACCCTCGTCGGTCTCCCGCTCGGCCTTGACCGTGCCGCCCTCGACGGAGAGCTTGCGCACCTGGGTCACCTGCGGCAGGCCCAGCAGCTCGGCCAGCATCGCGGGCACCGCGCCCGCGCGGCCGTCGGTGGCCTCGTTGCCCGCGATGACCAGGTCGAAGCCCTCGATGGTGCCGATGGCCTTGGCCAGCACCTTGGCGGTGGTGAGCGCGTCGGAACCGTGCAGCGCCTCGTCGGAGACGTGCACGGCCTTGTC
This sequence comes from Saccharothrix stipae, assembly GCF_054781895.1. Lineage (NCBI taxonomy): Bacteria > Bacillati > Actinomycetota > Actinomycetes > Pseudonocardiales > Pseudonocardiaceae > Saccharothrix > Saccharothrix stipae. The sequence goes on along the minus strand of NZ_BAAGTN010000008.1, from coordinate 627,410 downwards.
CGCACCCATGGAGAGCGCCTTGCGGATCGCGTCGGTCGCGCGGTCGGGACCCATCGCGACGACGGTCACCTCGCCGCCGTGCGCCTCCTGGAGCAGCAGCGCCTCTTCCACGGCGCGCTCGTTGATCTCGTCGAGCACGGCGTCCGCGGACTCGCGGTCGAGGGTGTGGTCGGCGTCGGCGAGCTTGCGCTCGGACCAGGTGTCGGGCACCTGCTTGACCAGGACGACAATGTTCATGGGTCCTCTTCGACCTCCTGCGGACGGGCGGCGACGTGGGTGGGCGACGGTAGTTGCCTGCGGTCGCCGGATTGTTCGTGACCCTGCCATGTCATCGCCGCATTGGCATGGTGGTGTCGGCCACCCGCATGTTACCCACCGGTAGCAGAGGTGCAAACCGCAGCAAGCACCGGCGGCGGGTGATGATGCTCACTGGGACGAGCAGGCCATTCGTCCCCCTACTCGGCCCTGTCCCCTACTCGGCTAGGTTCGATCGCATGCCCCGGCGAGTAGCGATTGTCACGGACTCCACCGCGTGCCTGCCGCCGCAGTTGACCGAAAAGCTCGGCGTGACCGTCGCGCAGATCCAGGTGCGCATCGGGGACTGGGTGGACGACGAGGTCCGCGTGCCCGTGCCGAAGCTCGTGGACGCCCTGCGCGGGCAGCTCGACGTCACCACCGCGCCGCCCGACCCCGGCGCCTTCTTCTGGGCCTACGCCGACGCGGTGACGTCGGGCGCGGACGCGATCGTGTCGCTGCACGTGTCGACCGGCCTGTCGAAGACCGTGGAGGCGGCCCGGCGGGCCGCCGAGCAGGTGCAGGTGCCGGTGCACGTGGTCGACACGCGGACGTGCGGCATGAGCCTGGGGTACGCGGTCGTGGCCGCCGCCACCGCGGCCGCCGCCGGAGGTGACGTGAACCACGTGCTGTCCGCCGCGCAGCACATCGTCCGCGGCAGTTCCGAGCTCATCTACGTGGACACGTTGGAGTACCTCCAGCGCGGTGGGCGGATCGGCAAGGCCGCCGCCCTGCTCGGCTCGGCGCTGTCGATGAAGCCGCTCTTGACCGTGGCGGACGGGCGGATCACGCCGCTGGACAAGGTGCTCGGCGCGGAACGGGCGCTGCGCAGGCTGGTCGACATCGCGGTCAAGCGCGCGGGCCGCGACGCGGTGGACATCGCGGTCGAGCACTTCGACGCGGCCGATCGCGCGACGACCGTGCTCGACCAGCTGCGCGCGAAACTGCCCAACGTGCGGCGGTTCCTGGTGACCCAGGTCAGCTCCGCGATCGGCGCGCACGTCGGTCCGGGCGCGGTGGGCGTGACCGTTTCGCCGGTTTAGGAACTCCCTGCGGTGTTTGAGCGTTGACCGGTTGGGGAAGGAGGTGGACATGGCAAATCTGTTCAGCAAGCTCGCCGCGTTCGCCCGCAGTCCGCAGGGCCGTCGGGTCGCCGAGCAGGTCAAGCACGCGGCTCGCGATCCACGCAACAAGGCCAAGGCCCAACAACTGCTGCGCAAGTTCCGCAAGCGCTAGCACCGCTGACGTTCGAGCGGCCCGCCGCCGGCCCTACCGGTCGGACTCCCGGCGGGCCGCTTCGAACGTTCACCGACCCAGAACGGGTTCGGCTTGCGCCGGTACCTGGATGACCACGGTGTCGGCGACGGACTCCGTGCCATCCCCGGCCGCGTCAACGGGCTCCACGATCTCGGTCCCGGACTCCACGATCTCGGCGGGTTCGGCGGTCTCGGTCTCGGATTCGGCGGTCCCGGCTGCGGGTTCGGCGATCTCCACCGGATCGGCGGGTTCCGCGGCATCGGTCGATCCCGCCGGTTCCGGCGCTGTCGGTCCAGGCGGCACCGCCGGTCCGGGCGGCTCGGTTTCGAGCTGCGGCACGTCCCCGGCCCGGACCACGTGCATGCGGCGCACTTCATCCAACCGCACGGGCTTCGCCGCCCCGGGCCGCGCATCCGTGACCAGGACCAGGTTGGGCCGCGCGGGCTCCGGTGCGGGCAGCGCCACCGGCACGCCCACCACCGGGTTGCGGTGGATCGGCCTGGTCACGTAGTCCTCGGGCGGGAACTGCGGTTCGAACACCGGCGCCGGCGACACCGGCGCGGCCGGCCGCGGCGCGGGTTCGGGTGGCTGGTCCCGCCTGAGCATGACCGCCGTCAGCACGCAGCCCGCCGCGAACGACAAGGCGCACATCCCGAACACGACCGCCACCCCGGTCATCACCGCATCCTCACCCGACGCGCACGTCGACTCGCGGGGCTGCGCCCACCGGCGCGCCCCGCACGATCACGAACTCCCGCACCCGCCGCCGACCCGGGCCGCCTGTCGACGTGGTCCGCGGCCCGGGGACCGCGGTCCGCGCCGGCCTCAAGCGCCGACCCGCTGGTCGTCGCCGCTGGTCTGCTCGGCCTCCGCCTGCTCGGCGGTCGTCTGCTCCGGGATGAGGCCGGGCACCTGGTCCGCCGCCGAGTCGAGCGCGCCCCTGGCCGAGGCGAGCTGGGCGGCCACCGTGCGGCGCAGTTCACGCAGCTCGTCGGTCTGCCGCTGGACCTCGTCCAGGCGCCGGGTCGCCTCCCGGGCGGCGAGCTTGATCAGGAACGCGGCCCGCGCCTTGGCCAGCTCCTCCTGCTCGGCGAAGTGCTGCTCGGCCTCGTGGCGCCGCCTGTTCATGGTCAGCTCGAAGAAGTTCTGCGCCTTGGTGCGCTTGGCGTCGGACTCGGCCTCCAGTTGCGCGCACCGCTCGGCCGCCTCCCGCAGCAGTTGCTCCCCCTCCTGCTCCGCCTTGGCCACGGCCGCGACGCACTCGGCCTCGACCTCCTCGGCACGGGCCTTGAGGTGCTCCTCCACCTCGACCCGGCGGCGTTCCAGGTCGATCTCGCACTGCTCCAGCTCGGCGGCCCGCCGGTTGGCGGCCTCGCGCTGCTCGCGCGCGTGCTCGTCGACCTCCGCGCGTTGCGCGGTCAGCTCCTCCTCGACCTGGCGCCGCCGCTCGGCCAGCTCGGCCTCGGTGCGCTCGCGCAACGCCGCCACCTCGTTGCGGGCGCGCACGCGCAGCTCGTTCGCCTCGTCCTCGGCGAGCGTCAACATCCGGTGCAGGCGCTCGGACGCGCCGGACGTCGTGTTGGGCGACATCTCCAGCCGCTCGATGCGGGTCCTGGCCTCGTCGAGGTCCTGCCTGGTCATCTCCAGCAGCTTGCGCAGGTCGGCCGCCTGGGCCAGCGCCTCGGCGCGGTCCAGGGTCGTGTACTTGAGCTGCTCGTCGAGGTTCTCCAGGTGCTCGATGACCTGACGGCGGTGGAAACCTCGGTAGACGACGTCGAAACCCGCGTGCAGCGGAACAATCTCCGGCTCTTTCGCACCCATGGCGGCCCCACTCGTTCGAAGATTGGCCGAGGGTACGAGCGTAAAGCACCCAACCGGCACATGACCACCCACGACTACCCTGGCGAACCTCGATCAATGCGTCGCCTTCCAGGGCAAACACCATCAGGGAAGATCAATGCAGGATCGGTTCAGGTCACTCGATAGTGTTGCTTTCCGCGAATCAACCGGACTAATCGGAATGCACACAGCAACAAAAACCGCCAATAGGTGACCGGTGCGTTCACACGAAAAAGTGACCACCATCTGGACGGGCGATGCCTACCCACGAGTAACGGACAACTAGGCTGGCCCGGTGACCGTCGAGCCACTGCCCCTCACCGGTGAGCGCACCGTGCCCGGTGTCCCCGAGGAGAACTACTGGTTCCGGCGCCACGAAGCGGCGTACCTGGACCTGGTCCGGCACTGCGTCGGCGCGGTGGTGCTGGAGGCGGGCTGCGGCGAGGGCTACGGCGCCGCGCTGATCGCCCGGCACGCGACGCGCGTGGTCGCGCTCGACTACGACGAGCCGACCGCCTCGCACGCGGGCCGCGCGTACCCGGAGCTGGCGGTGCTGCGCGGCAACCTGGCCTCGCTGCCGCTGCGCGACGCGAGCGTGGACGTGGTGGCGAACCTCCAGGTCATCGAGCACCTGTGGGACCAGGAGGGCTTCCTGGCCGAGTGCGCGCGGGTGCTGCGGCCCGGCGGGCGGCTGCTGGTCACCACGCCCAACCGGATCACCTTCTCCCCCGGCCGCGACACCCCGCTCAACCCGTTCCACACCCGCGAGCTGGCACCGGCCGAGCTGGCCGGGCTGCTGGTCGGCGCGGGGCTGCGGGTGGAGCTGCTGGCCGGCCTGCGGCACGGACCGGCGTTGCGCGCGCTGGACGGGCGGTTCGGCGGGTCGATCATCGACGCACAGGTGGCCGTGGTGGTGGACGGCGGCCAGTGGCCCGACGACCTGCTCGCGGCCGTGGCGTCGGTGCGGGCCGAGGACTTCGAGATCACCACCGACGACCTGGACGCCTGCCTGGACCTCGTCGCCGTGGCGGTGCGCCCGTGACCCACGACGAGGGCACGTTCTGCCTGGTCCTGCACAGCCACCTGCCGTGGCTGGCGCACCACGGCGCCTGGCCGGTCGGCGAGGAGTGGCTCTACCAGGCGTGGGCGCACTCGTACCTGCCGGTGGTCGACCTGCTGGAGCGGTTCGCCGCGGAGGGCCGCGAGGACGTGCTGACGCTGGGCGTCACGCCCGTGCTGGCCGCGCAGCTGGACGACCCGTACAGCCTGCGCGGCCTGCACGACTGGCTGGGCAACTGGCAGCTGCGCGCGCACAGTGCGTCCTCCCGGCTGCCGGAGCTGGCCGCGCGCGAGCACCGGGCGTCCGCGTGGGCGTTGGCGCGCTTCGAAACCCGGTGGCGGCACGGTTTCTCGCCGGTGCTGCGGTCCCTTGTGGACTCACGGGCGGTCGAGCTGCTGGGCGGACCGGCCACCCACCCGTTCCAGCCGTTGCTCGACCCGCGGCTGCGGGCGTTCTCGTTGCGCACCGGCCTCGCGGACACCGCTTTGCGCGTCGGCTCGACGCCGGAGGGCATCTGGGCGCCGGAATGCGCGTACGCGCCGGGCATGGAGCACGACTACGCGCGGGCCGGCGTGCGGCGGTTCCTGGTCGACGGCCCGTCGCTGCACGGTGACACCGCCGCGGGCAGGCCGGTCGGCACGTCGGACGTGGTCGCCTTCGGGCGTGACCTGGAGGTGTCCTACCGGGTGTGGTCGCCCAAGGTCGGCTACCCCGGCGACCCGGCGTACCGGGACTTCCACACCTACGACCACGCCAGCGGGCTCAAGCCGGCGCGGGTGACCGGGAAGACCGTCGAGCCGGCCGACAAGCGGCCGTACGACCCGGCCTTGGCCGCGGCGGCGGTCCGGCGGCACGCGGCCGACTTCGTGGACACGGTGGTGCGGCGGCTGCGGGCGTTGAAGGAGCAGCACGGCAAGCCGTCCCTGGTGGTCGCCGCGTACGACACCGAGCTGTACGGGCACTGGTGGCACGAGGGCCCGGCGTGGTTGGAGGCGGTGCTGCGCGCGCTGCCCGAGGCGGGCGTGCGGGTGACGACGCTGCGCGGCGCGGTCGAGGCCGGGCACGTGGGCGCGCCGGTCGAGGTGCCGCCGTCGTCTTGGGGCTCGGGCAAGGACTGGCAGGTGTGGAACGGTCCGCAGGTCGGCGACATCGTGCACGGCAACGCCGAGGTGCAGCGCGAACTGCTCGCGCTCGACCTGTCCGGCGTGGTGCGCGACCCGGTGGCCGACCAGGCCGTGCGCGAGGCGCTGCTGGCGTTGTCCAGCGACTGGGCGTTCATGGTGACCAAGGACTCGGCCGCGGACTACGCCCGCTACCGCGCCAAGGTGCACGCGGAGAGGTTCCGCGAGCTCGTCGCCCTGAGGCGGGCCGGGCGCGGCCGTGACCGGGCGGCCGAGCTGCGGCTGATCGACGGACCGTTCGGCCGCCTCGACGCGCGAGGGCTGGCTAGTTGACGCCCACGCCGCCCGTTTCGTCGCCGTCGCGCCGGTGCGCGATGCCCGCCGAACCGGGGTTGTCGAGCCGGGCCTGCACCACCGGGTCCGCCTTCGAGCGGCCCCTGGTGTCGGCCGGTCGTTCGAGGCCGGCGCGCTTGGCACGGGCCCTCCGGTCGACCACGGCCCCGATCGTCAGCAGCGTGGCACAGAACAGCAACCCCCAGAGCCAAGGTGGCATGACCGTGGTCCCCCTTCTCCCGGTTCTGCCCAGCCTAGCGGTGCGGAAGTGCGAGGATGGCCCATGCGCGTGCTGATGTTGTCGTGGGAGTACCCGCCCGTGGTCGTCGGCGGGCTGGGCCGGCACGTGCACGCGCTGGCCGGGCACCTGGCCGCGCAGGGCCACGAGGTGGTCGTGCTGTGCCGCCAGCCGGCGGGGACGGACGCGGTCACGCACCCGACGTCGGACGTCGTGGTCGACGGCGTGCGGCTGATCCGGGTGGCCGAGGACCCGACGCACCTGGTGTTCGAGCGGGACCTGGTGGCGTGGACGTTGGCGATGGGCCACGCGATGACGCGGGCCGGGTCGGCGTTGCTGCGCGACTGGCGGCCGGACGTGGTGCACGCGCACGACTGGCTGGTCACGCATCCCGCGATCGCGCTCGCGGAGCTGTGCGGCGCGCCGTTGGTGGCGACCGTGCACGCGACCGAGGCCGGGCGGCACAGCGGGTGGCTGTCGCAGACGTTGAACCAGCAGGTGCACTCCGTCGAGTGGTGGTTGGCGAACCGGGCGGACGCGCTGATCACGTGCTCGTCCGCGATGCGGACCGAGGTGGCGCACCTGTTCGAGGTGGAGCCGTCCTCGGTCACGGTGCTGCACAACGGCATCGAGCCGCGCCGGTGGCGGGTGCGCTCGTCCGACGTGGCCGCCGCCCGCGCCGCGCACAGCCCGCACGGCGCGCCGCTGCTGCTGTTCTTCGGTCGGTTGGAGTGGGAGAAGGGCGTGCAGGACCTGATCGCCGCCCTGCCCCGGATCCGGCGCGCCCACCCGGGCACCCGCCTGGTCGTGGCGGGCACCGGCACGCACCGGGAGTGGCTGGTGGCCCAGGCGCGCAAGCACAAGGTGCGGCGGGCGGTGGACTTCGTCGGCCACCTGTCGGACCGCGCGCTGGCGGCGGCGCTCGCGGCGGCCGACGCCGTCGTGCTGCCGAGCAGGTACGAGCCGTTCGGCATCGTGGCGCTGGAAGCGGCCGCGGCCGGCACCCCGCTGGTGGCGTCGACCGCGGGTGGTCTGGGCGAGGTCGTCCTGGACGGCGTGACGGGCCTGTCGTTCACCCCCGGCGACGTCGAGGCCCTGGCGGGCGCGGTCCGGTCCGTGCTGGCCGACCGACCCGCGGCCGTGCGCCGGGCTCGTGCCGCGAAGTCCCGCCTCGCCACCGACTTCGACTGGTCGAGGATCGCCACCGACACCGCCGCCGTCTACCGCTCGGCCACCGTCCGCGACCACCCGCCGCTGGGCCGTCCGAAGATCCCGACCGGCAACGCGTTCCTCTAGGACCGGTCCGAACCCGCTCGGCGTGATCCGCCGGGTCGACGCCGTGGCACCGGGCACCGTGCTCACGTCGGCGTTGCGAGCGCTGGTCGGGGAAGGGGAGGTGCGCCGGAAGGTCATCGAGGTCGACGGCGGGTTGCAGTCGCTCGACGTCGACCTCGGCCTCCCCGACCTCCAGCCGCACCAGGCCGTCCGGTGCGGCTCGGTGTCACGACGGCGGTTCGGGCAGGAGCATCCGGCGGCCCGCGACGATGCCGCCGTCCACCGGAACGGCCGCGCCGGTCAGGTAGGCCAGGTCCGCCGAGGCCATCGCGAGGACCGCGCGGGCGATGTCGTCCGGTGACGCGATCCTCTTGAGGCCGTCCACGTTGAGTTGGCCCAACGCGGCCTTGACCTGGTCCCAGGTGACGTCGTCGAAGCCGGGCGGGCGGATCATCGGGGTGTCGGTGATGCCCGGCATGATGGCGTTGACCCTGATGCCGTGCACGCCGTACTCCAGCGCCGCCGACTGCACGAGCGCGCGCACGGCCTGCTTGCTCGCCTGGTAGGTGGACAGACCCGGCCTGCCGACGATCGCGCCGATGGACGAGTTCACGATGATGTGCCCGCCACCGGCCGCCCGCATGTGCGGAACCTGGTGCTTCATCGCCAGGAAGACGCCACGCGCGTTCGTGTTCACCACGTCGTCCCACTGCTCGACGGTGACCTTGTCCAGGTCGGCGTTGACCTGCACGCCCGCGTTGTTGAAGGCGATGTCCACCCGCCCGTACCGCCGCACGGCGCCGTCCACGAAGTGCTGCACCGACGACGGCACCCGCACGTCGGCGGCGATGTACGTCGCGTCACCGCCGGACGCGCGGATGGACCGCTCCACCTCGTGCCCCAGCGCGGTCCGCCTGCCGCAGAACGCCACCTTCGCCCCCGCCGCGGCGAACGCGCGGGCGGTGGCGGCACCGATGCCCGACGTCGCGCCGGTGATCTGCACGACCTTGCCCGCGTACCGGCCACGTGTCCCCCGGTCGTCGGCGGCGGCCAAGCCGGGCGCCGCGGCGACCAGTCCCGCGCCGAGCATCCCGCCCAGCACGGTCCTCCTGCTGTGATCTCCGGTCATGGCGATCCCCCATCTGAAGACAACTAAACGCCACGTGGCGTTGCTTTTAGTCTCCGGACAGATCGTGCTTCGCGCAACCAAGAGTTGCGTTAAGGTTCCCGCGTGCCCGAGCCACGCCGTCGTCCCGGTGGTCGCAGCGCGCAGGTCCGCGCCGCCGTGCTGGAAGCCGGCCTCGCCGAGCTGGTATCGGCCGGCTACCACAACCTGAGCCTGGAAGGCGTGGCCCGACGTGCGGGCGTCAACAAGACGACCCTCTACCGCCGCTGGGGCACGCGGGAGGCGCTGCTCCTCGACGCGATCCGCGCCCGCGCGACCGCCAAGGTGCCCATCCCGGACACCGGAGACCTGCGCGAAGACCTGCTCGCCCTGGTCCGGGCCGCGATCGCCAACCTGACCACGGCGGAGGTGCAGGCGATGGTCCGCGTGGCCGTCGCACTGTCACCGCACGACGACGCGGTGGCCACCACGAGCCGCACCTTCTGGGCCGAACGCCTCGCCGTGGACGCGGAGGTGGTCCGCCGTGCCGTCGAGCGGGGCGAGATCGCGCCCGTCGACCCGGAGCACGTGATCGAGGCCGTGCTCGGCCCGCCCTACTTCCACCTGCTGGTGACCGGCCGTCCGGTCGACGACGACTTCCTCGTCGCCACGGTGGATCTCGTCGTCCGAGGTCTCCGCCGGTGAGCGGGCTCACACGGTGAGGACCAGCTTGCCGGTGGTCCGGTTGGCCTCGCCCACCTCGTGCGCCTTGGCCGCGTCCTCCAGCGGGAACGTCTCGGCGACGAGGACCTCCAGCTCGCCGCGCTCGACCAGCCCCGCCACGTGCTCCAGGACGGCGTGGTCCGGGGCCACGAACACGGTGGCGGCACGGACGCCCAGTGCTTCGGCCGCGGCCTTGAGCTCGGGCAGCGCGCCCGGAGCGGGCACGCCGACGTACAGCCCGCCGGGCTTGAGGACCCGCATCGAGCGCCGCTCGTAGTCGTCGCCGCCGACCAGGTCGACCACCACGTCGACGTCCCGGAGTTCGCCGAAGTCCTGCGTCGTGTAGTCCAGCAGCTCGTCCGCGCCCAGCTCGCGCAGCAGGTCGTGCTTGCCCGCCCGGGCGGTGCCGATGACGTGCGCGCCCAGCGACTTCGCCAGCTGCACGGCCAGGTGCCCGACACCGCCGGCGGCGGCGTGGATCAGCACCCGGTCGCCCGCCCCGACCCGGGCGGCCTCGGTGAGGGCCTGCCACGCGGTCAGCACGGCCAGCGGCAGGGCCGCCGCGTGCACGTGGTCGAGGCTCGCGGGCTTGCGAGCGAAGTGCCTGGCCGGCGCGGCGACGTACTCGGCGTACGCACCGGCCGGGCGCGGGAAATGGGGCATCCCGAACACCTCGTCGCCGACCGCGAACCGGTTCTCCCCGGCGGGCACCGACGCCACCACGCCGGAGACGTCCCAGCCCGGCACCCACGGCGCGGTCAGCCAGTAGCCGTGGCGCCGCACCTTCCAGTCGGCCGGGTTCACGCCGATCGCGCGCACCTCCACCAGGATCTCGTCCATCGCCGGCTCCGGCCGTGCGACCTGCCCGACCACCATGACCTCGGGCTCCCCGAAGGCTTCGACCGTCACGGCTCGCATCTCGTTCGTCATGGTCAAAGGATCACCGGCGGTGGTACCTCTTGTGAAGAAGGCACCTGAATGGTAATTAGGTACCCCATGCATACCGTCCCTGACCTGCGGGCCTACGGCGGCGCGGACGCCTACCTCCGCACTTGCGCGTCACGAGCGGTGCTCGACCTGCTGACCAACAAGTGGGTGTGCCTGGTGATCGGCGCCCTGCGGCCCGGCACCATGCGCTTCGGCGAGCTCCGCCGCCGCCTCGACGGGATCACCCAGAAGATGCTCACCCAGACCCTGCGGGACCTGGAACGCGCCGGCCTCGTGCACCGCGCCGTCTACCCGAGCGTGCCACCGCGCGTCGAGTACAGCCTCACCCCGCTGGGCGACAACGTCGGCGGCCTGATGGACGCGATCAGGGTGTGGTCGGAGACCCACATCGACGACATCCGCACCGCGCAGGAGGAGTACGACCGCAAGGCGGGCGAGGAGCTGCAACCCGTCTAGGAACCGTTGCGGGACTGCTCCAGGGCTTCCTGCGCCTTGCGGGCCATGTCGGCGACGGCGGCGCGGCGCACGGCGTCGGCCTCGTAGTCCGCACGGCGGTCCTTGACGACCCGCGCCGGGATGCCGACGGCGATCTTGAAGTCCGGCACGTCGCCGCGCACCACGGCGTGCGCCCCGATCACGCACCCGCGCCCGATCCGCGTGCCGCGCGTGACGGTGACCTTCGTGCCCAGCCAGCAGTCGGGCCCGATGCGCACCGGCGACTTCACGATGCCCTGGTCCTTGATCGGCAGGGTGATGTCCGCGGTCACGTGGTCGAAGTCGCAGATGTAGACCCAGTCGGCGACCAGCGTGGCCGCGCCGATCTCCAGGTCGAGGTAGCAGTTCACCGTGTTGTCCTTGCCGAACACGGCCTTGTCGCCGATCCGCAGCGACCCCTCGTGGCAACGGATGGCGTTGCCGTCGCCGATGTGCACCCAACGGCCGATCTCCAGCCGGCCGTAGCCGGGGCGGCAGTGCAGGTCGACCTTCTTGCCCAGGAACACCATGCCGCGCAGCACCACGTGCGGGTTCGCGATGCGGAACTTGAGCAGCCGCCAGTACCGCACCAGGTACCAGGGCGTGTACGCCCGGTGCCGCAACACCCAGCGCAGCGACGCCAGGGTGAGGAACTTGGCCTGCGCCGGATCGCGCCGCGACCTGCGCCACCTCGTCCACACCGGTGCACCCCACATGCTCGTCACGAGAAGCACTGTATTGAATTGCCGCTGCTCCGCGGGCGGTGGGCGGGGCCATGTCACAGTGGTGCCGTGACGACTCCTTTGATCATCGACACCGACCCCGGGGTGGACGACGCGTTCGCCATCGCCCTCGCCGCCGCCAGCCCCGAGGTCGACCTGATCGGGGTGACGACCGTCTTCGGCAACGTGTCGTTGGAGAACACCACGCGCAACGCGCTGCGCCTGCTCACCCTGCTCGGTCGGGACGACGTGCCGGTCGGGGTCGGCGCGGCCCGGCCGTTGGTGCATCCCCACCCGCACCTGTCCAGCGCGCACGGTTCCGACGGTCTGTCCGGCTTCGCCCACACGCTGCCCGAGCCGACGCGGGACGTGGACCCGCGGGACGCCGTCACGCTCATGCGCGAACTCCTGGAGCAGGCCGACCGGCCGGTCACGATCGTGCCCATCGGCCCGCTCACCAACATCGCGCTGCTGCTGGCCGCGCACCCCGGCCTCAAGCCGAAGATCGGCAGGCTCGTCGTCATGGGCGGCGGCGTGAGTGGCGGCAACGTCACCGCCACCGCCGAGTTCAACGTCTGGAGCGACCCCGAGGCCGCCCGTCGCGTGCTGGTCGAGGAGGACGTGCCCACGACGCTGGTCCCGATGGACCTGACCCGCCGCTGCGCGGTCAGCGCCGAGTGGCTGGACGCGCTGGCGAAGACGTCCCCGGTCGCGGCCACGCTGGTCGGCCTCACGCCCTCCTACCTGGAGACCTACCGGAAGTTCCTCGGCTGGGACGGCATGGCGGTGCACGACGCGGTCGCGGTGGCCGAGGCGGTCCGGCCGGGCATCCTCACCCCGACCCCGTACCCGGTGGACGTCGACTGCTCGTTCGGCCCGGGCCGGGGTGCGCTCGTGGTGGACCAGCGGCTGGAGGTGCGCGCGCCGACGACGCTCGACATCACGATGGACGCCGACCTCGACGGCCTGCGCGCGTTCCTCTTCGAGCGGCTGGCAGGCCTGGCGGGCTAGGTGCGCTCGGCGTGCGCGAGCAGGTACACGGGACGGCGGCCGATGCGGGTCAACGCCACGGTCGCCTCGCCGGACCCGGACAGCTTCAGCCTCGGCCGCAACGCGTTCGGGTCCACGTCCAGCCCGCGCACGAGGATCTCCAGCCGACCGACGTCGTGCGCCCGCAGCACGGACCGCAAGGTCTTCTCACTGTAGTGCCCGTGCTCCACCACGCGGAACGCCCGTACGCCCGACGGCGGGACGGGGCCGGTCAGGTAGGCGATCCGCTCGTCCAGCTGCGCCAGCCCGTGCCGGGCCGCGTAGTGCCGCACCAGCCCCGCGCGCACCACCGCGCCGTCCGGGTCGACCAGCCACTCGCCGGGCGGACGCACGGGGCAGTCGTCCGGCTCGGCGGAGGTGATCGTCCACTCCGGACCGTCCGACCGCAGCACGGTCGCCCGCCGCGACACACCGGGCGTGGCCAGGCCGCGCGTCCACAGGCACGCCTCGCGCACCTGCCCGTCCAACGACACCAGCTCGACCTCGTCCGCCCACGGCGCGACCGCGAAGTCCACGCCCGGCGCGCACTTCACCGCCATGTCCCGCGCCGCGTAGGCCGACGCCAGCTCGTCCAACGGCGGCGCGAAGTCGGCCGGGCGCCACGTGCGCCGACCGGTCGCGTCACGCCGGGCCGGGTCGGCCAGCACCGCCGTGCCGCGCGACACCGGCCGCAACGCGTCCGCCCGCGCCAGCGGCACCGCGGCACCCAGGTTGTGCCGCGCCATGGCCAGCCGCACCGGGTCCAGGTCCGAGCCGATCGAGCCCTCGGGCAGCGCCGCGAGGTCCGCGCCGATCGAGCACGTCACGTCGTGCGCGGGCCCGCCGAACCGCCGCGCCCGGTGCACGGCCACCACGTGCGCGGTGGCCTGCTGCAAGGCGTCGGAGGTGAACAGCCCGTCGGCGAAGGCGAGTTTGGCCGCCTTGCGCCGCAACAACAACGTCTCCAGCACGGCGGCGAAGCGGGTCGGCGAGACCTGCTTGGCCAGCCGCACGTCGGACAGCCGCGACGCGGGCGTCAACGGCAGGTCCGCCAACGCCGACAACGCGGCGGACCCGGCGTCGGAACGCAGGTACGCCACGTCGTCGAGGCTGAACGCGTAGGCCACTAGACCGGCTTGCGGCCCGTCACGGAGACGTTGTAGAAGACCTCCCGCGGCAGCACCTTGGCGAGCACGTTCTCGTCCACCCAGGACAGCCGCTGCCAGGTCTTGTAGGCGAACACCGCCCACCCGAAGCCCAGCTTCTCGCGCGGCACGGCGGCCTCGAACGTGCGCACCGGCCAGCCGAACAACGCCGCCGACAGCTCCTCGGTCACCGCGCGCACGCCGACCGCGCCCGCGCCGCGCGCCGTCCGCTCCAGGTCCGACGGGTCGAACGTGTGCAGGTCCACCACCGCTTCCAGCGCCGCCGCCCGGGACGAGGAGTCCAGCTCCTCCTGCGGCCGGCGCCAGTCGTTCAGCGGACCGAGCTTGGTCACGTTGGTGGTCAGCCACCAGGTGAGCTGCCCGAGCTTGCGGGCGTAGAAGTTGCCCACGTTCGTCGGGTCGCCCGCGAACACGAACTTCCCGCCCGGCTTGAGCACCCGCAGCACCTCGCGCATCGCGGCGGGCACGTCCGGGATGTGGTGCAGCACCGCGTGCCCCACCACCAGGTCGAACGTGTCGTCGTCGTACGGGATGCGCTCGGCGTCGGCCACCCGGCCGTCGACCGGCAGCTCCAGCCGCTCGGCGTTGCGCAGCGCCACCTCGACCATGCCCGGCGACAGGTCGGTCACCGAGCCGCGCCGGATCACGTCGCCCTGCATCAGGTTGAGCAGGAAGAACCCGGTGCCGCTGCCCAGCTCCAGCGCGTGCTCGTAGGGACCGACGTCACCCGCGACCGCGCGGAAGCGGTCCTTGGCGTAGGTGATGCAGCGCTCGTCGTACGAGATCGACCACTTCTCGTCGTACGTGTCCGCTTCCCAGTCGTGGTAGAGCACGTTCGCGAGCTTGGGGTCGGAGTACGCCGCCTCGATCTCCTCGACGGAGGCGTGCGGGTTGGGCTTGGGATCAACGGCCACTGAACTTCGCCTTCCCCGGGCCGTTCTCGACGAACGACGCCATGCCGGTCTTCTGGTCCTCGGTGGCGAACATCGCGGCGAACAGCTGGCTCTCCAACTTCAGCCCGCTGCCCAGGTCGGTGTCCAGCCCGCCGTCGATCGCGGCCTTCGCGGCGGCGTACGCGCGCACCGGGCCGTGCACGAACTGGCCTGCCCACCGGCGTGCCGCGGCGTAGACGTCGTCCGGGGCCACCACCTCGTCCACCATGCCGATGCGCAACGCCTCCTCGGCGCCGACGAACCGGCCGGTGTAGATCAGGTCCTTGGCCCGCGACGGCCCGATCAGCCGCGGCAGGCGCTGCGTGCCGCCCATGCCGGGGATGACGCCGAGCAGGATCTCCGGCTGGCCGACCTTGGCGTTGTCGCCCGCGATCCGCCGGTCCGCGCACAGCGCCAGCTCGAACCCGCCACCCAGGGCGTACCCGGTGATGGCGGCCACCGTCGGCTTCGGGATCTCCTCCACCGAGCGCAACGCCGAGGTGAACGCGGCCGCGCGGGCCGCCATCTCGGCGTAGGACAGCTCGGCCATCTCCTTGATGTCCGCGCCCGCCGCGAACACCTTCGGGCCGCCGTACACGATCACCGAGTAGACGTCGGCCCGGTCGGTCGCCTCCAGCGCGGCGGACCGGATCTCCTCCTGGACCTGCCGGTTGAGCGCGTTCATCGGCGGGCGGTCCAGCCGGATGGTGCCGATCCCGTCCTCGACTTCGAGCCTCACGAACTCAGCCACGCGGTCCTCCTCGACCTCCGTCGGTGCGCCTCGCAGGTTACCCCTGGGTAGTTTTGCGGCGGGCGAAGTACCGGTCACCCGACCGCTGGAGCTCCAGCGGCTGGTCGAACGTCTTCGACAGGTTCTCCTCGGTCAGCACGTCGTCCAGCAGGCCCTGCGCCACGATGCCGCCGTCACGCAGCAGCAGCGCGTGCGTGAAACCGGGCGGGATCTCCTCCACGTGGTGCGTGACCAGCACCGTCGCCGGCGCGTCGGGGTCGAGCGCCAGCTCGGACAGCCGGGCCACCAGGTCCTCGCGGCCACCCAGGTCCAGGCCGGCCGCGGGCTCGTCCAGCAGGAGCATCTCGGGGTCGGTCATCAACGCGCGGGCGATCAGGGTGCGCTTGCGCTCGCCCTCGGACAACGTCCCGTAGGTGCGGTCGGCCAGGTGCTCGATGCCCATCGTGGCCAGCAGCTCCTTGGCGCGGCCGGTGTCCAGCTTGTCGTACTCCTCGCGCCACCGGCCCAGCACCGCGTACCCGGCGCTGACCACCAGGTCGACCACCTTCTCGTCGGGCGGGATCCGGCCGTTCAACGCGGACGAGGACAGCCCGATCCGGGGCCGCAGCTCGGCCATGTCGGTCTTGCCGATCCGCTCGCCGAGCAGGTGCACCTTGCCCTTGGTCGGGTGCAGCTCCGCGCCGGCCAGCCTCAGCAGCGTGGTCTTGCCCGCGCCGTTCGGACCGAGCACGACCCAGCGCTCGTCCAGCTCCACGCTCCAGTCGACGTCCCCGACCAGCGTGGTCTTGCCGCGTCGAACCGAAACACCCTGCATGTGGATGACCAGATCTTCGTTTTCCACGCCTGCCCTCGCCCCGTCGATGCGCCGCCGTCGCCATTGTTCTTCACCCCCCTCCGCCCGCGGTCCGGTGGGGGGAGGTATGGCGCGGTGGGCGAACCTCGCAGTCACGGGGTGGCCGGGACTCGCGGTCACGCGGCGCGCTCGTGCCCGCCGGGCCGCCGTGCCGGGGGCGCGGCGATCCCACGCGGTCGGTCCGTGCTGGAAAGATCCCGGGTATGGCTGCCGACTCGATCCTGCTCGCGGGCCGACCGTTCCCCCTCGGGGCGCATCCCGAGGCCGGAGGTGTGCGCTTCGCCGTCTCGGCACCGCCCGCGCACGCCGTGGAAGTGTGCCTGATCAGCGAAGACGGCACGGAGGAGCGGGTCGAGCTGACCGAGCGCACGTTCGGCGTGTGGCACGGGTTGATCTCCGGCGTCACGCCCGGCCAGCGCTACGGCTACCGCGTGCACGGCCCCTACGACCCCTCGCGCGGGCTGCGGTGCAACCCGGCGAAGCTGTTGGTCGACCCTTATGCGACGAGGATCACCGGCGGGATCACGAGCCTGGAAGCGGCGCTCGGTTACGTGGACGACCCGATGCTCGGCGGCCCGTCGCCGGTCGACTCGCTGGGCAGCGTGCCGCTGTCCGTGGTCACCTCACCGGGCGGGCCGGACACCGGGGTGAAGCCCGAGGTGCCGTTCGAGGAAGCGGTGATCTACGAGCTGCACGTGCGCGGCTTCACCAAGCGGCACCCGGCCGTGCCCGAGCACCAGCGCGGCACGTACCTGGGGCTGGCGCACCCGGCCGTGGTGGAGCACCTGGTGCGGCTCGGCGTGACGTCGGTGGAGTTGCTGCCGGTGCACGCGTTCGTCGACGAGCCGTCGTTGATCCGCGGCGGCAGGCACAACTACTGGGGCTACTCCCCGCTGAGCTACTTCGCGCCGCACCCGGCCTACGCCAGCGAGGCGGGCCGGGAGGTGGAGGAGTTCCGCACGATGGTGTCCGCGCTGCACGCCGTGGGCATCGAGGTGATCATCGACGTGGTCTTCAACCACACGTGCGAGGGCGGTCCGGAGGGTCCGACGCTGTCCTACCGGGGCTTCGACGCGCCCGGCTACTACCTGCACATCGAGGGCGGCGGCACGCTCGACATCACCGGCTGCGGCAACACCACCGAGGCCGGGTCGCCGCAGTTCGTCCGGCTGGTGACCGACTCGCTGCGGTACTGGGCCACCGAGATGGGCGTGGACGGGTTCCGGTTCGACCTGGCCTCCACGCTGGGCCGGCCGGGCGGCGGCCGGTTCGACCGGGCGTCGGCGATGCTGACCGCGATCACGCAGGACCCGGTGCTGTCGCGGTGCAAGCTGATCGCGGAGCCGTGGGACGCCACCGGCGACGGCTACCGGGTCGGCGACTTCGGCGTGCAGTGGGCCGAGTGGAACGGCCGGTACCGCGACACCGTGCGGGACTACTGGCGCGGGATGACCAGCGTGCGCGACCTGGCCTACCGGCTGTCGGGGTCGTCCGACCTGTACGCCGACGACCTGCGCCGGCCGTGGCAGTCGGTCAACTTCATCACCGCGCACGACGGGTTCACGCTGCGCGACCTGGTGTCGTACAACGACAAGCACAACCTGGCCAACGGCGAGGACAACCGCGACGGCACCAACGACAACCGGTCGTGGAACTGCGGCGTGGAGGGCGAGACGGACGACGCGTCGGTGCTCGCGCTGCGCGCCCGGCAGGCGCGCAACCTGTTCGCCACGCTGATGCTGTCCACCGGCACGCCGATGCTGACCGCAGGTGACGAGCAGTGGCGCACGCAGGGCGGCAACAACAACGCGTACTGCCTGGACGACGAGACGTCCTGGGTGAGCTGGGAGCCCGGCGGCGAGGGCGAGTCGATGCTGGCGTTCGCCCGCCGGGTGATCGCGTTGCGCGCCGCGTCGCCCGCGTTGCGGCAGCCGCAGTTCTTCGACGGCCGCACCACCTCGTCCGGCGCGCCGGACCTGGTGTGGTTCCGACCTGACGGCGAGGAGATGGCCGAGACCGACTGGTTCGACGAGGGCCGCCGGTTCCTGGGCATGTGGATCGACGGGTCGAACAGCCTGTCCCGCTCCCGTGACGGCGAGCTGGTGTCCGACGACTCGTGGCTGCTGCTCGTGCACGCCGGGGCGGACCCGGTCGAGGTGACCCTGCCGGGGCCCGAGTACGGCGGCCGGTACGAGCCGGTGCTCGACTCCACCGCCGCCGACGGCACGCCCGCGATCGCGGAGAGCCTGGCCGCGGGCACGACCGTCGTGCTGGAGGGCCGGTCGCTGCTGCTGCTCCGGGTGCCCAACTGACCGGTGCCGGTTGCGTCGGCTACCGATGCAATCCTGCCTGGTGAGAGGCTGCGCGCGGGTCGCGGATCCGTGGCACGATCACGGTGTGGCCCGCCCGTTGCTGACCTGGCGCGACCGCACGATCGACCTCCTGCTGGTGGCGTCGTGCGGGTGTAGCCGGACGCGACGCGGCCGGTCCCGCTCCTCGGATTGACGCCGCGTCGCGTCTTGATCGCTACCCCGCCCGACCCGTAGCCATCAGGAGCGACCCACCGTGACCGCGACGATCGCGCGCGCCGACCTGCACCCGAAGCTGGACGTGCCGTTCCTGCACGACCTCATCCACCCGGAACGCGACCTGTGGACGCCGCGCGAGCTGCGTGAGCTGACCGCCACCGTCGCCGCCGAGCTGACCACCCCGTTGCTGGACGTCCTGGAGTACGACGCCGACCGCCGCTGGTGGGCCCGGCTCGGGCTGACCGAGGGCGTCGAGCTGTGGTTGCTGAGCTGGCTGCCCGGTCAGGGCACCGAGCCGCACGACCACGGCGGCGCGGCGGGCTCGTTCACCGTGCTCACCGGCGAGTTGGCGGAGGACTACCGTTACCCCGGTGGGCCGATCCGCAGCGCGCTGCGACCCGTGGGCAGCGCTCTGGGCTTCGGCGCCGGGCGTGCGCACCGGGTGGTGAACCAGGGCGCCGCGGGTGCGGCGAGCGTGCACGCCTACTCGCCGCCGCTGGTGCCGACCCGCGAGTACCCGAGCCTGGCGGACATCCCGCACGAGATCCCGCCGTTGCCCGCGAAGCGGCTGCCGTTGGCGCGGCTGCGCGTTCTGGCCGATCAGGAGGGCCCGTGAGTGCCGAGGAGTTGCTGGAGGAAGCGCGACGGGAGCTGACGCGCGTCTCGCCGCACGAGTTGGCGGGGCTGTCGGACGTGCTGCTGGTCGACATCCGGCCGCACCACAACCGGGCGGAGGAGGGTGAGATCCCCGGCTCGATCCCGGTGGAGCGCATCGTCCTGGAGTGGCGGCTGGACCCGGACGGCGAGCACCGCATCCCCGGCTTCACCGCCGACACCACCGTCGTCGTGCTGTGCAACGAGGGGTACGCCTCCAGCCTGGCCGCCCGCGACCTGCGGCGCGTGGGCCTGCCCAACGCGACGGACCTGGTCGGCGGCTTCCGCGCCTACGCCGCCGCCGGCCTGCCCGTCCGCCCGGGCGCCACCCAAGCCGTCACCTGACCGTCCTGAACGTTGAACTCGGGGTTCCTGAACGTAGGACACACCCGACCTGAACGTAGGACTCGCGCGAGAGTCCTACGTTCAGGTCGCGCGAGTTCTACGTCCAGGCCCCGCGTGTCCTACGTTCGGAACGGCCGTGTCCTACGTTCAGGACCCCCGAGTTCACCGTTCGGAACGGCCGGGTGGTCGGTTCGGGAACCGCGGGGGTGGCGGTAGCGTCTCCAGGTTCGTGTGGAAAGCGCTGACCGGACTGGTGCTGGTCGTCCTCGTGGTCTGGCGGCCGGGTGTCGCGACGTTCGGCGGGGCGGCGTGCGGCGCCTGGGCGGTGCTCACGGCGCTGCAAGTCGGGTTGCTGCTGGGTGCGCTGCTGTTCCGGGTGCGGGTGTCGTTGGTCGAGATCGGCGTCGGCGGCGAGGTGCGCACGTGGACGCGACCGCACCTGCGCGTGGTGTGGCGGACGGTCCCGGTGCTGATGTCGGTCGGCCTCACCTCGATCAAGGCGCCGGTGCGCCGTCGGCTGTGGCTGACCGGGCTGTCCTCGGCGGTGCTGTCCGCGGCGATCGTGGCGGTGGCCTGGCTCGGCGCGCTGGTCTGGTCCGACGTCGACCAGCCGTTCCTGCGGGGCTTCGCGGTCGCGGGCACGGCGGTGCTGGTCAACGGCCTGTGGCCGCGACGCGGCGCGGGCACCACCTCACCCGGCTGGTTCCTGTTCGCGCTGCCCCGCGCCTCCGGCCGCCTGGCCGCCGAGTACGAGGCGACGCCGCTGGTCAACCAGGTGACCGACGCCCTCGCGGTCGGCGACCTCGACCGGGCGGAGGCGCTCGCCGACGAACTGGTCGAACGCCACCCCACGCTCCTGGTCACGACCGGCGCCCGGGTCGCCGTGCTGACGCTGCGCAGCCGGTACGCCGAGGCGCTGCACGCGGTCAGCGGCCTGATGGGGCGCACCGACCTGGAACCGCGCGACATGGCGTTCGTGCTGGCGGAGATGGCCAGCTCCACGGCCAACGCCGTCGAGGGCGGCCAGGTGCCCGCGGACATCGGCGTGCCCGCGGCGCGACGGGCCGCGGACGGCGCGATGCAGTTCGGCTACCCCCGCCACCGCTGCACGGGCACGCTGGCGCAGCTCGCGCTCCTGGAGGACGACCACGCCGCCGCGCTGGTCCTCGCCAAGCAGGCCAAGGCGAGCAGCGAGAGCGGGCTGGCGCGGGCCGACGCCCTGGTCACGATCGCCCGCGCGCAGATGGCCGCCGGGGACAACGCGGCGGCCCGTGCGACGTTGGTCGAGGCCCGGGAACTGGCCGGCTGGATGCCCCGGGTCGCAGAAACCACCGCCCGGCTCGACATCGCCTGAGCCCGACCGGACGTCTATTCGGGGAAATGCGCTAGGCGGGCGGATTCGGCAACGTCGGCATACCACCGGGCGGTGCGGGCAGACCGCAGTTCTCCAACGCGGTGGTGACGGTTTTCAGCCACGCCTGCACTTCGGCGCGCAATTTCCCCGGGTCCGGCGCCACCGCGCCCGGCACGATCTTGCTCAGCACGCTGAACAGCCCGGCGAACACCGCCATGGCGTGCGACAGGCACAACTCCGGCCCCTGGAACTGGGCCTCCGCCTGCGCGGGCGCGCTCGCCGGCGGCGCGGGCAGGCACTTCGCCGCGGTCATCCCCACCAGCAGCCGGAGCGCGTCACCGAGCGGCGCAGCGGCCTTGTCCGGCGCGGGCGGGTTCGCGGCCAGCGGCTCGATCGCCTTCTTCACCGTCTCCGCGAGCTGCGTCACCAGACCCGCGCACCCGGCGGGCGGTTCCGCCGAACGCCGCTGCGCCGACGCGGCCGGGATGACGGCCACGGCGAACACCACGGCGAGCACCGTGCCCATTGTCGCGAATTTGTTCACACCCCGAAGGGTAAGCGCGAACACCGACACCTAACAGCGGGAACGACGAGTTCACCCGGCCGAAGAAATAGCGTGCCGAAAGCGTGAAGGATTGTCCGACGAGATGACCGCCGGTCACGCCGGCGGTCATCTGATCGGGCGATTCAGCCGGCCAGCACGACCCGGCCGAGTTCAGCGGGTGACGCGAGCAGGTCGTGCCGGGGCAGCACGCGCACGGTGTAGCCGACGGCGCCCGCGTGCGGCAGCGGCACCTCGATCTCGTAGTTGCCGTTGCCCGCGTACCGCATCCCGTGCGTGACCACGTCGTAGAGCTCGTCGGAGTCGCCGACCCGGCCCAGGGCCACCTGGACGTCCACTTCGGACGGTTCCAGGCCGGCCAGCTCGATCCGCGCCCGCACGCCGACCGGCGAGCCGAGCTGGGGCGTGGCCGACCCGTTCGACGACATCTGCGAGTCCAGCACCCGCACCCTGGTCCACGACGCCCGCAACCGCTGCCGGTACGAGGCCAGCTCCTTCGCGCCGCGGAAGCCCTCCCCGACCACCGAGGCGGCCGACGACGCGGCGGGCGCGTACAGCCTCTCCACGTACTCGCGCACCATCCGCGACGCCTGCACCGCCGGGCCGAGCGACGCCAGTGTGTGCCGCACCATGGCCAACCAGCGGGCCGGCACGCCGTCCTCGCCGCGGTCGTAGAACAGCGGCGCGACCTGGTTGCCCAGCAGGTCGTACAGGGCGGCGGCCTCCAGGTCGTCACGCCGGGTCGGGTCGGTGACGCCGTCCGCGGTCGGGATGGCCCAGCCGTTGCTGCCGTCGTACAGCTCGTCCCACCAGCCGTCGCGGATCGACAGGTTCAGCCCGCCGTTCAGCGCCGACTTCATGCCGGACGTGCCGCAGGCCTCCAGCGGGCGCATCGGGTTGTTCAGCCACACGTCGCAGCCCCAGTACAGGTACCGGGCCATGGACATGTCGTAGTCGGGCAGGAACACGATCCGGTGCCGCACGCCCGCGTCGTCGGCGTACCGCACGATCTGCTGGATCAACGCCTTGCCGCCGTCGTCGGCCGGGTGCGACTTGCCCGCCACGACCAGCTGCACCGGCCGTTCGGGGTGCAGCAGCATCGCGCGCAGCCGCTCCGGGTCGCGCAGCATCAACGTCAACCGCTTGTAGGTCGGCACGCGGCGGGCGAAGCCGACGGTCAGCACGTCCGGGTCGAACACCGAGTCGGTCCAGCCCAGCTCCAACGCCGACGCGCCGCGTTGCAGCCACGACGCGCGGGTGCGGCGGCGCACCTCGTGGACGAGCTTGGTGCGCAGGTCGTTGCGCAGCTCCCACAGCCGCTGGTCGGTCACCGGCTCGAACCCGCGCAGGCCGACGCCGGACTCCTCCGTGTCACCCACCAGCCGGCTCATCTCGGTGGCCGCCCACGTCGGGCCGTGCACGCCGTTGGTGACCGAGCCGATCGGCACCTCCGAGGCGTCGAAGCCCGGCCACAGGCCGCGGAACATGTCGCGGCTGACGGTGCCGTGCAGCTTGGACACGCCGTTCGCGCGCTGCGCGAGCCGCAGTCCCATGTGCGCCATGTTGAACAGGCCAGGGTTGTCCTCCGCGCCGAGCGCCAGGACGCGCTGGGTGTTCACGCCCGGCAGCAGCGACTCCGAGCCGAAGTAGTGCTGCACCAGGTCGACCGGGAACCGGTCGATGCCCGCCGGCACCGGCGTGTGCGTGGTGAACACCGTGCCCGCGCGGACCGCGGCCAGCGCCTGGTCGAAGTCCAGGCCCTCGCCGGTGACCAGCTCGCGGATGCGCTCCAGGCCGAGGAAGCCCGCGTGGCCCTCGTTGGTGTGGAACACCTCGGGCGAGGGGTGCCCGGTCAGGTCGCAGTACGTGCGCACGGCGCGGACACCGCCGACGCCCGCCAGGATCTCCTGCCGGATGCGGTGGTCCTGGTCGCCGCCGTAGAGGCGGTCGGTGACGCCGCGCAGGTCGTCGTCGTTCTCCTCCACGTCGGAGTCCAGGAGCAGCAGCGGGATGCGGCCGACCTGGGCCTTCCACACCTTGGCGCGCAGCACCCGGTCGCCGGGCATGGCCACGTGCACCAGGATCGGCGCGCCGGACGGCTCGGTGAGCAGCTCCAGCGGCAGGCCGCGCGGGTCGAGGACGGGGTAGTGCTCGATCTGCCAGCCGTCCAGGCTCAACGCCTGGCGGAAGTAGCCGGACCGGTAGAGCAGGCCGACCGCGATCAGCGGGACGCCCAGGTCGGAGGCCGCCTTGAGATGGTCGCCCGCCAGCACGCCGAGGCCGCCGGAGTAGTTCGGCAACGCCTCGGTGACGCCGAACTCCATCGAGAAGTAGGCGACCGCGTTGGGCAGGGGGTGCAGGTCGTGGTTGCCGTGCTCGCGGCGTTGCGCGATCTCGTCCTGGCGGCGCTGGAACCAGCGGGGGCCGGTGGTGTAGCGGTGCAGGTCGTCGGCCAGCGCACGGGCGTGCGAGAGGAACTGCTCGTCACGGGAGAGGTCGTCGAGGCGTTCGGGGGCGACCACGGACAGCAGGCGCAATGGGTCGCCGCCGTCGGCCCACAGCTCGGGGTCGACCGACGCGAACAGGTCCTGGGTGGGCTGGTGCCATGTCCAGCGCAGGTTCGTGGCGAGGGTGCCCAGGGCCGTCAACGGCTCGGGCAGACTGGCTCGGACGGTGAACCGGCGAAGTGCTCGCATGGCGTCGGACCTTATCCCCCATCCAGCGGCGCGGAACAACGGTCACCCGAACCGATGCAGGGACCGATCCAGCTTGACCAGGACAAACGTTTCGCCGCAAGTTATTTCAACCACAGCGCGCAAGTGGCAACGCGGCGGGAGGCCGGCGGGACGGGCCGGGGACCGAGCGTCACGTTGCCCGACCGGGTGGTCTCGGAGAGTGACCGGTTCGGTCGATCATCGCTCGACCGGGGGGCTCGGGGCGCGGGGCAGGGGTGATCACGACCTGGGAATCCGCTCCTCCATCGCGAGACGAGCACCACCACCAAGTGTGCAATCCAATCAGAAGGGGTAGGAACAGCGAGACGGGTCCCGGTGATGACCTATCCGATCACTGCGGGCAGACTTGGCCGTGCACGCGTCACACCAGGTGAGAGGGGCGCTGCCGATGAGCGGACGACTCGGAATCGACGATGTCTCCCCGACCGTGAGCGGAGGCCGCTACCCGGCGAAGGCCGTGGTGGGCGAACACGTCCCGGTCGAGGCCACGGTGTGGCGGGAGGGTCACGACGCCGTGGCCGCCACCGTGGCGTGGCGGGGACCGAACGACCGGGTCGCCAGACAGACGCGCATGGTCCCCGCGGGCGCGGGCCTGGACCGCTGGGCCACCACGATCGTGCCCGACACCGAAGGCGCGTGGACCTTCCGCGTGGACGCCTGGAGCGACCCGTGGGCCACCTGGCAGCACGCCGTCGAGGTCAAGATCGCCGCCGGGCAGGGTGCCCACGAGCTGGAGAACGACCTGGAGGCGGGCGCCCGCCTGCTGGACCGGGTCAGCCGCCGGCCGGACCGGCGCCGGGAGAAGCCGCTGCTGGTCAACGCGGCCACCGCGCTGCGCGACGAGCACCGGCCCCTGGCCGAACGGGTCGCGCCCGCCCTCGCGGGCGACGTCCGGCAGATCATGCACGACCACCCGGTGCGCGAGCTGATCACCAAGGGCAAGCCGCAGAAGGTGTGGGTCGACCGCAAGCGCGCGGCCTTCGGCTCCTGGTACGAGTTCTTCCCCCGCAGCACGGGCGGGGTGGACGAGTCCGGCGTCCCGGTGCACGGCACGTTCGTCACCGCCGCGAAGGAGCTGGACCGCGTCGCGGCCATGGGCTTCGACGTGGCCTACCTGCCCCCGATCCACCCGATCGGGCGGGTGAACCGCAAGGGCCCGAACAACACGCTCACCGCCACCGAGGACGACCCCGGGTCGACCTGGGCCATCGGCGCGGACGAGGGCGGGCACGACGCGATCCACCCCGAGCTCGGCACGATCGAGGACTTCGACGCGTTCGTGGCGCGCGCCCGCGAGCTGAACCTGGAGGTGGCGCTCGACCTCGCGTTGCAGTGCGCGCCCGACCACCCCTGGGTGCTCAAGAACCCCGAGTGGTTCACCACCCGCCCGGACGGCTCGATCGCCTACGCGGAGAACCCGCCGAAGAAGTACCAGGACATCTACCCGGTCAACTTCGACAACGACCCCCAGGGCATCTACAACGAGGTGCTGCGCGTCGTGCTGCACTGGGTGGACCACGGGGTGCGCATCTTCCGGGTGGACAACCCGCACACCAAGCCGCCGGACTTCTGGGCGTGGCTGATCTGGGCGGTCAAGGACCGGCACCCGGACGTGCTGTTCCTGTCCGAGGCCTTCACCCGCCCGGCCCGCCTGTACGGCCTGGCCAAGCTCGGCTTCACGCAGAGCTACACCTACTTCACCTGGCGCACGACCAAGGAGGAGCTGACCGAGTTCGGCGCCGAACTGGTCGAGCACTGGGACGAAGCGCGGCCCAACCTGTTCGTCAACACCCCCGACATCCTGCACGAGTCGCTGCAACACGGCGGTCCGGGCATGTTCGCGCTGCGCGCGGCGCTGGCGGCGACGATGGCGCCGACCTGGGGTGTGTACTCGGGCTACGAGCTGTTCGAGCACGAGGCCGTCCGGCCGGGCAGCGAGGAGTACCTGAACTCGGAGAAGTACCAGCTCCGCCCGCGCGACTACGCGGCGGCGGTGGCCGAGGGACGGTCGTTGGAACCGTGGTTGCGCAAGCTGAACGCGGTCCGCCGGGCGCACCCGGCGTTGCAGCAGATGCGAACACTCCGGTTCCACCACGTCGACAACCCGGCGTTGATCGCCTACTCGAAGCAGGATCCCGGCAGCGGCGACACGGTCGTCGTCGTGGTCAACCTGGATCCGCACGAAGCGCAGGACGGCACCGTCTGGCTGGACCTGCCCACGCTCGGCGCCGACTGGCACGAGCGGCTGATCGCGCACGACGAGGTGTCCGGGGAGACCTGGGACTGGGGTCAGGCCAACTACGTCCGCCTGGAACCCTGGCGCGCTCCGGCACACATCGTGAGCGTCCAGCGCAGGTTCTCCTAGGGGCGAGATCCCCCTGGGGCGAGACCCAGCAGTCAGCGAAAACCCAGCCCGGTCCCCAAACCTGAGTCCCCGTGCCCGCCGAAGGACACGAGGGACGATCGAACGCACCCCCAATGAGGTGGGACGAGGTGGAGCACACATGCAAGAAGAGGCCCGACCCGATGCCGCGCTGGTAGGCCTGGAGAACGTGCCGCACACCGGCGAGGCCATCGGCGCCGACGGCCTGCTGGTCGAACCGCAGGCGGAGGACTTCCGGTCGGCCAAGCTCGTGCCGCGCGAGCGCGACTGGTTCAAGGGCGCGGTGTTCTACGAGGTGCTGGTGCGCGCGTTCAGCGACTCCAACGGCGACGGCACCGGTGACCTGCGGGGCCTCGCGTCCCGGTTGGACTACCTGGAGTGGCTCGGCGTGGACTGCCTGTGGCTGCCGCCGTTCTACGCCTCGCCGCTGCGCGACGGGGGCTACGACATCTCCGACTTCCGCGCGGTGCTGCCGGAGTTCGGCTCGGTGGACGACTTCGTCTACCTGCTGGACGAGGCGCACCGCCGCGGCATCCGGGTGATCACCGACCTCGTGCTCAACCACACCAGCGACGCGCACCCGTGGTTCCAGCAGTCCCGGCTCGACCCCGACGGCCCGTACGGCGACTACTACGTGTGGAGCGACGACGACCAGCGCTACGCGGACGCGCGGATCATCTTCGTCGACACCGAGTCCTCGAACTGGACCTACGACCCGGTGCGCGGCCAGTTCTACTGGCACCGGTTCTTCTCCCACCAGCCGGACCTGAACTTCGAGAACCCGCACGTCCAGGAGGCCATGCTGGACACGCTGCGGTTCTGGCTGGACCTGGGCATCGACGGGTTCCGGCTCGACGCCGTGCCGTACCTGTTCGAGCAGGAGGGCACCAACTGCGAGAACCTGCCGCGCACGCACGACTTCCTCAAGCGCTGCCGCAAGGTGGTGGACGACGAGTACCCCGGCCGGGTGCTGCTCGCCGAGGCCAACCAGTGGCCGTCGGACGTGGTCGAGTACTTCGGCGACCCCGACGTCGGCGGCGACGAGTGCCACATGGCCTTCCACTTCCCGCTGATGCCGCGCATCTTCATGGCGGTGCGGCGCGAGTCGCGGTTCCCGATCTCGGAGATCCTGGCGCAGACGCCGGAGATCCCGTCCGGCGCCCAGTGGGGCATCTTCCTGCGCAACCACGACGAGTTGACGCTCGAAATGGTCACCGACGAAGAACGCGACTACATGTACGCCGAATACGCCAAAGACCCGCGGATGAAGGCCAACATCGGCATCCGGCGACGACTGGCACCCCTGCTGGAGAACGACCGCAACCAGCAGGAGCTGTTCACCGCGATGCTGCTCTCGCTGCCCGGCTCGCCGGTGCTGTACTACGGCGACGAGATCGGCATGGGCGACAACATCTGGCTCGGCGACCGCGACGCGGTGCGCACGCCGATGCAGTGGACCCCGGACCGCAACGCCGGGTTCTCCAGCTGCGACCCCGGCCGGATCTACCTGCCCGTGATCATGGACCCGGTGTACGGCTACCAGGCGCTCAACGTCGAGGCGCAGCTGAACAACCAGTCCTCGCTGCTGCACTGGACCCGGCGGATGATCGAGGTGCGCAAGCAGCACCACGCGTTCGCCGAGGGCGACTTCACCGACCTGGGCGGCTCGAACCCGAGCGTGCTGGCGTACCGGCGGCGGTGGCGGCGACCCGACGGCCACGAGGACGTCGTGCTGTGCGTGAACAACCTGTCGCGGTTCCCGCAGCCGGTCGAGCTCGACCTGTCGGAGCACCACGGCAGCAGGCCGGTGGAGCTGACCGGCGGGGTGGTCTTCCCCACCGTGGGCGATTTGCCGTACCTGTTGACCCTGCCCGGTCACGGCTTCTACTGGTTCCAGCTCGTGGAAGCCGGCGACGACAGCGAGCCGAGGTGATGGACGTGACCGAACCGCACGACCTGGTCGACAAGGTGATGGCCGAGCTGCCCGAGTGGCTGCCCGCGCAGCGGTGGTTCGGCGGGAAGGACCGCCCGGTCACCTCGATCCGACCGCTGCGGACGTCGGTGCTGCGGGCCGAGGAGCCCGTGCTGGTGCACCTGGTGGTCGAGGTGGAGCAACCCGACCGGCGGGAGCCCTACCAGCTGCTGGTCACCGACCACGTGGACAACTACGACGCGACCCAGGTGCCGGAGCTGACCGGCGTGCTGCTCGACCTGATCGCCGAGGGCGCCGAGGTCGAGGGGCTGACGTTCGCGCACGAGCCGGACGTGGAGCTGCAGACCGGGCTGCGCGGCAGGCCGATCACCTCCGAGCAGTCCAACACCTCGATCGTGTTCGGCAGCCAGTACATCCTCAAGCTGTTCCGCAAGCTGACCTACGGCGACAACCCGGACCTGGTGCTGCACCGCGCGTTGCGCCAGGTCGGCTGCGAGCACATCGCCCAGCCGCTCGGGTCGATCACCGGTCGGCTGGACGGCCGGACCACCACGGTCGGCATGGTGCAGCAGTTCATGCCGGACGCGGTGGACGGCTGGGCGATGGCCACCACGAGCGTGCGCGACCTGATGGCCGAGGCCGACCTGCACGCCGACGAGGTCGGCGGCGACTTCGCCGGCGAGGCGCAGCGGCTGGGCCAGGCGGTGGCCACCGTGCACTCGGACCTGGAGCGCGCGCTGGGCACGCGGCACGCGGACGCCGAGGACATCGAGCGGACCGTGCGGGCGATGACCTCGCGGCTGGACCGGGTGGTCGCCGCGGTGCCGGAGCTGCGGCCGTACGTGCCCGCGCTGCGGGAGGCGTTCGAGCAGGCCAAGGACACCCCGGACGTGATCGCCGTGCAGCACATCCACGGCGACCTGCACCTCGGTCAGGTGCTGCGGACCGTGCAGGGGTGGTTGCTGATCGACTTCGAGGGCGAGCCGGGTTCGCCGATCGCGGATCGGACCGCGCTGCGCTCGCCGCTGCGCGACGTGGCCGGGATGCTGCGATCCTTCGACTACGCGGCGCACCAGCTGCTGGTCGGCCAGCCGGAGGACCACCAGCTGACCGTGCGGGCGCTGGAGTGGGCGCGGCGCAACCGCGCGGCGTTCACCGAGGGCTACGCGGAGGCGGCGTCGGAGTCGGTCGGCGACCCGCGCAAGCGGGGCTACCTGCTGCGGGCGTTCGAGCTGGACAAGGCCGTGTACGAGGTGGCGTACGAGCACGCGAACAGGCCGGAGTGGTTGACGGTCCCGTTGTCGTCGATCGCGCGGATCACTGGAGAGGGAGCGGTGCAGTCATGATCTCGCCCGAGGACGTCGACCGGCTGCTGGCCGGGGCGCACCACGACCCGCACTCCGTGCTCGGCGTGCACCACGTCCCGGAGGGCGTGGTCGCGAGGGCGCTGCGGCCGGGCGCGACCGCGGTCGCCGTCATCGCGGGTGACAAGCGCTTCGAGCTGGACCGAGTCACCGACGGGTTGTTCGCGGGCGACCTGCCCGAGCACCCCGGCGGCGGCTACCGGCTGGAGGTCGAGTACGGCGACGACCTGGTCGAGGTGGACGACCCGTACCGCTGGCTGCCGACCGTCGGCGAGCTGGACCTGCACCTCATCGGCGAGGGACGGCACGAGCGGCTGTGGGACGTGCTGGGCGCGCAGGTGCGCACCTACGACACGCCCGACGGCGTCGTCTCCGGTGTCTCGTTCGCCGTCTGGGCGCCGACCGCGCGCGGTGTCCGGGTGTGCGGCGACTTCGACGGCTGGGACGGCCGCGCGAACCCGATGAGGTCGCTCGGCTCGTCCGGCGTGTGGGAGATCTTCATCCCCGGCATCCCCGAGGGCACCCGGTACAAGTTCCGGATCCTCGGCCGGGACGGCCGCTGGCACGAGAAGGCCGACCCGATGGCGTTCGCGACCGAGACACCGCCCGCCACGGCGTCCGTGGTGACCCGGTCGACCCACCAGTGGGGTGACGACGAGTGGCGGGCCAAGCGGGACGCCACCCAGTGGATCAACGCGCCGATGAGCGTGTACGAGGTGCACCTCGGGTCCTGGAAGCCCGGTCTGGGGTACCGGGAGCTGGCCGAGGAGCTGGCGGACTACGTGGTGGGCACCGGTTTCACGCACGTGGAGCTGATGCCGGTGGCCGAGCACCCGTTCGGCGGCTCGTGGGGCTACCAGGTGACCTCCTACTACGCACCGACCTCGCGGTTCGGCTCACCCGACGATTTCCGGTACTTCGTGGACGTGCTCCACCAGCGCGGCATCGGCGTGATCATGGACTGGGTGCCCGCGCACTTCCCCAAGGACTCGTGGGCGCTGGCCAGGTTCGACGGCACCGCGTTGTACGAGCACGAGGACCCGCGCCGGGGCGAGCACCCCGACTGGGGCACGCTGGTGTTCGACTTCGGGCGCAACGAGGTGCGCAACTTCCTCGTCGCCAACGCCCTGTACTGGATCGAGGAGTTCCACATCGACGGCCTGCGGGTCGACGCGGTGGCCTCGATGCTCTACCTGGACTACTCCCGCGAGGAAGGCCAGTGGCTGCCCAACCAGTACGGCGGCCGGGAGAACCTGGACGCGGTGCGGTTCCTGCAGGAGCTGAACGCGACGGTCTACAAGCGCCACCCCGGGGTGGTGATGGCGGCCGAGGAGTCGACGGCGTGGCCGGGCGTCTCGCGGCCGACGCACCTGGGCGGCCTGGGGTTCGGGTTCAAGTGGAACATGGGCTGGATGCACGACTCGCTGCACTACCTGTCGCGCGAGCCCATCCACCGCTCGTTCCACCACAACGAGATCACGTTCTCGCTGGTGTACGCGTGGAGCGAGAACTTCGTGCTGCCGCTGTCGCACGACGAGGTCGTGCACGGCAAGGGTTCGCTGTGGCAGCGGATGCCCGGCGACGACTGGAACAAGGCGGCGGGGCTGCGGTCGCTGCTGGCGTTCATGTGGGCGCACCCGGGCAAGCAACTGCTGTTCATGGGCGGCGAGTTCGGGCAGCGGGAGGAGTGGTCGGAGGCCCGGTCGCTGGACTGGCACCTGCTGCACGACCCGCTGCACGCGGGCCTGCACCGGTTGATCTCGGACCTGAACCGGGTCTACACCGCCTCGCCCGCCTTGTACAGCGCGGACAACAGGCCCGAGGGGTTCTCCTGGATCGACGCGAACGACTCGGCGGGCAACGTGCTGAGCTTCCTGCGGATCGGCGCGGACGGCTCGGTGGTCGCGTGCGTGGCGAACTTCGCCGGGCTGCCGCACCACGACTACCGGGTGGGTCTGCCCGCGGCCGGTCGGTGGCGCGAGGTGGTGAACACCGACTCCGAGGTGTACGGCGGGTCCGGCGTCGGCAACCTGGGCGTGGTGGAGGCGGAGGAGCACCCGTGGCACGGCCGGCCCGCTTCGGCGGTGCTGCAACTGCCGCCGGCGGGCGTGCTCTGGCTCGTGCCGGAAGCTCCCGCGGCGGCCGTGACGAGCGCTGACACCGCCAACGCGGCCGTGGAGAGGATCCACGACGACCTCGTTCCGATCGGCGCCGATCCCGCAGCCGCGGCCGACACCGAGCACGACACCGACGACGACACCGACCGCGGCCCGGACGTGCAGCGGACCGCGCTGGACAACGGCTGACCGAGCCGTCGGACGTGGCGCGCAGGGGCGCCCGAGGTGGGGCCCCTGCTTCGTTCGCGGGCGACAAACCTCCCTCGGCGGGCCCGGCGCTGCCATGCTGAGCCGGTGGCGAACGAGGTGTGGGCGGTAGGCGAGGCTTACGAGGCTTACGTCGGGCGGTGGAGCGCGCCCGTCGCGCGGCAGTTCCTCCGCCTGTTGAACGTGCCGGCGGGCCGCCGTTGGGTGGATGTCGGCTGTGGCACGGGGGCGTTGACGACGGCCGTGCTCGACGTCGGGCAGCCCGCGGAGATCGCCGGCGTCGACCCGTCGGAGGGGTTCCTGGCCACCGCGCGGCACCGCGTCGCCGATCCGCGCGCGGTCTTCCACGCCGGTGACGCCCGGGCGCTGCCGTTGCCCGACCGGGCCTTCGACGCCGTGGTCAGCGGCCTGGCCCTCAACTTCGTGCCGGACGCCGCGCGGGCCGTGGCCGAGTGCGCCAGGGTCGCCGCGCCCGGCGGTGTGGTCGCCGCCTACGTCTGGGACTACGCCGAGGGCATGGCGATCACCCGGTGGTTCTGGGATGCCGCCACCGACCTCGACCCGGCGGCGGCGGACCTGGACGAGGGGCGGCGCTTCCCGCTCTGCCGCCCGGAACCCCTGCGGGCGCTGTGGACCGGTGCGGGCCTGGGCGCGGTGCGCGTGGAGGCGTTGGAGGTGCCGACGGTGTTCAGCGACTTCGACGACTACTGGCGCCCGTTCCTCGGTGGTCAGGGCCCGGCGCCCGGCTACGCCGCGTCCCTGCCCGACGACCGGCGCCGCGCCCTGCGCGACCTGCTGCGCACCCGGCTGCCCACCCACCGCGACGGCTCGATCCGGCTCACCGCCCGGGCGTGGGCGGTGCGGGGAGTCACCCCGACGGGCTGAACGTCGGCAGCAGCCCGGGCAGGCGTCCGGCTCCCCGTTCGGTGACCAGCAGCGCCCTGGTGCCGTCCTGGCGGCGGACGAGGTCGTCGGCCAGGAACGCGTCCAGCACGAGCCTGCCCAGGTCGCCGCCCAGGTGCGGGACGCGGTGCGTGCGGTCCAGGCAGGCCGACGCCAGGCGGCGGCGCGGTGCGACGGCGCCCGGGTCGACGCCCAGGCGGTGCAGCGCGGACAGGTCGTCGCCGAGCGCCAGCTCACCGGTGCGGCCGTCCGGCGGCTTGAGCGCGCCGCCGTCCACCAGGGTGGCGAACACCGCGATGCCCAACCGGCCGGCCGCGTGGTCGTAGCAGGTGTGGGCCACGTCGACCGGTGAGGACGAGCGCTGCGGCGTGGTCAGGTCGCCGTGGTGGGCGTAGCGGGCCAGGGCGGTGAGGACGTCGGCGATCTCGCCGCGGGCGACCTGGTAGACCGCGTGCCGACCGGTGTGCTCGACCGTGACGAGGCCGGCGGCGCGCAGGCGGGCCAGGTGGTTGCCCAGGCGCGGCGGCGAGACGCCCATGGCGTCGGCCAGCTGCACCATCGTGTGCGGGCCCTCGGCGGCGAGCAGTTGCAGCGCGGTGAGGCGGACCGGGTCGGACAGCTCGCGGGCCAGCGCGACGACCGCGGCCTGGACGGCGTTGCCGGAGTCGACCCATCCCGCCATGTGCGTGCTCCTCTCCCCCTCCCACGTTAGCACTCTTCATGGTCTCCTGAACGTTGATTGCGGTCCGGCGCGGCTCGGGTTACCGTGCATCCACCATTCATGTCTACGTGAAGGGTGAGCGCCGATGGGGCTGGGAGTGCTGTTGTGGGGCCGCGGCGTCTCGGCGCTCGGCGACGGCCTGTGGTTCACCACGTGGGCGTTGTTCTTCACCCGCGTGCTCGGCTTGCCGCTGGTCACGGTGGGTGTGGGGATGGCGGTGGCCGGGGCGGCGGGTCTGGTCGCGGCGGTGCCGCTCGGCGGGTTGGCGGACCGGTTCGACCCCCGGCTGGTGCTGGTCGCGATCACCGTCGTGCGGGCCCTCGCCATGGCGTCCTACCTGGCGGTGGACGGCACGTGGTCGTTCCTCGCGGCGACGGTGGCGTTCACCTCGCTGGCCAACGGCGGCAACGCGGTGCGGACGGCGTTGATCGCGGGCCTGGTCTCCGACCAGGCCGAGCGGGTGCGGGCGTTGGCGCGGCAGCGGGTGGCGCAGCACGTCGGGTACGCGATCGGGGCCGGGCTCGGCGCACTGGTCCTGACCGCCGACAGCCACTCCGCCTACGCCCTGGCCATCACGGGCAACGCGGCCACGTTCGGGGTGCTGGCGGTGACGACGCTCGCGGTGCGCAAGCCCGAGGCGGCGGTGCGTGCCCCGCGCCACCGCGAGGTCCTGCGCGACCGCCCCTACCTGGCCGTCGTCGCCGTCACCTCGGTGCTCTCACTGTGCTGGGCGATGCTGTCGACCGGTCTGCCGCTGTGGCTGTCCCGCTCGACGGACCTGCCGCTCGCCCTCGGCGGCGTGGTGGTCGTCCTCGGCTCGGTGGGCATCGCCGTGTTCCAGGTGCCGTTCTCGCGGTTCGCCCGCACCACCGACCAAGCCGCGCGCACGGCCGTGCGGTCCGGGGTCGTGCTGGCCGCGAGCTGCCTGCTGCTCGCCACGACCGCGGGCGGCGGCGGTGCGGTGGGCGTGGCGATCGTCATCGTCGCGGCGCTGCTGCACGTGGTCGGGGAACTGGGGTACGTGGCCGCGAACTGGGGCCTTTCGGTGAGCCTCATGCGCGAGGAGGCGCGCGGCGCGTACCAGGGCGTGAACGAGGCGGCCACCGCCACCGTGCAGCTGTTCGGGCCGGCGGTCTTCACGTTCGCGCTCGGCGGCTTCGGCGCGGGCGGCTGGGTCGCGGTGGCCGCGATCTTCCTCGTCGCGGCCGCGCCCGTGCCCGCGCTGACCAGGTGGGCGAACCGGACGCGGGAGCCGGTGCTGCCCAACAGCACCCCGTAGGGGGTCGCGGCAGGCACAATGGGCGAATGCGGCTCGTATCGGCTCGGCCGGCCCTGCTGGCGGCGGTCCTGCTCACGGTCGGCGCCTGCGCCGAGGTGGTTCCCGGCAAACCGGTGGCGGGCGAGGCGGTCACCAAGGGCACCGTCGACCCGGGCTTCATCCGCGGCACCGACGGCGGTCCCATCGACCAGCTCGCGGCCACCGCGATCACCGACATCGACTCGTTCTGGCAGCAGGCGTTCCCGGACACGTTCGACAAGCCGTGGCAGCCGGTCGAGGGCGGCATCTACTCCGTCGACACGGCCGACCCCTCGGCCAAGCCGCCGCCGTGCACCGAGAAGGCGAGCGACGTCGAGGGCAACGCGTTCTACTGCCCCAGCGCCGACGCCATCGCCTGGGACCGCGCCGCGCTGCTGCCCGTGCTCAAGGACCGGTTCGGCGACGCCGCCGTGGTGATCGTGCTGGCCCACGAGGTGGGCCACGCCGTGCAGAACCGGATGGGCATCACGCCGGAGGCCGAACGCCGCCAGCCGCAGCGGTTCCCGACGATCCTCACCGAGGCGATGGCCGACTGCTTCGCGGGGTCGTTCATCAAGTGGGTCAACGACGACAAGTCCGAGCACCTCGACATCGGTTCCGACACGCTGGACTCGGCGCTCGGCGCGCTGATCACGTTCCGCGACCCGGTCGGCACCTCGGCCGAGGACCGGTCCGCGCACGGCAACGCGTTCGACCGGGTGTCCGCGTTCCAGGACGGCTACCAGCAGGGCACCAAGTTCTGCGCGGCCATGACGGTCGACAACCGGGTCTTCACCCAGCAGGCGTTCACGACGGCCGACGACCGCGACCGCGGCGGCAACCTGCCGTTCGACGAGATGCTGGAGAACGTCACCCCCGACCTGAACCTGTACTACAAGACCGTGGTCGAGCAGGCGGGCAAGAAGTGGACCGAGCCGAAGGCCAGGACCACCGAGGACGAGCCGGACTGCTCCGGCGACCAGGGCCCGGTCGCGTTCTGCCCGGCGGACAAGTCGGTGGAGATCGAGGTCCAGGCCGACCTGCCCGAGCTGCACGCGGAGATCGGCGACTACGCCACCGGCGTGCTGCTGGCCAGCCGCTACGGCCTGGCCGCGATGGCGGCCGTCGACGTCGACCTCGAGGGCGAACCCGCCGCGAGCAGCGCGTTGTGCCTGGCCGGCGCGTACACGCGGGAGGTGTTCGTGCGGCAGAAGGGGTTCGGGCTCTCGCCCGGTGACCTGGACGAGGCGGTGCAGGTGCTGCTCGCCTACGACTACGCGGCACGTGACGCGACGGGCTCGGCGGCGCTCGGGCCGGGCTTCAAGCGGGTCGAGGTGTTCCGCGGCGGCGTCCTGGAGGGCACCGAAGCCTGTGGTTTGGCCTAGCCGCGCGGGCGGGCCAAGTAGGGTTCGGGCTCGGATCGGCACGGACCGGGGATGGGGCTTGGGCATGGCTCGACGGGCTTGGGTTGCGGCGACGCTCGTCGCCGCGATGGCGTTGACCGGGTGCACCCAGACGGTGAGCGGGCAGGGCCGGTCGGAACGGCCCGACGTCACCAAGGTGGCCGGGTTGGACATCACCACCGGTGAGAGCGGCGCGAAGCCCGGCGTCCCGGACGCCGACCTGCAGGTGGAGAACGGCGACGGCGGCGAGATGGACCGGCTCGCCATCAACACGCTGGCCGACGTCGAGCAGTACTGGGCCGAGCAGCTGCCCGCCCGATTCGGCAAGGAGTTCGAGCCGGTCAAGCGGTTGGTGTCCTACGACTCCAACGGCAAGGGCGTCGACATCTGCCGCACCAACACCGCGGGCGTGGCCAACGCGTTCTACTGCTCGCTCGACGACTCGATCGCCTGGGACCGCGGCGAGCTGCTGCCGATGCTGGACGACGCGTTCGGGCCGATGTCGGTGGTGACCGTGCTGGCGCACGAGATGGGTCACGCGATCCAGTACAAGCTCGGCGACATCGGCGGGATCAACCAGGCCACGCCGTCGATCATCAAGGAGCAGCAGGCCGACTGCTACGCGGGCAACTTCTTCCGGTGGGTGGCCGAGGGCAAGTCCAAGCACTTCCGGATCTCCACCGGGCCCGGGTTGAACCAGGTGCTGGCGACGATGTTCTTCATCCGGGACGCGGCGGGCACGTCGGCCGAGAAGCAGGGCGCGCACGGCAGCGCGTTCGACCGGGTGTCCGCGTTCCAGTTCGGGTTCGCGGGCGACCCGACGCGGTGCGCGCAGATCGACGAGGCCGAGGTCAAGGCGCGGATCACGCAGCAGAAGTTCGACTCGCAGGACCAGGACACCGGGCAGGGCAAGGGCAACCTGAAGGTGGACGACCAGCGGTCGCTCGACCTGCTGGAGGAGTCGCTGCGGGACGCGTTCAACCAGGCGGGCGCGACCCCGCCGTCGCTGACCACCTCGTCGTCCGCGGCCTGCACGGACGGCGGCGACACCTCGCCCGCGGCCTACTGCCCGTCGACCAACTCGATCTCCGTCGACCTGCCCGACCTGGTGAAGATCGGCACGCCGCCGAAGCGGGGGCAGAAGGGCGGCATCGGCGACTTCGCCGCGTTCGCCGAGATCGCGTCGAGGTACGCGCTGTCGATCCAGAAGGCGACCGGGTACGGGCTGGAAGGGCCGGCGGCCGGTCTGCGCACGGCGTGCCTGACCGGGGCGTGGGCCGGGAAGACGAACCAGAGCGGCGCGAAGCTGCGGCTGTCGTCCGGCGACCTGGACGAGGCGGTGGCGGAGCTGCTGGCCGACAAGAGCCTGATCGCGGCGGACGTGAACGGCACCGTCGTGCCGTCGGGCTTCGCCCGCGTCGAGTCGTTCCGCGACGGCTTCTACCAGGGCGCGGGCCTGTGCACCCGCAAGTACGCGGGCTGACTTCCCGCACACGACTCGTCAGCGCGACGGGGGTGGCCGGGTGAGCCGGCACCTCGGAACCCGAAATGTCGGACCCCGCCGGCAGAATGAAGAACAGGGGTCCCCCAGCGCGGGGGACCCCTGCGAATCGTGGTGGAACCCGTGTCAGAACAGGGCGCTGGCCAGGTTGCGGCGGGCCTTGGCGACCCGCTCGTCGTCCGGCGGGAACAGCTCGAACAGACCCACCAGGTGTTCGCGGACCTTGTCGCGGTCCTCGCCGAAGACCCGGCGGACCGTGTCGACCAGGCGCTTGAACGCTTGATCGACGTCGTTGGTCGCCAGTTCCAGGTCCGCGGCGGCCAGCTGGGCGTCCAGGTCGTCCGGGTTGGCGTCGGCCTTGGCGATGGCGTCCCCCGGCACGGCCTCGGCGCGCGCGGTGAACCGGACCTGCGCCAGGGCCGCCTTCGCCTCGGCGTTGGCCGGTTCGGCGGCCAGGATCGCCTCGTACGCGGCCTCGGCGGCGGCGAAGTCACCCTGCTCGAACGCGTCCTCGGCGGCGGCGAAGCGGGGGTCCTCCGGCTCGCCCTCGGGCTCGACGACGCCCGCCTGCGGCGCGCCGCGGTTGGCCTCCGCGGCCTTGATGCCCGGCAGGCGGTCGCGCAGGGCGTCCAGCAGGCGGGTGATCCACTGGCCGAACTCTGCCTCCGGCAGCGGCCCGGCGAAGGCGTCGAGGGGCTGGCCGCCGGCGATCGCGACCACGGTCGGCACCGACTGCACGCCGAACACCTGGCCGATGCGCGGGTTGGCGTCCAGGTCGACCCTGGCCAGCAGCCAGGTGCCGCCGCCCGCCCGCGCGGCGCGTTCGAGCACGGGCGAGAGCTGGCCCGCCTCGGGACTCCACGACGCGGTCAGCTCGACCACGACCGGGACTTCCAGGGAGCGCTCGACCACCGACTGGAACGTCGCCTCGGTGACGTCCAGCACCCACGGGCTCGGACCGGCGTCCGAGCCGCCGGCCGCACCGGCCGGCGGGGGTGGGGTGGCGGCGCGCTGCCTCGCGGCGTCGGCCCGGGCCTTGAGCGCGCCGAGGTCGACCGCCCCGGACAACGCGGCGGACAGTGCGGCGGTCTTTCGGGGGTCTGGCCTTGTCACGTCTCCATCCTGGCACGAGTGCGGCGGCGCGCCGCGCGCGGCTAGCCGGGTAGTTGCGCGATCGGGTCGATCGCCATCGGGTTGACCCGCATGGCCTCGTTCAGTCGTCCCAGGCGGCGGGCGATCGGGGTCGTCAACTCCGCGAAACGGGCCGTGCCCGCCGCGCCGAGCACGTCCCACGGACGAGCGGCGGCCTCGTCGGTGCGGCGTTCGACGTCCTCGCGCAGCGCCCGACCGGCGGGCGTCAGACCCCCGTCCAGCAGACCGCGTTCGACCAGGGCCGCTTCGGCTTCCCGCCATTCCTCCTCGGACCACCCGCGCATCCTGCGCATGTACGCGGGCGCGAGGTCCTTGTCGGCGCTGAACAGGACCAACGCCTCGCACGGCCCGAGGTCGGCCGCGACCAGCGCGGCCACGTGGCCGTCACCGCGCGACTCGCGCAACGTCGTGCACGCCTGCCACAACGCCAGGTGCGGCTCGTCGGGCAGCGGCAGCGCGTGGTTCGCCGCGGCCAGCACCCGGCCCGCCAGGGGTGCGGCCTCGGCGGCCTGACCGGCCAGCTCGGCGGCCTCGGCCACGTCCAGGCTCGCCAGCATCCGCCGCAACGCCAGGTCGGCGCCCTCCAGCCGGGCCTGGAGGAACCGCTCCGGACCGGCCACGTCCCACGCGTCGGGCAGCGCGCGGGCCACCGTGCGCGGGTGGAAGTTGAAGAACGCGGCGGTCGCGATCTCCGGCGGCACCGCGCCCAGGGGCGCCGCGCGCTGGCCGAAGTAGCCCATCCAGCCGCCCTTGCAGCCCAGCGCGTCGGTCACCGCTCGTGACTCGGGCGAGAAGTACGTGACGTCGTGGTAGGTCTCGAAGCGCAACCACAGGTCCCGGGGTTCCATGCCCTTCAACTTAGTAGGACGTCCTACTATTTGTCGCCTACGGCAGGTCGTCGGCGAGGTGCTGCTCGACCCGTTGCACCTTGGCCGTCAGCTGGCCCGTCCAGCCGGGTCGGATGTCCGCCTTGAGCACGAGGCTGACCCGCGGTGCGGATGCCTGGACGACCTCGGTCGCCTTCTTCACCACCGCCATCACCTCGTCCCACTCGCCCTCGACCAGCGTGAACATGGCGTTGGTCTCGTTGGGCAGGCCGGACTCGCGCACCACCCGGACGGCCTGGGCGACGGCCTCGGCCACCCCGTCGGACTCCCCGCCGAGCGGGCTGACACTGAACGCGACGAGCACTGCTGCCTCCTGGTGGACGGGTACCCACTGGTAGCTTCGCGGCATGACGTCCCAGCCGCTGCCGTTCGACCCCATCGCGCGCGCCGCCGAGCTGTGGGAGAAGCGGATCGGACCGTCGACGGCGATGGCGGCGGTCACCAGCGTCATGCGAGTACAGCAGATCATCCAGTCCGCCGTGGACGCCGCCCTCAAACCGCACGGGCTGACGTTCGCGCGGTTCGAGGCGCTGGTGCTGTTGACGTTCGCCCGCACGGGCAGCCTGCCGATGCGGGTCATGGGCGAACGGCTCCAGCTGCACCCGACGAGCGTCACGAACATCGTGGACCGGTTGGAAGCCGACGGGCTCGTGCGCCGCAACCCGCACCCCACCGACCGGCGCACCACCCTGGTGGAGATCACCGAGGCCGGGCACGCCCGGCGGGAGGCGGCCACGGAGGCCGTGACGGGCGTCGAGTTCGGGTTGCGCGGGCTGACCGGCCGGCAGACCGAGCAGCTGACCGAGCTGCTGGCCAAGGTGCGCCGCGCGGTCGGCGACTTCGAGGACTGAATTCCGAGGACTGAATTCGGTCGACAGACCTCGCCGGTGACGGCCACCCTGCACCTCGTGCGGGAGATCAGGGCTCTGGTGACGGTCGGCGGGCGTTGCGTGGGCGCGGCGGAGCCGTTCACGGTGGACAGCCCTTGGTGGAACGACGTCGAGCCGGTGACCGCGCACCTGTCGCGCGCGCTGGGCGTGCCGACGAGCGTGCTGCGGCTGGTGTCGACCACCGGTAGCGGCGGGCGTGACGGCGTGGTGACGTACCAGGTGGAGGCCGACCGGGTGCCGGCTCGCGGTGTCGCCGAGGTGGGGCGGCACGAGTTCCCGGACCACCCGCTGCGGCTGCCGTGGGCGCGTCCCGGCGGTCCGGCGGAGCTGGTCGGGTGGGCCCGGCGGCACGTCGGGGTGAGCGGGCCGGCCGTGCAGGTGAAGACGTGGAACCTGTCGTGCCTGTACCGGCTGCCGACCGCGGGCGGGAACGTGTGGGCGAAGGCCACGCCGCCGTTCATGGCGGACGAGGCCGCGGTGATCGGGCTGGTGGCGTCGGTCGACCCGTCGTTGGCGCCGGGGTTGATCGCGGCGGAGCCCGGTCGGGTGCTGCTGGCGGAGGCGTCCGGGGTGGACTGCTGGCAGCCGGGTGACGAGGTGGTCGAGCGGATCGTGCCGCGGTGGGTGGCGGTGCAGGCGGCGTTGGCGGGCTCGCCGCGGTTGGGTGCGCACGGGGTGCCGGTGCGCGGGGTGCGGGTGCCGGACTTCGGGCTGCCGGACACGCTGCTGCACGGTGACTTCCACCCGGGCAACTGGCGTTCCGGCGGGGTCGTGCTCGACTGGGGTGACGCGCACTGGGGTCACCCGGCGTTGGACGCGGCGCGGCTGATCGGGTTCGTCGCGCCGGAGTTCCGGCCGGTGATCGAGCGGGTGTGGGTCGACGCGTGGTTGAGCCACTACCCGTCGAGCGATCCGGCGAGCGCGCTGCGGCACGCCCGGCCGGCGTCACACCTGGTCGGCGCGCTGGTGTACCAGGGGTTCCTGGACAACATCGAGCCGAGCGAACGCGTCTACCACCTCGGCGACCCCGAGGCCGAGTTGGCGCGCGCTCAGTCGTTGGCGGTCTGAGCCTCGGTCTCGGTCAGGCGACCGGTCCGGTTGGCCCAGCGCTCGAACACCACGGTGCCGAACGGCGGGATGCTCGCGACCAGGCCCAGGACGAGGGTCTTGCGGTCCCAGCGGTGCGCCAGCATCAACGTCACCAGGACGTAGCCGACGAAGATCGCGCCGTGCACCGGGCCGAAGACCTTGACCCCGATCTCGTTCTCGACCACGACGTACTTGAAGAACATGCCGATCAACAAACCGGCCCAGGACACCGCCTCGGCAAAGGCGAGGAGTCGGAACCGACCAACAGCGCTGCTCAACATGCCCCCATTGTGGCCAGTGACCCCCCTCACCCCACCCCCACCCCCACCCCCCGAGAGTCCTACCTCCAGCCCGCGCGAGTCCTACGTTCAGAACGCGCGTGTCCTACGTTCGCGTACCCCGAGTTCAACGCTCAGAACAGTCGATCTTGTTCTGAGCGTTGAACTCGGGTGTTCTGAACGTAGGACACGCGTGACGCGAACGTAGGACACGCGCGGGGTGAACGTTGGACTCTCCCGGGCTGAGTGTTGGACTCTCGCGGTCAGTCTTCCCAGCGGAAGAGCTTGGCGGCGAGCAGGCCCACGACGAGGGTGAATGCGATCAGCACTGCGGAGGGCAGGAGCAGGGCCTCCACGCCCTTGCCGCGCACCAGGACGTCCAGCATGCCGTCGTTCATGTGCCGCAACGGGAAGATGTTCGAGACGGTCTGGAGCCACGCGGGTGCGTTCTCCACCGGGAAGAACGTGCCCGACAGGAACGCCATCGGCATGATGACGATGTTCGCCGCGCCCGACGCCGCCTCCTCCGTCTTGCAGAACGCGCCGACCAGCATCCCGACCGCGAAGAACGCCGTGGTCCCCAGCACCAGCAACGGCAGCGCCAAGTACCACTGACCGGTCAACCGCAGGCCGAACGCGGGCAGCAGCGCCACCGCCACGAACACCACGCCCTGCGCCAACGCCGTCCCGACGCTCACCAGCACCCGCGACGTGAGCACCGTCGTCGCGCTCACCGGCGCCAGCCGGATCCGCCGCAGCACCTGCTTCTTCCGCCACGACACCATGGTCAACGCCGCGCCGAACACGCCCGAGATCGAGATCGCCCACGACAGGATGCCCGGCGTCAGGTACTGGATCGGCTTGAGCGAGGCGTCCTCGACCGAGCTGGTCTCCAACGTGAACCGCGGCGCCACGTCCGCCGCACCCAGGTTGATCTTGTCGACCACGCCGGACACGATGCCCGTCACGGTGCCCGCCGCCACCTGGTCGCTCGCCGCGTAGATCAGCTCGACGCGATCACCGGACACCACCACGGCGGCGGGCAGGTCACCGTCGTCCACCTTCTGCCGCGCGGTGGCCGTGTCGCCGTACTTCTCCAGCTCCACCGCGCCGGTCTGCTCCAGCGCCGACAGCACCGGCCCCTCGCCCACCGCCGCGATCTTGGTCTTGTCGCTGCCCGAGTCGCCGAGCAGCAGCCCGAACACGACCAGGAACATCAACGGGAACAGGAAGACGAAGAACAACGTCATCTTGTCCCGCAGGAAACCCTTGACCATGGCGACCGAGAGGCTCCGGAACGCGGTCACGCGCGGTACTCCCGTCCGGTCAGGTCGAGGAAGACGTCCTCCAACGTGGCCGTGCGCACCTGGAGCCCGTCCAAGGTGCCGCGCTC
Organism: Saccharothrix stipae; assembly: GCF_054781895.1. Lineage (NCBI taxonomy): Bacteria > Bacillati > Actinomycetota > Actinomycetes > Pseudonocardiales > Pseudonocardiaceae > Saccharothrix > Saccharothrix stipae. Next base: position 583,594 of record NZ_BAAGTN010000008.1, on the reverse strand, counting down.
GGCGAGCGCCGAGAGCACCGGCGCGGGCTTGCGGGTGGAGATGGTCAACGAGACCTCGTCCTCCTGGGCGTCCTCGACACCGGTGATGCCACGCGCCGCCTCACGCGTCAGCAACCCCTTCTGCAGCACCACGTGCGTGGGCGCGTCGAGACCGCGCACGAGCGTCGCGGGTGCGTCCATGGCGAGGATCCGCCCCCGGTCCATGATCGCCACCCGGTCGCACAGGATCTCGGCCTCGTCGAGGTAGTGCGTGGTGTAGACGATGGTCTTGCCCCTGGCCTGGATCGCGCGCAGCACGTCCCACAGGTTGCGGCGGGCCTGCGGGTCCAGCGCGGCGGTCGGCTCGTCCAGGAAGACGAGGTCCGGGTCGTGGACGAGGGCGCACGCGATCGACAGGCGCTGGCGCTGACCGCCGGAGAGCTTGTTCTCCTGCACGTCCGCCTTGTCGGTCAGGCCGACCAGCTCCAGCATCTCGTCGGCCTTGCGCCGGCTCACGCCGTACAGCGAGCCGAACGTCTGGAGCTGTTCACGGGCGGTCAGCTTCTCGAAGAAGCTCGACGCCTGCAGCTGCACGCCGATGCGGGGCAGCAACTTCGCGTTGCGCGGCCACGAGTGCTCGCCGAGCAACGTCACCTGACCGCCGTCGGGCTTGCGCAGGCCCTCGACGATCTCCAGCGTGGTGGTCTTGCCCGCGCCGTTCGGCCCCAGGATGCCGAAGAACTCCCCTTCGGCGACGGTGAACGAGACGCCGTCCACCGCCTTCAGCTCGCCGTAGTTCTTCCTGATGTCGGCAACCACGACGGCTGGAATGCGTGCCCCTGTCATGGCTGGACGGTAGGCCGCGTCACGCTCCGGTGGTGGCGCTTCGATCCGTTCGCGACGGAAGTAAAGGACGATCGAGACCTTCGACCCATCCGACCGTCGCTGTGCGCGCGCTCCCGATCACGAGACGTGCTCACCTGTGCCGGCAGAGGGCGGCGCGGACTCGGGCCGGGTCGCCCACGTCGCCTCCGCCGGGTCCGCCGTCAGCACGTAGTCGAGCGTGACGCCGCCGTGCCGGAGCCGGTCGACGTTCAGGTACGCCCGGTCCCACGACGTGTCGTCGACGTGGAGCGACCGCACGTACTCCAGCCTCGACGGGTCCGCGCCGGCCGCCGTGATGGTGATGTCACGGCCGTTCTCCAGGTGGATCACGGCCCGGTCGAACCTCGGCGCGTTCAGCACCAGGTCGCCGGTGCCCGGTGTCACCGGGTACATGCCCAGCGCGCCGAACACGTACCACGCCGACATCTGCCCGAGGTCGTCGTTGCCGGTCACGCCGTTGGGCGCGGCCACGAACAACGTCTGCGCCGCCCGCACCACGGCCGACGTCTTCCACGGCTGCCCGACCAGCGCGTACATCCACGGCGCGTGCAGGTCCGGTTCGTTGTTCGGGTTGTACCGGTACTGGTTGTAGTAGTTGTACGGCCCGACGACCCACTTCTCGCGCACGGTCTTCGCCGGGTCGGCCACCAGGTCCGGGTAGGCGAAGAAGTCGTCCAGCCGGGCCGCCGCCGCGTCACGGCCACCGAGCAGCTCCACCAGACCGGGCACGTCCTGCTGCGCCAGCCACTGGTACTGCCACGCCGTGCCCTCGTGGAAGCCGTCCGGGCCCTGCGGGGTGAACGGCGCCAGCCACTCGCCGTTGCCCAGCCTGGGCCGGGGGAAGCCGGTGAACCCGCGGTCCGACACCGTGCCGTCCCACAGCTGCCGGTAGTTCAGCCCGCGGCGGCGCAGGACCTCGGCGTCGTCCTCGTGCCCCAGGCCGCGCGCCATGATCGACAGCGCGCAGTCCGCCAGCGCGTACTCCAACGTCGCCGAGGCGCCGTGGTGCGGGTCGACGTCCTGCCCCTTCTTGCGGAAGTCCTTGTCGTACTGCACGAAACCGCGCCCCAGGTAGGACGGGTTGCCCGCCCTGCCCTCGAACGGTGACGACGCGGGCGGCACACCGGTCGCGTTCTGCCACAACGCCCGGTAGGCACGCTCCTCCGAGCCCTCCAGCGCGCCGAACCGCCACAGGTCCACCAGGAAGGGGGTGACCGGGTCGCCGGTCATGGTGTTGGTCTCCTGGTTGGCGTACGCCCAGCGGGGCAGCCACCCGCCCTGCTCGTGGATCGCCAGCAACGACCGCGCGATGTCCTTCGCCCGCGCGGGCCGCAGCAGCGCCAGCAGCTGGTTGTGCGCCCGGTAGGTGTCCCAGAGCGAGAAGAACTCGTGGTAGGTCCAGCCGTCGGCCACGTGCACCCGGTCGTCGAACCCGCGGTACCGGCCGTCCACGTCGTTGCCCGTCAACGGTTGCAGCAGCGCGTGGTACAGCGCGGTGTAGAACACGGTGCGGTCGGTTCCGCCCGCGGAGATCTCGATGCTCGACAGCTCCCGCCGCCACGCCTCCTGCGCCGCCGCGCGCAACGCGTCGAACGACCTGCCCCTGGCCTCGCCGAGGTTCTTCGTCGCGCCTTCGGCGTCCACGTGCGAGATCGCGGTGGCCGCGGTGACCGGGCCCTCCTCGAACGTCACCCACTGGCCGCGCAGACCGGCGCCGCCCTCCACGCCGCCCCAGTTGCCGGTCGCCTTGAACGGCCGGTCGAACGTCGTGGTGAAGTACGTGGTGTACGGCTTGCCGCCGCAGAACGCCTGCGACACCACGGTCCCGGCCAGCGTCCGGTCGTCCACCACCCGCACGCCGCTGGCGAACACCGGCTCCTTGTCGTTCGCCTGACCCACGTTCACCAGCACGTGCGGCGTCGCACCGGCCGGGAACGAGAACCGCTCGACCCCCGCACGGGTCGTCGCCGTCGTCTCCACCGTGATGCCGGAGGCCAGCCGCACGCGGTAGTAGCCGGGCCGGCCGACCTCGCCGTCGTGGGTGTACCCGACGCCGTACGAGCGGTGGTCGAAGCGGCGCGGCAGGCGCGTGGTCGGCAGGACCGACACCAGCCCGCCCTGCTCCCAGCACCCCGCGCCGGACAGGAAGAAGTGCCCGAACCCGCGGATCACCGGGTCGTCGTAGCGGTAGCCCGCGTAGTGCGAGCCGATCGGACTGGAGTGCGCCATGCCGAACGGCACGGACGCGCCCGGGAACGTGTTCCCGTCGTCCTTGGTGCCGATGAACGTGTCCACCGACTCGACCGGATCAGGGCTGGTCACGACCTCACGCTACCGCGATGGCGAACACGTGGAACGTCCCGCCGGTCACCGACGCGGGCAGCGTCACCGAACGGACCTGCTTGTCGGCCCGCAACGCGATCGGCGCGGTCGCGAACACGTGCACCTCGAGCTGCTGCGGCTCGCCGCTGGAGTTGTTGCGGTACGGCGTGGAGGCCACGGTCCGGTTGTCGAACGACGGCGGCAGGTTCGCGCTGCCGCCGAGCGCCCAGTCGGAGAACCCGACCTCGGCGGTCTGGGTGCTGCCGTCGGTGTAGGTGACGGTGAGCGTGCCGGACGCCTTGCCGCCCGCCGCGCTGCCCAGCAGCCCGAGCCTCGTCGCACCCGCGGGCGCGGCGATCGTCACCACCTCGCCGGAGGCGTTGACGTTGTCCGGCTCGCCGACCGGCGACGTCGGCCAGGTGTAGGCGAGGCCGTCGGAGGTGACCGTGCCGCCGGGCGTCACGCCGGCGGCGGCCAGCGCCTCGCGCGAGTAGCTCCACCCGCCGCCGTCGAAGTTGCCGATCGCCTGGTCGTCGTCCGGTGAGGTGCCCACGTTGTCGAACGCCGCCCGCAGGCTGCCCGGCTCGGCCACCAGCACCGAGATCGTGGACCGCCCGCCGGTGGAGAACGTCAGCGGCACGCGGTGGATCTGCTCGGCCGCGTCCGCCGCCACGGCGACCGTGACCGGCACACCGGCCTTCTCCCCCGGCGGCACGGTCACCTGGCCGGACGCCGGGGTGAGCGTGATCCCGGCGGGTGGCTGCGCGGTCCACGACACCTTGCCGCCGCTGCCGGAGAAGTCCTGCGCGCCGACGGTCACGGTGCCGCTGCCGCCCGCCGGCAGCACCAGCCGACCCGGTTGCACGAACGCCTGCTGCCCCACCTCGCCGTCCCGGAACGACGGCGGTGCGTCGGCCGGGCCGGTGGCCCAGGCGGTGGGCTCCTCGGACAGCCCGAACTCCACCGTGCCGCCGCGCGTCACGAACGACTCCGGCAGCCAGCTGCGGGTCTGCTCGCGACCGTTCAGCTTGAGGTCCGACACGTACGCGCCGCTGCCGGACGCCTTGATCACGAGCGGCGCGCCGTTCGGCCGGGTGATCGTGACCTCGCTGAACAGCGGGCTGTTGAGCACCAGCTCGGCCCGGCCCGGGATCACCGGGTACATGCCCAGCGCCGCCCACACGTACCAGGACGACATCTGGCCGAGGTCGTCGTTGCCCATCAGCCCGTCCGGGCCGGGGCCGAACAGCTCGGTCACCGCACGCCGCGTCACGGCCTGGGTCCTCGCGGGCGCGCCCGCCCAGTTGTACAGCCACAGCGAGTGCATGATCGGCTCGTTGCCCAGGAACGCGTACGGCTCGTCGGGCCCGGCGTTGAGCTTGGTGAAGAACGCGTCCAGCCGGTCGCGGACCTTTGCGTCGCCGCCCATCGCGGTGAACAGGCCACGCGCGTTGTACGGCACCATCCACGTGTACTGGGCGGCGTTGCCCTCCACCCAGTTGTCCGGGCTGCCCGGCGTGAACGGCTCCACGTACGAGCCGTCCCGGTTGCGGGGCTGGGTGTAGCCGGTGGCGGGGTTGAAGACGTTCTGCCAGTACTGGGCGCGCTTCATGAACGCCTGCCAGGTCGCGCCGTCACCGAGCCTGCGGGCGAGGTCGGCGATGGCGAAGTCCGCGGTCGTGTACTCCAGGGTGGTCGCGGGCGCTCCCCACACGTTGCGCGCGCCGACCGGCACGTACCCGAGGTCCATGTACTCGGTGAGGCCCGGGCGTTCCTCGTAGCCCTGGGTCGGCTGGGTCGCGCCGCGCAGCATCAGCAGCAGGGCCTTGCGCGCGTCGAAGTCCCTGGCGCCGAACGCGTACGCGCCGGCCACCATCACGTGGTACGGGTCGCCGACCATCACGCCGGTGTAGCCGTTGGCCACCGTCCAGCGGTCCCAGGAGCCGCCCTGCTCGGCGAACGCCATCATCGAGCGGACCATGTCCGACGCCTCGCGCGGCGCCAGCAGCGACAGCAGCTGCATCTCCGAGCGGTAGACGTCCCAGCCGGAGAAGTTGGTGTAGACGGCGTGACCGGGTTCGGCGGTGTGGGTGCGGCCGTCGAAGCCGGGGTAGCGGCCGTCGGTGTCGGAGAAGACGTTCGGCTGCAACAACGAGTGGTACAGCGCGGTGTAGAACGTGGTGCGCTGGGCGTCCGTGCCGCCGGTCACCTCGACCTGGCCGAGCCGGTCGTTCCACGCCTGGCGGGCGGCGGCGTGCACGGCGTCGAAAGACTTGCCCGCGTTCTCCGCCTCCAGGTTCTTCCTCGCGCCGTCGATCGAGACGAACGACAGGCCGACGCGCATGGTCACGTCCGGGTCGTCGAACGTCACCCAACCGCCGGAGCCTGGACCCGACACCGTGGTGTCCTCGGTCTCGACGTCGGGTTCTCCCTGCGCCTCAAGGGTCTTCGGGGCGTCACCCAAGCCGTCGCGGACGCCGGACCCGCCGCGTTCGGCCGAGCGGCCGGGCGTGACCGCGCCGTTGCGCCACGTGCCGATCGAGGCGAACGGCTGGTCGAACCGCGCGTGGAAGTACACCCGGTAGCGGTGGTCCGCGCCGCAGAACCGGCCGCTGGTCGCCCAGCCGCTGATGGTGTCCGCGCCGAGGGTGATCTCCGCGTCGTCCGTGCCCGAGATCGAGCCGGAGGTGTTGACCAGCAACGTCGACGTCGACCCGCCGGGGTAGGCGAACCGGCCGACGCCGGTGCGCTGGGTGACCGTCAGCTCGACCTTCGTCCCGCTGTCGAGGGTCACCCCGTAGTAGCCGGGACTCGCGGTCTCGTTGCCGTGCGAGAACGTCGAGACGTACCGGTCGGGGTCCGTCGCGGGTGAGGTGGTGACCTCGCCGGTGAACGGCATGATCGGGATGTCCTGGTAGGTCGAGCAGCCCGCGCCGGACAGGTGGGTGAGGCTGAATCCCCTGATCCGGTCGTCCTCGTAGGCGTAGCCGCCGTGCTGGCGGGTCACCGTGTCCGGGCTCCACTGCACCATCCCGAACGGCACGTCCGCGCCGGGGAAGTTGTTGCCCGCCCCGCCGCCGGTGCCGTGGTCCGGTCCACCCGGCTTGGTGCCGACGAACGGGTTCACCCACCGCGCCAGGTCGTCCACCCGAACCTGCTCTCCCTGTGCCTGCTCCTCCTGGGCGATCCCCACGACCGGAAGCGCAGCCGAAAGCGCCACCGCCGCCGTGAGAGCGAGAATCCTCCGTGTCTTCGAAGTCCGCATGGCCGCCTCTGAATCCGTGTGTCGACTCCGTCGACGGTTGACAACGCTGTCTACGAACTACCCGTAATCGCATACTTGCGGAGCGTGTGGGGGTGGCGTCAACCCCGACACCGAGTGTTGTCCGGTTCGAGACAGGGCCGGCCGTTGACATACCCGAATGCGAGGTGTGTGATTCGCGCACTATGACAACGTTGTCCCCGAACGGCGCGGCAGGCGCCCGCAAGGTTCGGCGTGCCACGATGAACGACGTGGCGCGGCTGGCGGGCGTCAGCATCAAGACCGTCTCGCGCGTGGTGAACGACGAGGCGGGCGTGCACCCGGCCACCGCCGAGCGGGTGCTCGCGGCGATCGACCAACTCGGCTTCCGGCGCAACCTCAGCGCGCGCAACCTGCGGCGCGGCTCGTCCACCGGCACGGTCGGCCTGGTGCTGGAGGACGTCGGCAACCCGTTCTACTCGGGAGTCACGCGCGCCGTCGAGGAGATCGCCCGGCTGCGCGGGCGGCAGGTCATCACCGGCTCGTCCGACGAGGACCCGGCGCGGGAACGCGAGCTGTCGCTGGAGTTCTGCTCGCGACGCGTGGACGGCCTGCTGATCGTGCCCGCCGGGTTGCAGCACGGGTACCTGGTGCCGGAGATGCGCGCGGGCACGCCGGTGGTGTTCCTGGACCGGCCGGCCGGCGACGTGGTCGCCGACACCGTGCTGGTGGACAACATCGGCGGCACCGCCGAGGCGGTGGCGCACCTGGCGTCGTTCGGGCACCGGCGGATCGCGTTCCTCGGCGACGCGCCGGACATCTTCACCGCCAACGAGCGCCTGCGCGGCTACCGCGAGGGCTGCGTGCGGGCCGGCATCGGCTACCACGAGTCGTTGGTGGTCATGGGGCCGCACGACGAGGAATCGGTGCACAAGGCGTTGCGGGGCCTGTTGAACGCGGCCGACCCGGCCACCGCCGTGGTGACCGGCAACAACCGGATCACCGTGCACGCGGTGCGGGCGTTGGCGGGCAGCGCGGCCCGACCCGCGCTGGTCGGCTTCGACGACTTCGAGCTGGCCGACCTGCTGTCACCACCGGTCACCGTGATCGCGCACGACGCGAGCGCGCTCGGCAAGGCAGCGGCCGACCTGCTCTTCGCCCGGTTGGACGGCGACGGCTCCCCACCGCGCCGCGTCGTCCTGCCGGTCCGCTTGGTGGCCCGTGGATCAGGAGAGGTACGCGCATGAGTCCCGACGCCCAGCCCATCGCGCTGGAGGCCAACCAGCCCCGGCAGTTCTACCGGGGCGGTGCGGCGATCGCGGCGTTCCGGAACCGGGCCGAGGCCGATCGCGGGCCCGAGGACTGGGTCGCGTCGACCACCACGCAGTTCGGCAAGGACGAGGCCGGGTTGTCCCGGCTGCCGGACGGGCGGTGGTTGCGCGACGCGGTGGCGGCGGACCCGGTGGCGTGGTTGGGGTCGGAGCACGCGGCGGAGTTCGGCGCGGACGTCGCGCTGCTGGTCAAGCTGCTCGACGCCGGGCAGCGGCTGCCGGTGCACTGCCACCCGTCCGACGCGTTCGCGTCCGCCCACCTGGGCTGCCGGCACGGCAAGACCGAGGCGTGGGTCGTGATCGGCACGGTCGGCGCCGACCCGACGGTGTACATCGGCTTCCGCGAGGACGTGCCCGCCGCCGTGGCCGCCGAGTGGGTGTCCACCCAGGACTCCGCCGCGATGCTGGCCGCGCTGAACCCGGTCAAGGTCTCGCCGGGCGACACGGTGTTCGTGCCCGCGGGCGTGCCGCACGCCATCGGCGAAGGTGTGTTCATCGTCGAGCTCCAGCAGCCCACGGACTTCTCGGTCACGTTGGAGTGGCGGGGCTTCCTGGCCGATGCCGAGGCCGGGCACCTGGGCCTGGGCTACGACAAGGCGTTGGACTGCCTGGAGCGCCGTGCCCGGTCGGCCGACGAGCTGGTGCGGCGCACGCAGGCGCTCACCGGGCGTTCGGTGGCCCTGTTCGACGCGCGGGCCGACCCGTTCTTCCGCGCCGACCGGCTGCACGTGTCGGGCTCGGCGGCGCTGGAACCCTCGTTCGGCGTGTACGTGGTGCTGGAGGGCGCCGGCACGCTGGGTCCCGTCGCGGTGCACCGGGGCAGCACGGTGGTCGTGCCGCACGCGGCGGGTGAGGTCGTGGTGACCGGCGACGTCGTCGCCATCCGGTGCCGGCCGCCACTGGTGTCGAGCCCCGGGAGCTGACGGATGGCGTTACCCCTGTTGGACGCACGGGAGTTGGTGAAGCACTACGGGAACGTGGAGGCGTTGCGCGGCGCCTCGTTCACCGCGCACGCGGGCGAGGTCGTCGCGCTCGTCGGTGACAACGGCGCGGGCAAGTCGACGCTGGTGAAGTGCCTGTCCGGGGTGGAGCGGCCGGACTCGGGGACGATCCTGCTCGACGGCACGCCGGTCACGCTGGACTCGCCGGTGTCCGCACGGGCGCTGGGCATCGAGACCGTGTACCAGGACCTGGCCGTCGCGCCGGACCTGGACCCGGCGGCCAACCTGTTCCTGGGGCGGGAGCTGCGCCGGGGCGGCCTGCTCGGCAGGCTGGGCGTGCTGGACAAGCGGGGGATGCGGCGGCGGGCGATCGCCTCGTTCCACGACCTCGGGGTGTCGCTGCCGGACGTGGACGTGCCGATCGGGGCGTTGTCGGGTGGTCAGCGGCAGAGCGTCGCGGTGGCCCGGTCGGTGGTGTGGGCGAGCCGGTTGGTGTTCATGGACGAGCCGACCGCGGCGTTGGGCGTGGTGCAGCGGCAACGGGTGCTCGACGTGCTCCGGCGGGTTCGCGACCAGGGCATGGCGGTGGTGCTGATCAGCCACAACATGCCCGAGGTGCTGGCCGTGGCGGACCGGGTCGAGGTGCTGCGGCTGGGTCGGCGGGTGGCGCGGTTCGACGCGGCGACGACCACGGTCGAGGAGCTGGTCGGCGCGATGACCGGCGCGTTGTCGCAGGAGGAGGCATGACCGCCCCCGACGCCGGCCTCGACCCTGCCCTCGACACCGCGCCGGAACGCCGCCGGACACCCCTGCAACGGCTGTTCGGCGCGAACACGTTGTGGATCGCGGTGGTGCTGCTGGTGCTGATCGCGGTGTTCGGCGCGTTGCGGCCGGACGCGGTGCTGACCGTCTTCACGTTGCAGACCACGCTGGTCGAGACGTCGGTGCTGCTGGTGCTGTCGGTGGGCATGACGTACGTGGTCATCACCGCCGGGATCGACCTGTCCGTCGGCTCGGTGCTGGTGTTCTCCGGCGTCACGTCGGCCATGACGATGAACGCCCTGCACGGCGGCAACGCGACGACCGCCGGGTGGGGCGTGGTGTTCGTCGGCCTGCTGGTGGCGCTGCTGTCCGGTGCGGCGTGGGGGTTGCTGAACGGCGTGCTCATCGCCCGCACCGGCCTCCCGCCGCTGATCGTGACGCTCGGGTCGTTCGGCGCGGCGCTCGGGGCTGGGCAGCTGCTGTCCAACGGGTCGAACGTGGCCGGGGTGCCCGAGGTGCTCGGCGACGGCCTGGGCACGGGGACGTGGTTCGGCGTGCCGAACCTGGTGCTGCTGGCCGCCGTGGTGGCCGCGCTCGGCGCGCTGGCGCTGGGCACCACGGTGTTCGGGCGGCACACGTACGCCATCGGCTCGAACGAGGAGGCGGCGCGGCGCGCGGGCATCCCGGTGACGCGGCACCTGGTGCGGGTCTACCTGCTGGCGGGCGTGCTGGCCGGGCTGGCCGGGTTCATGGCGCTGGCGTACTTCCGGGTCGCGTCGATCACCGGGCACGACACCGACAACCTCAACGCCATCGCCGCCGTGGTGCTCGGCGGCACCAGCCTGTTCGGCGGCGCGGGGTCGGTCGTGGGCACGGTGCTCGGGGTGTTCATCCCGGCCGTGTTGCGCAAGGGGTTCGTGATAGTCGGCGTGAACGTGTACTGGCAGCCGATCGCGGTGGCGCTGGTCCTGGTGGCGGCCGTGTGGTTCGACCAGTCACGGCGGAAGGCGCGCGACAGACGCTAGCCGGCGACGGAGGAGGAGAACCATGTCAACGAGGACGGTTGCTCTGGTCCCAGGTGCTCTTTTAGGGGCGGCTTTGCTGCTCACGGCCTGCGGTGGCGGTGGGCAGATCGGCGACACCGGCGGCACGGGTGACGCGAAGAAGATGGTGCTGATCCCCGGTGTGGCGGCGGAGCCGTTCTACATCTCGATGGAGTGCGGTTTCCGGGAGGCCGCCGCGGCGGCGGGCTACTCGGTCGACGTGCAGGCGCCGGCGAAGTTCGACGCCACGCAGCAGACCCCGATCGTGACGGGTGTGCTGGCCGACCGGCCCGGCGCGGTGCTCATCGCGCCGACCGACGACAAGGCCATGGCCGGTCCGATGCGGCAGCTCAAGGAGGCCGGGATCAAGGTCGTGGAGGTCGACACCAAGCTGGAGGACACGTCGATCGCGTCCTCGACCGTCTCCTCGGACAACGAGCAGGGCGGGCGGCTGGCGGCGCGGACGTTGGCCGGGCTGGTCGGCGACAAGCCCGGTTCGGTGCTGGTGCTGAACACGAAGGCGGGCACGTCGACGACGGACGCCCGTGCCGCCGGGTTCGAGGAGGAGGTCAAGCAGTACCCGAACCTGAAGTACGTCGGGCAGCAGTACACCGACAACGAGCCGGACCAGGCGGCGGCCAAGGTGACCGCCACGCTGGCCGCCAACCCGGACCTGGTCGGGGTGTTCGCGACGAACCTGAACACCGGTGAGGGCGCGGCGACCGGGTTGCGCAACGCGGGCCGGACCGGCGCGGTCAACCTGGTCGGGTTCGACGCGTCACCCAAACAGGTGGCGGACCTGCGGGGCGGTGCGGTGCAGGCCCTGATCGCGCAGGACCCGGCGACCATCGGCCGGACCGGCGTCGCGCAGGCCGTGGCGGCGCTGGAGGGCAAGCCGGTGGAGCGCGACGTCGAGACCGACCTGGTCGCACTGACCAAGGCCGACATGGACGCGAACTCGCAGTACTTCTACAAGCAAACGTGCTGACCACCCGAGAGTCCAACCCCCACACCGCGCGTGTCCTACGTTCAGAACGCGCGTGTCCTACGTTCGCGTACCCCGAGTTCAACGCTCAGAACAAGATCGACTGTTCTGAGCGTTGAACTCGGGTGTTCTGAACGTAGGACACGCGTGACGCGAACGTAGGACTCTCGCGGGGTGGAGGTTGGACTCTCGGGTCAGAGGTACTTGTTGGCCAGTTCCGAGTACTCCTGCTCCAGGTCGTCGGCCAGGTAGGCGACGTAGGCCCAGGGCACCTCGTGCACGTGGTCGCGCATGCCGAGCAGGTGGCGCTTGGCCCGCGGCGCGTCGTCGGCCAGGGCGAACGCCGCCGCGAACAGGTTGTGCGCCTGGAGGGTGCGCGGGTGGGGCTTGGTCCGGGTGGCGTCCCACTTGTCCGCCGCCGCGGCGATCTCCTCCCGGTGCCGGGTGAAGTACCGCATCTTCAACGTCGCGATCTTCAACGCCGACCGCGCCTGCACGGCGTCCTCGAACTGCTCCAGGAAGATCTCGAAGTGCGCCAGCGGCAGCATCGCCACCACCGGGTCGCCGGGCGGCGCGGCGTCGACGCTGCCCTGGGCGAACGCCATCATCTCCTCGGCCGACCCACCCCACTTGGACGCCAGGATCTGCAGCCGGGTCCAGTGCGCCGGGTACAGCGTCGCGCAGCGCGCCGCCACCTCGCGCCACACCTCGTCCTTCTGGTCCCGGTCCACCTGCAACCCCAGGCCGGCGGTCTGCAACTGCGCCCACGGCACCGCGTCGCGCGGCAGGAGCTTCGCGGCCTCGTGCAGCGGTCCCACGGCCTTGCGGAGGGTGCCGAAGAAGACCTTGAACCGGTCCTTGCCCACGCTGTCGGCCCGCCCCGAGCCGCGGATCGCCCACGCCTCCCGGATGAACGCCGTGCCGGCCAGCAGCCACAGGTCGGGGTCGGTGTTGTTCTTCGCCAGCTCCAGCAGCTCGTCCGCGTGGCCGATGGCGTGCTCACCGAGCACCTCGACCCGCAACGCGCGCACCTCGGGCTCGTCACGGCACTCCGCGAGCACCGTGGTCGCCGCCCTCAGGTGGCCCGCGTCCATCTCCTCCGCCGCGATGTCCAGGATCGCGTCGTCGTAGGTGTGGTCCCGCACCACCTCGCGGGCGACCGCGGCAGGCCGCTTCCTCCGGAAAATCCCCACTCCAGCGACCTTACTTTCCTCCGAGCCCGAGTGGCTTAAGTCTTTCGTAGAGCCGAACAGGGCCTTTCTGCGGTTGCCCCCAGAGTACGTGCGCGGTGGAGTGGAGGCCTCGACGGAGGGGGAAATCCATGCGAGGGAGAACCGCCGCGGCCGTGACAGCGGCCCTGATCGGCGCCCTGATCGGCGCCGCCCTGCCGACGTACGCGCAGGCCGAGCCGGAGCCCGGCCTGGACCAGACCATCACGTGGTCCGCGTGCGCCGAGTACGAAGGTCTGGAGTGCGGCACGTTCCAGTCGCCGTTCGACTGGCGCACGCCGCACGACGGCCGCAAGATCACCATCGCGGTGAGCAGGCTCAAGCCGCGCACCGGCGAGGCCAAGGGGGTCGTGCTGACCAACCCGGGCGGTCCGGGTGCGCCGGGCCGGTCGCTGCCGCTGCTCTACACCGGCCGCGCCAAGCTCGTCGACAGCATGGAGATCATCGGCATCGACCCCCGTGGCACGGGGGCGAGCACGAACGCCACCTGCGGCGGGTACAACTGGCTCGGCATCACCGACCCGCGCGACCGCGGCCGGGCCAACACCGAGCTGCTCTACGACGCCGCCGAGCTCCAGGCCACCGCGTGCCAGGCGCGCTCGGGCGAGTTCGGCAAGGTGATCAACACCGAGCAGACCGTCCACGACCTGGACCTGCTGCGCCGCCTGCTCGGCCGGGAGAAGATCAACTGGATCGGCTACTCGGGCGGCTCCTGGATGGGCGCGTACTACGCCACCTACTTCCCGAACCGGGTGGACAAGGTCGTGCTCGACTCCAACACCGACTTCACCTCGACGTTCCAGGACATCTTCGACAACTTCGGGTACGCCTTCGAACGCCGGTTCCGGACCGACTTCCTGCCCTGGGCGGCCAAGTACGACAGCCTCTACCACCTGGGCACGACCGCCGAGCAGGTCCGCCAGACCTACGAGACGACCCGCGCGAAGCTGGCCGCGGACCCGTTGACGCTGCCGGACGGCACGGTGGTCGACGGCGTGCTGCTGGACCTGGTGCTGGCCCAGGCGCAGTACAGCAAGCAGGCGTTCCCGCAGGCGGCGGAGGCCTTGGCGTTCGTCGGGCAGCCCACGGCGACCGCGGCGACGTCGGCCCGGTTCCCGGACGCGCCCAACGCGACGCTCTACGGCATCACGTGCAACGACACGAAGTTCCGGCACAACCGCGCCACCCTGGCCGCCGAGGCCGAGCGCCTTGGCCGGAAGTACCCCCTGATGGGCTACTACCAGCGGCTGGCGCCGTGCGCGTTCTGGGAGCGGCCGCCGCTGGAGCTGAAGAAGCCGACCGGCAAGGGCGTGCCGCCGTTGCTCATGGTGCAGTCGGAGCGCGACCCGGCGACGCCGCTGGAAGGCGCCCAACGGGCACACCGCAACTTCCAGGGCTCACGGCTGCTCACCGTGACCGACGAGGGCGACCACGGCATCTACGGCTTCGGCAACCCGTGCGTGGACGACGTCGTGGAGGCCTTCATCGTGGACGGCACGGTGCCGCCAGGTGACCTGACCTGCCCGGGGATGCCGCTGCCCGACCCGACGGCGCCCGCCGCCACGAGCACGCGACCGCTGATCGGCTGGCCGCTGTAGCCGCGTAGCCGCCGACCGCCGGCTACAACCCGCCGGCCTGCCGCCTGCGGGCGGCGTAGACGCCGGCCTCGGTCCGGCGGTCGAAGCCGAGCTTGTGCAACAACGTGGAGACGTAGTTCTTGACCGTCTTCTCGGCCAGGAACAACCGGGTCGCGATCTGCCGGTTGGTCAGGCCCTCGGCGATCAGGTCGAGGATCCGCCGCTCCTGCGGGCTCAACGACGCGTAGCGCGGATCCTCGACCGGCCCGCCCCGCAGCCGTTGCAGCACGGTCGCGGTCACGCCCGAGTGCAGCAGCGAGCCGCCCGCCGCCAGCGTGCGGATCGCCGAGACCAGGTCGTTGCCGGAGACCTGCTTGAGCATGTACCCGGCCGCGCCCGCCATGATCGCGCCGAACAGGGCCTCGTCGTCGGAGTACGAGGTCAGCATCAGGCACGCGGGCGGCGGCTGGACCGTCGAACGGATCTCCCGGCACACGGTGACCCCGTCGCCGTCGGGCAGCCGCACGTCGATGACGGCCACGTCGGGCCGGTGGAACGCGGCGGCGGACACGGCCGCGGCGGCGCTCTCCGCCTCACCGACGACCTCGATGTCCGACTCGACGGCCAACAGCTGCTGCAAACCGCGCCGGACGATCTCGTGGTCGTCCACCAAGAGCACTGAGATGGACATGGGGCCTCCCTACACCGACACCAACGGCACGGACCACGTCAGCGTTACGCCCCGGCCCCGGGTCGACTCGACCTCGCACGAACCATCCCACCTCGCGGCACGCGCCGCCATGTTCACCAGACCGCCGGTGTGCCGGTCGCGGCCGGACGGCAGGCCGTCGCCGTCGTCGCGCACGACCAGCCGCAGGTTCGTCGCCGCGCGGTCCACCACGACCTCGACGTCGACCTTGCGCGCCGAGGCGTGCCTGGCCGCGTTGGCCAGCGCCTCGCGCAGCGTGGCCAGCAGGTCGGGCCGCACGTGGTCGGGCACCACCGAGTCGATCGGGCCGTCCATGGCCAGCGCGGGCTCGAACCCGAGCAGCCGGGCCGACTCCTGCACCACCTTCAGCAGCTGGGCGCGCAGGTCGGCCGCGCCGGCGGGCGGCTCCTGGAGCGAGAAGATGGTGCGCCGGATCTCGCGGATGGTCTGGTCGACCTCGGTGACGAAGTCCGTCAGCCGCTGCGCCACCATCGGCTGCTCCACCAGCCCGTTCATGCTCTGCAAGCCCAGGCCGAGCCCGAACAGCCGCTGCACGACCAGGTCGTGCAGGTCGCGGGCGATCCGGTCGCGGTCCTCCAGCACGGCCAGCCGCCGCCCGGCGCCGGTGGCCCTGGTGAACTCCAGGATCAGCGCGGCCTGCCGGGCGAACGACTCGACCAGCGCCACGTCCGAGGCGTCGAACGCCCGCTGGTCGCGGGCACGGGCGACCATCAGCACGCCCAGCACCCGTTCGCCCGCGGCCAGCGGCGCGAACACCACCGGGCCGATCCGGTCGGCGTGGCCGGGCAGCCCGTCGAGCACCTTGGCCTTGCCGGTGTCGAACACCTCGCGGACCGCGCCGCCCTCGCCGGACACGCTGAACCCGCGCAGGTGGCCGTCCACCACCCGGACGGCCAGCTCGCCCTGCACGTCGGGCAGCGCCAGCAGCGCGTTCACGCCGTCGGCGGCCAGCCGGGCGCGCACCGCGACCAGGCGCAGCGCGTCCCGGTCCGGGGTGCCGGTGAGCAGCGCGTTCGTCACCTCGTTGGACGCGCGCAACCACACCTCGCGCTGCCGCGACTGCTCGTAGAGCCGGGCGTTCTCGATCGCGATGCCCGCCGCGGCGGCGACCGCCACCACGACCTCGCGGTCGGCGCGGGTGAAGTCGGAGCCGTCGGCCTTGTCGCTGAGGTAGAGGTTGCCGAACACCTTCCCCCGCACGTGCACCGGCACGCCCAGGAAGCCCTGCCCGGCAGGATCGAACGCAGCGGGATCGAACGCGGAGGAGTCAAACGCGGAGGAGTCGAACGCGGGGGACTCCACCGCGGACGCGTCGAACGCGGCCTCCTCCGCCCCGGGCCCGGCGAGGTCGGTGTCGTGGTGGCCGTCGCCGTAGGTGAACTCCAGCAGCTGCCGGTTCGGTCCCACCACGGCCAGCGCGCCGTACCGGGCGCCGACCAGGCCGCACGAGGACTCCACGATCCGGCGCAGCACGTCGGGCAGGGACAGGTCGCTGGCCAACGAGACGACCGCGGTCAACAACCGGTGCAGCCGCGCCTGCGACACGACCGCCTCGGCGGTGCGGTCGGTCAGCTGGCGCAGCAGGCCGTCCAGTCGCACCGCGGCGTTCGCGTCCGGGGTTCCGGCCACCTCCGACCACCTCCGGCTGGGAGGGTTCCGAGGCTATCGCCTTCTCCTAGGGGATGCGACGCCCCGACAGCAGCTCCAGGTCGACGACCAGGAAGTGGTCACCGCCGCCGTGGCCGCGGGAGGCCAGCGGCAACTGCTGGAGCCGGGTCAGCCGCACCTGCTCCTCGACCTCGGTGACGTGTCCCACCGCCATCACCGACCAGCCCCGGGACAGGTCGGGCGCGACGTCGTCGATCTGGAACGCCACGATCGTGTCCCGGGCGACGAGGGTGGCGCTGCCGTCGGGCACGCGGAGCACGACGCAGTCCCCGTCGAGCACGAACACCACGGGGTGCACCACGGGCAACGCCTTGTCGGTGTAGACAAGGCGGCCGACGGCGGCCGTGCCGAGCAGCTTGAGGCACTCCTCGCGGGAGAGGACCTGAAGCCCAGCGGAGTCGTACATCGCACCTCTTCGTCCCCCGGGTCGCTGGGATAAAGGTTCGGTTCTGTGATCGTCCTTGCCTAGAGTCGGAAGTCCCGGCTTCGACGTTCCACCCGGATGGGGGATTTTCAAGATGGCTTCGCTGGACGTGCCCGCTTTCTTGCGCCGCCTCGGCCAGACCTCCGCCGAACCGCCGAGCGTGGCGGCGCTGACCCGGCTGCACCAGGCGTTCGTGGAACGCGTGCCGTACGAGACGGTGGAGGTCCAGCTCGGCCGGGTGACCTCGCTGGACCCGCTCGACTCGGTGGACCGCGTGCTGTCCGGTCGCGGCGGCTACTGCTTCCACCTCAACGGCGCGTTCAGCGAGTTGCTCCGCGCGCTCGGCTACCACGTGGCCAGGCACCCCGGCGGCGTGCAGAGGACCCGGGACGGCGAGCCCACCATCAACCGCAACCACCTCGCGCTCACCGTGCGCGACCTGCCCGGGTCCGACGACGCCTGGTTGGTGGACGTCGGCTTGGGCGACGGCCTGCACTCGCCGTTGCCGCTGCGTGAGGGCAGGTACCGGCAGGGCCCGTTCACGTTCGGCCTGGTGCCGTCGGTGGTGGCGCCGGGCGGGTGGCGGTTGGAGCACGACGAGCGGGGCAGCTTCTTCGCCATGGACTTCGCGCCCGACGACGTCGGCATGGACCGCTTCGCGGACCGGCACGTGCACCTGTCCACGTCACCCGAGTCGGGCTTCGTGCGCACGTTCTGCGTGCAGCGGGCGGACGCGACGGGCTGGGACGTGCTGCGCGCGTTGACGCTGTCCCGGATCGGGGAGACCACCACCAGGACGCTGCTGGACGACCGGGCCGACTGGTTCACGGCCTTGGCCGACGTCTACGGGCTGGTCGTCGCCGCCGAGGACCGCGACCCGCTGTGGCGCAAGGCCGTGTCCCAGCACGAGGCGCACCTGGCGACCACGACCTAGCCCCGGCTCGGCCCGAACCGGCCGGGCTCGGCGTGCCCGGCCGGTGGAGTGGACCGGCTCAGCCGGTGAAGTGCGTCACGTAGCCCCGGTAGAGCTGCGGCGCGTGCCGCTTGAGCGCCAGGTCGAGCATGTCGTTGCCGGTGTCGTCGGGCAGCTGCACCCAGTGGCCGTGCGGGGACGCCGGGATGCTGCGGTACGTGACGGCGAAGGCCCGCGGGTCGTTCGGCACGAGGTGCAGCCACAGCGAGGGCTTCGGCTTGCCGTCGTACGACAGGCCCACCCCGGCCAGCTCGTACCAGGGCACCGCCCAGGTCTTGCCCTTCTCCTCCCAGCGCAGGCCCTGCGGCTCGACCACGAGCCGACGCAGCCGGGCCTTCCGCCGCCAGATGCCGCCGCCGATCAGGCCGCCCAGCGCCACCAGCGGTCCCACGACCATCGCCGCCAGGTGGCCGTCGGAGTAGGACAGGAACATCAGCAGGACGCCGAACAGGGTCAAGCCGAGCTGCACCGCGAGGGCGACGCGCCGCTCGGTCCGGTTGCCGAAGGGGATCTCGACCTCTTTCACGACAACCCCACCGCCGAACCCTCGTCCTGCACACCCCGGTACAGCTGCGGCGCGAAACCGAGCACGGCGCCCTCGACCACGCGGACCAGGCCGGCCGCGTCGCCGAGCGGCAGCCGGTAGCCGCCGTCGTGACGGGCCAGGTGCGCCATGTCGGCGTGCCGCGCCTGGAACGTCGGCGGATCGGCGGGCAGCAGGTCCACCCGGACCATGGTCTTGCGGACGACCGAGTCGGCAGGGTGGAACACCCGCTCCCGCGTCCGCGAGACGCGCACCGCGCCCAACTCCGGCCACGCCACCGCCCAGGGCGCGCCCGCCGGGTCGTCCCACCGCACGCCCGCCGCCTCGAACACGAGCTTGCGCGGCCGGGAGATCTTCTTCCGGTTGACGATCGCGCCGACCGTGATCCCGGTGAACGCCAGGCCGATGACCAGCCCGATCGTCCCGCCGACACCCTCGCCGTCCGCGTACGCCGTCACCGCGCCGACCAGTGCGGCCACGCCGAGCACCCCGGCCACCGCTCCCCCGATCAGCACGCGCCGGACGTCCCGCCTGCCGATGTCTATCACCACTGGCGTCATGCCCCCACCCCCTCGACCAGTCGATCAGCCGCAGCGTAGGGGTCCAGCTCACCCGCCACGACCCGTTTGGCCAGGGTTTCGAGCGCGGACGCGCCGCGCAATCCGCCGATCCGGGAACGGAGCCGCTCCAGCGCGATGGCCTCGATCTCGCCCGCGGCCCTGGAGGCACGGCGTCGTTCCAGCTCACCGCGCCGGACCAGCCACGCGTGGTGCGCGTCGACGGCGTCCACGACCTCGTCCAGCCCTTCGGCGCGGGACGCGACGGTCTTCACCACGGGGGGCCGCCACAGGCCGCCCTCCCGGTCGCGGCGGCCCAGCGAGATCATGTGCTTGAGCTCACGCGCGGTCTGGTCGGCGCCGTCGCGGTCGGCCTTGTTCACCACGAACACGTCGGCGATCTCCAGGATGCCCGCCTTGGCGGCCTGGATGCCGTCGCCCATGCCGGGCGCGAGCAGCACCACCGTGGTGTCGGCCAGCGACACCACCTCGACCTCGGACTGGCCGACGCCGACGGTCTCGACCAGCACCACGTCGCAGCCCGCCGCGTCGAGCACGCGCAACGCCTGCGGCGTGGCCCAGGACAGCCCGCCCAGGTGGCCGCGGGTGGCCATGGACCGGATGAACACGCCGGGGTCGGTGGCGTGCTCGCCCATCCGCACCCGGTCGCCGAGCAGCGCGCCGCCGGAGAACGGCGACGACGGGTCGACGGCCAGCACCCCGACCCGCTTGCCGCGGCCGCGGTAGGCCGCGACCAGTGCCGACGTGGACGTGGACTTGCCCACGCCCGGCGCACCCGTCAAGCCGATGACCTGGGCGTTCCCGCAGAACGGGGCCAGCGCGCCCGCCACCTCGCGCAACTGCGGGCTCGCGTCCTCGACCAGCGAGATCAGCCTGGCGACCGCGCGCGGCTGTCCCTCACGCGCGCGGTCGACCAGTTCTGCTACGTCAACGGTGCGGGCCACACTCCTAGGCCTTGGGCACGCGCACGATCAGGGCGTCGCCCTGACCGCCGCCGCCGCACAGGGCGGCCGCACCGACGCCGCCGCCGCGGCGCTTGAGCTCCAGCGCGAGGTGCAGCGCGATCCGGGCGCCCGACATGCCGATCGGGTGACCCAGCGCGATCGCGCCGCCGTTGACGTTGACCTTGTCCTCGGCGATGCCGAGCTCGCGGGTGGAGACGATGCCGACCGCGGCGAACGCCTCGTTGATCTCGACCAGGTCCAGGTCGGCCGGGTCGATGCCCTCCTTGGCGCACGCCGCCTTGATCGCGTTCGAGGGCTGCTGGTGCAGGCTGGCGTCGGGACCGGCCACGACACCGTGCGCGCCGATCTCGGCCAGCCAGGTCAGGCCCAGCTCCTCGGCCTTGGCCTTGCTCATCACGACCACGGCCGCCGCGCCGTCGGAGATCTGCGACGCCGAACCGGCGGTGATCGTGCCGTCGGGCGCGAACGCCGGGCGCAGCTTGGCCAGGGTCTCCGCCGTGGTGTCGGCGCGCACGCCCTCGTCGGTGGCGAACAGCACCGGGTCGCCCTTGCGCTGCGGGATGGCGACCGGGGCGATCTCCTCGCCGAACACGCCGTTCTCCGTCGCCTGGGCCGCCAGCCGGTGCGACCGGGCGGAGAACGCGTCCTGCTCCTCGCGGGTCAGGCCGTGGCGCGCGTTGAACTTCTCCGTCGACATGCCCATCGCGACCTGGTCGAACGCGCAGAACAGGCCGTCGTGGGACATGTGGTCGAGCATCGTGACGTCGCCGAACTTGAACCCGCCGCGTGACTTCTGCAGCAGGTGGGGCGCCTGCGTCATGGACTCCTGGCCACCCGCCACCACGATGTCGAACTCACCGGCGCGGATGAGCTGGTCGGCCAGCGCGATCGCGTCGATGCCGGACAGGCACACCTTGTTGATCGTGAGGGCGGGCACGGTCATGGGGATGCCCGCGTTCACCGCGGCCTGGCGCGCCGGGATCTGGCCCGCGCCCGCGGTGAGCACCTGGCCCATGATCACGTACTGGACCTGGTCGGGCGCGACCCCGGCCCGCTCCAGGGCGGCCTTGATCGCGACGCCGCCGAGCTGGGCGCCGGAGAAGTCCTTCAACGACCCGAGCAGTCGTCCCATCGGGGTACGGGCCCCGGCGACGATGACGGAACCGGACACAGCAGCCTCCACAGCGGGTGTAAGCGGTTGTTAACACGCCACGATACCCACGGTTACCACGGAGTAGCCCTGTGAGGCGTCGCACAGGGCTACCTGCACCGATTCGGCCACTAGCCTTCCCGGCCATGGAAGAACTCCGCGGTCTCGTCACCGCCATCGACCACGTGGGCATCGCCGTGCCCGACCTCGACGCCGCGATCGCGTTCCACCGCGACCACTTCGGCCTCGAAGTCGCGCACGAGGAGGTCAACGAGGAGCAGGGTGTGCGCGAGGCGATGCTGCGCGCGCCGGGGGACGACGGCGCGGGCACCGCCGTGCAGCTCCTGGCGCCGCTGACGCCCGAGTCGACCATCGCCAAGTTCATCGGCAGGTCCGGGCCGGGGCTGCAGCAACTGGCCTACCGGGTGTCCGATGTGGACGCGGCGGCGGACGCGCTGCGCGCCAAGGGCTTGCGGCTGCTGTACGACGTGGCCAGACGCGGCACGTCCGACAGCCGGGTCAACTTCGTGCATCCCAAGGACGCGGGCGGCGTGCTGGTGGAGCTGGTGGAACCCGCTCGCTAGGGCCGTTCGAGGGCGGCGGCGACGAACGTCAGCTCCAGGTCCATCCGGTCGTCGCCCGGCGCGTGCCGGGCCACCGAGTGCCGGTAGCTGACCGCGAGCCCGAGCAGGGCGGAGGCGCTGTCGACGTCCTTCGCGGCCACGGCCGCCCCGCCGGCGGCGATGATGACGTTGCGGATCTGCCGCACCATCGACTGGTAGCGCTCGTGCAGCGCGTCGCGGACCGCCGTGTGCGTGTCCGCCTCGCGCCACAGCAGGTGGCTGAGCAGCGGTGACGCGGTGAGCCGGGCGTCCAGGGCGGCGACGAGCCTGCGCAGGCTCTCCGCGACGTCGCCGACCACCACGACCCGGTGCGCGTCCACGGTGCCGTCCGGGAGCCGCTGCACGAGTGCCGCCAGCAGGTCGGTCTTGCGGCGGAAGTAGTAGTGCACGAGCCCCTTGGGCACGGCGGCCCGTTCGGCGATGCGCGAGGTCGGCGTCGCGTCGAAACCCGACTCGGCGAACAACTCCTCGGCCGCTCGCAGGATCCGCTCCCGGGCCGACGAGTCCTCTGCCAATTGTCCCAGCCCTTCCCGTCGACCGGGCCCACGGCGGCAGCCGCGGGCCCGGGTCCTCCGTCGTTCTCAGGCGGTGCCGGCGATCCGGCCGCCGTGCGCCGCGTTCGCCAGCGGCACCGCCATCGCGCCCGCCGCGACGGTCAGCACGCCGCCGACCCACGACACCCACGACGCCGCCGCCAGGTCGCTGTAGCCCACCACCCACGGGGAGATGAACAGCAGCGCGCCCAGGACCATCTGGAACCACTCGCCGTAGACCATCCCGGGCATCGCGAGCGACGCGAGGCCGTCGATGGCGATCAGTGCGCCGAGCACGATCATCGTCCACATGGCCCCGGTGGTGGTCTCCACGACCAGGGGCGACAGCAGCACCAGGACACCGATGACGACCTCGGCCCAGTCCTGCCACCTGGTCCACGCCTTTGCCATGACCTGCACCTCCGTCCTCATGAATCGGACACCGTCGATGGTCCGCTTGGTTGGCCGCCCGGTCAAGACCGCCCGGAACGACCAGGGCACGACCGCTCGGCGCGGACCGACCGATCGGGCGAAATGCCAGTGCGGTGCCTCACAGCGCGGGTTCTGAATCGGTTACCCGTGGGTAACCTCCGGCCACCCGCGTGGACCTCCGGAGCCCGCGACACCGACCATCCCCCAAGCCCCCATTGGGAGGGAACGCCGTGCAGAAGATCCTCGACGCGATCCTCGCGGACGAATTGGACGCGATCGGATCGCTGGACGTACCGGAGAGCTACCGGGGCGTGACGGTGCACGCCGACGAGGTCAAGATGTTCGAGGGCCTGGCCACCAAGGACAAGGACCCGCGCAAGTCGTTGCACGTCGACGAGGTGGCCACGCCCGAGCTGGCACCGGGCGAGGCGCTGGTCGCGGTGATGGCGAGCGCCATCAACTACAACACGGTGTGGACCTCGATCTTCGAGCCGCTGTCCACGTTCGCGTTCCTCAAGAAGTACGGCGGCCGCCACGACCAGCCGTTCCACGTGGTCGGCTCGGACCTGGCGGGCGTGGTGCTGCGCACCGGCCCCGGCGTGAACGCGTGGAAGCCCGGCGACCGGGTCGTCGCGCACTGCCTGGACGTGCAGCTGGAGCACCCGGACGGGCACAGCGACACCATGCTCGACCCGGAGCAGCGCATCTGGGGCTTCGAGACCAACTACGGCGGTCTCGCGGAGATCGCGCTGGTCAAGGCCAACCAGCTGATGCCGATGCCCGCCCACCTGACGTGGGAGGAGGCGGCGTCACCCGGACTGGTGAACTCCACCGCCTACCGGCAGCTCGTGTCGACCAACGGCGCGAACATGAAGCAGGGCGACACCGTGCTGATCTGGGGCGCGTCGGGCGGCCTCGGCTCCTACGCCACCCAGTTCGCGCTCAACGGCGGCGCGACCCCGATCTGCGTCGTGTCGTCACCGGAGAAGGCGGAGATCTGCCGCCGGATGGGCGCGGAGCTGATCATCGACCGCAGCGCCGAGGGCTACCGGTTCTGGAAGGACGAGCACGAGCAGGACGTGCGCGAGTGGAAGCGGCTCGGCGCGAAGATCCGCGAGCTGACCGGCGGCGACGACCCGGACATCGTGTTCGAGCACCCCGGCCGGGAGACGTTCGGCGCGTCGGTCTACGTGGCGCGCAAGGGCGGCACGATCGTGACGTGCGCGTCCACCAGCGGGTACATGCACCAGTACGACAACCGGTACCTCTGGATGCACCTCAAGCGGATCGTCGGCTCGCACTTCGCGAACTACCGGGAGGCGTGGGAGGCCAACCGGTTGGTCGCCAAGGGGAAGATCCACCCGACACTGTCCAAGGTGTACTCCCTGGAGGAGACCGGGCAGGCCGCGTACGACGTGCACCGCAACGCCCACCAGGGCAAGGTCGGCGTGCTGACGCTGGCGCCGGAGGAGGGCCTCGGCGTCCGCGACCACGAGCTGCGGGCGGCGCACCTGGACGGGATCAACCGTTTCCGGGGCGTCTAAAGCGAAATCACTCCCGATGTGCGGCTCTCGGGTGACCGCCGCACATCGGGAGCAGGTAGCGTGAGCGGCATGGGCCTCGCCGACGACCGTGACCTCGTCCCCCTGGGATCCGGCTTCGACATCGTCAAGCGCGGGTACGACCGCGCCCAGGTCGAGGACCACCTGGAACGCCTGGACTCCGACCTGCGCCTGCTCGCGGCCGACCGGGACGCGGCGGTCTCGCAGACCAACGACCTGGCCCGGCAGCTGGAAGCGGCCCGGTCGGAGATCGCGGAGCTGCGCGGCCAGGTGGAGCGGCTGTCGCTGCCGCCCACCACGTTGGAGGGCCTGAGCGAGCGGTTGCAGCGGATGCTGCGGCTCGCGCAGGACGAGGCGAACGAGATCAAGGCGCGGGCCGAGGCCGAGGGCGGGCACATCCGCGCCAAGGCCGAGGCCGACGCGGGGGTGCTGCGCACCCGGTACGAGAAGCTGATCGCCGAGCTCGACCAGCGGCGCACCGAGATGGAGGCCGAGCACCGGGGCGTGCTGGAGAAGGCGCGCGCCGAGGCCGACCGGATGGTGGGCGAGGCCCGTGCCGAGGCCGCCAGGTTGGACGAGGAGTCCCTCCAGCGCCGGACCACGGTCGAGGAGGACTTCGAGATCGCGATGGCCGCGCGCCGGGTCGAGTCGATGAAGACGCTGGCCGAGCAGGAGGCGTCGTCGAAGGGCGAGGCCGAGCGGCGGTTGCGCGAGGCGGCCGAGGAGGCCGCCCGGGTGCGCGCCCAGATCGCCCAGGAGCAGGCCGCGTCGAACGCCGAGGCCCAGCGGCTGGTGCGCGAGGCGACCGAGGAGGCGAACCGCCGCCGGCACGACTCCATCAGCGAGGCGACGGCCCGCGTGCAGGAGGCGACCGACGAGGCGAACCGCCGGGTGCGCGAGGCGACGGAGGAGTCGAACCGCCGCGTCACCCAGGCCACCCAGAAGGTGGAAGCCCTCCGCCAGCTCCGCAACCGCCTGTCCCAGCAGCTGCACGCCGTGAGCTCCGCCCTGCACGACGTCACCCCCCTGCTGGACCCGCTGGACGAGGAACGCCCCCAGCCCTCGCAGCAGGCACCCCAGCAGCAGGCCTCTCCCCCCTCGCCTTCCTCTCCCCCCTCCACCAGCTCCACCTCAACCCAACCGAGCACCCCGGCCCAACCGAGCACCACCACCCAGCCGAGCACCACTCCGGAACCCACCCCGGAACCCGACTCGGAAGCGACCTCGGCAGCCACCAAGCCCACCCCCGACGGCCCAACCCAGAAGATGGCCCGCCCCAACCCCAAGCCCCAAACCGCCAAGCGCTGACCACGCGAGAGTCCAACCTCCACCTCGCGAGAGTCCTACCTTCAGCACGCGCGTGTCCTACGTTCAGAACGCGCGTGTCCTACGTTCAGGACCCCCGAGTTCAACGCTCAGGACACGCCGTCACACCCCGACGCGCCGCCGCCAGTCCAGGACGGCCGAGGCGAACGCGCCCGGTGCCTCCAGCGGCGACAGGTGGCCGACGCCGGGCAACTCGACGTACTCGCCCTGGCGCAGCAGCCCGGCCAGTTCACGGGCCAACGCGGGCGGTGTGAGGGCGTCGTGCTCGCCCACCAGCACCAACGCCGGCACGTCCACCTCGGCCAGCACGCCGGTCGAGTCCGGCCGCACGGCCATCGCCCGCTGCGCCCACGCCACCTCCGCCGGGTCCTGGTCGAGGATCAACCCGCGCACCCGCTCGACCACGGCCGCGTCCGGCGCCGGCCCGAGCAGCCCGGTCAGCACGGTGTCCGGCACCCAGCCGACGCCCTCCGCCGCCACGCGTGCGGCCATCGCCAGCCGGTTCGCCCGCGCCTCGTCGGCGTCCGCACCGGCCCGCGTGTCGGCCAGCACCAGCCCGGCCACCCTGGACGGGTCGCGCCGCAGCACGGCCATCGCCACGTACCCGCCCATGGAGCACCCGCCGAGCACCGCCCGTTCGACCCCGTGCTCGTCGAGCAACCGCAGCACGTCGTCCGCAATAGCCACCAGATCGGGTGAACGATCGCCGCCGCGCTGGTCGGGTGTGATCGGTTTCAGCAGTTCACGGGCCCCGTCCCACATCCGTGAGTCGAGCGGGAAGGCGTGCAGGAGGACGAGCGGAGCAGGTTCCATACCCCGAATTGTCGGACCCCGCGGCTAGCTTCGTCGCATGACCTCCACCTCCGAACCGGACGAGATGCGCACCGACCGCCTCCTGCTCAGGCGCGTCGGCCCGGGTGACGTGCGCGCGGCGATCGCGGTCCTGTCCGATCCGGAGACCAACCGCTTCAACCCGGCGGGGCCACCGTCGGCGGAGCAAGCGGCGAAGATGCCGGCCGAGTGGCAGGCCCACTGGGCGCACGACGGCATCGGGTACTGGGCGGTGGAGCTGCCGGAGACCGGGGAGGTCATCGGCTTCGGCGGCCTGCGCCACCACGAGCTGGACGGGGAACCGACGCTCAACCTGTTCTACCGGTTCCGCCCCCGGCACTGGGGTCGCGGCTACGCCCCGGAGATGGCGCGCGCGGCCATCGAGTGGGCGGGTCGGGTCCGGCCGGACCGTCCGGTCACGATCATCACCGACCACGGCAACACACCCTCCCAGCGCGTCGCGGAGAAGCTGGGCTTCGCGCACGTGGGCGACAGCAGGACCGCCGAGGGGCCGGTGCTGGTCTGGCGGCTTCAGGAGGCCACGATGGCCACTTGATGCTGCTCGTGAGGGCCGGACCAGGTGCGCGGCAACGGCGTGGGCACCTCGGGCACGGCCGCGGACACGATCGCGTCCAGCACCTCTTCGGCGTGCCCGACCATGAGGTGCTTGGCGCCGGGGAAGTCGATGACGTCCGCGGTCGGGATGCCCGCGCCGAACCGCCGCCTGGCCTCGGCCGGTGGCAGGTAGGTGTCGAACTCCGGCACCAGGCACACCACCGGTTTGCCCGCACCTGCCCAGGTCCGCAAGTGCTCGGTACTGCTCCACCGCAGAGGAGGTGAGATCAACACGGCACCCTCGACCAGCGGGTCGCACCCGTGCATCAGCGCCAGGTCGGTGCCGAACGACCACCCCACGAGCCACACCGAGGGCAACCCGCGTTCGGCCGAGAACGCCAAGGCGGCGGCGACATCCAGCCGCTCGCCGACGGCGTGGTCGAACGTGCCCTCACTGCACCCGGCCGCACTGGCCGTGCCGCGAGTGTTGAACCGCAACACCGCGAGGTCGGCCAGCGCGGGCAACCGCCACGCCGCCTTGCGGTAGAGGTGGGAGTCCATCATCCCGCCGTGGGTGGGCAACGGGTGCAACAGCACCACCGTGGCCCGTGGGTCCCGTTCGGCCGGCAAGGCCAGCTCGCCGACCAACGCCAACCCGTCCGCGGTCCGCAACGTCACGGCTTCCCGGCGTGCGGGCAGCACGGTGTTGGCCTTGATCTGGACTTCGTCACCCACGACGACATCGTGCCATCCACCCACGCGCCGGCGGGCACGCCCGACGACGACACCGACCACCCGCCCGGCCTGCCACCGCACCAGCGGCACCGCCGTTCGACACGGCCGCACGACACGGCGCACGGCGCGGCCGTTCGGCACGGCTTGGTGGGCGGCCGCGCCGGCTGGGCGGGTTGGGCTGCGCGGGTGGCGAGGCCGTCGCGATACGGAGCGTCACCGGCGGCGGTGTGATGGGGTGGCGGGGTTGGTGAGCAATGCGGTCACCAGCGGCGGGTGGTGGGGCCTCTTCGGCGGCGTGACGACCAGCAGCCCTGGTGCCAGTGGCGGCGGTCTTCGACCGAGCCGTAGTCGGCGGCGGGCCAGGCGACGACGTGCGGGGTGCCGGGGCGGATCTCGT
Source organism: Saccharothrix stipae (assembly GCF_054781895.1). Taxonomy (NCBI): domain Bacteria; kingdom Bacillati; phylum Actinomycetota; class Actinomycetes; order Pseudonocardiales; family Pseudonocardiaceae; genus Saccharothrix; species Saccharothrix stipae. The sequence continues at coordinate 555,273 of NZ_BAAGTN010000008.1, read as the reverse complement.
GGTCGCAGCCGGGGCAGCGGTAGGTCTTGGTGGTGGCGTTGCCGGACACGGTGCGCACCAGCCACTCGCCGTCCGGGGCGCTCTCGGCGCGTGCCCAGCCGTGACCACCGATGGGTGACGGCTCGTCCGGGCGATGCGGGCGGTTACGGCGTGGCACGAGAACCGAGGGTATCCGGGCTCGCCCTGGGTGATCGCCTACGGTCCACTGGGTGAGCAAGTGGCAACGGGTCATATTAACCATGCTCCTGGTGGTCGAGATCGCCGTGACGTTGCTGCCGGTGGTGCGCGGGCTGCTGTTCGAGCCGGCGCAGGCGGACGTTCCGCCTGGTGGCGGGGTGCGGCCGGTCCTCCAGGGGCCTGATGCGCCGGTCGGGCAGCCGCGTGGGCTCCGGCAGGGCGTGCTGCTCGGCACGACGATGTTGATGCTGGTCACAGCCCTGTCGGCGTTGGCGCTGGTGTGGCTGCGACCCGGGTCGCGGACGTGGGTGGCCACGTTCACCGGCACGCACCTGGCCGCCGCGGGCCTCGGGTGGGTGCACAGCCTGCCGCTGTTGACGCTGCTCGCCACCGTGTCGGCGGTTGGGGTGCCCTTGCTGGTGCTGACACCGCCGCGCCGGGGACAATGAGCGGCGTGCCAACCTACGAATTCCGCTGCAAGGCGTGCGGGTCGACCTTCGACGTGAAGCGGTCGATGGATGAGTCCTCCGCGCCCGCCCCGTGCCCGAACGGTCACGACGACACCGTGAAGCTGCTCTCCATGGCCGGCCTGAGCGGCAAGGCCGACGCGCCCGCCGGAGGCGGAGCCGGTGGTGGCGGGTGCTGCGGCGGCGGCTGCTGCGGCTGATCAGGCCCGCTAGCCCCAGCCAGCCGGTCTCAAGCCGGGGGGGGCTTGGCCGGTCGAGAGCCGGCCTCCCGCAAGCTGGCCTTAGCCGGTGGAGGAGCCGGCCCCAGCTGGTCGACCTGAGTCGGCGGAGAGCCGTCCTCAGCCGGCCAGCTCAGCCAGTCGACCGCAGCCGGTCAAGCTCAGCTGGCCGAGCTCAGCCGGTCGGCTCCTTCTCCAGCAGCACCTCGGCCACCTTCTTGCCCTGGTCGCAGATCGCGCCGAAGCGGGCCGAGCCGTCGATCACGATGATCCCGAGCCCGCCACCGGCGTAGTCCATCACCAGCACGCACGAGGGCTGCACCGACGTGTCCGTCGTCCGGTCGAAATAGGTCACCTTCCGGTCACCCAGGTCGAACTCGCCGTTGCTCTGCTCCAGCGTGATCGCCCGCCCCTCGCGGAACCGCAGGGTCACGCCCACGTCCAGCGTCCCGACCGACGTCTGCCACTTGCACGACTGGTCGAACGTCGCGTCGTAACCGGTGTCGGTCGGCGCGGCCTTCTTGTCCGGCACGTCGTAGGGCAGGTCACCCCACCCGAGCAACGAGCAGATGTCCCCGACCTCGCCCGTCGGCTCACCGGACGGGTCGGTGGACCCGGTCGGCGTGGGTTTGCTCGAGGTGAACGGCGGGTCGACGTCGAGCACCTGCTCCGCCACCGGGGTGCCGTTGACCGTGTACGCGCAGGCGCTCGTCAGACCGAACGCCGCCACCAGGAGCGAGATCACCACACGCCGCATGGTGACCACGATGCCAAACGCCGAAACCCGCCACGCCATCAGCCCGCACAACGCGACCCTCAGGCCGCGTAGTCGCGGAAACCCTTGCCGGTCTTGCGACCCAACCGCCCGGCCTTCACCAGGTGCTCCAACAGCGGCGCGGGGGCGAAGCCGGCCTCGCGGAACTCCAGGTACAGGGTCCGCTCGATGGCCAACGACACGTCCAGCCCCACCACGTCCAGCAGCTCGAACGGCCCCATCGGCAACGAGCAACCGACCTTCATCGCGTTGTCGATGTCGTCGGCGGTCGCGTAGTGCGCCTCCAACATCTTCACCGCGTCGTTGAGGTACGGGAACAGCAGCGCGTTGACGATGAACCCGGCCCGGTCGCCGCAGTGCACCGGCACCTTGCCCAGGTCCAGGCACACCCGACGGGCGGTCGCGACCACGTCCGCCGACGTCGAGATCGTCTCCACGACCTCGACCAGCTTCATCACCTGAGCCGGGTTGAAGAAGTGCAGACCGACGACGTCACCGGGCCGCGCGGTGGCGGCGGCGCACTCGATGACCGGCAGCGAGGACGTCGTGGTGGCCAGCACCGCGCCGGGCTTGCACACCTCGTCCAACGCCTCGAACACGGCCTTCTTGATCGACAGCTCCTCGGCGACCGCCTCGACCACGAGGTCGCAGTCGGCCAGGTCCGCGAAGTCGACCACCGGCGCCACCCGCGCCAGCGCCGCGTCCCGGTCCTCCGCCGACAACCTGCCCCGCGAGACCGCCTTCTCCAACGACTTGCGCACCTTGCCCACCGCCGCGGCGGCCTTCTCCTCCGACCGCGCCCGCAGCACCACGTCGTACCCGCGCTTGGCGAACACCTCCACGATCCCGGTGGCCATGGTGCCCGTACCGATCACCCCGACCCGCTGGACCTCCCGCGCGGGCACGCCCTCCACCGAGGCGACGGGCGTCTGCACGTCCGGCACCACGACCGGCGAGTCGGGACCGTCGTAGGTGTAGAAGCCGCGCCCGCTCTTGCGGCCGAGCAGACCCGCCGTGATCATCTGCTTGAGCAGCGGCGCCGGCGCGTGCAGCCGGTTGCGCGACTGGTGGTACATCGTATCCAGGATTTCGTATGCGGTATCCAGTCCGATCAGGTCGAGCAGCGCCAGCGGACCCATCGGGTAGCCGCAGCCGTACCGCATGGCCGCGTCGAGGTCTTCCCTTGTCGCGTAACGGGATTCGTACATCCGCACCGCGTGGTTGAGGTACCCGAACAGCAGCGCGTTGGCGATGAACCCGGCCCGGTCGCCGATGACGACCGGCGACTTGCCCAACCCCTCGGCGAACGCGACCACGTCGGCCACCACGTCCGGCTCGGTGACGACCGTGCGGATCACCTCGACCAGCTTCAACACCGGAGCCGGGTTGAAGAAGTGCATGCCGACGACCTTGCCCGGCCGTCCGGTGTGGACACCGATCTCGGTGATCGACAACGACGACGTGTTCGAGGCGAAAACCGTGTCGGGGCCGCAGATCCGGTCCAGTTCGGCGAACACGGCGGCCTTCAGCTCGATCCGCTCCGGCACCGCCTCGACGACGAGGTCCACCCCCGCCAACGCGTCCAGCGACGTGGCGTACGAGATGCGCCCGAGCGTCGCGTCCCGCTCCTGCGCGGAGAGCTTGCCGCCCGCCACCGCGCGGTCCGTCGAGTGGTCCAGGTGCCCGCGACCGCGGGCCAGGCCGTCCTCGTCCACGTCGACCGCCACCACAGTGATGCCGGTCCGGGCGAGGACTTCGGCGATACCGGCGCCCATCGTGCCGAGACCGACGACTCCGACCGTGTTGAACTGGCGCGTCACTGCTTACCTCCCACTCACCGGAGTGGCTACCGATCGGTAACTTGACCGCGACTATCCCACGGCCGTCACGCGTCGTTCGCGTGAGCTTCACCATCGGTATCGAGCAAGTAATCGGTCCAGCGACGTCTCATCAGCTCATTCGTCGAACCGCCGCGCGGCCAGCTCCTCCACCCGTCGCACGGCTTCCGCCGCGTCCGCACCGGTGGCCACGACCTCGATCCGCGCACCGCCCGGCGCGCCCAGGCCCATCAACGCCAACACGCTCTTCGCGTCCGCCTCCTCGTCGCCGAACCGCACCACCACCGACGCGTCCAGCGAGTCCAACGCCCGCACCACCAACGCCGCCGGCCGCGCGTGCAGCCCGACCGAGTTGGTCAGCTCCACCCCCGCCCGCACCGCCTCCCCGACCGGAACGGACACCTCCGCCGACCGGGACCAGGCGGTACCCGCCGCCGCGGCCACCTCCGCCAACCCGGCGCCACCCTGCGCGCGAACGGCCGCCGCCACCGCGCCCTCGACCAACGGCGCGTCCATGACCACCACCGACCCCTCGGCCTCCTCGGCGGCCATGTCGGCGACCATCTTCGCGCTGCCCAGGTCGAACAGCACGACCACACCGGACCCGGAATCGGCCTTCCCGATCGCCTCGCCGACCGCCACGTAATCCGTGCCGAGGCCACCCGACCCGTCGCCACCGGACGGCACGATCGCCACCGACGGCGCCATCTGCCCGGCCAACTCCGCCACGCCCTCCGCCAACTGCCGGCTGTGCGACACCACCACGAGCCCGATCACCGCGCACGCCCCGCCAAGGTCCGCAGCAGCAACGCCGTCGAGCGCGCGCCCGGGTCCAGGTGCCCGGCGCTGCGCTCACCCAAGTAGGAGGCACGACCCTTGCGCGCCACCATCGGCACGGTCGAGTCGGCACCCATCTCGGCCCCGTCGGCCGCCGCCGCCAGCACCTCGGCCACCCCGCCACCGGTGGCCGCCACGGACTCCGCGGCCGCCACGGCGGGCGTGAGGGCGTCCACCATCGTCTTGTCCCCCACGGCGGCCTTGCCCCGCGCCACCACACCCTCCAACGCCGCGCGCAACGCCGCAGCCGCCGCCGCGCCGTCCACGACCGCCACATCACCAACCGAGGTGGCGGCACGCAGGAAAGCCGTCCCGTACAACGGCCCGGCCGCACCACCCACCGTGGAGATCAACGTCGTCGCCACCAACCGCAACACCCCGCCGGGCGACGACGGCACGTCGGCGTCCAACTTCGACACCAGCGCGGTGAACCCGCGGGCCATGTTCTCGCCGTGGTCGCCGTCCCCGATCTCCCGGTCGAGCCGGATCAGCTCTTCCCGGTGCTCGACCACCACCGCCGCCACCGCCCGCAACGCGTCCGCGACCGAGTCCGCCGTGCACGCCATCAGACGCCCCACCGCAGCGCCGCGGTGTGCACGGGCGCGTCCCACAACTCGACCATCTCGTCGTCCAACTTCAACAACGTCAAGCTCATGCCCTGCATCTCCAGACTCGTGATGTACGGGCCGACCAACCGCCGCTCCACCACCACTCCGCGCTCCGCCAACAACCGCTCCGCGATCCCGTGCGCCAAGTACAACTCGATCAGCGGCGTCCCGCCCATCGAGTTGGTGAACAGCAGCACCCGGTCGCCCTCGCCGAACGGCAGGTCCTCCAGGACCGGGTCGAGCAGCGCCCGCACCATCTCGTCCGCGGACCCCACCGGCACCCGCCGTCGTCCCGGCTCGCCGTGGATGCCGATGCCCAGCTCCATCTCGTCGTCGGCGAGCGTGAACGACGGCTCGCCCGCGTGCGGCACCGTGCAGGCGGCCAACGCCAGGCCCATCGACCGCACCCGCGACACGACCCGCCGCGCCAACGCCTCGCACCCGTCCAGGTCGACCCCGCGTTCCGCCGCCGCGCCGACGATCTTCTCCACCAGCACCGTCCCGCCGACACCACGCCGACCGGCCGTGTAGAGGGAGTCCTTGACGGCCACGTCGTCGTCGATCAGCACGGTCCGCACGTCCACGCCCTCGACCAGCTCCGCGGCCGTCTCGAAGTTCAGCACGTCGCCGGTGTAGTTCTTGACCAGCAGCAACGCCCCCGCGCCACCATCGGTGCGACCGACCGCCGCCGCCACCTGATCGGGTGTGGGCGAGGTGAACACCGCCCCGGGACAGGCCGCGTCGAGCATCCCCCGGCCGACGAACCCGCCGTGCAACGGCTCGTGCCCCGACCCGCCGCCGGAGATCACGGCCACCTTGCGCGCCACCGGGGCGTCCGCCCGCACCACCACCGCCGGGTCGTACTGGATGTCGAGCAGGTCGGCGTGCGCGAGCGCCATGCCCCGCAACGCGTCGACCACGACGGTCGCCGGATCGTTGATGATCTTCTTCACGGGTGACCTCCCGATCGACGCTGATCACCCCATTACTACCCCACCGCGAGCGTGCCGGAAAGCGGACGCGCGGCCTTGGAACCGCAGGTCAATGACCTGGAGTAGCGGAGGAACCCCTTAGCGTGGCCCGGGGCGGGTGATCAGCGGCCGTACAGGACGCGCACCAGCCGGACCACGTGCCGGATCGTCCGAGACCCGCGCTCGTACGTCATCGGGTTCAGCAACGCCCCGAACCGCTTCCGCGTCACCGAGTGCGCGTACGTGAACTCGCGCAGCCCGTCCTCCCCGTGGATGCGCCCGAACCCCGAATCCCCCACCCCGCCGAACGGCAACCCCGGCACCGACGCGTACGCCAGCACCGAGTTGATCGACACCATCCCGCACCGCAGCCGATCCGCCAGCTCCTCGCCCCGGTTGCGCGAGTACACCGACGCGCCCAGCCCGTACGCCGACGAGTTGGCCCGCCGGACCGCCTCGTCCGCGTCCGCGACCCGCGTCACCACCAGCGTCGGCCCGAACGTCTCCTCGGTCACCGCGGTCGACTCGTCCGGCACGTCCACCAGCACCACCGGCTCGACGTAAGGGGGCCTGATCGACTCCAGCCCACCCACCAACGCCCGCCCACCGCGCTCCAACGCGTCGGCCACGTGCGACTGGATCACGTCCACCTGCTTGGGCATGGTGATCGGTCCGAAGTGGGCGTCGGCCTCCCCACCGGGCCGCAGCTTCTTCGCCTTCTCCACCACCAGGCCGACGAACTCGTCGTACACCGCGTCCGCCACGTACACCCGCTCGACCCCGGCGCACGTCTGCCCGGAGTTGAAGATCCCGCCCCACACCGCGCCGTCCGCCGCCGCCTTCACGTCGGCGTCCTCCGCCACGATCAGCGGGTCCTTCCCGCCGCACTCCACCAGCACCGGCGTCAACGACGCCGCACACGCCGCCATCACCTTCTTGCCCGTCGCCGTCGAGCCGGTGAACGCCAGCTTGTCGACCCCGGAGGTGCACAGCGCCGCACCGGTCTCACCGAACCCGGTCACCACCTGCAGCACCGGGAACTCCGGCACCACCTCGCCGAACGTCGACGCCAGGAACACACCCACGCCCGGCGTGAGCTCCGACGGCTTGAACACCACCGCGTTGCCCGCGGCCAGCGCGTACGCGATCGAGCCCATCGGCGTGAACGCCGGGTAGTTCCACGGCCCGATCACGCCGACCACGCCCAGCGGCCGGTACTCCAGGGACGCCGCGTGGTTGTACATGAGCATCCCGGGCGAGACCTTGCGCTTGCCCAGCACCTTCGGCGCGTGCTTGGCCGCCCAGTGCAGGTGGTCGATGACCAGCGCCAACTCGGTCCTGGCGTCGTCGGCCGACTTGCCGGTCTCCGAGCTGATCAGGTGCTGGAACTCGTCCAGCCGCTTGAGCAGCAGCCTGCGCCACGCGTCCAGCCGGCCGCGCCTGCCGTCGAACCCGAGCCCGGCCCAGAACGCCGACGCCTCCCGCGCCACCCGCACGGCCTCGCGGACGTCGTCCTCCGACGCCACCGCGTGGTGGGCGATGACCTCGCCCGTGCGGGGGTCGAGCGAGGCGAACCGCCGCTGCTCGTCGTCGGCCCGCGCAGGAGTGGTGGGAGCGGTCTGCGTCATCGAGCCCTCCAAGCACAAAGCACGAACGCGGGGGTGTTACTGAACAGTAACGGGTAACGGGGGGTGATGTCAGCCCCCGTTCAGCCCTTCGGGATCTTGCCGACCACCGTCTTGGCGAAGGTCAGGGCCGTGGCGCAGCGGTCGAACCCGGAGTCCTTCGGCCCGGCCGACTTGACCTCGACCAGCTCGCCCTCGTCGTCCGTGCCGACCAGCTGCACCCACTTGACCTCGCACGACGGGAACGAGGTGGTGGTGGCCACCTGGTAGGCGGTGACGCCACCACCGAGGTCGACCTCGGTCTGCCCGTCGTCGAACTCGCGGTCGTCGGGGATGAACGACTCACGGAACGCCAGGCTCAGCTCCCGGTCGTTGCCCACCCACGCGCAGTTGTGCAGCCCGTACGGATACGTTCGGTAATCGGCGCCGGCACCCGCGTCCACCGCCGCCTTGTCCGGCAGCGCGCACGGGTCGAGCGTGATCAGCGAGCCCTTCGCGGGCGAGCGGGTCGCCGACCGCTCCTTGACCTGCTTGACCACCGACTCGGCCACCTCGCGGCCCGGCGCGCACGCGTCGCCGTCCTCGTAGCCGATCTGCACGGTGATGCCGAGGCCGGGCTCCTCCTGCGTGATCACCGAGACGAAGCAGGCGCTGTTCTCCAGCACCTGCTCGTAGCTGCGCAGGCCGGCGAGCTGCTTGTCGGCCTTCTTCAGCTCGCTGGTCATGGTCTGGCCGATCTCGACGGTGACCGCGAGGTCCTTGCCGTTCTTGTCCTTCATGAAGTTCGAGCACCGGCTGAACCCGCTGCGCGACCGGTCGCCGGGCGTGCCGAGCCGCTTCAGCACGTCCTCGTCCAGCAGCTCGCACGGGTCGGTCAGCCGCATCTTGTCCGCGGCGAACGCCGGGTCGACCGGCTGCCCGGCCGCGGGCGGCGGGGTCCGGGTCGTCCCGCTCGGGTCGGAGACGTTCTCGGCGTCGGCCGGGATCGTGGTGCGCGGGAACTTCTGCTTGGCCAGATCCGTCCCGGCGCAGCCGGCCAGCAGCAGGATCAGGCTCAACAGGGCGACGAGGCGGGGCACGAGTGCACGGTAGCGACCGCTTGCGCCATTCGTGGCACGAACCCTGTGTCCGTGCTCACGACTCCACCCGTGTGTCCGCCCTCACGACGCCCTTCGGGAACGATTCAGAACATCGACGCGCTGTACGGAGCGAGCCCCGCAGAACCCCTGCGGAGCACCCGGAGAACCGAACCAACGAGAGGAACACCGAATGCGCACCCGCGTCCGACGCGCCGTCCGCTGGCTCGACACCTGGACGGTCGAGGCGTTCAACCCGGTCTACCCGAGGCGCTGACCACCCGCGTCAACTCCCCGGCGTCAACTCCCCGAGGCCTCCGCGTCGGGCACCACGACCGGCCGCAGCGTCGCCCAAGCGGCGAACACCGCGGACAGCGCGAGCATGCCCACGCCGGACCACAGGTTGATGTTGAGCCCGTCCGCCTTGGCCAGGTCGGCCTCGTCGGTGAAGCCGAGCCCGACCACCAGCAGCACCACGCCGTAGATGGCGAACAGCACCGCGATCACCAGTCGCAGGTCGAACAGACCGGCCTTGTGCGCCACGACGACCTACCTCCCCTCAGCCGAAGATGATGTTGAGCACGGCGGTCAGCGCCAGCACGCCGATGCCCAGCAGCACGGGCGACCGGTACCACCCGGCGTCGTCGCCGGTGGTGGAGTGCTTGCGGTCCTCCTTGGGAGTCAGGCTGTACACCAGCCCGACCAGCCGCTCCTCCGGCACCGGCCGGGTGAACACGGTCACCACCACGCTGACCACGATGTCCACCGCGAACGCGACACCCGCGCCCAGGAAGCTCGCGCCCTGGCCGGGCAGGTCGAGCACGCCGACCTCGGCCAGCACGAACACCGCCACCGCGCCGAGCGTGCCCGCGACCAGGCCCGCCCAACCGGCCGCCGCCGACATCCGCTTCCAGAACATGGCCAGGATGAACGTGGCGAACAGCGGCGCGTTGAAGAACGAGAACAGCGCCTGGATGTAGTCCATGATGTTGCCGTAACCGGCCGCCAGGAACGCGGTGCCGATCGCGACCACCGTGCCGCCGATCGTGGCCAACCGGCCGACCCGCAGGTAGTACTCGTCCGGCCGGTCCTTGCGCACGTAGTCCTGCCACAGGTCGTACGTGAACACCGTGTTGAACGACGACACGTTCGCCGCGACACCCGCCATGAACGACGCCAGCAGACCGGTGATCGCGATGCCCAGCATGCCGTTGGGCAGCAGTTCGCCGATCAACGCGGGCAGCGCGTTGTTGTAGACGACGCCGCTCTCCTCGCCGGCCTTGAGCGCGACCATCTCCGGCACGACCAGCGCGGCGATGATGCCCGGGATGATGATCACGAACGGGATCAGCATCTTGGGGTACGCGCCGATGATGGGCGTGCGCCGGGCGGCCGACATGCTCTTGGCCGACAGCGCGCGCTGCACCTCGGCGAAGTTCGTCGTCCAGTACCCGAACGACAGCACGAACCCGAGCCCGAACACGATGCCGATCACGCTGAGCACCGGGTTCTGGATGCCGGTCAGCTCGGTCGCGGGCCACGCCGACAGCTGCTCCGCCCCGCCCGGTCCGCCGGTGACCTTCTCCACCAGCCCGTCCCACCCGCCGACCCGGTGCAGGCCGACGATGGTCAGCGGCAGCAGCGCGGCGACGATCACGAAGAACTGCAGCACCTCGTTGTAGATCGCCGCCGAAAGCCCGCCCAGCGCCGTGTACGTCAGCACGATCGCGGCGGCGATGACCACGGAGAGCGGGATCGGCCAGCCGAGCATGAGGTTGAGCAGGAACGCCAGCGCGTACAGGTTCACGCCCGCGATCAGCACCTGCGCGACGGCGAAGCTGATCGCGTTGACCAGGTGCGCGCCCTTGCCGAAGCGGCGGCGCAGGAACTCCGGGACGCTGCGGACCTTCGAGCCGTAGTAGAACGGCATCATCACCAGGCCGAGGAACACCATGGCCGGGATCGCGCCGATCCAGTAGTAGTGCACCGTCGCCATGCCGTACTGCGCGCCGTTGGCCGCCATGCCGAGCAGCTCGATCGCGCCGAGGTTGGCGGAGATGAACGCCAGGCCCGTCACCCACGCGGGCAGCGAGCGGCCGGAGAGCAGGAAGTCCAAACTGGACGAAACGGATCGGCGGGCCAGGAACCCGATGCCGAGGACGAACACGAAGTAGACCGCCAGCAGGGTGTAGTCCAACGGACCGGCGTCCAGCCGAAGATCCACCTGGGCCAGTACGGGCACCTCCGCCCACCTCCCTGATCGCACAACCCCGAACACCACCGCGCACTACCGCACAACCGATCAAGCCGACGGTAGTGCACCCCGGCGCGCTCCGCCGGTTTGAACTACCCCGGGCTAAACCTCAGGTGGGGGCGTCAGCGGGTGAGGACGAACGGCGTCTCGGCGTAGACCGGTCCGGAGGTGGCGCCGATGGTGAACTGCGTGCCGGGGGCGGAATCGCCGAACGAATCGGGCACGCGCACCGCGACCTCGGCGAACCGCCCGACCGCGTCCGCGGTGGTGTCGCCGACCCGCCGGCCGTGGAAGGTGAACACCACTCGACCGTGTGCGGGATAGCCCTCGCCGCTGAGCCGGACCTCGGCGCCGGCGTGACCGGAGAGGGGGTGTGCCGCGAGGTGCGCGGCGGGAACCGCGGCGGCGGTGGAGCTCAACGCCGTGACGGCGATCAACGGCAGGGGCGTCTGCGCCGCGCAGCCCGCCACCACCAGGGGAACCAGCAGAACCAGGAGCGGTGGACCGGGTCTTCGTCTTCGCACCGCGCGCCTCCCAGGCCCGTCGACGGGGGAAGTCAGCGTATATCGCGAAATCCGGCCTGCCACGCACCCGAACGGCTTACCGCCGACCCGCAAAATGCGGACAACCACACCATCCCGCAACGGCACATCACCGGCCCGACCCCGACAGGAATCGGGTCGAGGGACCGGTGGATCAGCCCAGCATCGGCAGGAACTGGTCGTAGAAACCGGTCTTCAGCTCCAGGATCTCCGTCTCGACGCGCTTGAAGGCATCCCAGGCCGCCGGGGAGTCCGCCAGCTGCGACAGGCGCATGCCCAACTTGTCGGAGTGCGTCAACGACAACGGTGACGCGTCCGCCAACGGGTGGGTCTTCGCGTCGTGCTTGTAGTGCGGGTAGTAGAACGTGGAGCGGTTCTCGCCGTCCACGACCAGTCGCCGCGCGATCCGGGGCCACATCCGGCCGTACTCGACGGAGACCAGCACCTCGCCCCAGAACCGGAGGACGGTCACCAACTCCAGGTTCGCGAGTTCGGCCGCGCCCGCGTCCAGGATCAGCGACCAGGTGTCCTTGTTGGTCTTCTCGGTGACCTCGGTCGGTCGGGACTCCACGAACTGCCGCCACGTCACCCCGAGACCGAGGAGGTCGGTCTTCATGTCCTCCCGGTGCGATGGCGTCAGGGCTTCGCCGCGGTCGTGCGGGTACTCCTCGCGAATGATGACCCGGGCGATCTCGACCGCCCTCTCGTCGGTGAGCAGGTCGATCGCCAGGTCGTAGGCGCTGGTGAACGTGTGCGAGACGAAACGTCGCTGCAACAGGACGGCGTGGAAGTCCTGCTCGGGGAGGTCGTCCATCGCCGCCAGCACCGGGTGCGACCGGAAGCGTTCGATCAACTCGTCCTCGAAATGGTCCAGCTCTTTCACGGCGAACACCTTTCGCGCTAGGGGTAGAGGTCGTGCTGCCAGTTCCCGGGGTCGATGTCGCGCCCGATTTCCCACAACGTGTCGAGTTCCTGCTGGATCTGCCGCCCCAGCACGGTGGCGGTTCCCTCGATCCGGAACTGCGGCGACCGGATGGCGAGCTGCCGGTGCAGGAACATACCCACGAGGTAGCGCTCGTCCGCGCGGTACACCGACACCGAAGGCAGCGAGTTGTAGAGCCGGACCCGCAGCTTGGCCCGGTCGGGCCGATCAAGACCGGCGTGCATCGCACCCAGGACGTTCAGGCAATCCACGATGCCCTTGCGCACCGGCTCGCCGACACGCTCGACACCGCGCTCCCGGAGTGCCCGACCGCGCAGGTCGACCGCGTTGGACTCCGGGTGCAGCAACAGGATCCGCACCTCCGCACCCTGCTTGACGGCGCGTTCGAGATCACCGCGCAGGTCATCGAGGTTGGGTATCCAGGTGTTCAGGATCGTCACCTGCTTGGCACCGTCGACGTACCTGCCGAACAGCTGGTCGCTGAAATCGTCGTGCACTTCGGTGAGACCCGCGTAATGCTTTTCCCGCAATGTCGCGGCGAGGCCGTCGATGTCGAGCTTGGCGAGTGACGCCTCGATCTGGTCGAACTTGTGGAAGCGTTGCACCTCGAACAGCAGGAAAGCCGTGATCAGTCCCAAGAGGACCAGCGTCGCCTTGGCGACGACACCGCCCTTGTCGTCGAACAGGCCCACCGTGTCTCCGACCGTGATCGCGATGGTCGCCACGATCATCGCGGTGAGCGTCCAGCGCTCGGCTCGACGCTTTAAGTCGACTGGCATGTCGCCCTCACTCTCTGCACGATCGCATAGTACGGATCATGGCGTCGCTTTGGGTGCGCCCTACCCAAAACGCGATGAGGTACGAAAAATGCGGATTTGTGCCGCTCGGTGTGGAATCGCCTAGAACAGGCGGAACTCATCGGATTCGATGCCGCGCAGGGCGTCGTAGTCCAGCACGACGCAGCGGATGCCGCGGTCCTCGGCCAGGGTGCGGGCCTGGGGCTTGATCTGCTGTGCGGCGAACACGCCGCGCACCGGCGCCAGCAACGGGTCGCGGTTGAGCAGTTCCAGGTAGCGGGTCAGCTGTTCGACGCCGTCGATCTCGCCGCGGCGCTTGATCTCGACCGCGACGGACTTGCCCGACGCGTCCCGGCACATCAGGTCGACCGGGCCGATCGGGGTGGGGAACTCGCGGCGGACCAGGGTCCAGCCGTCGCCGAGCGTGGTGACGTGCTCGGCCAGCAGCTTCTGGAGGTCGGCCTCCACGCCGTCCTTGACCAGGCCGGGTTCCAGGCCCAGCTCGTGCTTGGAGTCGTGCAGCACCTCGGCCAGGCTGATGATCAGCTTCTCGCCCGCCTTGTTCTGCACGACCCACACGTCCGGGTCCTCGATCAGCCAGCACGGCGGGCTCATCCAGTTCAGCGGCTTGTACGCGCGGTCGTCGGAGTGGATCGACACCGAGCCGTCCGCCTTGATCAGCAGCAGCCTCTGCGCCATCGGCAGATGGGCGGTGAGGCGTCCGACGTAGTCGACCTGGCAGCGAGCGATGACGAGGCGCACGGCCGACAGGCTACGGGGTGCGGGCCCCGATCCACCGGCAGGTACCGTCGGCCGACGTGTCACCGCTGCGGCAGCTCCTGCGCACCAAGCCCGTCGACCTCCTCACCGACGAGAGCGCGCGCACGTCGCTGCGCCGCAGCCTCGGCCTGGTCCCGCTGGTCTCCCTGTCGGTGGGCGCGACGCTGGGCACGGGGATCTTCGTGGTGCTCGGCCACGCCGCGCCGGTGGCCGGTCCGGCGGTCACCGTGTCGTTCGCGGTGGCGGCGTTGGCCGCGTTGTTCTCCGCGCTGTCCTACGCCGAGCTGGCGGGCGCGGTGCCGGTGTCCGGGTCGGCCTACTCCTACGCCTACGCCACGCTCGGCGAGCTGGTCGCGTGGGTGTGCGGGTGGTGCCTGCTGCTGGAGTACGGCGTGTCGGTGGCGGCGGTCGCGGTCGGCTGGAGCGGCTACCTCAACGCGTTCCTCGACGCCACGCTCGGGTTCCAACTGCCGGCGGCGCTGTCCGGTGACGTGGTGAACCTGCCCGCGGCGGTGGTCGTGCTGCTGGCCTCGGCCGTGCTGCTGGGCGGGGTGCGGGAGAGCGCCGCGGTCACCACGGTGACGACGCTGCTCAAGGTGGCGGTGCTGGTGTTCTTCGTGGTGGTGGCGGTGTTCGGGTTCCAGAGCGGGAACCTGGCGCCGTTCGCCCCGGCCGGGGTCGCGGGCGTCACGGGTGCGGCGTCGCTGGTGTTCTTCTCGTTCATCGGGTTCGACGCCGCGTCCACGGCCGGTGAGGAGGCGCGCAACCCGCAGCGCGACCTGCCGCGGGCCATCGTGATCTCGCTGGTGATCGTCACGGTCGTCTACGTGCTGGTGGCGTTCACCGCCGTCGGCGCGGTGGGCGTGGACGCGCTGGCCGGTTCGGACGCCTCGCTCGCCGCGGTCCTGCAACGGGTGACCGGCGCGGGGTGGCCCGCGACCGTGCTGTCGGCGGGCGCGGTGATCGCGATCGCGTCCGTGGTGCTGACCGTCCTCTACGGACAGACGCGGGTGCTGGTCGCGATGGCCCGGGACGGCCTGGTGCCGCGGGTGTTCGCCCGGGTCGGCGCGAAGCGGGTGCCGACGGTGAACACGGTGCTGGTCGGCGTGGTGGTCGCGGCGCTGGCCGCGCTGGTGCCGCTCGGGCAGTTGGCCGAGGCCACGAGCATCGGCACGCTCGTGGCGTTCAGCCTGGTCAACGTGGGTGTGCTGGTGTTGCGGCGCACCCGGCCGGACCTGCCGCGCGGTTTCCGCACGCCGTGGGTGCCGGTGGTGCCGCTGCTCGGCCTGGGCATGTGCGCGCTGTTGGTGGCGGGCCTGGCGCCCGCCACGTGGTCGGCCTTCGGCATCTGGTCGGCCGCGGGTTTGGTGGTGTACTTCGCCTACGGGCGGCGTCGATCGGAACTGGCCCGGTCGCGATCCGGCCCGGGATCGTCGGCGCAGGGACAACCGGCACAGGGAGAAGAGTGATCGTGGAAACCCTCGGATCGCGTGAGGTGTACGCGAACCAGTGGATGGTGGTCCGGGAGGACGCCATCGGGCGGGCGGACGGGACCACCGGGATCTACGGCGTGGTCGACAAGCCCGACTTCGCGCTGGTGATCCCCATGGACGGCGAACGGCTGCGGCTCGTCGAGCAGTACCGCTACCCGTTGGGGATGCGGCGCTGGGAGTTCCCGCAGGGCACCGCGCCGGAACGCGCCGACGCGGACCCGGTGGCGCTGGCCGAGCGCGAGTTGCGGGAGGAGACCGGGCTGCGGGCGGGTCGGCTGGTGCAGCTGGGCGTGCTGGACGTCGCGCCGGGCATGTCGAGCCAACGCGGCCGGGTGTTCCTGGCCACCGAGCTCAGCGAGGGTTTCCACGAGCGCGAGCACGAGGAGCAGGACATGCGCTCGGCGTGGTTCCCACGAGCCGAGTTCGAGGCGATGGTCGCGCGCGGCGAGATCACCGACGCCCAGTCGATCGCCGCGTACACGCTCCTGCTGCTGCACGAGCACGCGCAGCCCTAGAGCGCGGCGGTCACCTCCCGCGCGGTCCGCACGTCGGGTGAGTAGGCGTCCGCCTGCTCACCGCACGTCCGTTCGGAGGGGTCGATGTCCACCGCGCACGTCCTCGTCACCGTCCTCGCGATCCTGGCCAACGGCGGTTTCGCCGTCGCCGACCTCCTGCGGGCGGACTTCGTCATGGCGAACTCGGCCGCGGTCGACGTGCCGCCGTCGTGGGTGCCCGCGCTGGGCGCGGTGAAAGGCGCCGGCGCGGTCGGTCTGCTCCTCGGTCTGTTCGGGGCGCACGTCATCGGGATCGCGGCGGCGATCGGGCTGGTGGCGTTCTTCGTGGGCGCGATCGTCGCCCACGCGCGGGCAGGGGCTTGGCGCACCGTCACGTTCCCCGGCGCGTTCCTCGCCCTCGCCGTCGGCTCCCTGGTGCTGGACCTGGCCCGCTAGCCGGGACGGTCAGTCGACCACCGTCAGTCGGCCACCGTCAGTCGGTCCAGACGGCCGCGCGCTTCTCCAGGAACGCCGACATGCCCTCCTTGGCCGCCGGGGTCTGCGACGCCGCCGCCATCACCTCCACCGCGATGGCGTAGGCGTCGGCCTCCGGCCGGTCGAGCTGGGCGTAGATCGTCTGCTTGCCCAACGCCTTGCTCGCCCGGCTGCCGCGGGTAGCCCGGCGCATCAGGTCGTCCACCGCGTCGTCCAGCTCGGCCAGCGGCACGACGCGGTTCACCAGGCCCCACTGCTCGGCCGTGCGCGCGTCCACCGGGTCGCCGGTCAGCGCCAGCTCCATCAACCGCTTGCGCCCCACCGCACGGGCCACCGGCACCGCCGGCGTGTGGCAGAACCAGCCGCCCTTGCCGCCGGGCAGGGCGAACCCGGCCTCCTCGGCCGCCACCGCCAGGTCGCACGAGGCGACCAGCTGGCAGCCCGCCGCCGTGGCCAGGCCGTGCACGCGCGCGATGACCACCTGCGGCACGGACTCGATGGTGCGCATCAGGTCCGTGCACAGCGTCAGCAGTTCGCGCACGCCCTCCAGGTCGCGGGCGGCCACGTCGGCGAGGTCGTGCCCGGCGGAGAACACCGGCCCCTCGCCCGCGAGCACCACACCCACCGCGTCGGACGCGGCGACCTCGTGGAACGCGGTCAACAACTCCGCCAGGTGCTCGGCGGACAGCGAGTTGCGCCGTGCGGCGCGGTCCATGGTGATCCGCACGACGTCATCCGTGCGGTCGACGCGGATGTGCTGGTAATCGGCCATGGTGCGACCGTAACCGGCCGGACAACCGCTTGCCGGTCCGCCACCGTCAAGTGGGTATGAGACCTCTTCCCGCAACGCTCGTCCTGGTGGCACTGCTGGCGGGGTGCGCGGTGGACGCCGCGCCGCCGCAGGCCGGGCCCGACCCGTCGCCCGCGCCGGCCACCGCGGCCACCCCCACCGGACCGGTCGACTTCCCGCTGGTGGCGGACGGCCCCCGGCCCGTCGTGCTGATCGGCTCGCCGCGCAAGCCCATCGAGAACGCGCCCGGTGAGAAGGAGAAGATGCTCGCGATCGGGGCGAACAGCGGCCGGTACGCGTTCACCGGCGTCGAGCCGCCCACACCGGGACCGACGTCGGTGCCGCTGCCCGACGGTCCGGCGACGCTGCCCCTGGTCGGTGTCCGCGAGGTGGTGGCCGCCATGTCGGCGGGCGGCCGTGAGGGCGCGCCGCTGGAGCTGGTGAGCGCGGAGCCGGGCACGGCGGAGTACCTGACCGACCGGGGCCCGGTGGAGCTGCCCGTGTGGCGGTTCCGGACGGTGTTCGGCAGCACGTGGGCGTGGCCCGCCCTCCCACCGAGCGCGTTCTGGCGGCTCGGCGAGGTCGACTACGCGCGGCAGGCCACCACCTCGGACTGGGTGGAGCTGGAGGTGCCGTTCCACGCGTCCCCAGCGTGCCCCGGCGAGGAGCCGGTCGTGATGGAACCGGTGGTCACCGAGGGCATGACGTCGGTGGTGGTCGGGCTGCGGAGGGTCGGTGGTGGCCTCGGCAACTGCATGCGCGCCCTGCTGCAGCCGACCGAGACCTACACCGTGAAGCTGAAGGAACCCCTGGGCACGCGGGTGTTGGTGGACGAGGAGGAGCGCGTCTTCGACGTGACGATCCGCCGCTAGAGCCCGTTCCCCTCGCGCACCACGGTCACGATCTCGTCCATGATCTGGGTCAGCTCGTAGTCCTTGGGCGTGAACACGCGGGCCACGCCGCGCTTGCGCAGTTCGGCGGCGTCGTCGGGCGGGACGATCCCGCCGACGATGACCGGCACGTCGCCCGCCCCGGCCGCGCGCAACCCGTCGACCACGGCGGGCACGACCTCCAGGTGCGAGCCGGACAGGATCGACAGGCCCACCACGTGCACGTCCTCCTGCACGGCGGCGGCGACGATCTGCGCGGGCGTCAGCCGGATGCCCTGGTACACCACCTCGAAACCGACGTCGCGGGCCCGCACGGCGACCTGCTCGGCGCCGTTGGAGTGGCCGTCGAGGCCCGGCTTGCCGACCAGGATCCGCAGCCGCTCCCCCAACTCCTCGCCGGTCGCCCGCACGCGCTCGCGCACGCGGGCGATCTCCGCGCCCGCCTCGCCGGACGCCGACGCGGCGGAAACCCCCGTAGGCGCGCGGTACTCGCCGAACGTCTCGCGCAACGCCTGCGACCACTCACCCGTCGTGACGCCCGCGCGGGCGCACGCGATGGTCACCTCCACCAGGTTCTGGTCCGTCTTCGCCGCCGCACGCAGGTCGTCCAGGGCGGTCTTCACCGACGCGTCGTCCCGCGAGGCCTTCCACGCCCGGATCGCCTCGACCGCGTGCTGCTCGACGATCGGGTCGATCTGCTCGATCGCGTTCGCGCCCTCGGCCTGCAACGGCGACGGCTCGGTGGTGGCGAACTTGTTCACGCCCACCACGACGTCCTCACCGGACTCGACCCGGCGACGCCGATCCGCCAGCGACGACACCAGCGCCGACTTCATGTACCCGGACTCCACGGCCGCGACCGCACCACCCATCGCCTGCACGCGGTCGATCTCGGCCCGCGCGCCCTCGACGAGCTCGTCCACCTTGGCCTGCACGACGTGCGAGCCCTCGAAGATGTCCTGGTACTCCAACAGGTCCGTCTCGTAGGCCAGCACCTGCTGCATCCGCAGCGCCCACTGCTGGTCCCACGGCCGGGGCAGGCCGAGCGCCTCGTTCCACGCCGGCAGCTGGATCGCGCGGGCCCGGGCGTCCCGGGACAGCGTCACGGCCAGCATCTCCAGCACGATCCGCTGCACGTTGTTCTCCGGCTGCGCCTCGGTCAGCCCGAGCGAGTTCACCTGCACGCCGTAGCGGAACCGGCGGTGCTTGGCGTCGACGATGCCGTACCGGTCGCGGGTGATCTCGTCCCACAGCCGGACGAACGCCCGCATCTTGCACATCTCCTCGACGAACCGCACGCCGGCGTTGACGAAGAAGGACATGCGGGCGACGACCTCGCCGCGCCGTTCCTCGGGCACCTGGCCGGAGTCGAACACCGAGTCCAGCACCGCGATCGCGGTGGACAGCGAGTAGGCGATCTCCTGCACGGGCGACGCGCCCGCCTCCTGGAGGTGGTACGAGCAGATGTTGATCGGGTTCCACTTCGGCACGTTCGACACGGTCCACGCGACCATGTCGGTGATCAGCCGCAGGCTCGGCCCGGGCGGGAACACGTACGTGCCGCGGGACAGGTACTCCTTGATGATGTCGTTCTGCGTGGTGCCGGCGAGGGTCGCGCGGTCCGCGCCGTGCTCCTCGGCCACGCTCACGTACAGCGCGAGCAGCCACATGGCCGTCGCGTTGATGGTCATGGACGTGTTCGCCTCGCCCATCGGGATGCCGTCGAACAGCTGACGCATGTCACCGATGTGGCTGATCGGCACGCCGACCTTGCCGACCTCGCCCCTGGCCAGCTCGTCGTCCGGGTCGTAGCCGGTCTGCGTGGGCAGGTCGAACGCCACGGACAGGCCCGTCTGGCCCTTGGCCAGGTTGCGGCGGTACAGCGCGTTGGAGGCGGTGGCGCTGGAGTGACCCGCGTAGGTCCGCATCACCCACGGACGGTCGCGCTCTCGGTCGGCCGGGTACGGCACGGCAACCTCCTGTGTCTCATTGCCGCTGCTCCGCAGACGGCGGGCGAGGTCGCCTGGAAAGTCGGCCGCTCACGACCTCGTCGTCGTCCCCGTAGCGTACTGACGAGTAACCCAGCCCGCGCGTGCCGTTGCTCACTGAATCGAAGCTGCGGGAGCATGTACGGCGTGACCGCGCTCACCACGTTCCTGCTGCTGGTCATCGTGTTCGGACTGCTCGCCCTCGTGCTCTTCTGGGCGTTCGGCATCGACCGACGGGCCGTGCCCGACTACACCGGCGACGACTTCGGGTTGCTGACGGAAGTCAGCGCCGTCCCCACCCCCGAAGCCGCCGACGTGCTCGCCAAGCGCTTGCGCGCGGCCCGCATCAAAGTCACCATCGTCCGCCGCGGCGGCCTCCACCGCCTACTGGTATTCCCTGCCGACGCCCCCGACGCCAAACTCCTCCTGCACGACCACGACTAACCGCACGAGTATCGAGCGGACCAATGCACAGGGACCCGTATTAGTACGGAATACCTTCGGCGGATTTCCCGCACAATCTGCTTCCATGAGTGACGACGACAAGGTCCCCGACGAACTGCGACTCATTCCTGTCACCAACTCCGCCGACGGCACCTTCACGGGTATCCAGGCGGGCGTGATCCACGGCGGGGTGCAGTTCGGGGTCGACCGCGCGTCCAAGCTCGTCGTGCTTCGAGCCACGCAGGCCGAGATGGACGATGTGCGGCGGTACTTCGAGCCGCCCGACGGGTACACCGCCGCCCGAAGGGCGCTCGATGCCCGCGGCGTGGTCGTCCTCACCGGCCCGGGCTCCGGGCGCTCGTACACCGCGCGGCGACTGCTGGTCGACGTCGGCGCCGTCGATGTCGTGGAGGCGAACCGGGAGCGAGCACTGGGCACGTTCGACAACCTCGTCGCCGACACGGGTTACGTGTGGGACGTGCGCGAGTCGCGCGGTCCGTTCGACCGGGCCGAGTTCGAACGGGTGACCCGACTGGTCAAGTCCGTGGGCTGCCACCTCGTGATCGTGCTGGACTCAGTCGCGCAGGCCCCGCTTGAGGCAACCGACCACGTGGTGCAGCTGACCGCGCCACGGGCTTACGACGTGGCACGCGCGGAGCTGCGGCGCCGGTGCCCGGCCGGTCTCGACGGCCCGCTGCGCGTTCTCACCACCGATCTCGAACTGGAGGAAAAAGCCTCACCCGAGAAGGCGGTCCGTGCGGCGGAGCTAGCCATCCGTGTGCACGAGGGCCTCGACCCGCACGAGGCGCTGGCGAAGCTGCGCGAGCACGTCGAACAGGCCGTGGAGCGGCACCTGGCCGAACGCACCGACTTGGAGTTCGCCCTGTCGTTCGCCGTGGCACTGCTGGAGAACCAACCGTACGACGAGGTGATGGCCCTGGCGTTGTCGCTGGACGAAGCTCTGCGCGCGGCCGGTCACGAGGGCGGCGAGCCGCTGCGCCACAAGGCGTTCGCCCTGTCGAAGAAGGACCTGCTGGCTGCGGTCACCGCGAGCACGACCGTGCGCGACCACCCCGACTACCCGGGCCTGCGGGAGGAGACGATCCACTTCACCCGCCAAGGCTGGGCCGGTGCGGTGCTGCGAAGGTTGTGGCGCGAGTACCCGCTCGCGCACGACGCGTTGTGGCGGTGGATGAGCGACCGCGACATGATCGCCCGGTTCACCGACGCGGTGCAGCGCGCCGTGATCACAATCGTGACCGAGATCCCGGCCCACGAACCGCTCCAGCTGGTGGACGACCTGGCCCGCCGCGGCGCAGTGGCGCACCAGCACTTGGCGGCGTCCGTGGTGGCGCGGTTGGACGAGCGGTATCGCGACCTCGTGTCGAGCACGGTCGACGCGTGGACCGACGGCACGGCGTACGAGCAGGCGACCGCGGTGTGGTTCAGCCTCAACCTGTCGGACGCCCGACCACTGCGCGAGTCGCTGCGGCGCTTGGAACTGATCGCCCGATCGACGAAGTGGACCCCGCGGAACGCGGTCGTGGCCGCGGTCCTGGGGCTGATCCAAGACCAGGGTCATCGGACCCAGGTGCTGGACGCGGTGGTGTCGTGGACCTCGAACCGTCGCCTGGCCCAGGTCGCCCTGCCACTGGCCATGTGGATCACCGGCTACTTCCCGTACCCACTGGCAACGGACCTCGCCACGTCGCACCCGGATCAGATGAAGGTGCTGGCGAACCGCGTGCTGACCGACCCTGAGAGCCGCCATGCGGCGCTGGAGTGCTTGACGACGCTCTCGGACGAGGCACATCTGAAGGAAACGTCCGCGAAGCGGCTGGTGCACCTGGCACGACTGTTGGCCACGACGTTCAGCTGGATGGGTCGTCGAAAAGCGGTGCTGGAACTCTCAGTGACGAGCCCGGAGGCCCGCAACACACTCCGTCGGGCATTCCGCGTGGCCGCTCAGGTGCAGGAGAAAATGGCGGCCCCGGTGTAAAGCCGAACCATTCACGATCTGACTCGGCAATCACTGCGACCTCTGCCTCCCGAACAAGGGGATCGTGTCGCTCCGCCCGACCACGCATGTCACGGGGGCGCTGTTCGGGGCTGGTACGAGAGATCCCGCACCAGCCCCGTAATCCTGCTGATCTGCCCGTGCACCGAGGAAGCTCTCGCAGCTTCGCCCTCAACCTCAGGCGCTGACCCGCTCCACCGTGGCACCGAGCTTGCGGAGGTTCTCCACGAAGCCCGGGTAGCCGCGCTCGATGTGGAAGATCTCGTAGACCTCGGTCACGCCGTCCGCGCACAACCCGGCCAGCACCAGCCCCGCGCCCGCACGGATGTCCGAGGCCCACACCGGCGCGCTGGACAGCTGCTCCACGCCGCGCACCACGGCGTGGTGGCCGTCGGTGCGCGCGTCCGCACCCAGCCGCACCATCTCCTCGATGAACCGGAACCGGGCCTCGAACAGGTTCTCGGTGATCATCGACGTGCCGTCCGACACGCTGGACAACGCGATCGCGAACGGCTGGTTGTCGGTGGCGAAGCCGGGGTAGGGCAGCGTCACGAAGTCGACCGACCGCGGCCGGTCGACCTGGACCACGCGGAAGCCGTCGTCGAGCGTGGTCACCTCCGCGCCCGCCATCCGCAGCTTCTCCAGCACCAGGTCGAGGTGGTGGGGGTCCACGCCGCGCACGGTGATGTCACCGCGGGTCATCACGGCGGCGAACGCCCAGGTGGCGCCGACGATCCGGTCGCCGATCACCCGGTGCTCGGTCGGCTGGAGCGACTCCACCCCGTGCACGGTGAGCGTGGACGTGCCCGCGCCCTCGATCTTGGCGCCCATCTGCTGGAGCATCACGCAGATGTCCACGATCTCCGGCTCGCGGGCGGCGTTGTCGATGACCGTGGTGCCGTTGGCCAGCACCGCCGCCATCAGGATGTTCTCCGTCGCGCCCACGCTGGGGAAGTCGAGCCAGATCTGGGCGCCGTGCAGGCCCTCGGCCTCGGCGATCACGCAGCCGTGCTCGATCTCGCTGTGCGCGCCGAGCTTGCGCAGGCCGTTCTGGTGCATGTCCAGCGGCCGGTTGCCGATCGCGTCACCGCCGGGCAGCGCGACCACCGCGCGCTTGCACCGACCCACCAGTGGCCCCAGCACGCAGACCGACGCGCGCAGCTTGCCCATCGCCTCGGAGTCGGCCCGGTGGTTGAGCTCCTTGGGGGTGGTGATCGTGACGACCCGGCCGTCGAGGGTCACCTCGCAGCCCAGGCTGCGCAGGACGTCCGCCATCAGCGGCACGTCCAGGATCTCCGGGCAGTTGGTGATGGTGGTCGTGCCCTCGGCCAGCAGCGCCGCCGCCATCAGCTTGAGCACGCTGTTCTTCGCGCCTACGACGGCGACCTCGCCGACGAGCCGCGCACCGCCCTGAACCCGGAAGTGCTCACTCACGTAAGGAACTCCTTGCTCGTTGTGCCGCAATCCTACGTACGGTCTGAATCGTGCCCGTCCGTGGTGGGCCACCGCGGTGTCTACAGTGCTCGGCATGGCCGTGCACCTGACGAAGATCTACACCCGCGTCGGCGACGACGGGACCACCGGCCTCGGCGACTTCTCCCGGGTGCCCAAGACCTCGCCGCGCATCACGGCGTACGCCGACGTGGACGAGACCAACGCCGCGCTCGGCGTCGCCCTGGCGCTCGGCGCGCTGGAACCGGACGTCGTCGAGGTGGTGCGGCAGGTCCAGAACGACCTGTTCGACGTCGGCGCGGACCTGTGCACGCCCGTGGTCCCCGACCCGAAGTACCCGCCGTTGCGGGTCACGCAGGCCTACGTGGACCGGCTGGAGTCGTGGTGCGATGCGTTCAACTCCCGGTTGGGCAAGCTGGAGTCGTTCATCCTCAACGGTGGCACACCCGGCGCGGCGCTGCTGCACCAGGCCCGCACCATCGCGCGGCGGGCCGAGCGGGGCGCGTGGGCGCTGATCGAGGCCGAGGCCGAGCAGACGAACGTGCTGACCGCGAAGTACCTGAACCGACTCTCCGACCTGCTGTTCATCCTGGCCAGGGTGGCCAACCCGGACGGTGACGTGCTCTGGCGACCCGGCGCCAACGCCTGACCCCGCATGGTTGAACTTCTTGTTTTTGAAGCATAGACTTCAAAAACAAGAAGCAGGTCAACGCGGAGGTCGACCATGACCACATACGTCCTCGTCCACGGCGCGTGGCACGGCGGCTGGGCCTGGGAGCGGGTCACGCCGCTGCTCACCGCCGCCGGCGCGCACGTCGTCACCCCCGACCTCACGCACGACCGCGACGTCGGCCTGTCCGACCACGCGGAGGAGGTGGTGGCCGCGATCGACGCGGTCGCCGACCCCGACCTCGTGCTGGTCGGCCACAGCTACGCGGGCCTGGTGGTCCGCCAAGCCGCCGACCGGCGGCCGGACCGGGTGGCCCACGTCGTGCTGGTCGACGGCTGGGCGGGCCCGGACGGCGTCGGCCTGGCGGACCTGGCCCCGGACTGGTTCACCGCCAGGGCCACCGCCGCCGCGGGCGCCGACGGCCTGATCGCCCCACCCGCGCCGGCGTCGTTCGGCATCACCGACCCGGACGACGCCCACTGGCTCGGCCAACGGCTGCGCACGCACGCCCTGCGGACCTTCACCGAGCCGACCCGCCTCACCGGCGCGGTCGACCGCATCCCCGGCACCGGCGTCCACTGCGTGCCGGAGACGTTCCCGTTCGCCCGGTTCGCCGCCGACCTCGGCTACCGGGCGGTGCCCGTCGACGGGCCGCACGACGTGGTGCTGACCGACCCGCGCGGCGTGGCCGACGTCCTGCTCGCCGTCGCGAGCCCGGAGGCGCGCCATCCCTAGGATGGGCCGGTGGACCAGCGGACGTACAACCAGTACTGCGCCACCGCGCGCACGCTCGACCTCGTCGGCGAGCGCTGGACCCTGCTGCTCGTCCGCGAGCTGCTGACCGGCCCCAAGCGGTTCGGCGACCTCCAGAAGAGCCTGCGCGGCATGGGCACCGGGCTGCTCGCGGCCCGGATGAAGCACCTCGAACGGGAAGGCCTCGCGCACAAGGTCACGCTGCCCCCGCCGGCCCGCACGCCCGCCTACGCCCTCACCGAGGCGGGCCGCGAACTCGGGCCCGCGGTGCTCGCGCTCGCCCGGTGGGGCACGAAGTGGGCGATGGGCGAGCGGCGGGCGGAGGAGGCGTTCCACCCGGGCTGGGCGGTGCTGGCGATGGAGGCCTTCTTCGACGCCGACGCCGCGGCGGGCGTGCGGGCGGTCTACGAGTTCCGCGTCGGCGACGAGGTCTTCCACGTGCGCGTGGACGACGGCACGGTCGACGCGGGCCACGGCCCCGCCCAGCACCCCGACGCGGTCGTCGAGACCGACGAGGACGTGTTCGCCGACCTGGCCGACGGCCGGTCGAGCCTGGCCGACAAGATCGCCTCCGGCGCCGCGACGGCGTCCGGCGACCGGGACGCGCTGCGCCGACTGGGCACCCTGTTCCGCCGGCCGAGCCCCGCCGAGCGGGTGCCGGGTCAGGACGCGTAGACCCGCTCCGCGCCGATGCGCCGCATCCGCTCGGTGCCCCACGCGCCGAGCGCGTCCAGCGCCTCGTTGAGCGACACCCCGTGCTCGGTCAGCGCGTACTCGACCCTCGGCGGCACCTCGGGGAACACCTCGCGGTGCACCAGGCCGTCCTCCTCCATCTCCCGCAGCTGCTGCACCAGCATCTTCTCGCTCACGCCCGGCAGGCCGCGGCGCAGCTGGGCGAACCGCCGCACGCCGTGCGCGGCCAGCTCCCACAGGATCAGCGACTTCCACTTCCCGGACACCACGTCCATCGCGGCGTCGATGCCGCAGAAGTAGGGACCACGTCGTGCCTTCGTCGCCATCGGTCCTCCTGCGGGGTACTTACCGAAAAGTGGGTACTGCACAAAATAGTCCGTACTGGTGCACCTCGACGGTACGCGTGACGATCAAGGCATGACGAACACGAAGGTGACCGTTCTCGGGTTGGGCGCGATGGGCGCCGCCCTCGCCACGGCCCTGGTGCGGGCCGGGCACCCCACCGCGGTCTGGAACCGCTCGCCCGGCAAGGCCGACGCCCTCGTCGGCCTGGGAGCCACCGCCGCACCCACCGCGCGTGACGCCGTGTCGGCGGCCGACGTGGTGATCGCGTGCCTCTTCGACGCCGACTCGGTCCACGAGGTGCTCGACCCGGTGGCCGACCTGCTCACCGGCCGGACCCTGGTCAACGTCACCACGACCACGCCGGACCAGTCCAGGGAGATCGCCGGCTGGGCGGCGGCGCACGGCGTGGCGTACCTCGACGGCGGCATCATGGCCGTGCCGCAGATGATCGGGCAGCCCGGCTCGTCCGTCCTCTACAGCGGCTCGCGGGCCGCGTTCGACCGGTACCGGCCCCTGCTCGACCTCTGGGGCGAGAGCGCGTACTTCGGCGAGGACGCGGGCGTGGCGTCGCTGTACGACCTGGCGCTGCTCGCCGGCATGTACGTGATGTTCGCCGGGTTCCTGCACGGCGCGGCGATGGTCGGGGGCGCGGGCGTGTCGGCCGCGGAGTTCGCCGAGCGGGCCGCGCCCTGGCTGTCCGCGATGACCGGCGCGTTCGCCGGGTTCGCCGCCGTGGTCGACGGCGGCGACTACACCGGGCCGGGGCAGCAGAGCCTGGAGTTCTCCGACCTGGGCGACATGGTCGACGCCAGTGCCGCGCAGGGCATCTCCACCGAGGTGGTCGGCGTGGTGCAGGGCCTGATCCGGCGGCAGGTCGACGCCGGGCACGGCAAGGAGGGCTTCGCCCGGATCTTCGAGAGCATCAGGCAGCCGGCCTGACGTCCGTTCGAGTGACGTCGCTGGGCTGATCGAGTGTCCTGCCGATCCGGCGACCCACCCCGCCGCGCGTTCTTGTGTTCACTCGGTCGAGTTCGGACGCCGGGGAGGGCGTCCACCGATCCAGGGGGTACTTGTCGTGCGCAAAAGCCGAAGATCCGGATTACTCGTGGTGGTCGCCCTGCTCGGCCTGCTCGGTCTGCTCGTCCCGGGGGTGGCGCACGCCGCGCCACCCCCGAACGACGACTTCGACCAGGCGACCGCGATCACCACCCTGCCCTTCACCACCACCCAGACGGCGGACGAGGCCACCCAAGCCTCCGACGACCCGTCCTCGTGCAACTCGTCTCGGTCGGTGTGGTTCACCTACACCGCGACCACGAGCGGCTCGATCACCGCCACCACGGCGGGCAGCGGCTACGACACGGTCCTGTCGGCGTTCACCGGCACCCGCGGCGCGCTGACCCCGCTCGGCTGCAACGACGACGCGAGCGGCGGCCACCACTCGCGCCTCGACCTCGCGGTCGTCGCCGGCACCCAGTACCACTTCATGGCCGCCGCGTTCAGCAGCGGGTCGGCCGGGCCGTTGACGTTCTCCGTGACCGCGTTCGCGCCGCCGGGGCACGACGCCTTCGCCAACGCCGAACCGGTCACCGCGCTGCCGCACACCTCATCGCCCGACCTGGCGACGGCGACCGTGGAGCCGGGTGAGCCGAACAGCGGGTGCGGGTCGGTCACCAGGTCCCTCTGGTACGCCGTGACGCTGCCCGAGACCACGCCGGTCACCCTCACCTCGTCGACGTACAACACGAGGTTCGCGGTCTACACGGGGTCGGCGCTGGCGAACCTCACCGAGGTCGGCTGCAGCCCGTACGACAACATCATGACCTTCAGGGCGAACCCCGGCACGACCTACTACATCCGCCTCGGCAACGCCTACGACACCGCGCCGACCCTGACCTTCACCATCGGCGTGGCCCAACCGGTCGTGGCCGCCTTCTACCACTACTCCCACAACTCGTCCGTGTTCAGCGACGTCAGCTTCCACGACCAGTCCTCGGTTCCCGGCGCACCCGCCTCGGTCACGAAGGCGTGGGACTTCGGGGACGGGGCGACGGCCGAGGGCGACTACCCGCAGCACCGCTACGCGGCCGACGGCGACTACCCGGTGACGCTCACCGTCACCACCTCGGACGGGCGCACGGGTTCGGTGACCAACGTGGTCCGGATCCGCACGCACGACATCGCCATCACCCGCTTCACCACCCCCGGCACGGCGGTGGTCGGCGCGACGAAGACCCTCACCGCCCGGATCGGGAACACGCGGTACGCCGAGGACGTGACGGTCAGGCTGTACCGCGGCACGCCGTCGGGTTGGGAGGAGATCGGCCACTCCACCCAGTGGGTGCCGGCGAGCGCGACGGGCGCGGTGAACTTCCCGTTCAACTACACGTTCCGCCCGGGGGACGCCGCCCTGGGGAAGATCAACTTCAGGGTGGTGGCGACCCTGGTCGGCGCGACGGACGCGCTGCCGCTGGACAACGAGGTGATCAGCACGACCACGACGGTGCAGTCGGCCACCACCGGCCGCGACGCCGCCTGAGCCGCTAGGAGGCCCAGGGAATGGATCGGCCCGGAGGCGCTGACTCCAACCAGGACAGGAATCCGGTCAGCGCGTCCGGGCCCATCGCGATCTCGACCTCGCCCCGGTTGCCCCGGCAGCGGAGCACCACCGCGCCCGCGGGCATGGCGTACGCCTCGGGCGCGGTGGGCTCGCGGCGGTCGTCGATCTCGAAACCCTCGCGGGAGATGACCATGTCCGGGCCGGACCGCAGGCTCAGCACGCGGAACCAGGTGAACTCGTCACCCCGGTAGTGCCCCACGCCCAGGTGCCAGCCCCGGCCGGAGTCCTCCAGCCTGGCCCTCAGCGCGACGTGCACACCGCCGGCGCGCAGCAGCCGGACGCGGCGCCACGTGAGGTACGCGAGGACGACCACCGCGCCGAACAGGACCACCCCGACCAGTTCGGCGATCCCCACGGCGTTCGTCCGCTCGTCCGCGTCAGGCCGAGTGACCCGCGGCGCGCAGCCGCGCGATGGCCCGGGCCCGGTGTACGTCGTCCGCGTTCTGCGCGTCGGCGCGGGCCTGTTCGACGTCGATCTCGTGCGAGAGCTCCGCGTCCTCGGCGAGGATGCTCACGCCCTCACCGGTCACGGAGAGGAACCCGCCGTGCACGGCCGCCGTCACCAGCTCGTTGTCCGTGGTGCGGATCCGGACCACACCGCCCTCGACCAACTGCCCGAGCACGGGTTCGTGGCCGGGCAGGATGCCGATCTCGCCTTCGAGGGTCTGCGCGACCACCGAGGTGGCCGTGCCGGACCACAGGCGGCGTTCCACCGCGACCAACTGGACGGTCATCTCGGCCACGCGCATCTCCCTGAGTCGACTGGAGTCCACCGCAGTCTAAACGGTGACCGGAACCGCCCGCCGCACCAGCCACCCCCAGACGCGCCGACCCCGGGCCGGCGCCCGTCCGGAGGCCACCCCGACGGCCGTCACCGCGACCGCGCCCGGCCGACCGGGCAGTGGCGTTTCCGACGGGTGGAAGACCGCTCCTGTCGAGGGACCGGGCGACGTTGGGAGACTGGACACCGTGCCGACTCCGAAGTCGCTGCTGGAACGCGCGTTCTCGTTGCTGTCCGTGTTCACCGTGGACCGGCCCGCGGTGACGCTGTCCGAGCTGAGCCGCCACTCGGGGCTGCCGCTGAGCACGACGCACCGGCTGGTGGCGTCCCTGGTCGACCTGCGCGCCCTGGACCGCACCCCCGAGGGCCGCTACCGCGTGGGCCTGAGGCTGCTGGAGCTGGGCGCGTTGTCGCCGGGCAGCCTGGACCTGCGGGACCGCGCGCTGCCGTTCCTGGAGGACCTCTACGAGGTGACGCGGCACAACGTGCAGCTGGCCGTGCGCGACGGCACGGAGGTCGTGTACGTGGAGCGGATCTCGGCGCGGGACGCGGTCAACGTGGTCACCCGCGTCGGCAGCCGGATGCCGCTGCACTGCACGGGTGTCGGCCTGGTGCTGCTGGCCGCCGCGCCCGTCGCCGTGCAGGAGGCCGTGCTGGCCGCGCCGCTCAAGCGGTTCACGCCGAAGACCATCGGCACGCCGCAGGAGCTGCGCGAGACCCTGGCCAGGGCGCGCCGCGACGGTTACGCGATCAGCGACCGGCAGATCGAGATGATCACGTACTCGGTCGCCGCGCCCGTGCGCGGGCAGGACGGCGACGTCGTGGCAGCGGTGTCCGTCGTGGTGCCCACGGGCACGCGCACGGACACCATCGTGCCCGCCGTGCGCACGTGCGGGCTGGCCATCTCCCGCGCCCTGGGCTGGGTGTCCCACTGAAAGCCCGAAGGGCCGTACCCCGCGGGGGACGGCCCTTCGGCAAAGCCCGACCTAGTTGCCGGCGAGCTTCTTGGCGTTGGCCTCGACGTCGTCCAACCCGCCGCAGGAGAAGAACGCCTGCTCCGGGTAGTGGTCGAACTCGCCCTTGCAGACGCGGTCGAACGCCTCGATCGTGTCCTTGATCGGCACGAAGGAACCCGGCTGGCCGGTGAACTTCTCGGCCACGATGAAGTTCTGGCCGAGGAAGCGCTCCAGGCGACGGGCGCGACCGACGAGGACCTTGTCCTCCTCGGACAGCTCGTCCATGCCGAGGATCGCGATGATGTCCTGCAGCTCCTTGTACTTCTGCAGGATCCGCTTGACCTCCTGCGCGACCCGGTAGTGCTCCTCGCCGACGATCGACGGCTCCAGGATCCGGGACGACGAGGACAGCGGGTCCACCGCCGGGTAGATGCCCTTCTGGGAGATCGGACGGGAGAGCTCCGTCGTCGCGTCCAGGTGGGCGAACGTGGTGGCCGGCGCGGGGTCGGTGTAGTCGTCCGCGGGCACGTAGATGGCCTGCAGCGAGGTGATCGACTTGCCGCGCGTCGAGGTGATGCGCTCCTGGAGCTCACCCATCTCGTCCGCCAGCGTCGGCTGGTAACCCACGGCGGACGGCATGCGGCCCAGCAGGGTCGACACCTCCGAGCCGGCCTGGGTGAAGCGGAAGATGTTGTCGATGAACAGCAGCACGTCCTGGCCCTGCACGTCGCGGAAGTACTCCGCCATCGTCAGCGCGGACAGCGCGACGCGCATGCGCGTGCCGGGCGGCTCGTCCATCTGACCGAACACCAGGGCGGTGTCGTTGAGCACGCCCATCTCCTCCATTTCGAGGAGGAGGTCGGTGCCCTCACGGGTGCGCTCGCCGACGCCGGCGAACACCGACGTGCCGGAGAACTCGCGGGCGATACGGGTGATCATCTCCTGGATGAGCACCGTCTTGCCCACGCCCGCGCCGCCGAACAGGCCGATCTTGCCGCCCTTGACGTACGGGGTCAGCAGGTCGATGACCTTGATGCCCGTTTCCAGGATCTCGGTCTTGCCCTCCAGCTGGTCGAACGACGGCGCCTTGCGGTGGATGCCCCACTGCTCGCCGTCGCGGCCGAGGCCGGGCTCGTCCAGGCAGTCGCCCAGCGCGTTGAAGACGTGGCCCTTGACGACGTCGCCGACGGGCACGCTGATCGCCTTGCCGGTGTCGGTCACCGCCGCGCCGCGGACCAGGCCGTCGGTCGGCTGCATCGAGATCGTGCGGACCAGGTTGTCACCCAGGTGCTGGGCGACCTCCAGGGTCAGCGTCTTGGCGACCGCCTCGTAGGTGATCTCCACGTGCAGTGCGTTGAACAGCTCCGGCACCGAGTCACGCGGGAACTCCACGTCGACGACGGCACCGATCACCCGGACCACACGGCCGGTGCGGGTGGTGGTGGCAGTAGCACTCATGTCACTCATCACTTCCTGCGCCCCCGGTTAGCGCGGAGGCGCCACCGACGATCTCGCTGATCTCCTGGGTGATCTGGGCCTGGCGGGCCTGGTTCGCCTGGCGGCTGAGGTTGCGGACCAGCTCGGTGGCGTTGTCCGTCGCCGCCTTCATCGCGGTCCGTCGCGCCGCCGACTCCGAGGCCGCCGCGTCCAGCAGTGCCGAGAAGAGCCTGGTCTTGACGTACTTGGGCAGCAACGCGCCCAGCAACGTCTCCGCGCTCGGTTCGAACGAGTACACCGACTGCAGCTTCTGCGGCTCCGGGTCGAAGTCGACGACCATCGGCGCGATCCGCTTGGCGACCGGCGTCTGGCTCAGCATCGACTTGAACTCGGTGTAGACCACGTGCAGCTCGTCCACGCCCAGCACGCCGTCCGGGCCGGGCTGGTCGCCCTCGTCGTCGCTGCCCGCGACGAACGCCTGGACCAGCGCGTCACCGGCCTCGGCGGCGTTGACGTAGTGCGGCAGCTGCGAGAAGCCGGTCCACTCGCCCGCGATCGCGCGCCTGCGGAACTTGTAGTAGCCGACGCCCTTGCGGCCGACGACGTAGAGCACGGGCTCCTTGCCCTCGGACCGCAGCAGGGACAGCAGCTCCTCCGCGGCACGCAGCACGTTGGCGTTGTAGCCGCCGCACATGCCCTTGTCGCTGGTCACCACCAGCACACCGGCACGGCGCGGGTTCTTGCGCTCGGTCAGCAGCGGGTGGTCGAGGTTCGCGGACGCCGTCGCCAGGGAAGAGAGCACGTTGGTGATCTCCTCCGAGTAGGGCTTCGACGCCGCGACCCTCGTCTGCGCCTTGGCCAGACGGGACGTGGCGATGAGCTCGTACGCCTTGGTGATCTTCTTGGTCGAGTTGACCGAGCGGATCCGCTGGCGCAGCTCTCGGATCTGTGCCGCCATGCCTACGTCACTTCTCGGTCGGAGCGGGCCGGTTGACCTTCACCGACTCCTGCCCGACCTTGTCGGCGTCCATCGCCTCGGCGGGCACGTCGACGACCGACGCACCGCCCGACGCGCTGAACTGCTGCTTGAACGCGGTGACGGCGTCCACGATGCCGCGCTCCGTGTCGTCCGACAGCTTCTTGGACTCACGGATGTCGGACAGGATCACCTCGTGGCCGCGCCGCACGTGGTCCAGGAACTCCGACTCGAAGCGGCGGACGTCGCCCACCGGGATGTCGTCGTAGTGGCCCTTGGTGCCGAGGTAGATCGAGACGACCTGCTCCTCGACCGGGACCGGCGAGTACTGGCCCTGCTTGAGCAGCTCGACCAGGCGGGCGCCGCGGTCCAGCTGGGCGCGGGAGGCCGCGTCGAGGTCCGAGGCGAAGGCGGAGAACGCCTCCAGCTCGCGGAACTGCGACAGGTCCAGGCGCAGCGAGCCGGAGACCGTCTTCATCGCCTTGGTCTGCGCGGCGCCACCGACGCGGGAGACCGAGATACCCACGTTGACGGCCGGGCGCACACCGGCGTTGAACAGGTCGGACTCTAGGAAGCACTGGCCGTCGGTGATCGAGATGACGTTGGTCGGGATGTACGCCGACACGTCGTTGGCCTTGGTCTCGATGATCGGCAGACCGGTCATCGAGCCGCCGCCCATGTCGTCGGACAGCTTCGCGCAGCGCTCGAGCAGGCGCGAGTGCAAGTAGAAGACGTCGCCGGGGTAGGCCTCGCGGCCCGGCGGGCGACGCAGCAGCAGCGAGATGGCGCGGTACGCCTCCGCCTGCTTGGTCAGGTCGTCGAAGATGATCAGGACGTGCTTGCCCTGGTACATCCAGTGCTGGCCGATGGCCGAGCCGGTGTAGGGCGCGAGCCACTTGAAGCCGGCCGAGTCGGACGCGGGGGCGGCGACGATGGTGGTGTACTCCAGCGCGCCCGCCTCCTCCAGCGCGGTCTTGACGCCCGCGATGGTGGAGCCCTTCTGGCCGATGGCCACGTACACGCAGCGGACCTGCTGCTGCGGGTCGCCCGAGTCCCAGGCCTTCTTCTGGTTGATGATCGTGTCGATGCAGACCGCGGTCTTGCCGGTCTTGCGGTCGCCGATGATCAGCTGGCGCTGGCCGCGGCCGATCGGGGTCATCGAGTCGATGGCCTTGATGCCGGTCTGCATCGGCTCGCTCACCGGCTGCCGCTGCAGCACGGACGCGGCCTGCAGCTCCAGGGCGCGGTTGTCGTCGGCCACGATGTCGCCGAGGCCGTCGATCGGCTGGCCGAGCGGGTTCACCACGCGGCCGAGGAAGCCGTCGCCGACCGGCACGGAGAGCACCTGGCCGGTCCGCTTGACCTCCTGGCCCTCTTCGATCTTGTCGAAGTCACCGAGGATGACCGCGCCGATCGTGCGGACCTCCAGGCTCAGGGCCACGCCGAGCACGCCGCCGGGGAACTCCAGCAGCTCGTTGGTCATGGTGCCGGGCAGACCCTCGACGATGGCGATGCCGTCGTAGGTCTCCGCGACGACGCCGACCTCTTCCCGGCTGACTTCCGGGGAGTAGGCCGAGACGTACTTCTCGATCGCACTGCGGATCTCGTCCGACGAGATCGTCAGCTCCGCCATGTCGTTCCTGCTCTCACTTCGTTCTGGGAAAGGGGCTTGTGGGCCGCGGTTCCAATTCGGTCAGCCGGCGAGGTCGCGGCGCAGTGACGCCAGCCGACCGGCCACGCTTCCGTCGATGACCTCGTCGCCGATCTTGATCAGCAGACCGCCGCGCAGCGTGGGGTCGACCTCGACGTGCAGCGCGATCGGCCTGGAGTAGATCCGGGTGAGCGTGGCTTCGAGGCGGTCCTGCTGCGCCGCGTCGAGCTCGACGGCGGAACGGACGTAGGCGACGGAACGTTCCCGGCGCTTGGCCGCGAGCGACGCGAGGTCGCCCAGGCCGTTGACGATCCCCTGGCCGCGCGGCTCGCGCACGAGCTGGTCCACCAGGGTCTTGGTGGTCTCGTCGACCTTGCCCGCCACGAGGCCGTCGACCAGCGCGACCTTGCCGGCGGGCGCCGCCGCCGGGTCGGACAGCGCCAGCTCCAGCTCGTGGTTGCCCGCGATGATGCGACCGAGGCGGAACAGCTCGTCCTCGACGGAGTCGAGCTTGCCGTCCCGCTCCGCCCGCACCAGCAGCGTCGTGCGGGCCAGCGACTCGATGCCGTCGACCAACTCGCGCGGGCTGGACCAGCGTGCGGTGACGACCGTGCCCAGCACCTGCAGGGTCGCGTCCGCGACCTTGCCGTCGAGCAAGCCGTGCAGCAGCTGTTCCCGGGACGCGGGGTCCGAGGAGTTGTCGGCCAGGGCGCGGCGCAGCGAGGGCTGCGCCGACATCAGGCCGACGACCGCGAACAGCTCGCTGCCCAGCTTCGCCAGCGACTCGCTGGCGGTGGGCCCGGTCGTGCCGTCGACGACCTCCAGCAGCCGCAGTTCGGCGGCGGCCAGGGCGTCACGGCTGGCGGCGTGCAGCGTCATCGGCGTTCCCTCACTTGGCGGCCGGAGCCGACGTGCCGTCGAGCTCGGAGAGGAACCGGTCGACGGTGCCCCGACGGCGCACCTCGTCCTCCAGCGACTCGCCGACGACCCGGTCCGCCAGGTCGATGGCCAGCCTGCCCAACTCGCCACGCAGCTCGGCGACGATCTGCGCGCGCTGCGTCTCGAGCTGGGTCTGCCCCTGCGCGACGATCCGCGCGGACTCCTCCTGCGCCTTGGCGCGCAGCTCACTGATGATCTGCTCGCCTTCGATGCGGGCGTCGTCGCGGATGCGGGCCGCCTCGGCGCGGGCCTCGGCGAGCTGCGCCTTGTACTGCTCCAGCGCCTGCTGGGCCTGCGCCTGCGCCTGCTCGGCCTTCTCGATCCCGCCCTCGATCTTGGCGGCACGTTCCGCGTACAACGTCTCGAAGCGCGGCGACACGAACTTCTTGATGACGAAGAACAGCAGCAGGAACGAGATCAGGCCGAGGATGATCTCCGACGTGTGCGGCAGGACGGGGTTGATGGCCCCTTCCTCCGCCGCCAAGATGAGGGTATTCATCACAAACCTCTCTGATGCGATGAACCGGTACTCAGGCCGCGGTCGCGAGGAAGTACACGACGAAGCCGAGCAGCGCGAGCACCTCGACGATGGCGAACGTGGTCCAGGCCAGGCTCAGCAGCACGCCGCGAGCCTCGGGCTGACGGGCGGTGCCGTTGATGACCGAGGAGAAGATCAGACCCACGCCGATGCCGGGGCCGATGGCCGCGAGGCCGTAGCCGATGGCAGCGAGACCCTGGTTCAGGTTGACGTTCGCGGCTTCCTGAGCAAGAACGATAGCGCTCACTTGTGCTGTTCCCTTTCCAACTCGGTCCGCGAACGCTCGCGGATCGGAGGCTTGTGATTTCTCAGTGCTCTTCGGCCAGCGCCGCGCCGATGTAGTTGGCGGACAGCAGCGCGAAGATGTAGGCCTGAAGGACCATGATCAGCGCTTCCAGGAACGTCAACGCGATGGCGAAGGCGAACGCGATGGGCGCGACCACGACGGTGATGCCGCCGGCGAAGAGCAGGTACTCACCGGCCAGGGTGAACACCAGCAAGAGCAGGTGACCCGCGAACATGGCCGCGAAAACTCGGATCGCGAGCGTGAGCGGGTTCAGGAAGAACTTCTGGAAGAACTCGATCGGAATCAGCAGGATGAGCACGAACCACGGCGCGCCGGGCGGCATGGTCTGGTGCTTCAGGTAACCGAGGAATCCGTGGCGCTTGAATCCGACGAAGTGGTACACGGGGTAGATCACGAGCACCGAGACGGCCAACGGGAAACCGATGTGCGACATCGTCGGGAACTGCACGAACGGGATGAGCCCGAACAGGTTGTTCACCAGGATGAAGGTGAAGACCGTGAGGATCAGCGGGACGAACGGCTTGAAGTCCTTGCCGCCGATCTGCTCGCGCGCGATCGTGTTGCGGCCGACGTCGTAGAGCGACTCGGCGGCGAACTGGAACTTGCCGGGAACGAGCTTCAGGTTGCGGGTCGCCGCGATGAAGAACGCACCGATGATCAAGATCGAGAGCACCAGAAGCACCATGGGCTTGGTGACCTCACCGAAGATCGGTGGGAGGAAGAAGTCCTTCACGCCGGGTGCGACGAACTCATCACCCGCAGCCAGCACCATCGTGGTCACTGTGTTCCTTCCGGTTCTCCCGGCCGGCGTTCACTCCGCCGGGGGAATCGTCACGATCGGGACTTAACGTACCTTACGGACCGCAAGCGCCCGCGAGAGGCACCCCACCTACCTGGGTGTCCCGTCTTGCGCGCACCGTACCAGCCGGTAGATCAGGTGTTTCCAGGGGTCGGGATGACGATCTGACTGCGACTGCGCTTGGAGGCGCGCACCTCCATGGCGGTGGCGACCAGGATCGTCGCGGCCATGGTCAACGCCAGGGCGTTGGTGTGCAGGACCGGGAACTGGCGCAGCAGCAGCATCACCGCGAACAGCAGGATCAGCTTGCCCATGAACCCGGCGAACGCCGCCACCATGATCACCTGGAGGGGCATCGCGGCGGTGCGGTGCATGAGCAGCAGCGTCGCGGCCGACGACAGGCACGCGATGGCGCCGCCGATCAGCGCGGCGACCAGGCCGGGGACACCGGCCAGCACGGTCCACAGGATCGCGCCCGCGACCACGGTCCCGAGCGCCGCCCACAGCGCGCTGCGGTACATCTCACCCGCGAGTCGCCGCACGACGGC
Organism: Saccharothrix stipae; assembly: GCF_054781895.1. Classification (NCBI taxonomy): domain Bacteria; kingdom Bacillati; phylum Actinomycetota; class Actinomycetes; order Pseudonocardiales; family Pseudonocardiaceae; genus Saccharothrix; species Saccharothrix stipae. Next base: position 517,289 of record NZ_BAAGTN010000008.1, on the reverse strand, counting down.
CTCGTGCGTCCACTCCGTCTTCTCCGGAGAGCTCATGTCACCTCTTCCCACCCATCGGAACCGAGTGTAAAGAGGCCTTGGTACTCGCCCCACCATCGGGGGTCAGGTGCGGCGCACTTCACGAAGTCTGGGTATCGCGGAGACCAACAACGCGAGAACAAGCCCGATGCCCAGGCACCAGACCACCACCACCACGTCGAACAGGGTCAACGCCACCGCGCCGAACGCCAGCACACCCGCCCACAGGTAGATCAACAGCACCGCGCGGCGCTGCGAGTGGCCGATCTCCAGCAGCCGGTGGTGCAGGTGCATCTTGTCCGCCGAGAACGGGCTCTCACCCCGCCGCGTCCGCCGCACCACCGCCATCAGCAGGTCCAGCAGCGGCACGAACAGCACCGCCGCGACCACCACCAGCGGCGACAGCAGGCCCAGCACGTCGGTGGCGCGCACCGACTCGTAGTTGATCTTCCCCGACGCCGAGATCGTCGCCGCGGCCAGCATCAGCCCGATCAGCATCGACCCGGAGTCACCCATGAAGATCCGCGCGGGGTTGAAGTTGTGCGGCAGGAACCCCAGGCACGCGCCCGCCAACGTGGCCGCGATCAGGGCGGGCGGGTACGCGCCGACGTCACCGCCGTTGTTGGCCAGCAACCCGATCGAGAACACGCACGTCGCGGTCGCCGCGATCAGCCCGATGCCCGCCGCCAGCCCGTCCAGCCCGTCCACGAAGTTCATCGCGTTGACCATGGTCACGGCCAGCAGCACGCTCAGGATCGCGCCCTGGTTCTGGTCCAACGACAGCAGCGACCCGGTGCCCTCGCCGTCGTCGCCCCAGGGCACCCAGAACAGCAGCCACTGCAACCCGAACAGCACCAGGATGCCCGCCGCCGTCACCTGGCCGGCGAGTTTCGTCAGGGAGTCCAGCTCGAACCGGTCGTCCAGCACACCCACCAGGACGATCACACCACCACCCACGATGACCGCGTACGGGTCGTAGGAGAAGTCGAACGCCGAGCGCAGCACCGGCAGCTGGTGCGCCAACAACATGCCGCCCAGCACGCCGCCGTACATGGCCAGCCCGCCCATCCTCGGCATCGGCTGGACGTGCACGTCCCGTTGGCGCGGGTAGGCGACGGCGCCGATCCGGAACGCCAGCACGCGCACGAGACCGACGAGCAGGAACGTCACGATCGCGGCGGTCAGGGCGACGAGCAGGTACTCCCGGACGGGGAGGACGTTGGACACGGCAGGCAACTGGCCCACAGCAGGCTAGCCCCTCGGCAATGGGGTATCGGGCGATGGAACCACCACGCTACTCCGAACGGGAAGATCCACTAGCGGGCGACCTCGACTTCGACGCCCAGCGCCTTGGACACCTCGGCCACCGCCACCGCGCCCTCCCGCAGGACCACGGGCTCCGGCCCGGTCAGGTCGACGATGGTGGACGCGACGTTCTCCGCCGCCGGCCCGCCGTCCAGGTAGACGCCGACCTCCTCCCCGAGCTGGTCCCAAGCCTCCTGAGCCGTGCCCGCGGGCGGGAAGCCCGACTTGTTCGCGCTCGAAACGGCCATCGGCCCGACATCCCGCAACAGCTCCAGCGCGACGGGGTGCAACGGCATCCGCAACATCACCGTGCCACGGGTGTGACCGAGGTCCCACGCCAACGACGGCGCGTGCGGCAGCACCAGCGACAACCCACCAGGCCAGAACGCCTCGATCAAGGCACGCGCCTGCCGGGGAACCCCGAGGACCAACCCGTCGATGGTCGTCCAGGACCCGACCAACACCGGCACCGGCATGTCCGGCCCACGGCCCTTCGCCTCCAACAGCGCGCGAACCGCGGACGCATCGAACGCATCACACCCGATGCCGTACACCGTGTCCGTGGGAAGGACCACGAGACGCCCGGAGCGCACCGCGCCCGCAGCAGCAGCAAGACCCGCCGCCCGGTCAGCCTGGACGCTGCAATCGTAGACCGTGCTCACCCTGCTGATCCAAGCACAGCACCACCGAGCCCAGCCTCCGAGGTCACGAAAGGCAACCCACCCAACACACTCCTCGGACGCGCAACGCCCCCGACCAACCCGCCTACAACGGACCCGGCGCACCCGCACCGAGGCTCGATTTGACATGGGTTCGGGTGCCATAGGCTGGACGAAGCCGGGCAGGCTTGGCGGGCGCTTTATCCGCCAGGCCTGCCCGGCTTTGGCCTGCCTGGGGTGCCCGTAAGGGCCCCATGTCAAATCGAGCCGGACCCGACCGCCACCGCATCCACCGCCCACTGCCGCTTCCGATGCGCCATCACAAACCCGAACACCAGCGCCGCCCCCACCACCACCCCACCCACCGTCACCGCAACACTCCCCACCGCCCCACCAACGAACGGCAACACCAGCACCGCGAGCCCGACCACCGCCGCGGTCCACACATCCGGCTCCACCCACCTCCACCGCTCAGCACGCTCCAAGCGCTGACGCAGGTCGTTCGCGAACCCGATCAACTCCGGATGGGGGCTCAACGCGAGGATCTCGTCCGCCAACCCCCGGCACTCCGCCAACTGCCTACCGCCGGTCACCACCAGCGCGCCCTCCGCCGCAACCCGCCTCACCTCGGCGCTCCGAGCCGCGAGCGCGATAGCCAGGTGCGTGCGCAGCACGTCGTCCGCCCTCGGCTCACCCCCGCGGGCCAGTTCACCACGCACCACCGCCACCGCGAGGTGGCTCTCATCGTCGTGCCCATCCCCCAGCGCGGACGTCAGCGCGGTCAGGGCGCGGGCCAAGCGAACGCGGTCGCGATCCGTGAATTCGGTGAGGTCGACGCGGATGATGCGGGCCGCGAGCCATTCTCGCAGTTCACTCCACTCGTTCGGCCCATTGACAACCATCGCTGGTTCTCCGATTTACTCGGCGGAGCGTTGACGTCCAGAATATCCCGATGGCGAGGCGTCCGGTGAGTGCGAGAAACCCGATCGGCGCCCTCCCGCTGGCACTGTCCGCCGCCGCGCTGTACGTCCTCATCGCCGGCACCGCGGGCTACCTCGCCCACCCCACCCCCACCACCCCGACCACCGCCGCAGCCGCCACCCTCCCCGTCATCACCACAACCACCACCACCCCTCCACCCACCACACCCCCACCAACCACCACCCCACCCACCTCCGGCACCACCATCAACTCCAGCACCGCCCCACCCCCCGACCAGCAACGAGTCGAAGCACCAGGCGGCCTGACCACCACCATCCCCGCCCAGTGGACGATCACCACCGGCACGGTCGCCACCACCCTGGTCGCCACCGACCCGACCTCACCCCACCGCGAGGTGAGACTGGGCGGAGCACCGGTCACCGACCCGTCCAAACCCCTGCTGGACCGCATCACCGCCGCCGCCACCGACCGCGAACGCGAGGCAGGCCACCAACGGGTGACCCTCACCGCGACGACGATCCGGAATCACCCGGCGGTCATCTGGGAATTCGCCGAGAACGCCACCTCCGGCCCCAAACGGGTGGCCACCGCGTTCTGGGAATCGAAGGGCGTCGAGTACGTCCTCTACTCCTCGGGCCCACCCGAGGAGTGGGAACAAACCAAGTCACGCCTCACCCGGATGGTCGAGGCCGCAACCCCCTAACCGACTTCTCCCGCCCCCACCCCTCACACCCGACGAGCAGTGGCAAACCGCGGCCGCCCAGCCAGATCACGGTGATCAGCCACATCCGTGAGCACCCGCCGCGCCGCGAGCAGAGCGGGCACCGCATCCCCCTGCGTGTCGTCGTGCTCGATCCCCACGTACCCCCCGGGCTTCAACAACCTCGCGGCCAACCCCACCACGTGCCGGATCACCTCCAACCCGTCCGCACCCCCGAACACCGCGTGCCTCGGGTCGTGATCGGCCACCTCCGGCTGGACCTCCGTCCCGTCCGGCACGTACGGCGGGTTGCACAGCACCAGGTCGACCCGACCCTCCACATCGGACAGCCCGGACGACTCGGACAGCAGGTCCGCCGCCGTCACGTCCCCCGCGTGCAACCTGATCGGGGTATCACCCGCCGCGATCCGCGCCTCCGCGTTGCGACGCGCCCAGGCCAGCGCACCCAAATCCCGCTCAACGGCGTGCACCACCGCCGACGGCACCCGATGCGCCACCGCCAACGCCAACGCACCCGACCCGGTGCACAAGTCGACCACCACCGGAGCCGCCACCGGAGTCACCACCGACGTGTCCGAGCCGGACAGCGTCGAAAGCCCCCACTCCAACATCAACTCGGTCTCCGGCCGCGGGATGAACACCCCCGGACCGACCTCCAGATCCACCCCACCAAGGTGCGCACGCCCCGTGATGTGCTGCAACGGGAGCCGCGTCGTGCGCTGCCGCACGACCTTGTGCAGCGCGTCCACCACCGACGGGTCGACCAACGGGATCAGCGGCAACCGCGACCGCTCCACCCCCAGCACGTGGGCCGCGAGCAGCTCGGCGTCCACGCGCGGACTGTCGACACCCGCCGCGGCGAGCATGCGCTCGGCTTCGATGATGGCCAGCCGCAGCGGGTGTCGGGTCATGCGCTCCAGGGTAGGCGGATCAGAAGTTGATCATGTGCCCGGCCAGGCCGTGGACCGCCTCCTTGACCGCCTCGCTCAGCGTCGGGTGCGCGTGCACGTTGCGCGCCACCTCGTGCACGGTCAGGTCCCACTGCTGCGCCAGCGTCAGCTCCGGCAGCAGCTCGGTCACGTCCGGACCGATCATGTGCGCGCCGAGCAGCTCGCCGTACTTGGCGTCGCTGATCAGCTTGACGAAGCCGTTCGGGTCCGCGAGGCCGTGCGCCTTGCCGTTCGCGGTGAACGGGAACTTCGCCACCCGCACGTCGAACCCGCGTTCCCGGGCCTGCGCCTCGGTCCACCCGAACGAGGCGATCTGCGGCTGGCAGAACGTCGCGCGCGGGATCATCGGGAAGTCCAGCTCCATGGTCTCCGCGCCCGCGATGGTCTCGGCCGCGACGATGCCCATGGACTCGGCCGCGTGCGCGAGCATCAGCTTCGCGGTCACGTCGCCGATGGCGAAGATGTGCGGGACGGTGGTGCGACCACGCCCGTCGACCGCGATCGCGCCGCGCTCGGTCAGCCCGACGCCGGTGTTCTCCAGGCCGTAGCCCTCCACCCGCGGCTGGAAGCCGATCGCCTGCATGACCTTGTCGGCCTCCAGGACCTCTTCCTTGCCGTCCTTCGACACGGTGACGCGGACCTTCTCGCCGCTGTCGTCGATGGACTCCACGCGGGTGGACGTGCGCACGTCGATGCCCATGCGCTTGTAGCGCTTGGCCAGCTCGGCGGACACCTCCGCGTCCTCCAGCGGCACCACCCGGTCGAGGAACTCGACGATGGTGACCTTCACGCCGTAGTTGTGCAGCACGTACCCGAACTCGACGCCGATGGCGCCCGCGCCGGCGATGACGATGCTCTCGGGCAGCTCCGCGGACAGGATCTGCTCCTCGTAGGTCACCACCCGCTCGGAGAGCTGCGTGTTCGGCAGCAGCCGGGTCTTCGCGCCCGCGGCGATGATGGCGTGGTCGAACGTGACGGTCTCGCCGTTGACCTCGATGGTGTTGGCGTCGCGGAACGTGCCGAAGCCGTTGTACTCGGTGATGCCGTTCTTCTTCATCAGGAAGTGCACGCCCTTGACGCGCCCGTCCGCGACCTTCCGGCTGCGCTCGTGGGCGACGCCGTAGTCGAACTTCACCGTGCCGTCGACCTGGATGCCGAAGGTCTTCTGCTCGTGGGTGAACAGGTGTGCGAGCTCCGCGTTGCGCAGGAGCGCCTTCGACGGGATGCAGCCCACGTTCAGGCACACCCCGCCCCAGTAACGCTCCTCGATGACCGCCGTCTTCAGCCCCAGCTGGGCCGCCCGGATCGCGGCGACGTACCCGCCTGGCCCCGCACCGAGGACCACGACGTCAAAGTGTGCGCTCATGAGCGACACATTAGGTGCCCAGTTGGTCCGACAAGAACTCAACGGTCCGACGCCACGCGTCGGCTCGTGCGGCGGCCGTGGCGGCGGGCGTGCCGCCCATCGAGAAGTGGACCCCGGGACCGGGCACCACCAGTTCCACCGGCCGGTGGGGTGGCCCCGCGATCAGGTGTCCTGCCTCGGGGTACACCACCCGTTCGTGCCGGTGCGCGTGCCCGCGCTCGGTCAGCCGGCGCCAGGCGACCTCGCTCAGCCCCACCGACGGCCACGACTCGTCACGCCCGGATGAGAGCAGCAACACACCGCCCCCGATCCGCTCGACCGGGATCTCGGCGTCCTCCGGGATGCCGTCGGAGAAGTCGTACGCCACGCTCAGCCGCACCGGCTTGCCCGAGACCACCCGACCGCGCAGCTCGTCGGGGATCGAGTACGGCAGGTACGGCAGCGGCCTGCCCTGCCACGTCCACGACGCGGCCTCGTGCTCCAGCTTCTGCAACAACCTCGACCCGGGCCCGATGCACTGCGTGACCACGCCGCTGCCGACCACGCTCACCACGGCCTTGACTTGGGGGAACGTCACCCCGAGCAGCAACGCCGCCTCACCGCCGCGCGACCCGCCGACGACACCCACCGCACCCGCCCGGGCGCCGAGCCACTCCAGCGCGGTCCCGAAGTACTCCAACGGGATCTCCACGAGGTCCTCCGGCACGCCCGGCACCCCGAAGTACGCCAGCGCCAGCGCCGCGAACCCGTGCCCGGCGAGCAGCGCCGCGTCCAGCTCGTGCAACCCGCCCTCGGACCCGCCCAGCACGACCACGCCGGGGTGGACCTGATCGTCATCCGGCTCGAACAGCACCCCGACCAGGCCGTTCTCGCGCACCTCGGTCCGCCGGACGCCCTCGGGCACGGTCAGCCGGTCCAGCTCCACCTTGCCGACCCCGACGACCTCGATCAACGTAGGGCCGCTCGGCTCACCCGTCCGGCTCATCGACCAGAACAACCCCATCGGGTCGACACCCGAGTAGGCGCCCTCCACCGGGGCGTGCCGGATCAGGTCGACCACACCGCGTTCATCGGCCAGGAACACCGCGGCCGACGACCAGTCGCCCGTCGACGCGCGCACCTCGACCCGCTCGTCCGGCGGCAGGTCGACCACCCTGATGTCGACCACGGCGTCCGCCGGGGCGCTCCGCGGGCTCACCGAGATCTCCGCCACCGCAGCGCCCCTCTCGTCGCCGTCGCCTCACCCGCCGGCGAGTCGCTCCGCGCGGTCGGCCGACGCCAACGCGTCCAGCACCGCGTCCAGATCGCCGTCGAGCACTTGATCCAGGTTATGCGCTTTGTACCCGACCCGGTGATCGGAGATGCGTGATTCCGGGAAGTTGTAGGTGCGCACCCGCTCGGAGCGGTCGACCGTGCGGATCTGCACGCGCCGGGCGTCCGACGCCTCCTGCTGCTGCTTCTCCTCGGCCAACGCGGTCAGCCGGGCCTGGAGCACCTGCATGGCCCGTGCCTTGTTCTGCAGCTGGCTGCGCTCGTTCTGGCAGGACACCACGATGCCGGTGGGCAGGTGCGTGATGCGGACGGCCGAGTCGGTCGTGTTGACGCTCTGCCCGCCCTTGCCCGACGAGCGGAACACGTCCACCCGCAGGTCGTTCTCGTCGATCTCGACCTCGACCTCGTCGACCTCCGGGAACACCAGGACACCGGCGGCGGAGGTGTGGATGCGGCCCTGTGACTCGGTCACCGGCACCCGCTGGACGCGGTGCACACCACCCTCGTACTTCAGCCGCGACCACACGCCGTCCGGGGTGTCGGCGCGGCTCTTGATGGCCACCGTCACGTCCTTGAACCCGCCCAGGTCGGAGTCCGTGCCGTCGAGCACCTCGGCTTTCCACCCGTGGCGTTCGGCGTACCGCAGGTACATCCGCAGCAGGTCGCCCGCGAACAGGGCCGACTCCTCGCCGCCCTCACCGGACTTGATCTCCAGCACCACGTCCGCGCTGTCGTGGGGGTCGCGCGGCAGGAGGAGCTCGGTCAGCTTCGACTCCAGCGCCGGCACGGCCTTGGACAGCTCCTCGGCCTCCTCGGCGAACACCGAGTCCTCGGCGGCCAGCTCACGGGCCGTCTCCAGGTCGGACTTCGCCTGCTCCAGCTCACGGGCGGTCTTCACGATCGGGGTCAGCTCGGCGTAGCGCTTGCCGAGCTTGCGCGCGCCCGCCTGGTCGGCGTGCACCGAGGGGTCGGCGAGCTTGGCTTCCAGCTCGGCGTGCTCGGCCAGCAGGGCGTCCAGCGTCACGATCTTGCTCCGGTCCTGGGTGTTGACGAGTGTCTTCTAGGTGCGGAGACGACAACGGCGCCCACCCGCGGATTCGGGGTGGACGCCGTTCTGGCAGCTACTTGGCGCGCTTGCCGTAGCGGGCCTCGAAGCGCGCGACCCGACCACCGGTGTCCATGATCTTCTGCTTGCCCGTGTAGAACGGGTGGCAGTTGGAGCAGATCTCGACGTGGATGGCGCCGGACGTCTGGGTGCTGCGGGTGGTGAAGGTGTTGCCGCAACCGCAGGTGACCTCGGTCGTCACGTACTCGGGGTGAATGCCGGTCTTCAACGTCTTGTCCCTTTCCTAAGTGGCCGCCGGGTCCTCGTTGGGGATTCTTCGAGGTGAACCGGAGCCGGACTCGACCCGACAGTGTGCCAGATCGGCTGTCTTCGACTGCAACGCGAGGTCGGACGGCCTTGTTCCCGGTGGCCGGCGTCACAACCGCTCGCCGATGGTGGTCGACCATTTGGCGCACGACGTAACCGCTGGACTACAGAGAGCAGCATCCGGCGTTGCGCGGACGCCACACTGGCCGCGTGTTGTGCACCGATGGGCGTCCGCTGCCGTTAACCGCGTGGTTGGCCGTGCCGTTCCTGTTCAGCATCGCCGTCCTGGGTCTCACCGGGTTGGGTGGCCTGCTGGTCGGCGCTCCGGCCCACCTGACCCTGTCGAGCCCGGTGTTCGGCGCCGGTGTCGCCGTGGGCGTCGCGACCTCGGGCACGGTCCGGTGGACCGCCCGGTGGCAGCGCGTGTGGCTGCGCTGGCCCTACCTCGCGTCCGTGCTGGCGATCGGCGTGCTCCTGGGCGGTGTGCGCGTGCCCGTGGCGACCGTCGTGGGCCTCGGCTTGCCGGTGACCGCGCTGCTGGTGGCGCAGTACTTCCTCGAACGCCGCCGCACCGCCGCGCTGACCGCGACAGGCGCCGCACCCACCCCGCCCTGCTGACCCTGCCTCTCCCCACCCACGGCCGAAGGCCCGCCCGGCTTGCTCGCCGGACGGGCCTTCGGTCATTCCTTCGGTGACTCTTCCGGGGTCCGACCCGAGGTGGGTCGGCGCGGTCAGTCGTTGTCCGCACCCGGGGTGGTCTTGGCCACCTGCATCAGGAACTCGATGTTCGTGCGGCTCTTGCGCAGGCGGTCCAGCAGCAGGTCGATGGCCTGCTGGCTGTCCAGGGCGTGCAGCACCCGGCGCAGCTTGTGCATGACCGCCAGCTCGTCCGGCGAGAGCAGCAGGTCTTCCTTGCGGGTGCCGGACGAGTCCACGTCCACCGCCGGGAAGGTCCGCTTGTCCGCGATCTTCCGGTCGAGCTTGAGCTCGGCGTTGCCGGTGCCCTTGAACTCCTCGAAGATCACGCTGTCACCCGCGGACCCGGTCTCGACCAGGGCCGTCGCGATGACGGTCAGCGAGCCGCCGCCCTCGATGTTCCGGGCCGCACCCAGGAACCGCTTCGGCGGGTACAGCGCGGTCGAGTCGACACCACCGGACAGGATCCGGCCGCTCGCGGGGGCCGCGAGGTTGTAGGCACGACCCAGCCGGGTGATCGAGTCCAGCAGCACGACCACGTCGTGACCCATCTCGACCAGGCGCTTCGCCCGCTCGATGGCCAGCTCCGAGATCGTGGTGTGGTCCGACGGCGGGCGGTCGAAGGTGGAGGCGATGACCTCGCCCTTCACCGACCGCTGCATGTCGGTGACCTCTTCGGGCCGCTCGTCCACCAGCACCACCATCAGGTGGCACTCGGGGTTGTTCTTCGTGATCGCGTTCGCGATCGACTGGAGCACCGAGGTCTTGCCCGCCTTCGGCGGCGACACGACCAGGGCTCGCTGGCCCTTGCCGATCGGCATCACCAGGTCGATGACGCGCGTGGTGAGGATGTGCGGTTCCGTCTCGAGGCGCAGGCGCTCGTTCGGGTACAGCGGCGTCAGCTTGGTGAAGTCCGGCCGGTTGCGGGACTCCTCCGGGTCGAGGCCGTTGATCTTGTCCACCCGCACCAGGGGGTTGAACTTCTGGCGCTGCTGCTCGCCGTCGCGCGGCTGCCGCACGGCGCCGATCAGGGCGTCGCCGCGGCGCAGCCCGTACTTGCGGACCAGCGACAACGACACGTACACGTCGTTCGGCCCGGCCAGGTAGCCCGAGGTGCGGACGAACGCGTAGTTCTCCAGCACGTCGAGGATGCCCGCGACGGGCAGCAGGACGTCGTCGTCGCGCACCTCGGTGTCGGTGGCGGGACCGGCCTCGTCGCCACGACCACCGCGACGGCGGCGGTCGCGGAAGCGGCGACCGCGACGGCCGCCCTCTTCGTCGTCGTCGCTCGGACCGCTCTGCTGGCGGTTGCGGTTCTGGTCGCGGTCGCGGCCACCCCGGTCACCGCGGTCGTCGCGCCCACCCCGGTCCTGCCGGTCGCCGCGGTTGCCGCGCTCGCCCCGGTCCTGGCGCTCGCCCCGGTCCTGGCGCTGCTCGGAGCGGTCCTGCCGGTCACCCCGGTCCTGCCGCTCGGCGCGCTCACCCTGCCGGGTGTCGCCCTGGCGGCCGTCACCCTGACGGCCGTCACCCTGGGCACGCTCGCCCTGCTGACGCTCGCCCGGCTGGCGGTCACCCCGGTCGCTCTGGACGCGGTCGGCCTGCGGCTGGGCCAGCTGCCCGTCCGCGGCCGGTGCCTCGGGGCTGCCCGCGGGCCGGTTGGCGGAACGGCGACGGCGGTTGCCGCGGCGGCCGCCCTCCTCCTCCGCGGGCCGGTCGGACACGTCGAGCTGCTGCTGGGTCGGCCGGTCCACCGGAGCCGAGGCCGGGGCGGACGCGGGAGCCGCGGCGGGCGCCTCGACGGCCTTCTCCACCGCCGGAGCCTTCCCGGCGGACGCCTTGGGCGCCTCGGCCTTCTTCTCGGCCTTGGGCGGCGTCGCGGCACTGCCCCGACCGGAGGTGCCGCCCTGCCGCTCCTTGATGGCGGCGATCAGGTCGCCCTTGCGGAGGCCGGCCGTGCCGGTGATGCCCAGCTGACCTGCGAGTTCACGGAGTTCGGCCAGCACCATTCCAGAGAGGCCCGCGCGCTTGCGCGGCGTGGCGCTGCCGTTCGAAGGGGTGGTCAGAGCGTTCTCCTCGGCTCCGGAACTGGCAGCGGGGTTGGGAGCAGCAGGAGCTTGGCTGCTCAGTACATCGGTGTTGGTCACACATGTCCTTCCTGACCGGAGCGCGCCTCCTACGCGTTCCAGCGGACCTGCCGTCCGACGGAATGCGGTGCGGCAGTTTCGTCCCGGTTCGGGCGGACTTGGCGACGGCGCGGAACGCGCACGAAAGCGGAGTCCACCGGTGCGGGACTTCGGTCACACGGCGAGCGGGTGCCTTCCAGCGTCGGCCCCGTCCATACGGCACAGAGCCAAGTCACTGGAGGAATGCGATCCGGAACGAACGTCCGGGCACCACACCGGCGCCCGTGCGCGCGGTGACTGATGGCCCCGAGGGTAGACGCCGGTCCGGCCGGGTGCAACAACCGGGGCACGGCGCGTCGCATCACTCAGCCGAGTGGCGCAACCCGGACACCGGCCAGGTCGACCGGCACCCGACGCGCCTCGAACCCGGTCAGGTCCACCCCGGACGGCAGCACGCCGTCCGCCGGGAGTGCCAGCACCGTGGGACCGGCACCGGACACCGCGGCCGCCACGCCGGCCTCCCGCAGCGACCGCACCAGGGCTGTCGTCGCAGGCCAGGCGGGTTCCCGGTACGGCTCGTGCAGGCGGTCGTCCAACGCCTCCAGCAGCAGCGAGGGGTCCGCGGCGAGCGCGTGCACGGCCAGCGCGGACCGGCCCGCGGCGAACGCCGCGTCCTCGTGCGGCACCTTCGAGGGCAGCAGCCCCCTGGTCGTCTTGGTGGACGACTCCACCTCGGGCACCAGCACGACCGGCGTCACACCCGGGTGCGGGTCCACACGGACCGCTCGGTAGCGGTCACCCTGCGTCCACGCGATCGCCACGCCGCCGAACATCGCCGCCGCCGCGTTGTCGGCGTGGCCCTCGAACTCCGAGGCGAGTTGCAACGCGCTCGTGTCCGACTCGCGACCGGCCAGGCCGAACGCGGCCGCCACGCCCGCCACGACGGCCGCCGCCGAGGAGCCCAGACCCCGCGCGTGCGGGATGGCGTTGCGGCACGTCAGCCGCAGCCCGGGCACGTCGACGCCGACCAGCTCGCAGGCCGCCCGGAACGCCCGCACGACGAGGTGTCGCTCGTCGGTGGGCACGCCGCCGGCGCCCTCGCCGGCGACCTCCACGACCAGGCCGCCGCCGGTCACCGCGAACTCCAGCTCGTCGTGCAGGCCCAGCGCCATGCCCAGCGCGTCGAAGCCCGAGCCGAGGTTCGCCGTGGACGCCGGCACGGTGACGCGCACACCAGGGGCGGCCAAGCCCGTCACGCCAGCTCCAGCGCGTGCGCCACGGCGCCGGGGTCCACCGGCACCGGCTCGACCTCGCTCATGCCCAGCAGGGCGGTGTCGGGGTCCTTGAGGCCGTGGCCGGTGACCGTGCAGACGACCGTCGAGCCCTTCGGCAGCCGGCCGTCGGCGGCGGTGGCCAGCAGGCCGGCCACGCTGGTCGCGGACGCGGGCTCGACGAAGATGCCCTCGGTCGACGCCAGCAGCCGGTAGGCCTCCAGGATCTTCTCGTCGGTCACCGCCTCGAACAGGCCGCCGGACTCCTCCTTGGCCGCCACCGCGCCGGTCCACGACGCCGGGCTGCCCACCCGGATGGCGGTCGCGATCGTCTCCGGGTTCGCCACCGGCGCGCCGTGCACCAGCGGCGCGGAGCCCGCGGCCTGGAAGCCGAACATGCGGGGCGTCGAGGAGACCACCCCGTCGGCGGCGTAGTCGGAGTAACCGCGCCAGTACGCGGTGATGTTGCCCGCGTTGCCGACCGGCAGGCAGTGGATGTCGGGCGCGCGGCCGAGCACGTCGCAGATCTCCCACGCGGCGGTCTTCTGGCCGATCAGCCGCACCGGGTTGACCGAGTTGACCAGCGTGATCGGGTACTCGGTCGACGTCTTGGAGGCGAGCTCCAGGCAGTCGTCGAAGTTGCCGTCGATCTGGAGGATCTTCGCGCCGTGCGCGACCGCCTGGGCGAGCTTGCCCAGCGCGATCTTGCCGCGCGGCACGAGCACCGCCGCGGTCAGGCCAGCCTTGGCCGCGTACGCCGCCGCGCTGGCGGAGGTGTTGCCGGTCGACGCGCAGATCACCGCGCGGATGCCGCTGGCCAGGGCGTGCGTCATGGCCACGGTCATGCCGCGGTCCTTGAACGAGCCGGTCGGGTTCGCGCCCTCGACCTTGATGTGCACCTCGCACCCGGTCACCTCGGACAGGTGCTCGGCGAACACCAGCGGCGTGCCGCCTTCGTGGAGGGTGACGACCCTGGCACCCTCGGGGAGCTGGATCCGGTCCGCGTAGGCGCGGATGATGCCGGGCCACCCCGCCCGCACCGCGTTCTCGCCCCCGGCTCCGCCGACGGCCGTCCGAGTGTCGGCTCCGCTCGACGTCCGATCGTCGACTCCGCCGAGGGCTGCTTGGGCCGCCATCATTCTTCGCCTTCCACCCGCATCACGCTGACCACTTCCCGAACCACGGGCAGCCCGCCGATTTTGTCCACGGTCGACCGCAGTGCCGCGTCGGTAGCGGCGTGGGTGACGATCACCAGGCTGGCGTCGTCGACCCGACCCTCCTGCCGCACGGCGGCGATGCTCACGTCGTGCTCCGCGAACACCGCCGCCACCTGCGACAACACGCCCGCCCGGTCGGCGACGTCGAGGCTGATGTGATAACGCGTGGGCGTCTGGCCCATCGGCCGCACGGGCAGCGCCGCGTAGGCCGACTCACGCGGGCCGCGGCCGCGGTGCACCCGGTTGCGGGCCACCGCGACGAGGTCGCCGAGGACCGCGCTGGCGGTCGGGGCGCCACCCGCGCCCTGGCCGTAGAACATCATCTCGCCGGCCGCGTCGGCCTCCACGAACACCGCGTTGAACGCGCCGTGCACGCCGGCCAGGGGGTGGGAGGTCGGGATCATCGCCGGGTGCACGCGCACCGAGATGCTCTCGCCGTCCTCCTGCGTGACCCGCTCGCAGATGGCGAGCAGCTTCACCGTGCGGCCCAGGGCCTTGGCGGCGGCGATGTCGGCGGCACTGACCTGCGCGATGCCCTCGCGGTGCACGTCGGCGGCCGTGACCCGGCTGTGGAAGGCCAGGGACGCCAGGATGGCGGCCTTGGACGCGGCGTCGAAGCCGTCCACGTCGGCCGTCGGGTCCGCCTCGGCGTACCCGAGCCGGGTCGCCTCCTCCAGGGTCTCGCCGTAACTCGCCCCGGTGGAGTCCATGCCCGAGAGGATGAAGTTCGTGGTGCCGTTGACGATGCCCATCACCCTGGTGATGCGGTCGCCGGCCAGGGACTCGCGCAGCGGGCGCAGCAGCGGGATCGCGCCCGCCACCGCCGCCTCGAAGTACAGGTCGGCGCCGGAGTGGTCGGACGCCTCGAACAGCTCCGCCGAGCACTCGGCCAGCAGCGCCTTGTTGGCCGTCACCACGGACTTGCCCGCGCGCAACGCGCCGAGCAGCAGCGTGCGGGCGGGCTCGATGCCGCCGATGACCTCCACGACCACGTCCACGTCGTCGGAGGTGACCAGCGCCTCGGCGTCGGTGGTCAGCAGGTGCGCGGGCACCTCGCGGTGCTTGTTGGGCCTGCGCACGGCGATGCCGGCCAGCTCGACCGGCGCGCCGACCCGCGCGGTGAGGTCGGCCGCCTGGTCGGTGAGCAGCCGGACCACCTCGGTGCCGACGGTGCCGCAACCCAGCAGCGCGACCCTGATCGGTTTGCCCTCGTGGCTTGCCACTTCTCATACCTCCAGGCGGAACAGGTCTTCCTCGGTCTCCCGGCGCAGCAGCAACCGGGCCCGGCCGTCCGCGACCGCGGCGAGCGCCGGCCGGGGCAGTCGGTTGTAGCCGCTGGCCATGGAGTAGCAGTACGCGCCGGTGGCGGCGACCGCGATCAGGTCGCCGGGGGCGAGGTCGTCGGGCAGCCAGCAGTCGCGCACGACCACGTCACCCGACTCGCAGTGCTTGCCGACGACGCGGCACAGCACGGCCCGGGCGTCCTCGCCCGCGGCGCGTGAGACCAGCTTGCAGTCGTAGACCGCGTCGTAGAGCGCGGTGCGGATGTTGTCGCTCATGCCGCCGTCCACGCTCACGTACCGGCGGACCACGCCCGCGTCGAGCTGGACGTCCTTGATGGTGCCCACCTCGTACAGCGTCACCGTGCCGGGGCCGACGATGGCCCGGCCCGGCTCGACCGCGATCTTCGGCGTGGGCAGCCCGGCGTGCTCGCACTCCTTGCCGACGATGTTGCGCAGCTGCCTGGCCAGCTCGGCGGGCGGCGGCGGGTCGTCGTCCGGGGTGTAGGCGATGCCGAGACCGCCGCCGAGGTCGACGGTCGTGACGTGGTCGAGGATCCCGGCGCCGTGCTCGTCGCGCAGGTCCGCGAGCAGCCCGATGACCCGGCGCGCGGCGACCTCGAAGCCGCTGGCGTCGAAGATCTGCGAGCCGATGTGGCTGTGCAGGCCGATCAGCCGCAGCCCCTCGGACTTCAGCACCCGCCGCGCCGCCTCGGCCGCGTCGCCGGAGGACAGCGAGAAGCCGAACTTCTGGTCCTCGTGCGCGGTGGCGATGAACTCGTGCGTGTGCGCCTCGACGCCCACCGTGACCCGGATCATCACCGGCTGCACCCGGCCGCGCTCACGGGCGACCTGGTCCAGCCGGGCGATCTCGAAGAACGAGTCCAGCACGACCGCGCCGACACCCGCCTCGACCGCGGCGGTCAGCTCGGCGACGGACTTGTTGTTGCCGTGCAGCGCGATCCGCTCCGGCGGGAACTCCGCGCGCAGCGCGACGGCCAGCTCGCCGCCGCTGGCCACGTCGATGCTCAGGCCCTCCTCGGCGACCCACCGGGCCACCGCGACGGACAGGAACGCCTTGGACGCGTAGTGGACCCCGGCGGGGTCGCCGAACGCCTCGGCGTGCTCGCGGCAGCGGGCGCGGAAGTCGGCCTCGTCCATCACGAACAGCGGGGTGCCGTGCTCCTGGGCGAGCTGCCGCACGTCGACGCCCGCCAGGCGCACCGCGCCGTCGTCGCCGCGTTCGGCGTTGCGCGGCCACACCTGCGGGTGCAGCGGGTCCAGGTCGGCGGCCGTGGCCGGGCGGTTGCCCGCAGTGTTGGAGGGGATCAGGACGTCGGCGTGCCGCGGACCGGCCGGGTGCGCGCGCATCACATGCGCTCCGGCGCGGTCACGCCCAGCAGCGCGAGGCCGTTGGCGAACACCTGGCGGGTGGCGGCGCACAGGCTCAGCCGGGCCCGGTGCAGCTCGGTCGTCTCCTCGTCGCCGCGCGGCAGCACCCGGCACGCCTCGTAGAACCGGTGGTAGGTGCCCGCGAGCTCCTCCAGGTACCGCGCGACGCGGTGCGGTTCGCGCAGCTCACCGGCGGTGGCGACGACGCGCGGGAACTCGCCGACGGTGCGGATGAGGTCGCCCTCGCGGTCGTGGGTGAGCAGGTCGACCGCGTCACCGGGCGTGACGCCGAGGTCGGCGGCGTTGCGCTGCACCGAGCACAGCCGCGCGTGCGCGTACTGCACGTAGAACACCGGGTTGTCGTTGCTGCGCTTGCGCAGCAGGTCGAGGTCGACGTCCAGGGACGAGTCGACCGACGACCGGCTCATGGCGTACCGGGCGGCGTCCACGCCGACCGCGTCCACCAGGTCCTGCATGGTGATCACGGTGCCCGCGCGCTTGCTCATCCGCACCGGCTTGCCCTCGCTGACCAGGTTCACCATCTGCCCGATCAGCACCTCGACCGTCGCCGGGTCGTCGCCCAGCGCCGAGGCGGCGGCCTTGAGCCTGCCGATGTAGCCGTGGTGGTCCGCGCCGAGCATGTAGATGCACAGGTCGAAGCCGCGCGCCCGCTTGTCCGCCAGGTACGCGATGTCACCGGCGATGTACGCCGGGTCACCGTCGCTCTTGATGACCACGCGGTCCTTGTCGTCGCCGAACTCGGTGGACCGCAGCCACCACGCGCCCTGGTCGAAGTACAGCGCGCCGGAGTTCTTGAGCTGGTCGACGGCCTTGGTCACGGCGCCGGAGCGGTGCAGCGAGTCCTCGTGGAAGTAGACGTCGAAGTCCGTGCCGAAGTCGTGCAGGTCCTTCTTGATCTCCTCGAACATGAGGTTCACGCCGATGCGGCGGAACACCTCGTGCGAGTCCTCCCCGGTGAGCGCGCTCGGCTCCTGCCGCAGCACCTCGGCGGCGATGTCGCCGATGTACCCGCCCGCGTAGCCGTCCTCCGGCGCGGGCTCGCCCTTCGCGGCGGCGATCAGGGACCGGACGAACCGGTCGATCTGCGCGCCCGCGTCGTTGAAGTAGTACTCGCGGGTGACCTCGCCGCCGTTGGCCGCGAGGATTCGGCCCAGCGCGTCGCCGACCGCGGCCCAGCGGGTGCCGCCCAGGTGGATGGGGCCGGTCGGGTTCGCCGAGACGAACTCCAGGTTGATCCGGGTGCCGGCGAACTGGTCGCCGCGGCCGTAGGCCTCGCCCGCTTCGAGCACGTCGCGCACGATCGCGCCCTGGGCGTCGGCGGCGAGCCGCAGGTTGAGGAAGCCGGGACCGGCGACCTCGACCGAGGAGATGGCATCGGTGCCGGTCAGCGCGTCGGCGAGCCAGCCGGCCAGGTCGCGGGACGTCACGCCGACCTTCTTGGCGGTCTGGAGGGCCACGTTCGTGGCGTAGTCGCCGTGCTCGGGGTTGCGGGGGCGCTCGATCGTGACCGCGGTGGGCAGGGCGGCGGGGTCGAGGCCGCGGGCGGACAGCACGTCCACGGCCGTCGCACGGACCAGTTCAGCGAGCGCAGCGGGAGTCACCCGGCAAGTCTAGGGAAGCGTTCCCGCTGGTCTCGACCGGGATGCGCGTCCCGCGAAGTGGGAATGGCAACTGTTGACGACCACCGCCCGTGACGGGCAGTTGACGGTGATCAGACACGGTGTCCCTACACTGGCCCGCGGCATGGGCGTATGACGAGACTGAGGCGGACATGACCAGCGGCAAGAAGACGAAGGCCGCGCGCTCCAGCGTAGCGGCGGCGCGCTCCTCGGTGGTGGCGAAGAAGCCGAAGCCGTGGGGGACCATCCTCGCGGTGGTGGCCGTACTGGCTTTGGCCGGCACCGTGTTCGGCTACGCGTACCAGCAGATCGCCGACCGGGACGCGAAGGAAGCGGCGCTCGCCAAGTGGAACCCGTCCGAGGAGAACAAGGACCCCTCGGACCAGATCCAGGGCGTGGTGAAGGTCGAGTACGAGCCGAGCAAGCACGTCACCGCCACCCAGCGGGTCGCCTACGACCACTCGCCGCCGTTCGGCGGTCCGCACGACAACGTGTGGGCCGACTGCACCGGCACGGTCTACGCGAGCGCGGTCCGCAACGAGAACATGGTCCACCCGCTGGAGCACGGCGCCGTGTGGATCGCGTACAACCCGGACCAGATCACCGGTGAGGCGCTGGACAAGCTGAAGGCGCGCGCCGAGGGCCAGCCGTTCACCATGCTGTCGCCGTACCCGGGCCTGGACAAGCCGATCTCGCTGCAGTCGTGGGGCCACCAGCTGAAGCTGGAGAGCGCCGACGACGAGCGCATCGACCAGTTCATCCAGTCGCTGCGGCGCAACCAGTTCACCTACCCCGAGGTCGGCGCGTCCTGCGAGTCCCCGACCTTCGACGTGGCCAACCCGCCGCCGTTCGTGGCGGAGGCCCCCGGCGCGGACGCCGTGCCGATGGACGGCGGCACGACGGACGCCGCCGAGACCGGCGCCCCGCAGGCCACCGACGCGCCCGCGGCCACCACCACGTCGGGCAGCTGACCTGTGGCCGACGTCGAGCAGGAGGGCACCGCCCCCGCCCGCGGGGTGACCGCGACCAGGACGGTCGTCGTGTCGGTCGCGGTCGTGGCCGTCCTCCTGCTCGGCGCGGCCGTCGGCCTGCTGATCAAGCTCCCCGGCTCGGACACCAGTTCCACCCCCGCGCGCGACTCGGTCGACGTCGGGTTCAGCCAGGACATGTCGGCGCACCACCTCCAGGGTGTGCAGATGGCCAACATCGCGCGGGACAACACGGCCGACCCCGCCATCGAGCAGCTCGCGTTCGACATCGCCTCCACGCAGCTGGAGCAGGTCGGCCGGATGAAGGGCTGGCTGTTCCTCTGGGGTCACCCGGAGCAGTCGGTCGACGGCAGGCACATGTGGTGGATGACGTCGGCCACCCACGGCCACTCCGGGTCCGACGCGGACGGTGACGGGAAGATGCCCGGCATGGCGAGCGCGGAGGAGATCGCGAAGCTGCGCTCGCTGACCGGTGTCGACTTCGACGTGTACTTCCTGCAACTCATGCTGCGGCACCACCGGGGCGGCGCCCCGATGGCCGAGTACGCCACCACCCACGCCGGTCAGCCGGTCGTGCGGACGCTCGCGGACAACATGCTCAAGTCCCAGACGAGCGAGGGCACCTACATGGGCCAACTCCTCACCGAACGGGCCGCCGCCCCCCTGCCGAGCTGACCCGCCCCGCCCGCCGCGTGACCGGCCGGGCACCGCCGGTAACAGTGCTCCCACCTGGCGTTTCACCTGGCATGATCCACGCGGACGTGCCGAGCTCCCAGGGGGACAGACCATTGACACCACGGCGAAGATCCGTGCGCGCGGCGGCGGCGATCGCGCTGCTGGGCATTGCCCTCACCACCGCGGCGCCGGCCTCGGCCTACCAGGACCCGCACGGCGACGCACCCGTCGGTGCCGATGGGCACAGCGCCGGTCAGGACCGCGCGCCCGCGACGCCGACCGGCCACCAGGTGTGGCCGGACCGCGGCTGCGCGCCGACCGCGCCCGGCACCCACCTCAACCCGGCGCTGCTCAACGACGCCCAACGGCTGGTGTTCACCGCGACGCTCGCCGGTGACGCGCTGACGGCCGAGTTCGCGCACTGGCCCGTCGCCGACCCTCCCGCCCGCGAGACGCTGCGGTGGCCGGCCGACGCGAACGGCCGGGTGGTCGCCCAGGCCGACGACTGGCTGTTCCCGCAGGACGGCACGCACGCCTGGACGGTCCGCGCGCTGGACGCCACGTCGGCGTCACCGGAGACCGCGCCCTGCTACTTCACCATCGACCGGACCGCCCCCTCGTCCCCGACCGTCCACTCCGAGGTCTACCCGAGCGGGAAGAAGGGCGGCGGCTACGGCGTGCCCGGTGACTTCACCTTCAGCACGACCTCGGACGACGTCGTCGCGTACGAGTACCGGTTCTTCGGCCAGGAGAACTGGTCGAGGGTCGCCCCGGCCGCACCCGCCGGGCCGGTGACGATCACCTACACGCCCCCGATCCCGACTCACACCGGTGTCGCGGTGCGGACGGTCGATCGTGCGGACAACCGCTCGGCGGACATGTGGTACTCGTTCGAGGTCCTGGAGGACCGCCCGTTCGTGTGGTCCGACCGGTACAACGTCCAGGGCAGCCCCACCGGGGGAGTCGGCGTGCCCGGTCGGTTCGACTTCTCCTCGTGGGTGACCGACGTGGTGAGCTACACCTTCCGCGTCGACGACGGCCCGGAGACGACGGCGGCCGCCGACGCGGAGCGCAAGGCGAGCGTCATGTACGCGCCGACCCACACCGGGCTCAACGAGCTCCGGGTCCGCAGCACGTCGTCGACCGGCGTGTCGTCGCCCGAGCGCCTGTACCGGTTCGTGCTGAACGACGCGCCGGTCGTCACCCAGCGGGGCAGCACGATCGTCGGGTCGTCGGTGGAGTTCGCGCTCCAGCCCCGCCAGGCCGGCGCGGTGTCCTACACCTACTGGTTCGTGCGCCCCGACGGCACGGCCGCCGCCCAGGGGACGGTGCCCGCGGCGGCGGACGGCACCGCCCGCTTCACGTGGGCGCCACTGGCCACCGACCTGGACCGGCGGTCGCTGCGGGTGCGCAGCACCGACGGGTCGGGCCGGGTGTCGGTGACGGGGGGCGTCAGCCTGTGGGTGGACGGTGCCGCGCCGTCCATCGCCATCGCCGGTGCGTCGCCGAACCGGCCGGCCACGTTCACCTTCACCACCACGATGGTCGCGCCGGTCGAGTACGAGTACTGGTTCGACCACGAGCCCTCGGTGAAGCACACCGCGCCCGCCGACCCGGACGGCACGACCACCGTCCGGCACACCGCCGACCGCCTCGGCGCGCTGGTGCTGCGTGCCCGCGTCCGCACCGCCGACGGCACGTGGTCGGCCCAGGGCAGCGCCGACTGGTCGGTGAGCGACAACCCGACCGTCGTGTCGCCGGAATTCCCCGCCGGGTCGAGCGGCCCGGAGCGGGAGGGGTCCTTCACGTTCACCACCAACCAGGCCGGCGCGACGGCGTTCGAGTACACCGTCGACGGTGTGACGACCACCGTCCCCGTCGGCCCGGACGGCACCGCGACCATCCGCTGGACCCCGGCGCACAGCGGCGACCAGCACCTCCGGGTGCTCAGCCGCACCGCCGCGGGCGTGCCGTCGACGCACACCGACCACCGGTTCCGTTTCGCACCGACCCACGTCGGTCGGGGCCAGGTGCCGGAGTGGCAGGTCCCGACGCGACGCCGTTGACCAGGGAGCACCACCAGAGGTTCCGCTGAGGGGTGGGCCGTCCGGCGTCGGGCGGCCCACCTGCGGTTTCACGTCACCCGGTTGGGGCTACCCGCCGGTAGTAACGTGGAACACCCGCCCGCGAGGTCGCGTCGGCCCAGCCGCCGCCTCCGGAGCAGCGGCAACCCGACCCGGAGGTCAGCGATGACCGCAGTGGATCCCGACCGGCACGTCGACGAGCGCACCGCACGCAAGGTCGCCGAGCAGGCCCGCGAGACGCGTTGGCGCCACCCCAGTTTCGGCCGGGAGCTCTTCCTCGGCCACTTCCGCCTCGACCTGATCCACCCGCACCCCGCGGGCTCCGCCGAGGACCGCGAACGCGGCGAGTTGTTCCTCTCCGCGCTCCGCGAGTACTGCGAGAGCACCGTGGACGGCGCGGTCATCGAGCGTGACGCCCTCATCCCCGACCACGTGCTGACGGGCCTCAAGCAGCTCGGCGCGTTCGGCATGAAGATCAAGCCGGAGTACGGCGGGCTCGGCCTGTCCCAGGTCTACTACAACCGGGCGTTGATGATGGTCGGGTCGGTCAGCCCCGCGCTGGCCGCGATGCTGTCCGCGCACCAGTCCATCGGCGTGCCGCAGCCGCTGGCGCTGTTCGGCACCGACGAGCAGAAGCAGCAGTACCTGCCCCGCTGCGCGACCGGCGCGATCAGCGCGTTCCTGCTCACCGAACCGGACGTGGGCAGCGACCCGGCGCGCCTCGGCACCACGGCCACGCCCACGGACGACGGCTACGTGCTCGACGGCGTGAAGCTGTGGACGACCAACGGCGTGGTGGCCGACCTGCTGGTGGTGATGGCCCAGGTGCCCGGCAAGGGCATCAGCGCGTTCGTGGTCGAGGGTGACTCGCCCGGCATCACGGTGGAGAACCGCAACGAGTTCATGGGCCTGCGCGGCCTGGAGAACGGCGTCACCCGGTTCCACCAGGTGCACGTGCCCCGGGCGAACCTGATCGGCAAGGAGGGCGCGGGCCTCAAGATCGCGCTCACCACGCTGAACACCGGTCGGCTGTCGTTGCCCGCCCTGTGCGCGGGCGCGGCGAAGTGGTGCCTGAAGATCGCCCGCGAGTGGTCCGCCGCACGCGTGCAGTGGGGCCTGCCGATCGGCGAGCACGAGGCCATCGCGGGCAAGATCGCCTACATCGCGGCCACCGCCTACGCGCTGGAGGCCGTGCTCGACCTGTCCAGCGAGCTGGCCGACGCGGGTGGGCACGACATCCGCATCGAGGCCGCGCTGGCCAAGCTCTACGGCTCGGAGATGGCCTGGCTGGTCGCGGACGAGCTGGTGCAGCTGCGCGGCGGGCGCGGCTACGAGACGGCGGCGTCCATGGCGGCCCGCGGCGAGCGCGGCGTGCCCGCCGAGCAGGTGCTGCGCGACCTGCGGATCAACCGGATCTTCGAGGGTTCGACCGAGATCATGCACCTGCTGATCGCGCGGGAGGCGGTGGACGCGCACCTCGCCGTGGCCGGGGACATCATCGACCCGGAGGCCGACGCCAAGCGCAAGGGGCGGGCGTTGGCCAGGGCGGGCGGGTTCTACGCGAAGTGGCTGCCGACGCTGGTGGTCGGCAAGGGCCAGGTGCCGCGCGCGTACGCGGAGTTCGGGCCGCTGGCCGGGCACCTGCGGTTCGTCGAGCGGTCCAGCCGCAAGCTGGCCAGGCAGACGTTCTACGCGATGTCGCGCTGGCAGGGCCGGATGGAGCGCAAGCAGCGGTTCCTGGCACGGGTGGTGGACATCGGCGCGGAGCTGTTCGCGATCAGCGCGGTGTGCGTGCGGGCGGTGTCGGACGGTGACCGGGCGCTGGGGTTGGCCGACGCGTTCGCCGCGCAGGCGCGGGTGCGGGTGGAGGAGCTGTTCGACCGGCTGTGGCGCAACTCCGACGACTCGGACCTGACGCTGGCCCGGCACGTGCTGGACGGGCGGCTCACCTGGTTGGAGGAGGGGGTGCTCGACCCGTCGAGCCCGGGACCGTGGATCGCCGACTCGACGCACCGGGCCTCGACCGCGACCGACGTCCACCGCAAGACGCCGTAGCGGGCGGGGGTCACCGGACCGTGCGATCGGACCGTCGCGGCGGCCGGACCTCGGAAGTCACTCGGACACCGTTGTACACGGGGCAGGTGTTTGCGGGCGCGGCACCTGCCCCGTGGCACGGTCGAAAGGGGACCACGTCCCCCGTACTCCCCTTTCGACTCCCCTTCTATACAACGGAAGGACACACACCCTCCAGGAGGAGGTGACCGTGACGCTACGTCATTACTGGCGAGTTGAGACCTACAACTTTCGAGTGAATCGGCAGGCGAGAGTCACTCGACTACTCTCAGAGAGTCACAGCACCTCGGCGGTCGAACACCAGCTCGCGCGCCGACCGCAACCCGATCGCGATGGCGCCGCTGAGCACCGCCCCGTCACCCAGCTCACCCGCCACGAGCCGCGGCACGAGCGGTGTCATCCGCCGCAGCGCGGCCTCCATCGGCTCCTGGAGCAGGTCGGTGTTGCTGCCGATGCCGCCGCCGAGCACCACCAGCTCGGGGTCGATCACCGCGACCACCGACGCCACCACGAACGCCAGCCGCTCCGCCTCGTCGCGCACCGCCAGCAACGCGCGCTCGTCACCGGACTTCGCCGCCGCGAACACCTCGCGCGCCGACCGCGCCACCAGACCGCGCTGCTTCGCCAGCGCCACCACGGACTCCGCCGCCGTCGCGGCCTCGGCCTGGCCGCGCTGCCGTCCGTCCTCTTCGGACTGACCGGTGTAGGGCAGGTAGCCGACCTCGCCCGCCGCGCCGTGCGCGCCGCGGAACAACCGGCCGTCCACCACGATCCCCATGCCGATCCCGGTGCCGACGGTCACGCACACGAACACGTCCACGCCTCGCGCCACCCCGTACGCCTGCTCGCCGACGGCGGCCAGGTTCGCGTCGTTCTCCACCACCAGGCCCGCGCCCAGTTCGGCCTCCAGGTCGTCCAGCAGCCCGGGGCGTTCCCAGCCGGGCAGGTTGGGCGCGTGGTGCAGGGTCCGGTCACGCGGGTCGGGCACGCCGGGCGTGCCGACCACCTTCACCACCGGGTCGGCCATCGACAGGCCGGCGTCGGACACCGTCCGCTCCGCCAGCTCCCGCACCGTGCGGACCAGCGCCGTCGCCGAGCGGCACCGGTTGCGCTCGTCCACCCGGGCGATCACCGAACCGGCGAGGTCGGCGACCGCCACCCGGATCCGCTGCCTGCCGATGTCGACGCCGAGCACGTGCCCCGCCGCCGGGTTCGGCTCGTAGACCACCGCCGACCGGCCCGGTCCCGCCGACGTGCGGCCGCTGGGTCGCACCAGGCCGTGCTGCTCCAGGTCGAGCAACGCCTGGCCCACGGTCGGTTTCGACAACCCGGTGTCCTTGGCGATCTGCGGCCTGGTCGCCGGACCGCCCGCCCGCAGCCGGTCGAGCACCGCGCGCTGGTTGAGCACGCGCATCCCCGCGGGGGTGCCCACCGGGGGCGGGTTCCGGGCCGTCACAGCGAGTGAGTGTAGATCGGTCGGAGCAGCGTCCGGACAGGCTTGCGGACAAGTTGCCGGGCTCCACTTGACAACGATGTCAGGTACCCCTTTGCTTCGCTAAAGATCGGGTCGGTACGGCGAAGGGCGTGCGCAATGGGGCACATGCGGGGTAGGAGATCGCTGGTGGTCGTCTCGACCATCGCGTTGGCGATGGGAGGCGTGGGAGGCTGGTCCTCCGCCACCGCCGCACCGGGGGAGCCAGCCGTGAGCGAGACGCTCTTCGCCACCTCGTTCGAGGACGGGCAGCCGCAGCCGACCTGGTCCAGCACGGTGGAGACGGGCCCGGACGGCACGCCGAAGACGTCCGGCGTCAACGGCTCGGACTCCACCGGCATCCCCGGCAACGTCACCGACCGCGTGGTCGACGTGGCGGCCAACTCGGAGAACTCCGGGTCGGGCGAGGTCAAGGAGAACCTGGTCGACGGCAACGTGTCGTCCAAGTGGCTCACGTTCACGTCGACCGGCTGGGTGCGGTTCACCTTCGCCGAGCCGGTCGCGGTCCGGCGCTACGCGATGTCCTCGGCCAACGACGCGCCCGAGCGCGACCCGAAGGACTGGACGCTGCGCGGTTCCCACGACGGCACGACGTGGACGCCGGTCGACGCGCGCACCGGCGAGGCGTTCACCGAGCGGTTCCAGACCAAGACCTACGACACCGCCAACACCGAGGCGTTCAAGCACTACCAGCTCGACATCTCGGCGAACGCGGGCGGCGTGAACCTCGTCCAGCTCGCCGAGGTCCAGTTCTCCGACGGCTCGACCACCCCGCCCGCGCAGAACATGCGCACCACGGTGGGCAAGGGCGCCAACGGCGGGTACAACGCCAAGGCGGGCGCGGGGTTCACCGGCCTGAAGGCGTTGCGGTACCAGGGAACGCACGTGGCCGCCGAGCGCGGTTACTCGTACAACAAGGTCTTCGAGGTCGACA
Source organism: Saccharothrix stipae (assembly GCF_054781895.1). Lineage (NCBI taxonomy): Bacteria > Bacillati > Actinomycetota > Actinomycetes > Pseudonocardiales > Pseudonocardiaceae > Saccharothrix > Saccharothrix stipae. The sequence continues at coordinate 490,818 of NZ_BAAGTN010000008.1, read as the reverse complement.
TCCCGGTCACGCCGACCACCGAGCTGTCCTACCTGATCTTCCCGTCGTTCATCACCGACGACCTGAACTACCCCGCGACGTTCGTGTCGCTCGACCTCGCGTTCTCCGACGGCACGTACCTCAGCGACCTCGGCGCGCGCGACCAGCACGGGTTCGAGCTGTCACCGCGCGGCCAGGGCGCGGCGAAGTCGCTCTACACCAACCAGTGGAACCGGATCGCGTCGGTCGTCGGCGCGGTCGCGGCGGGCAAGACGATCAAGCGGATCCTGGTCGCCTACGACAACCCCGACGGGCCGGCCGGGTTCAACGGCTGGATCGACGACATCGCGGTCAAGTCCGCGCCCGCGGTGGTCGAGCGGCCGCGGCCGTCGGACTGGGTGCTGACCAACCGGGGCACGAACTCCAGCGGCTCGTTCTCGCGGGGCAACAACTTCCCGGCCACGGCGGTGCCGCACGGCTTCAACTTCTGGTCGCCCATGACCAACGCGGGCTCGATCAGCTGGCTGTACGAGTACGCGAAGAACAACAACCGGGACAACCTGCCGACGTTGCAGGCGTTCACCGCGAGCCACGAGCCGAGCCCGTGGATGGGTGACCGGCAGACGTTCCAGGTGATGCCGTCCGCCGGCACGCCCACCGCCGACCGGGCGGTGCGCGCGCTGCCGTTCAGGCACGAGAACGAGACCGCGCAGGCGCACTACTACGGGGTGAAGTTCGAGAACGGGATGCGCACCGAGATCGCGCCGACCGACCACGCCGCGCTGTTCCGCTTCACGTTCGTCGACGACACGTCCAACCTGGTGTTCGACAACGTCAACAACAGCGGCGGGCTGACCCTCGACCCGGCCACGGGCGTGGTGACGGGCTTCTCCGACGTCAAGAGCGGCCTGTCGACCGGCGCCACCCGGCTGTTCGTGTACGGCGTGGTGGACAAGCCGGTGCGGTCGAGCGGTCGGCTGACCGGCGTGGGCCGCGACGACGTCGCGGGCTTCTTCCAGTTCGACACCTCCGGCGACAAGACGGTGACGATGAAGATCGCCACGTCGTTGCTGGGCGTCGACCAGGCGAAGCGCAACCTGGAGCTGGAGGTGTCCACTTCGGACACCTTCGAGTCGGTGCGCGACCGCGCGCAGCAGGCTTGGGACCGGGTCCTGGGCATGGTGGAGGTGGAGGGCGCGTCGGAGGACCAGCTGACCACCCTGTACTCCAACCTCTACCGGCTCTACCTCTACCCGAACTCGGGCTTCGAGAACACCGGCACCGCCGACGCGCCGAAGCACCAGTACGCGTCCCCCGTGCAGGCCGCCGGGCCGTCCACGCCGACGCGGACCGGCGCGAAGGTCGTGGACGGCAGGATCTACGTCAACAACGGGTTCTGGGACACCTACCGGACCACCTGGCCCGCCTACAGCCTGTTCACGCCCAAGCGCGCGGCCGAGCTGGCGGACGGCTTCGTGCAGCAGTACCGGGACGGGGGGTGGATCTCGCGCTGGTCGTCACCCGGTTACGCGAACCTCATGACCGGCACGAGCTCGGACGTGGCGTTCGCGGACGCGTTCGTGAAGGGCGTGCCGCTGCCCGACGCCAAGGCCGCCTACGACGCGGCGGTGAAGAACGCGACGGTCGCGCCGCCGAACGCGGGCGTCGGCCGCAAGGGCCTGGACACCTCGATCTTCACCGGCTACACGTCCACCGCCACCGGCGAGGGCATGTCGTGGGCGATCGAGGGCTACGTCAACGACTACGGCATCGCGAACATGGCGCGGGCGCTGTACGAGCGGACCGGGGACGCGCAGTACCAGGCGGCGCACGAGTACTTCTCGAACCGCGCGCAGAACTACATCCACATGTTCGACCCCTCCACGGGCTTCTTCCAGGGCCGCAACCCCGACGGCACCTGGCGGGCGCCCACCGACGAGTACGACCCGCGCGAGTGGGGCCACGACTACACCGAGACCGACGGCTGGAACATGGCGTTCTCGGTGCCGCACGACGGGCAGGGCCTGGCCAACCTGTACGGCGGTCGCGACGGGTTGGCGAAGAAGCTGGACGAGTTCTTCGCCACGCCGGAGACGGCGAAGTTCCCCGGCTCGTACGGCGGCGTGATCCACGAGATGACCGAGGCGCGCGACGTGCGGATGGGGCAGCTGGGGCACTCCAACCAGGTGTCGCACCACATCACGTACATGTACGACTACGCCGGTCAGCCGTGGAAGACGCAGGAGAAGGTGCGCGAGATCCTGTCCCGGCTCTACCTGGGCAGCGAGATCGGCCAGGGCTACCCCGGTGACGAGGACAACGGCGAGCAGTCGGCGTGGTGGCTGTTCAGCGCGATGGGCTTCTACCCGCTGCAGATGGGCAACGACTCGTACGCGATCGGGTCGCCGCTGTTCAAGAAGATGACCGTGCACCTGGAGAACGGGCGTTCGCTGGTGGTCAACGCGCCCGCGAACTCGGCGGAGAACATCTACGTGCAGTCGTTGAAGGTCAACGGGAAGAAGTGGGACAAGTCCTACCTGCCGCACGCGGAGATCGCCTCCGGTGGCGTGCTGGACTTCGAGATGGGGTCCGCGCCGTCCCGCTGGGCCACCGGTCCGGACGCCGTGCCGCCGTCGTTGACCAAGGGTTCCGAGGTGCCCGCGCCGTTGCGGGACGTGACGTTGCTCGGGACGGTGGCCGGGGCTCCGGCGGCGCTGGTGGACAACACCTCGCAGACGTCCGGCGCGCTGTCGTGGTTGCAGGTGGACCTGCCGACGAAGAAGGAGAGCGCCACCTACTACACGTTGACCTCCGGCAAGGCGGGCGGCGACCCGGCCGCGTGGGTGCTGAAGGGCTCGTACGACGGTGTCGCCTGGTCGACCGTGGACGAGCGGTCGGGCGAGGCGTTCCCGTGGCGGCAGCAGACCCGGGCGTTCAAGATCGCCCGACCCGGTCACTACCAGCACTACCGGCTGGAGTTCCCCGGTTCGGTGACGGTGGCCGAGTTCGAGCTGCTGGCCAAGCCGTTCGTGACGTGCTCGGCCACGGTGACCGGTGAGCACGCCGGGCCGTTGCGCGTCCAGTCGGGCGTCACGTGCGTGGACGGGGCCACGGTGACCGGTCCGGTGACGGTGGCCGCGGGCGCGTCGCTGTACGTCTTCGGCGGGAAGGTGGAGGGCCCGGTGAACGCGACCGGCGCGGCGGCGGTCGTGCTGGTGGGGACGTCGGTCGGCGGGCCGGTGAACGTCACCGGCACCACCGGTGAGGTGTCACTGGAGCGGGTGAACGCCGGCGGGCCCGTGCGGCTGGTGGACAACAAGGGCGGCACGCTCGTCGCCGGCAACGCGGTCGGCGGGCCGCTGTCGTGCACGGGCAGCGACCCGGCGCCGGTGGACAACGGCTGGGCGAACTCGGTGAGCGGGCCCAAGACCGGTCAGTGCGCCGAGCTGTAGGCATCCCGGGTCACCAGGAGATTTCGCGGCACCTCCGCGCGGAATCTCCTGGTTCGACCTGGAGCGTGGCGTGCTCGATGCGGTAGCGCTGGGCCAGCAGCGTCTGCGCCGCGCGCAGCACCTCGGCCGGGTCGGCGTCGTCGCAGGTCGTCAGGTGCGCGGAGGCGACCTCCATGCCGGAGGTCAGCGTCCAGACGTGCAGGTCGTGCGCCTCGGCCACGCCCGGCACGCGGTTCAGGTCGGCCTGCACCTCGGCCACGTCGAGGCGTTCCGGGGCGTGCTGGAAGAGGATGCGCAGCGCGCTCGCGGCCAGCTTGTAGGTGCGCGGGAGGACGAACAGGCCGATCGCGACACCCATGACGGGGTCGGCGTAACGCCACCCGAAGATCAACGTGACGGCGCCGCTGACGAGCACGCCGACCGACCCGATGAGGTCGGCGAGGACCTCCAGGTACGCGCCGCGGACGTTGATGCTCTCCTTCGCGCCGTCCCGGAGCATGAGGAACGAGACGACGTTCGCGGCCAGACCGCCGGCGGCGACCAGGACGACGGGCAGACCGGCCACCTCGGGCGGGTTGCCGAACCGGCCGACGGCCTCGTAGACGACGTAACCGGCGACGCCGAACAGCAGCACGGCGTTGGCCAGGGCGGCCAGCACCTCGGCCCGGTAGAGGCCGAACGTGCGGCTGCCGCCCGTTCTCGCGCGGCGGGCCAGCATGATGGCGGCCAGCGCCATGCCGACGCCGAGGACGTCGGTGAGCATGTGGGCGGCGTCGGAGATCAGGGCCAGCGAACCGGTGGCGATGCCGACGACGAACTCCGCCGCCATGAACGCCGCGCCGATGGCGAAGGCTGTCCACAGCCGGCCCAGGTGCTTGGCGCTGCCGCTCTCCGACGGCACGCCGTGGCCGTGTCCGTGACCCATGGCCGGAACATATAGTCACATGCGCATGAGTGCAACTCCAGTGTCAGAGGCGCCACAACCGTCCCACGGCGCGGACCAGGCCCGGCGCGATCCGGTTGCCCAGGTGGGCCGCTTTCGCCTCCACCGTCACGGGTACCACGGTCTTGCCCTTGTTCACCGCTTCGAGGACCTCGGCCGCGACCTTCTCCGGCCCGAAGCCGCGCAGCCGGTAGGCCTTGGTGGCCTTCTCCCGCTGCTCGTCCTGCTCGGCGCCCGTGGTGCCGGCGAACGTGAAGCTCTTGGTGATGTCGGTGTGCACGATGCCGGGGCAGATGGCGCTGACCTTGATGCCGTGCTCGCGCAGTTCGGCGTCCAGGCACTGGGCGAGCATGAGCACGGCGGCCTTCGTCGTCGAGTACGCGGACAGGGCGGCGGTCGGGAAGTAGCCCGCGGCGGACGCCGTGACGACCAGGTGGCCGCCTTCGGCGCGGTCCACCATCTGCGGCGCGAAGGCCCTCAACGTGTGCACGACGCCCCAGAGGTTGACGTCCACGACCCGCCGCCAGTCCTGCTCGGAGGTCTTGAGGAACGGCCCGGCCACCCCGATGCCCGCGTTGGCCATCACGACGTCGGGCACCCCGTGCCGCGCCTTGATCCGTTCGGCCACCTCGTGGGTCGCCGCCGCGTCCGCCACGTCGAGCCGGTACGCGTGCCCACCGACCTGCCGCGCCGTCGCCCGGGCGCTCTCCTCGTCCACGTCCAGCGCGACCACCTCGGCGCCCTGTTGCGCGAAGGCCAGCGCCGTGGCCCGCCCGATCCCGCTGCCCGCACCCGTGATGACGACCAACCGCCGTCGTCGCGTGCCGTCGATCGCGTCCTCGATGTGGCGGGCCACCTGCTCGGGGTGCGTCCGCGGCGCCCAGTGGCCGGCGTGCAGCCGACTGCGGGTCAGGTGGTCCGCCCAGGGCTCGGCGGCCTCCAGGTGCTGCCGCACCACGTACGGATCCTTGGTCAGCTCGACCTGGTGCACCCGCACCGACACCGCCGCCGGCGGCAGCCCCCGTCCCACGTTCGCCCGGTACAACCCCAACCCGTTGACCAACTCCCGCTGGTTGGCGTGCAACCTCCTCCGCACCCAGGGCAACCGCCACACCACCTCCGCGGCTCCGGGCACCTGGAAACAGGCGATGTACCACGATCGACGCAGGACGCCGAACACCCGCGCCGGACGCAAACGATTGCGCTTCACCCAATCACTGACATGCCCCAGATCCGGCCCGGAAATACTGGTGAACGACAGGAACAGCTCGGGCCGAGCCGCGACCGCCGCCCACCCCTGCGTGGACCCCCAGTCGTGCCCCACCAGGTGCACCGGCCCACCGACCTCCCCCACCACGGCCACCAGGTCCTCGACCAACCGCTCGACCCGGTACCCCTCCACCCCCACCGCCGCCTCCGACCGCCCACTGCCGCGGACGTCGTACCGAACGACCCGGAACCGCCTCCCCAACCTCTCCACGACCCCGCTCCACACGTCGGACGTGTCCGGGAACCCGTGCACCAGCACCACGGGAACCCCACCGTCCACCCCCTCCTCCCGAACCGAAATCCGCAGGTCACCACTTCGAACCGCCCACTCACGCCCCAGGTCCACAACCAAGGAGGGTAGGCCGTGAAACCCCCTGGCGGACATGCGCTAAGCTTCCACCCGTAGCTGCGGCCCCCGTAGCTCAGGGGATAGAGCACCGCCCTCCGGAGGCGGGTGCGCAGGTTCGAATCCTGCCGGGGGCACATCGTTCCACCAGCACGAAAAGGCCCTTGACCAGCGCGAACGCGGTCAAGGGCCTTACTCGTGTGTCCGGCCGTGTCCAGTGCAGTCCGGCCGTCTACGGCTGTCCGTGCCAAATGCGTGCCAAAGTCCTAGCCGCTCGGTCGGTGCCCCAGAGCAGCCTCGACGCGCTGCCGGACCGCCGCCGCCTCCCCGTCGAGGCACTTGGCGTAGATCTTGAGCAGCACCTCCACCGAGTGCCCTGCCCACTCGGCGACCGTCACCGCGGGCACTCCCCCGTTGAGCCAGGTCGACACCGCCGCGTGCCGCAGGTCGTAGGGCGTGCCTGCCAGCGGCGTAGCGGCCACCCCCGGCGTGAAGACGTCGACGCGGGCTCGCTGCCAGGCCCGGACGATGGTGAGCTTCGGCAGCTCGCTTCCGTTGCGCTCGCCGGTCAACAGCCGACCGCCCACCTTGGAGTAAGCGAGCGCATCATCTCGAAGTGGAAAGCTGGCGGGAAGAACATCAATCCACGTCCAGTGAACCAGGCCGCACTCGACACCTGTCTTAGCAGGAGTGATCCCGACGCGAAGGCGCGCTTCGCTTACATCACCGGTGATTCCCTGGTGCCGCAGAGCAAAGCGGACGTACTTACGGAACCAATTGACACCAGTCAAGTCAACCACCCAACCGATGGTAACGGCACGGGCACACGTGGAACCGTCTATCCGTGGGGAGATCAGCCGGCGCCCGCTAAGTGCAACGTTCGAGAGAATGGATTCGGCAGCACCACGCCCGGCGACTGCCCCTAAAGTAGCGTCAGCCCGTACGGCGTCTACGACATGTGCGGCAATGTCTGGGAATGGTGCTCGACCGAAACTCGACCGGGACGGCGCGAACTGAAGGGCGGCGCTTGGACCAGCCCTTTCAATCGCGCTACACCGTCGTCCTTCAATGATGCAGCGGCAACAATGTGCGATGACGATACAGGATTCCGCGGTGCTACTGCGGCTGAGACTCTAGAGGTTGCTACCCGGTTGATGGACACAGCGGCATATCCGTCTTCCTGGCCGCCGACGACCCGCCCTGTTCGACCGAATGCGCAAACTTTCCGAGGGACTCACGCCCGCACGAGGTGGGCATTATTGCACTTACCCAACTCCTCACTCCCCAACCCGTCATTCCATAGTTGAGTGGAATACGGCCGGGTTTTTTAAAAAGACTTGCACAATCAAGTCACGGCCAGCCTGGTAGAGGACACCCTCACCGGAAGCACCAGCCAACTGCCGGACGAGGTTCTGGTTAGCCCACCGTGCCGGCTCCATCGTGACCTCTCACTCATGTGCCCGTGGCTATGCGCTTGACCGAAGTGTAGAGCAGGCCCTGACGTCTCGGCGTTGCAACTGTCCGGTGTCCGGAGACAGACGCTGTCTCACCTGTCCCGCCATAGCCGCCGACCAGCGATTCCAGGGTGGGACAACCCGCAGGACACCTGTCCCACCCCACCGCGACACCCGCCCTCCGAACGGGCGCTGTTCCGAAGCCCCGCCGTCTCATCGCCTTAGCGGCTACGCAGCGCGGCCACAGCGAAATCTACCTTCAGCTTCACCGATTCGAAATCCGAGCGCCACTCCGCCAGCTTTTGCTGCTCCAATTCGACCTCTCGCCGCATCGGAGAATCTACTTCACGCTACACCCACCGGCATTGCCCTCCGCTAGGCATCTTTCAGCTTCTGCCATCAACACCTTTATCTGACCGTCTTGCACGACATCAGACAGTAGAACATGATCAAGGTCTACGTGGTAGACCGCGTTACGACAGAGCGTGCATAGCGTTCGGTCGCAACAACCCATCCCGACACGGCGGTCGGGTCAGCCGCGATTCCTTCATGCTGCGCAGCATTACGTGCCCGGTGTAGTTGACGAACATCGATCCCGGCATCACTGCGCCATGAACTGCCTAGATTTTGTTTTACCTTACTGACGAGCACCTCAAATCCGCCGCGTGCATTAACCTCAACATCCGGCAAGCTGACGGCAGCCATATGCGTGACACGTTCAACTACGGCGTCTAGTAGAACGAGGGCGGTAAGTCTTGTTACAGGAGCTGAGCTTCGCACCGTTAGTCGCGCATTCTCAGCAGCGCGCGGAGATGCACAAGAGCGAGGGAATTCAGCGGAGAAAGTGGCACAGTCATCCACCTATATAACTACAGAGCTACTGCAGCTGCCACAACGCAACTTGCTGTGCTGGTGCGCATCACCGCAGCAGCAGTGCTGCCTCGCCTATCCGTCCTCGCAGGACGCTGTAACAGTTGAGGGCGTGTTGAGGCAGCCTCGGCTCTACACGCCTATCCGCACTCGATCCCGACGTTCACGGCAGCGGACGGGCCGATCTTCGTAGAGGACCGCAGGCGTAGCGCTGAGACGGCCGCAGAGCGGTGCGCAAGTCGCATTTGATGGGTCGGTATACCCCCTCGGAGCGCATCAAGCGATGGTCACCACGTCGCCCTACCTATCGCCAGCTGGGCCGGATGGTGGCATTCGTTCACCGGAAGTACAGACTGGATTTGCCTTTCGTTCAACTTCACGGTCAATCCGCAGCGGTGATCTGAGTTCCTCGCGCGTGGTTGGAGGGGTTCGATGGTGGACGAGTTAGAGGGGCACCAGGTGCGTGATCCCCGCCGACTGCACGCCCCGGTCGAGGTGCAGTTGGACCAGGCCGCCGAGGAGTTGACGCGCAGGTTGGCGGGGCGGATCAGTTACCAGGTCGTCCGCGAGGCCGTGACCGACGCCTACCAACGACTCGCCCGGCAGGCCAAGGTCCACCGCTTCCTGCCCATCCTGGCCGCACGGTCCGCGCAGGACAGGCTCCAGGCCGCACCCTGAGGGTGGCGACACCACCACGCACCGAACCGTGCGCGATCAGCGGTGCGGTCGGCGGATCAGGGTGGTGGCGTAGAGGACGATCCAGGCCACCCACAGGAGCCAGCCGCCCAGGCCGAGGAGGGCCAGGGGGCCCGGTTCGGCGGTGATCAGTGGGGTCAGGGTGGCGGAGGTGAAGAGCAGGGTTGCCGCGAGGTGGCCCAGGGTGGCGTGCCAACGGGCGATCAGGTTGGCGTGGCGGCCGCTGATGGACAGGCCCACGAGCGCCATGGCCAGGAAGACGCCGTTCAGGGTGAACAGGGCGTCGTGCAGGGACCAGAGGGCGCCGGTGGCGTCGGGGGCGGTTCGGGTGGTCGGTGGTAGGGCAAGGCGCAGGGCGATCACGGCGGCGAAAGTGCCGTTCTGGAGCACCACGCCGGCGAAGCCGACCAGGGACCAGGCCTCGCCACGGTCCCGGTCGGATTGCCGGGATGCCACCACGGCACCTGCGGCGAAGAGGGTGGACAGGGCCCAGGCCGTCGGCGTCAGGGCGGATGACAGGCCCACGATGGCCTGGTGGGTGGAGAAGTAAGCGACGACGTCCGTGGCGCCGGTCCGGGGTGGGCCGGTGGGCACCATGATGGCGTTGGCCAGGACGATCAGGGTGGCGAAGCCCAGGCCGGCGAACCCGGCGATCCGGACGAACGGCCTGGTCGACCCACCGACAGCATTCGGTTTACGCGGCATATATTCAATATAGAGGGTGGCAAGAAGTGGGCGGGACGGGCAAGCGTCGTTACGACTCGTTGCGGCGGGTGGCGCAGGCGCAGGAGACGCGGGCCGAGATCGCTCGTGCGGCTCGCCGCCTCTTCGTCACCAAGGGCTGGGCGGCGACGACCGTGCGCGCGGTCGCCGAGGAGGCGCAGGTGTCCGTGCCGACGGTCTACGCGGCCTACGGGGACAAGGCGGGGCTCGTGCGGGCGGTGGCCGACGCTGCGACGACCTCCGCCGACATCACGGAGATGGTGGCCGAACTGGAGGACGCGTCGGGCGAACCGGCCCGGCAGCTCGCGGCGATGGCGGCGTACGACCGGCGGCTGTTCGAGCGGTCGGGGGATGTCATCGCGCTGGTGCGCGAGGCCGGCCGGACCGAGCCGGAGCTGGCGGCGGCGTACGACGAGGGCCGCCGGCGTGGCGACGACACCCGCGTCCAGGTGTTCTCGTCCTGGCCGGACGGGGTGCTGCGGGAGGGGTTGGACGTGCCGTCGGCCGTCGACGTCTACGCGGCGCTGTGCAACATCGACGTCTACACCACGCTCACCGTCGAACGGGGGTGGACCCCGGACCGGGTCGAGCGGTGGTGGGGTGCGGCGCTGGCCCGTGAGCTCCTGGGGCGGTGACGGCCGGGGTCGCGAGCCACCACCGCAACACCCCCGTTTTCACGGCCGAGCGATCCGCACGGGGGGCAGCGTCCCACCCGACACCGACAATCCGGTGGCCCCTCGGGCAACCGGCTTGAGTCTCCGGTAGGGGGAGGCACGAGGGTGGTGCGCATGAACGGCGACGCGGTCTTCACGATCGGTGAGCTGGCTCGGCGGACCGGGCTGACGGTCAAGGCGATCCGGTTCTACTCCGACGCGGGGATCGTGCCGCCGTCCGGTCGCAGCCCCGCCGGTTACCGGCTCTACGGCCACGACGCCGTCGCCCGCCTCGACCTCCTGCGGACGTTGCGCGAGCTCGGACTGGACCTGCCGACGATCCGGCGGGTGCTGGACCGCGAGCTCACGGTGGCGGAGGTGGCGGCGGCGCACGCGGAGGCGTTGGCGGCGCAGATCGGCGTGCTGCGGTTGCGCCGGGCGGTGCTGGTGGCCGTGGCCGAGCGCGGTGCCGGCCCCGAGGAGGTGGGTCTCGTGCACGGACTGGCCAAGCTCTCCGAGGACGGTCGCCGGCAGCTCGTCGGCGAGTTCCTCGACGGCGCGTTCGGGGAACTGGCGAACGATCCCGCCTTCGCGGGGATCATGCGGTCCTTTACGCCGGAGTTGCCCGAGCAGCCGGAGGTCGCGCAGGTCGAGGCCTGGGTCGAGCTGGCGCGGCTCGCGCAGGACCCGGGCTTCCGGGCGGGCGTGCGGCGGCTGGCCGAGCACCACGTCGTGGTCCGCGACGGCCTGCGGCCCGATCCGGCGGCGGTGGTGCGTGACGCGGTGGGCCCGGCGGTGGCCGCGGCCGTGGAGCCGACGTCGGTGGAGGCCGGTCGGGTGGTCGCGGCGGTCCTGGCCCGGCTGCCGACCGTGCCGGTCGAACGGCTGGCGGCGCTGCTGCAAGCCGCCAACGACCCCCGCCGCGAGCGCTACCTGCGACTGCTGGCCGTGGTCAACGGGTGGCCGCCGCCGGAGAGCACGGCGGAGGCGTTCGACTGGTTCCTCCGGGCCTTGGCCCACACCGCCACCGCCGCCGGCTAGTTGTCCCGCGAGGTCGCGAGCAGCCGCATCAAGACACCGCCTGCTCGATCTTCCGGTTGGTGACGGTGGTCAGGCCGAGGAGCGTCACGAGCGAGACCGCGGTCATGATCACGAAGACGGCGCGCAGGCCGAACGCGTGGCCCAGCGCGCCGCCGATCGCCGCGCCCAGCGGCATCGTGCCCCAGGCGACCAGGCGGTAGGCGCTGTTGACGCGGCCGAGCAGGCGGTCCGGCGTGATGTGCTGCCGCAGCGAGACCGCGACCACGTTGAGCACCGCGATCCCGCCGCCCGCGACCGTGAACGCGGCCGCGACCGCGTACGGGTTGGCGGTCACCGCCGGTGCCGCGACCATCAGGGTCCCGGTGGCGAACCCGACCGCCAGCGAACGCCCGCGGCCCAGTGCGGCGATCACGCGTTCGGCGGCCAGGGAACCGACCAGGCTGCCGATGGCCGTGGTGGTGAGGAGCAGGCCGAAGAGCTGCCCGGTCAGGCCCATCGCCGACGCCGGTCCCACGGCGTACAGGACGAGGACCGCGCCCGACGCGGTGTTGGCGACGTTGAACAGGCCCACCATGACGGCGAGGCTGCGCAGCAGTCGTTGGCGCACCAGGAACCGCAGGCCTTCGGCGATATCGGCACGCAGGGTGGTGCGGTGCTCGCGGTGGATCTTGAACGTGCCCCGGACCGACCACAGGGCGGCCAACGCGACCAGCCAGAGCGCGGCGGGCGCGGTGAAGGCGGCCAACGCACCCGCGGCGACCAGCAGACCGGCCAGCGGTGGGCCGACGAACTCGTTGGCGGTGAGCTCCACGGCGAACAGGCGGGCGTTGGCGCGGGGCAGGCGATCGCGGTCGACCAGTTGCGGCAGCAGGGAGTGGGCCGAGGTGTCGTAGAGCGTCTCGGCGATGCCCGCGGCGAACGCGATCGCGTACAGGAGCCAGATGTTCGTCCAGCCGAACGCCACCGCGGCGGCGAGGACGGCCAGCAGGAACGCCCTGGTCGCGTTGGCCCTGAGCATGGTGCGGCGGCGGTCGAGGCGATCGACCAACGCGCCCGCCGGGAGCGCGAAGACCAGCCACGGCAGGGTCAGGGCGAACGCCAGGCCCGCGATCAACGTCGGTTCGCGGGTGGTCTGGATGGCGACCAGCGGCAGGGCCACCTTGAACGTGCCGTCGGCGAGGTTCGACACGCCGGACGACGCCCAGAGGCGCCAGAAGGCCGTGCCCAGGGGTGTCGTCGGTGCCATTGGTCGAGGATCGCACATCGGTGGAGTTTTCTCCATCGGTGGAGTGGTCCACCGGTCGGCTAAGTTTGTGCGCATGGCTGATCGGCGACGGCGTCCGGCGACGGTCGAGGAGACGAAAGCGCTGGCCCACCCGTTGCGGCTGCGGATCCTGCGGCTGTGCGCGCAGCAGGAGTTGACCAACAAGCAGTTGGCCGAGCGGTTGGGCCGCGACCCCGGGACCGTGCTCTACCACGTGCGGCAGTTGGCGTCGGCGGGTTTCCTGGAGCCGGGCGAGGTGCGCACGGGCGCCGGCGGGGCGTGGGAGAAGCCCTACCGGTCGACCGGGGTGTCCTGGTGGCTGGACGGACCGCTGGCCGACACCGGGCCGGTGCCGAGCACGGCGCCGCTGGAGGCGTTCCAGGAGGAGTTGCGGGAGGCCGGGCCCGAGTCGGTGCGGACCTACGCCCGGTTCGCGCTGCACCTGTCGCCGGAGGACGTGGTCGAGCTGGACCGCCGGATCAGCGCCGTGCTGGACGAGTACGTGGCCACCGACGAGCAACGCCGGCACTTGCCGCTGCACGGCGGGTTCGTCGTCGTGCACCGGCTGAAGGAGTAGCGCTCACGGGTCGCGCCTGAGCTCCTCGGTCCGGCTCTGCAAGGCGTCGGCTCGCTCGTGCTCGCCCAGGCCGCGCAGGGTGTTGACCAGGTTGCCGGCCGACTGCAACGCCCGCGGGTGCCGTTCGCCCAGCACCCGTCGGCAACGCGCCAGCGTGTCCTCGTGCAGCTCGCGAGCCCGTTCCAACTCGCCGAGCCCCTGTAGGGCGAACCCCAGGTTGTTCGCGGACGCCAGGGTGTCGGGGTGGTCCTCGCCCAAGAGCCCGCGGCGACGGTTGAAGGTGTCCTCGTGCAGTTCCCGCGCGAGCTCCCCCTCGCCCAGTGCCCGGAGGATGTTCGCCAGGCTGTTCGCCGCCACGAGGGTGCTCGCGTCGTCCTGGCCCAACACCCTCCGCCGGTAGGCCAGGACCTCCTCCCCCAGTTCGCGAGCGGCCTCGAACTCGCGCATCCTCCACATCACCGTCGCGAGGTCGTTCATCGAGTTCATGGTGTGCGCGTCGTGCTCACCGAGCACCGCCCTGCTGCGCGCCAACGTCGCCTCGTGCAGCTCACGGGCGCGCTGGTAGTCGCGGATGTCGGAGAGGCAGTTCGCGAGGTTGCGAGCGGACACGAGGGTTCTCCGGTGGTCGTCGCCGTACCGCGTGCGGAGCATCTCGTGGAGGCGTTCGTGCAGGGGTAGCGCCTGACCGGGCTCGCCCCGGCCGCGCAGGTACGACGCTGCTCGCTCCACCAGCCCCAGGACCAGGTCGAAGTCCCGACCCAGGTCGGCGGCGGTCAGCACGTGCGGTAGGAGTTGCCGCCAGACCGGCCACTCCGCCGGGTTGTTCCACGGATCTCCGGGTGCGGCGGCGAACACCACTCGGAGCGCGACGTCGGCCCAGCTCTGCTCCGACCGGGCGCGCAGCAGCGCGGCGGGCACCCGGTGCAGGTGCAGGCTGTCGGGGCTGACGCGGGCCATGGCGCGGCGGCGGATCGTCCCGAGCGTGGCGGCGAGCGCGAGCGGGTCGGCGACGGCGGTCGCGAGCGGGTCGGGCAGGTGCTCGCGCTGTTCGGTGATCGTGGTCAACGGCACTGGCTCGGGCGCCAGCCACGAGACCAGGGTGAGCAGCTGCACCGCGGCCGGGTCGTCGGCGGCGAGGCGGTCCAGCGCCACCGTCCACGAGGCACCCGCCGACGTCTGCCCCTGGGCGAGGAGGTCGTGGGTCCGCTCGGCCAGCAGGTCGAGGTAGGTCTCGGCGGTGAGGTTGGTGTCGGCCAGCAGCGCGGCCGCCTGGTCGACGGCCAGCGGCAGGTCGCCCAACGCCTCGGCGATCCGGTCGGCGTCCGGTTCCGTCAGCGGAGCCCGTTCGCGCAGCAGGCGGACCGACTCCGCTCTGGTGAACTCGGCGACGCCCAGGGGGTGCGCGATGTCGGTCCAGTCGGGGTTGCGGGACGTGATCACCACATGACCGGGCCCGGTGGGCAGGTACTCGGCGAGCGCGGCCGGGTTCTCGGCGTTGTCGAAGATGACGAGCCAGCGGTCGCGGATGCGGAGTTCACCCCTCAGCCGGGCTGTCGCGACGTCGGCTGTCTCGGTGGGGTCGGCCAGGCGCAAGGCCCTCGCCAGCTCGGCCAACCGGTCCGGGATCAGCTCGGCGGCTCCGGACGGGACCCACCAGGCGATGTCGTAGTCGTCCGCGTGGCGGTGGGCGTATTCGATGGCCGCGGTGGTCTTGCCGACGCCGCCCATGCCGTGCACGGCCTGCACCACCGCGGGCACGCGGGACAGGAGCGCGTTGCGGAGGCCGTCCAGCAGTTGCCCACGGCCGGTGAAGCGGGTCAGGCGTGCGGGGATGCTCCACACGCGGGCGGACGGGCCGTGCGGGCGGCGCAGTTCGGTCAGGGCTTGGTAGACGGCGGTTTCCGCCTCGGCCGGTGACGAGACCGCGGCCGCGGTGACGCCGCTGTCGCGCAGGCGCTCGCGGAAACCCTCCTGCCGCGCGCCGTGCCGCGGGTCGCGGAACAGCCCGGCCGGACCCTCCGCCTCGTCGTCCAGCAGGAACACCAGCCGGGGCAGTCCCGCGTCGCCCGCGGCCTCGTACTCCAGCTCGGTGTAGGACAGCTCCGGCCGGCCGCGCACCGGGGAGCCGTAGCGGAAACCGGCCAGCAGCACGTAGACGTCGGCGGCGGCCACCGCGTCGCGGCACACCTGCTCCGGCTGCTCGTCGCGGGCGGCGAAGTACCTCATGTCGGCGACGACGTCGCCCGCTCGGGTGATCGCGGACTCGACGGCGGCCACGAACGACGTGCCTGCCGGATAGCGGCGCAGCTCGGAGGTGTGGCTGATGAAGACCCGGCGCGGCACTCCGGCGTTGTCCGGCATGCGCCGATGCTAGCCGTGTGGGCCGCCCCGGACCCGGCAAGTCCACAATGGACCGTGACCGCGCGGGTGCCGGGGCGGCGAGGGGTTCAGTCGTTGACGCGTCGCCGGTAGAGGGCGGTGGCCAGGACGAACGAGGCGAGCAGCAGGCCGACCGACCAGGCGGTCGCGATCCAGCCCTGGTCGCCGATCGGCGTGCCGGTGAGCAGGCCGCGCACGGTCTCGATGACGGGTGTGATCGGCTGGTGCTCGCTCACGCCCCGCAGGAACGACGGCATGGTGTGCGTCGGCACGAACGCGCTGCTCAGGTACGGCAGGAACAGCATGAAGAAGCTCAACGCGCTGGCCGACTCGACCGACTTCGCCACCGCGCCCAGCCCCGCCGCCAGCCACGACAGCGCCAGCACGTAGAGCAGGAGCAGCCCGGCCACCGCGACCCACTCCAGCGGGGACGCGGACGGGCGGAAGCCCATCGCGATCGCCGCGCCCACCACGATGGTGGTGGACAGGGCGTTGCGGGCCAGGCTCGCGGTCACGTGCCCGGTCAGCACCGCGAAGCTGCGGATCGGCATGGAGCGCAGCCGGTCGATCATGCCGCTGGTCATGTCGTCGGCCACGGACATCGCGGTGGCCGCGGCGCCGTAACCAGTGCACAGCAGGATGATGCCGGGCACCACGTAGTTGATGTAGCCGGTGCCGGTGTTGATCGCGCCGCCGAAGACGTACACGAACAGGGCCATCATCAGCAGCGGCAGGACGATGGACATGATCAGCGTGTCGACGTTGCGCCTGCCCAGCCTGATGCTGCGGCCGATCATGGTCATCGAGTCGGCGATCGCGTGGCTCATGCGGCCACCCCTTCCCGGGCGGTGAGGGCGAGGAAGACGTCGTCGAGGGTCGGGCGGTGCGAGGAGACCTGGGCCGGCACCACGGCGGCGGCGCGCAGGTCGTCCAGCACGGTGTGCAGGTGCGTCGCGGTGCCGTCGGACGGCACGCTGAGCACGAGCCGCTCGTGGTCGCCGAAGCCGCCGAGCAGCGCGGTCGCCGCGTCGAGCGCCGCGGCGGAGGTGAAGCGCAGGTCCAGCCGGTCGCCGCCGACCCTGGCCTTGAGGTCGTCCGCGGTGCCGTAGGCGGCCACCTTCCCCCGGTCCAGCACCATGATCCGGTCGGCGAGGCGGTCGGCCTCCTCCAGGTACTGGGTGGTGAGGAAGATCGTGGTGCCGGTGCGGACCAGGTCGCGGATGGCGTCCCACATGGTCGTGCGGCTGGCCGGGTCCAGGCCGGTGGTCGGCTCGTCCAGGAAGATCACCTTCGGCGCCGCGACCAGGCTCATCGCCAGGTCCAGCCGCCGCCGCATGCCGCCGGAGTAGGTCTTGACCCGGCGGTCGCCCGCGGCGACGAGGTCGAACCGCTCCAGCAGCTCGGCGGCGCGGACCTTCGCCGCCGACCGCCCCAGGTGCATGAGCCTGCCGACCATGACCAGGTTCTCCCGGCCGGTCTGCTCGGCGTCCACGGCGGCGTACTGGCCGGTCAGGCTGATCACGCCGCGCACCTTGGCCGGTTCGCGGACCACGTCGAACCCGGCCACCCGCAACCGCCCGCCGTCCGGGCGCGACAGCGTGGACAGGATCCGGATCGTGGTCGTCTTGCCCGCGCCGTTGGGACCGAGCAACGCGAAGACCGACCCCTCGGCGACCTCCAGGTCTATCCCGTCCAGCACCGCGGTCGAGCCGTACGCCTTGCGCAGGCCGGTCGCCTCGACGATCATCACTGCCCCCTTATGTGTATCAGGTACGCTAAAGAGCGTAGCTCATACGCAGTTTCCGATGGAAGCCCTAGACTCGACCGGCGCGGCGACGAGAGGGTGGAGATGACCGAGGACGACCGCCTACCGGCGGAGATCGCCCTGCTCTGGGGCCTGCGCGAGACACCGCGACGTGGTCGCAAACCCGCGCTCACGGTCGGCGAGATCACCCGGGCGGCGATCACCGTCGCCGACGCCGAAGGGCTCGGCGCGGTGTCCATGGCACGGGTGGCCCAGGAGCTCGGCAATTCGACGATGGCGCTCTACCGGCACGTGGACAGCAAGGACGCGCTGCTCAAGCTGATGGCCGACGCCGCGTTGGACGACCCGCCGGAACTGCCCGCGCACGGCGACTGGCGCGACGGGCTCACGGTGTGGACGTACAGCGTGCTCGCCACCCTGCGCAAGCACCCGTGGTTCGCCCGGATCCCGATGGACGGGCCGCCGCTCGGACCGAAGAACCTGGCGTGGTTCGACCGCGCGCTGGCCGCGCTGGCCGCCACACCGCTGCGGGAGGACGAGAAGGTCGGCGTGGTGATGGGGCTGCTGACGCTCGTGCACGGCGAGGTGCGGTTGACCGCGGAGCTGGCGGTGGGGTTCCGGGAGAACCCCGAGGCGTTCGGGCGGGCGTACGCGCGGGCGTTGCGGCTGCTGGTCGACCCCCGGCGGATGCCCGCGCTCGGCCGCGTGGTCGACGCGGGCGTGTTCGACCTGGACAACCTGTACGACGACCGGGAGGTCGACGCCGACTTCGCGTTCGGCCTGAACCTCTACTTCGACGGCGTGGCCGCGTACCTGGCCCGCCGCGGCGACCCGGGGTGATGGTGCTGCGGGGCCGGTCGGGGCCCCGCAGCACCGCGGGATCACCGCCCGCGCGACCCGGCCCGCGCCACCCGTTGCCGCACGGGTGCGTCGGCCGACATGACCGCGAGGCCTGCGGTGATCAGGACCAGGTTCTTGACCACGAACTCACCAGTCATGGTCAACAGCAGCGGGTTGCCCGTCTGGAACGCGACGGACGGCTGCACGACGAGCGTGGAGAACGTGCCGACGAGGTGGAGCACCACCAGCAACGCCACCCAGCGCAACCGGCGACCCACCACCAGGGCGATCCCCAGCGCCACTTCCACCACTCCGAGCGTGAGCACGAAGACGCCCGGGTCGAGCCACGGGACGGTCTGCGCGACCAACTCGGCCACCGGTGTCGTGCCGGTCACCTTGAGGGCGCCGAACCAGACGAAGACCACGCCGAGCGAACCCCGCAGGAGGGGGATGCTCAGCGTCCGCAAGGCGTTCGCGGGCGCATCCGGACGGGACGAGAGTTCCGTCATCCACATCACTTCCTTCGCGAGCGGGACCACGTCGACCTGCCTGCCGGAGGCCGCCCGTCGCGTGGTCCACACTGACCGGAACTGGACTGGGAGCGCTCCCAGAACTGTAACGGTAAGGAAACTCGCTGTGAAGGGGTGATTCCAAGCCGTCCCGGGTAGGGGCCGTTCGTACCGCTAGTCGTACCATTCGATCGGACTGTCGAACGCACCGCCGGGCATCGGGTCGCCGAAGAACGAACCGGTGCCGGCGGCCACGCCCGCGGCGCGCCACCACTCGGCCTGCTCGCGCGTCGCCAGCCCGTCGACGAGCACCTCGACGCCGGCCCGCCGGGCCAACGGCACCAGGTCCGCCAGGAACTCCGCCTCGCCCCGCGCCTGCCGCTCGACCAGCCGCCGCGCCACCCGCACCGACCTGACCGGCAGCTCCGCGGCCACCGCCAGGTCGTCCGGGCCGAGCCCGAAGTCGTCCAACGACGTGCCGACGCCCAGCTCCGCCAGCACGGTCAGGTTGTCCACGGCGTCGGACTCCGCCGACACCGCCACCGGCATACCGACCGTCAACCGCGACGCGGGCAGGCCCGTGTCGTCCAGCACCCGCCGCACCCGGCGGACCAGGTCGCCGTCACGCGACTGGTGCCTGGTCAAGCCCACGTGCAGCGGCACGGTGGCCCGTCCCGAGCGCTGTCCCCACCACCTCACCTGGCCGCACGCGGTGGCCAGCTGCCACTCGCCCAACGGCAGGATCAACCCGCTCCGCTCCGCCAACGCCGCGCACGTCGAGTGGTCCAGCGAGTCGTCGCCGCGGTCCCAGTGCAGCCCCGCTTCCACGCCGACCAGCGCACGCCCGGCCAGGTCGACCACCGGCCGGTACCGCACCTCGACCTCGCCCTGCTCCCACGCGCCGGGCATGGTCACGGCGAGCTCGTCCGCCCGCCGCACGGTCGCGTCCTGCCCGGGGTGGTACAGCTCCCACTGGCCGCGGCCGCCCGACTTGGCCCGCCGCAACGCCTGCTCGGCGGCGCGCATCACCTCCGCGGGACCCCAGTCCGGCGGCGGTCGGCGCACCACGCCGACGCTGACCGACACGGCCAAGCCGCGTTCGTCGAAGTACACCGGCTCCGACAGCTCGCGGTTGATCTCGGCCACGGTGGTGGCGACGTCCGGCGTGGTGGCGGTGTTCTCGACCAGGACGGCGAACTCGTCGCCGTCGAACCGGGCGATCATCGCCTTCTCCCGCGCCACCGCGGCCTTCAACCGCTGCGACACGTGCACGAGCAGCCGCTCACCGGCCTGCCGGCCGAGGCTGTTGCACACCATCCCGAACGCGTCGAGGTCGAGGTGGAACAGGCTGACACCCCGCACCGGGTCGGCCCGGCGCAGCGCGCTCTCCAGGTGGGTGGTGAAGTACTGCCGGTTGGGCAGCCCGGTCGACACGTCGTGCAACGCCTGCCGGTTCAGCTCCGACTGCAACAGCATCAGCTCGGTGCCGTCCTCGACCACGGCGACGAAGTGCCCCGGTTGGTCGTCGGCGCCCCGCACCAGCGACACCGTCAACGAGATCCGCGCGACGTCGCCGTCCTTGCGCAGCAGCCGCTGGGGCTGCCGGACCCGTTCCTGCCCGCCGTCCACCAGCGCCCGCATCGCCTCGGCGAGGACGCGGGCCGAGTCCGGGTGCACGAGCTCGTCCAGGGCGAAGCCGGTCAGCTCCTCGGTGGTGTACCCGAGGATGTCGCCGATCGCGGCGTTGGCCCGCACCAGCCGCCCGTCCAGGTCGACCACCAGGATCCCGCTGGCGGACGACGTGACGACCTCCTCGAACCGGGCTTCGCTCTCCCTCAGGTTCCACTGCGCGTCACGCACCGCCTTGAGCAGCGACAGCTGCATGACCTCCTGCTGCTCGAACACCGCCCGCCTGCTCGCCGCCAGGAACCCGGCCGACATCGAGCCGAGGACCGTGACGATCCCCCTGGCGTAGCGCTCGACGGGTTGGAACTCCGGCAGCGCGAGCAGCCCTTTCCCGAGCACGTCGAGGGTGACGCGCAAGCCGTCCTCGGTGACGTAGCCCAGTCCGACGAGCCGTTCGCCGATCCGCTCGACCGGTCGGGCCGACGAGGGCTCGGTGGACGACTCGTCGTGCACCGCCGCGCACAGCTCGTCGAGGCGCTCGCGCATTTCACGGTCGAGTTCGTTCCTGCCCAGCGGGATGACGACGACTCCGCTGAGCAGGTACGACCACTTCCGCGCCAAGAGCTCGCGACCACGTTCGGGTGGTGGCACGGCCGCTGGTCTTTGAGTGGGGATCGACATTCCCGTTGCCTTGCCGTGATATTGAGGTCGGCGGCAGTTTACCCACCCCCCACTGGCCAAGACTCGACCGGACGTGTGAATCACGAACACTTACCGTGACTTTCGCCGACGAGAATTCATCCCTTTCGGCCGACCCCCGCGTAGACCAGCATGTTCAGCGTCGCTGCCCAGCACGGAGTTCGGCTCGCGCATGTCGGCGTGCACCACGCGGGATCCCACCGCTGCCTGGGCGACCTCGTGCACGTTGCCGACGGTCGGGATGCGACGCGGCCGAGGAACGCCCGGTTGACACGGGCGGGTAGTAACACGCAGCCAGCCATCGGTGTGACACCAACCCCACCCGAATGGACTCTGTCAGCCGCCGCCGAACGGGCCCTATCGTGAGCCGTCCCTTTCGGGGGCCGAGAGGAGCGGACGTGGATGTCCCGGTGGCGCCCGGCCGCATCCCGTTCCTCGGGCACTCGGTGGAGATGATGCGCCGACGGCACCGGTTCACCTCATCACTGCGCGATCACGGCGATGTGGTAAGAGTGGACCTCGGTCCGTTGTCCACGTTTTTCGTGACCAGTCCTCGGCTTGTGCACCAAGTCCTGGTCACCGATGGTCCGCGTTTTCGCAAAGGTGCGATGTTCGACAAGTTCCGCCCGTACCTGGGCAATGGCCTGGTGCTTTCCGACGGCGCGTTCCACCTGCGGCAGCGGCGGATGATGCAGCCCGCGTTCCACCGCGAGCGCATCTCCGGCTACGCCGGGACGATGGAGCGCGCGGCCGCCGCGCTGACCCGGTCGTGGACGCCCGGCGAGGTGCGGGTGGTCGAGGACGACATGCAGGGCCTCGCGGTGACGGTGGTGGGCGAGGCGTTGTTCTCCACCGAGCTGGGGCAGCGGGTGATCGCCGAGGTGCGGCGGTCGGTGTTCGTGGTGATCAAGCAGGGGATGGTGCGCGCGTTGGCGCCGTCGTTCGTGGAGAGGCTCCCGCTGCCGGGCAACCGCGAGTTCGACCGGGCCATCGCGCGGATGCGCGCGATCGTGCTGGAGGTCATCGCGAGCAGGCGCGCGGAGGGCGGCCGGGACCGCGGCGACCTGCTGTCGGTGCTGCTGCGGGCGCAGGACGAGGCCGGCCGCGGGATGACCGACCAGCAGACCTACGACGAGGTGCTGACCCTGCTCACCGCGGGCATCGAGACCACGGCGCTGGCGCTGACCTGGGCGTTCCACGAGGTCGCGCGGCACCCGGAAGTCGAACGGCGGGTGGTCGCCGAGGTCGCCGAGGTCGCCGAGGTGCTGGGCGGGCGGCCGATCACCTTCACCGACGTGCCCCGGCTGACGTACACCGCCGCCGTGGTCAACGAGGTGCTGCGGATGTACCCGATCTGGATCCTCATGCGCCGGACCGTCGCGCCGGTCGACCTCGACGGGGTGGAGTTGGGCGTGGGCGCCGAGGTCATCGTCAACCCGCACGCCCTGCACCACGACCCGGCGTCCTTCCCCGACCCGCACCGGTTCGACCCCGACCGGTGGCTGTCCGCGTCCACCGAGGTGCCGCGCGGCGCGTTCGTGCCGTTCGCGGCGGGTGCGCGCCAGTGCTTGGGCAACGTGTTCGCCCAGACCGAGATCGTGATCACCCTCGCCACCGTGCTGTCGCGGTGGCGGCTCGTGCCGGTGCCCGGCAAGCCCGTGCGCACCAGGTTCACCTCCGCCGCCTACCCCAGCGGTCTGCTGATGACGGCGGTTCCCCGTTGACTCCCCCGGAAGTTGTCAGTCGTGCGTTGGTCGCGTTCGCGGTTGTCCGCGGTCGCCCTGCTCACCGCGTCGATCGGGCTGGTGCCCGCAACCGCGAGCGCCGCGTCGGTCACGTGTGAGGACTTGCGCGTGCCGGTGGCGGTGCTCGGCACGCCGCCTGCCGTGCACGGCAGGCTGTGCACGCCGGCGGGCGCGGCGCTCGTGACACCAGCTTCTGCGGGTGGCCGCCGGGCAGCGACTGCACGTCGGCGCAGGCGTTGCGCGCTTCGGAGGCGCCGTACTCCTCCGGCCCGGCGCGGCTGCACACCTACCTGCTCGACGGGTACGGGCACTCGATCAACTACGCGCCCGACGCCCCCGACTACCACCGCGCCGTCGCCGACTGGACCCACACCCTCTAGCCCCCACTCGCGTGTCCTACCTCCAGAACGCGAGAGTCCAACACTCAGAACGCGAGAGTCCTACGTTCAGAACGCGTGAGTTCAACGCTCGGAACGTCCGGAGGCCGCGTCCGCCCGTGCCCGGATGAACCTGAGCGTTGAATTCGGGTGTTCCGAACGTAGGACACGCGCGTTCTGAACGTTGGACTCTCGCGGGGTGGGGGTTGGACTCTCGGGGTCAGGTGGGGATGGGGAGGTGGCGGTAGGACTTGGCGGTGGTGGTGGGGACCTCGTGGTAAACGGTGGCCGCACGGGTGGTGCAGGTGGTGTCCGAGTAGAGCACCAGGCCGCTGCCGTCGCCGAAGCCGCGGGCCGCCGAACGGGCCGTCGTGAAGCCGAGGTCGCTGACGGGGTGGCAGCCGTAGGCAGCGGGCAGGACCGCGCGGGTGCCGGTGAACGAGCTGCCGGAGAACAGGCAGTAGCCCGGTTCCTGGCAGTGCGGGCTCACGTCGGAAGCGGATGCCGGGGCGGCCGGGAGGAGGGCGGCGGTGAGGAGGAGCGCGCCGGCCAGGGCGAAGCGTCGTTGCGTCACGGTTGTCCCCCATCGGATCATCGACACCCCAAGCCAACCGAACGCGGGCGGTCGTGACAATCGGCCGAATGGAACCGCCCGCGTGCGCGCCGGGCACGGGCGGCGCACGCGGGCGGGGTCAAGGGGGCGGGGTCAAGGGGCGGGGTCAGCTCGCCCGGATGTCGTCCAGGTAGAACGTCCCGCTCACCACGGGGTTGCCCTCGACCTGGTTGATGAAGACGTTGAACTGGGACAGGTTCTCCAGGTCCTCCGGCGTGATCCGCCGGTGCGCGTTGCCGGTGTCCCACGGCGCCGGTCGCCAGTCCGCGAACGGGATCGTCACCACGCCGGCGGCAGTGCCCGCCATCGACGGGTACGCCTCGTACGCCACCCCACCGGCGTTGAGCTGGAGCACCAGCTTGTGGTTCGACCCGTCGGGCCGCAGCCAGAACGACAAGCCCGTGTACGTCGACCAGTCACCCGAGATCCGCTTGCCCACACCGGTGTAGGTCTGGAAGGCGAAGTCGTAGTCGAACCTGAGCGCCTTGCCGCCGTTCTCCGCCGCCAGCGAGATCCGGTTCGTCCCGTACGGGCTGTACTCCGCGCCCAACGCCACGTCGTCCACGTGACCCTCGAAGTCGTCCACCACGCCGGGCGCGAGCGGCGGCTTCGCGCCGAGGATGACCCGGTTGGTCACCACCAGCGGCTTGCCGGTCGGCGTCAACGCGGTCACCTTGAGCCGCGTGACCTTGTTCGTCAGGTTCTCCGCGCCGATGTGCCACGTCCCGGTGTGGTACCCGGTGCGCCGGTCCAGCCTCAACAGGTGCCTGGTCGGGTCGTCACCGACGGTGTAGTAGACGACGGCGGGCTTGGCGTCGAGCAGTCGCACGCGGACCGTCGTGGTCGGCGTGGTGATCCGCTCCCCGTCCGGCGGCGACACGACGTGCAGGAACGGCTGGTGCGCCGCGGCCTTCACCTTGCGCCCGTAGACGTCGCGCAGGTCGAGCTCCGAGCTGAACACCGCGAACGGGTCGTCGTGCAGCCGCCGCAGGTCGGGCAGCAACTCGTGCTCGGGCTCGGTGGCGGTCGCCGGGTAGGGCAGGAAGAACTGCTCGGTGCCGAAGTTCACCCACGTCAGCATGAACGCGCTGCGGCTGGCCCACGGGTCGGCCTTGATGGCGTTGAACATCGCGGTGAACCAGTTCAGGTTCCCGTTCTGCCCGTTGGGCTTCAACGCGCCGCTGATGCCGTACTCGGTGAACGCCGAGACCTTGCCCTTCTCCTGCGCGATGCGCGCGATCATGCCCAGGTCGGCCACGACGCCGTTCAGCCACTGCTGCGACGCGTTGCTGCCGTCGTAGCTGTCGATGCCGAACACGTCGATGTAGTTGTCGCCCGGGTACGTGCGCATGTAGACGTCGTCCACGCCGCCGTAGCCGCCGCCCGGCGAGTACGCGTACAGGAAGTTGTGCACGTCCTTGACGTCACGCAGGTACTCGACGGTGTACCGGAAGAGCTCGATGTACTTCGCCGGTGACGCGTGCGCCGCGCCCCACCAGAACCACGAGCCGCTGTTCTCGTGGAACGGTCGGTAGATCATCGGGATCGGGTTGCCGTCGGCGTCGTCGACCTCGTGCGCGAGGCGGGCGACGCGGTCGAGGTAGGCGTTGAACTGCGCGTGGTGGTCGCCACCGGGCAGGATGCGGGTGACGACGTCGCCGTTGGTGTCGTAGAAGTCCCCGCCGGTGACGAAGTTGTCCATGTGGGACGCGAGCGTGTGCACGCCGCCGATCTCGTTGTGCGCGGTCTCGATCAGCTTCACCGTGGCCTGGAAGTTCTCCTCCGGGGCCGGGTCGCCGGGCGAGGAGCCGTGGCCGAGGTGGCCGGTGTCCCAGCCGAACAGCGCCGGGTGGTCGCCGACGCCCGCTTTGACGTCGGACTTCAGCCCGTCGGTCTCGGTGGACTCGTCCCACGTGACGCCGAACTCGGTCGTCTGCTGGTGGCCGAACAGCACGCCCTTGCCCTGCTGCTCGCGCAGGTACGAGAACAGGGACCGGGTCTGCGGGGTGGCGTCCTGGTCGGAGATCTTCACCGTCTCCGGCCGGTGGTGCCGCTCGTCCGGCGCGGCGGAGGCCGTGGTCGTGGCCGTGGTGCCGAGCAGGGCCGCGGTGACGACCGCGGCGGTCACGCGTCTGGCGGTGGGACGTCTTCTCATGGCTACCGAACCTCTCGGCGTTGAGCGGCATTCGCTGGGAACGCACGATAGCGCCGTAAGTTTGGTAAGTGAAGAAACTTGGCGCAACACAGTCGTGCCGCGTCTCAAGTGAGCACCGCTCACTTGTCTCCGAGCGACTCCAGCACCTGCTTCAAGGTGGCCGCCAACGCCGTGCGCTCACGCTGGGACAACGCGCTGAGCAGCCGGTTCTCGGTGGCCAAGTGGTCCGGCAGAGTCCGGTCGATCAGGTCCCGCCCCGCGTCCGTGAGCGCGACGACCACGCCCCGGCCGTCGTGCTCGTTGGGGGTCCTGGCGACGAGACCGCGCGCTTCGAGGCGGTCGAGCCGCTGAGTGACGGCACCCGAGGTGACCATCGAGGCGCGCATCAGCTCGGTCGGGGTCAGCCGGTGCGGCGGCGCGCTGCGGCGCAGGGTGGCCAGGACGTCGAACGAGGCGCGGTCCAGGTCGTGCGCGGCGAACGTCTTGCCCAGCTCGCCGTCGACCAGGCGCGCGAGGCGGCTGAGCCTGCCGATCACGGCCATCGGTGAGACGTCCAGGTCCGGGCGCTGCGCCTGCCACTGGCCGAGGACCAGGTCCACGTGGTCTGCCATCCAACTAGCTTAGCGGTGAGGTAAGTCACTGCGGAGATAGCTTAGCGATGAGCTACTTTGTCTTAGTGCTAAGCAAATGGGTGACCGCGTTCGCCCCCGCCGTGTGGGGCACGACCTACTTCGTCACCACCGAGTACCTGCCGCCGGACCGGCCGCTGCTGGCGGGCCTGCTGCGGGCGCTGCCAGCCGGGTTGGTGCTGGTCGCGATCACGCGGCAGCTGCCGCGCGGCGACTGGTGGTGGCGGTCGCTGGTCCTGGGCACGCTCAACATCGGGATCTTCCTGCCGCTGCTGTTCCTGGCCGCGTACCGGCTGCCCGGCGGTGTCGCGGCGACCGTCGGCGCGGTGCAGCCGCTGGTGGTGGCGGGGCTCGCGGCGTTGCTGCTCGGGCAGCGGATGACGACGCGCACGGCGCTCGCCGCCGTCGCGGGCATGGTCGGCGTCGCGCTGCTCGTGCTGCGGGCCGACGCGCGGCTCGACGCGGTCGGCGTGGCGGCCGCGCTCGGCGGCGCGGTCGCGATGGCGGCCGGCGTGGTGCTGAGCAAGCGCTGGACGTCACCGGCACCGCTGCTGGCCCTCACCGGGTGGCAGCTGGTGGCGGGCGGTGTGGTGCTGCTGCCGGTGACGCTGCTGGTCGAAGGCCCGCCGCCGGCGCTCACCGCGACGAACGTCGGCGGCTTCGCCTACCTCGGGATCATCGGCGGCGCGCTGGCCTACGCCCTGTGGTTCCGCGGCATCCGGGTGCTCCAGGCCACCCAGGTGACGTTCCTCGGCCTGCTCAGCCCGGTCGTCGCCACGCTCGTCGGGTGGTTGGTGCTCGACCAGGGGTTGACCGCGTCCCAGGTGCTCGGCGCGGTGGTCGTGCTGGGCGCGCTCGTCGTGGCACAGCGGAAACCAGTCGAACCGAAGGGGGAAAGCCATGCGGATCACGGTGTTCGGCGCGTTCGGCGGCGTCGGCGGCAGGGTGGTCGAGGAGGCCCGGCGGCGCGGCCACGAGGTCACGCCCGTCAGCCGTCGGCCCGGTCCGGGCAGTGAGGTCGGCGACGCGCGTGCCGTCGCGGACGTCGTGCGGCTCGGCGCGGGCCGTGACCTGGTGATCAGCGCGACCCGGCCGGCACCGGGGCAGGAGGCCGAACTGGTCGCGGCCACCCGTGCGCTGCTCGCGGGCACGGCGCGGCTGGGGGTGCGGCTGCTCGTCGTGGGCGGCGCGGCCACGCTCGTCACGCCCGCGGGTCACACGGTCGAGGAGGCGCCCGACTTCCCGGACGCGCTGAAGCCGATCGCGCGGGCGTGCGCCGAGCAGTTGGCGGTGTGCCTGGCCGACCGGGCCGCGGACTGGACCTACCTCAGCCCGCCCGTCGTGCTGGAGCCCGGCGAGCGGACCGGCGCCTTCCGGCTCGGCGGTGACGACCAGGTGGGCACGACGATCTCGGTGGAGGACCTGGCGGTCGCCTTGCTGGACGAGGCGGAGACGCCGAGGCACCGGCGGCAGCGGTTCACCGTCGGGTACTGAGTCAGTACGGACAGCGGACAGGGGGCGGGCCTGGTCGCGGCCCGCCCCCGTGCGCGATCAGCAGGAGCGGATCAGCCCAGTTCAGCGCACGTCCTGGCATCCGGGTCGGCGGCCGCCTTGGGCACCCAGCGCACGTTCGCGAACGACGCCTGGAACGCGCCCTCGGTGTAGACCAGGAACGGCGTGTTGACGTTCTCCAGGTCGAGCCCGCCGTTGGCGAAGCACGAGATCGGGATCTTCACCGTCGACTTCACGCCGGTCGGCAGCCCGCCGAACAGCCCGGTCGCGTCGACCTCGGCGAAGCACGGGTACTGGCAGTGCGCGCTCACCACGGTCCGCGCGGCGGGTGCCTGGTGCACGATCACGTCGAACACCAGCGCCGCGTTGGCGTTGAGGTACCCGCGCAGGTCGCTGCCGCCCGCCGGGTCCTGCGCGTAGACCTGACCCGGCCCGGTGCCGGTCCACGTCGTCTTCATCGCGTCGCCCTGCACGTTCACGTCCGCCGGCACGACGTTGATCGAGCCGTGCGCCGCCTCGCCGTCCGGGCCGAGCTCGGTGCCGCCCCAGTTGTCCGGCGAACCGATGAAGCTCTTGTACGGCGCCACGTCGGTCCGCACGTGGACCTCCAGGTCCTCGGTCGCGGTGCCACCGCCGCCGTTGCCGGAGCAGCCGAACTCGGGCGAGGTCTCGTCGAGCCGGCCGACGTTGCCGGTCTGCCAGTTCCGCAGGCCGTACCCCGGCTTGAACAGCGGGTCGCCGTCCGCGTTCAGCGGGGTCTGGCAGGCGCTGCGCGGCCAGGAGAACGACAACTCGCCGGTGAAGCCCGGGTACGTGTGCCTGCCGCGGACCAGCAGGTCGGCCACGCCGCCGCCCTCGGTGCCGGGCAGCCACGCCGCCACGAACGCGTCCGAGCGGTTGAGCTCCTTGTTGACGTGCAGCGGACGGCCGGACACGTACACCGTCACGACCGGCGCGCCCTTGCCGCTGACCTTGTCCAGCACGGCCAGGTCGTTCGGGTACAGCTTCGCCGCCTCCAGCGAGCGCTTGCCGAGGTCGCCGACGCCCTCCGCGTACGGGGTCTCGCCGATCACCGCGACCACCGCGTCGAACCCGGCCGGGTCGACGTCGCCGGTCTCGCTGAACACCACGTTCTCCGCGCCGAGCGCTTCCCGCAGCCCGCCCAGGACGGTGGTGCCGTTCGGGAAGTCGGCGTTGGTGTTGCCGGTGCCCTGCCAGGTCAACGTCCAGCCGCCGGTCTGGTTCTGCATGCTGTCCGCGCTCTTGCCCACGACCAGCACCTTCGACCGCGGGCTCAGCGGCAGCACCCGGTTGTCGTTCTTGAGCAGCACCTGCGACTCGCGCACCGCCTCACGCGCCAGCTTGCGCGCCTCCAGCGCGTCCGCGGAGCCGGCGTGGTCGCGCTGCGACGGCTTCTCACCGTCCAGCACGCCCGAGCGCAGCTTGACGCGCAGGATGCGGGTGACCGCGTCGTCGATGCGGGCCATCGGGATCTGGCCGCCCTCGACCTGGGCGATCGTGTTGGCGATGAACGCCTGCCACTCGTTGGGCACCATCACCACGTCGATGCCCGCGTTGATCGCCTGGGGGCAGGACGAGTTGGTGCAGCCCGCGACCTGGCCGATGCCGTTCCAGTCCGAGACCACCAGGCCGTCGAAGCCCATCTTGCCCTTGAGGATGTCGTTCACCGCGAGCTTGCTGCCGTGCAGCTTGCCCTCGGTGATGCCCAGCTCCTCGTTGGTCCAGCTGTTGAACGACACCATCACGGTCTGGGCGCCGGCGGCGAGCGCGCCGTAGTAGCCCTGGCCGTGCACGTTGATCATCTCGGCCTGGGAGGACGGGTTGACGCCCTGGTCCTTGCCGCCGATCGTGCCGCCGTCACCGATGAAGTGCTTGGCGGTGGCGAGCACGCCGACCCGCCGCTTGCCGTTGCCCTGAAGACCCAGGGTGGCCTCGTAGCCGTACGCGCGGGTGATGCGCGGGTCCTCGGAGAAGCCCTCGTACGTGCGGCCCCACCGGTCGTCCAGCGGCACGGCCAGCGTCGGCGCGAACGCCCAGTCCTGGCCGGTGGCGCGGATCTGCTCGGCGGTCGCCTTGCCGATGTCCCTGATCAGGCAGGGGTCGTGCGCCGCGCCGAGGCCGATGTTGTGCGGGAAGACCGTGGCGCCGTAGACGTTGTTGTTGCCGTGCACGGCGTCGATGCCCCAGATCACGGGCACCTGCGTGCGACTGGCCTTGGACGCGTCCCAATAGGCGTCGGCCAGGGCCAGCCACGCCTCGGGCGCGGCGTGCTTGTCGCGGTTCGGCCACGAGCCGCCGCCGTTGAGGACCGAGCCGATGCCGTACTCGCGCACCTCGTCCGGGGTGATCGCGCCGATCTCCGGCTGGGTCATCTGGCCGACCTTCTCGGCCAACGTCATACCGGCCAGGATCCGCTTGACCCGCCGTTCGTCGGCCGGGTTGGACTTGACCCGGCTGTCGACCCTCGGCCACTGGGCCAGTTCGGGGAGGTCGTGCTCGATCCGGGCGCAGCCGTGCTCGGTGCGCGGCTCACCGATGACCGGTTGGCGCGCGGCCGTCCCCGGGG
Source organism: Saccharothrix stipae (assembly GCF_054781895.1). Classification (NCBI taxonomy): domain Bacteria; kingdom Bacillati; phylum Actinomycetota; class Actinomycetes; order Pseudonocardiales; family Pseudonocardiaceae; genus Saccharothrix; species Saccharothrix stipae. The sequence goes on along the minus strand of NZ_BAAGTN010000008.1, from coordinate 460,115 downwards.
CGGCGCCTGCCGCGCCTGCGGTGATGAGACCGGCGGCGAGCACCGCGGCCAGCGCGGCGCTCAGGTGTCTGCGGGGCATCGGCGGTTCCGTTCGTCTGCTGGTGCGACGGCTCTGTCGCGCCCGATCCTGGTGACCGCACCGGCCGTGGTCAAGACCTTCGTGGGAGCGCTTCCTCGCAGGTGGGCGTTTCGGTCCCGGGGTTGTTCCCGGTACCGGCCGAGCCGTCGCCGCGACGACCAGGTGAGACGGCGGCCGAGCACTACTTGACCCGCGAGTAGGTAGTGGGCCAGACTCCGAACCGGTAAGTGCAGTCCACACAGGACTTTCTCCGCCAGGTCCTTACCACCGCTGGGAAGAGCACAATCATGTCCTTGAGGTCACCCCTGTCCCGTCGCGCCCTGATCTTGATCGCGACGGTCGCCCTCACCACTTCCGGCGCGGTCGCGCAGGCCGCCGAGAACCCGTACGAGCGGGGCCCCGCCCCCACCACGGCGAGCATCGAGGCCACCCGCGGCCCGTTCGCGACCAGCCAGACCACGGTGTCCGCGACGAGCGTGCGCGGCTTCGGCGGCGGCACGATCTACTACCCGACCAGCACCGCGGAGGGCACGTTCGGCGCGGTCGCGGTCTCGCCCGGCTACACCGCGAGCCAGTCCAGCCTGTCCTGGCTCGGCCCGCGCCTGGCCTCGCAGGGCTTCGTCATCTTCATCATCGACACCAACTCCCGCTACGACCAGCCCGCCTCGCGCGGCGACCAGCTGCTGGCCGCGCTGGACCACCTGACGACCAGCAGCAGCGTGCGCGCCCGCATCGACGCCACCCGCCTCGGCGTGATGGGCCACTCGATGGGCGGCGGTGGCGCGCTGGAAGCCACCAAGGACCGGCCGAGCCTGCAGGCGTCTATCCCCCTGACCGCCTGGAACACCACGAAGACGTGGTCGACCGTGCAGACGCCGACCCTGATCGTGGGCGCGGAGAACGACTCCGTGGCGTCCGTCTCGTCGCACTCCGAGCGGTTCTACACCGGCCTGCCGTCCACCCTGGACAAGGCCTACCTGGAGCTGGCCGGCGCCAGCCACTACGCGCCGAACAGCTCGAACACGACGATCGCGAAGTACAGCATCTCGTGGCTGAAGCGGTTCATCGACAACGACGTGCGGTACGAGCAGTTCCTCTGCCCCGCGCCGCGCGGCACGGCGATCTCGGAGTACCGCGACACCTGCCCGCACTCCGCGAGCGCGTAAGGCCTGGTGCACGTCGCTCGGGACGCGGGAGGCAACACCTCCTCGACCGGCGGGCACAAGTGGGACATGACGACCGATGACCCTGACGACCGCACCCTGTGGTCACAGGCCGCGGCAGGGAGTGGACCCGCCTTCGGCGTGCTGTTCGACCGGCACGCCAAGGCGGTCTACAACCACTGCTTCCGGCTGACCGCGTCGTGGGCGGCGGCCGAGGACCACCTCCAGAACACGTTCCTGGTGGCCTGGCGCAAGCGTGATCGGCTGCGGCTGGAGCACGACTCGGCCCTGCCGTGGCTGCTGGCCGTGGCCACGAACGTGGTGCGCAGTGACCGGCGCACGGTGGCCCGGCGGCTGCGCCTGTTGCGCAGGGCCCCGGTGGAGACCTCGGTGCCCGACCACGCCGACCAGGTGGCCGAACGGGTCGACGACCAGCGGCGGATGGCGGTGCTGCTGGCCGCCGTGGCGGAACTGCCGCGCAACGAACGGGAAGCGCTCGCGCTGTGCGTGTGGTCCGGCGTGTCGTACGCCGACGCCGCCGGTGTGCTCGGCATCGCCGAGGGGAGCGTCCGGGCCAGGGTCAGCAAGGCGAAGGCCCGGCTGACCCGCAGGCTCGGCCCGGCGCCGGTCGTCGCCGTCCCCGCGCTCACCCTGGAGGACCGTTGAACACCACACTCCCCCCGGCCCGGGACCTGCCGCCGCACCGCCGGGCACAGCTGCGCGCACGGCTGGAACAGGAGGTCACCGGCGGTCGCCGGGCCGTCCGGTTCGCGCCCCTGATCGTCGCGGGCCTCGCGACGGCGGCCGTGGTCGCGCTGGTCGCGGTCGTCGCGCCGTGGCGGCAGACCGGCGGCGACGCCGCGGTCGGCGACCCGGTCGCGGTGACCACCACCACGTCCACCTCACCGGCGTGGCGAGGACCGGTCGTCCCCGGCCTGTCGCCGCAACGGGTCGCCGAGATCGAGCAGGGTTGCCTGGACAGCACGTTGCGGCAGGGCAAGGCCACCCTGTACCAGTACCTCACCGACGAGGTGGGCACCTTCGCCCTGCTCTACACCGCGAGCGAGCAGCTCGGCTGCACCGTCGACGGGCCGACCATGCCGTACAACGCGAGTGCCGCGGCGGTCCGGGATCCCGGGTGGCTGCCGGGCGCGTTGGCGCTCGACGGCCTGGCCTCGGCGGCCGGCGGCGACGGCGGCAAGGCCGATCACGCGGGCCGGGCGGGGTACGACATGGCGGTGGGCCGGGTGACCGGGCAGGTCGCCAAGGTCGTCTACCTGCACGGCGGGCGGTCGGTGGAGGCGCGGATCGCCAACGGCACGTTCGTGGCCCGCATCGCGCACCCGTCCGACTGGGTGCCGCCGGACGGGTGGGATCAGATGGGGGTCGTGCACGCGTACGACGCGCAGGGCGCCCTGCTCGGCGAGTGGCGCAACCAGTGGGACGCGACCAGGTGCTGGGTGCGCCCGGACGGGGTGATCGTCGCGGGCGCGCGCGACCTCGACCCGGCGAAGTGCCTGCCCGCCGTGGCCTGGCGGTAGTCGCGACCGGGGTGTGTCCTCAGGTTCGGGACACGCCCCGGTACGGCAGGGTCTGGCTGTAGACGATGTTGGTGGTCGTGCTGCCGAAGCCGGTCAGGTCGTTGACCACGTGCTCCAGGTGCGGCATGGACGTGGCGGCGACCTTGAGCGTGTAGCAGTCGTCGCCGGTGGTGCGCAGGCACTCCAGGATCTCGGGCCGTTCGGCGAGCAGCGCGTGCAGCGGCTCGTGCCGGTTGCCCGGGTACTTCAGGCGGACGACGGCGAGCACTGCGTAGCCGGCCTTGGCCAGGTCGACCTGGGCCCGGTAGCCGGTGATCACGCCGGTGGACTCCAGCCTGCGCACGCGCTCGGTGGTCGCCGACGCGCTGAGGTTGACCCGGCGGCCCAGCTCGCTGAGCGCGATCCGGCCGTCCCGTTGGAGCTCGTCGAGGATGGCCCAGTCGGTCGGATCGAGGTTCCCGGTCACCGGGGCAGTTTACCGGGGAATCCACGGCGTACAGGCCTGTAGACCGGGCGAAGTCTCTTCAGCACGGCGGTGTCGCCGCCTAGTCTTGATCACGTGCAGATCGGTGTGAACGTCCCGAACTTCGGCCCTGGAACCTCGCCGGACGTGCTGCGGAACTGGGCGCGGACGGTCGAGGGCCTGGGTTTCGACCTGTTGATGGTGTCCGACCACGTGGCGGTGACGCCGGACGTGGCCGCGCAGTACCCGGCCCCGTTCTACGAGCCGTTCACCGCGTTGTCGTGGCTGGCGGGGGTGACCTCGCGGATCCGGCTCGGCACCACCGTGCTGGTGCTGCCGTACCGGCACCCGCTGCTGGTGGCGCGGATGGCGGCGAACCTGAACGAGCTGTCCGGCGGGCGGTTCGTGCTCGGGGTCGGCGTGGGGTGGGCCCGGCAGGAGTACGAGGCGCTGGGTGTGCCGTTCGGCGACCGGGGTCGGTTGACCGACGAAGGGCTGCGGGTGGTGCGGGCGGCGTGGCGGGAGGAGTCCGACTACCGGGCCGGGCGGATCCCGATCTGGGTGGGCGGGCACTCCGACGCGGCGCTGCGACGGGCCGTGCGGCTCGGGGACGCCTGGCACGGGCTGCGGCTGACGCCCGCGGGGTTCCGGGAGGCGGTGGGGCGGTTGGAGGTCATCGCGGCGGCGGAGGGGAAACCGTTGCCCGCGTTGACTCCTCGGATCCTGCTGCACATCACGGCCGACGAGGCGGGGCCGGAGCGGCGGTTGGGTGAGGGGACCGTCGCGCAGGTGGTGGGTGATCTGGTGGAGTTGCGTTCGCTCGGGGCGCGGGCGGTGGTGCTGGACCCGTTCGTCGGCGATCCACAGGAGACGGTCGAGCCGGAAATCGCGTGGCAGGCATTGGCCACCGTGCGGAAGGAGTTCCGATGAGCTTGCACAGGGCGATCGAACTGGCGGCGGAGGCGCGTGCGGCGGGCAACCCGCCGTTCGGGTCGCTGCTGGTGGGGCCGGACGGGGCGGTGCTGGTGGAGGAGCGCAACACCAGCCTCACCGACGACGACATCACCGCGCACCCGGAGTTGAAGCTGGCGCGGTGGGCGGCCCGGTCGCTCACGCCGGAGGTGGCGGCGGGGACGACGATGTTCACCAGCTGCCAGCCGTGCGGGATGTGCGTCGGGGCGATCGAGCGGTCGGGGTTGGGGCGGGTGGTGTTCGCGCTGTCGACCGAGCAGCTCAACGCCCTGAAGCCGGGTGGCGGGTTCGCCCCCGTGCCGCAGGAGGGGCCGGCGCTGCTGGAGGAGGCCAGCGTGCCGGTGGCGGGCTATTACCGCTGATCGCGGCGGTGTCCTGAGCGTTGAATTCGGGTGTTCCGAACGTAGGACACGCGTGTCCTGAACGTAGGACACGCGCGTTCTGAACGTAGGACTCTCGGGGACTGGAGGTTGGACTCTCGCGTTTGGGGGGGTGGGTTGGGCCGGTTGGGGGTGCTTTCGGGGCGGGGAAGCTTCGTGCTCGGATGGGGTTCACAGATTGTGCCCGGTTCGCTACCTTGGGATCTGGGAGCGCTCCCAGCCCGGTAGTCGGTAAATCCTCAACGTGGAGGACAACAGATGACCTTCAGACTCCGCTCGGTGATCGGCGTCTTCAGCTCGGTCCTGGCGGTCCTCGCCGCCAGCGTCGTGGTCCTGGTGGGAGCATCAGGCGTCGCAAGCGCACACGGCTCGGTCACGGACCCGCCGTCGCGCAACTACGGCTGCCACCAGCGCTGGGGTAGTGACCACCTGAACCCGAACATGGGCCAGACCGATCCCATGTGCGCTCAGGCCTGGAAGGCCGACCCGAACGCGATGTGGAACTGGAACGGCCTGTACCGCAACGGTGTCGGCGGCAACCACCAGGGCGCCCTGCCGAACGGCCAGCTGTGCAGTGGTGGTCTGGCCGAGAGCGGCCGCTACCGCGCGCTCGACACGGTCGGCGCGTGGAACACCGCCAACAAGCCGCGCCAGTTCACCCTCACGATCACGGACCAGGCGAGGCACGGTGCGGACTACCTCCGCATCTACATCACCCGCCAGGGCGTGAACACGGCGACCACGCCGCTGCGCTGGAGCGACCTGGAGCTGGTCACCTCGACCGGTCGCTACGGCACCACGGGCCTGTACCAGGCCCAGGTGAACGCGGGCAGCCGCACCGGCCGCCACGTGGTGTTCACGATCTGGCAGGCCAGCCACATGGACCAGGCGTACTACCTGTGCAGTGACGTGAACTTCCAGTAGTAGCAAGACTTCGGGCACACGGGTGCGGCAGAGCCGCCGCACCCGTGTGCTCGTCCACGTCGGGCGCGCGCCGCCTCAGACCGTGAGGTTCGTGGTGGCCCAGAAGGCCTCGCCATCACCGGCGACCTCGGCCGCGTCGGGGCCGTGCGACAGGAACATCGACTCGCCACCACCCAGCCTGACCTCTTCACCACCGCGGCCCACGACGACGTGACCCTTGGTGCACAGGAGGAGTTGCGGTCCCCCGCCCGGCAGCACGGCACCCGGCCGCACGGCGTGCAGGCGGAACTCCGGGTCGGGCGTGCGGTAGGTCCTCAGCGGACCGTCACCCTCGCCGTCGAGCACGGCGGCGGGCCCGGTCTTGTGGTCGACCAGCGTCAGCACGGCGTGCACGTCCACCGGTTTGGTGGTCAGGCCCGCGCGGAGCACGTTGTCGGAGTTCACCATCAGCTCGACGCCCGTGCCGCGCAGGTGCGCGTGCAGCACGCCGGCGCCGACGTGGACGGCCTGGCCCGGCCGCAGCCTCACCGCGTTGAGCAGCAACGCCGCCACCACGCCCGGGTCGCTCGGGTAGACCTCGGCCAGTTCCGCGACGTGCGCCAGCGCGGGCACGCGGGCCGCCGCCGCGGCCACCTCGGCGACCAGGGCCGCGTCGGCCGTGTGCAAGGCCCAGCGCAGCGCGCTCCACGTGTCGCAGACCGAGAGCTCGGCCCGCAGCGGCGCCAACGACGGCAGGTCCAGCTCGTCGAGCAACGCCACCGTCGCCGCGGGCCGGCGGAAGCCGGACAGCGTCTCGAACTCGGTCAGCGCGACCAGGATCTCCGGCTTGGCCCGGTCGTCGCGGTAGCCGTGCTCGGCGAACCCGACCACGGCCTGCTCGCGGTTCGGGTGCACCTGCAACGACAGCGGCGCGTCGACGGCCAGCACCTTGAGCAGGAACGGCAGGCGCGGCCCGAACGCGGCCAGGCTGTCCGGTCCGAGCAGCCCGGCGGGGTTCGCGGCCAGGTAGGCGTCCAGCGGCACGTCGCAGTCGGCCAGCCGGGACGGGTCGTCGGGGTGCGCGCCGACCCACAGCTCGGCCTGCGGCCCGGCACTGGGCGACGGCTCGCCGCGCATCTCGGCGAGCGCGGTCCGCGAACCCCAGTGGTACTCCCGGACGATGGTCTCCAACTTGCGCACGGCGATCCCTCAGATCCCCACGGGCACGGACGCGACGCGGTCGCCCGCGAGCAGCGCCGCGGCGCCGATCAGGCCCGAGTCGACGCCCAACGTCGCCGGGCACACCTCGACCCGGCGCATGAAGTCCAGTCCCGCGTAGTCCGCGAGCGGCCCGGTGACAGCGGGTTCGAGCAGGTCCCAGGCCTGCGCCACACCACCGCCGATGACCACGCGGTCGATCTCGCACAACGCGGAGGCGACCGTGATGACGTGGGCGACGGCCGCGCCGGAACGCCCGAACGCCGCCCGCGCGGTCGGGTCGCCCGCCCGTGCGGCGGCGGCCAGCGCGACGCCGTCCGCCGTGCCGCCCAGGGGTTGCCAGCCCTGGTCCAGCGCCCAGCGCACCATCGAGGGGCCGCTGGCGACGGCCTCGGAGCAACCGTTCGCGCCGCACCCGCACGGCGGGCCGGCGGGGTCGACCACGAAGTGGCCGACGTGGCCCGCGTTGCCGGTGGCGCCGAAGTGCGGCCGGCCGCCGAAGACGAACCCCCCGCCGATGCCGGTGGACACCACCATGCCGAGCAGGCACTCGCTGCCCCGGCCGTTGCCGTGGTGGTACTCGGCCAGCGCCATGCACAGCGCGTCGCCGCCGAGCCGGACCGGCAGGCCGGGCAGCAGGTCGCCGACCCGGGTGGTGATCGGGAAGTCGCGCCAGCCGGGGATGTTGACCGGGCTGATCGTGCCGGTGCGCAGGTCCATCGGGGCGGCCGAGGCGATGCCCGCACCCAGCACGGCGCGGTCGGCGGCGAGGCCGAGCAGCTCGTCGAGCACGCCCTCGAGGCCGCGCCAGACGGTGTCCGCGTCACCGGCGGGCGTCGGCGTGGTGCGGCGGCCCAGGACGGTGCCGTCGGACTCGACCAACGCCGCGGCGAGCTTGGTGCCGCCGATGTCGATGGCGACCACGACCGGGTCGAGTGCTTGGCCCATGGACTTAGTTAAGCGGGTGAGCAAAGTTTCGTCAAGAGGCGTTGACACCCGCCACCATCGACCGGGTGGCGGGCGCCGTCACAGGTGGCGTTCGATCTCGGCCAGCTCGTCGGCCTCGAACGCCAGGTTCGCCGTCGCGGCGACGTTGTCCTCCAACTGCCGCACGCTGGAGGCGCCGATCAGCGCGGACGTGACGTTGCGCAGCACCCACGCGATCGCCAACTGCGCCAACGTCTGCCCGCGCCGCTTGGCGACGTCGTTCAACGCCCGCACCTTCGCCAGCGTCGCCTCGTCCAGGTTGGCCGCGGACAGGAACGGCGAGGCGCTCGCCGCCCGCGAGCCCGCCGGCACGCCGTCCAGGTAGCGGTCGGTCAGCAGGCCCTGCGCCAGCGGCGAGAACGCGATGCTGCCCGCGCCGACCTCGGCCAGCACGTCGAGCAGGCCGTCCTCGACCCACCGGTTGAGCATCGAGTACGACGGTTGGTGGATCAGCAGCGGCGTGCCCAGCTCGCGCAGCACCCGGGCCGCTTGCGCGGTCTGCTCGGCCGAGTAGTTCGAGATGCCCACGTAGAGCGCCTTGCCCGAGCGGACGACGTGGTCCAGCGCGCCCATCGTCTCCTCGATGGGCGTGTCCGGGTCGGGCCGGTGGTGGTAGAAGACGTCGACGTGGTCCAAGCCGAGCCGGGCCAGCGACCGGTCCAGCGAGCCGACCAGGTGCTTGCGGGAGCCCCACTCGCCGTACGGGCCGTTCCACATGTGGTAGCCGGCCTTGGTGGACACCAGGATCTCGTCCCGGTAGGACCGGAAGTCCTGCGCGAACAGCCGGCCGAAGTTCTCCTCGGCCGAGCCGGGCGGCGGACCGTAGTTGTTGGCCAGGTCGAAGTGCGTCACGCCCAGGTCGAACGCGCGGCGCAGGATCGCCCGCTGACCGTCCAGGTGCCGGTCGTGGCCGAAGTTGTGCCACAGGCCGAGCGACACGGCGGGCAGCTTGAGCCCGCTGCGGCCGGACCGGCGGTAGGGCATGGCGTCGTACCGCGACTCGGCGGCGTGGTGGGTCATGTGGATCCTTTACCGGGTGCTTTCCCGCGGGATGAGCGTGGGTTTGGGCGACCAGCGCTCGACGACCTCGACGCCCGCGATGAGCTCCAGCACGGACTCGGCGACGGTCACGCCGAACTGGTGCACGTCGACGCTCATCGTGGTCAGCGCGGGCGAGGCGAGCCGGCACAGGGACGAGTCGTCCCACGCGACCAGGCTCAGCCGGTCCGGCACGGCGACGCCGAGCTCCTTGGCGACGCTGAGGCCCGCGACGGCCATCACGTCGTTGTCGTAGAGGATCGCGGTGGGCGGCTCGACCGCGTCGAGCAGCGCGGTGGTGAGCTTCGCCCCGGACTCCTCGGAGTAGTCGCCCTCCACCACCACGGGCTCGACGCCCGCCTCGGCGCAGCCTTCGAGCAGGGCGGCGGTGCGCGCCCTGGTGTGCAGCAGGGTGTCCGGGCCGCTGACCCGGGCGATGCGCCGGTGCCCGAGTTCGAGCAGGTACGCCAGGGCCTCGCGGACGGGGCCGGCGTCGTCGGTGCGCACCGCGGGCACGGCCAGCTCGTCGGGCTCGCCGACGTACAGCGCGGGCAGCCCCATCTCCCGCAGCACCGCCGGGCGGTGGTCGTCCACGGTGCGGTTCACCACCACGACCGCGTCGACCACACCACCCGCCGCCCACCGGCGGTAGGCGGCGATCTCGGCGTCCTGGTTGCCGACGATGTGCAGCAGCACCGACCGGTCGTCCTCGGCCAGCCGTTCCTCGATGCCCGCGATGAACTCCATGAAGAACGGCTCCGCGCCCAGCAGCCGCGCGGGGCGGGCCAGGACGAGGCCGACGGAGCCGGTCCAGCCGGTGGTCACGTGCGCACCGCGCTGAGGCCGTTGGCCGATCGCAGCACCAGCGGACCGGCGAGCACCGACGGGTCGGCGAGCTCGGTCGCGGTCCGGACCAGGAACGAGTGCGCGCCGCCCGCGACGAGGGTCACCAGGGCGTCGTCCACGACCGCGTCCTCGGCGACCCGGTCGGCCAGCACGGCGACGTCGCGGGCGAAGGAGGACGCGGTGACGTCCACCCGGTAGCCCTCGGGCACCCGGTGCACCTCGGCGGTCAGCGGCGCGGGGTCGTAGGACAGCTCCAGGTCCTCCCGGAACAGGTGCGCGGTGCGCGCGTCCGCCGTGCTCACCACCAGCACCTCCCCCTTCGGGTCGCCCGGCGTGCGGAGTTCGGCCGCCAGGTCGAGCCGCGCCACCGACCGGGCCGGCACGTCGAGCGGGAGTTTAGCCGCCGCGAGCACCTCGCCCGTGAACGTCCGGCGTTCCAGCGCGACGTCGCCGGTCCAGACCTCGTCGGTGTCGTTGACCGCGATCAGCGCGTCCACGCCGTCGCGCGGCTGGACGGTGAGCAGGCGCGGCGCGAAGGCGTGCTTGAGCGCGTAGTACAGCGGCTTGGGCCGCTCGTCGCCGTCGATCGCGGCCCACGACGTGACCGGCCAGCAGTCGTTGAGCTGCCACACCAGCGCGCCCGCCGTGCGGGGCCAGTGCGAGCGGAAGTGCTCGACGCCGAACGCCACCGCGCGGGCCTGGTTGAGCTGGGTCGCCCAGTGCCAGTCCTCGAACGCCGCCGGCGCGGGCAGGTGCGGCGCGAGGCCGCGGTCGAGCTTGCCGTTGCCGTCCTCGGCCTTCTGGTGCAGCAGGAACGCGGGCGAGGTCGGCGTCATCGGCTGGTCGTGCACCCACTTGGTGAGCGTCGCCCAGGTCGGCGGCCCCTGGAAGCCGAACTCCGAGCAGAACCGCGGCGCGTGGTCGCGGTAGTGGGTGTAGTCGACCCGGTTCCAGACCTCCCACTCGTGGCGGGTGCCGTGGGTGTCCTCGTTGGGGTGCAGGTCGCCGGGGCTGTACGGGCTGCCCGGCGAGTAGTGCCTGGTCGGGTCGAGCTCGGCGACGATCTTCGGCAGCAGTTCGGTGTAGTAGCCCAGGCCCCAGGAGCGGCCCTGCAACTGCTCGCGCCAACCCCAGTCGGCGAAGCCCCACAGGTTCTCGTTGTTGCCGTTCCACAGCGCCAGGGACGCGTGCGAGGTCAGCCGGGCGACGTTCTCCCGCGCCTCGGCCTCGACCTCCTCCCACAGCGGCGACTCCTCGGCGTAGGCGGCGCAGGCGAACAGGAAGTCCTGCCAGACCAGCACGCCGCGCTCGTCGCAGACGTCGTAGAAGTCCTCGGTCTCGTAGATCCCGCCGCCCCAGATCCGGAGCATGTTCATGTTCGCGTCGATGGCCTGCTCGACCCGGCGGACCAGGCGGTCGCGCGTGACGCGGGTGAGGAAGTGGTCGTCCGGGATCCAGTTGGCGCCCTTGGCGAACACCGGCTTGCCGTTCACCACGAACGTGAACGGGGTGCCGATCTCGTCCGGCGTGGTGTCGACGATGATCGTGCGGAAACCGATGCGGCGGTCGACGCGGTCGACGTCCGCGCCGCCGGACCGCAGAATGACGCTCAGGTCGTAGAGGGGGTGGTCGCCGTAGCCCACGGGCCACCACAGGTCGACGTCCGGCACCTCGACGGTGACCACGGCGGCGTCGCCCTCGACCCGCACGTGCCGCTCGACGCCGGCCACGGTCGCGACCGCGGTGAGGTCGGTGCCGCCCGCGCGGTCGACCTCGACGTGCACCTCGACCCGGCCGGTGCCGTCCTCGTCCACCGTGACCAGGGGGCGGACCCGCGCGAGCCGCGCCTCGGTCCAGCGCTCCAGCCGCACGGGCTTCCAGATGCCCGCGGTCTGCAGGTCGGGGCCCCAGTCCCAGCCGAACGAGCAGGCCATCTTGCGCACGGCGTTCATCGGGTGCGGGTACGCGCGGTCGCGCCAACCCAGCGCCGCCTCCTGCTCCTCGGCGTGGGCGAGGGCGGAGCGGAACGTGACCACGAGCTCGTTCGGGCCGTCCACGAGGTGCTCGCGCACGTCGAAGCGGTACGAGCGGAACATGTTGGCCGTGCGACCGAGCACGTGGCCGTTGAGCTCGATCGTGGCGACGGTGTCGAGGCCGTCGAAGGCCAGCTCGACCTTCTCGCCCGACTGGGCGGCCTCGGCCTCGAAGGTCAGCGCGTATTGCCAGTCGGCGCGGTGCATCCAGGCCAGCTCGGCTTCGTTGGTGTCCAGGTACGGCTCCGGGATCAGACCCGCGGCGAGGAGGTCGAGGTGCGTGCTGCCGGGTACGGCGGCGGGCACCAAGCGGTCGGCGACGACCGCCGGGATCGGCCCACCCACCGCGCTCAGGCGCCACCCGTCGTGCAAGGTCGTGCGGATCATCGTTCCTCTTTCCGGCGGAGCGGTGGGTTTCTGCCGCGTGACATCCAAGGTATGGCGATTCTTACGCCAGCAACTAAAGTAAGTCAACGAGGTTCACCACCAGAGAGGAAGACCACAAGTGGCAGACGTGACGCACCTGCGGGCCGCAGGTGTGAGCCTGGTGCTCGACTTCTCCGGGGGCACGCTGCCCCGGGTCCGCCATTGGGGCGCCGACCTGGGCGGGCTCTCCGAGTCCGAACTGGACGCCGTGCTGCTGGCACAGGCGCCGCAACCCATCGGCTACTCGGTGGACGGCGCGGTGGACGTGGCGGTGCTCCCCGAGCAGTCGGCGGGCTGGTTGGGCACACCGGGGGTCGTCGGCAACCGGGGCGGGCGGGACTTCTCGACCGCGTTCCGGGTCGTGTCGGTGGACGGGTCGGTCGTGCGCGCGGTGGACGAGGTCGCCGGGCTCGGGCTGGAACTGGTCGTCGAGCTGACCCCGTCCGGGCTGGTGCGGCAGCGCGCCGTGCTGTCCAACACCGGCTCCTCGGACTTCACCGTGGACGCGGTCAACCTGACCCTGCCGGTACCGGCGCAGGCGGTCGAGATCCTGGACTTCACCGGTCGGTGGACCCGGGAGCGCAGCCCGCAACGCACCCAGTGGACGCACGGCCTGCGCGTGCGGGAGAACCGGACCGGTCGGACCGGCTACGACTCCGCGTACCTGTTCGCCGCGGGCACCGCCGGGTTCGGCAACCGCTCGGGCGAGATCTGGGCCGTGCACACGGCCTGGTCGGGCAACCACCGCACGTTCGCCGAGCGCACGTACCACTCGGTGTCCCTGCTCGGGTCCGGTGAGCTGCTGCTGTCCGGCGAGGTCGTCCTGGCGCCCGGCGAGTCCTACTCGTCGCCGTGGCAGTACGCGTCCTACGGGCACGGGTTGGACGAGGTGTCCGCGCGGTTCCACCGGCACCTGCGGTCTCGCCCGTCGCACCCGACGTCGCCGCGCCCGGTCGTGGCGAACACCTGGGAGGCGGTGTACTTCGACCACGACCTGGACCGGCTCAAGGCGCTGGCGGACGCCGCCGCCTCGGTCGGCGCCGAGCGGTTCGTGCTGGACGACGGCTGGTTCGGCTCGCGGCGCGACGACCGGCAGGGCCTGGGCGACTGGTACGTGTCGGACGAGGTGTGGCCCGACGGGCTGGGTCCGCTGACCGACCACGTGACCGGGCTCGGGATGCAGTTCGGCATCTGGGTCGAGCCGGAGATGGTCAACCCCGACTCGGACCTGGCCCGGGCGCATCCCGACTGGGTGATGGCCGCGGGCGACCGGCTGCCCGGCCCGGCGCGGCACCAGCAGGTGCTGGACCTGGCCCGACCCGAGGCGTTCGCGCACATCCTGGAGCGGCTGGACGACCTGCTGACCAAGTACCCGGTGTCGTACCTGAAGTGGGACCACAACCGGGACCTGGTCGACGCGGGGCACCGGCCGACCGGGCGCGCGGGCGTGCACGGGCAGACGCTGGCGGTCTACCGGCTGCTGGACGAACTGCGGCGGCGCCACCCCGGCGTGGAGATCGAGTCGTGCTCGTCCGGTGGCGCGCGGGTGGACCTGGAGATCCTGGAGCGCACCGACCGGGTGTGGGTGTCGGACTGCATCGACGCGCTGGAGCGGCAGTCGATGCAGCGGTGGACCAACGCGCTGATCCCGTTGGAGCTGATGGGCACGCACGTGGGCGCCGGTGCGTCGCACACCACGCACCGGCAGCACCCGATCGACTTCCGGGCCGGCACGGCGCTGTTCGGGCACTTCGGCATCGAGTGGGACCTCACGGCGGCGTCGGCGGAGGAGTTGGCGCGGCTGACGTCGTGGGTGGCGCTGTACAAGGAGTTGCGGCCCCTGCTGCACACCGGTGTGTCGGTGCACGGCGACCACCCGGATCCGGCGATCGAGGTGCACGGCGTGGTGGCGCAGGACGGTTCGGACGCCGTGTTCGCCATCGTCGCGCTGGCCACGTCGGCGTCGTACCCGCCCGGTGCGGTCCGCCTGCCCGGCCTCTCCCCCGACCGTTCGTACCGCGTGCGTCCTTGCGCGCCCGGCGACCTGCCGGACGGCAACGCGCACAACTGGGGCGTGCAGCTGCCGTGGTGGTCGCCGGAGGGCATCACGCTGCCCGGCCGGGTGCTGGACGCCGCCGGCGTGCAAGCCCCGGTCCTCTACCCGGAACGCTTGGTGCTGGTGCGCGCGACGGCGGTGTGATCAGTCGGACAAAAAGCGGCGGCCGCGAGTGCCTTCTGGTACTCGCGGCCGCCGCTTTCGTGCACGGATTTCATTTCACCCGAATGGCGGTCACACATTCCCGCCCGGCCGGTCAAGGTGAATGAGCTGGATCGCGATGTCGGCATCGACGACATCACGCGGGGATCGCGCAGCATCACCATGGGGAATCGCACGGCACCGGCCGACGGGCTGAACCACTTCCGCTCGCGCTCGGCACTGCCGCGCGGGCAATGGCCGCCGTTGCACCGCGGCCACTGAAGAGCATCTTCGTGCACCGCAATTCAGGGGGATACATGAGATCGTTTCGACGACGGGCGATGACCGCCGCGGTGTTACCCGCGGCACTGGTCTTCTCCTTGATCGCACCACTGTCACCGGCACACGCGGGCGAGTCCGAGGACCACGCCGGCGGAATCGTGTCGACCACTTTGAACGCCGACGGGACGTTGCGCACCGTCCAGCCCGAGGCGCGCACCGGCACCGCGGAGGAATCGCGCCGGATCGCGATCCGCGACCACTCCTTCGCCGTCACCACCACCGATGACCTGGCGACCGCGGAGGAGACGAAGAAGAGCCTCGCGACCGCCGCGGCGGAGGCCGAACCTCCCGCCGACCTGCTCGCCCAGTGCCTGGACAGCGATCTGGCGGGCGCACCGGGCGGCCGGGTCATGTTCCGGCACTTCTGGTGCCAGCAGAACACCGTGCACGGCGTGTACCTGTACAACGGCAAAGAGGAGGGCAGCTTCACCCTCGAGTACCGGGCGGCGGCGGTCGCCAACCCCTTCACCCGGCAGGTCCACTACTTCTTCCACGGTGACGACTACGAGGCCGACGGCAGCTTCTCCGGCTGGTCCACGCTGGGCCTGAAGCTGGAGTGCGTTGTCCTGACGGCGGGATGCTCCGTGGACCGCGAGTGGGTGACCATGGACGTCGGCGACTGGGACGACGGCGAGTGGGTGAACTGGAACATCACCTCCGACGAGAACGTCGCCACCCAGCAGCCGGAGAAGGTCCTGCGCAACATCTTCACGGTCACCGGCACCGCGCGCGACGACTTCGGGCGGGTCGTCAACCTGACCTCGGTCACCCGGCCGGGGATCCGCTGCGATTCGGCGTCGTACTTCCCGAACGAGCCGAAGGCGTGCGTCTTCACCGACGTGATCCCGTTCCTCGGCTACCAGTACGGCCGGGGTTACGACGAGGTCGTCACGCACATCAAGACCGCCCACGAGCAGCCCGGGTCGACGCACCCGGCGAAAGCCGGGAAGGTGGTGCCCGGGTATTACGGCGGCATTCCCGGGTCGCCGGGGTTGAACCGGGTGCCGTACGGCGGTGCCATCTGGACCGCGAACGGGGTGGCGAAGGACGCCGCGTGCGCGACGCTGCCGCCCAAGCAGGACGGCCAGCAATGTGATGAATTCCCCTTCGCCACCACCCGGCAGGGCGCCGGGCTCGGCGACGGGAACTTCTCGGTCAAGTACGTCAACGGCAGCCAGAACGGCTCCGCGGGCGGTGCGCTGACCGCTTATTACCGGTGGGACCGCATCCTGTACGACCAGAACGGCCCGGTCGACGGCATCCTGGACGAATTCTGGGTGCGGGCCGGCTGACCTGACAGCTGATACCGTCGCCCCCATGGTGGCCCAGCCGATCCGGTCGAC
The DNA here is from genome assembly GCF_054781895.1 of Saccharothrix stipae. Taxonomy (NCBI): domain Bacteria; kingdom Bacillati; phylum Actinomycetota; class Actinomycetes; order Pseudonocardiales; family Pseudonocardiaceae; genus Saccharothrix; species Saccharothrix stipae. Next base: position 444,184 of record NZ_BAAGTN010000008.1, on the reverse strand, counting down.
GGGTGGAGTGGTCGGCATCGAGTACGGACACTTCTACGTCGAATCGCGGGGGTTGCGCGAGCCCCCGCGATTCCTTTTCGACGATGACGGGGGATTCCTCGGCGCGATGGACGACGTCATCGCGCTGAGGGTCGCCTCCGACGTCACCCGGCACGCCCTCCTCCAGGTCGAGGTGTGGGACGTGCCGCCGGTCACCGGGGGACCTGACGGCGCGCGGCGCGGCGAGCGGACCGTGCGGTTCACCGAGGCCGCGGTGCACGGGCGAGCGGTGTCGGCCACCGCGCCCGAGACCGCGGTCCTCGAACTGGGTCCCGCCGGCACGTACCACGCCCGCGCGTTCCGCTGGGGCGCCGAGACCGCCGAAGCCGTCTTCCGCGCCAACCCGCACGCCCCCGTGCACCGGGTGGAGAGCTTCCTGCTCCAGTTCTGGCCCACGGCCGAGCCGGACGTCCCGGTCGTCCGAGCACCCCGCTCCGCACCCGGCGAGCTCGGGGCGTTCCGCGACCGGTTGGACGACTGGCTGCGCAGCCGGGGCCCGGACCCGGGATGAGCCCGCGGCACCACGCTCCCGGTCGGTCGCGGGACGGCCGGCCACCGCCTCCCGGTCGGTGCCGGGACGGCCGGCGCGCAGGCGCCCGGCCGGCGCTGGAGCGTGGCACGGCGGTCTAGCGGCGGTCCGGTGCGATTGGTTACCGTCGACGCACGAAGCGTCAGCTGACCGACCAGGAAGAACCCGTGAACCCTCGACTCATCCTGGCCGGTGTCGCTGTCGTGGTCGCGGCCCTCGCCGCCTGCGGCGGCCCGGCCGACGGTCAGCTCGGCCAGACCACCGCGTCCCAGAGCACCCCCACCTCCCAGAGCACCACCGCGCCGCAGGTCGGCCCCAGCAGGGGTGGCCCGCTGGACGGCGCCGACCCGTGCGGCCTGCTCACCAAGGGCGAGGCCGAGCAGGTCACCGGCGCGCAGACCGCCGACCCGGTGGTGGAGCAGCTCGGCTCGGCGCGGGTGTGCAACTTCGCGCCCCAGAAGGCACGGCTCGGCGTCGGTATCCGGACCACGGCCGGCCTGGACCAGGTGCAGTCGAACGGCAACGTGGTGCAGGACCTCGTGATCGGCCGCCACCAGGCGAAGCAGGCCATCGGCGCCACGGGCAGCTGCGGGATCTTCATCGGCGTCACCGAGTCGTCCCGGGTCGACGTCGTGCTGAACTCGGGCAGCCCCGACGAGGACCCGTGCCCGGCGGCGATGCGCGTCGCCGAACTGGTCGAGCCGAGGCTGCCCTAGCTCCGGTGTGACGATCAGGCCGTCAAGCGCACCACGACCGCGGCCGGGGTGGCGCCGGTGTGGGCGGCCCGCAGCACCCCTCGTGCCACGTCCCACTCGAAGGCCCACTCCGGCGACGTCACCGGGAACACCGGGGACACCGCCACGTCCCGCCCGCGCAGGTGCGGCACCGGCAGGTCGACGGCCGGTGCGGCGTCGGGCAGGCGCCACACCGTCAGGTAGCCGTTCTCCGCCGCGCGCAGTCCCTGCGCCACCCAGGCACCGCTGCGGCCGGTCAGGCCCAACGGCCAGAACGGCACCGACGTGGCGATCTCCGGCCGCAGTCCTTTGTGGACGGTCACGGCCTCGCGGACCAGCGCCCGTTGCGACGCGTCCATCAGGTCGACCCGGCCCGCCAGGTAGAGCCGGCCCAGGATGCCGGTCGCCAGCGTGAACGCGGCTTCCGACGGGGTCATCCCCGGCTGCGCGTAAGCCCAGTTGCCCGCCTGCTCCGGCAGCACGGACGCGGGCGCGGCGGCCGCGATCGGCGGGTACAGCAACGGGTTCTGCTGGTCCGAGGTGGACTGGACGTGCAGCCGCGACATCATCGCGTAGTCCATCCGCATGGCGCCGGACGCGCAGTTCTCCAGCAGCAGCCCGGGATGGCGCGCCAGCAGCGCGTCCAGCCACGCCAGGTGCGCCCGGTTGTGCCCGAGCAGCCCGTCGCCCGGCGCGACGCCGCCGACGTCGGTCCCGGCGCCCGGCATGATGTTGTAGTCCAGCTTTAGGTAGCCGATGCCGAACTCGCCGACGAGCCGGTCGACGACCTCGTCCACGTGGCGGACCGCCGCGGGGTGCCGGAAGTCCAGGTGGAACCGGCCGTGCTCGCCCACCCGCGCGCCCTGGCGCTGGAAGAACGCCTCGTTGGGCAACGACCTCGCCAACGCCGACCGCACGCCGACGACCTCCGGCTCCAGCCAGATCCCGGGCACCATCCCGCGCTCCCGGACGCGGTCGGCGACCTCGCCGAACCCGCCGGGGAAGCGGGTCCGCGACGGGCGCCACTCACCGACGCTGTCCCACCACTTGCCGTCCTCGTCGTACCACCCCGCGTCGACGCAGAAGTAGTCCGCGCCGACGTCGGCGGCGGCGTCGACCAGCGGCAGCAACTTCTCCGTGGTCGGGTCGCCCATGAGGGTGTTCATGTAGTCGTTGAAGATCACCGGCAGCTCGGGCGCACGGCGGTCGCGCACCGTGGCCCGGCGCTGCCGCGTCAGCGCGCCGAACGCCTCGTCCACGCCGCCCGCCGCCACCGCGACCGACACCGGCACGGTGGTGAAGCCGTGCCCGGCCGACACGACCCGCGACCACTGGTGCTCGGCGTCGGTCGGCCCCAGGACCGCCAGGTACGCGCCGGCGACGGTCTCGCCGACCTCCCAGTGCCACGCGCCGTTGTGCTCGACCTGCCACGCCATCGCCCAGCTGTCGTCCCGCGCCACCAGCACACCGGTGGGCAGGTGCTCGCCGGTGGACCACGAACTGCGCGACGTCAACGCGAACCTGCTGCGCGACGCGTGGTGGTGCACGGTCGGGTCCATGGACACCAGACCGGCCTCGCGCAGCGGCGTGCGGTGCCAGCGCGACTCGGCGACCCAGTCCGAGTCGCCGTGCACGAGGTCGACCTCGTCCACCGAACGGCCGGCGTCCACCAGGAACGCCCCGGTCGACAGGGAGGTCACGGCTTGCAGGCGGACCTCGCCGTCGCCCTCGACGTCGACCTCGGTCCACGTCCGGACCGCGGGCACGCCGGCCACCCCCTGGAAGACCGACGTCACCACCAGCCCGCTCCCCGGGTCGTGCTGCACGACCCGGAGCTCGTCGACCGAGGCGACGTGCGAGCGGTACCGCAGGCGGGCGCCGATCGTGGTGTCGGCGTAGCGGTGGCTGCCGGGGAACCGGCCGTGGCCGAGGGCCTGCACCTCGACCAGCGGCACGCCGACGCCGTCCGGCGGTCCGCCCGGCCGCGTCGAGACCAGGCTGACCGGCCGGTCCTCGGCGTGGCCGAGCACCAACCGGATCCCGCCGGTGGACCAGGTGACCGTCATGTGGCGACTTCCTCCCACGCCCCGGTGTTGTGGTCGTACGCGGCGGCGGCGCCCGCTCGTTCCACGTCGGCTGGGTCGATCTCGACGGCCCGGCCGCGCGCCTCCGGGTTCGGCGCGGCCGAGGCCAGGATCTTGGTGTACGGGTGCTGCGGGTTGAGGATCACCTCGTCGGCCGGTCCCCGCTCGACCACGCGCCCCTTGTAGAGCACGAGGATGTCGTCGGAGAAGTGCCGTGCGGTGGCCAGGTCGTGGGTGATGTAGAGGACGGCCAGGTCCTCCTCGCGCTGCAACCGCGACATCAGGTTCAGCACGCCGAGCCGGATCGAGACGTCCAGCATCGACACCGGTTCGTCGGCCACCACGACCTTCGCCCCCGGCGCCAGCGCCCGCGCGATGGCCACCCGCTGCCGCTGACCGCCCGACAGCTCGTGCGGCCGGCGGCCGGCGATCTCGCGGCCGGGCAGCGACACGCGTTCCAGCAGCCGCACCACGTCGTGCCAGCCGTGCGGCTTGCCGTGCAGCTTCAACGGCCGCGCCAGGTGGTGCTCGATGGTGTGGAACGGGTTCAGCGAGGCGAACGGGTCCTGGAACACCATCTGCACGTTGTCCCGGTACGCCCGCTCGGGCACCCGGTCGCCGTCCGGCCCGGTCACCGTGATGGAACCGGCGCTGGGCTTCTCCAGCCGGGCGATCATCCGGGCGATGGTCGACTTGCCCGAACCGGACTCGCCGACCAGCGCGACCGTGCGGCCGGGCGTGAGGGTGAACGACACGTTGTCCACCGCGCGCAGCCGCACCCGGCGCAGGCCGACCCGCACGTGGAAGTCCTTGACCAGCTCGTTCGCCGCCAACGTGGTCATCGGACGCCTCCGGACGGGGTGGGCTCGCCGGACCGGTCGACCGGCGTCATCTGCTCGCCGGAGCGGACGAACGAGCCGCGTTCGCCGGTCAGGCTGGGGAACGAGTCGAGCAGTTGGCGGGTGTAGGGGTGCTCGGGCCGCTCGAACATGTCCTGCGCGGGCCGGTACTCGACGACCTCGCCCTCCTTCATCACGGCGATGCGGTCGGCGAGTTCGAGCAGCAGCGGCAGGTCGTGGGTGATGAACAGCACCGCGAAGCCGATCTCGTCGCGCAGCCGGAGGATCTCGCGCAGGATGCCGCGCTGCACGACCACGTCCAGCGCGGTCGTCGGCTCGTCCATGATCATGACCTGCGGGTCGAGCAGCAGCGCCATGGCGATCATCACGCGCTGCCGCATGCCGCCGGACAGCTCGTGCGGGAAGGAGCTGAGCCGGCGCACGTCCACGCCGACCAGCTTGAGCACCTCCTCGCACTTGGCCCTGCGCTGCGCCTTGGTCATCTCCGGCCGGTGCGTGGTGAGCACGTCGTCGAGCTGCGCCCGGACGGTGATGACCGGGTTCAGCGCGTTCATCGCGCCCTGGAACACCATCGACAGCTTCGACCAGCGGAACGCCCGCAGCTCACCGGGCGTCAGCGCGAGCACGTCGACGTCACCGCCCTCGCGGTCGTGAAAGGTGACCGAGCCGGTGGTCACCTCGGCGGGCGGGCGGTGCAGCCGGTTGATCGCGTAGGCCAGGGTCGTCTTGCCGCAGCCGGACTCGCCGGCCAGGCCGAGGATCTCGCCGCGCCGCAACGTGATCGACACGTCCTTGACCGCGTGCACCGGGTTCTCCACCTGGTAGACGACGGACAGGCCGTCCACGGTCAGCACCACGTCGTCGTCCGTGCGGTCCGCGGGCTCGGGCGTGCGCGCGGCCTCGGTCTTGGCGCGCCGGGGGATGTCGCGCAGCTTCGGGTTGATGATCTCGTCGATGCTGAAGTTGACCAACGCCATGCCGCAGCCGAACAGGGCGATGATCAGGCCGGGTGGCACGAACCACCACCACGCCCCGCGTTGCAGCGCGAAGCTGTTCTGCGCGTAGTAGAGCATCGTGCCCAGCGTGGACGAGTTGGACGCGCCGAGGCCGAGGAACGACAGGCCCGCCTCGCTCAGGATCGCGTAGATCACCGAGAACACGAACTGCGAGGCCAGCAGCGGCAGCAGGTTCGGCAGGATCTCGACGGTGATGACCCGCCACGGCTTCTCGCCGGAGACCTTCGCGGCGGCCACGTAGTCCCGGTTGCGCAGCGACAACGTCTGCGCCCGCAGCACGCGGGCCGACGCGGCCCAGCCGGTGATCGCCAGCACCACCGCGATCGTCCACGTGCCGCGCTGGTCGGCGGGCACGAACGCGGAGATGACGATCACCAGCGGCAGGCCGGGGATCACCAGCATCACGTTCGAGAACAGGTTGAAGCCCTCGTCGACGTACCCGCCGATGTAGCTGCCGACGATGCCGAACAGCGCCGACAGGAACGTCGCCATCACGCCGACCATCAGGCCGATGTAGAGCGATCCCCTGGTCGCGTGCGCGAGCTGCGCCACGACGTCCTGGCCGGTCCACGTGGTGCCCAGCCAGAACTCGCCGCCCGGCGGGGTCAGGCTGATGTCGCGGATCGCGTTCGGGTCGCCGACCAGCAGCGGGCCGACCACGCCGAGCAGCGTGATCAGCGCGATCAGGACCAGGCCGACGCCGAGCTTGGGCGACCGGCGCGGCAGCATGGACCGCCAGCCGGCCCGGCCGCGCGGAGGCTCGACGGTGACAGCACTGAGATTCGTCACGGTGTCCGTTCTCCTTCTCAGCCGCTGACGCGGGTGCGCGGGTCGATGACGGCGTAGAGCAGGTCGACCACGAGGTTCGCGCCGAGCACGGCGACCGTGATCACCAGGAAGATGCCCTGCATGAGGGCGTAGTCGTTGTTCTGCACCGCTTGGAGGAGCTTGGACCCGATGCCCGGGTAGGAGAACACCTGCTCGGTGATGATCGAGCCGGACACCACGAACCCGAGCGAGATCGCGAAACCGGCCACCGACGGCAGCACCGCGTTGCGGGCCGCGTACCTGATCATGATCCGCGAGTCGCGCAGGCCCTTGGCCTTGGCGGTCAGCACGTAGTCCTCGGCGGTGGCCGACACCATCATGTTGCGCATGCCGAGCAGCCAGCCGCCGACGGAGGAGATGACGATGGTCAACGCGGGCAGCGTGCCGTAGTAGATCGCCGAGCCGATGAAGTCGGCGTTCCAGCCGGGCCACAGCACGACGTCGTAGCCGCCCTGCAACGGGAACCAGCCCCACGCCGAGGACAGCACCGCGACCAGGATCAGGGCCAGCCAGAAGTAGGGCACGGCGGCCAGGACGGTGGTGGCGGGCACGAGGTTGTCCAACCACGTGCCGCGCCGCCACCCGACGAACGTGCCCAGCACGATGCCGAGGGCGAACGACAGGAACGTCGCGATGCCGACGAGCATCAGGGTCCAGGGCAGGGCCTCCGCGATGATCTGGGACACCGGTGTCGGGAACGAGCTCACCGAGATGCCCAGATCACCGCGGAACATGTTGCCCAGGTACGCGGTGTACTGCTGGAAGAGCGACTCGCCGCTGTTCGTGCCGAGCAGCAGCTCGTACGCCCTGCGGGCCGATGGGTCCACGGTTCCGCCGCGTTGCGCCAGCTTCGCCATCAGGATGTCCACCGGGTTGCCCGGCATGAGCCTCGGGATGAAGAAGTTCAGCGTCAGCGCCGCCCAGAGGGCGACCAGGTAGAACGCGAACTTTCGGGCGTAGTACCTCATCGGTCCGCCTATCGCCTCACTCAGTCGTTCACTGGCCGGCCGGCTTGAGCTTCAGGTAGATCTCGGAGTGCTCCGGGCGCGCCCAGACGGCCGGGAACGCGTAGAGGTCGTCCTTGGTGGGCCAACCGGTGAACTTCTTCGCGTTGAACTCGCTGGTGGTGCCGCCGGTCAGGACCGGGATGTACGGGATCGACTCCTCGATCCTGGTCTGGATGGTGTCGAAGTACGGCTGCCGGGCGGCGTCGTCCTCGGGGTCGACACCCTTCAGCGCGGCCAGCGCGGCGTCGACCTCGGGGTTGGAGAACCGGGCGAAGTTCGGGTTCGCCACCTCGCCGACCTTGGCCGTGGTGGCGGTGCTGAAGAAGTAGGACGCGTTGTAGAACGGGTCGGGCGCGGGGCCCTGGTGCAGCGAGTCGATCAGCAGCTCGAACTCGCCGCGACCGCGTGCGTCGGACCACTCGTTCCAGGACAGCTGCTGCGCGGTGACCTTGATGCCGACCTTCTGCAGCTGCTGGCTCATCGTGTCGACGGCGGTGATGTAGTCGGTCCAGCCGGCGACGACCTTGAGGGTCAAGGCCAGCGGCTTGCCGTCCTTCTCGTAGACGCCGTCGCCGCCCTTGGTGTAACCGGCGCTCTCCAGCAGCTGCGTGGCCTTGGCCTCGTCCGGCTGCATCGGCGCCGTCTTCTCCTTGAGCTTGCCGGAGATCTGGTCCTTGTCCCGGTCGAGCAGCGCCGCGCCGGGCGAGACCTCGCTGGAGGTGTTCTCGAACGCGAGCGCGTTGATCTGCGTGCGGTTGATCGCGTAGAAGATCGCCTTGCGCACGGCCACGTCGGTCTGCGGGCCCTGGCAGCCGAGGGCGGCGTTGGAGCAGGTGAACAGGGCCGTCTGGTTCATCGGGATGGTGATGGCCTTGTAGCCCGGGTAGTTCTTCTCGACGTTGGCGATGTCGGGCACCGGGCCGGTCTGCCAGTCGATCTGGCCCTGCCGCAGCGCGGCCTCACCGGACTGGTTGCCCGAGAGCGCCAGGTAGCGGACCTTCTTGAGGGCGGGCTCGCCGGAGTGGTAGCCCGGGTTGGCCTTGAGCGTGAAGGCCTGCGCCTTGAACTCGTCGAGCATGAACGGACCGGTGCCGACGGGCTCCTTGACGACGTCCGCCGACGGGTTCGAGATGTCCTTCCACTTGTGCTCGGGGACCATCCAGATCCGGCCGAGGACCTGCGGACCCTCCATGTAGGACGGCTCGGAGAACTTGACCGACACGTGGGTGTCGTCCACGGCGGTCGCGACGCCCTTGTAGCCGGTGCCGTTCATGGCCGGGTTCTTGGTGATCATGTCGAGGGTGAAGACGACGTCCTTGGCGGTGAACTTCTGCCCGTCGGTCCACTTGGCGTCGTCGCGCAGCACGATGTCGAGCTGGGTGCCGTCGGCGTTCCACTCGAAACTCTTGCCCAACCGCGGCCTGGGTTCGACGTCGCGGATGTTGTTGAAGAAGAACAGCGGCTCGAAGATCGTGCCGGGGCCTTCGAGCATCGTCGGCGAGAAGGGGTTGAAGTTCAGCTGCCAGTCACCGGACTGCCCGGTGTACACGATCAGCGTGTCCTTGTTCTCGTCACCGCTCGAACCCGATCCGCCACACGCAGTTGCGAGCATGGCGACCGCGGCCAGTCCGGCCGCCGCCGTGCGCGCCCGTGAGAAGCGCCTTGCCTTCAGGAACATCGTCGATTCCTCTCGTGGCCCGAGACCGGCCGCGGTCCCGCGTTGAGGCAGATTGTTAAGTCATCGAAGAAACGAAGTCAACACCTCGGCGTCATCTACCGGTCAAGTTGCTACCCTTCGTCCAACGAACGAACTAAGACGGACGCGGGGGACCTCGTGAGCGGACCGGCGCGGGCGACGCAACACGCGAGCAGCAAGTCCGCCGTGCTCGACGTGATCCGCGCGGCGGGCACGATCAGCCGCGTCGGCCTGATCAACGCCACGGGTTTCACCGGTGCCACGATCTCGACGGTCGTCCGCAAGCTCATCGACGAGGGCCTGGTCGTGGAGACCGGCCGGGCGGAGTCCACCGGTGGCAAGCGGAGGGTGCTGCTCCAGCTCAACCACTCCTCCCGGTACGCCGTGGGCGTGCACCTGGACCACGCGGGCATCACCTACGTGCTGACCAATCTCGGCGGATCGGTCGTCGCGCGCATTTCGAGGGCGGGCGCGGGCGCGGCCGAACCGCGGACCGTGGTGGCGCGGATGGCCGCCGAGGTGAAGGGCCTGATCGACGGCGTCGGCGTGGACCACACCACCGTGCTGGGCCTCGGCCTGGTCTCCCCCGGACCGCTCAGCTCGGACACCGGCATGGGCCTGACCCCGCCGGCCATGCGCAAGTGGGAGGACTTCCCGCTCGCGCAGGAGCTGGAGCGGGCCACGAGCCTGCCGGTGGTGCTGGACAACGACGCCACGGCGGCGGCGCTGGGCGAGCACTGGTCGGGCGGCATCGGCGGCACGGCCATCTCGGCGGCGCTGTACATGGGCACGGGCATCGGCGCGGGTCTGGTCATCAACGGCATCACCTACCGCGGCAGCAGCGGCAACGCCGGGGAGATCGGGCACATCTGCGTCGACGCGAACGGGCCGCAGTGCTGGTGCGGCGCGCGCGGGTGCGTGGAGGCGTTGGCCGGTCCCGCGGCGGTGGTCGCGGCCGCGCGGGCGGACGCGGCGCTGGCGGGCTCCGCGGGGTTGACCGGCCGGGCGAAGTCGGTGTCGTCGGACTTCGCGGCGGTGAGCCGGGCGGCGCGGCGGGGCGAGCCGTCGGCGTTGGCGATCCTGGAGCGGTCCGCGCGGTACATCGCGGTGGCGGCGCGCACGTTGGCCAACATCATGGACCTGGAGGTCCTGGTGCTGACGGGGCCGAGCTTCGCCATCGCCGGGTCGGTCTACCTGCCGGTGGTGCGCGACGAACTGGACCGCGCCTTCTTCTCCCGCGCCGCGCACGGCGTCGACGTGCGACTGTCCCGTTCGGCCGCCACGGCGTCCGCGATCGGTGGCGCGGCGCTGGTGCTGCAATCCGAGCTCGTGCCGCTGCACGAGGGTCTGCGGCTGCCGGAGAACCTGGCCGACTCCGAGCCCGCCGCGTTGCCCGCTTCGGGGGCGTGAGCGGGTTCCGCGGTGCGGAGGGCTGACCTGCCGTTGAGGCTGTTGCCTGCGGTGTCAGTGCGTGGAGCGCGCGGCCCAGAGCAGGCCGCGTTCCACCATGGTGCGGACGGGCGGCAGGGCGAGGTCGGCGGGGAGGTGGCCGATCGTGCAGGCGAAGACCCGACCCGCGCCCCAGCGGCGCGTCCACACCGCCGGCACGGTCAGCTGCGCGTGCCACGGAGCCGCGGCGGCGAAGGTGGTGGTCGCGTGGACGTCGTTGAGGCCGTCCGACAGCACCCAGTACTGCTCGGTCCGCAACGGGAACCCGGACAGGCCTTCCACCACGGGGTGCGTCGAGGTGATCTCCACCCGGTGGTCCACGAAATCACCCGGGTGGGCGACGAACTGGCCACCGACCAACTGCATGTAGCCACGAGAGTGGCGGAAGGCGTCGACCAGCCCGCCGTGCCAGCCGGCCAGCCCCGTGCCGCCCCGCACCGCGGCTTCCAGGCAGGCGAACTGGTCGTCGGTCAGCACGCCGTCGCTCCAGCACTGGAGGACCAGGTCGTAGGCGCCGAGCCCGGCGTCGTAGACCTCCAGCGAGTCCGACACGTCGACGGAGAAACCCGAGGACCGCAGGAACGGCAGGAAGGAGTCGGTGGCCTCGACCGGCGAGTGCCCGGCCCAGCCACCGCGAACCACGAGTGCCTTCACGGGACCGAACCCTAGGCGATCGACCGGTCGTGGCGGCCGTGCCCGGGACGTGTTGCGGCGTGGGGCGGTGGGGTGGTCGATCGGCGCGACCCGGCCGGGCACCCCGGGCCGGTGGTCACGTCGTGGCGCGGGCGACCAGGCCGACCAGTTGGTTGACCAGGCCCTCGGTCAGGCCGTCGCGGACCAGGTCGGCCGCCGTCGGCCCGCCCATCTCCCGCATCACCTGCGCGACCGCGTCGGTCGGGTTCGCGTGCGGCCACAGGCCGGCCGTCATCACCAGGACCGCACCGGCGAAGTGCCGCGCCGCCGCCTCGTCCAGCACCGGCACGCGTGCCCGCACGAGGTCGGCCAGCCGGGCCGTGCGGGCGCTCGCCCGGCGCTTGAACACGCGCGCGAAGTCGACCCGGATGTTGCGCTCCAGCACCCCCGCCATGCCGCTGACCAGCTCGCACAGCAGCCGCCGCCGCAACAGCGACGTCGCGACCGCCGTCGCCACCTCGACCGGGTCGGACAGCGCCGCCAGCCGCTCCTGCACCTCGTCCAGCCAGGCGCCCCACTCCTCGTCCAGCACCTCCAGGAAGATCGCCTCCCGGCTGTCGAAGTACCGCAGCACGTTCGACTTCGCGAGCCCCACCCGGTGGCTCAGCTCGCGCAGGCTGATGTCGGCGACGGGCCGCTCCCGCAGCATCGCGCACGCCGTGTCGAGGATCGTCCGCCGCCGCTGCTCCACCTGCTCGGGCCGCCTGGCGCGCTGGAACTCCACCGCAGCAGGTTAACAGCCCACCGGTCTGTTGCCTGCCTGCCGCCCGGCGGTGCGGTTGAGTGCCGGCCCGCGGGGTAGGTGGCTGAGGTGCAGACGTTCCTGCCGTGCGCGACCTTCGGCCGCAGCGCCGCCGCCCTCGACTCCCGGCGCCTGGGCAAGCAGCGCGTGGAGACCTTGCAGATCCTGCGGGCCCTGGTCTGGCCCGAGTACGGCTGGAAGAACCACCCGGCCGTGGCGATGTGGCGCGGGTTCACGCCCGCGCTGGTCGCCTACGGCGTGGCGGTGTGCGACGAGTGGCGACGCCGGGGGCACCGGGACGGCGTGCGCGCCGTGCTGCTCGACTACACCGGCGGCCGGGAGCCGTCGTGGTCGTGGTGCCTGGCCGAAGGCCTGCTCCCGCCCTGGCTCGGCGACGACGACCTGCACCGCAGCCACCGGTCCGCCCTCCTGCGCAAGGACCCCGACTTCTACCGCCCGCTGTTCCCCGACGTCCCGGACGACCTCGACTACGTCTGGCCCGGACCGGTGTTCCCGCTGGACCTCCCCGACACACCCGGCCTGGTCGCGTGCCGGCTCGACCGCCCCGCCCTGCCCGACGAGCACCTCCCGCCGGCGCCACCGCTCGACCACCGACCCGGCCCGTCGGTCGCCCGCGTGCCCACCGAGGCCGACCTGGCGGCCATGCGGGCCGAGGCGACCGACCCGCGGCCGGTCCGGTTCTTCCGCCGCGGCCAACGCCTACCGGCTCCGACCAGCCGTTTCACCCTGCGGCTCGACTTCCCGGAAAAAAGTTCGGCGTAGGTGTCGATCCGGCGGGGTCCCCGTTCGTCGCCTAGGTGAGACCACCGAGAAGGGGAGCCCGAGATGACCACGACGTCCGACACCCGCCGCGCCGCCGCCCACACCACCGCCGTCAGCACCGCCACCAGCGCAGGCGCCGCCAAGCGCAACGACCTGGTGCTCGCCGCGTTCCGCATCGTCGTGTCGTTCCTGTTCGGCTGCCACGGGTTGCAGGGCCTCGGTTTCCTCGGCGGGATCGACGGCCAGGGCACGGCGGTGCCGTTCGGCTCCTGGCCGGGCTGGTACGGCAGCGTGATCGAGCTGGTCGGTGCGGTCCTGGTGCTGGTCGGCCTGGCCGCGCGCCCGGCGGCGTTCGTGCTCTCCGGCGTGATGGCCTACGCCTACTTCACCGTCCACCAGCCCGAGGCGCTCCTGCCGGCGCACAACATGGGTGAGCTGGCCGCCGTCTACAGCTGGGTGTTCCTGCTGCTCGCCGCCTTCGGCCCCGGCGCCTTCTCGCTCCAGCGCGCCCTGCGCAAGCGGACGCGCACCGGCCGGTAGCCGGTAGCCGGAACGACAGCTCGCCGACGGCGCGCCTCCACCGGGAGGTGCGCCGTCGGTGTGTTCAGGCCCCACCTGCGTGGGCACCCTGCGGACATGGCCGAGACCCCGATCAAGTACCCAGGGTTGACCGACGACGTCCGCCCCACGCCGGACCACGGCGAGACGACCTACCGCGGCACGGGACGACTGACCGACAAGAGGGCCCTGATCACCGGTGGCGACTCCGGCATCGGCCGCGCCGTCGCGCTGGCGTTCGCCCGCGAAGGCGCCGACGTGCTCATCGCCTACCTGCCGGCGGAGGAGAAGGACGCCCGCGACACCGCCCGGCTGGTCGAGGAGGCCGGCCGCAAGGCGGTCACCGTCCCCGGCGACCTGACCGAGGAGTCGCACTGCGCGGCCGTCGTGGCCCGCGCCGTCGAGGAGTTCGGCGGCATCGACGTCCTGGTCAGCAACGCCGCCTACCAGATGGCGCAGGAGGGCGGCCTGCTCGACATCACCTCCGAGCAGTTCGACCGGGTCATGAAGACCAACGTCTACGCGATGTTCTGGCTGTGCAAGGCGGCCGTGCCGCACATGCCCGAAGGCTCCTCGATCATCACCACGTCGTCCATCCAGGGCTTCCAGCCCTCGTTCCAGCTGCTCGACTACGCCACCACCAAGGCCGCGATCGTGAACTTCACCAAGGGCCTGGCGCAGAACCTGGTCGACCGCAAGATCCGGGTGAACTCGGTCGCACCCGGTCCGGTGTGGACGCCGCTCATCCCGGCGACCATGCCGCCGGAGAAGGTGGAGGGCTTCGGCGAGCAGTCGCCCATGGGCCGGGCCGGGCAGCCCGCCGAGCTCGCGCCGCTGTACGTCTTCCTGGCCTCGTCCGAGTCGAGCTACATCACCGGTGAGGTCATCGGCGTGACCGGCGGCTCGCCGATCACGTAGAACCGCTGGTCAGAGGCTCGCCAAAAAATCTTGGAAGAATCTCGGGTCGCGTGTCGATCCGGCACCCCGTTCGATCGTCGCGTCAGTAGGGCCAGGATGGACCGGCCGACGAACCCGACAGGGAGATCGAGATGCGTTTCATGGTGATCGTGAAGGCGACCGAGGAGACCGAGGCCGGCGCCCAGCCGACCGAGGAGCAGCTCAACGAGATGGGGGCGTTCAACGAGGAGCTGGTCAAGGCCGGCGTGCTGCTGGCGGGCGAGGGCCTGCACCCCAGCGCCAAGGGCGCGCGGGTCTACTTCTCCGGCGACCAGCGCACCGTCGTCGACGGGCCGTTCACCGAGACCAAGGAGCTGATCGCGGGTTTCTGGCTGCTGGAGCTCAAGTCGCTGGAGGAGGCGGTCGAGTGGGTGAAGCGGGTGCCGAACCCCACCGGCGAGGAGTCCCAGATCGAGATCCGGCAGGTCTTCACCGAGGACGACTTCGTCAACGCCTCGGAGGAGCTCAAGGCGCGCGAGCGCGAGCTGCGCGCGGAGCAGGACGCCCGCGCCAAGGGCTGAGCCGACCGGCGGCGCGCGCGACGTCCGCTTGCCGACGCGCATCGGTAGCTGATCTGATCACGGGTCGTGATGGCTACCGATGCGCGTCGTGCGGTCGAGGCGGTGTGGCGGATCGAGTCCGCCCGCCTGATCGCCGGTCTGGCGCGGATGGTGCGCGACGTCGGACTGGCCGAGGAACTGGCCCAGGACGCGCTGGTCAGCGCCCTGGAGCAGTGGCCGGAGCAGGGCGTGCCGCGCAACCCGGGCGCGTGGCTGATGACGACGGCGAAGAACCGGGCGGTCGACCAGTTCCGGCGCGGGCAGAACTACCGGCGCAAGCTCGCGGAGATCGGGCGGGACACCGAGTTCGACCACGCGCCGGACGCCGCCGCCAAGATCGGTGACATCGACGACGACCTGCTGCGGCTGGTGTTCACCGCGTGCCACCCGGTGCTGTCGACCGAGGCGCAGGTGGCGTTGACCCTGCGCATGTTGGGCGGCCTGACCACGGACGAGATCGCCCGTGCGTTCCTGGTGCCCGAGGCGACCGTGGCGCAGCGGATCGTGCGGGCGAAGAAGGCGCTGGCCAAGGCCGGTGTCCCGTTCGAGGTGCCGGCGGAGGACGAGCGGGACGCCCGGTTGGCGTCCGTGCTCGGCGTGATCTACCTGATCTTCAACGAGGGCTACTCGGCCACCGCGGGCGAGGACTGGATGCGCCCGGCGCTGTGCGAGGACGCGCTGCGGCTGGCCCGCGTGCTGGCCGGCCTCATGCCGCGCGAACCCGAGGTGCACGGCCTGGTGGCGTTGCTGGAGGTGCAGGCGTCCCGGGCCAAGGCCCGCGTCGGCCCGGACGGCGAACCCGTGCTGCTGCTGGAGCAGAACCGGGCGCGGTGGGACCAGCTGCTGATCCGCCGGGGGCTGGCGGCGTTGGCGAAGGCCGAGTCGTTGGGCGGCGCGGGCGGCCCGTACGCGCTTCAGGCGGCGATCGCTGCGTGCCACGCGCGGGCACGCGTGCCGGAGGACACCGACTGGACCCGCATCGCGGGCCTGTACGAGGCGCTGTCGCTGGTCGCGCCGTCGCCGATCGTCGAGCTCAACCACGCGGTGGCGATCGGGATGGCGTTCGGGCCGGCGGTCGGCTTGGAGCTGGTGGACGAGTTGGTGGACGAGCCCGCGCTGAAGGGCTACCACCTGCTGCCGAGCGTGCGCGGTGACCTGCTGGCGAAGCTGGGCCGGCACGGTGAGGCGCGGGAGGAGTTCGAGCGGGCGGCCGGGCTCACCCGCAACGAGCGGGAGCGCAAGTTGCTGCTCGATCGCGCGGCGGGCTGTTGAGCGCTACCGGCTGGGACGGTTGTGCGGCGTCAGCCTCGGTCGAGTCGGATGCGTACGGCGAAGCCCGCGCAGAGGATGACGGCCAGTCCACCCAGGGCGGTCGGCCAGGTCAGGTGCTCGCGCAGCAACAGCGCGGCCCACCCGATGGTCAGCACGGGCTGGACCAGCTGCACCTGGCTGACCCGCGCCATCGGGCCGATGGCCAGGCCGCGGTACCAGGCGAAGAAGCCCAGGAACATGCTCACCACGGCCAGGTAGGCGAACGCCGCCCACTGGACCGCGGTCCCCGCCGGCGGTTGCCGAACCGCCGAGACCGCCGCCAAGGTGATCATCACCGGCGAGGACAGCACGAGGGCCCAGGACACCGTCTGCCAGGAGCCGAGCTCACGGGCGAGCAACCCGCCTTCCGCGTAGCCGACCGCCGCCGTGGCGACCGCGCCGAACAGCAGCAGGTCCGACCAGCGCGGCGGCCCGAACCCGCCGCCCGACAGCGACGCGAACACCAGCGCGGCGAGCACGCCCGCCACGGCCGTCCCCCAGAACGCCGACGGCGGCCGTTCCTTGCCGCGCAGCACGGCCATGACCGCGGTCGCCGCCGGCAGCAGTGCGATCACGACGGCGCCGTGCCCGGCCGACGCGGTGGTGAGCGCGTAGGAGCTCAGCAGCGGGAAGCCGACGACGACCCCGCCGGCGACCACGGCCAGCCGGGCCCACTGCGTGCCGGTCGGCCTGGGCTGTCGGGTCAGGGTGAGCGCGACGGCGGCGAGCAGCGACGCGACGACCGCCCGTGCCGAGCCGATGAACAGCGGCGACAGGCCCACGACGGCGACCCTGGTGAGGGGCAGGGTGAACGAGAACGCCAGCACGCCGAGCAGTCCCCAGGCCAGGCCGTCCACTCGCGCTCGGGGAGTCGATAGCACCGGCGTCGATCCGACAGTAACGCTATCGTGTCCCGACATGTCCAACGATAGCACCGCGCGCATCGTCGCCGGTCTGCGCGAGTGGATCGCCCAAGCTCCGCCGGGCGCGCGGGTGCCGGCCAACCGGGCGCTGATGGCCGAGTACGGCGCGAGCCCGGTGACGGTCCAGAAAGCGATGCACGCGCTGGCCGCCCTCGGGCTCGTCGAGGCCCGTCCCGGCGTGGGGACGTTCGTCCGCGCGGCACGGGCGGTGCGGCCGCCGGACTACGGCTGGCAGACCGGCGCGCTGCGCTCACCGCAGGCCCGCCTCCCGGTGCTGGCCACGCCCCTGCGCGGGAACCCGCCGGACGCGATCGGCCTGCACGCGGGCTACCCCGACCGCGACCTGCTCCCCGAACGGCTGGTGCGCGCCGCGCTCACCCGGGCCGCCCGCACCGAGGCGGCACTGGTCAAGTCGGACTCCGCCGGGCTGCCGGAGCTGCGGGCGTGGTTCGCGAGCGAACTCGCCGAGGCCACGCCGACCGGCATCACCCCGCCCGCGCCGCGCGACGTCGTGGTGCTGCCCGGCAGCCAGAGCGGCCTGAGCTCGATCTTCCGCGCCCTGGTCGGTTCCGGGCAGCCGCTGCTCATCGAGTCGCCTGGCTATTGGGGAGCGATCCTGGCCGCGGCGCAGGCCGGCGTGCGGGTGGTCCCGGTGCCCAGCGGAGCGGGCGGGCCGGACCCGGGCGAGTTGGCACGTGCCTTCGAGGAGACCGGGGCGCGGGCGTTCTACGCGCAGCCGAACTACGCCAACCCCACCGGCGCGCAGTGGTCGCCGGAACTGGCCGGCCAGGTCCTGGACGTCGTGCGCGCCCACGGCGCGTTCCTGGTGGAGGACGATTGGGCGCACGACTTCGGGATCGACACCAGCGCGCGGCCCGTGGCGGCGCACGACGACGCGGGCCACGTGGTCTACCTGCGTTCGTTGACGAAGAGCGCGTCACCGGCCGTGCGGGTCGCCGCCGTGATCGCCCGCGGCCCCGCGCGCGACCGCGTCCTCGCCGACCGGGGCGCGGAGTCGATGTACGTCAGCGGCGTGCTCCAGGCCGCGGCGCTCGACATCGTCACCCAGCCCGGGTGGCGCACCCACCTGCGCAACCTGCGCCACCAACTGCGCGCCCGACGTGACCTGCTGGTGCGGAGCCTGGCCGAGCACGTGCCGGACGCGCACCTGGAGCACGTGCCGCCCGGTGGGCTCAACCTCTGGGCCCGGCTGCCCGACGCGACCGACCTGGACCGGCTCGTTCGGGAGTGCGAGGCCGAGGGTGTGGTGATCGCGCCTGGCGGGGAGTGGTTCCCCGCGGAGCCCTCGGGTGCCTTTATCCGGCTCAACTACTCCGGGCCGGGGCCGGAGCGGTTCCCGGATGCGGCGCGGGTGCTGGGGCGGGTGTTG
>NZ_BAAGTN010000008.1:0-426008 GCF_054781895.1 Saccharothrix stipae | reverse complement strand
GCGGTTCCCGGATGCGGCGCGGGTGTTGGGGCGGGGGTTGGGGCGGGGGTTGGGGCGGGGGTTGGGGCGGGGGTTGGGGCGGGGGTTGGGGCGGGGGTCGGGTCCGTGAGGTTGTTCGGCCCGGGGGCGGTGGTTGGGTCCGGCTCGATTTGACATGGGGCCCTTACGGGCACCCCAGGCAGGCCAAAGCCGGGCAGGCCTGGCGGATAAAGCGCCCGCCAAACCTGCCCGGCTTCGTCCAGCCTATGGCACCCGAACCCATGTCAAATCGAGCCTCGGTGCGTCGGCGGCGGGTCCGTTGTGGCTGGTTGGTCGGGGTGCCCTGGATAGGGTGGGGTGGGTTGGGGGGCGCATGAGGGGCCGCGCGGGGGGAGGTTTTGTTGATGCGGCACAGGGGTTTCGTGCGTTTTTGGGTCGCGGACACGGTGTCGTTGGCGGGGACTCACGTCACGACGTTGGCGTTGAAGGCCGTGGCGGTGTTGACGTTGGGTGCGTCGGCGACGGCGACCGGCATGTTGGAGGCGGCGCGTTGGTTGCCGTACCTGCTGTTCGGGCTGGTCGCGGGAGCGTTGGTGGATCGGCGCCGCAGGTTGCCGGTGCTGGTCGGGACCGACCTGGCCCGCGCCGCGGTGCTGGCCCTCATCCCGCTGGCCGCGTTCACCGGCACGCTCACCATGCCGCTGCTGATCGTCCTGGTACTGGTCTTCGGGACGCTGTCGCTGTTCTACGACGCGGCACACCAGTCGTTCCTGCCGCTGCTCGTGCCCACGGCCGACCTCACCGACGCCAACGCCCGGCTGGAGCAGACCCGGTCCGTCGCGCAGGGCTTCGGGCCGCTCGTCGGTGGCGCGCTGGTCAAGCTGATCGGCGGGCCGCTCGCGATCCTCCTCGACGCCGTGTCGTACCTCATTTCCGGTCTGGTCCTGGCCACCCTGCGCACACCGGAGCGGCCGGTCGAGGCGCCGAAGCGCGACCTGCGCGCCGAAGTGCGGGAAGGGCTGCGGTGGGTCTACCGGCACGAGGTGCTCAGGCCGCTGGCGCTCGCCTCGCACGCGTGGTTCCTCGGCACGTCGATGGTCAGCGCCGGCTACACCGTGCTGGTGCTGGACGAACTGGGCTTCGACGCGTTCGAGTTCGGCGTGACGTTCGCCGTCGGCGGGTTCGGCGGGTTGATCGGCGCGTCGCTGTCCGGCCGCGCGGGCCGGCGGTTCGGGGTCGGCCCGGTGATCGTCGGCGCCCGCTGGCTGACCCCCGCGGCCTACGCGCTGGTGCCGTTGGCGACGTCCGATGCGTTCGGGTTGGCGCTGCTGTGCGCGGCGCAGTTCGTGTTCTTCCTGTCGATTGGCCTGGACGGCCCGGTGGAGATGGGGTACCGCCAGTCGATCACGCCCGGCCGGCTGCTCGGCCGGATGAACGCCACCATGCGGTCGGTCAACCGGGGCATGATCGTGTTCGGCGCGCTGCTCGGCGGCCTGCTGGCCGACTGGCTGGGCAACCGCACCGCGCTGTGGATCGCCGTGGTCGGCCTGGTCGGCCTGGTCGGGCAGGCGGTCTGGATCACCGGCTCCGCCGTCCGCCACGCCCGGCTGTAGCGCACGCCGAGGGCGGAACCTCTAGCAGTAGGTCGCGGCGGGCAGGTTCCCCGCCAGGTAGGCGCCGGGTGGCACGCCCATCGTGGCCCGGAACTCGCGGGTCAGGTGCGCCTGGTCGTAGTAGCCGAGCTCGGCCGCCACCCGCGCCCACTCGCCGCGACCGCCCCGCGCCACCACCCGCCGCACCCGGTCGACCCGGGCGAACTGCTTGGGCGACAACCCGACCGCCTTGGTGAACAACGTCCGCAGGTGCCGTTCGCTGACGTCCAGCGCCCGCGCCGTCTCCGCCACGCCCCGCGTCCGCAACAACCGCACCGCCGCGTGCACCAGGTCCGACCGATTGGGGTCGGCCGACGTGACCCGGCTCAGCAGGGCCGACCGCAACGCGGCCACGTCGCGCACCGGCCGGCCCCACACCTCGCTCAACGGCACGGCCAGGTCGACCAACTCGTCCACCGGCACGTCCAGCACCGCCTGCGCCCGCCCCGGCGTCAACCGCACGACCGTCCGCCGCGCCCGCCGCCCGGCGCTGTAGCGGGCCCGGGCGCGCGGCCCGATCACGTAAGCGCCCTCGGACGCCGTGCACAGCACCAGCGTGGTGGCCGCGTCCGGCGCGTGGACGTGCGTGTCCCCGTCGAACGACTGGGTCCCGATCCCGGCGACCCACGGCCGCAAGCCCTCTTCCACGTCCGACGACAACCACCGAAACGTCCAAGACCTTCCCGGCACCGGGAACCGAGACTCGTCCCATGTTGCTGATCACGGGTGCCACCGGCACCACCGGCCGTGAAGTAGTCCGCCTCCTCACCGACGCCGGCACCGCGTTCCGCGCCATGTCCCGCACGCCGACCGGTGACCAGGTGCACGGCGACCACACCGACCCGGCGTCCCTCGACCGGGCGATGGAGGGCGTGGCCGCGGTGTTCCTGCTCGGTCCGGGCACCCCCGACCTGCCCGCCTACGACCTGGCCGTGCTCGACGCCGCGAAGCGCGCGGGCGTGCCGAAGGTGGTGAAGCTGTCCGCGATCCCGACGGGCCCGGTCGCCGAGTGGCACCGCCCCGGCGAGGAGGCCACCCGCGCGTTCCCGAGGTGGACGTTGTTGCGCGCGAGCCTGTTCGCGTCGAACTCGCTGCAGTGGGCACCGCACATCGCCGCCGGCGAACCGATCCCGAACCCGATGGGCACGACCGCGCTCGGCGTGGTCGACCCGCGCGACCTCGCCGAGGTGGCGGTGCGGGCGCTGCTCGACGACCACCACGGCCGGACCTACACCCTCACCGGCCCGGAACTGCTGAGCACCCCCGACCAGGTGACCGTGCTGTCCCACATCCTCGGCCGTCCCCTGTCCACCGTGGACGTACCACTGGAGTCCCTACCCGAGGCCTACGCCGAGGGCGTGCGCGCCGTACGCCGAGGCGACGCATCACTGCTGTCCGACGACATCGCCACCGTCCTGGGACGCCCCGCCCGCACCTACGCCACCTGGGCCAACCATCAATACCAAGCCCTCAACCACCCAACCACCATGTCACCCTGACCGACCAACCGGACCGCCACGCGAGGTCGCGTCGATCGTTCGCGCCTGATTTTTGGCGATCACGCTTTTCGATCGCCAAAAATCAGGCGCGAGCGATCGACTTCCAGGCGACCGAGCCCGCCGTCTGCGGAGCAGCGGCAAAAGATACAGCTTCTCGGGCGATGTCCGTGCGGGAGCGCACGCCCAGTTTTGCGAGCACGTGCGAGACATGGGTGGCGACCGTGCGGCCGGACAGGAAGAGTCGTTCGCCGATCTGCCGGTTCGACAGCCCGGATGCCACCAGTTCGGTGACCTTCAGCTCCATCGGTGTCAGGCTCTCCCACCCGTGCGTGGCCCGTCGGTGCTTGGCGTGCGGGCCGCGCCGGATGCCGTGCTCGCGCAGCCGCGCGAGCAGCCGGGTGGAGTCCCACTCCGCGCCCAGTTCCGCGTGCACGTCGACGGCGTGGCTCAGCGCCGCCCGCGCCGACGGCCGGTCGCCCGCCGAAGCGAAGAGTTCCGCCGCCCCGGACAACGCCTTGGCCCGGAACAGCGGCCGTCCCGCCACCCGGTACTCCTCCGCCGCGTGCAGCAACCCGACCGGGTCGGCCGACACCAGTGCCCGGCAGTAGGCGGCGGACGCGCGGCGGTGCGGGACGTCCAGTTCGGCGGCCAACGCCTCGGCGTGCGCGACCGCCGCCGCGGCGTCCTCGCCCAGCTCCACGGCCAGCCGCACGAAGTCGGGCAACAGGTCCTCCACCGACTCCCACCCGGTCAGCACCGACCACGCCTCGCGCACCCGTCCGGCCTGTTCCAGCTCCAGGCTCACGGCCAGCGCCAGCGGCCCGATCACGTGCCCTTCGAGGCGGGGCGCGGCGGCGTCACCGTCGAGGGAGCCGACCACCGGACCCAGGTGTCGCCGCGCGCCCGCCGCGTCACCCCGGTGCAGGTGGATCAACGCGGCCACGCCGTGGTCGCAGCGTGACACCATCGGGTGCTTCAGGTCGTCGGCCAGCAGGTCGACGTCGACCAGCGCCTCGTCCCACCGGCCGGCGTCGAGCAACAACTGCCCCAGCGCGCTCTGCGCCTGCGCGAGCCGCACGAGGTTGCCGACCTGGTCGGCGGCGTGCCGGACCACCTGCGCGGACGCGATGGCCTCGGCACCGCGGTCCAGCTCGCCCAACGTCACGGCCTGGTTGATCTGGAGCAGCAGCCGCAGGTCCGACGTCGCCGGCTCGCCCATGGCCACCGCCAGCGCCCGGTCGAACAGCGGCAGTGCCTCGGCCATGCGGCCGCGCACCATGGCCACGATCGTGCGCACGTGCAGCGCCCAGCTCGTGGCCCACCGGTCGCCGTCGACCAACGCCGCGAGCGCGAGTCGTTCGGCGTCGTCCAGCTCGCCGACGTCCCAGTGCGCGCGGGCGGCCAGCACCAGCAGCCGTGCCCGGTCCGAGGAGGTGATGTCCGGTGCGGCGAGCGCGCGGTCGACCTCGACCAACGTGTCCGCCGAACGCCCGGTCATGCTGCGGCACTGCGCCAACGTCCAGTGCAGGTCCACGAGCGTCCCGTGCTCCAGGCCCGCGAGCGCGACGGCTTCCGCGCCGTGGTGGTCGCCCAGCCGGAACCTGGCCTCGGCCAGGTGCGCCAGCAGCACACCGCGCCGCGCGCCCGCGTTCGGCGCGGCCACGACCCGGCCGAACAGGTCGACGGCGGCCTCGGGCGCGTGCGCCACGAGCATCGCGCCGTGCACGACCAGCCAGTCCGTCACCCAGTCGGGCATCCGGTCGTCGGCGGCGAGCAGTTGCCGGGTGACCCGGTCCACGCCGGCGCCCGTGTCGACCAGCGCCCGGGCCGCCTCGACGTGCCACGCGCCGCGGGCCGCCTCGGGCACCTCGTCGTACAGCGCGGTGCGCACCAACGGGTGCCGGAACGACAGGCCGGCCGTGCCGTCCACCAGCACGCCCGCCACGGTCGCCTCCTGCAACGCGGGCAACAGCTCCACCACGCGCATGCCGAGCACGGCGGCCAG
This sequence comes from Saccharothrix stipae, assembly GCF_054781895.1. NCBI lineage: Bacteria > Bacillati > Actinomycetota > Actinomycetes > Pseudonocardiales > Pseudonocardiaceae > Saccharothrix > Saccharothrix stipae. Next base: position 420,873 of record NZ_BAAGTN010000008.1, on the reverse strand, counting down.
GTCGGCGACCGGGAAGTCCACGCCGAGCAGGGCGGCCGCGACGAGCACCCGGCGCACGTCCGCGCCGAGGAACCCGATCCGGTCCGCGATCGCGGCCGACAGCGACGGCGGCACGCCGGAGTCGACCAGCCGGGCCGTGCCGGTGGCGTCGACCTCGATCGCCGCACCGCGCAGCAGCGCCTCGACCAGTTCGACCAGGTAGAGCGGGTTGCCGCCGGCGTCCTCGGCCAGCCGCGCCAACGCCTCGTCCGGCGCGCCGCCCGCCAGCTGACCGGTCAGCTCCACCACGGCGGCCGGCGCGAGGCGCGGCAGCGGCAGCCGGGTCAGGCCCTTGCGCAGCGCGGCCAGGTCGTCCCGGCGCGGCAACGCCCGCAGCACGCCGATCAGCAGCAGCGGCAGTTGCGGCACCAGGCCCGCCAGTCGGCGCCAGACCGCGACGCTCGCCTCGTCCGCCCACTGGAGGTCGTCCAGCACGAGCACCACCGGGCCGATGGCGCACAGGTCGTCCACGCGCGCCAGCAGGCGTTCGGCGGTGACCGCGGCGCTCTCCGACCGGGCCACGGCGAGCGCGTCCAGCAGCGGTAACAGCGGGAGGGGGCGGCCGAGCTCGTCGCCGGCACCCCGGCACACCCGGAAGCCGCGGGCCGCCGCCACCTCGCACGCGGCTCGGACCAGCGCCGTCTTGCCGATCCCCGGCTCACCCTCGACGAGCAGCACGCTGCCCCGCCCCTGGGACAGGTCGTCCACCAGCGCCAGGAGGCGGCCCAGCTCACGCTCGCGGCCGGCGAGACGCAGGGTGACGGCACGCACACCATGAGAATACGGCGCTAAGCCCAGGTTAACAAGATGTTACATTCTTCGCCAATTAACCTGATCGTCGCACAGTTGCCCGTTTGTTCACGCCGATTACGCCCGACGTCCCTTCGACTGCTGCCACGGTAATCGCCGGAATTCCCCGACCCCGTCGACTGGAGAACGCATGCGAATCGGACGAGTGCTCATCGCCACCCTCGTGGTCGCCCTCTTCACGACCGCCGCACAAGTGGCCACCAGCCCGTTCGGCGGAATGCCCTACAACTGACCGGTGATATTCCAACCCGCGCCGCGGGTATTCCACCCGAGTTGTGCGAATAGCGACGAATAGGGGACGTCCGGACAACGGAGTCCGGCGCACCCCGTTCGCCCCCGGGCATTCGCCCTTCTTCCGCCGTCCTCGCGCCGCTACGCTGCGGAAGCGTGGCACCGGCCCCGACCCGAGGCGCCGCGCGCGTGGTGCGCTGCGGTGCGGTCGGGCTGTCCACCGGTCTGCTCGCCGTGCTGGCCCACGCCGGCGGTGGAGGCCACCTGCCCTCGCTGCCGCACGTGCTGGTGTTCGCGCTGGCCATGGCGTGGACGTGCGTGCCGCTGACCGACCGGCAGCTCGGGTTCGCCGAACTGCTCGGCCTGGTCGGCGTGGTGCAGCTGGCCGCGCACGTGTTCCTGGCCGTGCTGTCCCGGCACCCGCGCGACGTGCCGCCCTCGCCGGCGATGCTGCTGACCCACCTCGTGGCCACCGCCATCGTCGTCGCGGCCCTGGCGGGCTTCGAGCAGGCCGTGTTCCGGCTGGCGGCCGCCCTGGCCGCGGTGCTGCCGCGCAGGCTCAGCCCGCCGCCCGCGTTCGCGCCGCTGCGCATCCCGATCGCCGCGCACCCGCCACAGCCGCTGGCCGAGGCACTGCGCCGCCGCACGCTGCCCCGCCGCGGCCCGCCCCACTCCTAGGAACCGCACCTCCCCACCACCGTCCCGCTGTCCGGGGACCGGTGGCACATCCCCATACCTAGGAGTTCTTCGCCATGACCGAGTCCTGGCGCGGCCTCGTGCTGCGCTTCCACTTCTACGCGGGCGTGCTCGTCGGCCCGTTCGTGTTGATAGCCGCCCTCACCGGCGTGCTCTACGCCGCGACCCCCCAGTTGGAGTCGTGGCTCTACTCCGATCAGCTGCGAGTACCCGCGTCCACCTCGTCGGTGCCGCTGTCACAGCAGGTGAAGGCGGCGGTGGCGGCCCGACCCGGCGACCAGCTGGTCGCCGTCCGGCCCGCACCCGAACCCGGCGCGACGACCCGCGTGCTGTTCGCGAGCGACGGCGACGCGCGCCCGACCGTGTTCGTCAACCCCGCCGACGGCGCGGTGGTCGGCGACCTGATGACCTACGGCACCAGCGGCGTCCTGCCGCTGCGCACCACGATCGACTCGATCCACCGCAACCTGCTGCTCGGCGAACCCGGCCGGATCTACAGCGAGCTGGCCGCGTCCTGGCTGTGGGTGGTGGCGCTGGGCGGCGTGTTCCTGTGGTTCAGCCGCCGCCGCGCGCAGCGGGTCAAGCCCACCACCAAGCGGCACGCCACGCTGGGCCTGTGGGTGCTGGTGGGCGCGCTGTTCCTGTCCGCGACCGGCCTGACGTGGTCGACCTACGCCGGTGAGAACGTCGCCGCCGTGCGCCAGGCGCTCGACTGGACCACGCCCGCGCTGTCCGGCGGCGGCGACCACGCCGGGCACGACATGACCGACCCCATCCCGGTGTCACCCGGCGAGGTGGACTCCGTCCTGGCCACCGCCAGGTCGGCGGGCATCGACGCGGGCACCATCGAGATCGCCGTGCCGCCGATGGCGGGCATGCCGTACAACGTCACGGAGATCGAACGCTCGTGGCCGACCCAGGTGGACGCGGTGGCCATCTCCGGCGGCGAGGTCGTGGACGAGGTGCGGTTCGCCGACTACCCGCTGGCGGCCAAGCTGACCAGGTGGGGCATCGACGCGCACATGGGTGTGCTGTTCGGCTGGCCCAACCAGCTCGTGCTGCTGGCGCTCGGGCTCGGCCTGGTGGCGCTGGTGGTGCTGGGCTACCGGGTGTGGTGGCTGCGCCGCCCGACCACCGGCTTCGGTAGGCCGGTGCCGCGCGGCCAGTGGCGGAAGGTGCCGCGGGCGCAGTTCGTCGCCGTCCTGGCCGTGGCCGCGGCCGTGGGCTGGTTCGTACCGCTGTTCGGGCTGAGCCTGCTGGCGTTCCTGCTGGTCGACGTGGTGCTGAGCACGCGGGCGCGGCGCAAGGAGGTCACCGAGCCGGCCGAGCCGGTGTCCGGGTAAAACGGCGCGACGGCCGAGCCGGGTGCGGGTTAGCCTCAGCCATGCGCTTCGGTTGACGCCCCGTACCGCCCCCGGCTCGGCCGCTGGCCCGCCTCGCGGTGGGTTGGGCGGTGCTGGCCGACACCGTGCCGATCTACCCGCTGTACGCGCTGCTGTTCGTGTCCACCGGGCTGTCGGACGCCGAGGTCTCGGCGCTGTTCGCGATCTGGTCGACGGTCGCGGTGGTGGCCGAGGTGCCGTTCGGCGCGTTCGCGGACCGGTTCTCCCGGAAGTGGTCGATCGTCGGGGCCGGTGCGTGCCAGGCGGCCGGTTACGCGTTGTGGACGGTGCTGCCCGGGTTCACCGGTTTCGCCGTGGGTTTCGTGCTCTGGGGCGTGGGTGGCGCGATGTCGTCCGGCGCGGTGGAAGCGCTGGTGCACGACGGGTTGGCCGAGGTCGGCGCCGCCGCGCACTTCGGGCGCGTGCTCGGTCGCGTCACGGCGGTCGGGCTGCTGGCCCAGATCCCGGCCGCGCTGCTGGCGGTGGTGCTGTTCTCGTCGGGTGGCTTCGTGCTCGTCGGGTGGGTGAGCGTGGCGACGTGCCTGGGCGCGGCCCTGGTGGCGACCCGGCTGCCGGAGACGCCGCGACCGGAACCCTCGGGCTACCTGGCCCTGTTGCGGTCCGGCCTGGCGGAGACCGTGCGGGTGCCGGACGTGCGGCTCGCCGTGCTGTTGGTGGCGATGCTGGCGGCGATCGACGCGTTCGAGGAGTACTTCCCGCTGGTCGCGGCGGGTTGGGGGGTGCCGGTGGCGTGGGTGCCGGCGGCGACGCTGGCGATCCCGTTGGCCGGTGCGGCGGGGGCGGCGCTGGGTGGGACGCGGCTGCCGTTGGGCGTGCTGCTGGGTGGGTCGGCGGTGCTGCTGGGCGTGGTGGGTGTGGTCGCGCACCCGTTCGGGCTCGCGGGCGTGGCCGTGTTCTACGGCGTGTACCGGCTGGTGTGGGTGAGCGCGGAGGCGCGGTTGCAGGCGCGGATCACGGGTGACGCGCGGGCGACCGTGACGTCGGTGGCGGGTCTGGGCAGCGAGGTGCTCTCGTTCGCCGTGTACGGGGCTTGGGTGTTCGGTGGTGTGGTGGCGGTGGCCGTCGTGGTGCTCGTGCCCGCGTTCGTCCTGCCCAGGGCCTTCTCCGCGCACAGGGCGCTTTCCGGCCGGTCGCGCTCCCGGCCGGAAGTGGACGACGCGGTCGTTTCACCACCGTGAACCTTGTTGACGGATGTGGTCCAGACCACACAAGCTCGTGGTCATGGTTGGGAAATCGGTCTTCACCGCCGTTCTGGTGGCGGTCGGCTTGGTGGTGGTGCCGTCGCAGTCTCCGGCGGCGCCGGCCACGTTCACCCACCCCGGGGTGTTGGTGAGCAAGGGGCAACTGGACTTCGTGCGGGCCAGGGTGAACGCGGGCGCGCAGCCGTGGCGCGGCGCGTTCGACCAGATGGTGGCGCACCCGTTCGCTTCGCTGTCGCGCGTGCCGAAGCCGCGTGCGGTGGTGGAGTGCGGGTCGTACTCCAACCCGAACTACGGGTGCACGGACGAGCGTGAGGACGCGTTGGCGGCCTACACGTTGTCGCTGGCGTGGTACGTGACGCGGGACAACCGGTATGCGGCCAAGGCGATCGAGATCATGGACGCGTGGTCGGCCACGATCCGCGACCACACCAACACCAACGCGGCGTTGCAGACGGCGTGGGCGGGGTCGTCGTGGCCACGTGCCGCAGAGATCATCAAGCACGTGCACGGGAACTGGCCGAACTCCGGCCGGTTCGCGACCATGCTGCGGGAGGTCTACCTGCCGGAGATCGTCAACGGCCGTGCGGCGACGAACGGCAACTGGGAACTGTCCATGATGGAGGCCACGCTCGGGATCTCGGTGTTCCTGGAGGACCGGGCCGTGTACGACCGGGCGGTCTCGACCTTCCGCACCCGGATGCCCGCGTACGTCTACCTGACCACCGACGGCGCGCTGCCCCGCACGCCGCCGGGCAGCGGCATCGACACCCGTGACGAGATCATCTCGTACTGGCACGGCCAGAGCACGTTCGTGAACGGCCTGGCCCAGGAGACGTGCCGCGACTTCGCCCACACCGGTTTCGGCCTGGCCGCCGCCGCGCACATCGCCGAGACCGCCCGTCACCAGGGCCAGGACCTGTGGTCGGAGGTCCGCGAACGCCTGCGGCACGCCTACGGCCTGCACGCCAAGTACCAGCTGGGCACCGAACCGATGCCGTCCTGGCTCTGCGGCGGCACCCGCAACCAGGCCCTCGGCCCGACGACCGAGGTCGCGTTCAACGCCCTGCACACCCGCCTGGGCATCGCCATGACCAACACCCAGACCTTGACCGAACGCCAACGCCCGGCCGGCACCGACCGCCTGTTCATCGCCTGGGAAACCCTGACCCACGCCACCAACCCCCACTAACCGCGAGAGTCCAACGTCCAGCACGCGAGAGTCCTACGTTCGCGATACCCGAGTTGAACGCTGAGCGTTGAATTCGGGTGTCCTGAACGTACGACTCTCGCGGCTTGGGCGTTGGACTCACGGGGTGGTCAGGGAGTTGGTCTCGGGGTAGGTGGGGAGGTCGGTGGGGAGCGGGGTGTGGTCGCGGACGGCGTCGGCGGTGCGGACGGTTTCGGCCAGGGCGGCGCGGAAGAGGAGGGAGCCCGTGCTCACGCGGCGGACGCCCAGGTCGCGGAGGGTCGGGGTGGGCAGGTCAGGGAGGACGTTCAGCGGCACGGGCAGGGCGGCGACCGCCGCGGCGATCCCGTGTTCCTGCTTCAGGCCCGGGATGAAGACGCCGTCGGCGCCGGCGTCCACGTAAGCCAGCGCACGGCTGAGCGTGGACGGCCGGTCCACGGCCACCCAGTGCGTGTCCACGCGGGCGTTGACGAACAGACCCGGTGCGGCCTCCTTGAACGCGCGGATGATCCCGACCTGCTCCTCGGGGTCCGCCAGACCGGCGCCACGCCCGTCCTCGACGTTCACGCCCGCCACACCCAGCTCCCACAGCTCCGCCGCCAACGAGCGCACGTCGCCGCCGAACCCCGCCTCCACGTCCACCGTCACCGGCACGGGCAGCCGCACCAGCATCCGCGCCAACGCCACCGTCGCCTCACGCGCCACCCCCGCCGCGTCCGGCAGACCGTGCGCCACCGCCACGCCCAGGCTCGTCGTGCCCACCGCCGCGTACCCGGCCCGCACCAGCGCCGCCGCCGACGCGAAGTCCCACGCGTTCGGCAGCACGAGGAAGTCCTCGTGCAACCGGTGGAACGCCCGCGCCCCCTCCACCAGCGCCAACGCGTGCGCCCGCCCCGGGCACGCGTGCCGCCCCGCGCCGAACCACGCCTCGCTGAGGTCCACCTCGACCACCGACCCGTCCGGCGCGACCCGCCGCGTCAGCGGCACCGGCGGCTCCACCCCGGCGATCAACGCCCGGGTCGCGTCGCACGCCTGCACCAGCAGCCCGATCCGGTTGGCCGTCTCCTCGTCCCACACCCCGCCGCACGCGGAAACCAGCCGCGCCACCGCCTCGTCGGCCTCCCGCGTCACGGGGACGTGCGGCTGGTAGCACGCGGCCACCACCGCCACGTCCGACGCGACCGACCCCGGCAGCCCCGACGCCGAGGCCAGCACCGCCACCGGGTCACCCGCCCGCCGCAACGACGAAAGATCCACAGTGGACAGCAGCCGCTCCACCAACGCCCGCCGCCGCACGTGGTCCGCGCCCTCGCTGAACCGCGCCACGCCGGCCCGCAACCACGCCACCCCGGACGTCGCGGCAGGCACCGGCGTCACCACATAAGCCTCATCCGACAGAACACGCATGCGGCCAACGTAAGCCCAGCTCACTTCGGCGCGCACCGAACCGTCCCCGTCGCATAATGGCGCTCGTGGCAGCAGACGAACTGGCGAACCTGGCCGCGCTGCTCGCCGACCGCAGCCGCGCCCGGTTCCTGCTCGCGCTCATGGACGGCCGCGCGTGGACCTCCGGCGAACTGGCCGCCGCCGCCGCGGTCGCACCGTCCACGGCCAGCGAGCACCTGACCCGCCTGGTCGAGGGCGGCCTCCTGGTCGAACGCCGCCAGGGCCGCCACCGCTACGTCCAGCTCGCCGGGCCCAGGCAGGCCAGGCTGCTCGAAGACCTGCTCGGCTACCTCGGCCCCACCGCGTCCCCGGAGCGCACGCTCCGCGCGTCCGCCGCCACCCAGGCCCTGCGCCGCGGCCGGACGTGCTACGACCACCTGGCCGGACGCCTGGGGGTGGCCATCACCGACGCCATGACGGCCCGCGGCCTGCTCACCGACGACCTCGCGGTCACCGACGACGGCCTCGCGTGGCTGGCTGACGAGCTCGCCTTCACCCCGCCGTCCACCCGCCGCCCGTTGGCCAAGGCGTGCCTGGACTGGACCGAGCGCCGTTCGCACCTGGGCGGCGCGGTGGGCGCGCACGTGTGCGCCCACCTGCACGCCCGCGACTGGGTGCGCGGGATCGGCACGGGCCGCGCCGTGCGCCTCACCCCGACCGGCGAGGCGGCTCTGCACCGCCTGCTGGGCGTCTCGGCACCCTGAAGCTCAGCACCCTGAAGCTCAGCTCCTTGGAGCCGGCCGTCAGGCTTGCCCCGTCAGCCACTTCGGCAGCCACGAGGAGTTCCCCGCCGGCAGCACGTCGACCACCACGCACGTGATGTTGTCCGGCCCGCCACCCGCGTTGGCCGCCTCGATCAACGCGCGCACGGTCTCGTCACCGTCCGCGGACCCGGTGAGCAGCCCGGCGATCTCCGTCGCGTCCAGCACGTCCGACAGGCCGTCCGAGCAGATCAGGTAGCGGTCCCCCGCCTCGACGTCCTGGAAGAACAGGTCCGGGTCGTGCGCGCTCCCGGCCTGCAACGCGCGCATGAGCATCGAACGGCCGGGGTGCTCGGCGGCCTGCTCGGCGGCCATCCGCCCGTCGTCCACCAACGCCTGGACCATGGTGTGGTCCCTGGTGACCTGGCTCAGCACGCCCTCGCGGACGACGTAGCAGCGCGAGTCGCCGATGTGCCCGACCGCGAACCGCTCGCCGTCCCACAGCAGCGCGGTGAGCGTGGTGCCCATGCCGCGCATGTCGAAGTTCTCCTCGGCCAGGTCGGTCAGCCGGATCGCGATCTCCCGCGCCGCGCCGGACAGCTCGCCGAGTGGGTCGTCGGCATCCACGTCGAGGTCGGCCAGCACCGCCACCGCGATCGAACTCGCCACTTCGCCGTACGCGTGCCCGCCCATGCCGTCGGCGACGGCGAACAGGCGTTCGCTGAAGTACACGGAGTCCTCGTTCGCTTCACGGCGCAGGCCGGGGTCGGTGCCGACGGCGTACCGGAGCGCATACATGCGCACAGTGAATCACCCGCACGGGTGCCCGTGAGCAGGGCATGACCAATCCGGTCAGCGAGGACGGCCGTAGAACTCGCTCAGGAGGAGCATCGCCGCCCCCGCGGCGACCACGTCATCACCCAACGGGGTGATCGACACGTCCACCGGGAGCCACTCGTCCTTGGGCAACCGGGCGCGCACGCCGTCGAGGTAGGCGGTGGGTTCGGCGAGCACCGCGCGACCGGCCAGCACCACGTGGTCGATGTCGAGCAGCTGCACGAGGTCGGCCACGGCGACGCCCACGATGGACGTCGCCTCGACCAGGTCGCCGCGCGCGGCGGCGAGGTTGTGCAACGCCTCTATGCACCCGCTGCGCCCGCACACGCACGGCGGGCCGTCGAGCTGGATGGTGGTGTGCCCGTACTCGCCCGCGTTGGTGCGCACGCCCCGGTGCACCCGGCCGTCGAGCAGCATCCCGATGCCCAGGCCGGTGCCGACGAGCACGAGCACCGCGTCCCGGAGCTCCTCGCCGCGTCGCCACGCCTCGGCCACGACCGCCGTGTTGGTGTCCTTGTCGAGCACCACCGGCAGGCCGAGCCGCTGTTCGGCCAACGCGCGCAGCGGCACGTCGTGCCACGCGGTCAGGCCGGTCGGGTAGTGCACGACGCCGGTCCGGTGGTCCAGCGGGCCGACGAACCCGATGCCGACCCCGAGCAGCCGGTCGCCGCCGAGCCGTTCGCTGCGCAGGCCGTCGACCAGCCGGTTGAGCTCCTCCACGAACGTCGGCGGGTCGAAGTCGCGCGGCAGCGGCGCCACCGCGCGGTCCAGCACGGTGCCCGCGAGGTCGGTGAGCACGACCCGCAGTTCGTCGCGCTCGACCTGGGCGCCCAGCGCGAGCCGGGAGTCGGCGACGAGCTTGAGCAGGGTGCGCGGCTTGCCGACGCCCACGTTGCGGGTGCCGGACTCGACCAGCAGGCCGTCGTCGATGAGCCTGCTCACCACCTTGGACACCGCCTGCGGGGTGAGCCCGCTGCGGTCGGCAAGCTCGACCCTGGTCACGGCACCGGACCTGGCCAGCCCGAGCACCACCGCGTCGTTGTACCCCCGCAGGAAGCGCAAGTTGGCCACGGGTCCATCATCGCACCTGGCTTTTTACTACACACCGTTGCTTTAATCAGGTCATGCCACTCCGCACCGGACTGCTCGGCTACGGCATCGCCGGCCGGGTGTTCCACGCACCGCTGATAGCTGCGACGCCCGGCCTGGAGCTGAGCGCCGTCGTCACCGCCGACCCGGTGCGACGGGCGCAGGCCGAGGTCGCCCACCCGGGCGTCGCCCTGCCGCGCACGGTCGAGGAGCTGTTCGCGCTCGACCTGGACGTGGTCGTGGTCGCCACCCCCAACCGCACGCACGTGCCGCTGGCGCTGGCCGCGATCGAGGCGGGGCTCGCGGTCGTGGTGGACAAGCCGTTCGCGCCGACGTCGGCCGACGCCCGCCGGGTGCTCCAGGCCGCGCGGTACCGGGACGTGCCGGTGACGGTGTTCCAGAACCGGCGGTGGGACAGCGACTTCCGCACGGTCCGGTCACTGCTGGCCGAGGGCGCGCTGGGCACGGTGACGCGGTTCGAGTCGCGGTTCGAGCGGTGGACGCCGGAGATCTGGGACAACTGGCGCGAGTTCGGGGACCCCGAGGAGGCGGGCGGGCTGCTCTACGACCTGGGCGCGCACCTGGTCGACCAGGCGTTGGAGCTGTTCGGCCCGGTGTCCTCGGTGTACACCGAGCTGGACCGGCGGCGGCCCGGCGTCGAGGTGGACGACGACGTCTTCGTGGCGTTGACGCACGCGAACGGGGTGCGTTCACACCTTTGGGCCAGTTCCGCCGCGTCGCACCACGGGCCGCGGTTGCGTGTGCTGGGCTCGACCGGCGCGTACGTCTCGCACGGGCTGGACCGGCAGGAGGACGCCCTCGCCGCGGGCAAGCCGTTTGACGATTTGTCGACAAATGGCCGGTTGGGGTTGCTGGACGACGCCGAGGAGGTCGTCGGGCTGCCCGGCGCGTACTCCGAGTTCTACCGGCTGCTGGTCGCCGCGCTCACCGAGGGCGGACCGCTGCCGGTCGACCCGGAGTCGGCGGTGCGCGCGCTGGAAGTGATCGAGGCGGCCTTCACCTCCGCCCGGACCGGACAGGTGGTGTCGCCGTGAGCTTGCTGGAGACGTTGGCCGAGCAGGAGTCCCGGCTGGTGTTCACGTCGTTCGACAACGAGGTGGCACTGGCGCTGGGCGCGTTCCTGCTGGCGGCGGCGCGCGAGCGGTCGTTGCCGGTCACGATCTCGGTGCGACGGGGGCAGCAGCGCCTGTTCCACGCGGCGCTGCCGGGCACGTCGGCGGACAACGACGAGTGGATCGACCGCAAGAGCCGGGTGGTCGACCGGTACGGGCAGAGCTCGTTCCGGGTCGGCGAGAGCTTCCGCGCGAACGGCAAGACGTTCGAGGCCGACTCGCGCCTGGACCCCGACCGCTACGCCGCGCACGGCGGCGTGTTCCCCGTGACCGTGGCCGGTGTCGGCGTGGTGGGCACCGTCGGCGTGTCCGGCCTGCCGCAGGCCGACGACCACGCGTTCGTCGTGGAGCAGGTCGAGGAGTTCCTCGCCGGCGCGTAGACCACGGGCGCACCGGCTCCGCCCAGCCGCCGCGCCCCTCCCCACCCGACGGCCCGTCCCACCCCCGGACGGGCCGTCGGGCGTTTCCGCCCAGGCCGGCCACATCCGTCCCTCGGGAAGCGTCAACGCGGTGAGGGCGCCCCGACCGGGCACCCTCACCGCGCTTCCGCCGCCAGCCGTCAGCCGTCAGCGGTTCAGCCGTCAGCGGTTCAGCAGAACACCTCGGCCAGCAGCTCCTCGTAGCCCGCGATCGCGCCCGGGTCGGGGGCGGTGCTCACCGACACCGTCAGGCGGGTCTTCGTGTCCGGCGTGCTGATCATCAGGCTGGCGTAGCCCGGGATGCCGCCGCTGTGACCCCAGACGGTCCCGCCGCACGGCAGCTCGTCCTCCTTGATGCCCAGGCCGTAGCCGCCGGTGATCGGCAGTGCCGAGGTCAGCTCCGCCTGCTGCGCCGGGCGGAGCAGCCTGCCGTCCAGCAGCGCGTCCACGAACCGGTCCAGGTCGGCCGTCGTGGAGATCATCTCGCCCGCCGCGTACGCGACCGACGGGCTGAACTCCGTGATGTCGACGACCTGCCCGCCGGCCCGGATGTAACCGTGCGCGTGCGGGCCGGGGATGCCGGCGCGGGTGCCGGGCACGGACGTCGACCGCAGGCCCAGCGGACGCAGGACGCGCTGCTCCACCGCCGCGCCGTAGGGCTTGCCGGTGACCTTCTCCACCAGCATCCCGGCCACCACGTAGTTGGTGTTCGAGTACCGCCACTCGGTGCCGGGCTGGAACTCCAGCGGCCGCGACGTGGACAGGGCGACCAGCTCGGCGGGCGTCCACGTCTTGTACCGGATGGACAGCACGCCGTCCGGGCCGGGCGGCAGCGCGGACGTGTAGTTGTAGAGACCGCTGGTGTGCTGGAGCACGTGCCGCACGGTGATCCGGTCGCCGTCCGGCAGCAGGCCCGGCAGGTAGCGCTGCACCGGCGCGTCCAGCTCCACCTTGCCCTCGCCGACCAGCTGGAGCACGACGGTCGAGACGAACGTCTTGGTGATGCTGCCGACCCGGAACCGACCGTCGGTCGGCACGGGACGCGGCGAGTCGACCAGCGCCGTGCCGCTGCGCGCGGTGAACTCGTGCCGCCCGTCGTGGACGCGGACCTGGACCCCCTGCGCGCCGGTGCGCGCCATGTCGTCCAACGCCTTCTGCACGACCTGCCGGTCGATCCGGCCGGCCTGGTCGACCGACGGCTCGGCCACCGCCGTCCCCCCGATGCCCACGACCGCCAGCCCCACGACGGCGACCAGGGCGATTCCCCTCTTGCCCATCGACTTTTCCTCCCTCTGCTGCCGAGAACCCTCGACGACTCCGAGTCTGGCCGCCCGGTGGCGTCACTACGTCCGACTCCGGTCTGGGAGGGGGTCCGACTTTAGGCTCGTCGACCCTTAGTGGTCGACCGTGCTTCGGAACCGGTTCCGAAGGGTTCACCACTAGTCCGTTCGAGTGACGACAATGGTCTAGACCTTGACCGTGAAGTGGTCTGAACCACATGGTGACCTCAACCCTGCACTCCTTTCCTGACAAGGAGCACGATGTCCAAGATCCGATGGCATGTCACAGCGTTGTTCGTGGCGGTCGCCACGTTGGTGGTGGGGCTGGTCGTCGCGCCCGCGGCCAGCGGTGCGGGCGGCGTCTCGGCCACCTTCAGCAAGGGCTCGGACTGGGGCACCGGGTACGAGGGCAAGTACACGATCAAGAACGGCGGCACGTCCGCCCTGACCTCGTGGACGGTCGAGTTCGACCTGCCCGCCGGCCACAAGGTCAGCTCCCTGTGGGACGGCTCCTACACCGCCGCCGGCCAGCACGTGACCGTGAAGAACACGTGGAACGGCAACGTCGGCGTGGGCGGGTCGGTGAGCTTCGGCTTCAACGTGACGTACTCCGGCACGTTCAGCGGGCCGGCCAACTGCAAGCTGAACGGCGCGTCGTGTGACGCCGGCGGGACCAACCCGACGACGACCACCACGACCACCACGACAACGACGACCACCACCACCACGGGTACGACCACGACCACGTCGAACCCGCCGGTCGGGTCGCGGAAGAACCTGGGTTACTTCACCCAGTGGGGCGTCTACGGCCGCCAGTACTTCGTGAAGAACATCCACACCTCCGGCTCGGCCGCGAAGCTGACGCACATCAACTACGCGTTCGGCAACGTGCAGAACGGCCAGTGCACCATCGGTGACGCCTACGCCGACTACGACATGGCCTACACCGCCGCGAACTCGGTCGACGGCGTGGCCGACACCTGGGACACCGGCGCCCTGCGCGGTTCGTTCAACCAGCTGCGCAAGCTCAAGAAGATGTACCCGCACATCAAGGTGCTGTGGTCGTTCGGCGGTTGGACCTGGTCGGGCGGCTTCGGCCAGGCGGCGCAGAACGCGGCGGCGTTCGCCGAGTCCTGCCACCGGCTCGTCGAGGACCCGCGCTGGGCGGACGTGTTCGACGGCATCGACATCGACTGGGAGTACCCGAACGCGTGCGGCCTGAGCTGCGACACCAGCGGCTTCGGCTCGTTCAAGACGCTGTCGCAGGCGCTGCGCAACCGGTTCGGCGCCAACTACCTGGTGACGGCCGCCATCACGGCGGACGGGTCGAACGGCGGCAAGATCGACGCGGCCGACTACGGCGGCGCGGCGCAGTACCTCGACTGGTACAACGTCATGACCTACGACTACTTCGGCGCGTGGGCGGCGCAGGGCCCGACGGCTCCGCACTCGCCGCTGACGTCGTGGTCGGGCATCCCGACGGCCGGGTTCTACTCCGACGCGGCGATCCAGAAGCTGAAGGGCAAGGGCGTGCCGGCGGCCAAGCTGCTGCTGGGCATCGGCTTCTACGGCCGTGGCTGGACGGGCGTGACCCAGTCCGCGCCGGGCGGCACGGCGACCGGCGCGGCGCCGGGCACGTACGAGGCGGGCATCGAGGACTACAAGGTCCTCAAGACCAAGTGCCCGGCCACCGGCACCGTCGCGGGCACGGCGTACGCGCACTGCGGCAACCAGTGGTGGAGCTACGACACCCCGTCCACCATCGGCGGCAAGATGGGCTACGCCAAGACCCAGGGCCTCGGCGGCGCGTTCTTCTGGGCGCTCGACGGTGACACCTCCAACGGCGAGCTGATCACCGCGATCGGCAACGGCCTGAAGTAACCCTGCACCACCCGAAGGGCCCTGCGGGCGTCTCCCCCGCAGGGCCCTTCACCGTCCCACCTCCCGCTCCCGCGAGAGTCCTACCCTCAACCCCCGAGAGTCCTACGTTCAAACCGCGCGTGTCCTACGTTCAGAACGCGCGTGTCCTACGTTCAGGTACCCCGAGTTCTACATTCGGGACACCCGAGGGGGCCTTCCACCCGCCCGGATCCTCCCCTCGACGCCCCGTACGGCGTGACCGCCGTCAACGACGACCCGCCGCGGATCAACAGGGGCGACCGACCAGCGATGATCGTCCTGAGCGTTGAATTCGGGGTACGCGAACGTAGGACTCACGCGTTCTGAACGTAGGACTCTCGCGTTCTGGAGGTAGGACTCTCGCGTTCTGGAGGTAGGACACGCGGGTTTGAGCTGGGGTCGAGCCGGGGCCCGCGGGTGGAACATGCGGGCCCCGGGGAGGGCGGTCAGACGGTCAGGCTCCAGGAGTTGATGTAGCCGGTGTCGGCCGAGTACACGTCCTGCACCTTCAGCTGCCACGCGCCGTTGCGCGCCTCCGAGGAGACGTTCGCCGTGTACGTGGTGTCGATGTTGTCGCCCGAGTCGTTGTTCGACGCCTTCAACCGGTACGACGTGCCGTCCGGCGCGACCAGGTCGATCACCAGGTCACCCCGGTAGGTGTGCACGATGTGCACCTCCACCTGCGACGTCGCCGAGGCGTTGCCCTCGCAGCCGGCGATCGTGATGGTGCTGGTGACCGCCGCGCCGTTGTCCGGCACGCTCACGTCCGCGTCGTTGGTCGCCTTGGCGCACCCGACCGGCGGGTTGCCGCCGCCACCGTAGGGATTGGCCGCCTTCTTCGCCGCGTACATCAGCATCGGCTTCGTCTTCGGCCAGAACGTCGACGCCTGGCACGAGAACGCCGGGAAGAACCCGGAGCACGTGCCCGACGACGGCCCGATCTCCCACACGAACGACGCCACGCCCAGGTCGTCGTACACCCAGTCGTCCGTCGCGCCGGCCGCGTTGTACAGCACCTCGCCCGGCTGCCCGTACTGCCAACCGCCGGCCAACGACGCCATGTCACGCGCCATCCCGCGCAGCGCCGCGTCGTTGCCCGTCTTGTACGACGTCGTCCAACCCCACGGGAACAGCACCAGGTTCGAGTAGCTGTGCATGGAGATCACGACACCGGTCGTGTCGGCGGGCGCGGCGTCGGTGTTGCCGGTGCCGCGGCGGTCGCGGTAGAGGCTGCGCCACAACGCCTGCAACGCCTTGGTCTCCACCTCGGAGTTCGCCGACGGCCCCTTGTAGGTCTGGTCGCACGGGTTGGAGGACGTGCCCGCGCCGCCCCAGTGGGAGTCGGTGTTGCGGTTGAGGTCGATGCCGATCTGCGACGACGACGTGCCCGAGCAGTTCGACCCGTTCGTGGTGTTGGCGTTCTTGCGCTGGTAGCGCGGCGAGTTGCCGCCCTGCTGCACGATGTTCACGCCGTCCGGGTTGGCGATCGGCACGACCCACACCTCGGTCGTGTCGAGCAGCGCGGTCACCTCGGCGTCGACGCCGTAACCGGTGGTCAGGTGGTCGATCCACTTCCACGCCGTGTCACCGGTGGTGAGCTCGCGGGCGTGCAGCTGGCCCATCACGAAGAACCGGGGCTTCGGCGCGGACGTGCTCAGCGCGCAGTCGCCCGCGTTCTTCTTGGTGATGCAGACGGCCCGCAGGTCGTACCCGCCCGCGCCCTGGGTCTTCTTCCACGAGTCGCCGTAGTCGACCAGGGTGGTCAGGTTCGGGTACTGCTGACCGACCAGGTCGAGGTGCGACCAGTGGGCGTTGATGGTGCGGTAGCCGCCGTAGTAGGTCTCGTTGATGTCGGCCGCGTCGAACGTCGGCGACTGCGACTTCTTGGCGGGCGGCTGCCACTGCGGGGCCGGCAGCACCTCGTCGATCACGGCGGTGAAGCCCGCCTGCTTGAGGCCGGCGCCGGTGCTCGCGTCGCCGAGCACGAACAGGTAGTCGCCGTCGCGGTCCTCCAGAACGTCGAAGCCGCGCCCGAGCAGGTTCTGGGCGGCGGCGCCGAGCGGCGCGTGGACCTTGTAGACGTAGGTCGGTCCGGCTTGGACCGCGGCGACCTCGGGTGCGGGACCGGCGGTGCCGGGGATGCCCCCGGTGACCACCGCGGCCGCCGCGACACCGGCTATGGCCAGCGTCAGCAGGGAACGTCTGGTCGACTTCACGGTTGTTCCTCCTAGGCAGGGTTGAGCTGGAGGATGCGGGACGAACCGCCGTCTTGCACACCCGCCATCCGGCCATTCCTCTCCGTTATGCCTCGGGGTTTTGACTGGTGACGGTGAGGTACCCCGGCCCTTGGTCCGGATGGAGGAGGAATCGTGACGGACGAGGAACTAGTCGAGCGCATCACCCGGCTGGTGGAGGAAGAGCACCGGTTGGAGGGATCCCGCATCGGCGAGGGCCTGAGCGCGGGCGACGCCAGGCGACTGCGGGACCTCGAAGTCGCCCTGGACCAGACGTGGGACCTCCTGCGCCAGCGCCGCGCCCGCCGGGCCGCCGGCATGGACCCGGACGGCGCCAAGCCCCGCGACCCCCGCACCGTCGAGGGCTACCGCCAGTAGTGCGCGCCACTCGTTCGCGGCAGTACTCCGCGCCGGAGGTGCACGGGCGCTTGACCCGGCCCTTGGGGCAGCCCGCAGGGTCGTCGCCATGGAGGATGTGGGGGTGGCACGGCTACCGGGTGGACGGCTGCTGGGCACCGGCGAGTTCGCCCGCCGCTCACGGCTGTCGGTGAAGGCGCTGAGGCTGTACGAGCGCCAGGGCCTGCTGCGGCCGGCCCAGGTCGACCCGGGCAACGGCTACCGGCGCTACCGGGAGGACCAGCTGGTCGGTGCCCGCCTGGTGGCGCTGCTGCGCAGGCTGGACATGCCGCTGGTCGAGGTGGCGAAGATCGTCGCCGCGCCCGAGGGCGAACGGGCAGGCCTGCTCGCCGACTACTGGGCCGGCGTCGAGCACCGGATGGCCGTCCAACGCGGCCTGGCCGCCCACCTCCGCGTCGTGTTGTCCGGAGGGAAGGGTCTGGTGGACATGTACGAGATCAAGCAGCGAGAAGTACCCGAACAGGTGGTCTTGACCGAGCAGCGGCACCTGCTCCAGCCCGCGCTGGAGGACTGGATCACCAGCTCGATGGACCGGCTGGTCAAGGCGGCCGAGGGCCACGGAGGCGTGTCCGACGCGCCGTTCGTCGTCTACCACGGCGAGGTGAACGAGGACAGCGACGGACCGGTGGAGTCGTGCGTGCCGATCGGCGCGGACGGGCCGCCGGCCGGGGTGGCGGCCCGGGTCGAGCCCGCGCACCGGGAGGCGTACGTGCGGCTGACCAAGGCGCAGGTGGTGTTCCCGCAGATCCTGTCCGCCTACGACGCCGTGGCCGCGTGGATCAAGGACAACGGGTTCTCGGTGCACGACGCGCCGCGCGAGGTCTACTTCGCGGACTGGGACACCGCCGGCCCGGACGACGAGGTCTGCGACGTCGCCTTCCCGATGCGCTAGCCGACCACGACCGCGCCGGCCGATCGCGCCGGCCGACCGCGGCTTCGGGCGCGGCACCGCGTCAGACCAGTTGAGCGAGGCGGTGGTCCAGTGCCGTGTGGCGACGTCCGGCGCCCACGGTGCGGACCGCCTGCCCGATCGCCTTGCGCGACCCGACCAGCACCACCAGCTTCTTCGCCCGCGTCACCGCCGTGTAGAGCAGGTTGCGCTGGAGCATCATCCACGCGCTCGTCGTGATTGGGATCACGACGCACGGGTATTCACTGCCCTGTGAGCGGTGAATCGTCATGGCGTAGGCGTGGGTCAGCTCGTCCAGCTCGCCGAACTCGTAGTCCACGTCCTCTTCCTCGTCGGTCCGAACGATCAGCTTCTGCTCCACGACGTCGATCGCCGTGACGATGCCGAGCGTGCCGTTGAAGACGTTCTTGTCGTAGTTGTTGCGCATCTGGGTGACCTTGTCGCCGACGCGGAACACCCGGCCGCCGAAGCGGCGTTCGGGCAAGTCCGGTTTGGACGGTGTCAGGGCCTCCTGCAGCAACGCGTTCAGCCCGCCCGCACCGGCCGGTCCCCGGTGCATCGGCGCGAGCACCTGCACGTCCGTGCGCGGCTTGAGCCCGAACTTGCGCGGGATGCGGTTGGCGACGACGTCCACCACCAGCGCCGCCGCGTCCTCGGCCTCCTCCGCGGGGAACAGGAAGAAGTCCGGCATCCCCTGCACGACGGGGTAGTCGCCGTTGTTGATCCGGTGCGCGTTGGTCACCACGCCGGACTGCTGCGCCTGCCGGAAGATGTGCGTGAGGCGGACGTTCGGGACGGGGCTGCGGTCGGACAGCACGTCGCGCAGCACCTCGCCCGCGCCGACCGACGGCAGCTGGTCGACGTCACCGACCAGCAGCAGGTGCGCGCCCGGTGCGACGGCCTTCGCCAGCTTGTTCGCCAGCAGCAGGTCCAGCATCGAGGCCTCGTCCACGACCACGAGGTCCGCGTCGAGCGGCCGGTCGCGGTCGTAGGCGGCGTCACCGCCGGGCTTGAGCTCCAGCAGCCGGTGCACGGTGCGGGCCTCGTGCCCGGTCAGCTCGGTCAACCGCTTGGCCGCACGGCCGGTCGGCGCGGCCAGCACGACCTTCGCGCCCTTGGCCGCGGCCAGCTTCACGATCGACCGCACGGTGAAGCTCTTGCCGCACCCCGGACCACCGGTCAGCACGGCCACCTTGCGGGTCAACGCCAACCGGACGGCGTCGCGCTGCTTGTCCTCCAGTGACGCGCCGAGCCACCCGAACGCCTTGTCCCAGTCGACCGCCTGGAACGCGGGCATCCGCTCCTCGTCGGTCCTGAGCAGCCGCAACAGCTGGTTGGCCAGGGAGATCTCGGCCCGGTGGAACGCGAGCAGGTAGATGCCCGGCTCGCCGTCCGGCATGATCTCGCGGACCACGCCCTCCTCCGCGACCAGCTCGGCCAGGCACTCGATCACCAGGCCCGCGTCGACCTGGAGGATCTTGATCGCGTCGCCGATGAGCTCGTTCTCGGGCAGGTAGCAGTTGCCGTCGCCGGTCGCCTCGGACAGCGTGAACCGCAACCCCGCCTTCACCCGCTGCGGGCTGTCGTGCGGGATGCCCACGGCCTTCGCGATGACGTCGGCGGTGCGGAACCCGATGCCCCACACGTCGTCGGCCAGGCGGTAGGGCTCCTCCCGCACGACGTCGATCGACTTGTCGTTGTACTGCTTGTAGATGCGCACGGCCAACGACGTCGACACGCCGACGCCCTGGAGGAAGACCATGACCTCCTTGATCGCCTTCTGCTCCTCCCAGGCGGCGGCGATCATCTTGGTGCGCTTCGGACCGAGCTTCGGCACCTCGATCAGGCGCTGCGGCTCGTGCTCGATGACGTCCAGCGCGGCCACGCCGAAGTGGGTGACGATCCGGTCGGCCAGCACCGGCCCGATGCCCTTGATCAGGCCGGAGCCGAGGTAGCGGCGGATGCCCTGGATGGTGGCGGGCAGCACGGTCGTGTAGTCGTCGACGTGGAACTGCTTGCCGTACTGGGGGTGCGAGCCCCAGCGGCCGCGCATCCGGATCGACTCGCCGGGCTGCGCGCCGAGCAGCGAGCCGACCACCGTGACCAGGTCACCGCCGCGGCCGGGGTCGACGCGCGCCACCGTGTAGCCGGTCTCCTCGTTGGCGAACGTGATCCGCTCCAGCACCGCTTCCAGGACCGCGTCAGCCACCCGGTCACCCTAGGACGTGCCACCGACCACCCGACAGCCGGCGCATCGACTCCGGCCCGGCCACGAGCCGTGCCCGGTCTCCACAGGACGTTCACAAGTCACGCCGACCACCTCCACGGCCCGCACATAGAGTCGGCCGCATGACACGCCGGGTTCTGGTGGTCGAGGACGACCTGACCATCGCCGAGTCCGTGGCCGCGCGGCTGCGGGCCGAGGGGTTCGAGGTCGAGCTGGCGCACGACGGCCCCTCGGCCGTCTCACGTGCCCGTGACGTGCGGCCGGACCTGGTCGTGCTGGACGTGATGCTGCCCGGGTTCGACGGGCTGGAGGTGTGCCGGCGGATCCAGGCCGAGCGGCCGGTGCCGGTGCTCATGCTGACCGCCCGGGGCGACGAGACCGACCTGCTGGTGGGGCTCGCGGTCGGCGCGGACGACTACCTGACCAAGCCGTTCTCGATCCGGGAGCTGGCCGCGCGGGTGCACGCGCTGCTGCGGCGGGTCGAACGGGCGGCGTCGGCCGCGTCGGCCCGGATCGCGGTCGCCGACCTGGAGATCGACCTGGCCGAACGGCGGGTGGTGCGCGCGGGCGAGGAGGCGCACCTGACCCCGACCGAGTTCGAGCTGCTGGTGCACCTCGCCGAACGGCCGCGCGCCGTGCAGTCGCGGGAGCGGTTGTTGAGCGAGGTGTGGGGCTGGGCCGACGGCACGGGGACGCGGACGGTGGACAGCCACATCAAGGCGTTGCGGCGGAAGTTGGGCACGGACCTGATCCGGACCGTGCACGGCGTCGGTTACGCGTTGGAGGTGCCCCGGTGAGCCTGCGATCGGCGTTCGAGACCACGGTCGAGCTGCTGCCGCGCCCGCTGGACCCGGTGCGGTCGATCAAGTTGAAGCTCGGGATCCTGCTGGTGTCGGCGATGGCGGCGGGACTCACGTACTTCTGGTACCGCATCCAGTGGCTGGCGCCGGGCACCACGTTCGGCACGATCGCGATCGTGCTGGTGACGTCGCAGATCCTCGCGCACGGGATGACGCGCCCGTTGCGGGAGATGACGGCGGCGGTGCGGGCGATGCGGGCCGGTGACTACAGCAGGCGGGTGCGCGCGACGGCCCGGGACGAGGTCGGGGAGCTGGCCGCCGCGTTCAACCAGATGGCGGCCGACCTGGGTGCGGCGGACCAGCAGCGGCGGGAGCTGATCGCGAACGTCTCGCACGAGTTGCGCACGCCGATCACGGCCTTGCAGAACGTGCTGGAGAACGTCGTGGACGGGGTCGCGCAGCCGGATGCGGCGACCATGCGGACGGCGTTGGCGCAGACCGAGCGGCTCGGCCGGTTGGTGACCGAGCTGCTGGACCTCTCGCGGATCGACGCGGGCGCGCACCGGTTGGACAAGGCGGACTTCGCGCTGGCGCCGTTGCTGGCGGACGTCGTGGCCGAAGCATCGGTGGCCGCCCGGGGGGTGCGGTTCACCGTCGACGTCTCGCCGCCGGGTGCGACTGTCCACGCGGACGAGGCCCGGCTGGCGCAGGTGGTCGCGAACCTGCTGGACAACGCCGCCCGGCACGGTCCGGCGGGTGGTGAGGTGCGGGTGTCCGCGAAGGTGGGCGCGGACCTGGTGCTGGAGGTCGCGGACGACGGGCCGGGCATCGCGCCGCAGGACCGCGACCGGGTCTTCGAGCGCTTCACCCGCGGCGAGCGCGCGGGCGGCGGCGGCACGGGCCTCGGCCTCAACATCGCGCGCTGGGTGGTCGACCTGCACGGCGGCACCATCGCCGTGGTCGACGGCCCGGGCTGCCGCATCCGGGCCACCCTGCCCGCCTCTCCCCCGACCACCTGACCGGCGAGTCGAACACTCAGCACCCGAGAGTCCAACGCTCAAGTCCCGAGAGTCCAACGCTCAGCACTCGAGAGTCCAACGCTCAGGACCCCTGAATTCAACACTCGGAACACCGCCGCGCGTTCGGCGGGCGATGGCGCACGCCCTGGAGGCAACACCCGATGACCCCCAACCGCGCACTGCTCACCGGCGCCGCCGCCGGGATCGCGGCGGCCGTCCTGCTACCCCTGGACGAACCCGGCCTCGGCTGGTCGCTGACCGCCGTCGTCGTCTTCGCGCTGCTGCGCCGGGTCAGACCCGGCTGGGCCGTGCTGTCCGTCGCGCTGTTCGGGGTCGGCGCGTTCGTCGCGGCCGAGTGGTTCTTCACGCTCTGCGCGATCGCCGGTTGCGCCGCCGGATCACTCGCGGTCGTCGGGGGGCGGACCGCACGCGGCCTGGTGTTCGGCTCCGGCGCCGTGCCGATCGCCGCCGTCAGGGCGGTCCCGTGGGTGGCACGAGGCGTGAGGGAACGCGGTGCACCCGCCCTGACCCGCCCGATCCTCATCACCCTCGGCCTGCTGCTGATCTTCGTCCCGCTGCTGGCGGGCGCCGACGCCGCGTTCGCCGACCTGCTGGACGCCATCGCACCCGACGAGACCTCCGGCCGGCCGATCGTGCTGTTCCTGACCGTCGGCCTCGGCACGATGGGCGCGGCCTACCTGCTGGTCACCCGACCGGTCCTCGACGAGACCTCCGACCTGCCCCGCACGGTCGCACGACGTGACTGGGTGCTCCCCGTCGGCGCGTTGGTGCTGCTCTTCGCCACGTTCGTGGCCGTGCAGATCAACACGCTGTTCGCGGGCGACGAGCACGTCATCACCACCCCCGACCTCACCTACGCCGACCACGCCCGGAGCGGCTTCTGGCAACTGCTCGCCGTCGCCGTGCTCACCCTCGGCGTCATCGCGGTCGTCGCACGCCTCGCCCGGCTCGACTCGCCCGACGACCGCCGGTGGCTGCGCGGCCTGCTGGGCGCGCTCAGCGTGCTCACCCTGGTGATCGTCGCCTCCGCCATCGCCCGCATGTGGCTCTACCAGCAGGCCTACGGCTTCACCGTGCTGCGCGTCCTGGTCATCGCCTGCGAGCTGTGGCTCGGCGTCGTCTACCTGATGGTGCTGGCCGCGGGCGTGCGGTTGCGGGCGGGGTGGCTGGCCCGCGCCGTCGTCGGCACGGGTTTCGCCGCGCTCGTCGCCCTGGCCGCGCTCAACCCCGAGCGGTTCATCGCCGAGCGCAACGTCGACCGCTACCACGCCACGCAGAAGATCGACGTCCCGTACCTCGCCGGGCTCTCCGAGGACGCCGTGCCCGCACTCGCCACGCTCCCGGAAGACCTGCGCGCCTGCGCGCTGGGGTTCCGCCGCGTCCAAGGCGACGACTGGCGCTCCTGGAACCTCGGCCGCAGCCGGGCCGCGGCGGCGCTCGCCGAGGTCAGGCCGGCCGGCTGTGCGCGGTGACGTGGTCGGCGACGAGGGCCGCCACCTCGTCGGCGTGGGTGAGCTGCACCCAGTGCCCGGCGTCGATCTCACGCCGCCGCACGTCCGACGCCCACCGCTCGGCGTCCTCGCTCACGCCGGCCGTGACGTACTTGTCCCGCAACGGCTGCACCACCTGCACCGGCACGTCGGTCCGCCGCACGCGCGGTGAGCGCAGTCGCGGGATGAAGTTGGCCCGGTACAGCGCGATGCCCCGCTCACCGTCCGGCACGATGGTCGGCGGCACGTGCGGCGCGACCCCCTCCAGCCGACGCGCGATCGCCTCCCACCGCGGTCCCACGAGGTAGCGCCACACCAGGGGCGCCACGAAGGGCAGGTGGAACACCAGGATGTACCAGGAGTGGAGCAGCTGCTTGAGGTGGCGCTTGGTCGGCCGGCGGCGCATCCAGTGACCGACGTGGTCCAGGCACGGCCCGGAGATCGAGGTGTACGACGCGATCGGCGCGCCGGGCGTGGTCACCGCCTCCCAGGACTGGATGGAACCCCAGTCGTGCCCGACCACGTGCACCGGCGCGTCCGGGCTGACCGCCGCGATCACCGCGAACAGGTCCCGCGCCAGCACCGGCAGCCGGTAGGCGGCCAACCCGCGCGGCGAGGACGACGCACCCGCGCCGCGCACGTCGTAGGTGACCACGTGGAACCGCTCGGCCAGCAGCGGCACGACCTCGTCCCACACGCGGTGCGTGTCCGGGTAGCCGTGCACCAGCACGACGGTCGGTGCGGACCGGTCGCCATGTTCGTACACGGCGAGCCGCACGCCCTCGGACTCCACGAACACCGTTGCCTCCGAGCGCCGGGCCACACCTGCTTACTACGCCTGCGTAGCTTTGTGAAAGCTACGCCACCGTAGCAATATGGTCCGGTGAGCACAACGCGCCGGAAGTACGCACCGCGCATGCCGCCCGGGCAACGGCGCGACCAGCTGCTGGACGGCGCGCTCGACCTCATCGCCGACGGCGGGTTCGACGCGTTGACCATGGAGGCCGTGGCACGGCGGTCGGGCGTGACCAAGCCGGTGGTCTACGAGCTGTTCGCCAACCGCGCCGAGGTGATCGGCGCGTTGCTGCGCCGTGAGGCCGACCGCGCCACCGCCCAGGTGCTCGACGCGATCCCGACCGCCGACTTCGGCGACCGCACACCGGAGGACGTCTACACCGACACCGTCCGCGCGTTCATCAACGCGGTCGTGGCGTCACCGCAGCGGTGGCGGCTGGTGCTGCTGCCGCCCGAGGGCACGCCGGTCGAGTTCCGCCGCCAGGTGGAACTGGTGCGCGCGCAGGTGTCTGAGCAGGTCAACGCCCTGGCGGAGCTGGGGTTGCGGTCCTCGGGCAGCGCCGGGGTGGACGCCGAACTGCTCGGCCACACCATGCTCGCGCTGGCCGAGATGGCGGGTCGGTTGGCCATCACGGACCCGCGGCGGTTCACGCCGAACCGGCTGGTCGGGTTCGTCGGCCAGGTCGCGCACTCGCTGCCGGCGCGCACCCCGCCCGAGGCTTGAGCGCACGTGGGGAATCTCGCAATCGTGCGGCCACCCGCCTGAGTTACTCCGTTCGTGGGTACGGATCACCGGACGTACCCACGCAGAGGAGGTGCCCGTCCATGCTCGCAGCCGTCACCACCTTCGCCGGCTCGCTGCTGGTCGCGCTGCTCGCCGTCACGCTCGTCCACCGGGTGGTCCGCCGCATCGGCCGCCGGTCGCCCCTGTTCGCCGGGCTGGCGCGGCACGCGCACAAACCCGCGGTGGCGGTGGCCGTGCTGGTGGCCGTCCAGTTCTCGCTCGGCGTGGCGGCGCGCGGCGACTGGCGCCCGGTCGCGCTGCACGTGACGGGTATAGCGCTGATCCTCGCCGGCGCGTGGCTGCTCGCCTCGCTGCTGGTGGTGATCGAGGACGCGACGCTGGCGCGCATCCGGGTCGACGTGTCGGACAACCGGCACGCACGCCGCGTGCACACGCAGATCACCCTCGTCCGACGGGTCACCGTGGTGGTGGTGAGCGTGCTGGCGGCGGCCGCGGTGCTGATGACGTTCCCCGGCGCCCGTGCCGCCGGGACGAGCCTGCTGGCCTCGGCCGGTGTGATCGGCGCCATCGCCGCGCTGGCGGCGCAGTCGTTGCTGGGCAACGTGTTCGCGGGCGTGCAGATCGCGTTCAGCGACGCGTTGCGGCTGGACGACGTGGTGGTCGTGGAGAACCAGTGGGGCCGCATCGAGGACATCACGCTGACCTACGTGGTCGTGCACCTGTGGGACGACCGGCGGCTGATCCTGCCCACCGCCTACTTCCTCAAGACCCCGTTCGAGAACTGGACGCGGACCCAGTCGGCGCTGCTGGGCACGGTGGAGCTGGACCTCGACTGGACGGTGCCGGTGGAGGAGTTGCGGCAGGAGCTGCGGCACGCGCTGGAGACGAACGACCTGTGGGACGGCCGGGTCTGCGTGGTGCAGGTGACCGACGCGGTCGGGTCGTTCGTGCGGATCCGCGCGCTGGTGAGCGCGTCGGACGCCGGACGGCTGTGGGACCTGCGGTGCGTGGCGCGCGAGCACATGGTCGGCTGGCTGCGGTCGCGGCACCCCGGCGCGCTGCCGCAGGTGCGGGTGCGCGACCTGCCCCGCGCCTCCGGCCACTCCCTCACGCCGGCGGCGAACGGCTCGTCGGACAACCGGGTGTTCGGCGAGAGCGCGGACGGCCAGGAGCGGGTGCAGGCGTTCAGCGGCCCCGACCAGGCCGTGCAACCGCGCTGACCTCCCGTTCCGTCCTGGTAGCAGGATCGGCCGCAGGAGGGCGCATGCGAAGGACCGCGGTACTGGTGCTGACGGGGTTGGCGCTGGCGGGCTGCGCCGAACGACCGGTGGACACCGGCTCGACCGGCCCGGAGCCCGCGATCACGTCGGCCGCCGTGCCGTCGACCGCCGTGCAGCCGAACAAGCTCAGCCCGCACGGACTGGACGTGCTCAAGGACGCCGAGCGCGACGGCGCGAGAACGATCGGCCTGACCGTCTCCACCGAACCCGGCAAGGCCGCCGAGGTGGCCGCCGCCGTGCGACGGCTCGGCGCGACGGTGGAGACCACCGACCCCGCCATCGGCTACGTCCGCGTCACCGCCCCGATCGAGGCGGTCGCGACGCTGGCCGGCATCGAGGGCATCAGCCGGGTCGACGTGGACGAGCCCCTCTCCAACGGCGACCCCACTCCTTAGCTGCCAGGGGTTTCGCCGCGCGACCACCCGGGTAAGCGCTCCTCAAGCACGGTGCAGGCGCTTCCGCTCCACCGGCGGGTCAGGAGTGGAGGTGTGGCGATGCACTGGTCTCTTCAGCTCGCGGTCCCGATCACCAGCGGTTTGACGGTGGCGGCGATCGTGGCCCTCGTCCGGGCATTACGGGCGCGTCGGCGCGTGCCCAACGCGTTGGCGCAGAAAGTCTACCGTCGCAACTACCTGTCCAGGATCCTGCGCGCCTCCCAGGACAAGGGGGTGCGGCGGTTGCACGCCGTCGTGCCGAACCTGACCCCGGCGGCGGGCAACGAGCAGCTGATCCGCATCCAGGAGGCGTGGGAGAAGATCAACGCGCGCGGCGAGGTCCGGGTCGTGACCAGCCACGAGGGCATCGTGGGTGCCGCCGAGCTGGCCGCGCGCGGTATCGAGGTCCGCGTCGACCGCTCGCACAACACCAACGACCTGTCGTTCCACGTCCTGGGCGGCGAACGGGACAGCGTAGTGGTCAACCACCGCACCGCGCGGGGCGACCGGCCGTCCCTGCTCGACGGCCCCGAGCCCGCGCAGGTCTTCCAGAACAGCTTCGACCTGTCGTGGGCGGACGCCGTGCCGCTGGAGTCGGTGCTGGCCGAGGAGGCGCTGCGGCGCGGTGACACCGTGCAGCGGGCGTGCGCCCGGTCACACGACGTGCGGGTGAAGTACCGGCTGGACGACGCCGTGACCACGTCGCTGGTGCGGCACGTCGCGTTCCGGCACTCCGCTGCGGTCGTGTTCATCGTCGGGCAGCCCGGTGTGGGCAAGTCGACGGTGCGCAGGCGGCTCGCGGCCAAGCTGGGCGCGCTGCGGTTCCAGGTGGTGGAGCTGACCGACTACCCGTTCGCCTTCCACGACCACGTGCACCGCCAGATCGCCCTCGAAGGCGCCCGCGGCGCTGGGTTCACCGCGCACACGGGCGGCGCGTTCCACGTGCGCGACGAGAGCGACCTCGAACCTGCGCTGCGATCGCTGTCCAATAAGGTGTGGGAGAACCGCGGCCACACCCGCATCACGCTGGTCGAGTTCGCCCGGTCCGACCTGGCCGCCGCGTTCCAGGTGTTCGGCGACGAGGTGCTGGCGGCGGCGCAGGTGATCCACGTGACGGCGTCCGCCGAGACCCGCGCGGCCCGCCTGGCACGACGCGCGCAGCCGCCGAAGCTGGCGGTCGTCGGGCACGACATCGTGATCAGCCCATCCGACGACCACCAGCTGCCGAGCCCGGCCGCGAAGTCCCTGTACGCCTCGGACGACGGCTACCGCCAGCTCGGCCGCATCACGGCGTTGAAGGGCCGGGTGCACCGGATCGACAACGACCGGGACGACGTGGAGCCGGCCCGCGCCGACGAGGAGCTGGAAGAGTTCATCAAGGCCGTCGTTCGGCCCTACAAGGCATCGAGGACCGTCGCAGCGTAGACCGGGAAAGGCTCAGGGCCACCCCCGCGTTGCGCGGAAGTGGCCC
This sequence comes from Saccharothrix stipae, assembly GCF_054781895.1. Taxonomy (NCBI): domain Bacteria; kingdom Bacillati; phylum Actinomycetota; class Actinomycetes; order Pseudonocardiales; family Pseudonocardiaceae; genus Saccharothrix; species Saccharothrix stipae. The sequence goes on along the minus strand of NZ_BAAGTN010000008.1, from coordinate 392,659 downwards.
TGAGGTCTTGCGGGTGGCGTCAGGCCACGTTGCGCAGGATCACCGCGCCGCGGCCGACGATCGCGCCGTCCGAGGTCTGCACGGTCAGCTCACCGCGCAGCACCCGACCGGCACCGGCCTGGCCGGCGGCGGTCACCGTGGCCGGGACCGTCCACGTCGCACCGGCGGTGCGCTCGGCGTCCGCGTCGGTCACCGCGACCGTGCCCAGGCCCGCCGCGGTGAACAGGTCGATGTAGTCGTACTCCGTGGTGCCCGCGGGCACCTCGAAGCCGTCGACCTGCACCCGCCACGCGCCGGCGGCCGGGTTCGCGATCGTCACGGACTCCTCCGAGTCGCCGTCCGCCGCCTGACCGGCCAGCACGCAGGTGCCGGACGTGCAGTTGTAGACGAACAGGTCGAGGTCGGCGGACACGTCGCTGGTCTTGCCGATCGTCGCGCGCAGCGACGACGAGCCGGGCGCCACGGTCAGGTCGTAGTTCTGGACCGCGGCGTCCGCGATGGTCGGCCGGTCGATCCTGGCGCTGGCCAGGGAACCGCCGACGAGCTTGCCGGTGAACGCGGCCAGCGAGTTGGTCACCGCGTACTCACGGCTGATCGGCGTGCCGATCACGGCCGACTCGATGGTGTCCGGGTTCGGGCTGATGGTCGTGCCCAGCACGGACGCGGTCACCGAGTACGGCGCGGCGTCGGCGTCCGAGGTGCGCCGGGCCTCGACCACGACCTCCCACACGCCCGGCAGCGGGTTGCTGACCGTGCGGCTGGTCGGCGAGCCACCGGCACAACCGGCGCCCGCGTCGGGGTTGTAGCAGTTGGTCGAGGACGTGGTGTCGAACGGCACGCCGTACGGGTCGTAGCGCAGGAACCGCACCTGGCCCTTGCCCGCCTCGGTGCCACCCGCCGCCAGGTCGATCTTCAGCGCGCTCGTGCCCGCAGGCACCCTCACGAAGAAGCTCTTCGACTGGTTGCGCGCGATCGTGCCGGTCTTGGTCACCGCGTACTTGCCCGCCGCGGTGAACTCGTCCGCCGCGAACACGGTGTTCAGGGTGAACACGTCGATGCCGCGGGTGAGCACGTTGTCCAGCCGCAGCACGGCCGAGTGCGCGCCGGCCTTGGTGGGCTTGACCTTGACGTCGAACTTCACCGGCGTGTTCAGCGGCAGCGAGACCGAGGCCTTGGACGAGAACGTGCCGTCGTTGCCCTGCCAGTTCACCACGAAGCTCTGGTTGCGGTTCGGGCCCGTGGTGCGGGTCAGGGTGTAGGTGCGGGTGTACTCCTTGCCCACGACGACGCCCTCGCGGTCGTGGATGCCGACACCCGTGTTGGGGGTGGCCAGCAGGCCCGACAGCGCGGTGTTCACGGTCACCGAGGTGCTGACCGCCTGCGTCTCCGGGTGCGCGTTGAGCTGCGTCCACGCGCGCTTGGTGTCGAACAGGCCCGCGCCCTGCTCGTACGCCTGGAGGGTGGAGACCCACTTGGCGCCGGACTGGATCGCGTTGCGCAGCGCCGCGACGGGCGGGCGCTCGCCGTTGTGCTCGGCCTTGTACGCGCTCACGAGCAGCGCCGCGGCGCCGGTCGCCTGCGGTGCGGCCATCGACGTGCCGTTGAACATCGCGTAGCCGGGGGGCAGGGCGAAGGTGCCGGCCACCGGGCCGGGCGCCTGCCACTGCGGCGTGGTGGAGATCGCCGAGCCGGGCGCGACGATCTGCGGCTTGAACCCGCCGTCCTCACGCGGACCGCGCGAGGAGAAGCCGTGCAGGCCCTCGCGCTGCGCCGTCACCGAGCCGTAGTTGGACAGCCAGGTGTCCTTGGTGATGTACGAGCCGACGCTCACCGCGTCCGTGGTCACCGACGGGTCGCCGACGGTGTTCGCGCCCGCGCCGCTGTTGCCCGCGGAGATGAACACCTGCACGTTGTACTCGGCGATGGTGCGGTTGTAGAGCTCCGAACGCGCGTTGTTGCCGTCGTTGAGCGCCGGCAGGCCGCCGATGGAGATGTTGACCACGTCCGCGCCGTTGCGCGCCGCGTACAGCAGGCCGTCGATCAGACCGCTGTTGGTGCAGGACGGCGTCGACAGGCAGACCTTGATGCCCATCAGCTTCGCGCCGGGCGCGGCGCCCGCCATCTTGCCGCCGAACATCTTGTTGGCCGCGGTGATGCCCGCGACGTGCGTGCCGTGCGCGGCGGCGGAGATGCCGATGTTGACCCACGCGGCACCGGCCGCGTCGTAGATCGACTTGTCGGTCTGCACCACGAACGCCACGGTGTCCAGCACCGGCGTGGCCGGGTTGTCCGCGCCGAAGTGGCCGACGTCCTTCTTGTACTTGTAGTCGATCATCGCGGTCTGGTCGGTGAAGTCACCGTCACCGTCGACGTCGACCCGGACTTCCTTGGTGGTGACGTCCTGGAGCACGCCGAAGGTGTCCACGCGGTCGCCGTCGCGGTTGATGTCACCGCCGGTCTCGCTGTTGGCCAGGCCCAGGTCGCCCGCGGTCTCGCGGAACGAGCCGAAGCTGAACGGGCCGCCGGTGGCCGGGGCGGTGTAGGTCGCGCCGCCCGCGGTGAACGTGCCGTTGTAGCGGCCGGAGACCTGGAGCCACGTGCCGTCGCCGGAGTTGGTGGCGTTGGCGTTGTACCAGTCGACGATCTTGCGCTCACCGGTCGTGGTGGTCGCCAGCGCCGGGTGGTCCAGGTCGATGCCGGAGTCCATGATGGCGATCGTCGCGCCGCGGCCGTCCCACTTGGGGTGCTCGTCGGTGAAGTGCGCCGCCTTGGTGTCCTGCGTCGGCATGTACGGGTTCTTCTTGGGCGTGGACGCGCCCGGCGCCGGCTGCGGCAGCGGGGTCGTCGCGCCCTCGGGACGCGGGTTGTCGAGGACGACCAGCCCGTCGACGTCCACCGCGTTCACCGAGGCGAGCCCGGCGGCCTTCTCGGCCTTGTCCCGCGGCACCGAGACCTTGAGGTAGTCGACGTCACGCTCGGTGGACTCGACCACGCCGCCGAGGGCCTTGAGGTCGTTGGCGGCGGAGTCCAGCTTGCCCTCTTCGGCGGCGACCAGGAGCGTGACGTTCGCCCGACCGGCCTGCTCGGCCTCGACGAGGCGCTCCCGGTCCTGCTTGTCGAGCTTGTCGGCGGGCGCGGGCGCGCTCGGCGCCTCCTGCGCGACGGCCGGGGCGGCGGCGAAGCCGAACCCAGTGGTGCCCAGCACGGCGGCCAGCAAGGCCGCGCTGGTGCGGTGTCTCCACCGGCTTGCTGAGTTGATCACGGCGCAAACCCTTCGTGGGGAAAGATTGGCGCAAGCACATCCCCCCGGCACCCGGGTAACAATCGGACGAACAGCCCAATAGAAAAGTCCACATTGAACTGAACGGACTATTGCGCAAACGCGCGAGAAGTGCCGCACAACACCGGAACGGGCGCGACCACTCCAGTCAAGAGCCGACCGGCCGGAATGTCAAACACTGTCAACGGTGAACCGCCCGCGAGCACCGGAAATCGGTAACAAATCGCACATCACCGCGATGGCGAGCACACTGGTCGACATCGTGGACACCGCGCCGATCGACCGGATAGCCGACGAGCTCTACGCCCTGCCGCCGGCGGACTTCGTCGCGGCCCGGGACGCGCACGCCCGAACGGCCGCCGAGCGCGGCGACAAGGCGTTGGCCAAGCAGGTCTCGGCGCTGCGCAAGCCGACCTCGTCAGCGTGGGCGTTGAACCGGCTGGCCCGCGAGGACCCGGCCGACCTGGCCGAGGCGCTCGCTCTGGGTGACGAGCTGCGCACCGCGCAGGAGGAGTTGCGCGGCGGAGCGCTGCGCCAGTTGAGCGCGCGTCGACGGGCCGTGCTGAGCGCGCTCGTGCGCCGGGTGGAGGTGCTGGCGAGCCACGCCGGCCAGCCGCTCGGGCCGGACGCCGTGCAGCAGGTGCGCTCCACGTTGACCGCGGCCCTGGCCGACGCCGTGCTGGCCGCGCGGATCCGGGCGGGGCGGCTGGTCAAGCCGGTCGAGCAGGCCGGCTTCGGGCCGTTGAGCGAGACCGCGACCCCGGTGCGCGACGACCTGGCACCGCGCCGTGAGCAGCGGCGGGAACGGCAGCTGGCGCAGGCTCGTGAGGACATCGACGCCGCGCGGGAGGACGTGCGGAAGGCGGACGCCGTCGTGACCGAGGCCGAGCAGACCCTGGCCGAACGCGAGGAGCACACCGCCGCGTTGCAGGCCGAGCTGCGCCGGGCCCAGCAGGCCGAGCAGGAGGCGACCACCGGGCTGGCGCGGGCCAAGCGCCGCGCCGAGACCGCGCGGGGCAAGCTCGCGGGCGCCGAAGCCCGGATGACCGAGCTGCGCGGGGACGCCTGAGACCGCGCGGCTCGGTCGTCCAGCGGGCTTCGCAGTGACGCCCGACACCCCCTCTCCGACACTGTGCGTGACGCCCGACACCCCCGGTCCATCCGGGGAACACCCGCCCGACACCACCCGTTCTACTGCTGGTCGGCGCGATGGACGCCGCACCGGACGTCAGCCCCGCGGGCACGACCCCCAAGCCCGTGCGGCACCCCTCCCCGAGACGTTGCAGGTGCGCCCACGCATGCCCGACCGCCGCCGGCCGAACGGTCACCCCCACCGAACGGCCGGCGGCCTGCCACCTCTCCGCCGTTGCTGCTCGATCCCCTGTCGCCGCAGCTCAGACCATGTACTGGTCGTGCCTGGCGTACAACTCGGTCCACTCCTGCGGGCTCAACCGCCGCCCCGATTCCCCGATCTCGGCCAGTTCCCGGAAGTACTCCTCGCGCGGCGGCGCGGGCGCGAAGAGGATCAACATCGACGCGGGCTCGTCGGCGTCGTTGCGGAAAGCGTGGACACCGCCCTCCGGCACGTAGAGGAAATCGCCCGCCACCGCGTTCACCCACGTCTCGCCGTTGAACAACCGGACCGTTCCGGAGATCACGTAGAACGACTCCGAGAACGTCTTGTGGAAGTGCGCCGCCGGACCGCCCGCGTGCGGCTCCATCCGCCACTCGAACAATCCGAACTGCTTGCGCGTGACGTCGCCGGTGCCCACCAACCTGGCCCGGGTCAGCGGCCGGTCGATGGTCGGCACCTCCGCCACCGGCCGCCACACCGCGTTGACCTCGCCGACGTCCCCCGTGTACGACACCGTGACCACTCCCTGAAGTGAACTTTCTTCAACTCTCGTCCATCCTGGCACTTCGATCTAGACTCGCCCGATGGCACATCACGACGCGGATGTCATCGTCGTCGGCGCGGGTCTGGCAGGCCTGGTGGCCACCGCCGAGCTCGTCGACGCCGGCCGCAAGGTCATCCTGCTCGACCAGGAGCCCGAGGCCTCGCTCGGCGGTCAGGCGTTCTGGTCGTTCGGCGGGTTGTTCCTGGTGGACAGCCCCGAGCAGCGGCGGCTGAAGGTCAAGGACTCGGCGGAGCTGGCCCTGCAGGACTGGCTGGGTTCGGCCGCGTTCGACCGGGACGCCGACCACTGGCCGCGTCGGTGGGCCGAGGCGTACGTGGACTTCGCGGCGGGCGAGAAGCGGTCGTGGCTGCACGCGATGGGCGTGCGCTGGTTCCCGCTCGTGCAGTGGGCCGAGCGGGGCGGGTACCTGGCCGACGGCCACGGCAACTCCGTGCCGCGCTTCCACGTGACGTGGGGTACCGGGCCGGGCATCGTGGCGCCGTTCGAGCGGCGGGTGCGCGAGGGCGTGGCGCGCGGGCTCGTGCAGCTGAAGTTCCGGCACCGCGTGACCGGGCTGACCACGACCGGCGGTGCGGTGGACGGCGTGCGCGGCGAGGTGCTGGAGATCAGCACGGCCGGTCGGGGCGAGCCGAGCTCGCGCGCCGTGTCCGGTGACTTCGAGCTGCGCGCGCAGGCCGTCGTGGTCACGTCCGGCGGCATCGGCGCGAACCACGACATGGTGCGCCGCAACTGGCCGGCGCGCCTGGGCACGCCGCCCGAGCACATGCTGTCCGGGGTGCCCGACCACGTGGACGGCGAGATGCTCAAGGTCGTGCAGGACACCGGCGGCGAGATCATCAACGAAGACCGGATGTGGCACTACCCCGAGGGCATCGCCAACTACGCGCCGATCTGGAACCGGCACGGCATCCGCATCCTGCCCGGACCGTCGTCGCTGTGGCTGGACGCGACCGGTTCCCGGCTGCCGATCCCGCTGTTCCCCGGGTTCGACGCGCTGGGTGCGTTGGAGCACATCGTGAAGACGGGGCACGGCTACTCGTGGTTCGTGCTCAACCAGAAGATCATCGGCAAGGAGTTCGCGCTGTCCGGGTCGGAGCAGAACCCCGACCTGACCGGCAAGGACGTCAAGGCGGTGCTGAAGCGCGCGCTGCCGGGTGCCGTCGCGCCGGTGGAGGAGTTCGCCAAGCGGTCCGAGGAGTTCATCTTCGGCCGCACGCCCGAGGAGTTGGCGGCCGGCATGAACAAGCTGACCGGCACGTCGTTGATCGACGCGGGGGCGTTGCGGCGCACGATCGTGCAGCGCGACCGGCAGGTGATCTCGGGGCTCGGCAAGGACATGCAGATCAACGCCATGCGCGAGGCCCGGAAGTTCATCACCGACAAGCTGATCCGCGTGGTGGAGCCGCACCCGTTGCTGGACCCGAAGGCCGGCCCGCTGATCGCCGTGCGCCTGTCCGTCCTCACCCGCAAGACCCTGGGCGGCCTGCACACCGACCTCTCCGCCCGGGTCCTGAAGGACGACGGCAGTCCGCTGGAGGGCGTCTACGCGGCCGGTGAGGCGTCCGGCTTCGGCGGGGGCGGCGTGCACGGCTACCGCGCCCTGGAGGGCACGTTCCTGGGCGGCTGCATCTTCTCCGGCCGGGTGGCCGGCCGCGCCGCCGCCAACGCCACCGGCTGACGCTGGACAACAAGTGGCCAGAAAGTGGCCAATCGCCGCACCGGGTGCCGCGGCGACGAGGCCGGGGCTAGCGTGGTCTGTCTTCTTCGCCACGACCACGGCAGGGACGCCCCATGAACGTCTGCGGCAGGTGCGGCGCCGGTCGGATCCCCGGCCACCGGTACTGCACGGCCTGCGGTGCGGACCTGGAGGCCTGGTCCACTCGGGTGGAGCCGGACGGTCCGCGCGTGCCGCTGCCGCTCGTGGTCACCGCGGCGGTGGTGCTCGCGATCACGGTGGCGGTCGCGTCCGCGGCCGCGGTGCGCTACTCGAACCGACACGTCACGGGTGTCGCTGCCGCGGTGGAGGCGAGCACCGCGACCGTCCAGCCGCCGACGTGGACGCCCGCGCCGAACCCCACCACCACCCAGCGGCCCACCACCAACGCGATCCCGCCCGACGAGGTCGCGCGCGGACGCCTGGACGCACAGGTCGCGGCCGACCGGGCGGCGGTCGAGGCCCTCGTGGACCGGTGGGTGCCGCAGCTGTCGTCGAAGCGTTTCGGGCTCGTGGTCCACGGGGTCCGGTTCACCCACGAGGACATCTGGCGGGACTTCCAGCTCACCCGGGCGCGGTACCCGGGGGCGCTGCTGCTGTCCTCCGCGCACTTCGTCAGCTTCGACAGCGACGACTTCTGGGTCACCGTGGTGCCCTACACCTACGCCACCGGGGCAGAGGCCAACGCGTGGTGCGACCGGGAACTCATCGGTCCGGACGACTGCTTCGCCAAGCGCCTCACCCACACCGGGACGTCCGCCGGCACCACACTGCCGCGCCGCTGACCGCGTCACCCGCCGGGCACCTCCGGCCGCCAGCGGATCCCGTAGACGTGGCCGGCGCGCAGGTCCGCGAAAGCGGCGTGCGCCTCGCGCACCGCGTCGACCACCACCTCCTCGCCCTCGGTCGCCCGGTCGTCGGTCGCGAGTGATCCCCGGACGGGGCTGATCTCGGTGGGCACGTGCGCGGCCGGGAACCGGACCGTCAGCTCGAAGGACTCGCACCGCCGCTGCGGGCGGTAGAGGTGGTGCGAGCGCGCGCCACCACTGGCCGCGGTGACGACCAGGCCGCACTCGTGCCGCTCACCCGCGTGCAGGGTGCGCGGCAGGCGCAGGTCCAGCAGCAGGCGACCGTCCGGCGCGCGCTGCTCACCGGCCACCTCGACGCCGAAGAACGGGACGGCGTGCAGGCCCTGGTCGTCGGGAGCCGGCCCGCACGGCGGGGTCACCGCGACCCGGACGTGGTCGCCGATGTCGCGTTCGGCCACGATCGTCCAGCGTTCGACGCACTGCGGCTCGGCCACGTCGAGGCGGACCAGCGCCTCCAGCCGCTCGACGTGCCAGTGGTCGACCTCGCCACCGGGCGGTGGGCGGGCCCCTGCCGCGGCGTCCTCCGCGACCAGGTCGATCGCCTCTTCGACCCGCCGCCGGATGGTGCGGACGTCGCGGTGGCACGCGACCGCCAGCGACCGCTCCCGCTCGCCCAGGAACTTGCCGGCCACGTCGACGTCCAGCGCGAGCGCGGCGGCGAACACCGCCCGCAGGTCGACCGGCAGCCTCGCGCCCCACTCGCGCAGCGTCGTGCGGACCTTCTCCCGGACGGCGGCGTGCGAGTCGGTGTCGCGGACACCGCACAGCGCCCGCAACGCCGGACCGATTTCATCGCCGAGGCGCGCCGCCTGGGCCCCGCGACCGCGGCGGAGCCTGCGCAAGTCGGCCGCGAGTTCGGCCGGGGAGATTTCCACGCGACTCTCCATCCGGTCCACCGAACCGCCCTCCAGTGTCGGCACGTCCCGCCGTCCGCGCCGATCCGTCACCTGAACGAGTGACCGCCCTAACCACCCAACCCGCGCGTGTCCTACCTCCAGAACGCGCGTGTCCTACCTCCAGAACGCGAGAGTCCTACGTTCAGAACGCGAGAGTCCTACGTTCAGAACGCGTGAGTTCAACGCTCAGGACGCGTGAGTTCAACGCTCAGGACATGGGGCAGGTGGTCAGGTCCAGTTTGCGGGCCAGGTCGTCGGCGTCCGGCAGGCGCAGGTCGCGGTAGAGCTGGTAGGCGGCCAGCCAGTGGGGACGGGCGGCCGGTGGGCCCTCGGACTGCTCCAGCACGTCCCCGATCGCACGGTGGCACAACGCCTCCTGGTAGCGGTCGCCCAAGCGGGCCGCCAGCGCCAGCCCGGCGCGGTACGACTCCAGGGCCTCGTCGGCCCGGCCCAACTGCTGGGACGCCGTGCCCACGGTGTGCAACGTCGCCGTGTGCGCCTTGGACGGGGCCGACGGGAACAGGCTCAACGCCTCCCGCGCGTGCCGCAACGCCTCCTCCGGCTGGTGCTTGCGCAGCAGCACGTTGGCCAGGTTGTTCTGGATGCTCGCCTGCGACCGGTCGTCCCCGACCTCGCGCGCCACCTCCAGCGCCTCCAGGATCGTCCCCTGCGCCCGGTCCAGCTGGTCGTCCGCCATCAGGCAGTACCCGAGGTTCGCCAACGCCGCCAGCTCCAGGTGCCGGTCACCGTCGGCCAACGACGCCGCCCGCGTGCACGCCTCGATCGCCTCGTCGATCCGCCCCAGGTCGGCCAACGTCGAACCCAACCGCAGCAGGAACGTCGCCTCCGCGTGCCCGTCACCCAGCGAACGCGTCGCCGCCAACCCGATGCGGCACAACGCCAGCCGGTCCAGTCGGTTGCCCCGGCGGAAGTGGAACGCGTCCAGGCACAGCGCCAGCTGCCACGTCCGCTCCCGCTGCCCGCCGTTCACCGCGATGTCCAGCGCCAGCCCGAGGTTCGCCTCCTCCAACGTGAACCAGTCCAGAGCCGCCGCGTGCGAGGGCAGTTCCGGGAACGACGCGGGCCGGTGCTCGGCCGGTCCGAACGGCCGCACGTGGTCGGACAGGTGCGCCCGCGCCCGGTCCGCCACGTGCAGGTAGTAGTCCAGCAGCCGGTTGGTCGCCACCTGGTTGTCCACTTCGGACTCCGTGGCCGCCAGGTGGTGGGTGAACAGCCGCACCAGGTCGTGCCGCGAGTACCGGTCGGGCGTCGACTCGTGCAGCAGGTTCGCGTACGCCAACGTGCGCAGGTGCGTGCGCGCGCTGACCACGTTGATGTCCAGCAACGCCGCCGCCGTGTAGCTGTCCAGGTCCGTGCCGGGGTGCAGGCCCAGCCGCCGGAACAGCCGCGCCGCGCCCTCGGGCAGCTCCCGGTAGCTCACCGCCAGCGCCGCGTGCACACCGCGCCCCGCCTCCGGCAGCGACAACGCGGACAGCCGCCCCTGCTCGTCGCGCAGCTCATCCACCAGCGACTGGATCGTCCACCGCGGCCGTGACGCCAACCGCGCGCCCGCGATCCGCAACGCCAGCGGCAGCCGGTCGCACAGCTCGACCAGCTCCGCCACCGCCTCCGGCTCCTGCTCGATGCGCGGCCGTCCCAGCACCGCGGCCAGCAGGTGCTCGGCGCTCTCCTCCGGCAACGTCGGCACGTGCAGCGACGACGCGCCCTCGGTGACCACCAGGTCGTCCAACCGGTGCCTGCTGGTCACCAGCACCAGGCAGCGCGACGAGCCGGGCAGCAGCGGCCGGACCTGCGCGGCCGACCGGGCGTTGTCCAGGAACACCAGCACCCGCCGCCCGGCCAGCAGCGACCGGTACTGCGCGGCCTGGTCCTCCAGGTCCACCGCGATCTGCGAGTCGGCCAGCCCCAGCGCCCGCAGGAAGCCGACCAACGCCGTGCGCGGGTCGAGCGGCTCGGTCTCGTCGAACCCGCGCAGGTTCACGAACAGCTGCCCGTCCGGGAAGTCGGCGGCCACCCCGTGCGCCCAGCGCAGCGCCAACGCCGTCTTGCCCACCCCGGCCGGACCGACCAGCAGCCCGATCGCCGAGTCGTGCCCGCTCAGGCTCGCGCCGAGGTCCGACAGCTCCAGCTCACGCCCGACGAACCCGCGGTGCTCGCGCGGCAGCTGGGCCGGGGCCTGGTGCTCACGGGGCAGCTGCGCGGGCGGGCGGTCCACCGGCGCGGCGTCGCCCGCCAGCACGGTCCGGTAGGCCTCGCGCAGCTCCGGCCCCGGGTCCACGCCCAGCTCCTCGGCCAGCCGCTCCCGCGTCCGGTGGAACAACGCCAACGCCTCGGCCTGCCGCCCGGTCCAGTGCAGCGCCAGCACCAGCCGGGACACCAACGCCTCGCGCAGCGGGTTGGCGTCCACCGCGTCCCGCAGCCCGGACACCGCCTCGGCCGCCCGGTCCAGCCGCGACAACCGGGTCGCCAACTCCTGCACGGCCACCAGCCGCAGCTCCTCCAGCCGCGCCGACACCGCCTCGCGCAGCTGGTCGCCCGGCACGTCGGCCAGCACCGGGCCGCGCCACAACGCCAACGCCTCCCGCAGCAGCCGCACAGCGTCGTCGTCCGACGCCTCGCGGGCGGTCGCCAACAGGTCCTCGAACCGGAACACGTCGACGGCCGCGCGTTCGCCGGTCAGCACGTAGCCGGGCGCGCGGGTGACGAGCGCTACACCGTGGTCGAGGACCTTGCGGAGCTGGGCGATGTGTCCCTGGAGGGCGGCTTTGGCCTGCGGTGGCGGTGAGCCGTCCCACACCAGCTCCAGCAGCCGGTCGCCGGACACCACGCGGTTCAGTTCGAGCGCGAGCGCGGCCAGCACGGTCCGCCGCTTGGCCGCACCCAGGCGGACGGCGTCCCCACCTGGGGAAACCAGCTCAACAGGGCCAAGCAGGTTCACCCGCATCCGCAACCCTTTCGGCGTTGTCACCCTGTAGTCGAAGAGTTTCCCACAGTTGTCACCGCATTCCGGCGGGCCGCGTTGGGCGCGCGTTGGCCGGGCGTTGGAGCACACCGGGATGGTGGGTTTCGTCCAGCAGGCTGCCTTCGCGAGGGATACCGATGTACATCGCCGAGAACGGGGATGAAGTGGCCCCGCCCCAGGAGGTCCCGACCGCCAGCGGTCAGGTCGTGGCGCTCCAGGAGACCGTGAACTCCGGCCGGGTGTCGCTCGATCCCGCCACCGGCGAGGAACTGCGCAGGATGCTCCTGGAGCAGATGGACCAGGTCGACTCGTGGCTGGAGCGCGCCGGTCGGCTCGCCCGCCCCACGCCGATCGGCGCGAACCCCGTCGGCGACCGGCTGGCGCGCAAGTTCGAGACGCGCGCGGACGGCGACCCGCGGTCGTTCGTGGCCGTGATGACGGCCTACCGCGAGGTGTTGCAGCAGACGCACGACTCGGTGCAGAGCGCGATCCGCAACTTCACCTCGGTCGACGAGGAGAGCGGCGTCGCGTTGACCAGGCTGAGCGGGAACTAGGGGGCGGCGGCGATGGCGGACGAGCAGGTGGCGCAGGTGGCCCGGGCGATGCAGGTGGGCGAGGTGAGGCGCCTGGCGCGGGACGAGCGCGAGGTCGACCTGGTGCTGACCGACACCCAGAACTGGGCGTCCCGGTCGCACCGCGAGCTGTACGAGGCGGTGCACAACAACAACGACCCCGGCCAGACCGGTGAGATCGGCGCGGAGTGGGGCCAGTTCGGCACCGAGTTGACCGAGGCCGCGCGGCTGATCAACGAGCGGGTCGCGGTCAGCGAGTCCGGCTGGACCGGTGACGCGGCGGACGCGGCCCGGCTCGCGATCAAGGGCCTGGCGGACTGGGTCACGCACACCGCCGAGACCGCGGTCGAGGTCGGCAAGCGGGTGCAGGACGAGAGCCAGATCATGGAGAACGCGCGGGCCAGCATGCCCGAGCCGGTCGAGTTCGACTGGAACCAGGCCACCGGCGTGTTCACCGCGGGCGGCATCCAGGGCCTGGCCAGCTCCGCCGCGGACGTGCAGGCGGCCAACGACCACGCGCGGGCGCTGCACGAGCACGCCGTGACGGTCATGAGCACGATGGAGCGCGAGTCGCAGGCGGTCGACCAGACCACGCCGCAGTTCAGCGCGCCGTTCAACCCGGTGACCGGCCGCACCGAGGAACCGCAGGTCGCGCTGATGCGGTCGATGTCGACGGCGACGTTGGCGGGCGCGGCCGCGGACAGCGCCGGCGGCGCGGGCGGTGCCACGGCGCCCTCGGCCTACACGGCGACGCAGCCGGCCCAACCGATGCAGACGGCGCAGGCGGTGGAGCGGTCGCAGGCCTACCAGCCCGCGCAGACGACGTCGGCCACGCACCCGGCCGGGTACTCGCCCGCCGCGGCCTCGTACCAGACCGCTCCCGGCTCCTACGGTGGCGCGGGCACCGGCACGTACGCCGCCGGCGCGGCCCCGGCCGCCCCGCAGCCGATCTACCGGCCCGAGGGCACCACGGCCGCCGCCGCGGCGGCCCAGGTGCCGGTGGCGAACCCGTACGCGCCGCCGGCCGGTGGCGGCTACCAGGGCGGCAACTACGCGCCGCCCGCCGGCGGCGGCTACAACCCGCCCGGCAGCAGCGGTTACGTGCCGCCGTACCAGCCGGCCAACCCGAACACGCCGCCGCGCCAGGGTGGCGGCACCCTGCCGCCCGGCGTGAAGCCGCCGAACTACATCCCGGCTGGCAGCCCCGGCACGCCCCCGGTGACCGGCATGCCCGGCGGCGGTGGTGGCGGTGGCGCTGGTGGTGGTGCCGGCGGCGGTGCCCGGATGCCCGGGGGCGGCATGCCGCCGGGAGGCTTCGGCGGTGGCGCGGGTGGCTTCGGCGGTGGCGGCGCGGGCGGCTTCGGTCCGACGGGGTCCGGCGGTGCGGGTGGCGGCGGCGGCGGTGCGCTGGCGGCCGGCGGCTCGACCGGCGCGGTCGGTGGTCCCGGCGCGCGTGGCCCGATGCCGGTCGGCGGCTTCGGCCCCGGCGGTGCGGCGGCGTCCCCGATGGCGGGCGGCGCGCCGATGGGTGGCGCACCGGCCGGCGGCCAGCAGGGCGAGGACAAGGAGCACCGGGCCGCGGCGTACATCCGCGGTGAGGACATCTTCGAGGTGCCCGGCGAGAACCTGCCGCCGTCGGTGATCGGTGGCGCCAAGCCGCGCAAGAAGGGCGACCAGTCGTGATCGAGCCCGAGTTCGTGCTCACGCCCCGCGAGCTGGACGTGCTGTGGCACCACCTCGGCCTCGGCCGGCTGCCCTACCCGCTGGACGTGCCCAGCCAGGGTGCCACCGAGGAGGAGCGCAAGCGGGTGCGGGAGGAGGTGCTCGCCGCGTACGGCGAGCCCGACCCCCGGCTGGTGGACCTGCTGCGGCTGCTCGGCGAGCACGAGGTGGCCGTGGACGCGGTCGCCCAGGTGGACCGGTCGGTGCGCGCGGTGGCCGTGTCCGGCGGCGGGCGGGGCGCGTTGGCGGTGATCGACGGCGGGTCGATCGGGGTGCTGGAGATCCGGCCGACCGCGTTGGCCCGGTCGATCGTGGAGGTGCTGCCGGACGGGTCCGCCGGGCCCGGCGCCGCGCTGTCGCTGCGGGTGGAGGCGTTGAACGCGGCCGTGGCGATGCAGGGCGAGCCGCAGGACGCCGAGGACGACGACCCGTGGGGCAGCGGCGAGCTGGACGAGCGGGAGGCGTTGCAGAAGGCCGGGTTGTCGCGGGAGGACGCGACGGTGGTCAGCGAGCTGGCCACGAGCCGGGTCGCGGGCGGCCAGTTCGGCGTCACCGTGGGCGGCGGCTACCGCCGCGAGCGGGCCGGCGCGCTGATCACCTGGTTCGACACCCACCAGGGCCGGTACCTGATGGTCAACGAGGACGGCTGGCTCAGCCTCGCCCCGACCGACAACGACCGCATCGCCACCCGAATCGCCTCCGTCCTCGCCACCGTCTCCTAACCCCGCGAGAGTCCAACGTTCACAACGCGAGAGTCCTACGTTCAGAACGCGAGAGTCCTACGTTCAGAACGCGCGTGTCCTACGTTCGGAACACCCGAATTCAACGCTCAGAACGTCCGGCGGTGCCCCCGTGCGTTCGCGAAGTGCTGATCGTCTTGCCGAAGGCGGGTCCCGGCCAAGTAAGCTGGCTGGGACCCGCGGTCCCGAATTGCACCATTCGAGTGACGGTAGGCCGGAAATACCACGTCGGTGTATCCGTGATCCATTCACGCGAACCGCCGACAACACGGTGACCTTCGACGACAGGCCCCGCAGAGCTGAATGAAGATGGCCGAACAGGCAGGCGCGGCGAGACTCGGTGACGAACCCGGGCAAACCCGGGACGCGTTCGCCTGCCGCTGGGCGGACGCCATCGTCGACACCGTCCCGGCCACCGCGCTCGCCGACCTGCCGCCGCACCGGCTGCAAGCCCTCCTCACCGGGTACGCCGACGACCTGCGCGCCGCGATCCGGCCGGACGGGTCGACGGCCGCCGCGCACGCGGTCGGCCGCGGCCTGGTCGAGCACGGCCTGGTGGCCGCCGAAACACTGGAGCGGACGCTCACGCTCGTCGGCGAGGACCTGGACGTCGACCTCACCGACACCCGGCGCCTGATCGCCGTGCTGGGCGCGCTGGCCGCCGGGTTCGCCGACGCCGTGCGCCGACGCGCGCTGGACGACCAGGAGCAGCACCACGCCAACGCGTTGAGGTCCACCCGATCAGCCGAATCGGCGTTGCGGGCGGGTGAGGCGAAGTTCCGCGCCGTGTTCCAGACCTCGGCGCTGGCCATCGCGGTCTCCGGCGTCGACGGCGTGATCCTCGACTGCAACGATGCCATGTTGACCATGCTCGACCGCACCGCCGAGGAGCTGGTCGGGTCGGCCGGCCGCGACCTGGTTCACCCGGACGAGCGCGACCTGATCTCACGGGTTGCCCAGCGGTTGCACGCCGGGCAGGAGCACGTGCGGGTGGAGACGCGGCTCGTGCGCGCCGACGGCGAACCGGTCGACGTGCTCGTCGCGCTCGCCCTGCTGCGCGACGACGACGGCGAACCCGCCTTCTACGTGACCATGATCGAGAGCCTGGACGAGGTCCGGGCGCTCCAGTCGCAGCTGGTCCGGCAGAGCCTGCACGACGTGCAGACCGGGCTGGCGAACCGGGCGCAGTTCGTGGGTTGGCTGGAGGGCGCGGTCGGCCCGCGCGGCCCCGCGGAGCTCGCGCTGGTCGTGTTCGACCTCGACGGGTTCCGGGTGGTCAACGACGCGTTCGGGCACGAGGTCGGCAACCGGGTCCTCACCGCGGTGGCCGGGCACCTGCGCTCGGTGTTCGACGGGGTCGGGCGGCTGGCCCGGATCGGACCGGACGAGTTCGGCGTGCTCGTCGACGACCCGCACGACCTGGCGTCCGTGGTGGCGCTGGCCGAGTCGGCACTCGAACGGCTCGTGGAACCGGTGTGGGTCGGTGAGGACGGCATCGGCGTGACCGCCAGCGTCGGCATCGTAATGCGGCCGGCCCGCGGTGCGGACGCGGCCGAGCTGCTGCGGTGCGTCGACCTGACCGTGCGGTGGGCCAAGGACGACGGCAAGGCGCAGTGGGCGCTCTACGACCAGGCGCGCGACGAACGGGAACGTGCCCGGATGCGGTTGGCCGCGTCGATCGCCGGCGGGCTGGAGCAGGGCGAGTTCCGGGTCGACTACGAGCCGGTGCACTCGCTGGCCGACGGGTCGCTGCTGGCCGTCGAGGCGCGGGTGCGGTGGGACCACCCGACCGAGGGCGTGCTCGACCCGCAGGAGCTGGTGTCGCTGTCCACGTGCACCGGCATGGCGGCCCGGCTGGGCCAGTGGGCCATCGGGCAGGCGTGCGAGGACGCGGGCCGGTGGCACGCCGAGTTCGGCGACGCCGCGCCCGTGGTGAGCATGGACCTGACCGCCCGGCAGTGCCAGGAGCCGGAGCTGGTGGCGACCGTGCGGCAGGCGTTGCGGGAGGGTGGCCTGCCCGCGCGGCTGCTGCAGTTCGAGCTGGGCGAGCAGCTGCCCGCGTTGATCAACGAGGACCAGGTGGAGGAGCTGACGTACCTGGCCGGGCACGGCGTGCGGCTGGTGCTCGACCAGGTCGGCGGCGGCAACCTGCCGCTGGACCGGTTGCGGCGGATCCCGTTGACGGCGGTGAAGTTCCAGGGCTCGCCGGTCTACGGGCTGGCGGAGGGCGCGAACCGGATCGAGGAGAGCGCGGCCGTGGCGCTGCTCACGTGGACGCGGACGTTGGGCCTGCCCCTGTACGCGGCGGGCGTGCGCACGGAGTTCGAGGCGCGGCGGCTGGTGGAGCTGGGTGTGACGGGGGCGCAGGGCCCGCTGTTCGGCTCGCGGCTGCTCTCGGCCGACGAGGTCGCCGCGATTCTTGGCAAGTCCTGATGGGACGCTCAGCCTGCTCATAGGGTCCGGGTCGACGCTGAGGTCATGACGACACAGGACTTCCCCGCGCTGCGCGGGTCGTTGGAGGAGCGGGCGCCGTTCTGGCGGCGGCGCACCGGCACGGTTGTGACCTCGGCGGCGCTGGTCGCCGCGTTGTTCGGCGGGGTCACCGGCGGTGTGGTCGGCGCGGTGAACGCGTCGGGCGCCGCGGTGGCGACGACGAGCGGCAGCCCGGTGGCGCTCAACGCGACGTCCACTTCGGACGTCTCGGCGATCGCGGCCCGGGTGCTGCCGAGCGTGGTGCAGGTGAACGTGGTGTCGGCGCAGGGCCAGGGCCTCGGTTCGGGCGTGGTGCTGACCGCCGACGGGCGGATCCTGACCAACAACCACGTGGTCGCCGGCGCCCAGCAGGTGACCGTCACGTTGAGCGACGGGCGGACCGTCGACGCCACCGTGGTGGGCACCGACCCGTCGAGCGACCTGGCGGTCGTGCAGGCGTCGGGGGTCAGCGGGCTGACGCCCGCGAAGTTCGGCGACTCCGACCAGGTCAAGATCGGCGACCAGGTCGTGGCGATCGGTTCGCCCGAAGGCCTCCAGGGCACCGTGACGTCGGGGATCGTGAGCGCGCTCGACCGCACGGTGACCGTGCCCGGCACGTCGACCGGTCGTCGCGGCTCGTCGTCGGTGAGCTACCAGGCGATCCAGACCGACGCCTCGATCAACCCGGGCAACTCGGGCGGCCCGTTGGTCGACTCGGCAGGCGAGGTCGTCGGCATCAACTCGGCGATCTACTCGCCCGCGTCGGACAGCGGTGCGGCGGGCAGCGTGGGCATCGGCTTCGCGATCCCGGCCAACCAGGTGCGGCAGATCGTCAACGGGCTGTCGTGAGTGGTTGGATCGGGTCGTGGACGTGGGAATCGTGCCGGTCGACGCGGTGGACAAAGTGGTGTTGGTGAACCTGATCCAGCTCTACCAACACGACTTCTCGGAGATCCGGGACCTGCCGCTCAGCCGGCACGGCACCTTCGGCTACCCGTACCTGGACCACTACTTCACCGAGCCCGCGCGCGAGGCGTACTTCATCGAGGTCGGCGGCGGGCTCGCCGGCTTCGCCCTGGCCCGCGGCGACGTGGACGACGACGGCTCGTGGAACGTCGCCGAGTTCTTCGTCGTCCGCGGCCACCGGCGGCGGGGCGTGGCCCGCGAGGCGGCACGACGGCTGTTCGCCCGGCACCCCGGGGTCTGGACGTTGTCCGTCGACCACGCCAACCCGGTCGCGGCCGCGTTCTGGCGGTCGGTCATCGCCTCGGTCGCGACCGGCGGCGTCGGCGAGGTCGACCGGGTGGAGCCGGTGCCGTCCACGCGACTGCGGTTCCGGGTGCGGTGAGAGCCGGCGTCGCGCGACGGGGAGCCGCGCGACGCCGACCCGCGTCACCTCAGCTCAACCACTCCGGGCGCAACGGCATGTGCGACGTGCTGCCGTCCAGCTTCACGCCCAGCACCTGGTGCAGCTGGATGTTGTTGCGCTCGAAGCCCAACCGGGACGCCGCCAGGTACAGCCGCCACACCCTGGCGCGGCCGAGCCCGACCTCGGTCACCGCGTCGTCCCAGTGCTTCTCCAGGTTCTCGCACCACGCCGCCAACGTCATGGCGTAGTGCTCGCGCAGGTTCTCCTCGTGCCGCACCTCGAAGCCGGTGTCGTGCATCAACGACACGATGTGCCCCGGCCCGACCAGCTCGCCGTCCGGGAACACGTACCGGTCGATGAACCCGCCGGTCCGCGCCCGCTGCTTGTTGTCCGGCCGGGTGATGCAGTGGTTGAGCATCCGCCCGCCGGGCTTCAGCTTCCCGTACAACGACCGGAAGTACGCGGGCAGCTTGGCCTTGCCGATGTGCTCGGTCAGGCCGATCGAGCTGACCGCGTCGAACCCGGTCTCCCGCACGTCCCGGTAGTCGAGGTAGCGCACCTCGGCGAGGTCGGACAGGCCCGCCTCGACGATGGCCTTCTGCGCCCACTCCGCCTGGTTGCGCGACAACGTCACGCCCAGCGCCTTGACGCCGTACTCGCGCGCGGCGTGCATCACCATGCCGCCCCAGCCGCAGCCGACGTCGAGCAGCCGCATCCCCGGCTTCAGCCCCAGTTTGCGCGCCACCAGGTCGTGCTTGGTGAACTGCGCCTCCTCCAGGGTGGACGCCGCGGTCGGGTACACGGCGCACGTGTACGCCATGGACGGCCCGAGGATCCACTCGTAGAACGTGTTCGACACGTCGTAGTGGTGCGCGATCGCCTCGCGGTCGCGCGCCTTCGAGTGCCGCAGGCCGCGCAACCGGCGCTCCTGCGGCGGCACCTCCACCCGCGTACCCAGCCGGGTGCGGCCGAGCGTGGCCAACAGCTCCAGCCGCTCGGCCCAGGGCACCTCCCGCAACGACATCTCGGACAGGTGCTTCAACGCCCCGTACACGTCACCGATGATCTCCAGGTGCCCGGTCACGTACGCGCGCGCCAACCCCAGTTCGCCCGGCGCCGACGCCAGGTACGACAACGCCTCCGGTGAGCGCACCTCGATGCGCACACCCGCGTCGGCCGGCCCCGCGCGGCTGCCGTCGTACGCGCTGAACCCCACGGACGCGTCGCCTCCGACCGCCCGCTGGAACACCTCCGCCAACCGCATGGCCGCGGCTCCCTTCACCTACGGAGAACACACTTGGCGTACAGATCCGGCAGCCGACCCGCCGGGTCGTACCGCTTCTTCAGGTCGTCGTAGATCGGACCGTTGTAGTTGTCCCAGAACTCCTCCTCGCCGTAGTACGAGTCGGAGTAGAGCGACTTGTGCCCGCCCAGCTCGGTGACCTTGTCCTCGATCAGCCGGTTCCGGCTGCCCAGCTCCTCGTCGGGCCGCAACGACACCGTCGACCAGAAGCCGACGTTGACGTAGAGCACCTCGGGGTCCATGGGGTACAGCGGCCAGCTCGGCGGGCGCCCGTCCTCGCGGCTCCGCAGCCGCACCGGGCACAGCCACACCGGGCTGATCCCGATCTCCCGGTGGAAGAAGTCCAGGAACTCCGCGAGCCGGTCCACCGGGATCTCCACGTCCTGGATCACCGGTTCCTGCACCGCCTTGCTCAGCCGGTCCGACAGCTTGTGCCGCCGGTCCCAGGCCACGACCTTGCGGTACACGTCGGACCGCAGGTAGCGCTTGGGCACCAGCCGCCGCACCACCGGGTGCTGCACGCCGAACGCGCGCGAGCACCAGAACCAGTCGGTGTCCCACCGCCACAGGTAGTCCCGCACGGTGAGGTAGTCGGTGCTGCGCTGCTGCACGGACCGGTAGTAGATGTGGTTGCCGGTGTAGTCCGACACCCACGGCGCGGTGTCGGCCCAGTTCGCCAGCGTCAGGTACTGCTCGCCGCCGGAGAACACCGTCCCGTCCACGAAGTCGACCGGTTCGCCCTGGTAGGAGCGCTCGGCGCAGACCTCGGCGATGGTGCGCGCGCACTCGTCGGCGTCCGCGAACGGCACGTGCCGCAGCCGCACGTACGGTTTGACCGGTTCGAGCTCGATGTCCAGTCGCAGCGTGTAGCCGAGCGTGCCGTACGAGTTCGGGAACCCGCGAAAGAGGTCGTCCTCCGGACCCACGACGACGACCTCGCCGTCGCCGGTCATCACCTCCAGCTCGCGCACGGACTCGTGCGGCAGGCCGTTGCGGAACGAGCTGGACTCGATGCCCAGGCCCGCCACCGCGCCACCCAGCGTGATCGTCTTGAGCTGCGGCACGACCAGTGGCATCAGGCCGTGCGGCAGGGTCGCGTCGACCAGGTTCTCGTAGGTCGTCATGCCCTGGACCTGCGCCGTCCGCGCGGCCGCGTCGACCGAGAGGACCCGGTCGAACCGGGCGACGTCGAGCCCGCCGGACTGGTCGGCGCGGAACCGGAACAGGTTCGACGTCGACTTGGCCAACCGCACCGGTGCGCCCGCCGGGATCGCCGCGTACTGACCGCGCAACGCGGCCACCGCCCGCTCGTGGTCCTGGCTCTGCCGCTGATCCCTCACGGCACCGACGTTAGGCGGCCGGAGCTTGATCAGCACCCCCAAATTTCACGGCGGTCCAAGTTACCGACGGGTAGTAGTCTACGTGGTTATGACCCACGCCACTCACGAGGTGACCAACCAGGCGCCGCCGCTGACGGGCCACGACGTCTCCGCCGACCCGGCGTTGCTGGACGGCCTGCGGCGCGGTGGCGCGGAGTGGGCCGAACCCGAGGTGCGCGCGCTCGGTGTGCTCGCCGGCACCGCGCACGTCCAGGACCTGGGTCGACTGGCCAACGTTCACCCGCCCGTGTTGCACACCCACGACCGGTACGGACACCGGGTGGACGAGGTCGAGTTCCACCCGTCGTGGCACGAGCTGATGGGGACCGCGGTCGCCAACGGCCTGCACGCCGCGCCGTGGCAGGACGACCGGCCGGGCGCGCACGTGGCTCGTGCGGCGAAGTTCTACGTGTGGAGCCAGGCCGAGGCCGGCCACGGGTGCCCGATCTCGATGACGTACGCGGCCGTGCCCGCGTTGCGCGCGACGCCCGAGTTGGCGGCGCGGTACGAGCCGTTGCTGGCGTCACGGGAGTACGACTTCGGGCTGCGCGCGCCGTCGACCAAGCGCGGGCTCATCGCGGGCATGTCGATGACTGAGAAGCAGGGCGGCTCGGACGTGCGGTCGAACACGACGCGGGCCGTGCCCGCCGGTGACCACTACCTGCTGACCGGGCACAAGTGGTTCACCTCGGCGCCGATGTCGGACCTGTTCCTCACCCTGGCGCAGGCGCCGGGCGGCCTGTCGTGCTTCGTGCTGCCGCGCGTGCTGCCCGACGGGACGCGCAACGCGATGTTCCTCCAGCGGCTCAAGGACAAGCTCGGCAACAAGTCGAACGCGTCCGCGGAGCTGGAGTACGACGGCGCGGTCGGGTGGCTGGTCGGCGAGGAGGGGCGGGGCGTGCGGACCATCATCGAGATGGTCAACACGACCCGGCTGGACTGCGTGCTCGGCTCGGCGTCGGGGATGCGGCTGGGGTTGACCCAGGCCACCCACCACGCGGCGCACCGCAAGGCGTTCGGGTCGTACCTGGTGGACCAGCCCGCGATGCGCAACGTGCTGGCCGACCTGGCGGTGGAGTCGGAGGCGGCGACCACGGTGGCGTTGTGGCTGGCCGGCAACCGCAGCAGGCTCGGCCTCGCGGTGAGCAAGTACTGGGTGTGCAAGAGGGCTCCGGCGCACGCCGCCGAGGCGTTGGAGTGCCTGGGCGGCAACGGGTACATCGAGGACTCCGGGATGCCCCGGCTGTTCCGCGAGTCACCGTTGATGTCCATCTGGGAGGGCTCGGGGAACGTGGCGGCGCTGGACGCGCTGCGCGCTCTCGGGCGTTCGGCGGAGGCGGTGGAGGAGTTCTTCGGCGAGTTGGACGCGGCGCGCGGTGCCGATCGGCGGCTGGACGCGGCGGTCGACGGGATCAAGGATGAGCTGACCGACCTCGCCGACCTGGAGGTGCGGGCGCGGAGGCTGGTGGAGCGGATGGCGTTGGCGTTGCAGGGGGCGTTGCTGGTGCGGTACGGCCACCCGGCGGTGGCGGACGCGTTCTGCGCGTCGCGGCTGTCCGGTGACTGGGGCGTGGCGTTCGGCACCCTGCCGCGCGGTGTCGACTTCGGCGCGATCGTGGAGCGGGGGCGGCCGAAGCCGTGAGCGCGGTGCGGGTGGAGCGGTCGGGGCCGGTGTTCACCGTGCTGCTGAACCGGCCTGCGGTGCGCAACGCGGTGGACGGCCCGACCGCGCACACGTTGACCGAGGTGTTCCGCGAGTTCGACGAGGACCCGACCGCGGCGGTGGCCGTGCTGCACGGGGAAGGCGGCACGTTCTGCTCGGGCGCGGACCTGAAGGCGCTGGGCACCGCTCGGAGCAACGACCCGCGGTCGCCGTCCGGTCCGATGGGCCCGACCCGGTTGCGCCTGTCCAAG
This sequence comes from Saccharothrix stipae, assembly GCF_054781895.1. Classification (NCBI taxonomy): domain Bacteria; kingdom Bacillati; phylum Actinomycetota; class Actinomycetes; order Pseudonocardiales; family Pseudonocardiaceae; genus Saccharothrix; species Saccharothrix stipae. Next base: position 369,527 of record NZ_BAAGTN010000008.1, on the reverse strand, counting down.
CCGGTGATCGCCGCCGTCTCCGGGCACGCGGTGGCGGGTGGGCTGGAGTTGGCGCTGTGGTGCGACCTGCGGGTGGCCGACGAGGACGCGGTGTTCGGCGTGTTCTGCCGGCGTTGGGGCGTGCCGCTGATCGACGGTGGGACGGTGCGGTTGCCCCGGTTGATCGGTGCGTCGCGGGCCATGGACCTGGTCCTGACCGGCCGGGCGGTGTCGGCCGAGGAAGCGCTGCGGATCGGCTTGGCGAACCGGGTGGTGCCGACGGGGACGTCCCGTTCGGCGGCGGAGGCGCTGGCGCTGGAACTGGCCGCGTTCCCCCAGGTGTGCTTGCGCGAGGACCGCCTGTCCCTGCTCGAACAGGAGGACCTGTCCGAGCAGGACGCCCTGGCCAACGAACTGGACCACGGCCTGACCTCGTTGACCGAGGTGGAACAGGGCCTGCGCCGCTTCCAATCCGGCGAGGGCCGCCACGGCCACTTCTGACCCCCCGCGAGAGTCCAACCCTCACACCCCGAGAGTCCAACCCTCACACCGCGCGTGTCCTACGTTCGGAACGCGCGTGTCCTACGTTCGCGTACCCCGAGTTCAACGCTCAGAACAGTCGATCTTGTTCTGAGCGTTGAACTCGGGTGTTCCGAACGTAGGACTCTCGCGTTCCGAACGTAGGACTCTCGCGTTCTGAACGTAGGACTCTCGCGTTCTGAAGGTAGGACTCTCGCGTTCTGGAGGTAGGACACGCGCGTTCTGGAGGTAGGACACGCGGGTTAGCGGAGGCCCAGTTCGCGGGCGATCAGCATCTTCTGGACCTCGCTGGTGCCCTCGCCGATCTCCAGGATCTTGGCGTCGCGGTAGAAGCGGCCCACCGGGTACTCGTTCATGAAGCCGTACCCGCCGAAGATCTGGGTCGCCTCACGCGCGTTGTCCATCGCCGCCTCCGACGACACCAGCTTGGCGATCGCCGCCTCGCGCTTGAACGGCTCACCGCGCAGCATCTTGGCCGCCGCCTGGTAGTACGCCAACCGCGCGGTGTGCGTGCGCGCCTCCATCTCGGCGATCTTGAACTGGATCGCCTGGTACGCGCCGATCTTGTGCCCGAACGCCTCCCGCTCACCCGCGTACCGCACGCACTCGTCCACGCACCCCTGCGCCAGCCCGACGCCGACGGCCGCGATCGCCACCCGCCCCTCGTCCAACGTCTGCAAGAACTGCGCGTACCCGCGCCCACGCCCCCCGACCAGGTTCGCCACGGGCACCCGGCAGTCCTGGAACGACAGCTCACGCGTGTCCGACGCGCTCCACCCGACCTTGGAGTACTTGCGCGACACCGAGAAACCCGGCGTCCCCGACGGCACGATGATCGCCGACACCTCCGGCTTGCCGTCCTCACGCCGCCCGGTCACCGCCGCCACCGTCACCAACCCGGTGATGTCCGTGCCCGAGTTGGTGATGAACGCCTTGGTCCCGTTGATCACCCACTCGTCACCGTCGAGCCGCGCCGTGGTCCGCAGCGCGCCCGCGTCCGACCCGCTACCGGGCTCGGTCAGCCCGAACGCGCCCAGCACCTCGCCCGAGCACAACCGGGGCAACCACTCGGCCTTCTGCTCCGCCGAACCGAACCGGAACAACGGCACCGCACCCAGCGAGACGCCCGCCTCCAGCGTGATCGCCACCGACGAGTCGACCCGCGCCAACTCCTCCAGCGCCAGGCACAACGCGAAGTAGTCACCGCCCATGCCGCCGAACTCCTCCGGGAACGGCAGCCCGAACAGGCCCATCCGCCCCATCTTGGCGACGATCTCGTACGGGAACTCCTGGCGCTCGTAGAACTCGCCGATCACCGGCGCGACCTCGTCGCGCGCGAACTCCTCGACGGTCTTGCGCAGCGCCTCGTAGTCCTCGTCAAGGCGGAAGTCCAACATCGCTCACTCCTGGTGGGGCACGACGACGGCTAGGGTCTGGTCCAGCGCGACCTGTTGGCCTGCCTGGACGTGCACTTCGGCGAGCACGCCGTCCACGGGTGACGTGACGGTGTGCTCCATCTTCATCGCTTCGACCACGAACAACGCCTGACCAGCGGTCACGTGGGCACCCTGGGCGGCCCGCGCCACGAGCACCGTGCCGGGCATCGGGCTGGTCACCGGGCCACCGCTGCCGGCCGCCGCCGACGACGCGACCTCCGACGGCAACGTCTCGGTCAACGCCCACGCGTGGCCGTCCGCGCCGAGCCACAGCACGTTGCCCGCCCGGGCCATTGCATACCGTCGACCGCCTACAACCAACCACTCGCCGTCGACGGCGGCGTCGAGCCGCACCGGTTCTTTGTATGCAATAGACACTTCGTCGCCGCGGACCCGGACCTCGACCCCGTCGATCAGCCACCTGGTCCACGCGTGCTCGCCGATCCGCCACCCGCCGACGTGCTCCCACGGGTCGTCACCGCGCGCCGCGAGCTGCCGCTCCAACGCCGCCGCGGCCAGCACCTCGTCCGGCACGTCGTGGCGCACCAACGACTCCAGCTTCCGCTCCACCAACCCGGTGTCCAACGCGCCCGCCCGCACGTCCGGGTCGGCCAGCAACGCCCGCAGGAACGGGATGTTGGTCGTCACGCCGAGCAGCACCATCCGCCCCAACGCGGCGTCCAGCCGGCGCAACGCCTCCTCCCGCGTGGCCCCGTGCGCGATCACCTTGGCCAACATCGGGTCGTAGTCGCTGCCGACGGTCAACCCGACCCGCAACGCCGAGTCCACCCGCACGTCCGACGGCTCGTGCAGCGCCAGCACCGTGCCACCGGTCGGCAGGAAGCCGCGCGCCGGGTCCTCCGCGTAGACGCGGGCCTCCACGGCGTGCCGCGACATCGTCACCTCGCCCAGCGCCAGCGGCTCACCCGCGGCCACCCGCAGCTGCCACTCGACCAGGTCCACGCCGGTCGCGAGCTCCGTGACCGGGTGCTCGACCTGGAGCCGGGTGTTCATCTCCATGAAGTAGTAGTCGCCGGACGCGCCGTCCACGATGAACTCGACCGTGCCCGCGCCGACGTACCCGACGGCCTTCGCCGCCTCCACGGCGGCCGTGCCCATCGCGTCGCGCATCCGGGGGGAGACCAGCGGCGACGGCGCCTCCTCGATGATCTTCTGGTGCCGCCGCTGGAGGCTGCACTCGCGCTCGCCGAGGTGCACGACCCCGCCGCGCGCGTCGGCCAGCACCTGGATCTCGATGTGCCGCGGGTTGCCGATGAACCGCTCGATCAGCAACGCGTCGTCACCGAACGACCCGCGCGCCTCCCGCCGTGCCGACTCGATGGCGTCCCGCAGGCCGTCGGCGGCCTCGACCAGCCGCATCCCCTTGCCGCCACCGCCGGCGGACGGCTTGAGCAGCACCGGGAAGCCGATCTCCGCGGCCGCCTCGACCAGGTCGTCGTCGGTCATGCCGACCTCGGTCCGCCCCGGCACCACCGGCACACCCGCCGCCGCGACGGTGAGCTTGGCGCGGATCTTGTCGCCCATGGCCTCGATCGCGTCGGCGGGCGGCCCGATGAACACCAGCCCGGCCTTCTCGCACGCCCGCGCGAACTCCGCGTTCTCGGCCAGGAACCCGTACCCGGGGTGCACGGCCTGCGCCCCCGTCGACCGCGCGGCCTCGATGATCCGCTCGATCGACAGGTAGCTCTCCCGGGCCGACGCGGGCCCGATGCGCACCGCCACGTCGGCCTGCCGCACGTGCAGCGCGTCGGCGTCCGCGTCGCTGTAGACGGCCACCGACCGGATGCCGAACCGCCGCAACGCGCGGATCACGCGCACCGCGATCTCGCCCCGGTTGGCGATCAGGACACTGTCGAACATCTCTTGGGGAAGGCTCTCCGAGCGACCCATCGTCATCACATCCGGAAGACGCCGTAGGAAACCGGCTCGATCGGGGCGTTCGCCGCCGCGGACAAGGCCAGGCCGAGCACCATCCGGGTGTCGAGCGGGTCGATCACACCGTCGTCCCACAGCCGTGCCGTGGAGTAGTACGGGTTGCCCTGGTCCTCGTACTGCTGCCGGATCGGCGCCTTGAACGCCTCTTCCTCCTCGGTCGACCACGCGTCGCCGAGCTGGTCGCGCCGCACCGTCGCCAACACCGACGCGGCCTGCTCACCACCCATGACCGAGATCCGGGCGTTGGGCCACATCCACAGGAACCGGGGCGAGTAGGCCCGCCCGCACATCGAGTAGTTGCCCGCGCCGAACGACCCGCCGATGACCACGGTGAACTTCGGCACCCGCGCGCACGCCACCGCCGTCACCATCTTCGCGCCGTGCTTGGCGATGCCCGCCGCCTCGTACTCGCGGCCCACCATGAACCCGCTGATGTTCTGCAGGAACACCAGCGGCACGCGGCGCTGGTCGCACAGCTGGATGAAGTGCGCGCCCTTCAACGCCGACTCGCCGAACAGCACGCCGTTGTTGGCCACGATGCCGACCGGGTGGCCGTGGATCCGGGCGAACCCGGTGACCAGCGTCGCGCCGTACTCCTTCTTGAACTCCTGGAACCGGCTGCCGTCCACGACCCGGGCGATCACCTCACGCACGTCGTAGGGCGTGCGGCTGTCCGTCGGCACCACGCCGTACAGCTCGGCGGGGTCGACGGCGGGCTCGACGCTCGGCTCGACCTGCCACGGGCGCGGCTCGCGCGGACCCAGCGTGCTGACGATCGAGCGCACGATCCGCAGCGCGTGCGGGTCGTCCTCCGCCAGGTGGTCGGTGACGCCGGACGTGCGCGAGTGCAGCTCGCCGCCACCGAGCTCCTCGGCCGTGACGACCTCGCCGGTCGCGGCCTTCACCAGCGGTGGGCCGCCGAGGAAGATCGTGCCCTGGCCGCGCACGATCACCGCCTCGTCCGACATCGCGGGCACGTACGCGCCGCCCGCCGTGCACGAGCCGAGCACGGCGGCGATCTGCGGGATGCCGCGGGCGGACATGGTGGCCTGGTTGAAGAAGATCCGGCCGAAGTGGTCGCGGTCCGGGAACACCTCGTCCTGCCTGGGCAGGAACGCGCCGCCGGAGTCGACCAGGTAGACGCACGGCAGGTTGTTCTGCAACGCCACCTCTTGCGCGCGCAGGTGCTTCTTGACCGTCATCGGGTAGTACGTGCCGCCCTTGACCGTGGCGTCGTTGGCGACGACCACGACCTCCCGACCGGACACGCGGCCGACGCCCGTGATGACGCCCGCGGCGGGCGCCTCGTCGCCGTACATGCCGTTCGCGGCCAGCGGTGCGAGTTCGAGGAACGGCGAACCGGGGTCGAGCAGCGTGTCGACGCGGGCGCGGGGCAGCAGCTTCCCGCGCTCGACGTGGCGGGCGCGGGCCCGCTCCGGGCCGCCGAGGGCGGCTTGGCCGAGCTTCGCGCGCAGGTCGTGCACGAGGCGCGCGTGCTCGTCGTGGTAGCGCCGGAAGGCGTCGGCCGACTTGTCGGCCGTGCTGCGCAGCACCGGGGCGTCCATCGGGCTCCTCGCGGTTAGCAGTCGTTAACCTGAGGAGATGTTAGCGCTTGTTAACGCCGGTTCACAAGCCGGAGGGGGCCGCGGGTGCGGCCCCCTCCGGGTGTTGCTGCGGGTGTGGCGGGGTGGGTCAGCCCGTGACGGCGGTGAGCTGCGGCAGGTAGCCGAGGCGCTGGCCGTTGCGGTTGGGGTGGTAGGACTCCTCCACCGGCCAGGACAGGCTGTTCAGCCACCAGTCCGACGAGCAGATCTCGTGCCCGGTGAACGCCGTGCGCAGGTCGCGGTAGGCGAACGACCTCGCGCCCGCCCGTGCGGAGATGACCTGGTGCAGGGTGTCGGAGGCCGAGTTGATCGCCGAGCGCTTGGTGTCGCTCAGGCCGACCGAGCAGCTGCCGGGCACCTTGTACAGGCGCGGGTAGCCGAGCACGACGACCGTCGCGGACGGCGCGCGGGTGCGGATCTGGGTGTAGACGTTGTCCAGCAGGCCGGGCAGGGTGCCGGTGGCGTAGGCCTTGGCCTGGTTGACCCGGTTCACGCAGGTCGAGTCGGAGCCGAAGGTGCAGGTGGTGATCACGTCCGTGAAGCCGGCGTCGTTCCCACCGATCGAGATGCTGACCAGGGAGGTGGTCGCGCTCAGCGCGGCGACCTGGTTGGCCAGCACGTCACCGGTCTTGGCGCCGGAGCAGGCCACGAACTTGAACGACGCGGGCGCGTGCGACGCCGCCCAGAGGGCGGGGTAGCTGTACTGGCTGCGCTTGCAGCTGCCGGAGTCGCTGTAGTACGAGCCGGTGCCCGTCCCGGACGAGTACGAGTCGCCGAGCGCGACGTAGTTGGCGGCGGCGGCTTGGGCCGGCACGACGAGCGCCAGCGAGGCGACTAATGCCAGCGCGGCGCTGGACAGGGTTCGGACAAGGCGCATCGGAGCCTCCCGGAGGGAAACAACGCAGGGTGTGATGCGGAGCACAACAAGAGTTACCAGCAAGTAGTCCTATATAAAAAGAGTGGGTCAAGAGTTAACTACGTGTTTCGACCGGTGCCCGGTGATCGTTGGCGTAAGGCGAGGTTAACGCCCGTTTACGTGCACTGGTCTGGGCGTTTAAGATGGGCGACGTGCCAGACGAGCCAGCGAAGCAAACCCGCCGGGAGCAGATCCTGGCCGCCGCCGCCGAGCTGTTCGCCAGGCACGGCTTCCACGGCGTCGGGATCGACGACATCGGTGCCGCCGTGGGGATTTCCGGGCCGGCGCTGTACCGGCACTTCCGCAGCAAGGACGCGATGCTGGGCGAGATGCTGACGTCCATCAGCGAGCGGCTGCTGGAGGGCGGGGTGAGCCGGGTCGCCGCGTCGAAGGACCCGGAGCACGCACTGCGGGAATTGATCCGGTGGCACGTCGACTTCGCGTTGGACGACCCCGCGTTGATCACCGTGCAGATCCGCAACCTGGCGAACCTGACCGACCCGGACCGGCGGCGGGTGAGAGCGCTCCAGCGGCGTTACGTCGAGGTGTGGGTGGAGGCGATCCGCAAGACGTCGCCGGAGGTGGACGAGCCGACCGCCCGTGCCGCCGCGCACGCCGTGTTCGGCCTGATCAACTCCACGCCGCACAGCGCCCACCTGGACCGCGACCAGATGGCCGCGCTGCTCTCGCAGATGGCGCTGGCCTCCCTCTCGGGCGCGCTCCCCGTGCCGTCCCGCGTGTCCTGAGCGTTGAATTCGGGGGTCCTGAACGTAGGACACGCGCGTTCTGAACGTAGGACTCACGCGTTCTGGAGGTAGGACACGCGCGTTCTGGAGGTAGGACACGCGCGGCGGGGAGGTGGGTGGCTCGCGTACGCTGGGCGGCCGATGGGTGACGTGGCGGTGAACACCACCGGGGGGTGGCCGGGGCTCCGGTTGCTCGCCCGCCTGCCCGCCTGGTTCAGGTTCGTGCTGGTGGCGTCAGCCGTGTTCGTGTGCGGGGTGATCGCGTCCCGGCCCGCCGGCGCCACCGACACCACACCGCTCACCGGCGACATCGCCACCGCCGCCAGGGCGGTCGAGGCGATGGCCGACCCGAGCGACGCCAACCCGCTCGTCGCCTTCCCCGCCGACTTCAACGAGGTGACCAACCGCGACCCCGCGGTGGCCACCGGGCCGGACGGGACCACGCGCGCCATCGACCCCAACGGCGGCTGCTCCGGGCCCGCGGGCAACACCGAGTGGGACTTCGGCACCGGCTGCAAGGCCCACGACCTGGGCTACGACCTGCTCCGCTACGCCGAGCACAAGGGCCGCCCGCTCGACCAGGACGCCCGCAAGTCCCTCGACGCCCGCCTGGCCCGGGACATGCACGCCCAGTGCGACGTCAACCCGCGCGGCCACGCCACCCGGTGCCACGCCACGGCCCAGCTCTACGCGGCGGGCCTGGAGTTCAACTCGTGGCGGCAGCGCTGGGGCCCGCCCGGTCACGAACCGGTCCTCGCCTGGGGCTTCGGCAGCGCGGTCGTGGTGTTCCTCCTGCTCGCCCGGCTGCCCCGCAGGCAGCAGCCCGACGGGCCGGTCGACGCACCGCGCCCCCGGGCCACCCACGACCGCTACGCCACGTTCCTGCGGCTGGGCGCGCTCGCCCTGGTGGTCGTCGGGCAGTCCCTGATCACCGTGCTGCACTGGGCGGGTCTGAGCGCGACCTGGCTGTGGCTGCTCACCTGGGCCTTGCAGGCCATCCCCGTCTTCTACTTCGCGGGCGGCCACGCCAACCTGACCAGCTGGCTCGCCGTGCAGGCCGACCACGGCGGTTACGGCCGCTACCTCGCCGCCCGCATCTCCTGGCTGCTGCGCCCAGTGCTGGCGTTCGTGCTGGCCTGGCTGGTCCTCCCGCTGCCCCTGGAACTGCTCGACGTGGACAAGTCCCGGGTCGAGATGTTCGGCCGGCTCATCGCGCACCCGCTGTGGTTCCTCGGCCTGTACCTGGTCGCGGTCGCCGCCACCCCGGTCATGGCCTGGCTGCACCGCCACGCCCGCCTGGCCACGCCGGTGGCGCTGGTCGCCCTCATGATCGTGGTCGACCTCGCGCGCATCGGCTTCGGCTGGCGCACCGGCGGCTACCTCAACCTCGTGCTCGGCGCGCTGCTGCTGCAACAACTCGGCTTCTACTACGCCGACGGCAGCCTGCACCGCGTGTCGCGCAAGGTGCTCGGCGCCCTGGCGCTCGCCGCCGTGCCCGTGCTGCTGGCGTTGATCACGTTCGGCGGCTACCCGCGCACGATGATGCCGCTGCCGGGCGAGGGCGGCTCGAACCTCAGCCCGCCCACCGTGTGCCTGCTGGTCCTCGGCCTGGTCCAGATCTGCCTGGTGCTGCTGCTCAAGCCCCGCGTCACGGCTTGGCTCGCGGGCGAGCACCGGTGGCGGGTCGTGGAGTTCGCCCGCTCCGCGCCCATGACGGTCTACCTCGGCTACCTGACCGTGCTGGCCGCCGTGGTCGGCGTGCTGGGCCTGCTGGACTCACCGGCCGCGTTCGACTGGGTCGCCACCCGACCCCGCTGGCTGGCCGTGCTGGTGGTGCTGCTCCTGCCGGTGCTGCTGGTGTTCCACCGCTTCGAGCGCAACGCCGCGCTCAGCCCGTGCCGCACCCGCGAGACCCACCGCACCCGGCTCGCCGTCACGCTCGGCGCCGGTTACGGCGTGCTGGGCGTCCTCGGGTTCGTGGTGACCGGGTTCGCGGGCGCCGGGGGCACCCTGGTCGTGTTCAAGGTCGACCCGCTGCAGAACCTGATCCACCTGCTGCTCGGCTGGTACCTCCTGCACACCGCGCACGCCGGCACGTGCGACCGCCGCCGCACCTGGTTGCTCACCGCGCTGGCCTGCGTCCCACCGCTGCTGGCGCCGGAGCCGACCGGGGCGATGGTCGTCCTGCACGGCGCGACGATCGCGATCGCCCTGCTCGCGGCGATACCGAAGCAGGACCAGGCACACGCCGGTGAACACCGGCAACCACGTCCCGCGCTCCAACACCCATAGCCCGTCCGACGGCACGGTGTTCAGACCGCGCAACGAACCGAACGCCGAGCCGACCAGCACCACCGCCAGCAACGCGCTCTGGTGCACCAGGAAGATCGGCAACGCCCGCGCGTTCAGCGCCCGTGCGATCGGCCACCGGGCCAGGAACGACGGCCGGACCAGCAGCACCAGCCCCACCTGGGCCATGGCCAGCGCGAGCGCGGCGGCCGACGGCGGCGACAGGTTCGACTCCGCCGCACCGGGCACCCCCACCGCGCTGACCGGGTAACCGGCGCCCAGCAGCACCGCGAACGCACCCGCACCGGCCAGCAGCAACGCCGCACCCCGCGAACGGCGCCGGGCGGGCCCGCCGCGGGCGACGAGCACGCCCACCTGCCACGGCGCCCACCACACCGCGACCACGTTCACCCAGCCGAGGTCCACCAGGGCGGCGTCCACCGCCACCAGCGCGACCGGGATCGCCACGCCCCACCACCCCAGCCGGCGCGACAGCGGCGTGCACGCCGACAGCACCACGTACACGGCCAGGAACCACAACGGCGTCACGACGAGGTACCCGACGGTCATCACCGTCTGCTGCGGCAGACCGCGCACCGACAGTCCGAACAGGACCGCGGCCCACGCCCCGAGCAACACCGCCACCGGCAGCACGAGCTTGCGCGCCCGCGGCCACCACGGCGCACCCGACCGCGCCGCGCCGAACCCGCCGGTGAAGAAGAACAACCCCAACGTCTGCAACACCCAGCTCGCCGGGGCCAGTTCCGGCACCCACCGCAACGGGCTGTCCACCACCAGCCCGTCACCCGTCAGCACCACGGCCGTCACCAGCCAGTGCCCCAGCACCACGCCGACGATCGCGACGGCCCGCGTCGCGTCGATCACCGGATCCCTGGTCATGGCGTCTCCCCCACCGCGATCCGGGTCAGGGCGCGCAACGACGGCGTGCCCTCCCGGAAGTACTCGTCGTGCCTGATGTCGCCCGCGTCGAACACCCGCGCGCCGAACGCCGGGTCGACCGGGTCCGCCCCGTGCCCCAGGTCGCCCAACCGGACCGGGGGCACCCACCGCGTCCAGTCCCGCGCGCCGCGCGCCGCCCACACCCGCGCACCCGGCTCGACCTGGTCCACCCGCACGCCGGGTGAGCCGAGGTGCACCACGTCGTCGACGGGCGGCTGGGCCAACCCGCACACCACCGACCCGTAGCTGTGGCACATCAGGTGCACGTGCCCCGGCAACGTCCGCACGTACCCGTCCAGCGCGACCGCACCGGCCTGCGCCAGCCGACCTCCCGCCGTGTCCACCCCGAGCCCGGACGGCGTCCGGTACCCCAGCCACGCGACCACCGCGACGTCGTCCCGGCCGACGGACGCGTGCAGGTCGCGCGCCATCCGCCCGACCGTCGCGTCGAACCGCTGCTCGTCCACATCGGACCCCGGCACCACGACCGCGACGTGCGCGGCGCGCGTCAGGTCGCCGTGGACCTCGATCCGGGGCGTGAACCCGGGCGGGTCGCCGCCCGGCGCCGCCAGGACCAGCAGCGCGGCCACCAACGCGATCTTCTTCGACATGACGCCGACGCTAGGAAGACCACGGCACCCGGGTCGTCACCCCGAGGTGCCCATCCGCGGGCCCTACCCGGGTACCACCAGACCGGACTCGTAGGCCGCGATCACCGCCTGCGCGCGGTCGCGCAGCCCGAGCTTCATCAGGATCCGGCTCACGTGCGTCTTCACCGTCTGCTCGGCCAGCACGAGGTGACCGGCGATCTCGCCGTTCGACAGGCCCTGCGCGATCAGCAGCAGCACTTCGGTCTCGCGCTCGGTCAACGCGCCCAGCCCGGCCGGTTTCACCACGCGCACCGGCTGGGCCTTCACGAAGTCCTCTATGAGCCTCTTGGTCACCGACGGCGCGAGCAACGCGTCGCCGCGCGCCACCACCCGCACCGCGGCCAGCAGCTCGCTCGCGGGCGCGTGCTTGAGCAGGAACCCGCTCGCGCCGGCCCGCAACGCCTCGTACACGTAGTCGTCCAGGTCGAACGTGGTCAGCACGAGCACCTTGACCGGGTCGTCGGCCAGCAGCCGGGTGGCGGTCAACCCGTCCATCTCCGGCATCCGCACGTCCATCAGCACCACGTCCGGCCGCAGCCGGCGGACCTCGCCGACCGCCGCGACGCCGTCACCGGCCGACCCCACCACGGTGATGTCGGGCTGGGCGTCCAGCAGCGCGGAGAAACCCTCCCGCACCATCTCCTGGTCGTCCGCCACCAGCACGCTGATCATCGTCGGCCCACCGGGATCACCGCTCGCACCTCGAACCCCCCGTCCTCGGTCGGTCCGGCGGTCATCGAACCGCCGTGCACCGCCACCCGTTCCCCCATGCCGGTGAGCCCGTGCCCGCCACCGCCGCCCAGCGACGGCCCGCCCGCCGAGTTGCGCACGACCACCCGCAACTCCTCGGCCACCAGCTCGACGGCGACCGAGGTCGTCGAGCCCGGCGCGTGCCGACCGGCGTTCGTCAGCGCCTCCTGCACGATCCGGTACGCGGTCAACCCGACCGCCTCCGGCACCTCGACGTCCGGCACCGACGCGTCCGGGTGCAGCGACCGGATGTCGGCCAACCCCGGCTGCGGCGCCCGGTCCGCCCGCTGGCCGGAGGCCCGCAGCACGCCCAGCAGCTGCTGCATGTCGGTGATCGCGGACCGCGCCGCCGCGCCGAGCTCGGCGAACTCCTCCTTGGCCGCCTCGGGCAGGTCGGGGATCCGGTAGGGCGCGGTCTCGCACCGGACCACCACCAGCGACATGTGGTGCGCGACCACGTCGTGCATCTCGCGGGCGATCCGGGCGCGTTCGACCAGCGCCGCCTTCTCGTCCCGCTCGGAGTGGAACCGCTGCTCGGCCCGCCCGCGCGCGCCGACCGCGTAGCCGAGCAGGAGCACCGGGAGCAGGAAGCCGATGGTCGGCAGGACGTCGGCCGGCTGCCCCATCGCGAACAGCACGCCGGACGTGATCAACGCCACGAGCAGCACGACCCGGCCGCGGTGCACGGTCGCGACCGCCAGCAGCACCGGCACGTACCACCACCACTGCCAGCTGCCCAGCACCGCGGGTTCGGACTTCACCAGCAGCTTCATGACCACCAGACCGGCCGTGGCCAGCCGCCACGCCAGGAGCGTGGAGTGCAGCGTCAGGGCGGTGCTGCCGGCGACGACGGCGAACAGCAGCGGCCACCAGCCGTCCGGGTCCTCCCGCGAGACGTAGTCGGAGCTCACCCCGATCGCGATGACGAAGCCGTAGAGCAGCACCGACACCATGAGCGGGTGGCGGAAGCGGAAGCCGTCGAAGATCCGCGCGCGGTCGCGGAACAGCACGACCTGGAGGAGGGTGCGGATCACGGCCCGATGCTATGCGGCGACGTGCCCCGGCACATGAGCCTGAGGTCTGTCATACCCCGGTAGCACGCGCGGGAAACACCGGCCCATACCCGAGAGGCGGGACCACGGACAAGCCGTTGCGGTGGGCGAACACCACCGGGTAGGCAATATGCAGAGCTGTGCGCCCCTACTCCGTGATGGAAGATGGCTGAATGCACCCGCAGCAAGATCCGGATCGCTGGTCGCGGCTCCAGGCCGTGGCCGGCGAGGCCCTGACCGCCGCCAAGGTCGGGGAGGACGCTGTCGCGGTCGACCTGGTCACCGGGTACCTCAGCGGTTCACCGGAGGGCAACGAGGAGATCCGCGAGCTGGTCCTCCTGCTGTTCTCCGAGTGCAGCGCCATGGTCGCCGCCCTCGGCTCGGGCGGGGCGACACCGGTCAAGATGCAGGTCTTCGACGAGGACGGGCAGGAGGTGCCGATCGACGACGCCGACCCGCCGGTCCGCACCGCGATCCGCACGCTGCTCGCCGAGGTGCACGGCGACCAGGAGGCCGCCGCCGAGCAGATCGAGATCGCGCTGGCCAACGGGCAGCCGCAGGAGCTGGCCACGGTGGTGCTCCAGGCACTGCGGTGGACGGTGAAGCTGGCCGTCGAGTGCGGGATGCGCGACCTGCCCGTGTCGCCGTGGATCGCCACCGCGCTGGACGAGTAGCTCAAATCGGCTGAGAGCGCCCGGGTTCGCCACGGCAGGAGACCATCACCCGGACGTGGAACGAATGCCGGTCGGGGTCTCCTAGCGCTCGTCGAGCAGCTCGGAGACCAGCTTCGACACCTGGTCGACCTCGATGAGGAACGCGTCGTGGCCATAAGGCGAGCTCACCACGCGCAGCTCGCCGGCACCGGGCACGGCGTCGGCGATCTCGGCCTGCTGGCGCAGCGGGTACAGCCGGTCGGAGTCGATCCCGGCCACGACGGTGCGGGCCGTGACGCGGCCGAGCGCCGCCCGCACCCCACCCCGGTCACGTCCCACGTCGTGGCTGTTCATCGCCTCGGTCAGGGTGGCGTAGCTGGCCGGGTCGAACCGGCGGACCAGCTTGGCCGCGTGGTGGTCGAGGTAGGACTCCACCTGGAAGCGGCCGTCCGCGCGCACCTCGCGCCCGAACCGGGCGGCCAGCTCCCGCTCGCCGCGGTAGCCGACGTGCGCGATCCGCCGCGCCACGCCCAGGCCGCCGACCGGGTCCAGCCGGATGGCGTGCAGCTGGGCGGAGGCGAGCGCGATGTGCTCGGCCGTGGACGCGGCGGGCGCGGCCAGCACGAGCAGGGCCCGCACCCGGTCCGGCTCGGACACCGCCCACTCCAGCGCCCGCATCCCGCCCATGGACCCACCCAGCACGGCGGCCCACGCGTCGACGCCCAACGCGTCGGCCAGCAGCACCTCCGCGGCCACCTGGTCGCGCACCGTGATGCGGGGGAACCGCGCGCCCCACGGCTCGCCGTCCGGCGCGGTCGCCCACGGCCCCGTGGTGCCCTGGCAGCCACCCAGCACGTTGGGCGCGACCACGAACCAGCGCTCCGGGTCCAGCGCGCGTCCCGGCCCGACCAGCCCGTCCCACCAGCCGGGCGTCGGGTGGCCGGGTCCGGCCGGGCCCGCCACGTGGCTGTCGCCGGTCAGCGCGTGCAGCACCAGCACGGCGTTCGACCGGTCGGCGTTCAGCTCGCCCCAGGTCTCGTAGGCGATCGACACCGGCAGGCCCGGCAACGCGCCGCGCACCCACTGCCGTCGCCCGTTCGGGTCCCCCTCCCGCCACCCGCCGGCGGCGGGAGGGGTCTCCCCGACAGTGGACCCGGTACTCCTGGGGGACCTCGACGTCACTGCACCGACTTGGCGGCCCGGAAACCCGCCTCCAGGTCGGCCTTGAGGTCCTCCACGCCCTCGATGCCCACCGACAGCCGCACCAGGCCCGGCGACACACCGCTGACGAGCTGCTGCTCCGGCGTGAGCTGGCTGTGCGTGGTGCTGGCCGGGTGCACGATGAGGCTGCGCACGTCACCGATGTTCACCAGCCGGCTGAACAGCTCGACGCCGTCCACGAACGCGCGGCCCGCCGCCACGCCGCCGCGCAGCTCGAACGACACCACGCCGCCCGCGCCGCCCGGCAGGTACTTCCGCGCCAGGTCGTGCCAGCGGCTCGACGGCAGGCCCGCGTAGTGCACCTGCTCCACCTCGTCCCGCGCCTCCAGCCACCGGGCCAGCTCCAGGGCGTTCGCCGAGTGCTTGTCGATGCGCAGGGACAGCGTCTCGATGCCCTGGAGGATCAGGAAGCTGGTCAACGGGGCGATGGCGCCGCCGGTGTCGCGCAGGCCCTGCACCCGCAGCTTCGCGGCGAACGCCCCGTGGCCGAGCGCGGGCCAGTACTGCAGGCCGTGGTAGCTGGGGTCCGGTTCGGTGAAGTCGGGGAACTTCGCCGCGTCGGAGAAGTCGAACGTGCCGCCGTCCACGACGACGCCGGCGACCGCCGTGCCGTGCCCGCCCAGGTACTTGGTGGCCGAGTGGACCACGATGTCGGCGCCGTGCTCGATCGGCCGCAGGAGGTACGGCGTGGGCACGGTGTTGTCCACCACCAGCGGCACGCCGGCCGCGTGCGCCACCTCGGCGACCGCCGCGACGTCCAGCACGTTGCTGCGTGGGTTGGCCAGCGACTCGGCGAAGAACAGCTTGGTGTTCGGCCGGACCGCGGCGCGCCACGCGTCCAGGTCGTCCGGGTCGTCCACGAAGGACACCTCGATGCCGAGCTTGGGCAGCGTGTAGTGGAACAGGTTGTAGGTGCCGCCGTAGAGGGAGGCGCTGGACACCAGGTGGTCGCCCGCGCGGGCCAGGTTGAGCACGGTCGCGGTCTCGGCGGCCTGTCCGGACGCGAACGCCACCGCCGCGACCCCGCCCTCCAGCGCGGCGACCCGCTGCTCCAGCACGTCCTGGGTGGGGTTGTTGATGCGGGTGTAGATGTTGCCCGGCTCGGCCAGGCTGAACAGCGCCTCGCCGTGCGCGGAGTCGCGGAACACGAACGACGTGGTCTGGTAGATCGGGGTGGCGCGCGCGCCGGTCGCCGGGTCGGGCGCGGCGCCGGCGTGGACCTGCGCGGTGTCGAAGGACCAGGACATGCGGACGTCTCCTGTCTGGCAGGGAGGTTTTTCGGGCACGCCGACGACACCGGGCGCGCGCGGTGGGGAGGTGGGTCAGCCGAGGCGACAGGCCATGCTGGTGACTCGCACGTAGTCCACGTGCCGACGGGTCACCAGCGGGATCATGGGTCCGAAGGTAGCGCCGGGTGACGGTCCACGACAGGGCGTCCATGCCGTGGGACGCTTAGGGTTGGCGGTCATGCGCACCGCACTGATCGGCTACGGGCTCGGCGGAGCCGCCTTCCACGCACCGTTCCTGTCCACCACGCCCGGCCTGGCGCTGGCCGCGGTCGTGACCGGCAACCCGGACCGGCGCGCCGAGGTGGCGGCGCGCTACCCCAGGGCCGAGCTGATCGCGTCGGTGGCGGAGGTGTGGCGGCGGGCGGACGAGTTCGACCTGGTCGTGGTGACCACGCCGAACCGGTTGCACGCCGAGCACGCCCGGGCGGCCCTGGAGCACGGCCTGAACACCGTGGTGGACAAGCCGTTCGCGTCGTCGGCCGCGCAGGCGCGCGAGTTGGCCGACCTCGCCGCGGCGCGGGGCGTGCTGCTCGCGCCGTTCCACAACCGGCGTTGGGACGGCGACTTCCGCACGGTCGCGCGGCTGGTCGACGAGGGCGCGCTGGGGCGGGTGCACCGGTTCGAGTCGCGGTTCGAGCGGTGGCGGCCGGAGGTAAAGGAGAGCTGGAAGGAGTCCGGCGACCCGGCCGACCTGGGCAGCATCGTGTTCGACCTCGGCACCCACCTGGTGGACCAGGCGGTGGCGTTGTTCGGTCGTCCGACGAGCGTGTACGCGGAGGTGCGGACGCTGCGGCCGGGCGCGCGGGCGCACGACGACGCGTTCCTGGCGCTGAGCCACCCGTCCGGGGCGGTGTCGCACCTGTGGGCGTCGGCGTTGGTGGCGTCGCTCGGGCCGCGGTTCCGCGTGCTGGGTGACCGTTCGGCGTACGTCAAGCACGGGATGGACCCGCAGGAGGAGGCGTTGAAGGCGGGCGAGGTGCCCGGCGGCGAGGGGTGGGGCGAGGACGCGGTGGAGCAGTGGGGCGTGCTCGGCGCGGAGCCCGTGCGCACCGAGCCGGGGGCGTACCAGGATTTCTACGCGGCCGTCGCGGCTGGTCAGGCGCCCGTTCCGGTGGCCGACGCGATCGCCGGGCTGGAGGTCTTGGAGGCGGCGTTCGAGTCGGCGCGGACCGGGGGTGTCGTCCCGCTGGCCTGACTCCTCTTGCTCGGCGAATCTCTTAGTGGCTAAGATTCTTGGTCATGAGAGACAAGCGTGTGCAGGTGCTGGTGGTCGGTGCGGGGCTCGGCGGGCTGTCCGCCGCGTTGTTCCTCGCGCAGCAGGGCGTCGAGGTGCTGAGCATCTCCAAGCACCGGGGGACGTCGCCGCACCCCAAGGCGACCGGGCAGACCCACCGGACGATGGAGTTGCTGCGCCGGGCGGGCGTCGCGGACGAGGTGCTGGCGGGTGGCGCGGGGCTCGAGGGCGGGTTGGTGATCAAGGTCGCGGAGAGCCTGCGCGGGCAGGTGTTTCACACGATCGTGCACGAGGACGAGGACTGGGCCACGACGCTCAGCCCTGAGCGTTCCGGGATGGCGAGCCAGGACCACGTCGAGCCGGTGCTGCTGCGGCGGGCGCGTGAGCTGGGCGCGGAGGTGCGGTTCGAGACGGAACTGGTGTCGTTGGCGCAGGACCCCGACGGCGTGACGGCGCGGGTCCGGTCGGCCGGGCGGGAGTACACCGTCCGGGCGGACTACGTGATCGGCGCGGACGGGCACCGCGGGGTGGTGCGCGGGTTGGTGGGCATCGGGCGGCAGGGGCCCGGCGAGTTGTCGCACCACATGGGGGTGGTGTTCGACGCGGACCTGACGGCCCACATCGTGCCCGATCGGTTGACCCTGTACTACTTGCGGAACCCGGCGTTCACCGGCGCGTTCGTGGGCACCAACACGGCGCGGCGCAACGTGCTGACGGTCGAGTACGACCCGGCGCGCGAGTCGGTGGCGGACTACCCGGTGGCGCGGTGCGTCGAGCTGTTGCGGATCGCGACGGACGCGCCGGACCTGGAGCCGGACGTCCTGGAGGTCGCGGCGTGGGAGATGGCGGCGTGGGTGAGCGACCGGTTCCGGGCGGGGCGGGTGTTCCTGGTCGGTGACGCGGCGAAGGTCACGCCACCGACCGGCGGGCTCGGCGGGAACACCGCGATCGGCGACGGGTACGACATCGCGTGGAAGCTGGCGGCGGTGCTGCGCGGTGAGGCGGGCGAGGGCCTGCTGGACAGCTACGAGGCCGAACGGCGGCCGTACGCGCAGCTCGTGGTGGACGGGTCGTACGCCAACTACGTGCAGCGGTTCGCGCCGCACCTGGCGGGCCCCGACGTGCCGGCCGAGGTCGACCACCTGCACCTGACGTTGGGCTACCGGTGCCGTTCGAACGCGGTGCTGATCGAGGACGCCGACCCGGCGCCGATGGAGGACCCCGCCGACCCCAGCGGCCGACCGGGCTTCCGCGCACCGCACGTCATGGTGGAGCACGAGGGCACCCTCGTGTCCACTTTGGACCTGTTCACCACCTGGACCCTGCTGACCGTGAACCCGTCCTGGCGTGCCGCCGCCGACCCGTCCCTGCACGTCCCCGCCATCACCGACCCGACCGACGACCTGACCAAGCGCTACGGCATCGGCCCCGACGGCGCCACCCTGATCCGCCCCGACGGCGTGATCGCCTGGCGCACCACCACCTCCCCCACCCCCACTCCCACTCCCTCCACCCCCACTCCCTCCACCCCGACTTCCCCCTCCCCCCTGTCCCCCATCCTCACCACCCTGAAATCCCTCTAACCCCGCGAGAGTCCAACCTCCACCTCTCGAGAGTCCAACCTTCACACCGCGCGTGTCCTACGTTCGCGTCGCGCGTGTCCTACGTTCAGAACACCCGAGTTCAACGCTCAGAACAGTCGATCTTGTTCTGAGCGTTGAACTCGGGGTGCGCGAACGTAGGACACGCGCGTTCCGAACGTAGGACACGCGCGTTCCGAACGTAGGACTCTCGCGTTCTGAACGTAGGACTCTCGCGTTCTGAACGTAGGACTCTCGCGTTCTGGAGGTTGGACACGCTGGTCAGGTGGGGGATTTGGTGGGGTGGCGGAGGGTTTCGCCGATGGCCAGCAGGGACAGGGTGCTGACCAGGGCGCCCGCGATCAGGTACAGCGAGATCGGCCACGAGTCGTGCGTCGGCGTCACGCCCAACAGCCACGTGGCGACGACCGGCGACAGGCCACCACCCAGCACGGCGCCCAGCTGGTAGCTCAACGACACCCCGCTGTACCGCACCCGCGTGCCGAACAGCTCCGCGTAGTAGGCGGGCATCGGGCCGAACACCGCCGCCGACCCGGCGAACGCCAGCACCATCGCCAGCACCACCAACCCCGGCGACCGCGTCTCCAGCAGCCAGAACAACGGGAACGCGAACACACCCAGGAACGCCGCACCGCCGAGCATCACCGGCAACCGCCCGACCCGGTCGGACAGCCGCGCGAACACCAGGATCGCCACCGCCTGCGCGAACGCCCCGATCAGCCCCGCGTTCAACAACGTCCCGCGCGTCATCCCGAGCTGGCGCGTCCCGTACGACACGGCGAACGTCGCCACCACGAAGATGAACATGTTGAACCCCAGGTTCACCCCCGCGCCCAGCAGCACCTTCCGCCACGACTGCCGCAGCACCGCCGCCACCGGCGCCCGCACCACCCCCGCCGACGCCCGCGCCTCGCGGAACGCCGGGCTCTCCTCCACCGACAGCCGCACGTACAGCCCCACACCCACCAGCACCAGGCTGAACAGGAACGGCATCCGCCAGCCCCAGCTCAGGAACGCGTCGCCGGACACCGCGGTCGACGCCGCCATCGCGCCGTTGGCCATCAGCAGCCCGATCGGCGACCCCAGGAACGTCCAGCTGCCGTACCACCCGGTCCGCCCGACCGGCGCGTGCTCGACCGCCATCAACGTCGCGCCGCCCTGCTCACCGCCCAGGAAGAACCCCTGCACCAACCGCAGCAGCACCAACAACACCGGCGCGGCCAGCCCGATGGACTCGTACGTCGGCAGCAGGCCGATCGCGGCCGTGCACAAACCGGTCGCGGTCAACGTCAGCACCAGCATCGACCGCCGCCCGACGCGGTCACCGAAGTGACCGATCACCATCCCGCCCAGCGGCCGGGCCAGGAAACCCGCGCCGAACGTGGCGAACGCCAGCAGCGTGCCGATGCGCGGGTCGAAGGACGGGAAGAACAACTTGTCGAACACCAGCGCCGACGCGGTGCCGTAGAGCAGGAAGTCGTACAACTCCACCGCGTTGCCCGCGGAACTGGCGAGCGCCACCCGGCGCACGTCGGAAGCCATTCGTCCACCCTGGCCCGCCCGCCCGACGAGTCGAACCCGACAGTGATCTACGTCACACGCGTGACCTCGTGATACACCTGCGGAACGACGTCGTCGCGGCGTTTCCCGGCCCGCTCGGGAAACCACACGATCCGGTGAGATCCCTGGAGAGAGCGTTGCCAGGCGGTCACGCTGTGAACCATGGCACCACTTCCCTTCCTCGCGGCGATCGCCACGCTGATCCCCGCGTTCTCCGCCCCGGAGTCGAGCTTCGTGCTCAGCGTGCAGCGCGGCGAGTCGCTCCAGCTCTCGAACCTGACCTGCGAGCCGACCGGCGGCCTGCACCCCAGGGCCGACGAGGCCTGCCTCGCGCTGTCCGGTGTGGACGGACAGATCGACGGCATGTCGACCGGACCGGCCCTGTGCACCCTGGAGTACGACCCGGTGCGGGTCAAGGCGACCGGCACGTGGCGGGGCGAGACCCGCACGTTCGAGGCCGAGTTCGCGAACTCGTGCGTGATGCGCGCCCAGACCGGCCCCGTGTTCGACTTCTGACCGGCGGGAAGCGAAAACCGGAAGCCAGGTCGCGACGTGCCCGTGGAGGGCCCTCGACACCGCCGCCGAAGTCGTGGCCCCTCCACGGGATCGCGCAAAGGTCCTCGGACCTCTGAGGCGACCGTAGGGACTCCGGGACCCGTTCGTCAACATCCTTCACATTCATGAATTGGGGCACTTACCGGGCTCTGCACAGACCATTACCCGTTGGAGCACCCGCCTGAGCCATTCGTGTGATCGGAGCTCTGGTCACGCCACGGACCGTCTCAGGAAGACCGTTCTATCCTCCGCGCGAACCGCTTGGGGGAAGACGCATGGGTGATTTCCTGCTGTACACGGTCGCCGTTCCGGCGACGTTCCTGGCGCTGGTGCTGGGCATGGCGCTGGCCGCGCGACGCATCCTGGGCCTGCGCGTCGGCCTGGTCCGCACCACGCTCGCGTGCATGGTCGGCCTGTCGTCCAGCGAGGCCGCGCTGAGCGCCATGCCCGGCCCGGAGACGACGCCGGCGCTGGCGACCGTGCAGGTCGGCGTCGCGCTGCTGATGATGATCGCGCTGCTCACGTTCGCCGAGATCGTCGTGCCGACCGGGTCGATCCCGCCGCCCACCGAGTGGTGGCGCGCGCTGCGCGGGCGGGTCGCGCGCACCCGCCGCTACTCGCGCATCACCGCGATCGCGTTCCGGCACGGCCTCGGCCCGTACCTGCGCGGCCGGGAACGCACCGACACCCGGCTGGCGCGGTCGCTGCGGCTCGCGCTGGAGGAGGGCGGCGTCACCTTCGTCAAGCTCGGCCAGGTGCTCTCCACGCGCCCCGACCTGCTGCCGCCGGACGTGGTGGACGAGTTGACGCTGTTGCAGGACAAGGTGCCCGCCGCGCCGTGGCCCGCGGTGCGCGAGGTGCTGGTGGCCGAGCTGGGGCAACCGCCGGAGGACGTGTTCGCCGAGTTCGACGAGCGGCCGATCGCCGCCGCGTCCGTGGCGCAGGTGCACCGGGCCAGGCTGAGGTCGGGCGAGGACGTGGTGGTGAAGGTGCAGCGGCCGGACGTGCGGCGGGTCGCCGAGGGCGACCTGGACATCGTGAACCGGCTCGCGTCGACGTTGCACGACAAGACGCGCTGGGGCAAGGCGATCGGCGTGCGCGACCTGGCCGCCGGGTTCTCCGCCGCGTTGCGCGAGGAGCTGGACTTCCGGGTCGAGGCGCGCAACCTGGCCGCCGTGCGGGCCGCCTCCGCCGACACCGACGTGGTGCTCCCCGCCGTGCACGAGGACCTCTGCACGGCACGCGTGCTGGTGATGCAACGGCTGGCCGGCGTGCCGGTGCGGTCGGCGTCGCTGGAGTCGGTCGACCGGGACGCGCTGGCCCGCACGCTGCTGGACGCGCTGCTGCGCCAGGTGATGATCAACGGCGTCTTCCACGCCGACCCGCACCCGGGCAACATCATGCTGCTGCACGACGGCAGGCTCGGCATGCTCGACTTCGGCTCGGTCGGCCGGATCGACGCGCAGCTGCGGTCGGCGTTGGGCAAGTTGCTGCTGGCCGTCGACCACGCCGACCCGGCGGGCCTGCGCGACGCGTTGCTGGAGCTGGTGACCAGGCCGGACGAGATCGACGAGCAGCAGTTGGAGCGCGCGCTCGGCCAGTTCATGGCACGGCACCTGAGCACCGGCATGCGGCCGGACGCGGGGATGTTCGGCGACCTGTTCAAGCTGGTCTACCGGTACGGGTTGAGCATCCCGCCGGAGATCGCGGCGGTGTTCCGGGCGCTGGCGACGGTGGAGGGCACGCTGGGCGCGCTGTCGCCGGGGTTCGACATCGTGGTCGAGTCGCGGTCGTTCGCCGACAAGCAGTTCAGCGCGCACCTCACGCCCGAGTCGCTGCGGCGCACGGTGACCGAGGAGCTGCACGCGATGCTGCCGATGCTGCGCCGGCTGCCCCGGCGGGCCGACCGGATCTCCGCCGCGCTGGAGCAGGGGCGGTTGGGGATGAGCATGCGGTTGTTCGCCGACGAACGGGACCGGCAGTTCATCGTCTCACTCCTGCACCAGGTGATGCTGACCGTGCTGGGCGCGACGGCGGGCGTGATGGCGGTGCTGCTGATGGGCGCGGACGGCGGCCCGGAGGTGGGCCCGGACCTCTCGCTGTTCCAGGTGTTCGGCTACAACCTGCTGGTCATCAGCGTGCTGCTCGGGCTGCGGGTGGTGGTGACCATCTTCCGGCCGCGGGGTTGACGGCGGTTGGTTTGCGATGCAAACCTGACTGGGTGGCAGACCTGCTGGGCGACCTGGCCGAGCTGCGCCGTCGAGCGCGCGAGGACCGGCACGCCTACTCGTTCCCGCTGCTGTTCTTCGGCGTCGCGTCGTTCCTGGCCCTGCCGCTGTACGCGCCCGCCGAGCCGCCGGGCCGGGGGTTCGACGTGCGCTACCCCGTGCTGCTCGGCCTGTTCTGGCTGGTCGTGCTGGTGGTGGGCGGCCTGGCGACGGTGTGGTGGTACCGCAGGCGCGGCGCGCGGGTGGGCATCGAGACGTCCACGCGGGGCTACCTCGGCGCGACGGCGATCGGCCTGAGCGGTCCGGTGGTCGGGTTGGTGCTGGAGAACCTGCCGTTCCGGTTCTACTCCGGCACGGGCGCCGGGCTGATCGTCCTGGCGGCGGCGACCGTGCTGTGGCACCGGGGCGCGCCGCGGGCGGTGACGTTGACGGCGGCCGTGCTCGGCACGGGGGTGCTCCAGCACGACCAGCCGGCGATCGCGCAGTTCATCGCGATCGGCCTGGGCCTGGTGGTGCTGGCGGCGCTGGAGCGCAGCACCCGGTTCACCACGATCACCGCCGCCTACCTCGTGGTGCTGTGCGTGTCGGCCGCGTTCACGCCGCTGGTGGTCGCCCAGCCCACCGCCTGGTCGCTGGGCAGCGTGGTCGTGCTGCCCGGGGCGGTGCTCCTCGTCGGCGGTCTGGTGGGCCTGCGGCGTGGCTGAGCACCCGACCGCGGCCCTGGACGACGTGGTGCACCAGCGGCACCGGCTGGGCATCCTCACCGTGGCGGCGGAGGCGAAGCGGGTCGGGTTCGGCTATTTGCGGTCCACTTTGGAGCTGACCGCGGGCAACCTGTCGCGGCACGTCGCCGTGCTGGAGCAGGCCGGTCTGGTGGCGGTGGAGAAGGGTTACGACGGCAAGCGGCCGCGGACGTGGATCGGCGTCACCCCGGCGGGACGCGCCGCGCTGGCGGTCGAGATGGCGGCCCTGCGTGCGCTGGTGGAGCGGCACGTAGCCTCGCAGGCATGAGCATCCACGACATCCCGCTGCACACCCTGTCCGGTGAGCCGTCGAGCCTGGGCGCGTTGGCGGGCAGGGCGTTGCTGGTGGTGAACGTCGCCTCGAAGTGCGGTTTGACGCCGCAGTACCAGGGCTTGGAGCGGCTGCACGAGCGGTACGCGGCGCAGGGGTTCTCCGTGGTCGGGTTCCCGTGCAACCAGTTCGCCGGGCAGGAGCCGGGCACGGCGGAGGAGATCGCCACGTTCTGCTCCACCACGTACGGCGTGACGTTCCCGCTGTTCGAGAAGGTCGAGGTGAACGGCCCGTCCCGGCACCCGCTGTACGCCGAGCTGACGGCGTTCGCCGACACCGACGGCGCGGCGGGCGACGTGCAGTGGAACTTCGAGAAGTTCCTGCTCGCCCCCTCCGGCGAGGTGGTCGCCCGGTTCCGGCCGGCCACCGAGCCGGAGGACGAGGCGGTCGTGAAGGCGATCGAGTCCGTGCTGCCGTAGTCCGTGTCCGGCGCGCGGGAGGCGGCCGACCGACCACCTCCCGCGCGCCGGGTCAGCACTCGATGACGTTCACGGCGAGCCCGCCGCGGGCCGTCTCCTTGTACTTGACCTTCATGTCCTTGCCCGTCTCACGCATGGTCTTGATGACCTTGTCCAGCGACACGAAGTGCGAACCGTCACCGCGCAACGCCATCCGCGCCGCCGTGATGGCCTTGATGGACGCCAACGCGTTGCGCTCGATGCACGGGATCTGCACCAGCCCGCCGATCGGGTCGCAGGTCAGCCCCAGGTTGTGCTCCATCGCGATCTCGGCGGCGTTCTCGACCTGCTCGGGCGTGCCGCCCATCACCTCGGCCAACCCGCCCGCGGCCATCGAGCAGGCCGAGCCGACCTCGCCCTGGCACCCCACCTCGGCGCCCGAGATCGACGCGTTCTCCTTGAACAGCACGCCGACCGCGCCCGCCGTCAGCAGGAACCGCACCACCCCGTCATCGGACGCACCGGGCACGAACCGCGTGTAGTAGTGCAACACCGCCGGCACGATGCCGGCCGCGCCGTTGGTCGGCGCGGTCACCACCCGACCGCCGGCCGCGTTCTCCTCGTTCACCGCCAACGCGAACAACGTCACCCAGTCCATCACCCGCAACGGGTCCGTGGCGTAGTGCTCGGCGGCCATCCGCTGCCGCATCTCGGCCGCGCGCCGCCGCACCTTCAGCCCGCCGGGCAGCACGCCGTCCACGGTGCAGCCGCGCTCGACGCACGCCTGCATCACGTCCCAGATGTGCAGCAGCCCCGAACGCACCGACGCCTCGTCACGCCAGGACAGCTCGTTGGCCAGCATGACCTCGCTGATCGACAACCCGGTCTCGCGGCACCGCGCCAACAGCTCGTCACCGGTGCGGAACGGGTGCGCCAGCGGCGTCTCGTCGGCCTTGATCCGGTCGGTGCCGGTGGCCGTGTCGTCCACCACGAACCCGCCGCCGACCGAGTAGTACACCGCCGAGTCGACCACGGCGTCACCCGAGTGGGCGGTGAAGCTCATGCCGTTGGGGTGCAACGGCAACGACTTCCGCCGGTGCATCACCAGGTCGGGGTCCTCGCGGAACGCGATCTCCCGCACGCCGCCCAGCCGCAACCGCCCGGTGGCGCGGATCTCCGCCAGCCGCCGCTCGGCCTCCGCCGGGTCGACCTCCTCCGGCCGGTGGCCCTCCAACCCGAGCAGCACCGCCTTAGGGCTGCCGTGCCCGTGCCCGGTCGCGCCGAGCGACCCGAACAGCTCCACGTGCACGCGGTCGACGGACCCCAGCACCGGCCGCAGCCGGTCGGCGAACATCATGGCCGCGCGCATCGGACCGACGGTGTGCGAACTCGACGGTCCGATCCCCACGGAGAACAGGTCGAACACGCTGATCGCCATGACGTCAGTCCCCGGTCAGTTCCGCGTACTTGGCGGCGGTCAGCAATCCGGTCGCGTCGGTCACGGCAACCTTGAACAGCCAGCCGGCGCCGTACGGGTCGTTGTTGATCAACGACGGGTCGTCGGCGGCCGCCGTGTTGACCTCCACCACCTCGCCGCTGACCGGCGCGTACAGGTCGCTCACCGACTTGGTCGACTCCAGTTCGCCGCACACCTCGCCGGACGTGACGACGGCACCGGGCGCGGGCAGCTCCACGAAGACGATGTCACCCAACGACTCCGCCGCGTACGACGTGATACCGACCGCCACGGGGTCCTGGGTACCCGGCGCCCAGTCCACCCACTCGTGCTCGGGCGTGTACAGCAGGTTGTCCGGAAAAGTCACGACAGCGCTCCCTTGGGCGAGGTCCGGATCCCCACTCTGTCCTGGGACCTGAGAGCTTCGCCGCGCCGGCCCGACGGCTGACCGTCGATCCGACCCGACTTGCACCGTGGGTGCGCGCCGAGGGCGCGCTTTCCAGAGTCGCCTCACCCGAGCGGTTCTCGCTGCCTGAGAGTGTGCGGGGGACTTGCTCCTTCGGCGCCCCGGCACGTTCACCGAGGTCTCTCCCGCGCGGGTTCCGGCGCTCATCCTGCGCCGCGGCCGATGTTCAGTTGGTGGCCCGAACGCTAGGTGCCGAGGTCGACGGGTGTCAACGCGACCGCCGACTTGTTCGATCCGCACAACTTGACACCGGTTGGTGGTGCCAGTGGCACGATGACACCGAAACCACGTTACCGGACCTTTGGTGTAACAACGGCCGAAGGAGCCCACCGTGCGGATCTCAGTTCCCCGCGAGATCAAGAACCACGAGTACCGCGTCGCGCTGACCCCGGCGGGCGCCCACGAGCTGACGCAGCGCGGTCACGACGTGGTGGTCGAGACCGGTGCGGGCCTCGGTTCGGCGATCACGGACGAGGAGTACCTGGCCGCCGGCGCCAAGGTGCTGGCGACCGGGGACGACGTGTGGGCCGAGGGCGACCTGGTGCTCAAGGTCAAGGAGCCGATCGCCGAGGAGTACCCGCGGCTGCGCAAGGGCCAGGTCCTGTTCACCTACCTGCACCTGGCCGCCGACCGACCGCTGACGCGGGCGTTGCTGGACTCCGGCACCACCGCGATCGCCTACGAGACCGTGCAGACCGCGAACGGCGCGCTGCCGCTGCTGGCGCCGATGTCCGAGGTCGCCGGCCGCCTCGCGCCGCAGGTGGGCGCGTTCTCGCTGATGAAGCCCTCCGGCGGCCGCGGCGTGCTGCCCGGCGGCGTGCCCGGTGTGCACCCGGCGCGCGTGGTGATCATCGGCGGCGGCGTGGCGGGCCTGAACGCGGCCGCGATCGCCGTCGGCATGGGCGCGGACGTGCAGATCCTGGACACCAACGTGGACCGGTTGCGCCACATCGACGCCCTCTACCAGGGCCGTCTGCGCACCGTGACGTCCAACCGCTACTCGGTCGAGCAGGCCGTGCGCGAGGCCGACCTGGTGATCGGCGCGGTGCTGGTGCCCGGCGCGAAGGCGCCCAAGCTCGTCAGCAACGAGCTGGTGGCCGACATGAAGCCCGGCTCGGTGCTGGTGGACATCGCGATCGACCAGGGCGGCTGCTTCGCCGACTCGCGGCCGACCACGCACGCCGACCCGACCTACCAGGTGCACGACTCGGTCTTCTACTGCGTGGCGAACATGCCCGGCGCGGTGCCGCGCACGTCGACCTACGCGTTGACCAACGTCACCCTGCCGCACGCCGTCGCGCTGGCCGACCAGGGCTGGGAAGCGGCGCTGCGCGCGGACGCGTCGCTGGCGCTCGGCCTGAACGCGCACGACGGCCTGCTGACCAACCTGCCGGTGGCGCAGGCCCACGGGATGACCCACACGCCGCTCGACCTCTGAGCCGACCGTCCGCACCACCGCGAAGGGCCCCGCTCACGTGCTGTGAGCGGGGCCCTTTGACGATAAGACGGCCCGCTCAACCAGCCTGGGGGTCACTGGGAGCGGGCCGCGTCACCAATCCTAGCCGGGAACACGGCGCCGTGCCCAGTGACCCCACCGATCCGGACGACTTTTCGCCCAGCGGTGGCGACTCGCCGTGTGCGAGCTCAAGCAAACGAGTGAATTCTCGTCGTAACAGGTAAGTCACGACGGCCCGGCGACCGATGGGAGGGCGGGAACTCCGCAGCTACGCAGCGGGGTCGTCCGCTCGCGCGGCGTCTGCCGCGCACCTGGCGATCGGAGCGCAGATGGCTGAGCCTGAGGGTTGGATCGACTGCCACGACCCGTTCGGACGGGACCGGTCGATGACCGTGCTCGTCGAGGAGGACCGGGTTCTGCTGGTCGCACCGCCGGGCGAGTCCGCCGTGATGTCGGTCACACAGACCCGCAAGTTGCACCGCCTCCTCGACCAAGCCGCCGACAGGATGTGAGGCCGCGTGGACGAGGCACTGCGGGCCGCCGTGCTGCGCCGGTTGGCGTTGCTGGACGAGGTGGCCGAGAGCGGTGAGGCGGACGCCCTCGTGCCGCTCGCGCGCTCCGAGATCCACCGCCTGGCCGACGGTTGGCGGCTGCTGTTGACCGTGCACCAACCGGATCCGGACGGCCGCTGCGGCGCGTGCCCCGGCATCCTGCGGCACCGGAAGTGGCCGTGCCAGGTGTGGACGATGGCCCACCAGCACCTCATCGGCGACGGCCTGCCGCACCGCGAACGCCGCCGCCCGCTGCGCACGCTGCGCCGTTCGACGGACGTGGAGACGACCACCGAGATACCGAGAGTCGCGTCGAAACCGCGACACGCCCTCCCCGAGTGATCCGCCTAGGGCAGGATGACGCCCGGTAGGAGTACTCGGGAGGGACGCGTGCACGACGGCACTGGCCGCATCGTGGTGCAGAACTTGACCAAGCAGTTCGGTCCGGTCGCAGCGGTGCAGAATCTCAGCTTCACGGTGGAACCCGGTTCGGTGACCGGTTTCCTCGGCCCCAACGGGGCGGGCAAGACGACGACGCTGCGCATGCTGCTCGGCCTGGTGACCCCGACCGCGGGCACCGGACTGATCAACGGCAGGCCGTTCAGCCACCTCGGCAACCCGGCGCGGGTGGTCGGCGCGGTGCTGGAGGCGCAGGGGTTCCACCCCAAGCGCACGGCGCGCAACCACCTGCTGGTCTACGCGGCCGCGATCGGCGTGCCGGACTCGCGCGCCGACCAGGTGCTCCAGCTCGTCGGCCTCGGCGCGGCGGGCGATCGCAAGGCGGGCGGGTTCTCGCTGGGCATGAAGCAGCGGTTGGCGCTGGCCACCGCGCTGCTGGGCGACCCGCAGATCCTGGTGCTCGACGAGCCGGCCAACGGGCTGGACCCGGAGGGCATCGCGTGGCTGCGGACGTTCCTGCAGTCCTACGCCCGCGGCGGGCGGACCGTGCTGATCTCCAGCCACCTGCTGGCCGAGGTCGAGCAGACCGTCGACCAGGTGGTCATCATCAGCCGCGGCCAGACGATGTACCACGGGCCGCTGGACCACCTGCGCGACCAGCAGCAGGCCAGGGTGCTCGTGCAGCCGTCCGACACGGGCGCGCTGGTCGCGGCGCTGCGCGAGGACGGCGTCGGCGCGATCGAGCAGCTGCCGGACGGCCGCATCGCGGTCAGCGGGGTGACCGCCAAGCAGGTCGCCGACATCGCGTTGAAGGCGGGCGTGTCGATCTACGGCATCCAGGAGGAGAAGGCCGACCTGGAGCGGCTGTTCTTCCAGCTCACCAACGGCCAGTACGCGGCGCCGGGCCAGTACGCGCAGCCGGTCGCCTACCAGCAGCCGGGCTACCAGCAGCCCTACCAGCAGCAGCCCGGCTACCAGACCCCGCCGCAGCCGTTCCAGCAGCAGCCGTACCAGCAGCAACCGCCGGCCGGCTACCCGCAGCAGTACCAACAGCCCCCGCAGGGCTACCAACCACCACCGCCGGGATCCCAGCCGCCGCCGCAGGACAACCCGTACGGTCCACAACAGGGTCAGGGCGGCCTGGGGGGCGGCGCGTGATGGGCAACCTGATCAAGTCGGAGTTCCGCAAGACCACCACCACGGGCCTGTGGTGGGGTCTGATGATCCCGACCGTGCTGCTGGCGTTCGGCTGGGCCCTGGGCACCGGCGCCATCTTCAAGACCGTCACGGACTTCATGAGCAGCTCCGAGGCCGAGGAGCTGACCACGCTGCTCGGCGTCGACGCGTCGCAGTGGCAGATGTCGGTGTTCGGGATCGCGCGCAGCATCAACGTGGCCACGATCTTCCCGATGATCTTCGGCGGCCTGGCGATCGCGAACGAGATCAACCGCAAGACGATCACCACCACGTTCCTCACCGCGCCGAACCGGGTCTCCGCGCTGACCGCGAAGATGATCGTCTACGTCCTGTGGGGCGCGATCTTCGGCATCGTGATCGTGGCGTCGGTGAGCATCGGCATCGCGATCACCTCGGACTCCGGCTCGCTGCCGGACGCCGGGGGGTGGCTCGCGCTGGCCGGTGTCGGCGTCCTGTCGTCGATCCTGATGACCATGTTCGGCGTCGGGGTCGGCGCGCTGATGACCAGCGTCGTGGGCACCACCGTGGTGCTGCTGCTCTACATGCTGATCGTGGAGAACGGCATCCAGCTGGTGCTGGCGTCACAGGGCCTGCCGGAGATCATCGGCTTCCTGCCCAACGGCGCGGTCAACGGCCTGACCGGCTCGGTGGCGTCGTCGCTGTTCGTGGCGAACGCGGGCGTGGTGCCGGAGGACCTGGTGGAGGGGCTGCGGGCCATCGGTGGCGCGCTGGGCGCGTTCGACTGGTGGTTGAGCGGCCTGATCTTCCTGGTGTGGACGGCCTTGTTCTTCCTCGGTGGCTGGGCCGCCACCCAGCGCAAGGACATCACCTGATCCAGTGATCTTGCACGCCTGACGAAGGCCGCCCCGAAGGTTCGGGGCGGCCTTCGTCACACCAGCCGGGGCAAAACTGTCGGTGACCCGACCTATGTTGGATCCCGTGACCCCTACCGACGGCTGGATCCGCAGGCTCGCCCGGGCGTGCTGGCAGCACCGCGCGCTCGTGGTGCTGTCGGTGCTGTCCGCCGTCGTGGGCGTCGGCCTCCAGGCCGTCGGCCCGCTGCTGATCAAGGTCGCGGTGGACGACGCCATGGCCGGCCGCACGGACCGCCTCACCTGGCTCGCGATCGTGCTGGTCGGGCTGGAGCTGCTGACCTTCGGCACGGCGTTCGTGCGCCGGTTCCTCGGCGGTCGGCTGGCCGTGGACGTGCAGCACGACCTGCGGCAGGCGGTGTTCGGCGCGGTGCAGCGGCTGGACGGGCCGAAGCAGGACGCGTTGCGCACCGGGCAGGTGGTGTCCCGCTCGATCACCGACCTCCAGCTGGTCAACAGCCTGCTGTCGATGACGCCGCTGGCGTTCGGCACGGTCGTGTTCGCGGTGGCGGCCATGGCGGCGATGTTCTGGCTGTCGCCGCTGCTGACCGTGATCGCGCTGGTGATCGTGCCCGCCGTCGGGGTGGTGGCCGCCCGCAGCAGGCTGACGCTGTTCCCGGCCACCTGGTCGGCGCAACAACGCGCGGCCGACGTGGCGCAGCACGTCGAGGAGACCGTCACCGGCGTGCGCGTGGTCAAGGGCTTCGGCCAGGAGGCGCGCGAGGTCGCCCGCCTGGAGACCCGGGCGAAGCACCTGTTCGCCGAGCGGATGCGCGCGGCCCGCCTGACCGCCCGCCCGTCGGCGACGCTGAACTCCCTGCCCTACCTCGGCCAGGTGGCCGTCCTGGCGCTGGGCGGGTGGATGGCCCTGCGCGGCGAGGTCACCCTCGGCACGTTCCTGGCGTTCGCGACCTACGTGGCCACCCTGGTCGGCCCGACGCGGCTGCTGGCGAGCCTGATGGTGACCGCCCAGCTGGCCCGCGCGGGCGTGGAGCGGGTGTACGAGCTGATCGACTCGCAGCCCTCGGTCGTGGAGGGCGACCGCGACGTGCCGGCCGGCCCGGTGGCCGTGGAGCTGCGTGACGTGACGTTCGGGTACACGCGCAGCGAGCCGGTGCTGTCCGGCGTGTCCCTGCGGGTGGAACCGGGCGAGACCCTCGCGGTCGTCGGCACCGCGGGCTCGGGCAAGTCCACCGTCTCGCTCCTGCTCCCCAGGTTCTACGACGTCCACGAGGGCGCGGTCCGCGTGGGCGGCGTGGACGTCCGCGACCTGCGCCTGACCTCACTGCGCCAGACCGTCGGCACCGTGTTCGAGGAGGCGTTCCTCTTCTCCGACACCGTCCGCGCGAACATCGCCTACGGCCTGCCGGACGCCTCCGACGACCAGGTCCGAGCGGCGGCGCGGGCCGCCGAGGCGCACGAGTTCATCGAAGCCCTGCCCCGCGGCTACGACACCGTCGTGGGCGAGCGGGGCCTCACGCTCTCCGGTGGTCAACGCCAACGCGTGGCCCTGGCCCGCGCCCTGCTCTCCGACCCCCGCGTGCTGGTCCTGGACGACGCGACCTCCGCCGTGGACAACGCCACCGAGGCCGCCATCCACCGCACCCTGGCCGCCGTGACCGCCGAGCGCACCACCCTCCTGATCGCGCACCGCAGGTCGTCCCTCACCCTCGCCGACCGCATCGCCGTGCTCGACGCGGGCCGGGTCGTGGACATCGGCACGGACGCCGAACTGCGACAACGCTGCCGCCTCTACCGCGAGCTCCTGGCCGGCCCCGGTGAGGCGATCGAACAGGTCGACCCCCGTGCCGACGCCCGACTGGAACCGGGCCCGGACGGCACCACCCCCGACCTCTGGCCCGCGTCCGACGAGGACGAACTGGTCGTGCGCGCGGCCAACCGCGCCGTGGACGCCGCCAAGGGCACCCGAGGAGGCGGCAGCACGTCGGCACTGGTGGGCGGCACCCCGCCGACCCCGGACCTGATGGCCCGCGTCCACGCCCTGCCGCCCGCGCGCGACGTGCCGACCCTGGACGGCGAGGACCCACGCGCCCCCGACCCGGGCTTCCGCCTCCGCACCCTGCTCCGCCCGGTCCGCTGGGCGATGCTGGGCGTGGCCGGCCTGCTGCTGATCGACACCGCACTGGCCGTCACCTCGCCGAACCTCGTCCGCTTGGGCATCGACAAGGGCGTGGTCGGCGGCCAGGTCGGCTGGCTGTGGACGGCCGTGGCGATCAGCTTCGCCCTGGTCCTGCTGGGCTGGGCGGCCGCGGCCGCGGGCACCGTGGTGACCTCCAGGCTCGGCGAGCGCCTGCTCTACCTGTTGCGCGTGCGCAGTTACGCCCACCTGCAACGACTGGGGCTGGACTACTACGAGCGCGAGATGGCCGGCCGGATCATGACCCGGATGACCACCGACGTGGACGCCCTGTCGAGCTTCCTCCAGACGGGCCTGACCACGTTCGCGATCAGCGTGCTGACGGTGGTCGGCATCGCCGTCGCCCTGGTGGCCACCGACCCGGGCTTGGCCCTGGTGGCGCTGGCCGTCCTGCCGATCCTCCTCATCGCGACGGTGATCTTCCAACGCCTCTCCTCCGCCGCGTACGCGGAGGCGCGCGAACGCGTCAGCGCGGTCAACGCCGATCTCCAGGAGAACGTCTCGGGCCTGCGCGTCTCCCAGGCGTACACGCGGGAGGCGCGTTCGGCCGAGGCGTTCGCCGAACGCAGCGACGCCTACCGCCGCTCCCGCATCAGGGCGCAGCGGTACATCGCCACCTACTTCCCGTTCCTGTCGCTGCTCTCGGGCGTGGCGCAGGCCGGGATCCTGGTGGTCGGCGCGTACCGCGTGGCGGACGGCACCCTGTCCCCGGGCGTGCTCCTCGCGTTCGTCCTCTACCTCGGCCTGTTCTTCTCGCCGCTGTACCAGCTGTCCGGCGTCTTCGACGGCTACCAGCAGGCCAGGGTGGGCCTGAGCCGCATCGGCGACCTGCTGCGCACCCCGACCACGGTCCCCCCGGCCGCGAACCCCGTGCCCGTGCCCCACCTGCGCGGCGAGGTGGAGCTGCGCAACGTGACCTTCACTTACCAGGGCACCACGCGCCCGGCGGTCGAGGACATCTCGCTGCGCGTCGCACCCGGCGAAACCGTCGCCTTCGTGGGCGCGACCGGCGCGGGCAAGTCCACCCTCGTCAAGCTTGTGGCGAGGTTCTACGACGCCACCGAGGGCACGGTCCTGATCGACGGCGTCGACATCCGCGACTACGACCTGTCGGCCCTGCGCCGACACCTCGGCATCGTCCCCCAGGAAGCCCACCTCTTCGGCGGCGACATCGCCGAGAACGTCGCCTACGGCAACCCCGACGCCACCCGCGCCGACATCGAACGAGCCGTCCGCGCCGTGGGCGCGCTCCCCGTCGTCGCCTCCCTGCCCAACGCGTTCCACCAACAGGTGGGCGAACGCGGCCAGGGCCTCTCCGCGGGCCAACGCCAACTGGTCGCCCTGGCCCGCGCCGAACTGGTCCAGCCGACGATCCTGCTCCTGGACGAGGCCACCGCCGCCCTGGACCCCGCCACCGAATCCGCCGTCCTGGCCGCGAGCGACCACCTGTCCGGCTCCAGGACCACCTTCGTCGTCGCCCACCGCCTCGCCACCGCCGCCCGCGCCGACCGAATCGTCGTCCTGTCCGAGGGCCGAATCGTCGAACAGGGCACCCACACCGACCTGCTAGCCGCCAACCACCACTACGCCCGCCTCTGGTCCCACGGCCAAGACCACCGCGACCCAACCACCACCCCCGACACCCTCAACCTGACCTCAGCCCACACGCCCTAACCAGCCCCAACCGCCCCACAACGGCCCCGGAACGAGCGCACCGAGGCTCGATTTGACATGGGTTCGGGTGCCATAGGCTGGACGAAGCCGGGCAGGCTTGGCGGACGCTTTTCCCGCCAGGCCTGCCCGGCTTTGGCCTGCCTGGGGTGCCCGTAAGGGCCCCATGTCAAATCGAGCCGGACCCAACCACTCACACCCCGCCGGACCTGTAGCGACTCACTCGTTCGACAGCAGCTCGTCCAGCTGCTCGTACCCCTCCACCACCCCGGTCTCCATCCCGCTGGCCATCGCCGCGTCCCGCCCCTCCGTCGTCTCGAACACGCTGATCCCGTGCAGCCGCGTCCGCCCGCCCCCGAGGTCCTCGAACGTCAACGTCTCCAGGCAAACCCCATCCGGGAAGCCCTCGAACGTGAACGTCTGCACGATCCGCTCCCCCTCCCGCACCTCGTGGAACGAACCGTAGAACCGGTACTCCTCGTCACCGCGGCTGTGCACGTACCGGTACGCCCCGCCGGTCGACGCGTCCCACCGGTCCACCTTCATGGTCACCGAACGCGGCCCCAGCCACTTCACCACCAGCTCGGGGTCGACGTGCGCCCGGAACACCGCAGCGACCGGCGCGTCGAACTCCCGGATGATGTGGATGGTCGGCAGGGTCGGGTCGGCGCTGATCGTGGTCTCCGGGTGCGTGGTCGTGCTCATGATGCTTCTCCTTCGACTCTGGCTCTGATCTCTTCGGTGCCTTCGAGGCTGCCTTCAAGGGCGCTTTCGGCCGCGCCTCCGGCCGCCATCTCGGCGAGCACGGCGTCCAGCCGCTGGTAGCGCTGCTCCGCCTCCCGCCGGTAGCGCTCGATCCACTTCGTCATCAGGTCGAACACCTCCGCCTCGAGGTGGACGGGCCGCCGCTGCGCCTGCTTGCTGCGGCTGACGAGCCCGGCGTCCTCAAGCACCTTGAGGTGCTTCGACACGGCCTGCACGGTCACGGAGTACGGCCCGGCCAGCTCGTTCACGGTCGCATCGCCCACCGCCAACCGCGCCACCATGTCCCGCCGGATCGGGTCGGCCAGGGCCGAGAAGACCCGCGACAACTGGTCGTCCACCGCCACCTCCTTACTCAACCTCTCGGTTGAACACAACCATAGAACCCACACCCCACCATGTCAACCAGAAGGTTGAACAACCAGCTCAGCACCTCAGATTCAGCCCGCTGAACACCTCACAACCCCACCCCGCCCACGGTGCGCACAACTACTCCGAGTTGCAGCACCACGAGCCGCGTGACGGGCTTAACCTCAAGTGGTGCTCAAGCACCCCTAACAAGACCCGACCCCTGAACGATTCTGTGAGGGAACACTCCCGGCCCTGCCCCTCCTGTGTGTGAACTGCACCAGACGGGGGACTAGCCTGACCATGAGTGAGTCATTACCAAGAGCGAGATGGATAGAGGCGAGCGCCAGCCGTGTCCAGCAGCAGTCCTGCTTCTCAGTTCGGCCCCAATGAGTGGCTGGTCGAGGAGATGTACGAGCAGTTCCTCGCCGACCCGTCGTCGGTAGACCCGGCCTGGCACGACTTCTTCGCCGACTACAAGTCGACGCAGCGGTCGGGCAACGGGGCCGCGACGGCCGCGGAGAACGGCACCACGACCGCCACCAAGCCCGCTCCGGCCCAGACCGCGCCCGCGGCAGAGCCCGCAGCCGCGCAGACAGCAGCGACGGCAGCGAAGGCAGGCACCGCCGCGCCCACGCAGCAGCCGAAGAGCGCGGCGCCGGCCCAGAAGCCGACGACCAAGCCCGCACCCGCGCAGGCCGCCAAGGCCGCACCGGTGCAGCCGACCCGGGGCGAAGAGCAGAAGCAGCTGCGCGGCGCCGCCGCCGCCATCGCGAAGAACATGGAGCTCTCGCTCACCGTTCCGACCGCGACGAGCGTGCGCGCCGTGCCCGCCAAGCTGCTGGCCGACAACCGCATCGTGATCAACAACCACCTCAAGCGCACCCGCGGTGGGAAGGTCTCCTTCACCCACCTGATCGGCTACGCGGTGGTGCGGGCGCTCAAGGCGTACCCGAACATGAACCGGCACTTCGCCGAGGTCGACGGCAAGCCGTTCGTGGTCACGCCCGAGCACGTGAACTTCGGCCTGGCCATCGACCTGCCCGGCAAGGACGGCTCCCGCACGCTGGTCGTGGCCTCGATCAAGGGCTGCGAGAACATGACGTTCACGCAGTTCTGGCAGGCGTACGAGGACCTGATCCGCAAGGCGCGGACGGGCTCGCTCACCGCCGAGGACTTCGCCGGCACCACCCTCTCGCTGACCAACCCGGGCACCATCGGCACCAACCACTCGGTGCCGCGCCTGCAGGCGGGCCAGGGCACGATCATCGGCGTCGGCGCGATGGAGTACCCGGCGCACTTCCAGGGCACCAGCGAGCAGGCCCTGACCGACATGGGCGTCAGCAAGGTCATCACGCTGACCTCCACCTACGACCACCGCGTGATCCAGGGCGCGGAGTCGGGCGAGTTCCTGCGCCGCATCCACCAGCTGCTGCTGGGCGAGGACGGCTTCTACGACGACGTGTTCACGTCGCTGCGGCTGCCGTACGAGCCGATCCGCTGGGTCGCCGACATCCCCGAGGGCGCGGTCGACAAGACCGCCCGC
The DNA here is from genome assembly GCF_054781895.1 of Saccharothrix stipae. Taxonomy (NCBI): domain Bacteria; kingdom Bacillati; phylum Actinomycetota; class Actinomycetes; order Pseudonocardiales; family Pseudonocardiaceae; genus Saccharothrix; species Saccharothrix stipae. The sequence goes on along the minus strand of NZ_BAAGTN010000008.1, from coordinate 331,954 downwards.
GTCATCGAGCTGATCGACGCGTTCCGCACCCGCGGCCACCTGATGGCCGACACGGACCCGCTGAACTACCGCCAGCGCAGCCACCGCGACCTCGACGTGCTGTCGCACGGCCTGACCCTGTGGGACCTGGACCGGGAGTTCCCGGTCGGCGGGTTCGCGGGCCAGGAGCGGATGCGGCTGCGCGACATCCTGGGCGTGCTGCGCAACTCGTACTGCCGCACCGTCGGCGTCGAGTACATGCACATCCTCGACCCGGAGGAGCGCCTCTGGATCCAGGAGCGCGTCGAGGTGCCGCACGAGAAGCCGCCGGCCACCGTGCAGAAGTACATCCTGTCGAAGCTCAACGCCGCCGAGGCGTTCGAGACCTTCCTCCAGACGAAGTACGTCGGCCAGAAGCGGTTCTCGCTCGAAGGCGGCGAGACGGTCATCCCGCTGCTCGACGCCGTGCTGGACAAGGCCGCCGAGCACGAGATCGACGAGGTCGTCATCGGCATGCCGCACCGCGGCCGGCTGAACGTGCTGGCCAACATCGTCGGCAAGCCGATCTCGCAGATCTTCCGCGAGTTCGAGGGCAACCTCGACCCGGGTCAGGCGCACGGCTCCGGTGACGTGAAGTACCACCTGGGCGCCGAGGGCAAGTACTTCCGGATGTTCGGCGACGGCGAGACGAAGGTGTCGCTGACCGCGAACCCGTCGCACCTGGAGGCCGTGGACCCGGTGCTGGAGGGCATCGTCCGGGCCAAGCAGGACATGCTCGACAAGGGCGGCGAGGGCTTCACCGTGCTGCCGGTCGCGCTGCACGGCGACGCCGCGTTCGCGGGCCAGGGCGTGGTCGCCGAGACGCTGAACCTGGCGCTGGTGCGCGGCTACCGCACCGGCGGCACGGTGCACGTCGTGGTGAACAACCAGGTCGGCTTCACCACCGCGCCCGAGCACTCGCGCTCGTCGAAGTACTCGACCGACGTGGCGAAGATGATCGGCGCGCCGGTGTTCCACGTCAACGGCGACGACCCGGAGGCGTGCTACTGGGTCGCCAAGCTCGCGGTGGAGTACCGGCAGGCGTTCAACAAGGACGTCGTGATCGACATGGTCTGCTACCGCCGCCGCGGCCACAACGAGGGCGACGACCCCTCGATGACGCAGCCGGCGATGTACGACGTGATCGACACCAAGCGCTCGGTGCGCAAGACCTACACCGAGTCCCTGATCGGCCGCGGCGACATCTCCGTCGAAGAGGCCGAGAAGGCGTTGCAGGACTTCTCCTCGCAGCTGGAGCACGTGTTCAACGAGGTCCGGGAGCTGGAGAAGCACCCGATCAAGACCTCGCCGTCGATCGAGGAGGAGCAGCAGGTCCCGACCAAGCTGCCCACCGGGGTCGACCGGTCGATCATCGAGAAGATCGCCGACGCGCACGTGGACCTGCCCGAGGGCTTCACCCCGCACCCGCGGGTCAAGCCGGTGCTGGAGCGGCGCGCCAAGATGGCCCGCGAGGGCGGCATCGACTGGGCGTTCGCCGAGCTGCTGGCGTTCGGGTCGCTGGTGATGGAGGGCCGCACGGTCCGCCTGGCGGGCCAGGACTCGCGGCGCGGCACGTTCGTGCAGCGGCACGCCACGCTGGTGGACCGCAAGAGGTCCGAGGAGTACACCCCGCTGCAGAACCTGGCCGAGGGCCAGGGCAAGTTCATGGTGTACGACTCGGTGCTGTCGGAGTTCGCGGCGCTGGGCTTCGAGTACGGCTACTCGGTGGCCAACCCGGACGCGCTGGTGCTGTGGGAGGCGCAGTTCGGCGACTTCGTCAACGGCGCGCAGCCGATCATCGACGAGTTCATCTCGTCCGGTGAGGCGAAGTGGGGGCAGGTCTCCGACGTCGTGCTGCTGCTGCCGCACGGCCACGAGGGCCAGGGCCCGGACCACACGTCCGGCCGGATCGAGCGGTTCCTCCAGCTGTGCGCGGAGGGCTCGATGACGATCGCGGTGCCGTCGACGCCGGCGAACTACTTCCACCTGCTGCGGCGGCACGCGCTGGACGGCGTGAACCGGCCGCTGGTGGTGTTCACGCCGAAGTCGATGCTGCGCTTGAAGACCGCGGTCAGCCCGGTCGAGGCGTTCGTGGAGGACCGCTTCCAGTCGGTGATCGACGACCCGACCGGTCTCGACACGGGTGCGGTGCGCAAGGTCCTGCTGTGCAGCGGCAAGATCTACTACGAGCTGCTGGCCGAGCAGGAGAAGCGGGGTGTCAAGGACACCGCCGTGGTGCGCGTCGAGCAGCTGTACCCGGTGCCCGCGCGCAAGCTGACCGAGGCGCTGGACCGGTACCCGAACGCCACCGAGGTCCGCTGGGTCCAAGAGGAGCCGGCGAACCAGGGCGCGTGGCCGTTCTTCGGTCTGGCGCTGCCCGAGCTGCTGCCGGAGAGGTTCGCCGTGAAGCGCGTCTCGCGGCGCCCGATGGCCGCGCCGTCGGCGGGTTCGTCCAAGGTGCACGAGGTCGAGCAGCGCGAGTTGATCGCGAAGGCGTTCGAGTAGGACCTGATCGTCCGCGCCGAGCCGTCGAGACCTCCGGGTCTCGACGGCTCGGCCGTTCTCGTTGGAGGAGATCGTGTACTTCACCGACCGCGGCATCGAGGAACTGGAGACCCGCCGGGGTGAGGAGGAGGTGACCTTCGCCTGGCTGGCCGACAAGCTGCGTGCGTTCGTCGACGCCAACCCCGACTTCGAGACCGCCGTCGAACGCCTGGCCACCTACCTGGCCCGCGACGACGAGGACCTCGAAGACTGACACCGGGCCGGGAACCAGCCGCCACCCCGACCGACACTCACCCGAGCCGCAGCGCGGCGGCCGACTCGATGAGGCCGGAACGCTCCAGTTGGCCGAGCACGTCGTCGATCGTCTCCGGTGGGTTGACGCGCTCGTCGACGATCTGCTGGACGCACGAGTACACGACGCGGTCGTTGATGCCGATCAGGTCGAGCACGAAGTCGTCCGGGCTCTTGGCCTCGATGTGCCACTGCCGGAGGTAGTCGGCCGGGAAGTCGGGCAGGTTGGCCGTCACGATCACCTGCGCACCGGTCCTGATCGCCGCGGCGAGCACGTGCCGGTCGTCCGGGTCCGGCAGCACCAGGCTGTCGATGAGGGACTCGTACCCCTCGACGAGGCAGTCGGCCACGGAACCGTTGATCAGTTCACGCAGCCGCCGCCGCTTCTCCTCCGGGATCCCCCGCTTACGCGCGAAGCTCCGGTCGACCTCGTCGAGGATCTGCTCGGTCCACTTGGCCTGCACCAACCTTGCGCGTGCCACTCGGATGAGCAGGTTGCGCACGGTGTTGCCGTACAAGGCGCAGGCGTCGTACACCACGACGAAGGCCATTCAGTCCGTTCCCAACTCCTGGTCCAACCGCGTCAACTCGTCCACCACCTGCTTGCGGGCGAGGTCGTCGCGACGCATGTAGTCCATCAGCGCGTCGAACCGAACGCGCCGGTGCCTGCCCACGAGCCGGTGTTCGATCTCGCCCCGTTCGAGGAGGCCGATCAGGTAGGGACGTGAGACGTTCAGCAGTTCCGCTGCCTGCTGGGTGGTCAGCTCGGCGTTGACCGGCATGATCTGGACGCCTTGGCCGTTCGCCATCGCGGCAAGGATGTGCGCGAACAGCTCGACCGCCGGACGTGGCAGGACGAGCGCCTCCCCTGGCCCGCCCTCGACCAGGATCTCCAACTCATCGGCCACTGCGCCGGCGCACGCCAGGTAGTCCTTCACCCGGCGCAACGCGCGGGCGGCGACGTCGGCGTCGACCACGCCGGGCGCCACCTTCGCACCTTCCGCTTTCGTCGCCATGCGAATCACCTCTATCCGAAGTATCCGCAACAGTCGAAGCAAACGCAACGGGTAAGACGGCGGATCCCACTACCAGGCGTACGCCTCCGGTGCGGGGTTGCTGCCGTTCGGGCCGGGGGCGGGGAAGAGGTGGTCCAGCTTGGTCAGGGTGTCGGCGTTCAGGGCGATCTCCGTCGAGCGGAGGGAGCCGTCGAGTTGCTCCAGCGTGCGGGGGCCGATGATCGGGGCCGTCACGCCCTCCTGGTGCAGCAGCCAGGCCACGCCGACGTGCGCCGGGTCCTCGCCCAGGTCGGCGGCGAGCTTCTCGTAGCCCTCGATGGCGTCACGGTGCTTCTCCAGCATCTCCAGGCCACGACCCGCCGTGCCGCGTGAGCCGCCGCCCTCGCGTTGCTTGCGCAGCACACCGCCCAGCACCCCGCCACCCAGCGGCGACCACGGGATCACGCCGACGCCGTAGTGCCGCGCGGCGGGCAGGACTTCCAGCTCCGCGAACCGGTTCACCAGGTTGTAGATCGACTGCTCGCTGACCAACCCCAGGAAGTGCCGGCTCCGCGCCGCCTCCTGCGCCTGCGCGATGTGCCACCCGGCGAAGTTGGACGACCCGAAGTAGAGCACCTTCCCCTGCTGCCGCAGCACGGAGAAGGCCTCCCAGATCTCGTCCCACGGCGTGTTCCGGTCCACGTGGTGCATCTGGAACAGGTCGATGTAGTCGGTCTGCAACCGCTGCAACGACGCGTCCGCCGCCCGCCGGATGTGCAGCGCGGACAGCCGACCCTCGTTCGGCCAGTCCCCCATGTCCCCGTACAGCTTCGTGGCGAGCACGGTCTTCTCCCGCCGCCCACCGCCCTGGGCGAACCAGCGGCCGATGATCTTCTCGGTGACGCCCTCGCCCCGCTGCCACCCGTAGACGTCGGCGGTGTCGAAGAAGTTGATGCCGTGCTCGTGCGCCCGGTCCATGATCGAGTGGCTGTCGGCCTCCGACGTCTCCGGGCCGAAGTTCATCGTGCCGAGGCACAAGCGGGACACGGACAGGCCGGAACGGCCGAGCTGGGTGTACTCCATGGCACCAGCCTGCCGGATACCGATCGCCCGGACCACCCACCGGCCGGCATGAGGGCCGGCAAAAGGCGCATTCGCGCGAAAACACCCTCCACCAAGGACATCGCGGTGGTTAAGATCCGCGCGAACCTGCTCCGGCAGGCGTGAAGGGCTGGGGGGCCTGCATGGGGGGAATCGCGCCGGACCGCGTCGTGCCACGGGACGCGGTCGCGCTGCCGCACGCCGTGCTGCTGCTGCTCGCCGCGATCGCCGCCGCGGTCGTCGCCCAGGGCGGCTACTACCTGCCCGGACGCCTCTTCACCGGCGCGCTCGTCGCGGTCGCCCTGGTCCTGGCCCTGCGCAACCGCCCGGACGCCGGCCTGCTGCCGGTGGCGTGCGCCGCGCTGGCCGCGTGGACGGTGCTGCGCGCGGTCCTGAACGGCACGTTCACCGACGCGCTGCCCACGGTCGCGACCCTCGGCTGCCTGGTCGCGGCGGCGTTCGTGGGCCGACGCGCCGACGTCGCGCAACGGGAGCTGTGCGCCTCGGTCCTCGTCGGCGTCGGCGTGCTGGTCGCGCTGACCGGCTGGGTGGCCGTGGTGTGGCGGATCCCGTCCTGGTCGGTGGTCGCGGACGGCCTGGCCCGCGCCGCGTCGACCCTCACCTACCCCAACGCCGCCGCCGCGCTGCTAGCCGCGCTCGCCGTGCTGGCACTGGCCCTGCACACCGGCCGCCCGCACTCGTTGCCGCTGGCCGGCGCGGTGTACGCGCTGGTGGTCGGCGTGGGCGCGACGTTGAGCCGCGCCGGGTTGCTCGCGCTGCTGGTGGGCCTCATCGCGCTGGTGATCTGCAACGGCGTCCGCACCACCCTGAAGCACGCCGGTCCGGCCGGGCTCGGCGCGCTGGTCGCCCTCGGCGCGCTCGCGCCGTCGTTCCCCGTCGCCGAACCGGCCCGACCCGGCCTCGCGATCATCGGCCTCGTGGCCGGCCTCGCGATCACCCTCGGCCTGAGCCGGTTGACGGCGGTGCTCCGGCTGATCGGCGTGGTCGCCGGGCTCACCGTCGCCGTGGTCGCCGGGCTGCTGTTGCGCGACCCGGACGACCTGGACCGGCTGCTCAAGGGCCGGATCTCGACCAGCTCACCGGACCGCACGGGCGCGACGGGCGCGGCGCTGGACCACGTCGCCGCCCAGCCGTTGGCCGGGACGGGGCCGGGCCGGGGTTGGTTCGTGTTCACCACGCCTTCCGGCGACGCCCGCGTGATGCGGTACGTGCACAACGAGTACCTCCAGGTGCTGGTCGAACTCGGGGCGATCGGCCTCGGCCTGGTGCTGCTGGTCCTGGCGGCCATGGCGGCGACGGTCCGGCGGGGCCGGGTCGGTGCGGGAGGCGTGGGAGGCGTGGGAGGTGCGGATGGTGCGGGTGGCGTGGGCGACGGGCGGGCGCTGTGGGCCGGAGCCTCCGCCGCGCTGGTCGTGCTGCTGGTGCACAGCGGGTTCGACTTCCTGTGGCACCTGCCCGTGATCGTGCTGACCGCCGGGCTGCTCACCGGACTCGCCGGCCCCGGCCCCGAACCCACTGCCGGCACACCCGTGGCAGCAGTCCCCACCGCAAAGGAGAACCAGTGAAGTTCGCATCCACCCGGAACGTGCGACCGGCCAGGGCCGCGGCCGTGCTGGCCGTCGTCGCGGGCGCGATCCTCGCGTCCGTGCTGCCGTCCAGCGCCGACGTGAGCGCGCAGTCCCCGTCGCAGCCCGCGATCCAGCTCCAGGCGCAGGGGGAGAGACTGGCGCGCGGCGCGGCGGTCAAGATCGACGTGCAGATCGTCTGCCCGCCGCCGGGCTACGCCTACGTCAACGTCCGGCTCACCCAGCGCGTCGGCCCGGCCATCGCGAGCGGCTCGGGCTACGCGCAGCCGTTCTGCACCGGCAGCACGCAGACGGTCACCGTCTCGGTGCACGCCGCGGAGTACCCGTTCCGCGCGGGCACGGCCTTCGCGTCGGCCACGCTGAGCGGCCCGTTCAACGGCCAGGTCACCGACGACCGCGAGGTCACGATCGTCAACCCGTGACGTGACGGGGGCTCATCGCCGTGGTGGGCCCCCACCCGGTCCGCACGCGAAGTAGGCCGCCGTCGAGGACTCCAGCGCGGCGACGCACGCGGCGATGACGGGGTGGCCGCCTGCACCGCGGCGGTAGGCGATGCGGGTGCGCCGGTGGACGTCGAGCGGGACGAGCCGGACGTCCGCGGGCGGGTGCGCCGCGCCCAGTTCCGGCACGAGCGCGACGCCCTGCCCGGCGGCGACCAGGGCGAGCACGGCGGTGAAGTCGTCGGCGTGGTGGCGCACCCTCGCCGCGAATCCCGCCGCCTGGCAGACCCTCATGGTCACGGTGTGGCAGAGCGTGCCGGGGCTGCCGACGATCCACGCCTCGTCCCGGGCGCGCCCGATCGGATCGCCCGGGTCCGTCGACCGGCCGGCCGGCATGGCCAGGAACAGCGGCACGGCCAGGAACACCGTCTCGTCCAGCAGCCGCACCGAGTCCACGCCACGGTCGGGTGCTACCGGTGCGACGTCGTAGTCATGCCACAGCGCCACGTCGAGGCGGCCGTCGCGCAACGCGTCGGGCATGTCGACGGGGTCCAGCTCGGTGACCATGAGGTCGAGCGCCGGGTGGTCGCGGCCCAACGCGACCAGCGCCGACGGCAGCAGGGTCGGCACGGCGCTGGGGAACGCGCCGATGCGCACGGCGCCGGACAGGCCGGTGCGTGCGGCGGCCACCGTGGCGGACGCGGCTTCCAGGGCGGCCAGGACGGTTTCGGCGTGCTCGACGAGCGCGCTGCCCGCCGGGGTGAGGCGGACGCCGCGACCGGTGTGCTCCAGCAGCGGGACGCCCGCCTCGCGTTGCAGGGCGGCGAGCTGCTGGGACACGGCCGACGGCGTGTAGGCGTGGGCCCGGGCGACGGCCGCGATCGTGCCCAGGTGCGCCAGGTCGCGCAGCAACCGCAGTCGGCGGACGTCGAGCATCAGTTCAGCTTACGGTTTCGTTGAGGAACGCGAACTGGTCCTTCACGGTTCCGCCGGGCAGCCTGGGGTCATGACGTTCACCGGTTTGTTCGTCCCGCTGATCACGCCGTTCGACCGCGCCGGGGCGGTGGCGCTCGACGCGCTGGAAGCCCTCGCCGTCCGCGTCCTGGACGCCGGCGCCCGGGGCCTGGTCGCGTTGGGCACCACGGCCGAACCGTCCGCGCTCACCCCCGATGAGCAGCAGGCCGTGATCGAGGTGGCGTCCCGGGTCTGCCAGGAGCGCGACGCCGCGCTCGTGGTCGGCGCGAACACCGCGGCGGCGCTCCGGGCGTTGGCCGGCCGACCGCAGGTGACGGCCGCGCTGACCACCGTGCCCTCGTTCGTCCGCCCAGGCGAGGAGGGCGCGCTCGCCCACCTGACCCGGCTCGCCACCGACAGCCCGGTGCCGTTGATCGTCTACGACATCCCGTACCGGACCGGGCAGTACCTGTCCGCGGCGACGTTGCGGCGGCTGGCCGAGGTGCCGGGAGTGGTGGGCCTGAAGTACGCGGTGGGCGGGATCGACGCCGACACCGTCGCGTTGTTCGCCGACCGGCCGTCGTTGGCGGTGCTCGGCGGCGACGACGCGTTCATCTCGCCGTTGTTGGCGCTCGGCGCGCACGGCGGCATCCTCGCCTCGGCGCTCGTGGCGACCGGCGAGTTCGTCCGGATGATCGACGCGTGGCACGCCGGGGACGTGGCTCTGGCGCGCGACCTGGGCGGGCGGTTGAGTTCGCTGTCGGCGGCGCTGTTCGCCGAGCCCAACCCCACCGTGATCAAGGGCGTGCTGCACGCGCAGGGCCTCATCCCGACCCCGGACGTCCGCCTCCCACTCCTGGCCGCCCACCCGGACAGCACGTCGGCCGCCCTGGCCGCGCTGGGCCGAACGTGTGAAAGCCGTGAGCCGGCCGACACATCGGCGCCCCGGCGTTCGACCTAGTAGCGAGTGGCACCGTGGCGAGTGGCACCGAGTCGACCGGAGGTCCGATGGCGCCGAACCCGTTCCGGGTGCTGATCGTGCGCGGGCTCTGGAGCCCGCCCCAGGCCGGATCGGCGAGCAGCTGGCCGTGGCCGACGAGCTTCTGCCGCGCCGTCTTCCAGGACCCGAACGGCTGGAGCGTGCGCGACTACTGGCTGCGCTCGACGTTCGGGCTGCTGAACCTCCAGTTCGACATCGAGGGCGGCGCGGCCGGGCTGAACCTGGAGGGCTTGGACGCCAACCACCTCGTGCACCGCCGGGAGGAGGCCATCGAGGCGGTCCGGAACCGGGCCCGCGCCGAGGGCATCAACGTGGACGGCTACCACGGGTTCATCGCCCTGACCAACCCCCCGCCGTCGCACGCAGGCGCCCACGGCAACAGGGCGCTGTTCGACCAGCACGGGTTCCTGGAGTTCTTCCAGCACGAGCTCGGTCACGTGCTGGGTTTCCAGCACGCGTTCGGCCCCGATCTCGGCGACGGCGACCAGGAGACCGCGTACGAGGACGACTACTGCGTCATGGGCAAGACGGGGCCGATGAGCTTCACCATCCCCACGCCACCGCAGGCGGCGAGCGTGGTGACACCGCTGCGCGGGGACTTCTGGCAGACCGGCCGCCGGCTCGCCACGGCCAACCTGCACCGCACGTACCCGGCGGAGTTCGCGCCCTGGGTCCGGCGGGTCGGCATGAACGAGGTCGCCACCGTGGCCGGATCGAGTTCCGTCGCCGAGATCGGGTCGCACATGTCCGTCCTCGCGGTCCTCACCCTGCCGGGCGGGGCCGAGGTCACGGCCGAGTACCGGGTGCCCACGGTCGACGACCGGGGCGTGACACCGGCCGTCGTGGTCCACTCGATCGGGTTACGCAACCTGGGGGTGAGGGACGACGGGCAGCCTTACCGCGAGGTCAACCCGATCTACCTGGAGGGCACGCTGCAACCGCGCGTCGGGGCGCAGCTGCCGATCGTCGCCGGCGTGACCCTGCGGGTCGAGTCGACCGAGTTCCCGGGGACGGTCCTGGGCGCGCGGCCGCCGGTGGTGCAACTCAGGTTCGTCTGACCGACCGGAGGTACCGGGTCATGTTCGCGCACCTCGGCTCGTTCATCAGCGACCACACCGTCCAGGAGTGCCTGGACCTCGCCACGGCGGCGTTCCACCGGTACCGGCTCGACGTGTGGTTCCCGCCCGAGGAGGGTGATTTCGTCATCGTCGGCGGTGACGACCGGCTCGCCGTCCAGGTGTCCTGCATGGCGATGCAGGAGGGGACTTGGGTCACCGTGGTGGGTTACGGGTCCGACTCCTCCGCCGCCGAGTACGGCCGCAACGCGATCCGCGCGCACATGACGAACCCCGCGTCGCCCCCGATCCCGCCGTTCTAGCGCGGGTCCGGTCGACTGCCCGCCCGCCACACGGCGTGGGTGAGCGGGACGCCCGGTCGGTAGGCGAGGTGGGTGGTCGAGGGTGCGTCCAGGACGTGGATGTCGGCGCGGGCGCCCGGTGCCAGGTGGCCGATGTCGGTGCGCCGCAGGGCTTTCGCGCCGTTGAGGGTGGCGGCGGTGACGGCTTCCTCGACGGTCATCCGCATCTGGAGGACTGCCGTCGTTATGCAATATGCCATCGAGGTGGTGTAGGAGCTGCCCGGGTTGCAGTTGCTGGCCAGGGCGACCGTCGCGCCCGCGTCGAGGAGGCGGCGGGCCGGTGGGAGCGATTGCCGGGTCGACAGGTCGCAGGCGGGGAGCAGGGTGGCGACGGTGTCCGAGTTCGCCAACGCGTCGACGTCGGCGTCCGAGAGGTACGTGCAGTGGTCGACGCTCGCCGCGCCCAGCTCGACGGCCAGCCGCACACCGGGGCCTTCGCCCAACTGGTTGCCGTGCACGCGCAGGCCGAGCCCTCTGCCCTTCGCCGCCTCCAGCACGGCTCGCGACTGGTCCGCGTCGAACGCGCCCTGCTCGCAGAACACGTCCGCCCACCGCACGTGCGGTGCGACGGCGTCGAGCATCTCGCCGATGACCAGCGCCACGTACTCGTCCGCGTCGGCTCCCGGCGGCACGAGGTGTGCGCCCAGGAAGGTGACCTCGTCGGCCGCCGAAGCCGCGATCCGCGCCGATCGCACTTCGTCTACAGTATTCAATCCGTAGCCGGTCTTGGTCTCGATCGTGGTGGTGCCCTGCGCCACGGCTTCGCCCACCAGCCGTCGCACATTGTCTACAAGATCCCGATCGGAAGCGGCCCGAGTGGCCTCGACGGTCTTCGCAATACCGCCTGCTGTATACGGTATACCGGCCATCCGCGCCTCGAACTCGGCCGTCCGATCGCCCGCGAACACCAGGTGCGTGTGGCTGTCCACCCAACCGGGCAGGACCGCGCGCCCTCCGACGTCGACCCGCACGTCGGCGGCCGGCGCGGACGCCGAGGACCCGACCCACTCCACCCGGTCGCCGGTGAAGACGAGCGCGGCATCGGTGAGGCGGCCCAGCTCAGGGTCGTTGGTGGTCAACTCCCCGATGCCGGTGATGATCGTACTGGTCACGACCGCACGAACCGCTGCCAAGCCGACGCCGGGAACACCAACGCCCCCGCGTCACGCTTCTTCGAGTCCCGCACCCCCACCGCAGGGCCGGAGAAAGCGACTTCGACGCAGTTGTCGTTGTTGCCGTCGCCGCTGTAACTGCTCCTCCGCCACACCAGACCAACAGGGTCCACAGTGGACACGAAGACCGCCTCTCATTCGCGCTCGGCAAGTATCCGCTCGATCAGGGCGATCGAATCCTCGGGACCGAGCGCCTGCCCGAGCAGGTGGTTGAACAGCAGTTTAGCCCGGCCCACCTCATCTCGATCCTCGATGTGAAGTGCCCCGGTCGCATAGGACACGTAGAGCAACGGCGCATCCTCGGGTTCGGGGAAATCGAGCAGGGTGTACGCCCCTCGTTGGCCGGCGTGGGCGCCAAGAGCGGTCGGCAGGACGCGGAGCACCACCGTGTCCAGCTCGGCGACCATCGACAGGTGGTTCAACTGATCGCGCATGACTTCCTCCCCGCCGATCCGCTGACGCAAGGCGACCTCATCGACCAGAGCAGTCAGCCGGAGAGGGGCTTCATCGGAGGTGAGGCGGCGTTGGCGGATCATGCGGACCTTGACCTGGGTGGCCAACTCGGGCTTGGTGCGCTTGAGCGAACTCGCCTCCAGGACAGCCCGTGCGTAGGGCTCGGTCTGGAGGAGGCCTGGGATGCGGACCAGGGCCAGGTCCGAGACCGCGCATGCCGCAGTCTCGACATCGACGTATCCCATGTCCCGCAGGCCGAAGGCGGTCCACCACCCGGGTCGCAGCGCCTCCCGCACCTGGTCGATGAGGTCGGGGTCGTAGTGGTCGTAGACGTCCATCATCGAGCGGGCGAGGTGGACGTCGAGCCTCGTCTCGCCCGCCTCCAGGCGGTAGAGGCTGTTGCGGTGCTTGTCGAGCGCGGCGGCGGCGTCCTCGATCGTCATCCCAGCCGCTTCCCGCATCCGGCGGATGCGGCGGGCCAGTTTCCGACGGCGAAAAGGTGGGCGAGCTGGCGGCATGCGACCCATGATGGTGAGAGGGACTGACAACAGTGGGAATCTCGGCACCCGATCAGGTGAGTGCCTCCGTCAGCAGCCTGGCGACGTCGCCCAGCTGCTCGTGCACGCCATCGCGCGCCACGACCTTCCCGCCGACCACGACGGTGGTCACGTCCGACGCGGTGGCGGCCAGCACCACCTGTTCGGGCTCAGTACCGGCGGTTCGGATCGAGTTCACTCGAACGGCTACGAAGTCGGCCGGAGAGCCGACTGCCAGCCGGCCGGCCTCGGGCCAGCCGATGGCGGCGTGGTTCGTCAGCGCGCCAACGAGTTCCGCAGGCGTGAACCGGCCGCGTTGGCCGGTGCGCAACCGTTCGTTGTGCTCCAGAGCGCGCGCTTCCAGCAACGGGTCGATCACCGCGTGCTGGTCGCTGCCCAACGACAACGGCGAACCGGCCTCCACCAGCTCGCGCGCAGGGCCGATGCCGTCCGCCAGGTCGGCCTCCGTGGTCGGGCAGAAGCACACCCCCGTCCGCGTCGACCCGAGCAGGCCGATGTCCTTCGTCGACAGGTGCGTCCCGTGCACGGCCGTCGTGCGCGGCGTGAGGGCGCCCGCCTCGGCCAGCAGCTCGGTCGGCGTCATGCCGTACGCCTCCAGGCACGCCTGGTTCTCGGCCGGTTGCTCCGACAGGTGTACATGGAGCGGCCGATCGGGGAACGCGCCCGCTACCAGCGACAATGTTTCACGTGGCACCGCGCGGACCGAGTGGATCGCCGCGCCGATCCTCGTGTTCTCGTCACCGCGCAGCTCAGCGACCCGGTCGAGCCACCTGTCCCCGGTCCCGTCGGAGAACCGCTCCTGCACCCCCCGCACGGGTTGACCGATCCCACCCGCCAGGTAGCAAGCGTCCAACAGGGTGATGCGGATGCCGGCGTCCCGCGCGGCCTGCCGCAGGGCCTCACCCATCTCGTTGCCGCCGGCGTGCAGGTAGTGGAACTCGCCCACCGCCGTCACCCCGGCCACGGCCATCTCCGCGTACACCGCCGTGGCCAGCCTCCGGTACCGCTCGGGCGTCAACCCCTCCGCCACCGCGTACATCCGGTCGCGCCACGTCCAGAACGTGCCGCCGTCCGAGTGCGTGCGCCCGCGCAACGCCCGGTGGAACGCGTGCGAGTGGGCGTTGGCGAACCCCGGGAACACCAGGCCGTAGAGCCGTTCCACGCCGAGGGGGATGGTGTCCACAGCGGACACGGACGCGATGACGCCCTTGTCCACCCGCACCAGCACCCGCGACGTGATCCCGTCCGGCAACCACGCCCGCTCGCACCAGAAGCTCTTCATCGCGTCAAGTGCTCCAACGTCGTCGCCAGCGCCACCACGCCCGCGGCGCAGTCGTCGGCCTCGGCGAACTCCTGCGGCGCGTGGCTGATCCCGGTCGGGTTGCGCACGAACAGCATGGCGGTCGGCACGTGGGAGGCCAAGATCCCGGCGTCGTGACCGGCACCGGTCGGCAGCGCCGGGGTGTCGGCGCCGAGCGCGTCTCGGATGCCGGCCATGAGGTCGGGGTCGAAGTGCACGGTCCCGCCCCAGCTCTCCTCGGCCACCCGCACCTCGCAGCCCTCCTCGGCCGCCGCCGCACGTGCCGCCGACGTGATCCGGTCGACCACCTCACGGGTGCGCGGCTCGTCCTCGGCCCGCGCGTCCAGCCACACGTCCACGGACGAGGCGATCACGTTGGTGCCACCGGGGTTGGGCACGATCCGGCCCACGGTCGCGCGGGCGCCCGAAGTCGCCGCACGGCGCGCGGCCAGCACCATCGCGGCGGCCGGGAGCATCGGGTCGCGCCGGTCCTGCACGAGGGTCGCGCCGGCGTGGTTGCCCTCACCGGTGAACGTGTACCGCCACCGCCCGTGCGCCAGGATCGAACTGGCCAACCCCACCGGCACGGTCAAGCCACGCCCCTGCTCGACGTGCAGCTCGACGAAAGCACCGACGGACGACAACGCGCGGTCGTCGCGGCCCATCCGCAACGGGTCGAAGCCGGCGGCGTGCGCGGCCTCGCCGAACGTGATGCCGTCCGCGTCGACCAGCTTGCACGCGGCTTCCGGGGTGATCGCGCCGGTCATCAGGCGCGACCCGAGGCAGGCCACGCCGAAGCGCCCGCCCTCCTCCTCCACGAACACGACGATCGCCAGCGGCTTCGACGGCGTGAAGCCCTTCGAGCGCAGCAGGTCGAAGGCCTGCAACGCCGACACGACGCCCAGCGGCCCGTCGAACGCACCACCCCCCGGCACGGAGTCGAGGTGGCTGCCGGTGATCACGGCGTCCGGGCCGGGCTCGCCCCACCAGGCCCAGATGTTGCCGTTGCGGTCGGGCCGGACGTCCAGGCCGCGGCGCTCGGCCTGCTCCACGAACCAGGTGCGCAGCTCAAGTTCGACGTGGTCGAAGCCGTGCCGGGAGTAGCCGCCACGCCGGCGGTCGCGCCCGACGTCGGCGATGTCCGCGAGGTCAGTCATCGGCGCTCATCGGGATCGGCACGTGCTTCTGCGCGGCGACGTCGATCGCCCGCTGGTAGCCGGCGTCGACGTGCCGGATGACGCCCATGGCGGGGTCGTTGGTCAGCACCCGTTCGATCTTCTGCGCCGCCAGCGGGGTGCCGTCGGCGACCGTCACCTGACCGGCGTGGATGGACCGGCCGATGCCCACGCCGCCGCCGTGGTGCAGCGACACCCAGGTCGCCCCGGACGCGGTGTTGACCAGCGCGTTGAGCAGCGGCCAGTCGGCGATGGCGTCCGAGCCGTCGGCCATCGCCTCGGTCTCCCGGTACGGCGACGCGACCGAGCCGCAGTCCAGGTGGTCGCGGCCGATGACGATGGGCGCGGACAGCTCGCCGGAGGCCACCATCTCGTTGAACCTCAGGCCCGCGAGGTGGCGCTCGCCGTAGCCGAGCCAGCAGATGCGGGCGGGCAGGCCCTGGAACTCGACCCGCTCGCCGGCCATCCTGATCCACCGGGCCAGCTGCTCGTTGTCCGGGAACAGCTCCAGGATCGCCCGGTCGGTGGCCGCGATGTCGGCCGGGTCGCCGGAGAGCGCGGCCCAGCGGAACGGGCCCTTGCCCTCGCAGAACAGCGGCCGGATGTAGGCCGGGACGAAGCCGGGGAAGTCGAACGCCCGCTCGCAGCCGCCCGCCTTGGCCTCGCCGCGGATGGAGTTGCCGTAGTCGAACACCTCGGCGCCGCGGTCGAGGAAGCCGACCATGGCCTCGACGTGGTCGGCCATCGACTCGCGGGCGCGGTCGGTGAACTCGTCGGGCTTCTTGGCGGCGTAGTCGGGCCAGTCCTCGACCTCGACGCCCTTCGGGCAGTACGCCAAGGGGTCGTGCGCGGAGGTCTGGTCGGTGACGATGTCGACCGGCACGTCGCGGCGCAGCAGTTCGGGCAGCACCTCGGCGGCGTTGCCGATGAGGCCGACGGACAGGGCGCGGCCCTCGGACTTCGCGGCGAGCACGCGGGTGATCGCGTCGTCGATGTCGTCGGCGATCTCGTCCAGGTAGCGGGTCTCCACGCGACGACGTGCGCGCTGCGGGTCGACCTCGATGCAGAGCGCCACGCCCTCGTTCATGGTGACCGCAAGCGGTTGCGCGCCGCCCATGCCACCGAGGCCCGCGGTGACGGTGAGCGTGCCGCGCAGGGTGCCGTTGAACCGCTTGTTGGCCACGGCGGCGAACGTCTCGAAGGTGCCCTGGAGGATGCCCTGGGTGCCGATGTAGATCCACGAACCGGCCGTCATCTGGCCGTACATGGTCAGGCCCTCGGCTTCCAGGCGGCGGAACTCGGGCCAGTTCGCCCAGTCCGGCACGAGGTTGGAGTTGGCGATGAGCACGCGCGGCGCCCACTCGTGCGTGCGCATGACGCCGACCGGGCGGCCGGACTGCACGAGCAGCGTCTCGTCGTCCTCGAGGTTCGTCAGCTCGCGGCTGATGGCGTGGAAGCTCGGCCAGTCGCGGGCGGCCTTGCCCGTGCCGCCGTAGACGACGAGGTCCTCGGGCCGTTCGGCGACGTCGGGGTCGAGGTTGTTGTGGAACATCCGCAGCGCGGCCTCGGTCGACCAGCTGCGGGCGGTCAGTTCGGTTCCTCGGGCGGCGCGCACCATCAGAGGGCTCCCTTCCGGATGAGGTCTTCGGCGGCGGTGATCTCGGGCGCGAGGTGGCGGTCCGGGCCGGGGCCCTCGACGTGCTCGCGGAGCTTCGCCACGGCCGCCGCGGTGGCCGGGGCGGGCTTGAGCGGCGCGCGCAGGTCCAGGGCGCGCGCGGCGGTCAGGAACTCGATCGCGAGCACCCGGCGCAGCCCGTCCACGGACTGGCGCAGCTTGCGCGCGGCGGACCAGCCCATCGAGACGTGGTCCTCCTGCATCGCGCTGCTCGGGATCGAGTCGACCGAGGCGGGCACGGCCAGGCGCTTGAGCTCGCTGACGATCGCGGCCTGCGTGTACTGGGCGATCATGTGGCCGGAGTCGACGCCGGGGTCGTGGGCCAGGAACGGCGGCAGGCCGTGCGAGCGGTTCACGTCGAGCATCCGGTCGGTGCGGCGCTCGGCGATGCTCGCCACGTCCGCGGTGGGGATGGCGAGGAAGTCCAGCACGTAGGCGATCGGCGCGCCGTGGAAGTTGCCGTTGGACTCGACCCGGCCGTCGGCCAGCACCACGGGGTTGTCGATGGACGACGCGAGCTCGCGGTCGGCGACGGTCTCGGCGTAGGCGACGGTGTCCCGCGCCGCGCCGTGGACCTGCGGTGAGCAGCGCAGCGAGTAGGCGTCCTGCACGCGGGTGCAGTCCGGGCCGCGGTGGCTGTCCATGATCTCGGAGTCGCGCAGGATCTCGGCCATGCGCCGCGCGGAACGCCCCTGGCCGGGGTGCGGTCGCAGGGCCTGGAGGTCGGCGGCGAACACGCGGTCGGTGCCCAGGAGGGCCTCCACGCTCATCGCGGCGGTGAGGTCGGCGACGTCGAGCAGGTAGTTCAGGTCCCGCAGCGCGAGGACCAGCATCCCGAGCATGCCGTCGGTGCCGTTGATCAGCGCCAGGCCCTCTTTCTCGGCCAGCCGGACGGGCCGGATGCCCGCCTCGGCCAGCGCCCGCGCGGCCGGGACCAGCGTGCCGCCGGCGTCGCGGACGTCGCCTTCGCCGGTGAGGGCGAGGGCGGCGGCGGACAACGGCGCGAGGTCGCCCGAGCAGCCGAGCGAGCCGAACTCGTGCACGACCGGGGTGATGCCGGCGTTGAGCATCGCGGCCATCGCCTCGGCGGTCTCCAGCCGGATGCCGGTGTGGCCGCTGGTGAGGGTCTTGAGGCGGAGCAGCACCAGGGCGCGGACGACCTCGCGCTCGACCTCGGGACCCGCGCCCGCCGCGTGCGAGCGGACCAGGGACTGCTGGAGGGCGGCACGGCGGTCCGGCGGGATGTGCCGGACCGCCAGCGCGCCGAAGCCGGTGGACACGCCGTAGGTGGGCTCCTCGGCCGTGGCCAGGCGTTCGATGTGCGCGCGGGCGGTGGTGACCGCCTCGCGCGCCGCCTCCGTGATCTCCACGCGCGCGTCGTCCCGGGCCACGGCGTGGACGTCGTCGCGGGTCAGGGTTTTCGGACCCAGCTGCACGGGTTGCTGCATGTGCCCATCTCAACCCGGCGGCCGGATCCGCACGACCCGACATCCGCCGATCGTGTCTGGTATCCGAGACGGGCGGGCCAACCGAAATCCGTCGTCACGCGCCCTGACCCGACGGTAGCGTCACGAAAACCACCATGGGGGGTGACCATGAGTGTCCGCGTGCAGAACCTGACCAGGACATTCCGCAAGGGCAAGGGCTGGCGGCCCAAGGGCGACGAGGTGACCGCGCTCGACGGCCTCACGCTGGACGTGCCGGACAACGAGGTCCACGGGCTGCTCGGCCCGAACGGCGCGGGCAAGACCACGCTGTGCAAGATCCTGTCCACGATCCTGCTGCCCACCTCGGGCACCGCCGAGGTGCTCGGCCACGACGTGGTGACCGGCGCGGCCGAGATCAGGTCCCGGATCGGCATCGTGTTCGGCGGCGAACGCGGCCTGTACGGCAAGCTCACGGCGCGGCAGACCCTGCGCTACTGGGCCGCGCTGTACAAGATCCCGGACGCGCGGGCCAAGGCCCGCGCCGACGAGCTGCTGACCCGCCTCGGCCTCACCGACAAGGCCGACGACCTGGTGGAGACGTTCTCGCGGGGCATGAAGCAGCGCGTGCACCTGGCCCGCGGCCTGATCGGCGACCCGCGGCTGGTCCTGTTCGACGAGCCGACCACCGGCATGGACCCGGTGGCCGCACGCGACTTCCGCAAGCTCATCGGCGAGCTGCGCGACGAGGGCCGCACGATCCTCATCACCACCCACGACATGGACGAGGCCGAGGAGGTCTGCGACCGCGTCACGCTGATCGACAAGGGCCGGGTGTTGGCCACCGAGTCGCCGCGCGGCCTGGCCGAGATGTCCGGCCTGCACCGCTGGGTCGAGGCCGAGACGGCGCTGGACGTCACCGGCATCCCCGGTGTGGTGGACACCGAGACCCGCAACGGCCTGCTCCGGGTCAAGACCACCGACGACCGGGCGGCGCGCGCCGTGCTGGCCTTCCTGCTGGACAACGGCGTGCGCTCGGTGCACGCCGTCCCGCCCCGGCTGGAGGACGTCTACCTCGACCTCATCGGCCGCCGCGGCATGGAGGTGTGAGCGTGCGCCTGTTCCTGTCCGGGGTCCGCACGCAGTTCTGGCTGATCCGCAGGCAACCCGACGAGCTGCTGACGCTGTGCACGATCCCGTTCACCGTGGTGATGATGCTGTCGATCGTGATGCACGCGGCCCGACCCGACCTGGTCGCCAACGCGTTCCTCGCGCCCACCCTGATCGGGCTGTGGGGCTTCGCCACCGGCCTGGCCACGACCGTGCTGGTCGGCGAGCGCTGGACCTCGACGCTGAAACTGGCCATGGCCGCGCCCGGAACCGTGCACTCCGTCTACCTGGGTCGGATCTCGGCGGTGATGGTGCTGGGCGTCGTCCCGCTCGGCGAGACGTGGCTGCTGGGCCGGCTCCTGTTCGGCGTGACGCCGGCGGTGCACCACCCGTGGGTGTTCTGGGCGGCCATGGCCGTGTCGGTGTTCGCGATGATCGGCACCAGCCTGCTGCTGGCGGCGTCCATGCTGCTGTCCAAGAACAGCAACAACTACCTGAACTTCCTGAGCTTCCCGATCTACGTGCTGTCCGGCGTGATGGTCCCGGTGCAGTACCTGCCGGAGTTCCTGCAACCGCTCTCCCACGTGATCTTCCTGTCGTGGTCGGCGGACCTGATGCGGGACGCCATGGCCGCGGCGCCCGTCACGGGCACCGGCTGGCGGCTGCTGGCGATCACCGGGCTCGGCGTGGCCGCGCTGGTCGGCGGGCGGGTGCTGCTGGCGGCCACCCTGCGCCGGGCGCGCGAGCTGGGGGTGGTGACGTATGCGTGACCAGCTGCGGGTGCTCAAGCACGGCCTGATCGCCTCGTGGACCATGTACTCGGCGTTCCAGACGTGGAAGACGTGGACGTTCACCTGGCTGTCCCGGCTGCTGATCCAGGCGTGCTTCTACGCCCTGATCGGCCGGATGCTCGGGTCGCAGCAGCAGGTCGACTACCTGCTCGTCGGCAACGTGGTCGCGATCATGGCCATCGACGCGACCGTGGTCATCCTGCTGACCGTCGGCGAGCGGCAGTCCGGCACGCTCGCGCTGATGGTCGCCGCGCCGGCCACCCACCTCACCGCGTACCTGGGGCGGGGGCTGGTGAACCTCGGGTCGGGGGTGGCGGCGTCGACCACGGCGTTCCTGGTGCTGCCGCCGCTGTTCGGGGTGCGGCTGCCGTGGCCCTGGGCCGCCGCGGTGCCGTTGATGATCTTCGTGGTCGGGTTGTCGTGCTACTGCTACGGGACGTGCGTGGCGTCGTTCGTGCTCGGGTTCCCGTCGGCGCGGTGGCTGGCGTTGAACCTCAGCTACCTGGTGCTGATGACGTTCTGCGGGGTGAACGTGCCGACGTCGTTCTGGCCGGACTGGCTACGCGCGGTCACGTCCGTGCTGCCGATGACGCACGGGCTGGCCGCGATCCGGGTGTTCATCGCGGAGGGAGCGACCTCCACCGTGCTCGTCGGGCTCGGGCTGGAGGTGTGCGTGGGGGCGGTGTGGTTCGCCGCGGCGGCGGGGAGCTTCAACCGCATGGTCCGCCGCGGGCGCCGTGACGGCACGATCGAGTTCGGCGGCTGACGCGTGGTGTGGGCGCCCCTGGAGCGCCCACACCACGTCAGCCCTACCGCGTGCCGATCCAGGCCACGTCCGGGTTGGTGTCCACGGCCAGCGCCGCGGCCACCCGGGCCAGCACCTCGACCGGGGCGTGCCGGGTCTCCAGGCCGGTCGGCAGGGGGTCGCGGTCGGGGAGCTTGAACTCGTGCGGCTTCACGCGCACCTGGAAGTTCGGCGCGAGCTGCACGGCGAGCAGGCCGAACCCGTCGGCGGTGTAGTGCGCGGGCTTGCCGTCCACGGTGGTGGGGGTGGAGCCGGCCGGGGCCTCGGCGGTCCGCAGCAGCTCCACCTCGTACTTGACGTCGTCGAGGTTGCTCGTGCCGGCGATCGCCCAGTCGGTGGCGCCCGGGCCCTTCACCTCGACGTACGGGTACTCGTCCAGCGAGAACGGGATGCGCATCGACGCGGGGTCCGCGGCGACGGAGTCGGCGATCCGCCGCGTCTGCGCCCGGACGTCCACGCCCGTCACGTTCTCCAGGCTGACGCTGAGCACGCGGCCGGGTGCGACGTTCCAGTACAGGTTGTCGCCGAACCAGGCCGCCGTCGCGCCGCCGACCGTGGTGCGGTCGCCGACCGGCGCGTTCTCGACCTTGGGGCCCACGTCGCCGGCGATGGCGGTGAAGACGGCGAAGCGGACCACCGGCGAGCCGGGATCCGTGGCACCGGGCGCGTAGATGCGGGACGTGCCCCAGGCGGCGATGGTGCGCTCCCGCTCGGTGTAGCCGTCGAGCATCACCCCGGGCCGGTATTCGAGGGCCCGGGTGGGCACGTCGGCGACCGGTGCGGGCGTGGGCTCGGACGTGGTGCCGAGCTGCTGGGCGGGCGGGGCCTGGCCGGCGGTCGGCCCGTTCACGGTGGTCACCACCAGCGCGGCCGCGGCGGCCGTCGTGCCGGCGGCGGCGAGCACCAGGAGCAGCGGCTTGCGCGTCCGGCGCGGCCGGTGCAGCGCGGCGAGCACCGCTCCCGGCGGTGGCGTGCGCTCGGCCCGTCGGCGCAGGGCGTCGGTGATCAGGGTTTCGGTGGTGTCGTTCACAGCGACTGCCTCACGCGTTCGTCGGCGCGCAGCACTGCCAGCGCGCGGGAGATGTGACTGCGGACCGTGACCTGGGCGCAGCCCAGGACGGTGGCGATCTCGGCGTCGTCGCAGCCCTCGTAGTAGCGGAGGACGACGGCGGCCTTCTGCTTGCGCGGGAGCCGGTCGATGCGCTGGAGCATCGCCTCCCGCTCGTCGTAGTGGTCGGTGGGGTCGGGTTGCGGCGGGTCCACGCCCGTGAGGGGTAGGTGCGCCTTCAGGCGGCGGCGCCAACCGAGGTACTCGTTGGTCACCATCCGCTTGAGGTACGCCGCCGGTGCGTCGACCGAGCCGATGCGCGCCCACTTCTGCTGTGCCCGGAGCAGGACCTCCTGGACCACGTCCTGGGCCAGGTGCGGATCCCCGGTCAGCACGGTGGCGTAGCGCAGCAGCGGGGTCACCTGTGCGGCGGCGAACTCCTCGAAGCCGGTGCTCATACCCCTCCAATGCGCCCGCTCGCGGTTTTGTTGAGAATGGGTCGCGTGGGAGGCAGCAGCGACGTGCCGGCGTTGCGCCGGGGGCTCGCGGTGCTGCGCCTGCTGGCGAGCAGGCCGGGTCCGCTGTCGGCCGCGGCGGTGGCGCGTGAGCTGTCCCTGCCCAGGTCCACGACCTACCACCTGCTGGCGGAGCTGGCCGCCGCCGGGTTCGCGACCCACTTCCCCGAGGAGCGACGCTACGGGCTGGGCGTGGCCGCGTTCGAGCTCGGGTCCGCCTACCTGCGGCACGACCCGCTGGAGCGGCTGGCGCGGCCGGTGCTGCGGCGGTTGGTCGACTCGGTCGAGCGGACCGCGCACCTGGGCGTGCTGCACGGCGCGGAGGCGCTCTACCTGGTGCGGGAGCAGCCGCGGCACCCGACCACGATCGTGTCGGACGTGGGCGTGCGACTGCCGGCGCACCTGACCGCGTCGGGCCGGGCGGTGCTGGGACGACTGCCCGCGGCGCAGGTCAGGGCCCTGTTCCCGGGCTCGTTCGTGGACCGGACCGGGCGGGGGCCGCGCAACCTGCCCGCGTTGCGGCGCCTGCTGGCCGTCGAACGGCGGCGCGGGTGGGCGGTCGAGGACGGCTACGTGACGGCGGGGTTCGCGTCGGTCGCGGCACCCGTGTTCGACCACGGCGACCGCCCGATCGCCGCGATCACGGTGACGTTCCGGCACGTGTGCGAGGTGGAGTGCGGCGAGACGTGGCCGGACCTGGCGGCGGAGGCCCGCCGTGCGGCGGACGAGCTGACCAACCGCATCAGCGGCCGGGCGTGAGCGACGGCCGCCCCGCACGGGCTACGAGGCGAGGGCGTAGCCCAGCAAGGTCTCCGAGTGATGACCCTCGCAACCAAGGTCGTTGCTGTCGAAGTGCTCACCGCTGCCCCTGACCACGCACCGCCGGACAGGAACCGTCGGAACCCCGGCAGCCTCCGGACTGTCAAAGACATACCCCAGCAAACCCACCACCAACTGACCCTCACAAGCCGCATCCACGGACGAGAAGTTGTCCCCCGACCCGACCCGGCACAAATAGATCGCATGCGACCCCGAAACAGGCACCTTCGACACGAGGCCCAAGTCCTGCTCCAGCCGGTCGTTGCCGCGTGCACCCCAGGTCAGGCTCACGTGATCATCACCCGTGTAGCGGCTCAGGCTGGTCCTGGCGATGGCGTAGCCCAGCACGTGCTCGGCATGGTGACCTTCGCATCCAAGGTCGTTGCTGTCGAAGTGCTCACCGCTGCCCCTGACCACGCACCGCCGGACAGGAACCGTCGGAACCCCGGCAGCCTCCGGACTGTCAAAGACATACCCCAGCAAACCCACCACCAACTGACCCTCACAAGCCGCATCCACGGACGTGAAGTTGTCCCCCGACCCGACCCGGCACAAATAGATCGCGTGCGAGCCCGGAACAGGCACCTTCGACACGGTGCCGAGACTGAGCTCGAACCGGTCGTTCGGACGAGGACCCCACGTCAACGACACGTGATCATCACCCGCGTAGCGGCTCAGCTCTCCGGTTGCCGGGATCGGCGGGGCCGCTGGGGGCGACGGCGGGAGTGGGGACGCGCAGCCCGTCCCGTCGTTCGTCACCCCGGACCAGAGGGGCACCTGCGACCAGTCGGCCCTGCCCAGTTCCGCCGGGTAGCTGGTCAGCCTCCCGCCGACGCACGCCTTGAGCGCGCCCGGGTTGGCCCGGGCGCCGTTGACCCGCACCTCGAAGTGCAGGTGGTGGTACGTGCACGGCTGCACGTTGCCGGTCGCGCCGACGTAGCCGAGCACGCTGTCCTGATCGACCCACGTCGGGCCCGGGATCGCGATCCGGGACAGGTGGCCGTAGTAGCTCCTCACCCCACTGCCGTGGTCTACGACAACGGTGTTGCCGGCGGAGCCGCAGGTGCTCCCCGTCGAGACGACGGTGGCCAGACCGGCGCCGGCCGCGTGCACGGGGTCGCCGGACACCGAGCCCTTCGGGTCGCGCGCGATGTCCAGCGCGGCGTAGCCGTGGTAACCACCACTGCAGCCGTTGCCCCACGTGCACCCGATCACCCAGGCGCCGCGTAACGGGAACCAGGACGGCGCGCTGTACTGGTTCTGGCCGGCTACCAGCTCGACCTCGACCGGCGGGACAGCGGCCGGTGACGGACCTCCCGCCGACAGCAGCACGACCACCCACCCGAGTGCCGCGATCCTCATCGGCTCCACCTGCCTCCGCGTCGTGAAACACCCGGTCGGGCAGACGAGTGATCTGTCGGGCCGGGCGTCGCGTTACAGCGGGGAGTCGCGGAGTGCTGCGGCCGATCAGCACTCGGACAGCACCGCGCCCCGCCGGCCGGAACCGACGGGGCGCGGACAAGACAGGACTACAGCGTGACCGACTTGAGGAAGTCCGCCGCCACGTTCGCGATCGTCTCCTTGTCCACGTCGACCCGCTTGACCAGGTCCGCCAGCTTCTCCGTGGTCAGCGCCGCGGAAACCTTGTTCAACGCGTCCTTGCCCTTGGCGTCGACCGCGTCCGACCGCAGCAGCGGCACGATGTTCTGGGCCGGGTACATGGTCTTCGGGTCCGCCAGCTCCACGAAGTCGTTCGCCTTGATGTCCGCCGACGTCGTGTAGAGGTTGATCACCTGCACGGTGCCGTCCTTCAACGCGTCCACCGTGATCGGGCCGCCCGTGTCGGTGGTCTTGATCTCGGTGAACGTCACCCCGTACAGCTCCTTGACCTTCGCCTCCCAGCGCTGCGCCCACTCGCCGGCGGCACCGAGCGCGTACTTGCCGGACCCGAGGTCGGCGATCGACTTCACCCCGCCGTCCGCGGTGGCCTTGGTCACCACCAGGACGTCCTTGTCCTCCGCGTCCGACTTCTCCAACACCTCCAGGCCCGCCGGCGTCTTCGCCTTCAACGCCGTGTAGACCTCCTCGGCCTCGGTGGTGGTGTTGGTCTTGTCGAAGTAGTTGAGCAGGTTGCCCGTGTACTCCGGCACGACGCCGAGCGACTTGTCCTGCAACGCCTTCACCACCAGCTCGCGGGCGCCGATGCCGGACCGCACCGACACCTTCGCGCCGGTCGCCTTCAGCGCGCCCGCGTAGATCTCGGCCAGGATCTTGTTCTCGGTGAAGTCGGCCGAACCGACCACGACCTCACCCGACGCGGCCTGCTGGCCGCTCCCGCCGAGGTCCTCCTTGGACCCGCACGCGGAGACGACCAGGGCGGCCGCCGCGATGACAACGGCCAATGTGCGCTTCATGCCGTACTTCCTCCAGATTCGGCGGGCGCCGGCTCTCCCCGGCGCCTCGGCTGTGCCCTGCCCGACCGCGCCGCACCGACCTGCGCGCTCGGAGTCCCGGCGGACAGCCGCAAACCCGCGGGCACGACCAGCCTGCCGACGACCGCGAGCACCACGTCCAGCACGACCGCGAGCAGCGCGATCAGGATCGCGCCGCCGACGAACTGCCCGTAGTCCAACACCCGCAGGCCGTCCAGCAGCGGACGTCCCAACGTCTCGATTCCCACGTAGGCGGCCACCGACGCGGTCGCGACCACCTGCAAGGTCGCGTTGCGCAACCCGCCGACCAGCAGCGGCAGCGCGTTGGGCACCTCGACCTGCCAGAGCCGCTGCGCGCCGGTCATGCCCATGCCGCGGGCCGCGTCCACCACACCGCGGTCCACGTCCTGGACGCCCGCGTACGCGCCGGCCAGGATCGGCGGCACGGCCAGCACGACCAGGCCGATGAGCACACCGGTCGTGCCACCGCCCGCGACCAGGTACAGGAACGTCACCAGCCCGAGCGTCGGCAGGGCGCGCAACGCGTTGCTGCCGCCGACGAGCACCACGCCGCCGCGCCCGGTGTGCCCGACGTACAGGCCGAGCGGCACCGCGATCAGGGCCGCGCCGAGCACCGCGCCCAGGCAGTACAGCAGGTGCACGCCGATCCGCACCGGGATCGACCTGCCGCCCGACCAGTTGACCGGGTCGACCAGCCACGCGAACGCGTCCGCGAAGATCACAGCCGCTCACCCGCCCGCGCCCAGGGCGTCAACCGGTCGCGCAGCAGCACCAGCAGCAGGTCGACCACCAGGGCCAGCACCAGCGTCAGCACGATGCCGACGATGATCGGCGCCAGGTAGCGCTGCCGGAACCCGTCGGTGAACAGCGTCCCCAGACCACCCGTGCCGATCAACGCGCCCACGCTGACCAGGCTGATGTTGCTGACCGACCCGACCCGCACGCCCGCCGCGAGCACCGGCACGGACAGCGGCAGCTCCACCACCAGGAACCGGCGCAGCGGCCGGAAGCCCATCGCGGTGGCGGCGGCGGTGACGTGCGCGGGCACGGCGGCCAGCGCTTCGGCGACCGGCCGGACCAGCAGCGCGGTCGTGTAGACGGTCAGCGCGATGATCACGTTCAGCGGGTCGAGCACCTGCGTGCCGATGACCGCCGGGATGATCGCGAACAGCGCCAGCGACGGAACCGTGTAGACCACGTTCGACAACCCGATCAACGCCGCGTTCACCCGGCGGAACCGGTGGCACAGCAGCCCGAGCACGATCGCCAGCACCACCGACACGGCCAGCGGGACCAGCGACAGGTAGACGTGGTCGAGCAGCATGTCCAGCAACGCCGCCCTGGTGCCGGCGTCGCCCAGGTACTTCCCGATGTCACCCACGGCGGCTCTCGATCACGTCCAGCACCTGCCGCGCGGTGACGACGCCCGCCACCCGCCCGTCCGCGTCCACGGCCACGCCCAGCCCGGACGGCGACGACAACGCGGCGTCCAACGCGCCCCGCAGCGACGCGCCCACCTCGTACAGCGAGCCACCCGGCACGACCGTCGAGTCCGGCGCGACCCAGCCCTTCGGCCGGTCGTCCGCGTCCACCACCAACCGCCAGTCCGAAGAGGACTCCGGCTCGGCGCCCTCGGCGACCGTCGGCACCCGCACCACCTCGACCCCCGCCGAGTCCACAAAGGACAAGCTGCGGTAGCCGCGGTCCTTGCCGACGAAACCGGCCACGAAGTCGTCCGCGGGCCGGGTCAGCAGCTCGGCGGGCGGCGCGTACTGGGCGAGGACGCCGCCGGTGCGCATCACCGCGACCTTGTCACCGATCCGGATCGCCTCGTCGATGTCGTGCGTGACGAACACGATGGTCTTGTCCAACTCGGCCTGCAGCCGCAGCAGCTCGTCCTGCAAGCCCTCCCGCACCACCGGGTCGACCGCGCTGAACGGCTCGTCCATCAGCAGCACCGGCGGGTCCGCGGCCAACGCCCGCGCCACGCCGACGCGCTGCTGCTGCCCGCCCGACAGCTGCACCGGGTACCGGCGGCCGAGTTCGGCGGGCAGACCCACCAGCTCCAGCAGCTCGGCGGCGCGCTGACGCGCCTTGCGGCGGGTCCAACCGGTGAGCAGCGGCACCGTGGCGACGTTGTCCAGCACGGTCCGGTGCGGGAACAGGCCGGCCTGCTGGATGACGTAGCCGATGCCGCGCCGCAGCGCGGGCGGGTCCACGCCCAGCACGTCCCTGCCGTCCACCAGGACGGTGCCCGACGTCGGGTCGACCATCCGGTTGACCATGCGCAGCGACGTGGTCTTGCCGCACCCGGATGGTCCGACGAAGACCGTGATCGTGCCCGCCTCGACGACGAGGTCGAGGCCGTGCACCGCAGTGGTCCCGTCGTCGAACCGCTTGGTCACGTCGCGGAACTCGATCACCCGTGGTCCTCCTGCCGATGGGCTCAAGCGTCGATCGACACTAGCCCGTCGGTCCGACCGCGGCACGGCGTTTCACCATGCGGTCAGTAGGCTGCACCGTTTGTGGCAACCGAACGAGTGCGAGCACTCCTCGCCGAACGCGGCACGCACGCCCGCAAGCTGCGGCGCGTGGTCGACCTGCTGAGCGGCGACTGGCACACGCTGGCCGAGTTGGTCCGGCTGCCCGCCGTGCCGCGGCGCACCGTGCAGGAGCTGCTGACCGCGGTCGGTGACGACCTGGAGACCAGCGGCGACCGGTACCGGTTGGCGCCCGCCAAGGCCGCCGACTACGCGGGGTTCCGCGCCGGTGACGACCTGGTCGACCCGGTGGACGCGCTGGTGTCGCGGCACACGTCGCAGCTGCGGTCGATCCTGGCCGACATCGCCGACGTGCCGCCGCCGCTGGCCGCGCTGGACCACGTGCAGGCGACCGCGGAGACGGCGTTGAAGCGCGCGCTGTGGTTGGACACGACCTACGACCTGGCCGGGCGCACGCTGCTGTGCCTGGGCGACCACGACCTGACGTCGCTCGCGGTGTGCGCGGTGAACCCGTCCGTCGAGGTCGTGGTGGTCGATGTGGACGACCGGTTGCTGGAGCACATCGCGCGCCGCGCCGGTGCACGCGGGTGGTCGGTGCGGACGGTGCACGCGGACTTCCGGTTCGGCCTCCCGCCCGCCGTGCTGGAGTCGGCGGACCTGGTGTTCAGCGATCCGCCGTACACGCCGGAGGGCATGGCGCTGTTCGCCGGGCGGGCGATCGAGTGCCTGGCCGACCTGGCGCGGGGGCGGGTGCTGCTCGCGTACGGGTTCAGCGACCGGACGCCGGCGCTGGGGTTGAAGGTGCAGCAGGAGCTGCAACGGCTCGGGTTGGTGTTCGAGGCGGTCCTGCCCGCGTTCCACCGGTTCGACGGCGCACAGGCCATCGGCAGCGCGGCCGACCTGTACGTGTGCCGGCCCACGTCCCGCCGGTCGGCGTCGGCCTCGTCGGCCGCCAAGACCGCCATCTACACGCACGGCCCGCAGTCCGTGGAGGCGTCCGGGCCGGGCTCGGCGGCGTTGGCCGCCCTGGTCGACCTCGCGCCGCGGCCCGAGTCCTCGCCGCCGCCGAAGCCGCGCGCGCCGGGGTGGGCGGATCCGATCGGCAAGGGCGCGGCGTCGTTGGCGGTGGACCTGTCCGGCGACCCGGGACCGTGGCTGCTGCGCACGTTGCTGGCGTGCTCGCCCGGTCGGATGGCGGCGCTCGTGCCCAACAACCACCCGAACGTGGCATCCGCGGCGGGCCAGCAGGAGCTGAGGTCGTTGGTGGACACCAGGTTCGCGCTGCGGTTCCTGCGGTCCACTCCGGACGGCAAGCACTGCGTGGTGGTGGCCGACCAGGTGTTGGCGGGCACGCTGGACGTCGGCGGGCTGGCCGTGCGCGAGGTGCTGATGCGGGCGCACGGCAAGCTGGGCAACGTCTGGCGCGAGGCGTTGGTCACCGCGACGCACGGCGCGATGACCAAGCGGGAGGCGCGGGAGCGGATCGGCGAGCACGACGACCTGGAGCTGCGGCTGATCGACCTGCCGCGGCACCGGCTCGCCGAACTGCTGCCGCTGATCCGCGCGTCGGCGTCCCACTAGCGGTCGGTCCCACCGGGATTCGGCGAAGCACCGCGTGCGGGACGGCTCCGGCGGTAACTTCCGTGCGAACCTGGAGGCGCGCGCATGACTCACCCCAACCCCGGTCAGCAGCCGGGTCCGCAGCAGTACCCCGGTCAGCCGCACCCCGGTCAGCCGCCTTACCCGGGCCAGCCGCCCCAACCCGGCCAACTCCAGCCCGGCCGGCCGCCTCACCCGGGTCAACCGCCGTTTACCGGCCAGCCGCCGCTCGGGGGCCAACCCCCGTACCCCGGCCCGCCCCACCCCGGCGCCCAGCAGCCGTACCCCGGTCAACCGCCCTACCCCGGCGCGCCCTACCAAGGCCCGCCCAAGCCGCCGGGCAGGGCCATGGCCGTGGTCGCCGCGCTGCTGTACCTGCCGGGCGTGCTCCTCGCCCTCGTCGGCGCGATCGGGTTCGCGAGCCACTCCGGGTTCGCGCTCGACCTCTGGGGCGCGATCCTCATGCCGCCGTTCCCCCGCGCCTACGGCAGCTTCGAGGTCGCGTCCGCGGTCTCGTTCGTGCTGCCGGGGCTGGCGCTCGTCCTCGTCGTGCTGCTCATCTGCCGGGTGCCCGGTGTGCGCTGGGCGCTGGTCGCGATCTCGTTGCTGGCCGTCGTGCACTTCGGGCTCGTGCTCGCCGACGTCATGTCGGTGCTCCCGCTCTTCTCCGGGATCATGCCGGTGATCGCACTGCTGCTGTGGCTCGTCGCGGGTCTGGTCGCCGCGTTGCCGCCGGTCGGCCGGGCGACGCGCGGCGCGAAGCCGAAGACGCCGCCGCACCAGGTGGCCGGTCCGCCACCGGTGCCGGGGCCACCGCCGCCCGGACAGGGCCAGTGGGGCTGACCGGAGGGCTCACCCGCCGACCTGCGTGATGGCCTTCAGCATGTCGCGCGCCCGGCCGAACAACGCCTTCAGAGCGCTCAGGATGCGCACCATCACGCGCACCAGGTCCGCCAACCGCCGGGTGATCCGGTCGAGCACCACCGCGCCGCGCCCGACCGCCCACGCCGCGAACTCGGCCACCGACACGCCCGACGTGAGCTCGGACGCGGCGATCGCGACGGTGGCGTTGCCGAGCACCTCCCGGACGAACAACGCGATCACGTCGCGGAACACGCCGTGCGCGGCAACGGTGATCGCACCCACCTCGGCGACGTGCGACGCCACATCGAGGCACAACGCGTTCATCGCCCCGATCTCCGCGGCGAGCCGCCCGCCGCCGGCCCGCCGCCGCGCGATGCCGTCCAACGCGGTCGCGACCTGCCTCCAGGTGGTGAGCGCGTCCTCGAACCGGTCGCCGTGGCCCGCCAGCCAGTCCAGCGGCTCCCGCAGCACGCCGACGTGCCCGCCCAGCCACCCGAGCCCGGCCGCGTCCAGCAGGCTCACCGGGTCGACGTCCGCGGTGGGCACGCCCGGGTCGGTCGCCGGCGCGTCCGGCGCCGACCCGGTCAACTCCAGCACGGGAAAACCGGTCACCGAGGCGCCGACCCGGGTTCGTCGTCCGGGGCGCGCAGGCTCCGCGGCAGCGGCAGGTCGTCGGAGGCCGGTGGCGCCGCCGGGGGCGAGCCGGTCAGGAAGGCCACCGCCGCCGTGCCGCCGAACTGCGGCTCGACGATCGACGCCACCTCCCGCGCGGCCTGCTCGTGCGCGCGCCGGACGGTGTCCATCACGACCTCGCCCAGCCGCGCGGGCGATAACTCCTCGGCGTCGGGCGAGAACTCGATGTGCCGCAACGACCCGTTCGGCGCGACGGTCGCCGTCACCACGCCGTCCGGCGACCGCTGCGTGGCCTGCGCGCGCCGGATCCGGTCCCGCAGCTCGCGGGACCGCTCGGCCAGCTCGCGGGCCCTGGCTTCGAGGTCGGCGATCATCCGTTCCGCGGTCACCGGTCAGCACCCAAACTCGTGGCGTCCATGGGGACCGGAGTATGTCGGATCAACCGGCGCGGGGGATGTGCAACGGACCAAGTGCCAGCACCGCGCGGAACTCCTTGGGCGGCACCGGACGGGAGAACAGCCACCCCTGGTAGGTGTCCACGCCGATGCCGCGCAGCACCTGGAACTGCGTCGCGGTCTCCACGCCCTCGGCCACGCACCTGCGGTCCATCGCGCGCGCCATGTCCACCACCGCCTTGGCGACGGCGAAGTCGGACGGGTCCTTGCCCAGGCCGGAGACGAACCGGCGGTCGACCTTGATGATCTGCGCGGGCAGGTCCTTGAGCCGGGCCAGCGACGAGTAGCCGGTGCCGAAGTCGTCCACCGCGAACCGGATGCCGCGGTCGACCAGCTCGTCCATCGTCTGGCGCACCCGTGACGGCAGGTCGACCAGCGCGGTCTCCACCAGCTCCAGCACCACGCGGTCCCACGGGATGCCCGCCTCGGCGATCGCGTCGGCCACGATGTCGGCGAACTCCGGGTCGCCCGGCACCAGCCCCGCCAGGTTCACCGCGACCGACACCGGCTTGCCGCCCGGCTCCGGCCAGGTCGAGGCCTCCTTCAACGCCGTGCGCAGCACCCACCGGTCCAGCTCGCGCATCAGGTCGCCCTGCTCGGCCACCGGCAGGAAGATGCTCGGCGGCAGCAGCCCGCGATCCGGGTGCGGCCACCGCACCAGCGCCTCCGCGGTCTGCACCACGCCGTCCACGCCGACCACCGGCTGGAAGTGCAGCGCCAACCCGTCGTTCTGCAACGCCTCCCGCAGCTGCCCCTCCAGGTGCACCTGCCGGTCGGCCGAGGCGATCAGCGCCGCGCTGGCCAGCGACACCCGGCCCGCGCCCGCCCGCTTGGCCTCGAACATCGCCGCGTCGGCGAACCGCAGCAGGTCGTTGCCGGTGGCCCGGGACCCGTTCGGCACGGCCGCGCCGATCGACGCGGACACCCGGACCAGCTGCCCGTGCACCGGCACCGCCGTGCGCAGCAACCCGGCGACCTTCATGGCCAGCGCGTCCACCCCGCCGACCTG
Source organism: Saccharothrix stipae (assembly GCF_054781895.1). Classification (NCBI taxonomy): domain Bacteria; kingdom Bacillati; phylum Actinomycetota; class Actinomycetes; order Pseudonocardiales; family Pseudonocardiaceae; genus Saccharothrix; species Saccharothrix stipae. The sequence goes on along the minus strand of NZ_BAAGTN010000008.1, from coordinate 299,268 downwards.
GTCCAGGTTCTCGCAGATGATCACGTACTCGTCACCGGACAGGCGGGCCGCCGTGCAGCCCTCGGGCAGGCCGCCCTCCAGCCGCCGCGCCAACGCCACCAGCAGCTCGTCACCCGCGTCGTGGCCGAGCGAGTCGTTGACCCGCTTGAAGTTGTCGATGTCGCAGAACAGCACCGCGACCTTCGACCGGTCCGGCGACTCCAGCAGCTCGCCGAGCATCTCCTTGACCAGCGCCCGGTTCGGCAGACCGGTCAGCTCGTCGTGCATGGCCTGGTGCCGCAACGCCTCGGCCGTGCGGCGGCGCTCGGTGATGTCCTGGAACACGATCAGCCAGAACCGGCGGCCGTCATCCTGCACGGACAGCGCGACGTGCAGCTCGCAGTACACCTGCACGCCGTCGCGGCGGACCAGGATGCGCTGCGGGATCTTGTGCGTGCGCTCGGCGTTCGGCGCGGACATCTCGTCCACCGACGGCAGCCGGGTGTCGCGGTCCTCCGGGTGCGTGAGCTGGGCCGCGGTCATGCCGCGCAGCTGCTCCAGGTCCATGCCGAGCAGGTCGCACAGCGCGTCGTTGGCGTCGACCAGCCGCTCGCCCTCGTCGAACAGGCCGATGCCGACCGGCGTCAGCGAGACCAGGTCCGCGAAGCGCTGGCTGGACCGTTTCATCCTCGTCTCGGCGGCGCGCTGCTCGGTGATGTCCTGCGCGGTGCCGACCGCGAGCGGCAGGCCGTCCGGTCCCTTGACCACCACGCCGTAGCAGCGGAACACGCGCTGCTTGCCGTCACGGCGCACGATCCGGTGTTCGAGCTGGATCGGCACCTCCTCGGTGGCCAGCTGCTGCCACAGGTCGTCCACCCAGGCGCGGTCGTCCGGGTGCACCAGGTCGAGGTAGGTCTGGTAGCGGGTGTGCTCCTCGCGCGGCACGCCGAACAGCTCGGCCAGCATGTCCGACCACACCACGTCGCCGGTCTGCAGGTTCCACTCCCAGACGCCCAGCTGCGCGGCCTTCTGCGCGTCGGCGAGCCGGCGGCGGTCGTCGCGGAGCTGGCGCTCCAGCGCGCGGGCCTCGGTGATGTCCTGGACGGTGCCGTGCAGCCGGCTGACCTTGTCGCCCTCGAACTCGGCCCGGGCCCGGCACACGTAGACGCGGTCGCCGAGCTCGCTGCGCACCTCGACCTCGACCGTGCTGCCGTCCTGCGCGCGCTGCATCAGGCTCTCCAGCGCGGGCCGGTCGTCCGGGTGCACCGCCATCAACCGGGCGTTGGGCTCGACGCCCAGCTCGGCGTACATCTCCAGCAGCACCTCGCTGCGGTGCAGGGCGCCGGACGCGACGTCGTAGCTCCAGCTGCCCATGCGCGCGATGCGCTGCGCCTCCAGCAGCCGGGCTCGCTCGGTCTCCAGGGCGCGGTCGGACAGCTGCTGCTCGGTGATGTCGCGGATGTAGCCGGTGATGAACTGGGTCCGGCCGTCCGACCTCAGCTTCGCCTCGGCCACGCCGCGGATCCAGCGCAGCCCGCCGTCGGGCAGGATGATCCGGTAGACGATGTCGATCGGGTTGCCGTCGAGCTCGCGGTTGGCCCAGTAGCTGGCGACCATCTCGTAGTCGTCGGGGTGCACGACGTCGAGCACGGCCTGCGCGCCGGGGACCACCTCGCCGGGCCGCACGCCCATCATCTCGTAGTGCGACTCGGACCAGACCGTGACGCCGGTGTCCGGGTCGTACTCCCACGAGCCGATCTGCGCGACCCGTTGCACCGTGCGCAGCCTGCGCTGCTCGTCGCGCAGGTCCTCGGCGGCCTGGGCCAGGTCGGAGACGTCGACCAGCAGCACGGCGTGCAGGGCGGTGCCGGGCACCGGGGTGCGGACCACGCGGACCGGCACCAGCGCGCCGTCGGCCTGGTGCAGGCGCAGGTCGTCGGCGCCGCCGAGCAGCAGTTCGCCCAGGGACCGGCCGATGAGGTCGTCGGCGGAGCGTGCCTTGGTCAGCGCCACCGCGGCGGGGCTGACCCGCATGACGACGCCCTTCGGATCGCACAGCAGCGAGGGCGCCTCGGGCAGCGCGATGCCGTCCAGGGCCACGTCGCCGTTCTGCGGACGCGCCGGGTCGAGCACCACCGGAGCGCGTCCAACCCGCTTGGGCACGGTCCCACCTTCCCGTGTCTAGGGCAGGGATGACCGGCCCGACCGCACCCAAAGACGGCGTCCCTCTCCACGGGCAATATTCACCCGAGGAGAGGGACGGTAGCGCTTCGGAGCGTCATCGCCCACCCCCCAACGGGCTAACGAAACAACACGTTAGCGGTTCCGTTGCCTGTCGACGGGGACTGACGGATGCGGCCGGAGCTCTCCCAACTCCGACTTGGGATCAGGCTACTCCGTCCTGCCTGGCTGCCAAGGCCACGGCGGCGGCCACTTCAGGGCCGACCCGCGGGTCCAGGGCGCTCGGCACGATCCGGTCGACCGAGAGGTCTTCCGAGGCGACCGCGGCGATGGCCTCCGCGGCGGCGAGCTTCATGCCCTCGGTGATCCTCCTGGCGCCCGCGTCCAGCGCGCCGCGGAAGATGCCGGGGAACGCGAGGACGTTGTTGATCTGGTTCGGGAAGTCGCTGCGGCCCGTGGCGACCACGGCGGCGTGCCGACCGGCGACGGCCGGGTGCACCTCCGGGTCGGGGTTGGACAGCGCGAACACGATCGAGTCGCCGGCCATGCTCGCGATCAGCTCTTCGGGCACCTGGGACGACGAGACGCCGACGAACACGTCCGCGCCGCGCAACGCCTCGGCGATGCCGCCGCGCAGGCCGCTGGCGTTGGTCACCTCGGCCAGCTCGGCCTTCACCGGGTTCAACCCGTCCCGGCCCACGTGCACGATGCCGCGCGAGTCGACCACGGTGACCTCGCCGATGCCCGCGGCCAGCAGGATCTTCGCGCAGGCCACACCCGCCGCGCCGGCGCCGGAGATGACCACCCGCTGGTTCGCCACGTCCTTGCCCAGCACGGTGTTCGCGCCGCGCAGCGCGGCCAGCACCACGACCGCGGTGCCGTGCTGGTCGTCGTGCATGACCGGCACGTCCAGGGCCTCGATGAGCCGGGCCTCCAGCTCGAAGCAGCGCGGCGCGGCGACGTCCTCCAGGTTGACCGCGCCGAACGACGGGCGCAGCCGGACCAGCGTCTCCACGATCTCGTCCACGTCCGTGGTGTTCAGCACGAGCGGGATGGAGTCGAGGCCGCCGAAGGTCTTGAACAGCGCGGCCTTGCCCTCCATCACCGGCAGCGACGCGCTCGGGCCGATGTCGCCGAGGCCGAGCACGGCGGTGCCGTCGCTGACCACGGCGACCAGGCGGTGCGCCCACGTGTACTTGGCGGCCAGCCCCGGGTCCCGCGCGATGGCCCGGCTGACCCTGGCCACGCCGGGCGTGTAGGCGATGGCGAGCGCACGCGGGTCGGCGAGCGAGGCGGTCGCACCCACGGCCAGCTTGCCGCCTTCGTGCGCCCGGAAGATTTCCTCGTCGCTCAATTCGGTGGCCATCTGGGGCTGGTCGTTCAATGCGGTCACGGAGTCCTCCTGCGGTGCGCGATACCTGCGGCGCACCGGGACCGGCGTTGTCACGCGGGTCGACGGGGCCTGTCTTCGGAGTCGTCCACACGGTCTGTCGGACGGCTCTCGGGGGCGGTGTGCGGGCAAGCATGGCAGTGTCGTCGGCCGCTGTCTGCGGCGGGGATCACAGTTTTTCCGCAGGTCAGAGGTAGTGCCACAGAACGTACGTCCGGTTTTCTGAACCGACCGGTCAGTTTCCGCAGGCAGGATCGGTCAAGACCGCACGGGTCATAGGGTGTTGGCCATGCAGGCACGTGAGTTGAAAATTTCCGGCGCTTTCGAGTTCACCCCTTCGGTGTTCCCCGACGACCGCGGATTGTTCGTCGCGCCGTACCAGGAAGCGGTGTTCGCGGAGGTTGTCGGGCACCCGCTGCGGGTCGCCCAGACCAACCACAGCGAGTCCAAGCGCGGCGTCGTGCGCGGGATCCACTACGCCGACACGCCGCCCGGACAGGCCAAGTACGTGCACTGCCCGCGCGGGCGGCTGCTGGACGTCGTCGTGGACCTGCGCGTCGGCTCGCCCACGTTCGGCGAGTGGGACGCGGTGGAGCTGTCGGAGGGCGCGTTCAACTCGGTGTACCTGCCCGAGGGCATGGGGCACGCGCTCATGTCCCTGGAAGACGGCACGGTCGCGTCGTACCTGTGCTCCGAGGGGTTCAACCCGACGGCCGAGCACGGGATCAACCCGTTGTCGATGGACCTGCCGTGGCCGGCCGACGTGACGCCCCTGCTGTCGCCGAAGGACAGCGCCGCGCCGTCGTTCGACCAGGCGCGGGACGCCGGGCTGCTGCCGTCCTACGACGACTGCGTGGCCTGGTACGCGAAGCTGCGCATGTAGTCGGGGCTCCGGCGGTCAGCCCCGCCGGGCCGGCCGCCGGAGCAGCCGCGGCCGCGGCCAGAGCCTGAGGTGGATCACCCCGACCACCTCGGCCGCGCCCAGCGTCCGCGAGTCGGTGGAGGCGAACGGGTTGTCGCCCTCCACGTGCCAGCCGCCGCCGTCGCGCCGGATCGCCCGCTTCACCGACAGCTGCGCGGGCCGGGCCGGCCACCTGACCAGCACGAGGTCGTGCGGACGCGGCGGCTTGCCGAAGTGGACCAGCACCACGTCCCCCGTCCTCAGGGTGGGGACCATCGAGGGTCCGACCACCCGAACCAGCGGCAACGGGTTGCCTTCCGGCCGTGCCAACGATCACCTCCGACTGCTCCCGCCGACGCCCCGGAGTAGGGTTCCGCACGTCGGAGCATCCACTGTCAGGGAGGAAAGATGCGACTTCTGTCGCGCATCCGTTCACTCCGCCGCCCGCTCCTGGAGGCCACCGCGCACTGCGACCTCCCGTGCGGTGTTTACGACCCGGCCCAGGCCCGGATCGAGGCCGAGTCGGTCAAGGCGATTCAGGAGAAGTACCAGGGCAACGAGGACCCGGAGTTCCGCGCCCGCGCCATCCTGATCAAGGAGCAGCGGTCGGAGCTCGTGAAGCACCACCTGTGGGTGCTGTGGACCGACTACTTCAAGCCGCCGCACTTCGAGAAGTACCCGGAGCTGCACGACCTGTTCAACCGGGCCACGAAGGCGGCCGGCGCGTCCGGCGCGAAGGGCTCCATGGACCCCGCCAAGGGCCAGGAGCTGCTCGACCTGATCGCCCAGATCGACAAGATCTTCTGGGAGACCAAGGCCGCGGCCTGATCACCTGCACCAACGCGACGCCGGTCGGCGGGACTCGTTCCGCCGACCGGCGTCGTTTTTCGTCCCCTGGCACCATTGAGCGCCCTCTCGCGGCCTCGGGGTTACACTCCGGATCTTGTTGGACGCACGACCGTCGACGACCGCGGGGAAGAGACATGGTGGCCACGTCCGAGCGCACTGCTCCGGACGGAGGACTGCGCCAGGTCGGAGCGGCGTCGTCCTCGGCGACGATCCTCCAGGCCGGTCGTGACAACAACGTGCACTCCACCGTCCACCTGGACGTGCTCGTGTTCGTGGCCCTCTCAAAAAACCCTCTTGCCGTTATCAAAGGGTGACAAGCAGCCACCCCATCAGGGGCTTGTACTTGACATTCGCATACATGTGGGGCTAAGCGCCGCCGGTATGTGATCGGATTGCGGGTTTTGCCGTAATGAACCCTGCGCGAGGTCGATAGTTGCGTCATGACGTCGCGTCAGCTGAAGGTCAACGCGGTCGTGGTCGTGTTGGTGGGTGCCGCTCTCGGGGTCTTCACCAACTTCGCCTCCGTCGAGGTCCCCGAGTGGTTCAAGGACCAGTCGAGGGTCTGGCTGACGTTCGCGGTGCTCGTCCTCCTCAGCGCGGTCATCCAGCTCGCCGCATCCCGCGAGAAGCCCGCACCGCCCGCACCGCCGGTGGTGCTGCCCCGGTTCCCCGCCGTCCCGTCGGCACTGCGCCCGCCCACGCCCACCGCGCCGATGCTGCGCGGCCGTGAGGGGGAGCTGACGGCGATCTCGCCGTTCGTGGAGGCGCCGGGTGGGCGGTTCGTCGTCGTCTGCGGTCCCGGCGGCATGGGGAAGACGACGCTGGCCGGTTACGTGGCTGAGAGGGCGAAGCAGCGCGGGCTGTCGGTGTTCTGGATCCGGTGGCGTGGTGAAGGCGCGTCGGACGGGCCGACCGGCGAGGAGCTGCTGACGGCGCAGATGGTGCAGGTCGCCACCGCGCTCGGCCTGCCGGACGATCGGGTGGGCGCGGTGCAGCAGTCCGGCGGGAGCCTGGCCGACCTGGTCTGGGGCCACCTGGAGCGGACGCCGGGCTGGGTGCTCGTGATCGACAACGCCGACCGGACCGACAGCCTGGGCATCGACGGCCCTGTCCGGGAGCACCGGGGTTGGATCCGGCCGAACGGCGCGGGCCTGCTGCTGGTGACCAGCCGGGACCGCTCGCCCGACACCTGGGGCCAAGGGGTCGTGCTGGTGCGGCTGGAGCCGCTGACCCCGAAGCTGGGCGGCCAGGTCCTGCTCGACCTCGCACCCGACGGCGGCAGCCCGGAAGAAGCGGAACGGCTGGCGACCCGGCTCGGCGGCCTGCCGCTGGCCCTGCACGCGGCCGGCACCGCGATCGCCCAGCCCACCGCCCGCCTGCGCCGGTTCACCACCTACCTGGACGCGATGGACGACGGCTCGTCCCAACCGCTGATGTCCCCGGACGTGACGGACCCGAAGGTGGCGCGGACCCTGGTCGGCCACACCTGGGAACTCTCGCTGGACCAACTGGCCGCCGAGGGCCTGCCGGTCGCCAGGCCACTGCTGCGAGCCCTGGCGCTGCTGGCCGACGCCCCGATCCCCCGCGCCCTGATCGACCCGGGCCTGATCCCGACCGACGATGCCCAACCGGGAGCCGCGGCAGTCGACTCGGCCCTGTCCGGGTTGGAGCGCTACGGCCTGGTCGACGCGTCAACCGCCGGCACGACGGCCGCGGTGAGCACCGTGGTGCTGCACCCGCTCGTGCGGGAAGCCGGCACGATGCTGTTGCACCGCGAAGGCGACGTGACGTGGTGGCGGGACAAGATCGAGGACCACCTCGTCGGGACCGCGCAGTCATGGGTAGCGCAGGGCCGAGCGGCTTTGACCGCAACCCACCTGCTCGCACCACACCTTCTCCTCCTCTCCGACGCACAGGACGACGACAGGTTCTTCCTACTCAGGGACACCATCGACAACGTCGCGGAAACCCTGGAGGAAGCCGGCCACAACGCGACGGCGTTCACGATGCGCAGCCACGTGCTCGAAGCGGAGTCGGCCCGACTCGGCCCTGATCACTCATCCACTCTCGCCAGCAAGAGCAATCTCGCCGGTGTCCTGCGATCCCTGGGCCGATACCGCGAAGCCGAACAGCTCTACCGCGCCACCTTCGACGAGCAGTCCCGCACGCTCGGTCCCGAGCACCACAAGACCCTCATCAACCAGAACAACCTCGCCATCGTCCTGAACGATCTCGGGCGATCCCACGAAGCTGAACAACTCCACCGCGCCACCTTCGACATCCGCAGGAGGACCGTCGGTCCGGAGCACCTCGACACCCTCGCCAGCCAGAACAACCTCGCCAATGCTCTGAACGATCTCGGCCGACGCCACGAGGCCGAACAACTCCACCGCGCCAGCCTCGGCGTATTCGTCCGCACGCTCGGGCTCGAAGACCCCCACACGCTCCTCAACCAGAACAACCTCGCCGCCGTTCTGAACGACCTCGGCCAACACCGCGAAGCCGAACAACTCCTCCGCACCACCCTGGAGATCTACACACGTATCAGCGGCCCGGAACACCACAACACCCTTCGCGCCCAGAGCAACCTCGCCCATGCACTCCACGGGCTCGGTCGCCACCGCGAAGCGGAACAACTCGATCGCGCCACCCTGACCCTGCATGTCCGCACGCTCGGGCCCGAACACCCCGACACCCTCACCAGTCAGAACAACCTCGCCAACGAACTGGACGATCTCGGCCGATATCGCGAAGCCGAACAACTCCACCGCGCGACCCTCGACAGCCGCACACGCGTCCTCGGCCCGGACCACCCCGACACCCTCACCAGTCGAGACAACCTCAATTCCTTGGTGGCCCGTCGCGACAACCGGTGGTGGAGACGCCTCGTCCGACGTCGCGGCTGAGCCCGAAGTGTCGTGCACGACACCCAGTGCGCCCGTTCACCCCACCCCCACCACAGGCACGGGCGTCCGTAAGCTCGGCCCGTGACCTCACACGTCTACCTGCTCCGGCACGGGCAAACCGAGTGGTCCGAGAGCGGGCGGCACACCGGGATGACCGACGTGCCGCTGACCGACACCGGTGTGCAGCAGGCGCGCCGCGCCGGGGCCGTGCTCGCCCGGCTGCGGGCCACCGACCTGCCGCCCGCGCTGGTGCTGTCGAGCCCCCGCCAACGCGCGTGGCGCACCGCCGAGCTGGCCGGCCTGCACGACGTCGAGCGCACCGAGGAGCTCGCCGAGTGGGACTACGGCGACTACGAGGGCCTCACCACGCCGCAGATCCGGGAGACCGACCCGGGCTGGACGGTCTGGACCCACCCCGTGCCGGGCGGCGAGACGTCCGACGAGGTGCACGCGCGGGCGGCGAAGGTGTTGGAACGGGCGCGGCAGGCGTTGTCCGGTGGTGACGTGGTGCTGGTCGGGCACGGGCACTTCAGCCGCGTGCTGATCGCCACCTGGCTGAACCTGCCGCCGAGCGAGGGCGTCCACTTCGGACTCGACCCGGCGGGCACGACGGTGCTCGGCGACGAGCGCGGCGACCCGCAGGTGCGCCGGCTGAACGTGCCGGCCTGGGAGGTCGACGTTGACTGATCCTCGCGTTCGCCGCATCCGCGAGGAGGACGTGCCGGCCGTCGTCGGGCTGGTCGAGGAGCTGGCCGAGTACGAACGCGCCCGGCACGAGTGCCACCTGACCGCCGAGCAGCTGCACGACGCGCTGTTCCGCCCCTCTCCCGCCCTGTTCGGCCACGTGGCCGAAGTGGACGGTCGGGTCGTCGGCACGGCCCTCTGGTTCCTGAACTTCTCCACCTGGCGCGGTACGCACGGCATCTACCTCGAAGACCTGTACGTGCAGCCGTCGCAACGCGGCGGCGGCCTCGGCCGGGCGCTCCTGCAAGCGCTCGCGGAGGAGTGCGTCGCCCGCGGCTACGCGCGGTTGGAGTGGTGGGTGCTCGACTGGAACGCCCCGGCGATCGGCTTCTACAAGTCGCTCGGCGCGCTCCCGATGGACGAGTGGACCGTCTTCCGCCTCACCGACGACTCCCTCACCCGACTGGGACGGGACGGCTGACGGCGACCTGCCGGACCAGCCCGACCCACCAGACGAACGTGAACGCGATCACGGTCGGGTTCTTCACGAACAGCAGCACGGCCAGGTAGGTCTGCCGCGCCGACTCGGGCAGCAGACCGCCGACCACCTGCTCGGCGCCGAAGTCGAACACCGCCATCGCCGCCGCCAGCAGCACGCCCTGCCACACCAGGCTCGGCCAGTGCCGCGTGGCGAAGTCGCGCGCGTTCGCCCACCTGAGCCGCTCGCCCCTGGTCGCCAACCGCCAGATCACCACGACCAGCAGCACCCGCGCGGCCGTCACGACGACCTCCGAGGCGAACGCCACCCCGCTCGGCACCACGTCGCCCCAGTTCACCACCACGAGCCGTTGCACGGACGCGACCAGCGACAACCCGACGACCACGGCCCAGTGCCGCAGGTAGAACCGCCCGGCCCAGCGCGGCACCTCCACCGCCAGCCTCAGCTCCGACACCACCGATACCACCGACAACCCCCTCAACCGCCGAATATTTTAGTTCAGTGTACTGAAATATCGGCGGCGGTAAAGTGATCGCATGGACGGACGGGATCTCGGGCGCGAGCTGAGCACGGCGGTGGTCGCGTTCCACGAGGCCGTCGGCGCACGGCTGGGCGTCACGGCGGTGGACCAGCGGGCGCTCGCGCTCATCGCCGGCAAGGGCCCGATGTCGGCGGGCGAGCTGGCCAAGGAGATCAACCTGACCCCGGGCGCCGTCACCGGTGTCGCCGACCGGCTCGAACGCGCGGGCCTGGTGCGGCGCGAACCCGACCCCGGCGACCGCAGGCGGGTGGTGATCAGCGCGATCCCGGGCGCGTTCGGCCAGGTCTTCGCCGGGCTGGGCGCGGCGATGAACGACGTGGGCGCGCGCTACAGCCCGCAGGAGCAGCAGCTGATCGCGGACTGGGTGGTCCGCACGGTCGACGTGCTGAAGGAGCAGACCAGGCTGCTCAGCGAGGGGCGGACGCCGCCGGCCCCTGGTCGGCCGTGATCCCGTTCGGCCGCTTCACGCCGACCGCGCCGTAGGACACCGCCTCCACGCCGGTCGCCGACTCGTCCTCGCCGCGCCACGACGTGCACAGCACCAGACCCGGGTCGAGCAGGTCGAACCCGTCGAGCATCGCCTCGATCTCCGCCTTGGACCGCGCCACGACCGGCGTCATCGTCTCGGCGATCATGCCGAGGAGCTTGTGCACCACTTCCGGCTGCTCGTCCGCGGTCAGGTGGCTGAGCACCAGGTAACTGCCGTCGGCGAGGGCGTCCCGGTAGCGGGCGACCAGCTCGGCCGGACCGTCGTCGTCCGGCACGTACGGCAGGATCGCCACCATCAGCACGGCGATCGGCCGGCTCAGGTCGAGCAGGTCGCGCACCTCGGGCGCGTTCAGCACCGCGTTCACGTCCCGGACGTCGGCCTCGGCGATGGCGGCGCCCGCGGTGTCGCGCAACATGGTGCGGCTGTGCGCGACGGTGGCGGCCTCGTTGTCCACGTACACCACGCGGCACGTCGGGTCGGCCTGCTGGGCGACCTCGTGCACGTTGCCCGCGGTCGGGATGCCGGAGCCCAGGTCGAGGAACTGGCGGATGCCGTTGGCCACGCAGTGCCGCACCGCCCGGCGCAGGAACGCGCGGGTGTGCTGGACCATCGCGGCGGTCGGGATCTCGCTCATGGACCGGTGGGCGAACTCGCGGTCGACCGCGAAGTTGTGCGCCCCGCCGAGGTAGTAGTCGAACAGGCGGGCCACGTTGGGGCGCTCGACATCACCGTTGGTCGACACCCACCTCGGGGGGTTCTGCACTGCGCACCTCACCCTGACTGCACCCGGAGCGGCCTGCCAGACCGTATCTGGCTACTCCGTTCGTGTCCATCCGCCAAGCGTGAACACACAGGGTGATTCTGACTGGTGAGTGGCCCGAACGTGGACCGTGGTGCCCCGGCCGAGGGGGCGGCGCAGGGGGAGAGTTCCAGCCCCCTCGGCCGGGGAGTTCGGTCACACGCCTGCGTAGGAACGGATCCAGTCGCGGTAGCGGGTGACGGCGGTGTAGTTCGACCGGGTCGAGCGGTCGCTGGTGGAGGCCACGCCGACCTGGTAGCGGCGGCCGTCGACCGGGCTGGTGGCGAACATCGGGCCACCCGAGTCGCCGCCGGCGGCGATGCCGTCGACCCGGGTCACCGAGATCGCGATGCCGCCGCGGTAGTCACGCCCGTTGACCGAGGTCACGCGGGTGTTGGCGTACTTCAGGTAGCGGGACTGGCAGTTGATCTCCGGCTGGTTGGTGCAGGTGGCGCCCCAGCCGTAGAGCTGCACGGTCTGGTTGACCGCCACGGCGGTGGTGGTGCCCAGCGGCGCGTACGTGCCCGAGACCGACCGGTCCAGCCGCGCCAGCGCGAGGTCCGCCGACGGGTGCTGGATGATCTGGGTGGCGGTGGCCAGGGTGCCGCCGGTGGTCTGGTCGAGGCTGCCGATGCGGAACGTGTAGGTGCCCGAGCTCGCCACGCAGTGCTGGGCGGTCAGGACCCACGTCGGGGCGATGATCGTGGCCGAGCAGTTCTGCTGGCCGTTGCGGAACAGGCGGGCCGCCCACGGGGCGTTGCTCGCCGTGCCGCCGCCGATGATGTACGGCTCGACGCCGCCGGACTCCTGGGCGGAGGCGGTCGGCGCGAGCGCGGTCAGGGCGAACGCGGACAGCAGTGCGGTAGTGGCTCCGACCACCGCGGACAGGGCGCGATTGAGTCGCATGGAGTTGTCACCTCAACGAACGCAGGGAGTGGTGAATTCACCACTCACAGCGTCACCTGTCGGAGTGACGCCGACCACCCGCCGTTAGTCGGCGAGCGGTCAGACGATGGTCGGCGGCCGAATGCCCTAGCCGACCGCGCCCGCTAGGCGTCCGCTTCGTCCTCGTCCACGCCGAGGGCCCACCGGCGCACCGGGTTGGTGAACAGCAGCACGAGCGTGCCCACCACGTACGCGCCGAGCAGCGCGCCCCACAGCTGGCGACCGGACGGCCCGTACATGTACCAGGCCACGCCCAGCAGGAGCAGCTGCACGACGACCGCGGGCGTCCGGCCCCAGTGCTTGCCGAGCACCAGGCCGACCCCCGCCGCGAGCACACCGGCCGACAGCACCGCGAAGTAGGCGGCCTCGCCGAGCACCCCGCCGGCCTCCTCCGCCTCGAACGACCGCACCACCAGCGCGACCGCGAAGGCCAACCCGGCCAAGCCCTGCAACGCGGTCAGCGCGCCGGCCGCGCGGACCGCCGGCGGGACCTTGCTCTGCGATGCCACGCTCTACCTCTCAGCTGGGCCTTTCCTCACCGTGAGTGCTCGTCACGGATCGTAGGCCACCCGGTTGGCGTGTCCCGTTCGACCGCGCCAGGAGCGATGATCACAGCAGTCTTCGGCGAGCCGGCGGTCGGGTCGGGGTGCACTTGTCGCAGACGCAGGCAATTGCGACACCGAAAGGAGATGTCGGCCACTTTCGTGCGCTCTAGACCCTCCTACCGGGTGACGCGCAACCTGTCCGAGGTCACGCGCTGTCCTACCCTGCAGGGGTGCGCGCACTTCTGGTGGTCAACCCGCAGGCGACGGCAACGACGCCTGCCGGTCGGGACGTGCTCGCGCACGCACTGGCCAGCGACGTGAAGCTCGACATCGTCGAGACGGACTACCGCGGCCACGCGGCGAACGCCGCCGCGCAGGCCGTCGTGGACGGGTACGACCTGGTCGTGGCCCACGGCGGCGACGGCACCGTCAACGAGGTGGTCAACGGCGTGCTGCGCGAGGGCGCGCAGCCGGGCCTGCCCATGCTGGGCGTGGTGCCCGGCGGGTCGGCGAACGTGTTCGCGGGCGCCCTCGGGCTGCCCCGCGACCCGGTCGAGGCCACCTACCGCCTGCTCCAGGCCATCGAGCACGGGACCAGCCGCAAGGTCAGCCTCGGGCACGTGGCGGCGACCGGCGCGGGGCTCGACCACGACCGCTGGTTCACCTTCAACGCGGGCGTCGGCTGGGACGCGGAGGTGGTCGCGGCCGTCGAGCAGCAACGCGCCAAGGGCCGCCAGGCGTCACCCGCCCTCTACGCGCGCACCGCGCTGACCAGCTACTTCACCCAGCGCAGACAGCCGCCGACGCTCACCGTGCAGATCCCGGACGAACCGGCGTTCGAGCAGGTGCGGCTCGCGTTCGTCTCCAACACCGACCCGTGGACCTACCTGGGTGACAAGGCGATCCGGCTCAACCCGAGCACCTCTTTCGACGGCGGCCTCGGCCTGTTCGGACTCCACGGGATGGGATTGCCGACAGTTCTTCGCTATGTCGCGCATCTCTTGGCCACGGATGGGAACCCGAAAGGTGGGAACCTGCTCCGGCGTGACGACGTCGAGTTCGTCCGGGTGACGAGTCCGGAACCCGTCAACCTGCAGGTTGACGGGGACCTGCTCGGCGCGTGCACCGAGGTGGAGTTCACGGGCGTGCCAGGCGCACTCACGGTCGCGGTGTGACCGTGGCGTGACCGTCCCGGTACACATCCGCGATGTTGTGACCTGGTGTGACACCGCTGCGTGAAACCCGAGGTGAACTCAGTCGATCTTTCGGGTGAGTTCACTCACCGGGTTAGTGGTAAACCCTTGACATCCCCGCCGTTCGTGAAAGCATTCACAAGCACCCCAAACCGACCGCTGACGAGTGGCGCGCTCACGCGCGCGCCTAGCTGAGGAGTAGTTCCAATGGACTGGCGCCACCGCGCGATCTGCCGCGACGAGGACCCCGAGCTGTTCTTCCCCGTGGGGAACAGCGGTCCTGCGCTCCTGCAGATCGCCGAGGCGAAGACCGTCTGCCGCCGTTGCCCCGTCGTTTCCGACTGCCTCGCGTGGGCGTTGGAGAGCGGCCAGGACGCCGGCGTGTGGGGCGGGATGAGCGAAGACGAGCGTCGCGCCCTCAAGCGCCGCAACGCCCGCACCCGGGCTCGCAGCAACGCCTGAGTGCCTCACGCACAAGCACACGAAAGGCCCGACACCGTGCCAGGTGTCGGGCCTTTCGCTTGTGTTGCACACCCTCCCGCATGACCACGTGACTCGACGACGGTGAGCCGTCAATCAGACCGCTGAGGTAGGTCGTCACGTGTGCACGGGGAGCAGTCTAACGCCGCGCTCTGAGGGGTACGCGCAGGACCGCCTCTGTACCGCCTCGGGGACGCCGCCGCAAGCTCAACGAGCCCCTGAGTTCGGATTCCACCAGGGTCCGGACGATCTGCAGGCCGAGCCGGTCGGTGCGCTCCAGCGAGAAGCCCTGCGGCAGGCCGCGGCCGTCGTCCGAGATCACCACGTCCAACCACTTCGCCGAGCGCTCCGCGTGCACGACCACCTCGCCGCGCTGGCCCGCCGCGTACGCGTGCTCGAACGCGTTCTGCACGAGTTCGGTCAGCACCATCACCAGCGGGGTGGCGAGCTCGGCCGGGACGATGCCGAACGGCCCCTCGCGGCGCACCACCACCTGCGACTCGGTGGCGGCCACGTCCGACATCATCGGGATGACCTTGTCCACCACGTCGTCGAGGTCCACCCGCTCGTCCACCGACATGGACAGCGTCTCGTGCACCAGCGCGATCGACGTCACCCGGCGCACCGACTCGGCCAACGCCTCGCGCGCCTCCTCGCTGCTGGTCCGCCGGCTCTGCAGGCGCAGCAGCGCGGCCACCGTCTGGAGGTTGTTCTTCACCCGGTGGTGGATCTCGCGGATCGTCGCGTCCTTCGACATCAGGGCGCGGTCGCGGCGGCGGACCTCGGTGACGTCCCGGCACAGCACCAGCGCACCGGCCGCGCTGCCCCTCGGCCGCAGCGGCAGGGCGCGGAACAGCACCGCCGCGCCACGCCGGGACTCGGCCTCGATGCGCATGCTCGGCTGGCCGTCCAGGGCCGCCCGGATGCGCTGCGCGACCTCGGTGGCGTCGAACGGGTCGCCGATCAGGGACCGGGTCAGCGGCGCCAGGTGCACCCCGACCAGGTCGGACGCGTGGCCCATGCGGTGGTAGGCGCTCAGCGCGTTGGGGCTGGCGAACACCACCGCGCCCGAGGCGTCCAGCCGGATCAGGCCGTCACCGACGCGCGGGCTGGTGTGCACGTCCGGTGACGGCTCGGTGGTCGGGAACGTGCCGTCGGAGATCATCTGGCACAGGTCGGCGGCACTGCCCAGGTAGGAGATCTCCAACGGGCTCGGCACGCGCGGCACGGCCAGGTTCGTGTTGCGGCTGAGCACCGCGATGACCACGTCGTTCCGCTTGACCGGGATGGCCTCGCGGCGCACCGGCACGCCCAGGTGCCAGCGCGGGTCCTCCTCGCGGCAGATCCGCGCGTCGGTGATGGCCCGGCGCAGCTGCGGGTGCTCCTCGACGTCGACCATGCTGCCGACGACGTCCTCGGGGTGCGCGGTCGGCGCGGTCGTCGGCCGGGCCTGGGCGACGCACAGGAACGTCGTGTCGTCCAGCGGCACCCACATCAGGAAGTCGGCGAAGCTGAGGTCGGAGAGCAACTGCCACTCCGCGACCACCAGTTGCAGGTGGTCGACGGCGCCACCGGAGAGCTTGGTGTGCTCGGCCAGGAGATCGGTGAGCGTGGACAGCTACTCCACCACCGCGATGAGGTCGCCCTCCTGGACCACGTCACCGGGGGACACCGCGATGCGGGTGATCGTGCCCGCGCCCTCGGGGAGGACGGGGATCTCCATCTTCATGCTTTCGAGCACCACGACGGTGGTTTCGTGTGTGACCTCGTCACCCTCTTTGACGGCGATCTGGGCCACGTTCGCCACGATCTCGGCCCGGATTTCCTCGGCCATGGTCCTCCTTCGTCCGGCCACATCCAACCACGATTCAGACCCGGTGCCGTGGCCAGGTGACCGCGTGACACACTGTCGTGAGGTAGTTCGAGCACTAGGAGAACCCCATGTCGAAGCGTGCCCGCAAGCGCCGCGACCGCAAGAAGGGTGGCGCCAACCACGGGAAGCGCCCCAACGCCTGATCGACGTCACGGCGTGCGAAGGGCCCCGGAGCACCGCTCCGGGGCCCTTCGACTTCTCCGACCTACCGGGGCCACTCCCGGCCGGACGCACGGTAATGCCTGGTCAGCCGCCCGACTTCTCGGTGGTGGTCACGGTCGTGGTGACCTCGACCTCCAGCGTCGTCTGGTCCGCGGTCTGGTAGAGCCGGGCGCGCAGCCGCCGCCTCAGCTCGTCCGGCGCGTGCTCGCCGCCGCACTTGCGGGCCAGCAGCGCCTTCAGGTGCTCCTCGATGCCGTACTGCTCCAGGCACGGGTGGCACTCCTCCAGGTGCGTCTGGAGCAGGGCCTTGCGCGTCTCGTCGCACTCGTGGTCGAGGAAGAGGTAGACCTCGGACAGCACCTCTGAGCAGTCCGTTTCGTGTGGTTTGCCACAACTCATCGGCCCGCCACCTCCTGCTGGCCGTCGCGGAGGATGCCGCGCTCGCGCGCGGTGTCCGCCAGCTGGTCGCGAAGCTGCCTGCGGCCCCGGTGCAACCGGGACATCACGGTGCCGATGGGGGTGCCCATGATGTCTGCGATCTCCTTGTAGGCGAAGCCCTCCACGTCCGCGAGGTACACCGCGATCCGGAACTCCTCCGGCAGGCGCTGCAAGGCTTCCTTGACGTCTGAGTCCGGCAGCCGGTCCATCGCCTCGACCTCGGCCGACCGCAGCCCGGTCGACGTGTGGCTCTCCGCCTGCGCCAACTGCCAGTCGGTGATCTCGTCCGTCGGCTGCTGGATCGGCTGGCGCTGCTTCTTGCGGTAGCCGTTGATGTAGGTGTTGGTCAGGATGCGGTACAGCCAGGCCTTGAGGTTCGTGCCCTCCGAGAAGGACGCGAAGGCCGCGTAAGCCTTGAGGTAGGTCTCCTGGACCAGGTCCTCGGCGTCGGCCGGGTTGCGGGTCATCCGCAGAGCCGCCGAGTACAACTGGTCGAGCATCGGCATCGCGTCGCGCTCGAACCTGGCTGCGCGCTCGGCCGTTGTCTCGTCAGTCGGCGTGTTCTGCGTTCGCGTGGCTGGCACCGCGCTCCCTTCCCACCGGCTGGTCAGCGCGGCGGATGGAACTGTCTGGGACGCAGTCGAGAATACGCGGCGGTCGCCCGGACGGCAGTGAGCGGAGCCACGCGGCGGGCGTGCCCCGATTTGCCTGCCGACCTGCTGATCCATCACCTCGGTAGCCACGTTCGGAACCAACGCGACAACCGCTTCGCGCATTCCCTGCACTAGGGTGCGCGATCATGGCCGGACGTGGGACGCCCGCCACCGCGTTGCTGGACAAGCAGAAGGTGGCCTACGCGCTGCACGCGTACGAGCACGACCCCCGCCACGAGTCGTACGGGCTGGAGGCGGCGCAGGCGTTGGGCATCGCACCCGAACGGGTGTTCAAGACGCTCGTCGCGGAGGTGGACGGCCGGCTGGCCGTCGGTGTGGTTCCGGTCACCGGGCAGCTCGACCTGAAGGCGCTGGCCGCCGCCGTGGGTGGCAAGAAGGCGAAGATGGCCGACGTGGCGGCGGCCGAGCGGGCCACCGGGTACGTGGCGGGCGGCATCTCGCCGTTGGGGCAGCGCAAGCGCCTGCCGGTGGCGTTGGACGCCTCCGCGGCGGGGTTCGGGACCATCTACTGCTCGGCCGGGCGGCGTGGCCTCGAGGTCGAGCTCGCGCCGGCGGACCTGGTCAGGCTCACCCAGGCGGTCGTCGCGCCGATCTCGGCCTGACCGGGCCTCCAGGGGCCTGGCCGGACCTCCGGCGGTCCGCTCAGACCTCCAGGGGCCGCAGCACGCGGTCCAGCCACTCGCCGACCGTGCGGCCCACCGCGTCGACGTCGGCCTTGAGGTTGTGGTCGCCGGGCAGCAGCAGGACGTCGCGGTGGTGCGCGGGCTCGGGCCGGCCGAACGGGTCGTTCTCGCCCTGCACCACCAGCGTGGGCACCTCCACGCCCTCCAGCTCGGCCAACCGGGACTTCTCCGGCTTGCCCGGCGGGTGCACCGGGAACGCCAGGCACAGCACCGCCACCGCCTGGCCCTCCGACGACGTCCGGCACGCCACCCGCGCGCCCGACGACCGGCCGCCGAACACCAGCGGCAGGTCGTCGAACAGGCTCGAACCCAGCTCGTCGGCCACCGCGAGCCACGCCGCGTCGAGCTGCTTGGCGGGTGCGGGTGCCCGGCGGCCGGCCACCCGGTACGGCTGCTCCACCAGCGCCACGTGCACGCCGACGCCCACCGCCGCCCTGGTCGCCGCCACCAGGTCCGGGGCGCCGATCCCGCCGCCCGCGCCGTGCCCGAGCAGCAGCGCGGCGCGGCTCTCGGAGGCGCAGTGCAGCTCGGCCCGCGCGGGGCCGTGCGGCGTGTCGACGAGCCGCGAGGTCATGTCAACTCGAACAAGGTGGGCTCCGGCTTCTCGGACTCCCCCAGGGCGACCGCGTCCATCAGCGACGGGTCGTTGTTCTTGATGCTGTTGACCTGCATCGACACCGGACGCAGCTCTAGGGCGTCGACCAGGTCGAGGTCGGGCGCGAGCAGCTTGGCCGGGTCGGCGTTGTCCGGGTCGAGCCACGCCGCCCACCGGTCCTTCGGCAGCACGAGCGGCATCCGGTGGTGCACCGAGGTCATCTCGCCGATCGCGTCCGTGGTGAGCACGGCGCAGGTGATGATCGGCTTGCGCTCGTCGCCCTCCTGCTGCCACCACACCGACCAGATGCCGGCCATGGCGATGCTGGAGCCGTCGCCGGGGTTGATGAAGTACGGCTGCTTGCGGCCCTCGCCGGGCTGCCACTCGTACCAGCCCGCGGCGGGCACGATGCACCGGCGCTTGGCCGCCGAGTCGCGGTAGGCGGGCTTGTCCAGCACGCTCTCCGCCCGCGCGTTGATCATCTTGGCGGCGCCGGACAGGTCCTTGGCCCAGTGCGGCACCAGGCCCCAGCGCATCACGCGGACGCTGCGCTCGGTGGTGTCCGGGTCCGGGTTGCCCTCGTCGTCACGCGGGTGCCGCTCGACCACGGCGAGCACCTGCTTGGTCGGCGCGACGTTGTAGTCCGGGCCGGGCGCGTTGCCCTCGGTGCCGTCGACCGCGTCGAACTCCGCCGCGAGCAGCGCCGGGTTCTTGGTGGACGCGTACCTGCCGCACACACCGATCACCTCTCCACGGGTCACCTCGGGCAAGCCATCGTCGCACGTCGGAAAGCCCGGTGCGAGCTGTCGACCACCCGATGCGGAATCATCAAGCCATGACTCAGCAGTGGTCCGCTCCCACCGCCGACGGCCCGGTCCAGGCGACGGTACCCGTGCCCGGCTCCAAGTCGATCACCAACCGGGCGCTCGTGCTGGCCGCGCTGGCCGACCGCGCGTCCACCGTGCACACCCCGCTGCGCAGCCGCGACACCACCCTGATGGTCGCCGCGCTGCGGTCGCTCGGCGTCGACGTCACCGACGGTCCGGACGGGTCCTGGCTGGTCACACCCCACGAGATGCGCGGTCCGGCGCAGGTCGACTGCGGCCTGGCGGGCACCGTGATGCGGTTCCTGCCGCCCGCCGCCGCGCTCGCGGTCGGCGACATCACCTTCGACGGCGACCCGCACGCGCGGACCCGGCCGATGAGCACGATCCTGGGCGCGCTGCGGGCGCTCGGCGCGGACGTGGCGGGCGACGCGCTGCCGTTCACGCTGCACGGCAAGGGCGGTGTGCCCGGTGGTGAGGTCACCATCGACGCGTCGTCGTCGTCCCAGTTCGTGTCCGGGCTGCTGCTGTCCGCGGCGCGTTACGAGAGCGGCGTGACGATCCGGCACGACGGGAAGCCCGTGCCTTCGGTGCCGCACATCGAGATGACGGTGGCGATGCTGCGCGAGGCGGGTGTCGTGGTGGACGACGCGACGCCGAACGAGTGGCGGGTCGAGCCGGGCGTGGTCGAGGGCCGCGACTGGCACGTCGAGCCGGACCTGTCCAACGCCACGCCGTTCCTGGCGGCGGCGGCCGTCACCGGCGGTCGGGTGACCATCCCCGGCTGGCCGGCGGAGACCACGCAGCCCGGTGGCGCGGCGCGTGAGCTGTTCGAGCGCATGGGCTGCGAGGTCACGCTGTCCGACGCGGGCCTCACGTTGCGCGGTCCCGACCGGTTGACCGGGATCGACGTGGACCTGCGGGACGAGAGCGAGCTGACGCCGACCGTCGCGGCGCTGGCGGCGCTGGCCGAGGGCCGGACCTGGATCCGCGGCGTGGCGCACATCCGAGGCCACGAGACGGACCGGCTCGCCGCGCTCGTCACCGAGATCAACCGGCTCGGCGGCGACGCGGAGGAGACCGAGGACGGGCTGGTCATCACGCCGCGGCCGTTGCGGGGGGACGTATGGCGCGCCTACGCCGACCACCGCATGGCCACCGCGGGCGCGATCATCGGCCTGGTCGTCGCGGGCGTGTCGGTGGACGACATCGGGTCGACCACCAAGACGATCCCCGACTTCCCCGGCATGTGGGCGTCGATGCTGTCGTTGCCGGGCGCGCGCTGACGTGGCACGCGGCGACTGGCGGCGGTTGGACGAGTCCGACGTGCGGGTGCGGCCGGGCAAGGGGACCCGGCCGCGCAGCAAGCGCAGGCCCGAGCACGCGGACGCGGTGCCCGCCATGGTCGTCGGGGTGGACCGCGGGCGGTGGACGTGCGCGATGGACGACGACCCGGCGCGGATGGTGATCGCCATGCGGGCGCGCGAACTCGGCCGCACGCCGGTCGTGGTCGGCGACCACGTGGGGCTGGTCGGCGACACCTCCGGCCAGCCGGACACGTTGGCGCGGATCGTGCGGGTGGAGGAGCGGCGCAGCGTGCTGCGGCGCACGGCGGACGACACGGACCCGTTCGAGCGGGTGGTGGTGGCCAACGCCGAGCAGCTGGTGATCGTGTCGGCGTTGGCCGACCCGCAGCCGCGGCGCGGTTTCATCGACCGCTGCCTGGTCGCCGCGTACGCGGGCGGGCTGGAACCGCTGCTGTGCCTGACGAAGTCGGACCTCGCGTCGCCGGACGAGCTGCTCGCCGCCTACGCCGAGCTGGACCTGCCGGTGGTGGTGACGCGGTCCGACCAGGACCCGGACGAGCTGCGGGGGCGGTTGGTGAACCGGCTGTCGGCGTTGATCGGGCACTCGGGCGTCGGCAAGTCGACGTTGGTGAACAGGCTCGTGCCCGACGCGCACCGGGCGGTGGGCGTGGTCAGCGGCGTGGGCAAGGGGCGGCACACGTCCACCCAGACCGTGGCGCTGCCGCTGCCCGAGGGCGGTTGGGCGGTGGACACGCCGGGCATCCGCTCGTTCGGCCTAGCGCACATCACGCCGGACGACATCGTCGGCGCGTTCCCGGACATGAAGGCGATGGCCGAGGAGTGCCCGTCCGGGTGCGGTCACCTGGGTGAGCCGGACGACCCCGACTGCATGCTGGACGAGCTGGTGCGCACCGGCGAGGCGTCCCCGGGCCGCCTCGCCTCCCTGCGCCGCCTCCTGTCCTCCCGCAGCAAACTGGAGGAATACGACTAACCAGCGTGTCCTACCTCCAGAACCCGCGTGTCCTACCTCCAGAACGCGAGAGTCCTACGTTCGCGTCGCGTGAGTCCTACGTTCAGAACGCGCGTGTCCTACGTTCAGGACCCCCGAGTTCAACGCTCAGGACGCCGTCAGTCGAACTGGCCGGGCCGGTAGCCGCCCGCGGGCTGCCGCACGATCACGTTCGCGTGGTTGAAGGCGTTGATCAGGGCGATGAGGGACACCAGCGCGGCGAGCTGGTCGTCGTCGTAGTGCTTGGCGGCGTCCGCCCAGGCGTCGTCGGTGACGCCACCGGCCGCGTCGGCGATGCGGGTGCCCTGCTCCGCCAGCTCCAGGGCGGCCCGCTCGGCCTCGGTGAACACGGTGGCCTCCCGCCAGGCCGCGACGAGGTTGAGCCGGATCGACGTCTCCCCGGCGTGCGCGGCGTCCTTGGTGTGCATGTCGGTGCAGTAGCCGCAGCCGTTGATCTGGCTGGCGCGGATCTTCACCAGCTCCTGCGTCGCGGGCGGCAGCGTCGAGTCCTTGAGCGCCTTGTCCGCGGCGATGAAGTGCTTCAGCACCTTCGCCGAAGCGGGGCTGTCGATGAGGTTCAAGCGGGCTTCCACGTGCGCTCCTGCCGTTGTCGGTGGGTTACACCTCCTGGACGGCACAGCCCCAAGAGATGTGACACCCCCTCACCCGTCACAGCGGAGAGTCACGGTCGGTCCTGCCCGGTACGTACGCTCGCGCCGTTTCGTTGACCGGTTCGGGTGGCGACGTGACCGTGACCATGGGCCCGCCGCCGCACGCGGTAGTACGGTGCGCAGCCGTGGCCAAGGTGACTGGAATCGGCGGCGTTTTCCTGCGCGCGCGCAACCCCGAACGCATGGCCGAGTGGTACCGGCGGCACCTCGGCGTGCCGATGAGCGCGAGCGGCGCCATCACGTTCCACTGGGGTGAAGCGGAGACGACGACCCTCGCGCTGTTCGCCAACGACACCGACTACTTCGGCGAACCGGGGCAGCGAGCCATGATCAACCTGCGGGTGGACGACCTGACCGCGCTGCTGGCGCAGCTGCGCGGGCGGGGCGTCGAGGTGCTGCCGCAGACCGAGGACTCGGAGTACGGCCGGTTCGGGTGGTGCGTCGACCCCGAGGGCAACCGCATCGAGCTCTGGCAGCCCGCGGCCGGTATGTAACCCCCGCGCACCCGGCGGCTACATCAGCTCCAGCAGGAACGGCAGCTCCTGCGGCGCGTACCAGGCCAGCTCGTGGTCCTCGGCACCGCCGAGCGCGAACTCCGCGTCCGGGTCGCCCAGGTCCGCCGCGTCGATCACGTCGGCCGCCGCGCGCACGTCGTCCTCGGCCTCCAGCGTGTCCAGGTGGATCGCCGCGATCAGCTCCATCGGCACCGGCCCGGACAGCTTCACCACCGAGAAGTCCAGGTCCGGCCGCAGCTTCACGTCCGGCACGTCCGCCGACACGACCGCGCGCCGCGGCACGGCCTTCTCGTCACCCGCGATCAACCGCAGCGAGCCGCGCGCGGCGTCGAGCATGGCCGAGTACTCCAGCTCCTCCGTGTCACCGGTCGCGTACGACTCGCGCAACGCGGGCGTCAGGGCGAACCCCGTGCCGCCCACCGCGACGAACTCACCGCGCTCCACCAGGTCGCGCAACATCGCGACGGTCGCCGGGAGGTACACCCTCATGTGGACACCGTTCCCATCAGTTCCTCCACCGACTCCTCGACCATCGCCGCCAGCACG
The DNA here is from genome assembly GCF_054781895.1 of Saccharothrix stipae. Taxonomy (NCBI): domain Bacteria; kingdom Bacillati; phylum Actinomycetota; class Actinomycetes; order Pseudonocardiales; family Pseudonocardiaceae; genus Saccharothrix; species Saccharothrix stipae. The sequence continues at coordinate 275,589 of NZ_BAAGTN010000008.1, read as the reverse complement.
TCCACATCGGACATGGCGTCGCGATCGGCGTTGAGGCCGAAGTACACGCCACCGTCATAAGACGTCACGCCGATCGACAACGCCTGGTTCTTCGCCAACGGCACGACCGGGAACATCTCGATCATCTTCGCCCCCGCCGCGTACAGCGGCACCTGCGGCCCGGGCACGTTCGTCAGCACGACGTTGAACAACCGCCGGGAGAACGACGACGCCGCCCGTGCGCCCAACGCGTGCAGGGTCGGCGGCGCGAACCCCGAGAACCGCACCAACGTCTGCGCCGCCACCGACTGCCCCGACTCCTGGTGCGCGCGCATGGCGTGCGACACGTGGTGCAGCCGCACGACCGGGTTCGACTCGCCCACCGGCAGGTCCACCAGGTACGCCGACACCTGCGTCTCGTCGTCGCGCACCGACATCGGCGCCATCGCCCGGATAGTGGTGCCCGCCGTCACGATCTCGCCCCGCGACAGCAGCCAGTTGCGCAACGCACCGGACAGCACCGCCAGCACCCCGTCGTTCACCGTGCCGCCGTGCATCCGCCGGATCTCGCGGAACACGTCCAGCCTGGTGCGCGCCACCGCGAACCGCCGCTGCGGCGAGATCCGCACGTTCAACGGGCTGCCGGGCGCGGGCGTCGCGGCGGTCCGCACCGCGAAGGCCAACCCGCCGAACACCCCGGCGACCTTGCGCACGGTCGCCACCGTGTCCATCGCCGCCGAACGGACGTTCTCCACCACCTCGCCGGGCCGCTGCACGGCCTCCGCCACCGCGTCGGCCACCAGCTGCAACCCGCTCGGCTCCGGCGACGGCATCCACAACGACTCGACCGGCGGCCGCGGCGTCGCGGACACGTCCAGCATCACCTGCCCGATCTCCGGCGCGCCGAACCCGTCCACCATCGCCTGGTGGGTCTTGGTGATCACCGCGGTCCGGTTCCGGGCCAGGCCCTCGACCAGGTAGATCTCCCACAGCGGCCGGGTCTGGTCCAGCGGCCGGGACATCAGCCGCGCCACCAGGTCGTGCAACTGCTGGTCGCTGCCCGGTTTCGGCAACGCCGACCGCCGCACGTGGTAGGTCACGTCGAAGTCCGCGTCGTCCACCCACACCGGTCGCGCGAGCCGCCCGGGCACGTGCACGACCTTGTGCCGGTACCGGGGCACCAGCGACAGCCGCTGCTCGATCAGGGCGACGAGGCGGTCGTAGTCGAAGCCCGTGCGCGGCCGGCGGAACACCGCGACCCCACCGACGTGCATCGGCGTCGTGGAGTCCTCCAAGTACAGGAACGAGGCGTCCAGCGCGGACAGGCGGTCGGGCATGCGGTCCAGGCTAGTCGGTGCGGGCAGGTCGGTGCGGGCTACTCGGTGCAGTCGCGCACCAGCCGGTGCACGGCGCTGACCTCGGCTTCGTCGCGCTCGTGCCGGGCCAGCCTGATCGCCGCGGCGGCCGGCATCGCGCGGCGTGCCTCGACCCGCACCGAGCCGTCGACACCGGACAGGAACCCGCGCACCATGCGTGACCGCGCGAGCCGCTTGAACGGCCGCAGCGGTGCCACCGCGATCGCCAGCCAGCTCAACGCGACGTCGACCTTGCGGTCGCCCTTGCTCGCGCTGCCCCAGTCGACCACCACCGCGCCCTCCGGGCCCATCACGACGTTGCCGGGGTGCAGGTCGAGGTGCAGCAGGTCGCCGTCACCGCGCAGGAACGCGGGCGCGGGCACCTCGTCCAGCTTGCGGTGCAGTTCGGCCAGCTCGCGGCCGAGCGCGCCCGCGCGCCACGGCTTGGCGTCCAGCTCCTGCGACATGCGCGGGCCGGGGACGTACTCCATGACCAGGTCCGTCTCCGAGGCGTCCGCCACCCTGGGCACCGGTACGCCGTGCCGGCGCAGGTAGCGCATCAACTCGGCTTCCGGTCCCAGGTCGCGACCCGTGCGGCTGCGCTTGACCAGCAAGCCGTCGGGACGCAGGTAGACGTCCGCCTCCCGGCCGCTGGCCAGCAGGCGGTGCGCCTCGTCGCGCGATGCCATGTGACGATCATCATGATTGACGGCTCGAAAGCAAGCCCCAAACGGGTAGAGGACACTTGCCCCGTGGATGTGTCACCCAAGGACAAGTTCGTCACCGTGTACGGCCGCAAGCCCGTGCTCGAAGCCCTGGACGACCCGCGGCTCGAAGTCGACAAGGTCATGCTCGCCGACACGGCCCGCGGTCCGGCCGCCCGGGAGATCCTGGACGCGGCCAACCGCCGGGGCGTCACGGTCCAGCGGGCGACGGCGCAGCGGGTCAAGGTGCTCGCCGGGAACGGCAAGCAGGACCAGGGCGTGCTGGCCGACGTGGTGGCGCCGCGGATGCGTCCGCTGGAGGTCGGGTTGCGCGACCGGCCGCGGACCGTGCTGGTGCTCGACGGGATCACCACCCCGGCGAACGTCGGGATGATCCTGCGCACGGCCACGGCGGCGGGGGTGGACGGGATCGTGGTGCCGCGGCGCGGTGTCGCGTCGATCGACCCGATGGTGGTGAAGGCCTCGGCCGGGGTGGCGTTCCGGGCGCCGGTGCTGCGGTGCGCGACGGCGGCGGAGGCGGTCGCCGGGTTGCGGGCGGCCGGGTACCCGATCTTCGCGCTCGACGCGAACGCGCGGGAGTCGGTGTACTCGGCGGACCTGCCGGCGCGGGCGGCGTTCGTGCTGGGCAGCGAGACGGCGGGGATCTCCGACGACGTGCGGCCGCACGTGACCGGGTGGCTGTCGATCCCGATGGCGGCGGGCGTGGAGTCGCTGAACGTGGCCAGCGCGGCGGCGGTGCTGTGCTTCGAGGTGGTTCGGCGGCGGACGACTCGCTGAGGTGTCAGCGTGGTTGGCCGTGGTTGGCCGTGGCGGCTTGGGGGCGCAGCGCGGGCGCCGGAGGGCCGCTCCGACGCCCGCACTGCCTAACCCGGCTGATCGGTGGCTCACCACAGCCACCCGACGCGGTACCCGTCGGACCGTCCCGATCAGCCCCCGAGGGCCCGCACCCGCGCCCCTGGTCCGACGCCGGATGCGGAACCGCAAGCAGACACCCGCCACTCGCGCGGGTGGTGTTCGTCGGTAGCGGTCAGAACGTACGAGGGCAGTCGAGTGAGCGGCAATTCACCGCCCAGGTGGACTACCCGTAGCCGTTCGTCACCGATTAACTCCGCAGAGGGATGTCGAGCAGAGTTTCCAGTTCCTCAAGCGTGGATTGCACGGACTGGTGGTGCACGCCGACCATTCCGGCGGCCGCGGCGCCCCGAACGTTGACCGCGAGGTCGTCCACGAACACGCACTCCTGCGCGGGGAGGCCGAGCCGTTCGGCGGCGAGGAGGTAGATGCGGCGGTCGGGTTTGGCCATGCCGACCTCGCCGGAGGTGATGACGACGTCGAACAGGTCCTCCCAGCCCGTCGGTGGGCGCCAGAGGAAGTCGGCGTTCGAGAGCATGGCGGTGAGGATGCCCTGGTGACGCGCTTGGCGGGTGGCGGCGAGCAGGGGTGGTTCGATCGCCGCGTGGTCGTCGCCGAGGTCCGTGAGGACACCACCGAAGTCGAGAACGAGTCCCCGCACCGTGCCTCCATCGGGTGATCTTGGTACGAAACCCCGGCCGTCCGCCCTCGGTTCAGCATGCCACCTCAACTCCGCGCCCTGTCGTCCACGAAGCCCGCCACCGCCCGGAACCCGGAGGTCGAGGCGGCGGCGACCCCGGCACAACCGCCCACCTGCCCGCCACTGGACGCCCGACACTTCCTGTTCCCGCTGGTGGAGGCGCTGAGCGGCCGCCGTCCCCCACGGCAGTTGTCAGCCAACTTCACGCCGCGCGCCCTGACCACCGTGACGCGCGCCGCAACCCCGACCCCAACCCGCCTCGGCCGCTACCGCCTCTGCCACGTGTCGGCGGACGCGGCGGAACTGGCGGGCACCCTGCACATGCCGACCAAGGTCCGAGCCTTCGCCGCCCGAGTAGAACGCCGGGGCTCACGCTGGCACTGCACCGAGTTCCACCTGCTCCCCTGACCCCAACCGGTCCGACCGGCGGGCGGGGCCGAACCTCTCCTCGACCCCGCCGACCGATAACACGATCGGGTGACATTGCCACCAAAATGTACGGAAACACTGTTCCCGTACCTCGGTTGATTAAGACCGAGCCGGCAACCACCCCCGACCGCCACCACCCACACCCCCGACCCCACCAGCCCGTCGCCACGCCTCCGGAGATGCAGGAGCCGGGCACCGCCACGGTCGAGCGGACCCGACAAGGACCCAGCAGGACCAGACAGGACCGGAAGAGGACGAGCCGTGTGACGCGGCGGCACGGGGGCAGGGGCACGCGCCGCAAGGTGAGCGGGGCGAGGTCCGGCCGGGATAGGCAGCGCAGGACAGGCCGGGTAGACGGCCCAAGGCAGGCAGAAGAGGCAGGACGGGCCGGCAGGGCAGGCGGCGCTGGGGGGTGGCGGAGGGGTGGAAGGTAGTTGGATGCGACGAAGCGGGGCCCGGGTGGTGTCGGGCCCCGCTTCGTTTTTTGGCTTCGGTTGGTGGCTTCGTTCGTAGTTCGTTGTGGCGTTCGGTCAGGTCGTTCCGCGCCCGGTCGGGCTTACTGGCGCGGGCCCTTGCGTTGGCCCTTGGCCTGGGCGCGTGCGGCGGCTCGGCGTTCCTTGCGGGTGCCGCCGGGCTGGCCTGCGGCACCTTGCTGGGCGGTGTTGCCGCTGGTCTCGGCGTCGCCGCTCTCCGACGGGCCCGAGTAGGTCAGGCCCTGCTGGGCGTGGCCGTCCAGACCCTTGCCGCGCAGCGCGGGCGGGATGGCGTTGCCGCTCTGGAGTTGGGCCAGGGCGGGGCCCGCGGGTGCCTGGTTGGCGTCCGCCTGCTGCTGGGCGGCAGCGGCGGCGGCTGCGCGGGCTCGGGCGCGGCTGCCGGTCAGTGGGCCGCCGTTGGCGATCGAGACCTGGACCGGCGGCTCGGCGGCGGGCTCGGGTTCCGCGGCTTCCACCTGGAGGTTGAACAGGAAGCCGACGGTCTCCTCCTTCAGCGCTTCGAGCATGCCGTTGAACATGTCGAAGCCCTCCCGCTGGTACTCGATCAGCGGGTCGCGCTGGGCCATCGCCCGCAGGCCGATGCCCTCCTTGAGGTAGTCCATCTCGTACAGGTGCTCGCGCCACTTGCGGTCCAGCACGGAGAGCAGGACGCGGCGCTCCAGCTCACGCATGGCGCCCGGCCCGACCCGGCCGTCGATGTCCGCCTCACGCGCCTCGTACGCGGCCAGGGCGTCGGCCTGCAGCTTCGCCTTCAGCGACTCGCGGGTGACGTCGTCGTCCTCCTCGACCACCTTCTTGTGGTCGAGCGCGATCGGGTACAGCGTCTTGAGCGCCGTCCACAGCTGGTCGAGGTCCCAGTCCTCGGCGTAACCGTCGGCCGTCGCGCCGTCGACGTAGTCGCCGACCACGCTGGTGATCATGTGCTCGACCTGTTCACGCAGGTCCTCACCGTCGAGCACGCGGCGGCGCTCGGCGTAGATCACCTTGCGCTGCTCGTTCATGACCTCGTCGTACTTGAGGACGTTCTTGCGGATCTCGAAGTTCTGCTGCTCGACCTGCGTCTGCGCGCTGCGGATGGCCCGGGTGACCATCTTGTGCTCGATCGGCACGTCGTCCGGCACCTTCAGCCGGGTCATGACCGTCTCGACCATCGCCGCGTTGAAGCGGCGCATCAGCTCGTCCTTCAACGACAGGTAGAACCGCGACTCGCCGGGGTCGCCCTGGCGGCCGGAACGACCGCGCAGCTGGTTGTCGATGCGCCGCGACTCGTGCCGCTCGGTGCCCAGCACGTACAGGCCGCCCGCCGCGCGGACCTCCTCGGCCTCGGCGGTGACCTCGGAGGTGATCTCCTCGATCAGCTTCGCCCAGGCGGCCTCGTACTCTTCCGCGTGCTCGACCGGGTCGAGGCCGCGTTCGCGCAGCTCGTGGTCGGTGATGATGTCCGGGTTGCCGCCCAGCACGATGTCCGTGCCGCGACCGGCCATGTTGGTGGCGACCGTGACGGCGCCCTTGCGGCCGGCCTTGGCGATGATCAGCGCCTCGCGCTCGTGGTGCTTGGCGTTGAGCACCTCGTGCGGGATGCCCTTCTGCACGAGCAGCTTCGACAGGTACTCGGAGCGCTCGACGCTGGTCGTGCCGACCAGCACCGGCTGGCCCTTCGCGTGCCGCTCGGCGATGTCCTCGGCGACGGCCTCGAACTTCGCCTCCTCGGTCTTGTAGACGAGGTCGGACTCGTCCTTGCGCTGCATCGGGCGGTTGGTCGGGATCGGCACCACGCCGAGCTTGTAGGTCTGGTGGAACTCGGCCGCCTCGGTCTCGGCGGTACCGGTCATGCCGCCCAGCTTCCGGTACAGGCGGAAGTAGTTCTGGAGGGTGATCGTGGCGAGGGTCTGGTTCTCCGCCTTGATCTCGACGCCTTCCTTGGCCTCGATCGCCTGGTGCATGCCCTCGTTGTAGCGACGACCCGCCAGCACGCGACCGGTGAACTCGTCGACGATCATGACCTCGCCGTTGCGGACGATGTAGTCCTTGTCCTTGGCGAAGAGCTCCTTGGCCTTGATCGAGTTCTGGAAGTACCCGACCAGCGGGGTGTTGGTCGAGTCGTACAGGTTGTCGATGCCGAGCTGGTCCTCGACGAACTGCACGCCCGCCTCGGTGACGCCGACCGTGCGCTTGCGCTCGTCCACCTCGTAGTGGGTGTCGCGGCGCATCTTGGTGGCCAGCCGGGCGAACTCGACGTACCAGCGCGACGACTGGTCGGCCGGGCCGGAGATGATCAGTGGCGTGCGGGCCTCGTCGATGAGGATCGAGTCGACCTCGTCGACCATCGCGAAGTAGTGGCCGCGCTGGACCATCTCCTCGCGGCTCCAGGCCATGTTGTCGCGGAGGTAGTCGAAGCCGAACTCGTTGTTCGTGCCGTAGGTGATGTCGGCGTTGTAGGCGACGCGGCGCTGTTCGGGCGTCATCTCCGACAGGATCGCGCCGACGGTGAGGCCGAGGAACCGGTGGATGCGGCCCATCCAGTCGGCGTCGCGCTTGGCCAGGTAGTCGTTGGTCGTGACGACGTGCACGCCCTCGCCGGCGATGGCGTTGAGGTACACGGGCAGCACGGACGTCAGCGTCTTGCCCTCACCGGTGCGCATCTCGGCGATCTGCCCGAGGTGCAGCGCCGCGCCGCCCATGAGCTGGACGTCGAACGGGCGCTGGCCGAGGGTGCGCTTGGCTCCCTCTCGGACGACCGCGAAGGCCTCCGGCAGCAGCTCGTCGAGTGACTCGCCGTCGGCGTAGCGCTTGCGGAACTCCTCGGTCTTCGCGCGCAGCTCCGCATCGGAGAGGTCGACGACGTCGTCTTCGAGGTTGTTGATGTGCGCTGCGATGTTGCGCAGGCGCTTGAGCATCTTGCCCTCGCCGGCGCGGAGCAGTCGGGACAGCACCATCTGGGTCGACCTCATTACCTCATCGCGACGCGCCCGGGGGACGGGCGCCTTCCACAGGGGTTCGCCACGGCCATGGCGAACCTTCACCACCTGCCATCGTAGGCAAGTCGTGAACGTGTGTGCACAGACACAGGTAGGAACCCCTGTCGAACGTCCAGCGGAACCCCTCCGGAGCACCCGCGCCGACGCCGACAAGATCGCTTTCCGTGATCGCGCACCGGCGGGTACCACCCGGTTGGACGCATGGGGCGCGGGCTCGACGGCCGCGCGCGCCAAGATCGCGCCATTCACCTGATTCAGAGACGAATGCCACACCATCGGACGCCGGAGCTCCCGCGCCTCGGGCGCAGGACAAGTTCGACGGACGTCGAATAGGCGGAGGATGACACTTCACCGGATCACGACGGTCGTCCGCGCCCCATTCTTTGCCGATCACGCACTTCGACCGGTGGAGAATGGGGCGCGGACGACCTGGCCGCCGCGTCAGCGGCCACTCGACTCAACTGGTCGACCGACCGCCGCGTGCGGAGCAGCGGCCGGGAAACACAGCTCAGGCCAGTCTGATCACGCCGTAGTCGAATCCCTTCCGGCGGTAGACGACGCTCGGACGGCCGCTGTCGGCGTCGGAGAAGAGGTAGAAGTCGTGGCCGACCAGTTCCATCTCGTAGAGGGCCTGGTCGACGGTCATCGGCTTGGCCGTGTGCTCTTTCTCGCGCACGATCTGGCCGGGCAGGTTGTCCTCGATGCCGTCTTCCCAGCGCTGCGCGGGCACTTCCGCCATGCCCTCGTGCGCGGGTTCCGGCTCGGTTGCTTCCAGCACCGCGGTGTGGCCGAGCCACATGCCCTGCGCCTGGCCGCCGTCGCCGTCCGGCAGGAGGGGGAGCGACTCCGCGAGTCCGCTCGTCGCCTCGGCGACTGAAGTCGGGCCACGTCGCCCGTGGTGTACGCGCCTGCGGTCATGAGAGCGCCGCAGCCGGTTTTCGAGCTTGCTCACCGCGGAGTCCAGGGCGGCGTAGAAGTCGCCCGCACATGCTTCGGAACGAACCACCGGACCGCGTCCCTTGCCGGTGATCTCGACACGCTGGCAGTTCTTGGACTGCCTGCGGTTCGGCTCGTGGAAAAGCTCCACGTCGAAGCGGATGACCTTGCGGTCGTAACGCTCAAGCCTGGCCAGCTTTTCGGCGACGTGAACCCTGTAATGATCGGGCACCTCGACGTTGCGGCCCTTAACGACGATGTCCATACACGACCTCCCTCGCTTTGCTGCGAGCAATGGCTTCGGATCGCTTGGGCGCCGGGTCCGCGATCATGTTCGCGGACTTGTCGCTGAGGGTGGTCCCTCAGTGCCTCACCGGCGCCAGGGTCATGGGCTGCTCGCCTCCTCCCCGCGTGCCGGGAACGCTGATAGCGGTGCACGTTAGCCCGGTATTCGCCGCTGCGACAGCCCCCGGGGCGGGGGAAATCCAAGATTTTCTTGTCGTAACGCAGAGCGACGAAAAATCGGCACCGACGGCGCGCCGCACCGACACGCCGGAACCTCGCGCGGACAACGGCTCACCCGAACGGCCGAGGTCGGCGCGAGCACCCGCCTGCAGAGTGGTTACGTCGAACGGCCTCTGCGTGGGCGTCATAACCGGCCAACGGCCGAGCGTCCCGGGAGGTTCCCGGTGCGGTTCACCCGTGTGGGTGGGATCCGCGTGCAGTTGTCAGCGTGAGGACAGCGGGTACCCCGAATCCGGCCGCTTTCAACACCGAAACGCAGGCGCGTGCCGTCGAACCCGTCGTCACCACGTCATCCAGCAGGACGACCGGGGTTCGCGGTGGTGGCAGACATTCCGGGACGAGTCGGACACGGCCGGCGAGATTGGCCTGTCGAGACGCCGCGTCGAGCGCCGCCGAATCGCGAACTCCTCTCGCGAACGCCAGCGCCGGCGCCGCGGAAAAGCCGGACGCACGTGCCACTCCCAATACGTGGGAACCGCCGCGGGCACGGGCGGCCGACGCACGGGAAGGCGCGGGCACGAGCCACGGGTCGGGACCCACGCCGGGCAGCCGGGGCACCGCGGCGGCGACCAGCGCGCCGAACACGGCCGCCAGCTCGCGCCGCCCGCGCTCCTTGAACGCGAGCACCAGCTCACGCGCCGCTCCCCCGTACGCGGCCAACGCGAACACCGGCGGCCCGACACCGGGGACGCGCACCGGAGGGCCGAACAGGGCCAGGCAACGGGCGCACGCACGCGCACCCCAGGCGCCGCAGCCGGGACAACGGGGCGGGAACAGCAGGTTGATCAGCATGGCCCCGACGATGCCGGCGCCCACCGACAAAACGGCCCCCTGCGCCGAGGTGCGCGGCGTGCTCGATCGGGTGAAGATGGAGCGACCGCAGAAGATCCGACCAACCGATGGATCCGACCGACCGCCAACCTCAACCCGGGTAGAACGCCTGGGTGCCCGGCTCGACCTTCGTGGTCGACGCGCGCCACACGTCGCCCACGTCGTTCGCGCTCCACAGCCCGCTCTGGTCCACCGCCAGCACGTTGCGCCCCGGCGCGGCGGTCACGGAGGCGACCGGGACGGTCAGGTTCGACGTGTTGTACCGCTCGACCCGCACCCCGTCGATGTTGACCTTCGCGATCGGCCACGCGGCCAGCGACGTGCTCACCACCAGGACGTCCTGCGCGAGCCAGTCCAGCGCCAACGCGCTGGTGCCGAGCTGCGACGGCTGGAGGTGGCGCGGCGACCGCAGCGACACCGCCGAGTCCTGACCGCGCACCACCGCCGCCACCACGAGCTTGCCGTCCACCACGGCCGCCACGCGGGTGCCGTCGCGCGACAACCGCAGCTCGGTGATCTTCCCCAGCTCGGTGAGCTCGGAGGCGTTGACCGCGTTCGCCGTCCACCCGCTGTCGGTCTTGATCACGCGCACCACCGTGGCGCCGTCGGCGACGGTCCACACCTCGGTGCCCGGTTCGCCCTGACGCCCGCTGAGCAGCCACGTCGGCCTGGTCATGGTGGCCGCGCGCAGGTCGACCTCGGCCAGCTGCTCCGACAGCGGTCCGACCCGCAGCCGCACGGAGTTCCCCGCCCGGCCCACCGCGGCCAGCTGGCTGCCGTCCAACGACTGCGCGGCGCTCACCAGCTGGTAGTCGCCCGCCCCGGCGGGTCCGGGCACCGGGTCGCCGTTGACCTGCTTGACCCGCCCGTCGCCGACCAGCATCCCGTGCAGGTCGGCGTCCGGCGTGGTCAGGGCCTCACCGGTCTGCACGTCGGCGGGCCGCCACTCGTGCTGGTCGGCGTTGATCGACTGACCTTCGACCAGCACCCGGATCCGGCTGCTGGTGACGCCCGCGAGCGACTTCACCACCTGCGCCACGATCTGCTTGCCGACCTGGACCGTGATGTCGCCGACCTTCGTCAGGTCGACCTCGAGCGCGCCGTCGTTGGCCTCGGAGGTGTTCCTGCGCTGGGTCGCGCCGTTCGGGATGGCCGTGGCCAACGCGCCGCGCATCCCCACCGACGGCCCCTTGAGCAGCAGGCTCGTCACCCGGCTCGGGATCGACGTCGACGGCGCGATGACCACCCACCTCGGGTCGGGCACGAGCACGCTGAAGTCGGGGCTGTGGAAGAACAGCGTCACCCGCCGGTAGTTCTGCTGGAACCCGCCCAACGGCACGTAGATGCCATCGGGCGGTGCGGAGATGCGCCACTGGCCCTCGTTGTCGCGCTCGATCCCGATCGGGGTGTCGAGCGGGCCGATGAGCTGGATGAACGAGTTGTCCTCCAGCTGCAACCGGCCGACGTTGCGGCCTTGGAGCAGCACCGTGCGGTGCCGGTCGTCCGCCGTCAAGCCCGGCGTCGGCACGGTGTTGAACGTCGTGTCGATGATCGTCGGCGTGCCCTTGGTGTTCCACGCCTTCTTCGCGTCCTCGGTCAGGTACGCCTTGGCCGCCGCGTAGTCGCTCTCCGGGTTGGCCGAGGCGTTGACGAACTCCCGGACCAGCGTCAACGGGTCGATGTCGGGCACCGGTTCGGGCGCCGCGGCCGCGCTGGCGTTGCCCGCCGACGGGTTGACCGCGATCGGCGAGGTCTCGGTGGGTATCGCGGCGCAGCCGGCGGCCACCAGCACGCCCAGGAGCACCGCGAGCAGCCTCACCGGACCTCCTCGCGTTCGCCGGTGACCGGTTGCGCGGGCTGCCACGTGATCTCCTCCTCGGTCAGCTCGACCTCCTCCACCGGCTCGGGCGCGTCCGGCTCGGGCTCGACCACGGGCGGCAGGTCCGGCGGCTCCAGCGGCAGCGGGCTCGAGGTCGGCTCGTGGCCGAGCCGGCACGGGATGGTGAGCCGGAACACCGCGCCGAGGCCGCGCTCGCCCCACGCCTCCAGCTTGCCGCCGTGCAGCCGCGCGTCCTCCAGGCTGATCGACAGGCCGAGGCCGGTGCCCCCGGTGCGGCGGTTGCGGGACGGGTCGGCGCGCCAGAACCGGTTGAACACCAGCTCCGCCTCGCCGGGGCGCAGGCCGACGCCGTGGTCCCGCACGGTCACCGCGACCGCGTCGCCGTCGCCGCGCAGCGTCAGCTCGACCGGCAGGCCCTCGCCGTGGTCGATGGCGTTGGCCAGCAGGTTGCGCAGGATCCGCTCGACCCGGCGGGAGTCCAGCTCGGCGTTGACCTCGTGGTCGGGCAGGTCCATCACGATCGTGGTGCCGCTGCTGTTGGCGATCGCGCGCACCGCGTCGTGGGCGCGCCTGGCCAGCACGCGGATGTCGACCAGCTCGGCGGCCAGCTCCTCCACGCCCGCGTCGAGCCTGCTGATCTCCAGCAGGTCGCCCAGCAGCGACTCGAACCGGTCCAGCTCGTCGACCAGCAGCTCGGTCGAGCGGGCCAGGCCGCCGGGGAACTGCTCGCGTGAGGCGTGCAGCACGTCCGCGGCCATCCGCACGGTCGTCAGCGGTGTGCGCAGCTCGTGCGACACGTCGGAGGTGAACCGGCGTTGCAGCTGGCCGAACTCCTCCAGCTGGTGGATCTGCCGCTGGATGCTGGCGGCCATCTCGTTGTACGACTCGGCCAGCCGCGCCACGTCGTCCTCGCCGACCACGGGCATCCGCTGGTCGAGGCTGCCGTCGGCGAACCGCTCGGCGATCTCGGCGGCCTGCCGCACCGGCCGGACCACCTGGCGGGTGACCAGGTTCGCGATGAGCGCGAGCAGCAGGAGCAGCACCACGCCGCCGACGACCAGGGTGCTCTGCACGACGTCCGCGGTGGCCTGTTCGCTGGTCAGCGGGAACAGCAGGTACAGGTGCATGGCGCGGGCGGAGCTGTTCACCGGTTTGCCGACGACGAGCAGCGTGGTGGGTCCGGTCTCCCGTTCCACGGTGGTGATCTGGTAGCCGGCGCTGCCCCGTTCGAGCATCTTGAACAGCCCGTCCGGCACGTCCTCGTACTGGCCGACGGCGACCGGCAGGCCGTCGGAGCCGGTGCCGACGGGGTCGCGGAGCACCGGCTCGAACGCGCCCGCGCCGGAACTGGTGGGGTCGAGGTCCACCCCGGAGGTGTTGATCTTGTTCAGGGCGGTGGTGAACCGGGTCTTGACGCTGTCGGGGCCGGGGTTGAGGCCCGCGAGGTCCGGCTGGATCGCCGCCGCGCTCGCCTCGGTCTGCCGGACCGCCGCCTCGATCTTGGTCTCCAGCAGCTGGCCGGTGATCTGCACCTGGAGCACCATGCCCAGCACGAACACCACGGCCGACGACAGCGCGAGCGTGCTGACCACGACGCGCAGTTGCAGCGAACGCCGCCACAGCTCGCCGAACGACACGGCCTGCCGCCGCGCGCGTTCGACCCCGCGGCGCACTTCGCGCACCGCGGGATCGAACCAACGCGAAGTCATGTCCGGTGGATCCCGATCACGGAGGGCCGGCCTTGTACCCGACGCCGCGCACGGTGAGCACCACCTCGGGGTGCTCCGGGTCGCGCTCGACCTTGGAGCGCAGGCGCTGCACGTGGACGTTCACCAGGCGGGTGTCCGCCGCGTGCCGGTAGCCCCAGACCTGCTCCAGGAGCACCTCGCGGGTGAACACCTGGCGCGGCTTGCGGGCCAGCGCCACGAGCAGGTCGAACTCCAGCGGCGTCAGCTGGATCGGCTTGCCCTCGCGCAGCACCTCGTGCCCGGGCACGTCGATCGTCAGGTCGCCGATCTGGAGCACCTCGGCGGGCTCGGCCTCGGTGCGCCGCAGGCGGGCGCGGATGCGCGCCACCAGCTCCTTCGGCTTGAACGGCTTGACCACGTAGTCGTCCGCGCCGGACTCCAGCCCGAGCACCACGTCCACCGTGTCGCTCTTCGCGGTCAGCATCACGATCGGGACGCCCGACTCGGACCGGATCGCCTTGCAGACGTCGATGCCGTTCATGCCGGGCAGCATCAGGTCGAGCAGGACCAGGTCCGGCTTCAACTCGCGCAGCGCGGGCAGCGCGCGGGCGCCGTCGGCCACCACAGCGGTGTCGAAGCCCTCGCCCCGCAGCACGATGGTCAGCATCTCCGCCAGAGCGGGGTCGTCGTCCACGACGAGCACGCGTGCCTTCATACCCAACATCGTCCCACTAGTGGTCGGAAGTCCACGCACCGCCCAGCGGTCATCGCTGCTGGTCGTCGTGCGCGTCCACTCCGTAGCCAGTCTCTGCCGCCGATCCACGTGCCCACCTCGTCCCGCCGAAACGCGAATCCTCAGCGACTCATCGGCCCAGTGGTGACGTTTTGTTACTTTCTTACCCTAATGGGTGAACCACCGGTCGAGTAGCGCCTCGACGTGCAGGTCAGCGGTACCGTCCAGCACCTCCCACGGCGACAGCCAGCCCACCGCGGCCAACCCGTCGTAGACGGCGGCGCAGCGCGCCTGGAGCCCGCCGTCGGACTCGTAGAGGTCGCGACCTCGGGCTTCCTCCGCCTCCCGGTGGGCCGCGCGGTCGGCCGCGACGGCCACGGGCACGCGCAGCAGCAAGTGCAGGGCCGGGATCGGCAAGCCGAAGCGGTCCACCTCCAGCGCGCGCAGCCACTCGACGAACTCGCCATCGGCCGCCTGGTGCAGCCGGGCCGCGCCGTAGGCCGCGTTGGACGCGATGTACCGGTCGAGCAGCACCACGTCGTACTGGTCCAGGTCGGCGCGGATCCGGTCGGCCGCGCCGCGCCGGTCGAGGGCGTAGAGGACCGACATGCCGTACACCGAGTCGGTCAGGTCGCCGAGCCGGCCGTGCAACGCGTCGCGCACCAGATCGGCGTGCACGTCCTCGTCGTACCGGGGGAACGCGCCGGTCGCGACCTTCGCGCCACGCGCGTCCAGCGCGTCGGTCAACGCCTTGGCCAGGGTGCGCTTGCCGGCGCCGTCCAGACCTTCGATCACGACGAGTTTTCCCACGAGGACACCCTAAGGGCCACCCTCCGCTCACGATCGGCCGCATGACATCGCCCAGTCGGGCGATCAGAGATCCTTTGCGTCACCAGATTGAGTGACTACGGTGAACCCCATTTCCGGTTGCGCGAAAGGGTGGTGCCGCGGTGGCCGCGGATTCCGGGCACGCCAGACCGGTTGACGAGCAGGCCGCCCAGCCGCCCGGGAGCCTGCCGGGCGGGCTCGCCGAGACGCTGCGCTACGGACCGTTCCACCGTGCCCTGCACGACGCCATCGCGCACCGCGGCCTGTCCCTGGCCAGGCTGCGGGCGCACCTGGAACAGCTGGGCGTGCAGGTCGGGCAGTCGACCCTGAGCTACTGGCAACGCGGGCTGCGGCATCCCGAAGTGCCGCGCGCGATCGCCACCGTGCGGGCGCTGGAGACCGTGCTCAGGCTGCCGCCCGAGTCGCTGGTCGCGCTCGTCGGCAACCGGCCGCAACCCCGGCTGACCAGGCCGAGCGGCTGGGTGTCGCCGGTGCCGGTGGTGTCGGAGTTCGAGGCCGTGACCGACGTCGGCGCGAACACCGACATCGAGCTGCTGGCCGTGCACGACACCGTGCTGATCGGGCCGGAGCGGGAGCAGCGGTCGATCAGCACCCGGCTGGTGGTGCGGGCGGCGAAGGCCGGGCCGGACCGGTTCCTGGCCGTGCACCAGGGCGACGACGGGTGCCTGATCGACAACGCGCTCGTGCGGCCGGGCGAGGGGTGCCGGCTGGGACGGCTGCGCAGGCAGCTCGCCACCCGCGGGTTAGCGTTCGAACTGCTGTTCGACCGCAGGCTGGCCGAGGGCGAGGAGCACGTGTTCAGCTTCACCGTGGTGGACGACACCGGCGGCCCCACCCCCGGCCACGGCCGGGCGTTCCGCGAACCGTGCCGCGGCTACCTGCTGCAACTGGCCTTCAACCGCCGCGCCCTGCCCGCCCGCTGCACCAAGCAGTTCCGGGTGGACGCCGACGCCGCGCCGGTGGACCTGGAGGAGCTGGTCTGCGGCCTGGGCGGCTTCGCCAGCGCCTACTTCGAGGACGTCGGCCCCGGCATCGCCGGCATCAGCGTCGAGTGGACCTAGCGCAACGGCCGGGGCCTACCCGGGGCGACCACAACGCGAGGTCGCGTCGGTCGGTCGCGACTCATTTCCCGACGATCACGCCCTTCGATCGCCGGGAAATCAGGCGCGAACGACCGACTTCCCGGCGACCGAGCCGCCGTCTGCGGAGCAGCGGCAGTTAGTTAGTACCGGTAGTGCTCGGGCTTGTAGGGCCCTTCGACGTCCACGTCGATGTACTCGGCCTGGTCCTTGGAGAGCTTGGTGAGCTTGCCGCCCAGCGCCTCCAGGTGGATGCGGGCGACCTTCTCGTCCAGCACCTTCGGCAGGCGGTACACCTCCTTGTCGTACTCCTGGTACTTGGTGAACAGCTCGACCTGGGCGATCACCTGGTTGGAGAAAGAGTTGGACATCACGAAGCTGGGGTGACCGGTGGCGTTGCCCAGGTTGAGCAGGCGGCCCTCGGACAGCACCAGGATCGAGTGGCCGTCCGGGAACACCCACTCGTCGACCTGCGGCTTGATGTTGATCCGCCGGATGCCGGGGAAGCGGGCCAGGCCGGCCATGTCGATCTCGTTGTCGAAGTGGCCGATGTTGCCCACGATCGCCTGGTGCTTCATGGCCGCCATGTGCTCGATGCGCACGACGTCCTTGTTGCCGGTCGTGGTGATGACGATGTCGGCGCGGCCGATCACGTCCTCCAGCGTCTGCACCTCGTAGCCGTCCATCGCCGCCTGCAACGCGCAGATCGGGTCGATCTCGGTCACGATGATCCGGGCGCCCTGGCCGCGCAGCGACTCCGCCGCGCCCTTGCCGACGTCACCGTAACCGCAGATCACGGCCACCTTGCCGCCCATGAGCACGTCGGTGCCGCGGTTGATGCCGTCGATCAGCGAGTGCCGGATGCCGTACCGGTTGTCGAACTTCGACTTGGTCACCGCGTCGTTGACGTTGATCGCCGGGAACAGCAGCTCACCGGCCGCGGCCAGCTGGTACAGCCGCATGACGCCGGTCGTGGTCTCCTCGGTGACGCCGCGGATGGCCTCGGCGATCTTGGTCCACTTCCCGTTGTCCGCCGCGAGCGACTTGCGCAGCGTCTCCAGGATCAGCACCCACTCCTCGGGGTCGTCCGCCTCGGGCTGCGGGACGACACCGGCCTTCTCGTACTGCACGCCCTTGTGGACCAGCAGCGTCGCGTCGCCGCCGTCGTCCAGGATCATGTTCGGGCCGCCGCCGTCCGGCCAGGTCAGCATGGACTCGGCGGTCCACCAGTACTCCTCCAGCGTCTCGCCCTTCCAGGCGAAGCACGGGATGCCCTTGGGCTCCTCGGGGGTGCCGTGCGGGCCGACCACGACCGCGGCGGCGGCGTGGTCCTGGGTGGAGAAGATGTTGCAGGACGCCCAGCGGACCTCGGCGCCCAGCTCGACCAGCGTCTCGATCAGCACGGCGGTCTGCACGGTCATGTGCAACGAGCCGGAGATCCGCGCGCCCTTGAGCGGGTAGACCTCCGAGTACTCGCGGCGCAACGCCATCAGGCCGGGCATCTCGTGCTCGGCCAGCCGGATCTCCTTGCGGCCGAACTCGGCCAGGGAGAGGTCCGCCACGGCGAAGTCGATGCCGTTGCGGGTCTGGAGCCTCTCGGCGGTCATCGCGTGTTCCTCCATCTCGGATAGGACGGGCTGACAGTACCGCCCGCCACGCCGGGCCCCGGAGGTCGGCGGCAACTGGGTGCCGATGGACCAGTATGGCGAGGCTGACGCGAGGTTCGCGGGAGGATTCGTGCTCATTCCGGGCCCCGACACACGGGTGGTCGAACTGCGGGTGCACGGTGTGCAGGGCACCACCCCGCAGTCGCTGGTCGACGCGGTGGCGGCGGTGGACGTGGCGGGCGACGGGCTCGGCCGCGTCGTCCGCCCGGCCGACCGCCTCCGCAGACCGGCACCCGGCCCGGTGTTGCAGGCCGCGGGCCGCCCCGTGACGCGGGTCGTCGAGGGCTACGTCTGGGGTGCGATGACCTCGGGCGGCTGGGCCAAGGCGACGTGGGCGCTGCTGTTCCCGTTCTCGCTGGCGAACGTGGCGCACTGGATGCTGCCGCCCGCGCCGACCGGGTCGGTGCCCGCCCACCTGCTGGGTGTCGCGCTGCGCGCGCTGCTGAGGTTGGCGGCGCTGCTGCTGACCGTGCTGCTGGTCGCGCAGCTGGAGGTGATCAGCCTGGACCTGGTGGCGGCGCAGTGCCTCGCGCCGGGCTCGTCCTGCCTGTGGGGCCCGTCGTGGGTGAGCACGACGCCGTGGGTGCGCGCTGTGGTGGGTCTCACGCCGATCGCGCTGGCCGTGCTGGTGCTGCACCGCATGTCCAGTGTGGACTGGCGGATCGAGCGCAAGGAGGTGCCCGCCGCCGAGGGCACGCGGTCCGGGCTGCCCGGCGCGCACGTGGCCACCGACCCGGACACGCCCGCGTTGCGGGTGCTGCACCTGGTGGCGGCCCTGGGCACGGCCGTGGTGGTCGCGTTGGGCGGACCTCCCGGACCGCTGCTCGCGCCCGGCTGGCACGGGGTCGCGATCACGGTGTGCTGGGTGCTCGGGCTCGCGCTGGTCGCGGTGGCGGCACTGGGCGCGATGCTGCTGGACGACCCGACCGGCGGCGCGCCGCACCGGGGTGGGCGGTGGCTGCGGTCGGCGTTGGGCCGCGGCCCGCGACGGGTGCTGCACACCGTGGCCTGGCTGTCGCTGCTGGTCACGGCGGCGTTGCTGGTGCGGTTGCCGGTGCGGTTGTCCGGTGCCGACCTGGCCGTGCAGATGGTGGCCGCGCTGGTGGCGCTGGTGTGCGTGCTGATCGGGCTGCTGCTCGTGCCCGCCGCGCTGGTGGCCCGCCGCACGTGGTCGGCCCAGCCCCGGGAGCTGCGGCCGTGGGCCGGTGGGTGGATGGCCGCCCCGGTGGTCGCGGTGGCCGCCCTGCTCGGCGGCGGGTTCGGCGCGGGCGTGGCGCTGACCGTGCAGCGGGTGCTCGGGCACGGCGAGCTGCCGGACGGGTACGACTACATCGCGCTGCTGTGGGGCGTGGCCGGGGTGCTGGCGTTCCTGGCCGGGGTGGCGATGGCCGCGACCACGGGGATGATGCGGTGGAGCTCCCTGCGACCGATACCCCGCGACGGAGACGAGGACCGGGCGAAGGAGTGGGCGCGTGAGGCGTCGCTGCTGCACACGGGACGCGCTCGGGACGCGAAGCGCGCCGCGCGGGCGTGGTGGTGGGCGCACTGGCAGCGGCGGCACAGCCACCACGTGGTGCTGATCATGTCGTCGGTGCTGGCCGTGGGCGCGGTGCCGGCGGCGTTCCTGCGGTTGCGGGAGGTCGAACCGCCGACCTGGGCACGGCCGGTCATCGGGTTCGGCGTGGTCGTGCTGGCCGTGCTGGCGCTGTCGCTGCTGCGGGCGGTGTACCTGGCGGCACGGCGGCCGGACAAGGCCCGGCAGGTGGGCGTGCTGGCCGACCTGGCGGCGTTCTGGCCGCGCGAGGCGCACCCGGTGGTGCCGCCGTGCTACGCGTTGAAGGTGGTGCCGGAGCTGGTCGCACGGGTGCGGGAGCACCTGGCCGATCCCGGCACGCGGGTGGTGCTGGCCGGGCACAGCCAGGGCAGCCTGCTCGCGGCGGTGGCGGCGGCCCGGTTGCTGGAGGAGCTGCCCGCCGACCAGGCCGAGCGCCTCGGCCTGGTCACCGCGGGGTCGCAACTCCAGTGGGCGTACCCGCGGGCGTTCCCGGCCGTGGTGCCGCACGGCTCGCTGGAGACGCTGGCCGGTGGGCTGGCCGGGCGGTGGCGGGCGCTGTGCCGCGGCACGGACGCGTTGGGCGGCGCGGTGATGACGTGGGACCGGCAGGTGTTCGACGGGATGCTGCTCGGCGCGGGCTTCCGGCCGGACGGCACGTCGGGCGCGTTGCCGCCGGCGCTGCGCGGTCCGACGGGCGCGCTGGTGCTCGGCGGCGACCACTGGCTGCCGGACCCGCAGCGGGGGCCGTTCCCGGGCAGGCGGTGGGCGCCGGGCGTGAACCGGCACACCGACTACACCTCCGACCCCGAGTGGGACCGGGCGATCGCCATCGCGGCCGGGCTGGAGACGACGCAACCGCCGGCGCCGCCCGTGCTGCCGACCGCTCGGCAGGCGCCGGTCAGGTCGCCAGAGCCGAAGTGAGCAGCCGGTCGGCGGCGTCCGTGCGGCCGGACCCGGCGAGCAGGCCCGCCGGTGCGAGCACGTAGTCGCGGTCGACCGTGATGGCGGCGGTGCGCAGGACCGGGCGCAGGACGGGGTCGGCGCGCAGCACGCGTTCGACGTCCGCGGTCGAGTCGGCGTGCCGGAAGACGCCGCCGGACAGCACGAGCAGGCCCGCGCCCTGCGGTCCGAGCCGGCCGTCGACGAGCCTGAGGTGGCGGCGCACGGCCAGCACGGCGGCGAGCGCGGCGAGCCGGTGGTCCACGGTCGGGTCGTCGGGCAGCCACGTGACGTCGGCGGCCCGTGCCGCGGCTTCCCGTTGCAGCACGGCGGCCTCGGCCTTGTCGATCAGCTTCTCCGCCGTCGCCTCGGCCACCACCCCCGGTGCGGACCAGCGCATGCCGAGGTCGCCCTCGACCGTGCGGCGGTCCGGCGGCAGCGCCACCACCCGCTCCGGACCTTCCACAGTGGACACCGCCGAGTAGACGTCGGTGGTGGCGCCGCCGACGTCCACGACCAGCACCGCGCCTTCCCGGTCCCGCATCGCCAACCGCGACACGCCTTCCAGCACCGCATCGGGCGTGACGGCGCGCACGAGCCCGCGGAACCTCGGACCGCCGGACAGGCCCTTGCCGCCGATCACGTGCTCCAGGAACGCCTCGCGGATCGCCGCACGCGCCGGTCCGGGCGCGAGTTCGCCCACGTCCGGCAGCACGTTCGCGGTGCGCACCACGGTCCGGCCCCGGAGCAGCTCCGCAGCCTCCGGCTGGGCCTCGACGTTGCCCGCGAGCACGATCGGGCACGCGATGCGGTTCGCGCCGAGCTCGCGGGCGTTGTGCAGGAGCACCGACTCGTCACCGCCGTCCGTGCCGCCGACCAGGAGCACGAGGTCCGGTCCGGCCGCGCGCAGGGCCTCGACGCCCGCGCCGTCGAGCCGCCCGGCCGAGACGTGCACCACCTTCGCGCCCGCCGACAACGCCACCCGGTACCCGGCCTCCGCGCTGACCAGCCGCTCCTGCCCCACCACCGCGAGCCTCAGCCCACCCCCGGCGGAGGAGCACGCGAGGACGTGCTCGGCCGGACCGAGCGCACCGGTGACCGCGTCGATGCCTTGAAGCACCTCCGGCGGGGTAGTCGTGTGCTGTGCGGTGCCGAGCAGCTCACCGGCGTGCGACACGAGGGCGCCCTTGGTCCACGTCGAGCCGATGTCCAGGCAGAGCACGGTCATGCCCGAAAACTACCGGCGGCACCGCCCAACCAACACCCACCTCTAGTCTGATCGGACCAACCTCTCGACCCTCATCCACCACCGGATCCGCGAGGTCGCGTCGACCGTTCGCGTCCTCATTCGCCGGCGATCACGCTTTTCGATCGTCGGGGAATCAGGACGCGAACGGTCGACTTCCAGGCGACCTCGCCCGCGACGCCGAAGGCGGCGCAATTCAACACAGGAGGCACTGTGCCGGGCAACGGGCTGTGGCGCACGAAGTCGATCGAGCAGTCGATCGCGGACACCGATGAGCCGGACACCAAGCTGCGCAAGGACCTCACCGCGTGGGACCTGACGGTGTTCGGCGTCGCGGTGGTGATCGGCGCGGGCATCTTCACGCTCACCGCGTCCACCGCGGGCAACCTCGCGGGGCCGTCGGTGTCGTTGGCGTTCGTGCTGGCCGCGGTGGCGTGCGCGCTGGCCGCGTTGTGCTACGCGGAGTTCGCGTCGACCGTGCCGGTGGCGGGTAGCGCGTACACGTTCTCCTACGCCACGTTCGGCGAGTTCATGGCGTGGATCATCGGTTGGGACCTGGTGCTGGAGTTCGCGGTCGGCGCGGCGGCGGTGGCCAAGGGCTGGTCGCTGTACCTGCAGACGGTGCTGGGGCAGATGGGCGTGACGGTGCAGACCACCGCGTCGGTCGGCGGGGTCGACGTCGACTGGGGCTCGTTGCTGCTGATCGCGGTGCTGACGGTGCTGCTGGTGGTCGGCACGAAGCTGTCGTCCCGGGTCAGCGCGGTGATCACGGCGGTGAAGGTGGCCGTGGTGCTGCTCGTGATCGTGCTCGGCATCGGGTACATCAAGGCGGCGAACTACAGCCCGTACATCCCGCCCGCGCAGTCCGGCGGCACGACCGCGTCCGGCCTGGAGCAGTCGTTGTTCTCGCTGCTCACGGGCTTCGAGGGCAGCACGTACGGCGTGCTGGGCCTGCTCGCCGCCGCGTCGCTGGTGTTCTTCGCGTTCATCGGCTTCGACGTGGTCGCGACGACCGCGGAGGAGACCCGCAACCCGCAGCGCGCCGTGCCGCGCGGCATCCTCGGGTCGCTGGCGATCGTGACCGTGCTCTACGTCGCGGTGTCGCTGGTGATCACCGGCATGCTGCCGTACGACCAGCTCAAGACGCAGCCCGACGGCTCGCGGGCGACGTTGGCGACGGCGTTCTCGGCCAACGGCGTGGACTGGGCGGCCACGGTCATCTCGGTCGGCGCGCTGGCCGGTCTGACCACGGTGGTGATGGTGCTGATGCTGGGCCAGTCGCGGGTGCTGTTCGCGATGTCCCGTGACGGCCTCCTGCCGCGCCGCCTGGCCCGCACGGGCAAGCACGGCACGCCGGTCCGGATCACCGCCATCATCGGTGTCCTGGTGGCCATCGCCGCGGGCTTCTTCCCGGCGGGCCGGCTGGAGGAGATGGTGAACGTCGGCACGCTGTTCGCGTTCATCCTGGTCTCCGCGGGTGTCCTGGTGCTGCGCAAGACCCGCCCGGACCTGCCGCGCGGCTTCCGCGTGCCGCTGGTGCCGCTGGTGCCGATCCTCGCGATCCTGGCCTGCCTGTGGCTGATGCTGAACCTGACCGCGCTGACCTGGGTCCGGTTCCTGGTGTGGATGGCGCTGGGCGTGGTCGTGTACTTCGCCTACAGCCGGCGGCACTCGCTGCTGGGCCGGCAGGGCACCACCGCCGTGCCCGTGGTGAAGCACGACGAGATTCCGTAGCGTCACCAGGCGTGCCAGAACCGGTGCGCATCGAGATGTCGGGCCAGGCGGCCGCGGTCGTCCAGGCCGGTTCGATCGAGGGCGGCGTGCACGTGCACGCGCGGCACGCCGCCCCTTCGCCGGCCCGACCGATCACCGAGTGGCACCCGTTCGACCTCGACGTGCACCGCGCCGTCACCGTCGGCACGACCGACCTGCCCGACCTGCCCGCCTACCTGCCCCGCGACCACGACCGGGCGTTGGCCGACCTGCTGTCCGCGAAGAGCACGGTGATGGCCGTGCTGACCGGCGAGTCGTCCACCGGCAAGACCCGTGCGCTGTACGAGGCCGTCACCACCGAGCTGCCCACCTGGCCGTTGCTCTACCCGCGCACCGCCGAAGACCTGCTGCACGTGCTGGCCGCCGGCGTCGAGCCCGGCACGGTGCTGTGGCTCAACGAGACGCAGAACCACCTGACCGGCTCCCACGGCGAACAAGCCGCAGCCGCCCTGCGCACCCTGCTCGAACTGCCCGGCCCGTACGTCGTCCTGGGCACCCTGTGGCCGCGGTACTGGTCCGCGCTCACCGGCACGGACCACCCCCAGGTCCGCAACCTGTTGCAGCACCGCGCCACCCGAATCCGGTTGGCCGACCGCTTCGACCCGGCGCAGATGGCCGCGCGGACCACCGATCCCCGGCTGCGGAAAGCCCTCGCGACCGCCCACGACCGCAAGGTCATCCAGACCATCGCCGGCGGGCCTGCCCTGGTCGAGTGCTACGAGCACCCCGACACCCCGGAAGACCGCTTCGCGACCGCGATCGTCACCGCCGCCCTCGACGCGCGGCGGCTGGGCCACCAGGCCCTGCTCCCGACCGACCTGCTGACCGCCGCCGCACCGGGCTACCTGCACGAGGACGACAGGGTGGGCGCTCCGGCCACCTGGTTCGAGGTCGGCCTGGGGATCGCCGCGAGCAACCGCATGGGCGTGGCCGCCCTCATCCCGAAGCGCCGGAGCCCGGGCATCGGCCCGCCCGACGGCTACGACATCCACGACTACCTGGACCAGCACGGCCGGGCCACCCGGCACTGGGCGCGGACGCCGGACTCGCTGTGGGACGCGGTGGTCGCGCACACCACCGACCCCCAGGACCGGCTCCGCCTCGCCCGCAACGCCTACCACCGCCTGCGCTACCGGCACGCCGACCCGCTCTACCGCACCGCGGCCACCACCGCCGAACCACGCCACGAGCTGCTCGACGTCCTGATCCAGCACGGTCGGCTCGCCGAACTGGAAGACCTCGTGATCGAGAACCCGCCCGCACTGGATTCGGTGCTCCGGATCCTGGAGCGCGACCCGAACCCGTACCGGCTGGCGGTACGGGCGCTCCTCGCGCACCAGAACCCCGAGAAGTTCGGCGAACTCCTGGTCGCCGACCTGCTCGAATCGGGACAGGTGGACGAGGCGGTCGACGTGCTCCGCCGTTGGATCGACGCCGGAGTCGACGCCTACGAGTGGCTGGCCGACCTCTTGGCCGACCGGGGACGGTGGGACGAGGCACTCGCGGTGGTGCGCTCGGACACCAGGCGTTGGACCAAGTCGTGGCTCGCCGAGCGGCTCAGCCGAGCCGGGAACGTGGCGCAGCTGCGCCGACTGGCCGAAGCGGGATCCGTCGACGCCGACGAGTACCTGGCCAGGGTGGTGCCGTACGAGCAAGAGCAGCGACAACCCCTGGATGAGCTGACCTTGCTGAGCAGCCTCGGCGAGGACATGCCGTTCGGTCACCGGCTGGTCCGCGTGCTCACCACCAAGCTGGTCGCCCAAGGTCGGCACGCTGCCGCGGTCGAGGCGCTCCGCTTGGTCCTCGCCAGGGTCGATCCGATCGACGAACGGCACGTCACCGAGGCTTTGGCCGACGCACTGGCCGCCGGTGGCCGCTGGGCCGAAGCGCTGGAGCTGGCCAAGGCCGCGCCGTGGGAAGGCGAGTGGGTCGCCGAGCAGTTGGCCAAGGCGGGCAACCTGGCCGTGCTGCGCAAGCTGGCCGACACGGGCCTCAGCCACGCCGGACGGGAACTCGCGGCGCTGCTCGCCGCACGCGGCCGGTACGACGAGTTGCTCGACCGCACGAGAAAGGGCGACGAGCACTGCGCGCAGCAGCTCGTCGCCCTCGCCCACGGCGGGAAGCTCCCGAACGGCGAGCGGTTGCTCGCCGAAGGGCTATGACTTGGTCAGCGACCGGTCCAGGTCGGGCTCCAGGTAGATCAGGCGCGCGGCCGGGACCTTGTTCCGGACGCGCTGCTCCGCGCCGTCGATGGCCTCGGCCACCTCGTCGATCGTCAGGCCCGGGTTGAGCGCGATCTTCGCCGCCACCAGCAGCTCGTCCGGCCCGATGTACTGGGTCTTGATGTGGATGACCCGCTGCACCTTGCCCGCCGCCAGCTCGTCCACGATCACGTCCAGCTCCGCCGGCGACGCGCCCTCGCCGATCAGCAGCGACTTCATCTCCACGATCAGGATGACCGCGATCACGCCCAGCAGCACGCCGATGCAGATGGTGCCGATGGCGTCCCACACGGGGTCACCGGTCAACGTCGACAGACCCACGCCCATCAGCGCCAGGACCAGGCCGAACAGCGCGCCCGCGTCCTCCAGCAGCACGACCGGCAGCTCCGGCACCTTCGACTGCCGGATGAACTGCCACCAGGTGGCGTCGCCCCGGATCAGGTTGGACTCCACGATCGCGGTGCGGAAGCTGTAGGTCTCCAGGCCGATCGCGACCACCAGGATGATCACCGCGACGATCGGGCTGCTCAGCGGCTCGTGCGACTCCAGCTTGTGGATGCCCTCGTACAGGGCGAACACCGAGCCGAGGCTGAACAGCATCAACGCCACGATGAACGAGTAGAAGTACCGGTCCCGGCCGAACCCGAACGGGTGGTTCAAGGTGGCCTTGCGCCGCGCGGTCTTCTGCCCGAGCAGCAACAGGCCCTGGTTGGAGGTGTCCGCCACCGAGTGCACCGACTCGGCGAGCATGGACGACGATCCGGTGATCAGGAAGCCGACGAACTTGGCCACGGCGATCCCGGCATTGGCCACCAGCGCGGCGATGATCGCCTTGGTCCCGCCCCCTGCTGACACGGTTGCTCCCTAAGCGCCCAGTCCGATTTGTCGGTGTGACCCTACTCAACACCCGGGGTTGCCCGGAAAAGCTGGGTGTCCACATCCGCGGACACGACCACCGCCGGGTCACGGGCGGGCAGCCACACGGACTGGCCGCGGGCCAGCTCCACCGTCTGGCCACCGCACGTCAACCGCGCCCGGCCGCGCGTGCAGAGCAGGATCTGCGGCCCGCTGTGGTCCACCCGGACCTGCGTGTCAGGCCCGACCTCCAGCCGCGACAGCTCGAACTCGTGGCACGGCGTCCGGTACGACCACAGGCCCGGCGCCTTCTCCACACCGGTCTGCACGGGCATGTCGCCGCACGTGAAGTCCAGCACGCGCATCAGCTCGGGCACGTCCACGTGCTTGGGCGTCAACCCGCAGCGCAGCACGTTGTCGGAGTTCGCCAGGATCTCCACCCCGGTGCCGTGCAGGTACGCGTGCAGGTTGCCGGCGGGCAGGTAGATCGCCTCGCCGGGCCGCAGCACCAGCCGGTTGAGCAGCAGCGCGGCCAGCACACCCGCGTCGCCGGGGTACGCCTCGCCCAGCTCCAGGATCGTGCGGCACTCCAGGTCGAACTCGCCGCGTTCCTTCACGTGCAGCACGCACGCGTCCAGCACCTGCGGCAGGAGCATGTCCAGCGCGGTCTGCGGCAGCGTGATGAGGGTGGTGAACAGGGCGCGCAGGCCGCTGCCGTCCGGTTGGGCGGCCAACAGCTCGGCGTACGGGGCGAAGTCCGGCGCGTCCAACGACCGCAGCAGCGCCACCGTGCGCGCCGGCTCGCGGAACCCCGCCAGCGCGTGGAACTCGGTCAACGCGCAGATCAGCTCGGGCTTCGCGGACGGGTCCTTGTAGTTGCGGATCGGCGAGTCCATCGGCACGCCCGCCGCGTCCTCCGCGGCGAAACCGTTCGCGGCCTGCTCGGCCGACGGGTGCGCCTGGAGGCTCAGCGGCTCGTCCGCGGCCAGCACCTTGAGCAGGAACGGCAGCCTGCTGCCCCAGCGGTCGGCGTGCGGGGTGCCCAACTGCCCGTCCGGGTCGTCGGCGAGCAGGTCGAGCAGCGACCGCGACTCGCCGTCGGGACCCACCACCCGCGACGGGTCGCCGGGGTGGGCGCCCATCCACAGCTCCGCCTCCGGGTGCGGCGTCGGCACCTGCTTCCCGCGCAGCTCCGCGATGGCGGTGCGCGATCCCCACGCGTACGCGCGCACCGCGTTGTGCAGCAGATCCACAGTCATCCCCTCACACGGCCGGCGCGTACAGCCCGGGCCCACCCAGCGTCCCCGCCGCCAGGCCCAGGTACAGCGCGGCCAACTCGAACCGCAGGGCGAGCAGCGCGGCGCACACGGCGTCCCCGCCGCTCACCTCCTCGGCCGGTTCGAGCACGTCGGCCCCGGACAAGGTCTCCATCGCGACCCGCCGGCCGAACTCGGCCTGCGGGCCCTGCCGCACGGCCACCAGCAACACGCGGACCAGGCCGTCGTGCTCGTCTTCCGGGTCGGCGAACAGGTCCGCCCCCGAGGTGCCGCGCACGGCCCGGCGGTGCAGCACCGACCGGGTCAGGGCCTGAGGATAGCCGGCCACGTCGCTCACCACGCCCGCGTAGGTCGCGAGCACGCCCGCGCCGTGCGCGGCCACCGCCGTCGCCAGGTCGTCCAGACCCCACAGCAGCGGGGTGCGGTCGGCGATGCGCAACGCGAGCGTCTTGGCCGGGTTGACGAACGACTCGTGCATCGGGTGGCACCGCTCGGCCTCGCGGTCCAGCTCGTCCGCGATCGCCTGCACGTCCGCTTCGAGCAGCCCCAGCGCCTTGAGCGCCACCACCCACGCGGCGAAACCGCGGGCGAAGCCGAAGCCCGGCGGCACCGCCACCCGCGGCGGGATGAGCAGCGCGTGCTGCGCGGCGGACGCGGCCACCGGGCCGTCCGGCTCGGCGGTCAGCAGCACCCGCGCGCCACGCCGGGCCGCCCGGTGCACCGACTCGGCCATCTGCACGTCACCGGGGTCCTCGGTGTGCGCGAGGACCACGTCCAGCGCGCCGACCCACGTCGGCACGTCGTCCGCGACCACGACCGGCACCGGGCAGCGCGACCCGAGCAGGGCCGTCACCACCCCGGCGATGGCCTGCCCGACGCCGGGCCGGGTGACCAGCACCAGCGCCCGCGGGCGCTCCTGGAACACCCGCTGGACGCCGAGCTCGTCGGCCGCCTCGGCGGTCGCGCGGACCTGCGCGCCCGCGCGTGCGGCGGCGCGCAGCAGCCCTTCCCGGTCGGCGTCGGTGAGCCGGGACTGGTCGTCGAGGAGGCTGTCGTCAAGCACCCGCACTCACCCGGCCGTCGGCTCGACAGCCTCGTCCAGCAGCAGCACCGGGATGCCGTCCCGAACCGGGAACGACCGGCCGCACGAGGTGCAGGTCAGGTAGTCCGCGAGCGGGTCGGACGCGGTGCCGACCTTCAGCGGTGCGTGCTCCGGGCACGGGCAGGCCAGGATCTCCAGCAACTGCGCGTCCAGTTGGACGGCCACGGCGTTCATCCCCTCACGATCGCCAGGACCTCGTCGCGCAACGCGGCGACGGAGGCCGCGTCGGCGGCTTCGACGTTGAGCCGGAGCAGCGGCTCGGTGTTGGACGCACGGAGGTTGAACCACGAGCCGTCCGGCAGGTTCACCGTGAGCCCGTCCAGCTCGTCCAGCTCGACGCCCTCGCGCCCGCCGAACTCGGCCTTGATCGCGGCCAGCCTGCCCTGCTGGTCGCCCACCGTGGAGTTGATCTCACCGGAGGCCGCGTAACGCGCGTAGTCGCTGGTCAGCGCGGACAGCGGACCGTCCTGCTCGCCGAGCGCGGCCAGCACGTGCAGCGCGGCCAGCATGCCCGTGTCGGCACGCCAGAAGTCGCGGAAGTAGTAGTGGGCGGAGTGCTCGCCGCCGAAGATGGCGCCGGTCTTGGCCATCTCCTCCTTGATGAAGGAGTGGCCCACGCGGGTGCGCACCGGCACGCCGCCGTGCTCGCGGACGATCTCCGGCACCGCGTGCGAGGTGATCAGGTTGTGGATGATCGTGCCGCCGGGGTCCTTGGCCAGCTCGCGCACCGCGACCAGGGCGGTGATGGCGGACGGCGAGACCGGCTCGCCGCGCTCGTCGACCACGAAGCAGCGGTCCGCGTCGCCGTCGAACGCCACGCCCGCGTCCGCGCCCTCGTCCCGGACGCGCTGCTGGAGGTCGACGATGTTGGCCGGGTCCAGCGGGTTGGCCTCGTGGTTGGGGAAGTTGCCGTCCAGCTCGAAGTACATCGGGACGACCTCGATGGGCAGGCCCTCGAACACCTTCGGCACGGTGTGGCCGCCCATGCCGTTGCCCGCGTCGACCACGACCTTCAACGGCCGGCTGCCGCTGAGGTCGACCAGGTCGCGCAGGTAGGCGGCGTAGTCGGTGAGCATGTCCTGCTCGGACACCGCGCCCTTGGCCACGCCCTCGGCGTCCGGGACGCCCTGCTCGGCGTCCTGCCGGATCTGCGCCAGACCGCTGTCCTGGCCGACCGGCGCGGCGCCCGGGCGGCACAGCTTGATGCCGTTGTACTTGGCCGGGTTGTGGCTCGCGGTGAACATCGCGCCGGGCAGGTCGAGCTTGCCGGAGGCGAAGTAGAGCATGTCGGTGCTGGCCAGGCCGATGTTGACCACGTCGACGCCCTGCGCGGTGACGCCCTCGGCGAACGCCGCCGCCAGGCCCGGCGAGGAGTCGCGCATGTCGTGCCCGATGACCACGGCCGTGCCGCCGACCAGGCGGGCGAACGCCGCGCCGAAGTCGCGCACGACATCGGCGTCGAGCTGCTCGCCGACGACACCGCGGATGTCGTAAGCCTTGACGATGCCGGACAGATCGCGCACGGCCACACTCCCAAGTTGGCTCTTGACACTGCCTCGGGAAGCCTACCGGCGCGCGCGTGAGCCTCGTGTCCGGTCGTTGACTCTTCGCTCAGTCTTCGTTCGGATCGGGCAGAACGCGCAGGTGGCCGCGTCGGATCGTGCCCGCGGGCAGCTCCG
The DNA here is from genome assembly GCF_054781895.1 of Saccharothrix stipae. NCBI lineage: Bacteria > Bacillati > Actinomycetota > Actinomycetes > Pseudonocardiales > Pseudonocardiaceae > Saccharothrix > Saccharothrix stipae. Next base: position 245,281 of record NZ_BAAGTN010000008.1, on the reverse strand, counting down.
GCAGCTCGACCTGCGGTGTGGCCCGGCCCGCCTCGCGGACCGCCTCGGCCAACGCCGTCAGGTCGTCCACGGTGGGTTCGGGGGCGCGGAACTCGCCCTGGTGCCGGACGACCTCCCAGCCGCGCGGCGCGGTGAGGCGCAGGGCGTGCTCTTCGCAGAGGTCGTAGGAGTGCGGTTCGGAGTACGTCGCCAGGGGGCCCACGACCGCGGTGGAGTCCGCATAGGCGTACGTGAGCGTGGCGACTGCCGGGTTCGCGCACCCGGTTCGCGAGCACCGTCTCACGCTCCGCACGGCGGGGACGATATCGCGTCCCGCGCGACGTGTGTTGGATTACCTCCGGCGCGGCGTTGGCGGTGGTGCCGGGTTCGGGCAAGTTGCCTGGTCGTGAAGGCCGACCGGGAGGGATCGGAGGCCGGGGTGGCCACGGCGTCCACCGGGCGGCAACTACCCTCTACCCCGTGGTCATGGCTCGGGGTTCACGACGGCAGGGCGCACCGCGTCGGCGCAACCGCGACCGGCACGGTCGAGGACTGCGCGGTCCGCTCTACCCGGCGACGCTGCCGGCGGCCCGCAGCCGGGCGGAGCGGTTCGACGCGCTGGTGCTGGAGGCGTTGGAGCCGATCGAGGCGCGGTGGCGGACGGAGCTCACGCAGCTGGACGTCGCGGTCGACGACGTGCCGGACATCCAGTCGGGCGACGACGGTGACGTGGTCGAGGACGGCAACGTGCCGCTGGCGCGGCTGGTGGCCGCCGGCGCGGACCGCCGTGCCCGCATCGTCCTGTACCGCCGGCCGCTCGAAGCGCGGGCCAAGGACGGCGCCGACCTGTCCGACCTGGTCCACGACGTGCTGGTCGAACAGGTCGCCAACTACCTGGGCCTGGACCCGGACGTCATCGACGGCGACTAACCCACCCTGAACGTAGGACTCACGCGTCTTGAACGTAGGACTCACGCGTTCCGAACGTAGGACTCACGCGTTCCGAACGTAGGACACGCGCGAGAGTCGTACGTTCAGGTCGCGCGTGTCCTACGTTCGGAACAGGCGTGTCCTACGTTCGGAACACCCGAGTTCAACGCTCAGGGGCGGCGGCGGGAGGGGATGGCGGTGAGGAAGGTGAACAGGGCGGCGGCGGCTTGGAGCATCAGCAGGAGTTCGCGCAGGGTCGAGGAGACCTCGACGCGGACCTCCGAGGCCGTGGTGGGCACCGTCACACCGACCAGGTGACCCCAGGCCCGCACGATCGTCACCTCGCGGCCGTTCACCCACGCCCGCCAGCCGGGCTCCTCCTCCGCCGCCAGCACGAGCAGCCGCCCCTCCGGACCCTCGGACACCTGGACGCCGACCTCCGGCGGCGCGGCCTCGACCGGGGCGATGCCGGGCGCGCCCAGCTCCACCGGCGGGTTGCCGCCGGTCCTGGCCCGTCGCGCCAGCTCGGGTGACAGCAGCACGGCGTTGCCCGCCGCCAACTGCACCCGCAGCACCGGCCGCCCGTCCGACATCGCCGGTGTCACGCCGACCAGGTCCCCCACGGCGTCACGCAGCCGCTGGGCCGTCGCCAGGTCCGGCACCACGACGAACGCCACACCCGATGCCGCCGCCTGCGTCAACGCCGTCCGCGCCGCCGACGACGACCCGCCGGTCAGGTCACGCGACCACCGCTCCAGCCGGGTGACGGCCGTCGGCACCGGCACGTAGTCGTCATCACCGAACGCGGGCAGCCGCCCCGCCACCAGCCGCGTCGGCGTGCCCAGCACCAGCACCGACCGCCCGGTGCGCGGCAACTCCTGCTCAAGCGTCGACGGCAACCGCACCGCGTCCGCCGTCAACGCGCCCGACCGCAGCCCCACGAACCCGGCGCACGCCAGCCCGAGCACCGACAGCACCCCGAGCACCGACACGACCCGCCGCAGCGGCACCGCGTCCGCGTCCCGCCGGAACGCCGACAGCACCACCCACAGCAACCCCCACCCGACCAGCACCAACGGCCCACCGGTCCACCCCGGCGACGAGTCACCGCCGGGCAGCGGGGCCACCGCCACGGTCTGCAGCACGATCACCGCGAGGCCGCCCAGCACCACCACCGCGAGCCCCGCCAGCATCGACCGGCTCGGCCGCAGCACCAGGGCCAGCAGCGCGAACCCGACCACCAGGAACCCGACGAACGGCACCGCACCGGTGCCACCCGGCCGCAACGACATCAGGTCGAGCAACCCCACTGCGGGCGACTCCACGAACGCGCCCACGCCGTGCAGCACCACGGACGGGTTCTGCAACACCACCGCCGGCCACGGCAGCAACAACGCCATCGGCAGCAGCACGACCATGAACAGCGCCGCCACCCGCCGCCGCCCGTCGCCGTGCCTGCCGGGCACCACCACGAACCCGACCAGCGCGGCCAACGCCACCAGCCCGTGCACCAACGGCGAGAACGCTCCCACCGCCGCCACCGCCAACGCCGTCCCCGACGCCACCGGCAGCCACGACGCGCCCGCCCCACCCCGCAGCACGGACGCCACCCCGGCGAACACCACGGGCGCCATCACGTGCACCACGACGACGTCCAACCGTCCCTGGCTCACCGCCGACGTCGCCGCCGGCAGCAGCGCGTACGCCGCCGCCACGAGCGCGCGAACGGGCCGCCGCACGGGCATCCGCCGTGACGCCACGTAGGCGAAGAGCCCGGCCAGCGGCGCGTCGCCGATGAACAGCAGCGCCACCAGCGCGGCGGGCGACCCGAGCAGCACGCCGACCGTCCCCAGCACGGCCAACGCCGCCGGCGCGGGCGCGGCCGTCCCACCCGCCACCGGGTGCCAGGCGGCCAGGTAGGACGACCAGGTGCTCGCCAGGTCGCCCACCGGGAGCAGCCGACCGCCGCTCAGGTCCAGCCCGATGCGCGCGGCGTTGGCCAGGATCCCGAACACGGCCAGCCCCAGGACCAGCAACAACGGCGGCCCGAGCACCAACGACCGCAGCACCCGTGCCCGGTCGACCTCCACGAACACGATCCCCGGCGCACCGGAGCGCGGCACGGGCGAAGGTCGCGGCCGGGGCGAGGGCCGCGGGCCGGACGGGGCCTCCACCGGCACCATCACCGCCGGACGGCGCAACCCGCCCGTCGCCCGCACGGGACGACGCCGGGACAGCACACCGGCGGGCAACGCCGACGGGCCGACCACCGGACGTTCCACTTCGGACGGGACCGACCACCCGCTGGGCCGTGCGTCGTCCTCGGGCAGCCGGCCCAGCGCCAGGTCGGCCTCGACGCGCCGCCGGACCAGCGCGGCCGACGCGGCGCGGACCGCGTTGCGCAACCGCGTGACGCGGCTGGTGAACAACCCGCGCACGACCCCGTGCACCGGCCGTTCGGCACGTCCGGCCAGCAGCCCCGCGCGCCCGCTGAGCAGGTACCGCAACGCGCCCAGCTCGGCGTGCGCGTCGGAGAACCGGCGCAGCACCACGAACCCGAGGGCGCGCAGGAACGCGAGGCCGGTGATCCGCGGCAGCCCCAGGACGAACGACACCGCGCCGCAGTTGACCAGGAACGTGCGCAACCCGTGCGCCCGGTCCACACCTCGCAACGCGGGCCCCGGCCGTGCCGCCGCCGCGTCCAACCGCCGCGTGCCGCGCCCGGCCGCACGCGCGTGCCGCATCCGAGCCACCGGGACAGACAGCACCAGGTGGCCGGCGAGGTTGGCGCGCCAGCCGAAGTCGATGTCATCGCGCAGCAACGGCATCGACCGGTCGTAGCCGCCGAGCTCCTCCCACACCGCGCGGCGGATCAGCGACCCGGCCGACGGCACCGCCAACGCCTCGGTGCTCTGCCGGAACGACCCGGCCAGCTCGACCCGGCCCATGCCGGTCTGCCGGTGCCCGGACGCGTCGGTCGACAGGCCCGCCTCCACGACCAGCCGCGGGTCGGTCCAGTCCAGGCTCAACGGCCCGAGCACGGCCGCCGACGGCGACACCTCGGCCGCGGTCAGCAGGGCAGACAGGCAGTCCGGTTCCGGCGCGCAGTCGTCGTGCAGCAACCACAACCACGCGCCCGGATCGCCCCACCGCTGCACGGCGTGCTCGACGGCGGCGTGCACGGCCGCGCCGAAACCCGTGCCGCGCGGCAGCGTCAGCACACCGTCGATCACCCGATCGGGGCCGACGGCGGCTTCGGCGAGCACCTTCGCGGTGCCGTCCACCGACCCGGTGTCGACCGCGATCACGTGCCGCGGGCGCGGCTGTTGACGGCGCAGCGCGGACAGCGCCGTGCCCAACCACCGGTCGCCGTCGTGGCACACCAGCACCGCCAGCACGGGCGCGGTGCGCAGCCGCGGAGTGGCCCCGCTCGTCAAGTGCCGCTCCTAGTTGCTCCGACTACGCCGTGGGACGACCACGGTAGGCCAGAGCGACCGCGCAAGCGATCACACCGCACACATCAGACCGCGCGCATCACACCGCGCGCTTTTTGAGCTTCCTCCGCTCACGCTCGGACAGCCCGCCCCAAATGCCGAAGCGCTCGTCGTGCTGCAAGGCGTACTCCAGGCATTCCGAGCGCACCTCGCAACCGAGGCAGATCCGCTTGGCCTCCCTGGTCGAGCCGCCCTTCTCCGGGAAGAACGCCTCGGGGTCGGTCTGCGCGCACAGGGCGCGCTCCTGCCAGTCCTGCTCATCGGCCGCGTCGAACAGGTCGAGCACGACCGGCTCCCGTGCCGGGACGTCCCCGTCCACGATGCGACCCCCGTCGAATTCCTGCATAGTCCGCCTCCTCGCCTTCCGCTCTCCCCGGTTGGCGGACACCACTCGCCGTCCCCACAACGACGAATGACACCGATGTGATTACACCTGTGTCACAACACGCGGTCAAGCGGAGTCCACAGGTCGGGGGATATTCCCGCAGATGGCGTGAAAAGCCTTGACTAGCAGCACAGACGGTGATTGAGGGAGTGCGGCGTGCCATAACAGCTGCGCGGAAGGCCTGCGGGACGGGCTGTGGGACACCGGATCGGGGAGGCCACACTGGAGGGGTGAAGCGATCAGCGGTGCGACCGAGTCCACTGTTCCTCAGCCTGCTCGCGGTGACGGTGGCAGGCGCCGTGCTGACCCTGTTCGACGATTCCTCGGCCGCGCTGACGGCCGGCACGGTGCTGTTCGTGCTCGGCGGCTGGGCGGTTTCGCTGTGCCTGCACGAGTTCGGCCACGCGATCGTCGCCTACCGCGGCGGCGACTACGCCGTGCAGGCCAAGGGGTACCTGACCCTCGACATCCGCCGCTACACCGACCCGGTGTTCAGCATCGTGCTGCCGCTGGTGCTGCTGGCGTTCGGCGGAATCCCGCTGCCCGGCGGGGCGGTGTGGATCAACCACCACGCCTTGCGCAACAAGCGGGTCGAGTCGATGGTGTCGCTGGCCGGACCGCTGAGCAACCTCGTGCTCGGCGTGCTCCTGTCGCTGTCGGTGATCCTTTTCACGCCGCCCGCGGGTTTGGCCGCCGCGCTGTCGTACCTGGCGGCCGTGCAGATCCTCGCGTTCGTGCTGAACATCCTGCCGATCCCCGGCCTGGACGGGTGGGGCGCGATCGAGCCGTACATGTCGTACTCGGCGCGGCAGTTCGGCGCGAAGGCGCGGATGTGGGCGCCGTTCGTGCTCTTCGCGGTGCTGATCGGGTTCCCGACCATCGGCAGGCTGTTCTTCGAGGCCGGGTACGCGGTGTTCGAGTTGATCGGCGGCGACCGGTGGCTGGCCGCCGACGGCCAGGGCACGTTCCTGTTCTGGCGTTGAGGTCCTCGCGTCGACCGGCCCGTGGGAGGATGGCGACTCGTGAAGGTCGTCGTACTGGTTGGCGGGGTTGGCGGGGCGCGGTTCCTGGTCGGGCTGAAGAGCCTGCTGGCCGGTCCGGAGCACGAGATCACCGCCGTGGTGAACACGGGTGACGACGTGTGGATGCACGGGTTGCGGATCTGTCCCGACCTGGACACCTGCATGTACACCCTCGGGGGCGGTATCGACTCCGAACGGGGCTGGGGCCGCGCGGGCGAGACGTGGGCGGTCAAGGAGGAGCTGGCGGCCTACGGCGCCGACCCGACGTGGTTCGGGCTGGGCGACCGCGACGTCGCCACGCACCTGGTGCGGACCCGGATGCTGCGCGCGGGCTACCCCTTGTCGGCGGTGACCGAGGCGTTGTGCCACCGCTGGGAGCCCGGCGTGCGGTTGCTGCCCATGTCGGACGACCGGGTCGAGACGCACGTCGTCGTGACGATGGACGAGGGCGAGAAGGCGATCCACTTCCAGGAGTGGTGGGTCAAGCACCGCGCCCAGCTGCCCGCGCGGTCGTTCGCGTCGGTCGGGGTGGAGACGGCGACGCCCGCCCCCGGTGTGCTGGACGCGTTGCGCGACGCGGACGCGGTGTTGATCGCGCCGTCGAACCCGGTGGTGAGCGTGAACACGATCCTGGGTGTGCCGGGGGTGCGTGACGCGTTGCGCAAGACGGAGGCGGGTGTGGTCGGCATGTCGCCGATCATCGGCGGCAAACCGTTGCGCGGGATGGCGGACGCGTGCCTGTCGGCGATCGGCGTGGAGACCTCCGCCGAGGCCGTCGGCCGGTACTACGGCTCGCGCAAGACGACGGACAAGGGCGTGCTGGACGGCTGGCTCGTGCACACCGGTGACCGGTCGGACGTGCCGGGTGTCGCGGTGCGCGCGGTGCCGCTGTTGATGTCCGATGTGGACGCCACGGCGGCGATGGCGCGGGCGGCGCTGGAACTGGCCGGTGTCGATGTCCGCTGATCACGCCGCACCCGCGCCGATCACGGTGCTGCCGGTGACCGGGCTGCCGGAGTTCCGGCCCGGTGACGACCTGGCGTCCGCCGTCGCTTCCGCCGCGCCCTGGTTGGCCGACGGTGACGTCGTCGTGGTGACGTCCAAGGTGCTGTCCAAAGTGGAGGGTCGGTTGGTGTCGGTGCCCGCCGACCCCGAGGAGCGCGACGCCGTGCGGCGGCAGTGGGTCGAGGCCGAGGCGGTGCGCGTGCTGGCGCGGCGCGGGCGGACGTTGATCACCGAGAACAAGCTGGGGATCGTGCAGGCGGCGTCCGGTGTGGACGCGTCCAACGTGGCCGGTGACGAGATCGCGCTGCTGCCGGTCGACCCGGACGGCTCGGCCGCGGCGCTGCGGGCGGCGTTGGCGTCGCGGTTGGGCGTGTCGGTGGCGGTCGTGGTGACGGACACGATGGGCCGGGCGTGGCGGGTGGGGCAGACCGATGCCGCGATCGGCGCGTCCGGGCTCGCCGTGCTGCACCGGTACGCGGGGTCGGCGGACGGGTTCGGCAACCCGCTGGTGGTGACCGAGGTCGCGGTGGCCGACGAGATCGCGGCGGCGGCCGACCTGGTGAAGGGCAAGCTGGGCGCGGTGCCGGTGGCGGTGGTGCGGGGGCTGGCGGTGGCCGACGACGGGTCGACCGCGCGTGACCTGGCCCGGCCGGTGGCGGAGGACCTGTTCCGGCTGGGCACGGCCGAGGCGGTGGCGCAGGGTCGGGCCGAGGCGGTGCTGCTGCGCCGTTCGGTGCGGGCGTTCTCTCCTGCGCCCGTCGCCGCGGAGGCGGTGCGGCGGGCCGTGGCGGCGGCGTTGACCGCGCCCGCGCCGCACCACACGCGGCCGGTGCGGTTCGTGCGGTTGACCGCTCGGCGGGACGTGCTGCTGGACGCGATGGCCGACCGGTGGCGTGCGGACCTGCGTGGCGACGGGTTGCCGGAGGACCGGGTCGACGCGCGGGTGCGGCGGGGTGACATCCTGCGGGACGCGCCGGAGGTCGTCGTGCCGTTCCTGGTGCGGACCGGGGAGCACGCCTACCCGGACGCACGGCGGACGGCGGCCGAGCGGACCATGTTCACGATCGCGGGCGGTGCGGCGGTGCAGGGGCTGTTGGTGGCGTTGGCCGCCGAGGGGCTGGGGTCGTGCTGGGTGTCGTCCACGATCTTCTGCGCGGACGTGGTGCGCGAGGTGCTGGAGCTGCCCGACTCGTGGGAGCCGCTGGGTGCGGTGGCGATCGGGCACCCGGAGGTCGAGCTGACGCCGCGTTCGCCCGCTGAGTCGGACGAGAGGTTCCTGGAGCTGTGAGCCGCTCGGAGCTGCACGCGGACGTGGTGGCGACGTTGGGCGCCTGGCGTCCCGCCGACCGGACGCAGGAGTCGCTGCGACAGGCGTACCTGGGGTTCCTGGCGGCTCGTGGGGACGCCTGCCTGCGCTCGTGCGAGCCGGGGCACGTCACGGCGTCGGCGCTGGTGGTGGACGCTTCCGGGGACCGGACGTTGCTCACGCTGCACCCGCGCGTGGGTCGGTGGTTGCAGTTGGGCGGGCACTGCGAGCCGTCGGACGTGACCCTGGCAGGCGCCGCGCTGCGTGAGGCGACGGAGGAGTCGGGCATCGAGGGCCTGGAGATCTCCCCGACCCCGATCCACCTGGACGTCCACCCGATCACGTGCTCACTGGGCAAGCCGACCCGTCACTTCGACGTCCGCTTCCTGGTCCGCGCGCCGCTGTCCGCCCGCCCGTTCCGCAGCACCGAGTCCGTCGACCTCCGCTGGTGGCCCCTGACCGCCCTCCCCCCGGACACCGACGACCTGCACCCCATGATCACCGCCGCCCACCCCGACCTGCACAAACCCGAGAGTCCAACCTCCACGCGCCGAGAGTCCAACCTCCACCGCCCGTGAGTCCTACGTTCGCGGCCCGAGAGTCCTACGTTCAGAGCACCTGAATTCAACACTCAGGTAGCCGACCGTTCGTCGTGAGCGTTGAACTCGGGGTGCGTGAACGTTGGACTCACGCGACGCGAACGTAGGACTCTCGCGGGTTGGAGGTAGGACTCTCGTGGGGGTCAGGTGTCGCCGTTGAGGCGTTGGGTCAGGCCCGGGGGGTGTTGGGGCTGGCCGCCGGAGAGGCGTTGGGACAGGGACGGGCGGGAGGTCGGGACCTGTTGGACGGTCGGGACCGGGCCGGGGGCGACGCGGAGTTCGGGCTCGGGTTCCGGGGCGGCCGGTGGTGGTGGCGGAGCTGGCGGGGCGGGCTGACCTGCGGCGACGTGCGCGGCCAGCACCATGGTCGAGTCGGGGTCGGCACGCGGGTCGACCGCGTTGACCATGGACCGCGGGATCTGCTGGGTCGCCGACGAGTCCATGGGCGACGTCATGTTGTCCGGCGTCACGACGTGGATGCCACGAGCACGAGCACGGGCCAGCGCCGCGTCGGCCCGAGCGCGGGGGTCCATCCGGATCTCTCCTGCGTGTGCCTTGGGCCGGCTTGGGGAACGCCGGCGTGCCGATCGGTGACGCTCGCCGACACGGACCACCGCCCGTGCCGCCGGAGTGCTCGTGCCAGAGTATTCGCAAACTACGGGTGGAAGTAAGCGGAGGAGGAAAAACGGCATGTCGGAGCTGCAAGGCGCCGAGGCAGTGGTTCTGGTCGGGGGCAAGGGAACCCGACTCCGACCACTGACCCTGTCCGCGCCCAAGCCCATGCTGCCGACCGCCGGGGTGCCGTTCCTCACCCACTTGCTGTCGCGGATCCGGGAAGCCGGCATCACTCACGTCGTGCTCGGCACGTCCTACAAGGCCGAGGTCTTCGAGGAGCACTTCGGCGACGGCGCGGCGCTCGGCCTGGAGCTGGAGTACGTGGTCGAGGACGTGCCGCTGGACACGGCGGGCGCGATCCGCAACGTCGCCCACAAGCTGCGCGAACGCGACGTGGTGGTGTTCAACGGCGACATCCTGTCGGGCGTCGACCTGCGCGCGGTGGTCGACACGCACCGCAAGGCCGAGGCCGACGTGACGCTGCACCTGGTGCGGGTGGAGGACCCACGCCGGTTCGGCTGCGTCCCCACGGACGCCGACGGCCGCGTCACGGCGTTCCTGGAGAAGACGGAGGACCCGCCGACCAACCAGATCAACGCGGGTTGCTACGTGTTCCGCCGCGAGGTGATCGAGGGCATCCCCGCGGGTCGGCCGGTGTCGGTGGAGCGGGAGACGTTCCCGGGGCTCTTGGCGGCGGGCGCGCGATTGCAGGCCTACGTCGACGCGTCGTACTGGCTGGACCTGGGCACGCCGGCCGCGTTCGTGCAGGGTTCGGCCGACCTGGTGCGCGGGATCGCGCCGACGGCCGCGCTCGCGCTCCAGGGCGACGCGGTGATCCTCGACGGCGCGACGGTGGACGAGAACGCGGTGGTCACGGGCGGTGCGACGATCGGTGCTGGCTGCACGGTCGCGGCCGGGGCGGTGGTGGACGGCTCGGTGCTGTTCGACGGCGCGGTGGTCGGCGAGGGTGCGCGCGTCGAGCGCAGCGTGCTCGGGGCGAACTCGCTGGTGCAGGCCGGTGCGGTGGTGTCCGACGCGGTGATCGGCGACAACGCGGTGGTCGGCGCGCGGTGCGAGCTGATCAACGGCGCCCGGGTGTGGCCGGGTGTCGCGCTGCCCGAGGGCGGGGTGCGGTTCTCCGCCGATGTGTAGCCGAGGTGTAATGGCCAGTGATGCTCTCTAGGACGTGGACGCCGACGTTCCCGCTGGACGTCGGCGCGCTGCTGATGCCGTTGCGGCGGGGCGCGGGCGATCCGACGTTCCGCGCCGGTGCCGACGGCGTGTGGCTGGCCGCCAACACCCCGGCGGGGCCGGGCACCCTGCGCGTCCGCGTCACCGACGTGGTGGAGGCGGACGCGTGGGGTGACGGCGCGGAGTGGCTGCTCGACGGGCTGCCCGCGTTGCTGGGCGCCGGTGACGACGACTCGGCGTTCGAGTGCCACCACCCGTTGGTCGCGGAGGCGCGACGGCGACGTCCCGGGCTCAGGCTGGGCACGACGGGCCGGGTGTGGGACGCGCTGCTGCCCGCGATCCTGGAGCAGAAGGTGACGGGCATCGAGGCGTTCCGGTCGTACCGGGAACTGACGCGCAGGTTCGGCACGCCGGCGCCCGGCACGACCGGCCTGCACGTCCCGCCGACGCCGCGGGCGATCTTGAGCATCACGGACTGGGAGTGGCACCGGGCCGGTGTCGACGGTGGACGGCGCCGTGCGCTCATCGCAGCGGCCCAGGTCGCACACCGCTTGGAGCGGGCGTGCGAGATGCGTGGCGAGGAAGGCCGCAACCTGCTCCGGAAGGTGCCGGGAATCGGGGTGTGGACGGCCGCCGAGGTCGCGCAGCGGGCGTGGGGCGACCCGGACGCGGTCAGCTTCGGCGACTACCACCTGGCCGGCATCGTCGGCTGGGCGTTGGTGGGAGAGGCCGTGGACGACGACCGCATGGCCGAACTCCTGGCCCCGTACTCCCCTCAACGCCACCGCGCCGTCCGCTACATCCTCTCCTCGGGCGTCACCAAGCCACGCCGAGGTCCCCGCTTCTCCCCCCGCGACTACCGCGCCATGTGATCACCCAGACCGACTGACTCCAACGCCCGCCGAAGACGGACGTACAGGTGCCGATTGCCGGCGGCGATCCGGTCGAGGTCGAGGTCGTGCAGCAGCTCGGGGACGTCCTGAAAAACGGCTTCGGGGTCGAGGCCCAATTCGACGCACCAGACGAGCGCTTCGGCGACCGCGTCCGGCTGGTTGTCGCGCACTGCTCGATTGGCGAACGACTCCGCGAGCAGGTTGATCGCGCCGGGGTGTTCCTCACCGGTGTCCGCCAACAGGCGCAACGCGCACCTGATCAACGGTCTGATCTCGCCGCTCCCGAGGACAACGACCTGTTCGAGCAGTGCGGGGGTCGCCGCCGGATCCCTGGCCAAGGCGTGGAACAGCACTGACCAGTAACGCACTCCCAGCGCCAACCCTGGTTTCAGCACGGTCAAGGCGGACGTGTAGGCGGCCACCCGCTCGCTCGGGTCGGGCGCGGTCAGGGCAGTCAGCAGCAGGTGCAACGGGGTGGTGAGACGCCCTTGGTGGACCAAGAGCATGCTCGACGCGGATCTCATTCTCGCCATGAGGGGTTCGACGTTGTGGAGCAGCAAGCCCTCACGCCAGGACATGTGAACGGACTCCCACCTGCGAATCTCATCGAGGTAATTCGGCAGGTCGTGGCTCCCGTGAGGGCTCGAAATCTCCAACAACCACCTCACATCGACCGGGGAAACCGGTTCCACGCCCCGCAGCACGACCGACGGGTCCGGTGACGGCTCGATCGTGAGCACCTGGGTGATGGTGTCCCACTCCTCCTCGCCCAGTTGTGACTGCCACAAAAGGGTCAGGGATTGCCACGTCGTTCGGTCGGGGAAGGCCCATCGGCCGCCCACCGCGACGGTTAGGACGACCAGGTTCGCCGTGTACGCCGCGATGCGGTGGGCGATCGGCAGCGTGCGCGGGAGGTAGTCGGGGTGGTCGGCGCCCGGTAGCCGGTGTTGGGCCGTGGCCACCAGGGCGGTGAACAAGCCGTGCAGTTCCGCGCGGTCGGCTTCGGGAGTTCCGTCGAACAGCTCGCGCAGGAACGAGATCACCGGGGTGCGCGTGGTCAGCGACGCGAAGGACAGCACCGGCTCCAGCCAACCCGTGCCCTCCTGGCGGCCGTACAGCGACGTCGCCGCCCGTTCCTTCGCCAGCACCTCCAGCGACAGCCGGTGGACGAGGCGCGCGACCAGGTACTCGCCGAACGTCGCGTGCAGGAACTCGTAGGTCCGCAAGACCTGGTCGTCGTGCGCGGCACGGGCGGCGTGGACGAAGAAGAAACGACCCACCGCCAGCTGCGCCGAGCTGAGTCGGAGCTTGTCGCGGACCCCTCGCGCACCGGATTGGAGGAGGGCGTTCAGGTCGTCGTCCAGCTCTCTCTCGTCAATCCACTGGACGCCCCGGTTGAACATCGCGAAGGCCACGACCGACAGCCGGACCAGTTCCTCCTCCACGGCCAGCGCGACGTGGTCGTCCATGGCGTGCCGGAGGCTCTTGTCGACCTCGCGGCGGGCGAACCTGGTCAGCAGCCGTTCGTACAGGCGGGCCTTGGCGAGTTCCGCGCCCTCGGTGTCGAGGGCGTTCCCGTCGGCGTTGTAGAGGGCCAGCATGAACAGCAACAACGGCTGGCCGGCCAGGTCGTCGAAGCGAAGAGCCACGTCGGGTTCGAGGACCGCGCCGGGGTTGGCCGCGTTCCACACGTCCAGCCAGCGGCGGACCTGGTCGGCGCTGAACGGCTCCAGCCTCAGCACCATGGTCGGGCCGGCCAACCGCGCGCGGTTCGCCACCGCGACGCGGGTGGTCACCACGACGATCACCGCTCGTCCCTGGTCGAGCTCCCGCTGCTGGAACTCGCGCACCCGGGCCAGGTAGTCCGACTTGCTCGTGCCGGTGGCCTGGAGCAGTTCGTCGAAGCCGTCGAGGAGCACCACCGGAATGGCCGGCTTCGCCGAACGGGCGAGATCCGGCCAGGTCAGCCGTTCACCGGTGGCGTGCGTGATGGCGGCCTCGATCTGGTCCTGCAACGTCGTGTCGGCGGCCACGTCCCGCAGCACGACCCGGATCGGCAGGAAGTCCTCGGCGGGCAGCTGCGCGGCCAGCACCTTGGTCAGCAGCGACTTGCCCGCGCCCGGTTGACCCAGCACGACCAGCGGCGCGGCGGTCGCCCGCGAGGAGGTGAGGTAGCCCGCGAGGTAGTCGTCCAGGTCGACGCGGACCGGCTGCTCCGACCACCAGCCGTCCGCGCTGACGTCGTCGGCCGTGCCGGCTTCCACGACCTTGAAGCACGGTGACACGTACGCCTGCGCCAACGTCGGCAGGACCAGCCCGGACGGGACCTCGCCGTCGACCACCGGCCGTTCCAGCGCGGCGCGGTAGGTCCGGGCCAGGGCCTTGCGGCGTTCGTCAGGCGCCTCGGGACCCGCGAACCGCGTCAACAGCGCCCGCATGTCCTGCAGAGCGGTTCGGACCTCGGCACGGGTCGCCGCGTGCTCGATGCCGGAGGTCCACAGCGAGAACTCGGGGCAGTCGACCGCCAGCTGCCGGTATCGCGCCTGGTAGAGGGCCACGGCCCGGCTCGGCACCTCCTGTGCCTCCACGACGAGTTCGTCGCGTCGGCGCACGGGGAGGTCACCCCAGGCTTCGAAGCCCGCCACGAAGTCGAGGAACCTCCCGACCGTCTTCAGGTAGAAGGCCGACAGCTCATCGGTGACGACTTCGGAGGGCTGCTCGGCGCTCGGCAACGGGATCGCGGTGTCCAGCAGCCCGCCCACGACGCCCGCCTCGCGCCGGGAAACGGGCCAGTCCCCGCCGGCCAGGACCACCTGCTCACCCTTGGTCATCCTCAGCTTGAACGGCATCCTCAAGTCGTCCAGGGCCTCGAAGAAGGCGGTGACCACGAGGATGCTGTGCGCGGCTTCGAGTAATCGGGTCCGGTCGACGCGGTGCAGGCCGGTTACCCGCTCGCGCACCGACGACAGCACCTTCTTGCCCACCCGGACCACCTCGGTGCGGGCGTCCAGCAGGTCGATCCCGCCCGTGACCACCACCCCCGCCGCCGAGGCGTGGTCCAGGAGCTTCGCGAGACCGGTGTCGCCGCCCAGCAGCTTCACCGCGTCGCTGTAGGAGAACCCGCTGCGCATCGAGCCATCATCCACCGGAACGACCGGCGGCAAGGCGCAATCAGCGGGTCATCATCCGGAGCCGCAGGGACAGGCCCGCGCGCACGGCCAGCATCAGCGGTGCCCAGAGCGGGCCGCGGTGGCGGTCGGCCAGGTAGCGGTAAGCGCTGGAGTGGTGGGCGGCGAGCATCCGCTTGGACGCGCGCCGGGTGGAGTGGCCGCCGATGTGCACGACCTCCGCCTCCGGCACGTACACGTTCAGCCAGCCGGCCCGGCCGAGCCGGTCGCCCAGGTCGACGTCCTCGAAGTACATGAAGTAGCGCGGGTCGAAGCCGTCGACCGAGTCGAACGCCTCGCGCCGCATCAGCAGGCACGAGCCGGACAGCCACCCGGCGGTGCGCTCCTCCGGCGCCGACGCGGCCTGCCGGTACTCCCGCGACCACGGGTTCGACGGCCACACGACCGCGAACAACGCGTGCCCCACACCGCGCCCCAACGACGGCAGCAGGCGTGCCGAGGGGTACACGGTGCCGGACGGTTCCCGGATCAGAGGACCGAACGCGCCGCCGCGGGGCCACCGCTTGGCCGCGTCCAGCAGCTTGTCCAGGCTGCCCACGCCCCACGACAGGTCCGGGTTGGCGATCACCACCCACCCGACCGACTCCGGCAGCGACGCCACGCCGCGGTTCGCGCCCGCGCCGTAGCCGAGGTTGCCCCCGGTCGGCACGAACGTGACGTGCGGGTGCTCGGCGGCGGCGCGCTCGGGTACACCGTCGGTGGACCCGTTGTCCGCCAGCACGACCGACACCGGCCGGGTGGTCGCCGCGGACAGCGTGGACAGGAAGGTGTCCAGGGTCTCACCGGGCGAGTAGGTGACGGTCACCACCGCCAGCTCGTCTCCGTAACGCGTCACGCCGGCCACCATAGTGGTGGTGCGCGTCGTGCACGACGGCGTGTCCCTCGCCGCGTGGGAGGAGCCACCGGTTCACGCCGGGCCTTGGGGGTGCGGCCGTGGCGTTCGCCCTAACGCCGCCGGTGCGAGCGCGCGGCGCGCTCGTAGGCCAACCGGTGCCGGGCCGCCGACGTCGACCAGGAGAAGTCCTTCGCCCGCACGACCGCCGCCGACGCGAGCTCGGCGCGCCGGGCCGGGTCGTCGAGCAGCTCGCCCAGGGCCGCCGCGATGTCGCCGGCGCCGACCCCGCAGTACGCCACCGCGTCGCCGCCGACCTCGGGCAGGCTCAACCGCCGGGTGGTCAGCACGGCCGCGCCGCAGGCCATCGCCTCCAGCACCGGCAGCCCGAACCCCTCGCCGAGCGACGGGTACGCCACCATCTCCGCACCGCCGAGGAACCCGGCCAGCGACGGGAACGGCAGGTAACCGGCCCGGATCACGCGGACCCGGTGCGGCACGGCGTCGAGCGCCCGTTCGACCTGGCTGTCCCAGCCGGGCTGGCCGGCCAGCACGAGCGCGGGCGGGTCGGACCGGTCGCGGCACGCCTGCGCGAAACCGCGGATGAGCGCCGGGACGTTCTTGCGCGGTTCCAGTGCGCCCAAGAACGCCACGTAGGGCGCGTCACCCAGCGACAGCATCCGCCGGACCTCGGCCACCTCCTCGGGCGTCGGCGGGTGGAACCGCTCGGTCTCCACGCCGTGCTGGGCGATGTGCAGCAGCCGCCGGTCCGCGCCCGCGACCCGCGTCAACTCGTCCGCGGTCGCCCGCGACGGCACGATGCACAGCGCGGCCCGCCGCAGCGAGGCCCTGGTCCAAGCCCGGAAGAAGCGCGCCTTGACCGACGAGTGCAGCACCGCGTCGGTGAAGAAGGTCGCGTCGTGCAGCGTCACCACCGAGGCCGCGCGGTTCGCCAGCGGCACGGTGTAGTGCGGCGAGTGCACGACGGCCACGCCGAGCCGGTTCGCCAGCCGCGGCAGGGTGGTCTGCTCCCAGGTCAACCGGGCGGTCCGGGTCGCCACCGCCTCCGCCGCGGGGATGATCCGCGAGTCGGGCGCCAGGGACGTGTAGAGCTCCGCGTCACGGGGTTGGCACACCACGCTGAGCCGGGCCCCGTCCGCGTCCAGCGCGGCCACCAGGGAGTCCACGTACCGTCCGACGCCACCTCGGTCGGCTGGGACGGCGGTGGCGTCGATCAGCACGCTGGGTTCGACGGGTGACACGCGGTGAAGGGTACGGCGGGCGGCCGACAGGTTGACCGGGAATGGCGCAAACGGTTCATTAACGAAACAGCCCCAGGTGGATGCCCCACACCGACCGGGCGGCGTTCTCCCAGGTGAACGCCTCGGCCCGGAGCCGTCCGGCGGCGACCAGGCGGTCCGCCGGCGCCGCGTCGGACAACACCGAGCGCAGTCCTGTGACCAGCGCCTCACGGTCGCCGCGCGCCACCACCACACCCGCGCCGCCGGCCACCTCGACCAACGCGGGCGCGTCCGAGTGGACCACCGGCACGCCGGCCGCCATCGCCTCCACCACGGGCAGCCCGAACCCCTCGGCCAGGCTCGGCGCGGCCAGCACCGCCGCCCGACGCAGCACGTACGCCAACCGGGCGTCGCTCAGCCGTCCCAGCAGGTGGACGTGCGGTGCGCGCAGGTCCACCCCACCCCACCCCTGCGGCCCGACCACGACCAGCGGCACGCCCAGGTCGGCGGTCGCGGACGCCAACAGGTCGAAGCCCTTGCGCGGCTCGATGGTGCCGATCGCCAGCACGTACCGGGGCGGCACGTCGACCGGCTCCTCGGCCGGGAACGCCGTCACCCCGTTTCCCACCACGTGGACGGGTACCGGCCCCGGCGCGTACCGCCGCAGCTGCTCGGCCACTGCGGACGTCGGCACCACGATCGCGCCCGCCCGGGCCGCGGCACGGCTGATCACGCGCTGGTGCCACGCCACTCCGCGTGGCGTCAACGTCGACGGGTGGGTCCACGGCACGGTGTCGTGCACGGTCACCACCACCCGACCGCGCGGCGGCGCGAGCGGCGTGAACGCGTGCACCGAGTCACCGCCCGGCCAGTAGGGCACGCCACGCTCCCACGCCGCGATCAGCGCACGTCGGGGCAGCGGCAGCACGCGCGGCCCGAGCACCCCGGGCACCACGGCCGCCGACACGTCCGCGTGCCTGCTCACCACACCCGTGACGGTCCACCCGGCGGGCGCGGTGGCGGCCAGCGCGGCGGCCAGCTCACGGGTGTACCGGCCGGTGCCACCGGGCACCGGCGCCAGCAACTGCTCGGTCAGCACAACGAGGTCGGGCACGTCGCGTACCGTCTCACGCCGTGTCGATCCCCAGCACGACGGTGGTCGTGGTGACGTGGCGGGGCCGCGAGCACATCACCGCGTGCCTCGACGCCCTCGCCCGGCAACGTCCACATCGGACGCTCGTGGTGGACAACGCCTCCGACGACGGCACGGCCGACCTGGTCGCCGCGCACCCCAGCCGCCCGGAGACCCTCCGCCTGACCGCGAACCGCGGTTACGCGGGCGGTCTCGCGGCCGCGCTGCCCAGGGTCACCACGAAGTACGTGGCCTGGCTCAACGACGACGCCGTGCCCGACGACGACTGGCTCGCCGAGCTCGAAGACGCCTTGCACGCCACCCCCGACGCCGCCGCGGCGACCCCGTCGATGCTGTTGGCCGACGGCTCGACCCAGTCGGTGGGCGTCCGGCTCACCGCCGACGGGCACGGCGCCGACCTGGTCCTCGCGGGACGCGACGTCTTCGGCTTCTGCGGGGGCGCGGCGCTGCTCCGCCGGGACGCGTTGACGCAGGTGGGCGGTGTGCCGGCCGCGTTCTTCTGCTACTACGAGGACACCGACACGGCGTGGCGGCTGCGGCTGGCCGGCCACCGGGTGCTCTCCGTCGGCCCGGCCCGCGTCCGCCACCGGCACGGCGCGAGCACCAACCCCGGCTCCCGCCTCTTCCACCACTGGAACGAGCGCAACCGGCTGCTGACGCTCCTGCGCTGCGCGCCCCTCGGCACGGCGGTGCGGGAGCTGGCCAGGTTCACCGCGATCACCGCCCTGCTGCCGGTGCGCAGGAACGTCCCCGACGCGGCGAACTTCGAGGTTCCGCTCCGCCTGCGGGTGCTGCTGGAGGTGCTGGGCAGGCTGCCGGGCACGCTGGTCGAGCGGTGGCGGATCGGCCGACGTGCGACGGTGGCCCGGCGCGTGGTGTGGCGGGAGTGGGCGGGCCGGTAGCGCAGCGCCGAGCCCGACGCCGAGGCGTAGGCCACCTTGACCTCACGCTGCGGAGCGTGATGAGGCAGAGTTAGCCCGTGGAGCAAGGGACCCTGCCTGTGGTCTCGGTGGTCGTGGTCAACTACCGCGGCGCCGACGACACCATCACCTGCCTGCGCGCGTTGTTCGGCGACCTCGACTACCCGGCGGAGAAACTCCAGGTCATCGTGGTCGACAACGCCTCGGGCGACGGCGGTGCGGACCGCGTCCGGGCCGCCGCGCCGAACGCCGAGGTGGTCGAGGCCCCGGCCAACCTGGGCTTCGCGGGCGGCTGCAACCTGGGTGTGCGCGGCGCTCGCGGGTCGGTGGTCGCGTTCCTCAACAACGACGCCCGCCCGCACCCCCGGTGGCTGCGCGAGGCGGTGGCGGTGCTGCGCGCCGAGCCCGCCGTCGGCGCGGTGGCGAGCAAGGTGCTCGACTGGGACGGCCGCGAGATCGACTTCGTGGACGGCGGCCTCACCTGGTTCGGCATGGGCTACAAGCGGCACGCGGGGCAGCCCGACGACGGCTCCCACGACACACCGCGCGACGTGCTGTTCGGCACCGGCTCGGCGCTCGTGGCGCGGACCGCGGTGTTCCGCGAGCTCGGTGGGTTCGACGAGCGGTTCTTCATGTTCTACGAGGACGTGGACCTCGGCTGGCGGATGAACCTGCGCGGCTGGCGCGTCCGGTACGTGCCCACCTCCCTGACCTTCCACAAGCACCACGCCTCGATGTCCACCGTGGACACCAGCCGTGAGCTGTACCTGTTGGAGCGCAACGCCCTCGCCGCGCTCTACAAGAACTTCTCCGACGAGACGCTGGCCAAGGTGCTGCCCGCGGCGCTGGCCCTGGTGGTCCGCCGGGCCACCGCGCGCGGCGAGCTCGACGCCACCCAGCTGGAGATCACCCGGCGCCCGGACGACCCCGCCGACGACCGCGCGCCGGTGCCGGTGCCGCGGCAGGCGCTGGCCGGGTTCCTCGCGATCGACCAGTTCGTGGAGCTGCTGCCGTCGCTGGCCGAGTCGCGCCAGGCCGAGCAGGCCGCGCGCCGGCTGACCGACGCCGACCTGGTGCCGTTGATGCGCAAGGCGATGGAGCCCGCCTACCCGCTGCCCCGCTACCTGGCCGCGCACGACGTGCTGGTCGAGGTGTTCGGGCTGGAGGAGGTGTTCGGCCGGCCCCGGCGGGTGCTGGTGGTCACCGGCGACGCCATCTCCGACAAGATGGCTGGCCCCGCGATCCGGGCGTGGAACATGGCCGACGTGCTGTCCGGTGAGCACGACGTCCGGCTGGTCACGATCAACGCGCTGTGCGCGCCGCCCGAGTCGTCGTTCCCGGTGGACCGCGCCGCGCCGCGCGAGCTGGTCGAGCACGCCAAGTGGGCGGACATCATCGTGCTCCAGGGCCACGTGCTGGAGAACCTGGGCTTCCTCAAGGAACCCGGCAACACCAAGATCGTGGTCTGCGACATCTACGACCCGATGCACCTGGAGCTGCTGGAGCAGGGCAAGGACTCGACCGACGAGCAGCGCGAGCTCGACCTGGTCGGCGTCACCCGGATCATCGACAACCAGCTGCGGCGCGGCGACTTCTTCCTGTGCGCCTCCGAGCGGCAACGGCACTTCTGGCTCGGCCACCTGACCGCGATCGGCCGCATCACCCCGTCGCTGTACGACAACGACCCGACCACGCGCTCGCTGCTGGCCGAGGCGCCGTTCGGGCTGGCGGGCAAGCCGCCGCAGCGCACCGGGCCGGGTCTGCGCGCCACCCTGGGCATCGACGCCGGTGACAAGGTCGTGCTGTGGGCGGGCGGCGTCTACAGCTGGTTCGACCCGCTGACCCTGCTGCACGCGGTGGACCGGCTGCGCAAGCGCCGGTCGGACGTGCGGCTGGTGTTCCTGGGCATGAAGCACCCCAACCCCGAGGTGCCGGACATGGACATCGCCGGGCAGACCCGCGCGTTGGCCGACCGGCTCGGCCTCGCCGGCGAGCACGTGTTCTTCAACGAGACCTGGGTGCCCTACCACGACCGGCAGAACTGGCTGCTCGACGCGGACGCCGGCGTCACCACGCACTACGAGCACGTGGAGACGACGTTCGCGTTCCGGACGCGGGTGCTGGACTACCTGTGGGCCGGGCTGCCGATCGTGACCACCGACGGCGACTCGTTCGCCGACCTCGTGCGCCGGGAGCGCCTCGGGGTCGTGGTGCCGTCGGAGGACCCGGACGCGCTGGCCGACGCGCTGGAGAAGGTCATGTACGACACCGCTTTCGCCGCCGCCTGCGTGGAGCGGATCGCGGCCGTGCGGGAGCGGTTCACCTGGGAGAACGTGCTCGCGCCGCTGACCGCGTTCTGCCGCAACCCGCGGCCGGCCGCGGACCGCCTGCCCGGCGCGTCGTTCATGGTGGCCAACCGGCCGCTCGGGCGGCTGGAGAAGGTGCAGCGGGACGTGGCGCTGGTCAAGGAGTACATGACCGCCGGCGGCGCGGGCGAGGTGGCCCGGCGGGCGACCGGGCGGGTGCTGAAGAAGTTGCGCGGCCGTGGCTAGGCCGTTGCGGGTGCTGATCGACGGCACCCCGCTGCTCGGGCAGCGGACCGGGATCGGCCGGTACACCGCGGCGTTGGCCGAGGAGCTGGCGTCGATGCTGGACGAGGTGGACGTCCGGGCGGTCGCGTTCACGTTGCGCGGGTGGCGTGCGCTGCGGACCGTGCTGCCGCACGACGTGGTGGCGCGCGGGTTGCCGGTGTCGGCGCGGCTGCTGCGCCAGTTCTGGCTGCGGATGCCGTTCCCGCCGGTGGAGTTCCTGGCCGGGCCGACCGACGTCATGCACGCGACGAACTTCATCCTGCCGCCCGTGCTGCGGGCCGGCGGCGTGACCACCATCCACGACCTGGCGTTCCTGGACACGCCCGGCGACCTGCCGCCGTCGGACCGCCGGCTGCCCGAGCTGGTGCAGAAGTCGGCCACGCGGGCGGACGTCGTGTGCACGCCGACCCGTGCGGTGGCCGAGGTGGTGATGGAGCGGTTGGGCGTGCCGGAGTCGAAGATCGTGGTGACGCCGCTGGGCGTCGACCCGGCCTGGTTCGCCGCCCGGTCGCCGTCGCCCGCGCTGCGCGCCCGGTTGGGGCTGCCGTCGGAGTACCTGCTGTTCGTGGGCGCGGGCGGGCCGCGCAAGGGCTTGGGGACGTTGCTGACCGCCCACGCCGCCCGGCCCTCGTTGCCGCCGCTGGTGCTGGCCGGGCCGCACGTGGTCGGCTCCGACGATCGCGTGCTGCGGACCGGCTACCTGAACGACGTGGACCTCAGGCGCGTCGTGGCGGGCGCGGCGGCGTTGGTGCTGCCGTCTCGCGACGAGGGGTTCGGGCTGCCCGTGCTGGAGGCGTTGGCCTGCAACGTGCCCGTGGTGTGCACGGACGTGGCGGCGTTGCGCGAGGTGGCCGGTGGGCACGCGGTGCACGTGCCGGTCGGTGACGTGGAGGCCTTGGCGACGGCCATGGTCGACGCCGTCGAGGCCCCGCCCACGGCCGCCGCCCAGGCGGCACGGCGGACGCACGCGGCGGAGTTCACGTGGCGGCGGACGGCGGAGAAGACGGTCGCGGCCTACCGGCGTGCCGCGCAGCGGTGACGGGAGCCGTCGAGGTGGCGGTGGCGTTGGCGGTGGCGTTGGCCAGCCGGGCGGCCAGCGCGCGGACGTGCTCGACCAGTTCCGGTGGTTCGTGCACGGTGAAGTCGAACCCCTTCGTCGTCACGTGGATCGCCAGCTCGTCCAGCGAGTCGGACCCCGCCCGCAACGTGCAGCTGCGCTCGTCGATCGGCTCCAGCGCCCCGGTGGTGGGCGCGATCCGCTCCGCCGCCACCTCCACGCCGACGTGCAGCGTGAACCTGGCCTGATACCGGTAGGCGGACGTGGAGATCGCCCGTGAGGTGTAGCCGCCGAGGTCGGGGTCGGGCGGCGTGCGCGGGGTGAACCGGGGGCCGGTCGGGGTGCGCGGCTCCAGGCGGTCGACCCGGTAGGTGCGCCAGTCCTGCCGGTCGACGTCCCAGCCGACGAGGTACCAGCGCCTGCCCGCGTGCACCAGGCGGTGCGGCTCCGTCGTGCGGACGCCGGCGGTCCCGTCGTGGGTGCGGTAGTCGAAGCGCAGGCGCAGCGAGTCGCGACAGGCGGCGGCGATGGCGGTCAGGGTGCCCGGGTCGACGGTGGGACCGGCGTTGGCCATCGGCACCGTCATCGACTGAAGGGCGTTGATCCGGTGGCGCAGCCGGGACGGCAGCACCTGTTCGAGCTTGGCCAGCGCCCGCACCGAGGTCTCCTCGATGCCGGTGATCGAACCACCGGCGGCCGTGCGCAGGCCCATCGCGACCGCGACGGCCTCGTCGTCGTCCAGCAGCAGCGGCGGCAGGTCCGCGCCCGCGCCGAGCCGGTAACCGGCGGTTCCCGCGGTGGCGTCCACGGGATAGCCGAGGACGCGCAGCCGGTCGATGTCGCGGCGCACCGTGCGCGGGGTGACCTCCAGGCGCTCCGCCAGCTCCGCGCCGGACCAGTCACGTCGGGTCTGGAGGAGCGAGAGGAGTCGCAGCAGCCGTGCCGAGGTTTCCCACATGCCTCGAAGTCTGGCACCGTCCTAGGACCGAACCTGACCTAGCAGGTTCCTAGGGTTGTCCACATGAGCGACAACGGCGCGATCCGGCCCTTCACCATCGACATCCCCCAGGCCGACCTGGACGACCTGCGGGACCGGCTCGCCAGGACCCGGTGGACCGCGGACCTGCCCGGCGCCGGCTGGAGCCGCGGGGTGCCCGTGAGCTACCTCAAGGGCCTGGCCGGGTACTGGCGCGACGGCTACGACTGGCGCGTCCACGAGCGGCGGCTGAACTCCTACCCGCAGTTCACCACCGAGATCGACGGGCAGGACATCCACTTCCTGCACGTGCGCTCACCCGAGCCGGACGCGCTGCCGCTGATCCTGACCCACGGCTGGCCGGGTTCGGTCGTGGAGTTCCTCGACGTCATCGGCCCGCTCACCGACCCGCGGGCGCACGGCGGCGACCCGGCGGACGCGTTCCACCTGGTGATCCCGTCCATCCCCGGCACCGGGTTCTCCGGCCCCACGGTCGAGGCGGGCTGGGACACCAACCGGGTCACCAGGGCGTTCGCCGAGCTGATGGACCGGCTCGGGTACGACCGCTACGGCGCGCAGGGCGGCGACACCGGCGCCGTCGTCTCACCCGGTCTCGGCAGGCTGAACCCCGACAAGGTCGTCGGCGTGCACGCGAACGGGCTCTCCGCGTTCACCGGGATCCCCGCGGACGAGGTGGGCGAGCTGACCGATGCCGAACGGGCCCGGCTGAAGACCCTCGACTACCTGACCACCGAGCAGGCCGGGTACGTGGCGGTCCAGATCACCCGGCCGCAGACGTTGGCGCACGCGCTGCACGACTCACCGGTCGGTCAGCTGGCCTGGATCGTGGAGAAGTTCAAGGAGTGGACCGATCCGGCCGCCGAGCTGCCCGAGGACGCGGTGGACCGGGACCTGTTGCTCACCAACGTGATGCTGTACTGGCTGACCGGCACCGCCGGGTCCTCGGCCAACGGCTACTACGAGACGGCGCACGCCGGCGCGTGGAGCGCCAGCGAGCGGTCACCGGTGCCGACCGGTGTCGCGGTGTTCCCCATGGACGTGTCGATCCGGCGCACGGTCGAGCTGGAGCACACCGTCGTGCACTGGTCCGAGTTCGACCGCGGTGGCCACTTCGCCGCCATGGAGGCGCCGGACCTGCTCGTCGGCGACGTCCGGGAGTTCTTCGCCGCTCTGCGCTGACGCGCGCGATGGCGTTGCGCGCCAAGGGTTTCGGGCCGGTGCCCTAGGGATGCCCGGGCTGTCGGTCCTGGGGGTTCTTCAGCACGCTCCACGAGATCTGCCGTGAGCCGGTCACGGCACAAACGCGACGCAGGAACCGCTGGCGCTCACCTTCGTGGCGAGGCGCGGTCGCTTCAGGGGATCGCCCGAGCGCGGACATGGCGGAAAGGTTCTCGCACCGGTTGAGCGCAAAACCAGTGCGATAAACCTACTCCACCCCAACGGCGCAACCGACCCCTCCGGTGGTCACTCACCGCGTCCACTGCGATGATGCCGGCCATGAGCTTCACGGCTGTGTGGCCGATCATCGCCGAGACCGACGCCGACTCCGCCGACGAGATGACCGTCGACGCGCCGGAGGACGTCGACACCCTCCTGAGCCGCCTGGCCGAGCCCGGCGCGGGCCCTGCCGTGATCGAGCACCAGGAGCGGGAGCTGATCACCGACACGGAGGGCCTGCTCGGTGCGCCGGGCACCACCAAGATCCCCGACCACGACGTGGCCGCCACCGTCCACCAGGGGTACGGCTACCTGACCTACGCCGATCCGGAGCACGACTACTCGACCTTGCAGGGCGACCCGGCGTCCCCCGGGTACCGCTCCGAGTACGTCGACTACCCGGCCGGCGCGGGCGTGCCGGTGGAGGTCCTGGCGACCGCGCTGAAGGAGTTCCTCACCACCGCCGAGCGACCGAGGTCCGTCCCGTGGCAGGCCGCCTAGCCCGTCGGCAGCGGGCGGGAGACCCAGACGTTCGGCTCGACGTACACGGCTACGTTCTGTGACGTCGACACGTGCACCGGGGCGAGCGCGCCGGGCACGACCACCGGCCCGTCCCGGTCGAACGGCAACCCGGTCCACTCCCGCCACCGCGCGAGGGTCGCCTGGACGGTGGACGAGCACCAGGCGGCCTCGCCCGCCGGCTGCGGGGCAGTAGCCATCAAATACAGCTTGCTGCGGCCGCCAGGGCTTCTCGCCAGTGCCGCAGCGGGGTCAACCCCGCGTCCGCCCACGCCTTGCCGGACAGCACGGAGTAGGCCGGGCGCGGGGCGGGGCGGGGGAAGTCGGCGGTCGTGCAGGGGCGCACGCGCTCCGGGTCGAGGCCCCGTTCGGCGAAGATGGCGCGGGCGAAACCGCACCACGTGGTCTCGCCGCCGCCGGTCGCGTGCAGCACCCGCGCGGGCGTGCCGCCCGACGACACCAGGGCCGCCAGCTCCAGCAGGCCGTTCGCCAGGTCGAGCGACCACGTCGGCGAACCGACCTGGTCGTCCACAACGGACAGCGTGTCGTGCGTGCCCGCCAGCCGCACCATGGTCTTCGCGAAGTTGCTGCCGTGCTCGCCGTAGACCCAGGCGGTGCGCACGACCCACGCGTGGTCCCAAGTGGACAGCACGCGCCGCTCACCGTCGAGCTTGGTCCGACCGTAGACCGACTTCGGCCCGGTGTCGTCGGTCGGCTCGTACGGCCGCGTGCCGTCACCGGGGAACACGTAGTCCGTCGAGACGTGCAGCAGCGGCACGTTGTGCTCGCGGCAGCTCGTGGCCAGGTTCCCCGGGCCGACCGCGTTGACCTCGAACGCCCGGTCGGCGTCGGTCTCGGCCGCGTCCACCGCCGTGTACGCCGCCGCGTTCACGACCACGGGCCGGAACCCGGCGTCACGCGCGGTCGCGGCGAACACGGCCACCGCGTCCGCCACCGCCGAGCCGTCGGTCAGGTCCAGCTCGGCCGACGACGGCGCGTGCACCAGCGCGTCACCGGGCGCCGCCGCGGCGACGTCCCGCCCGAGCTGGCCGCGGCCACCGGGTACCAGGAGTGCGAGCGCCATCAGCCGGCCAGGGCCGCGCGCTGCTTGAGCGGCTCCCACCACGACCTGTTGTCGCGGTACCACTGCACAGTGGCGGCCAGGCCGTCGGCGAAGTCGACCCGCGGCGCGTAACCCAGCTCGGTGGCGATCTTGGTGATGTCCACCGAGTAGCGCCGGTCGTGGCCCTTGCGGTCGGTCACCGGCTCGACGGAGGAGTCCCAGTCGCGCCCGGTGGCCTCCAGCAGGCGCTCGGTCAGCTCCCGGTTGGTGAGCTCCGTGCCGCCACCGATGTTGTAGATCTCGCCGCCGCGGCCACCCTCCAGCACGAGCTGGATGCCCCGGCAGTGGTCGTCCACGTGCAGCCAGTCGCGGACGTTGAGCCCGTCGCCGTACAGCGGCACCTTCTTGCCGTCCACCAGGTTGGTGACGAACAGCGGGATGACCTTCTCGGGGAACTGGTACGGCCCGTAGTTGTTCGAGCACCGGGTGATGCACACCGGCAGCCCGTGGGTGCGGAAGAACGACCGCGCCAGCAGGTCCGACGACGCCTTGGACGCCGAGTACGGCGAGTTCGGCTCCAGGATGTGGTCCTCGGTCCACGAGCCCTCGTCGATCGTGCCGTACACCTCGTCGGTGGAGACGTGCACGAACTTCGCCACACCGGCCTCCAGCGCGCCCTGGAGCAGCGTCTGGGTGCCCAGCACGTTGGTCAGCACGAAGTCGGCCGACCCGGAGATCGAACGGTCCACATGCGACTCGGCGGCGAAGTGCACCACCACGTCCGTTCGGCTCATCAGGTCGGCGACCAGCTCGCGGTCGCAGATGTCGCCCTGGACGAAGGTCAACCGCTCGTCGTCCGCGACCGGCGCCAGGTTGGCCTGGTTGCCGGCGTAGGTGAGCTTGTCCAGCACCACCACCTCGGCGTCGGCGTAGGCCGGGTAGGCGCCCCCCACCATCTCCCGCACGTAGTGCGACCCGATGAACCCGGCTCCGCCCGTTACCAGTACCCGCATGCTCCATGCCCTCCCGACGGCGTTGCTCATCGCAGTCTGTCACGAGCACCTTCTGTGCAACCCACCTGGTTGTTACAGCGTCTCCCGTATAAGAGGAATGTGCGGCGCGGTGCACGGTCGCGCCACTAATCTCGAACAGGCACGCCTGAGCACACGGGGGAGGCAGGCAGTGGACTCCAGTCCGCCCGGATCGGCCGGTGGGTCGGCCGCGTTCCGTGCTCTCGCGCTCACCGCGCGTTCACTGCTGGCGCTGCTGTCGGCGGCTGTGCTCGTCGTCACGTGGTACGGCTGGTACTACCTCAGCGACCTCGACGAGGACATCACCACCACCGACGTCATCGCCTCCTCGGTCACCCAGGACGCCGACGGGGTGGCCCGCAAGCCGCTCGACGGGGCGATCGACATCCTCCTGGTGGGTGTCGACAGCCGCACGGACGCGCAGGGCAACCCGCTGTCGGACGAGGTGTTGGCGCTGCTCAACGGCGGTGTGGCGGACGGCACGCTGAACACCGACACGATGATCCTGGTGCACATCCCGCAGGACGGCACGCGCGCGGTGGCGATCTCGTTCCCGCGCGACGCGTACGTGGAGATCGCGGACGGGTTCGGCAAGCACAAGCTGAACTCGGCGTTGGCCAGGCAGAAGAACGAGACCGCGCAGAAGCTGCGCAACGAGGGCGTGACCAGCGAGGCCCGCATCGAGCTGGAGTCGACGCTGGCCGGCCGCAAGACGTTGATCAGGACGATCGAGGGGCTGACCGGCGGCTCGGTCACCGTCGACCGGTACGCCGAGGTGAACCTGGCCAGCTTCTACGAGGTGACGAAGGCGCTCGGCGGCGTCGAGGTGTGCCTGAACGAGGCCACCCGCGACCAGGACTCGGGGGCGGACTTCCCGGCGGGTCGGCAGACCGTCGAGGGCGCGAAGGCGCTGTCGTTCGTGCGGCAGCGCGGCGGGCTGCCCGGCGGCGACCTGGACCGGATCGTGCGGCAGCAGGTGTTCATCGGCGCGCTGGCCCGCAAGGTGCTGTCCACCGGCACGCTGACCGACTTCGACAAGCTCGAACAGCTCGTCACGGCGGTGAAGAAGTCGGTCGTGCTCAGCGAGGGCTGGAACATCACCGAGTTCGCCGAGCAGATGCAGGGCCTGGTGGGCGGCAACATCCAGTTCCGCACGATCCCGGTCGGCGAGCCGATGGACACCTGGGGGGACGGCAACGTGCTGCCGGTCGACCCGGCGCAGGTGCGGCAGTTCATCAAGGACCTGGCGACCGACAAGCGCCCCTCGAACGCGCCAACCACCACGACCCCGTCCGGGCCGCCGAACTCGGCGATCACCGTGCACGTCTACAACTCGGCGGGGGTGAGCCGGCTGGCCGCCAGCGTGCTGGACATGTTGGTGGAGAAGGGGTTCCGCCGCGGTGAGGCGGACTCCGGGCCGTACGCGGACACGACGACGGTCCGGCACGCGCCCGGTGAGCGGGCGAGCGCCGACAGGGTGATCTCGGCCATGGGCGGTAACGCCGAGGCCGTCGAGGACGACTCCGTGCCCAGGGGGCAGGTTCTGGTGTACGCCGGCGCCGACTACGCGCCGCCGGACCAGTCCGACCCGGCGTCGGTCGACGTCACCGGCACCCGGATCGCGCCCACGACCAGTTCCACCCCGCCGATCACCGCCGACGGTGTGGTCTGCGTCAACTGAACACCACCTCCTGGTGAACCCGGACGTCCGACCGGCCGCAGGTGGCTAGCCTGATCGGACACCCATTCGTAGGAGGAACGCCGGTGAGGGCTGCGGTGATCGCCGGACGCGTGCTACGCGTGCTCGTCGCGCTGCTGTCCGCGGCCGTGCTGGCGGCGGCCGGGTACGGCTGGTCGACGTTGCAGCGCGTGCAGGAGAGCGTGAACACGACGGACGTGCTGACCGCGTTGTCGGACGTGCCGAACGCGCCGCCCGCGAACGACGGCGCGACCGACATCCTGCTGGTCGGCAGCGACAGCCGCACCGACGCCCAGGGCGTGCCGCTGCCGGACCACGTGCTGCGGAAGCTGCGCACGGAGGCGACGGACACGCTCAACACGGACACGATCATCGTCATGCGGGTGCCGCGCGACGGCAGCAAGGCGCACGCCGTGTCGATCCCGCGCGACACCTACGTGACGATCCCCGACCACGGCCAGGAGAAGATCAACTCCGCGTACGGGGTGACCAAGTTCTTGACCATGGAGCGCTTGGCGGCCTCCGGCACGTCCGACCTGGCGGAGCGGTCCAAGGCGGGCGACCAGGCCGGGCGGCGGGCGTTGGTGCAGGTGGTGCAGGAGCTGACCGGGGTGCGGGTCGACCACTACGCGGAGATCAACCTGTACGGGTTCTACCTGCTCACCGAGGTCATCGGGGGTGTGGACGTGTGCCTGAAGCAGGCCACGTCGGACCCGGACTCGGGCGCGAACTTCCGGGCGGGCGTGCAGTCGATCTCCGGTGGGGACGCGCTGGCGTTCGTGCGGCAGCGCAAGGGCATCCCGAACGGTGACCTGGGGCGGATCACGCGGCAGCAGGTGTTCATGTCGGCCGCGATGTCGAAGCTGCTGTCGGCGGGGACGCTCGCCGACCCGGCGCGGCTGTCGGGGCTGCTGGACGCGGTGAGCAAGTCGGTCGTGGTGGACGAGAAGCTGGACCTGGCGACGTTCGCCGGTCAGGCGCGCGGGCTGGCGGGCGGGAACGTCGAGTTCGCGACCATCCCGGTGACCGGCGTCGACGCGGTCAACGAGCGCGGCCAGAACGTCGTGACCGTGGACCCCACCCAGGTCCAAGCCTTCGTCGCCCAACTCCTGGGCGCCAAAACCCCACCTCCGACCACTCCCCCCACCTCCCCCTCCGCTTCCACCGACCCCTCCCCCACCAACCGCTTCGCCCCCAACCACCTCCTCACCCTCGACGGCCCTCACCCCCGCCCTCGCACCGCCACCCAACCAACCCCACCCTGCATCGACTAACCCCCGAGAGTCGTACCTTCACGTCGCGCGTGTCCTACGTTCAGAACGCGCGTGTCCTACGTTCGCGTACCCCGAGTTCAACGCTCAGAACAAGATCGACTGTTCTGAGCGTTGAACTCGGGGGTCCTGAACGTAGGACAAGCGCGACGCGAACGTAGGACACGCGCGACGTGGAGGTTGGACTCTCGGGCGGTGGGGGTTGGACTCTCGCGGTTGGGGTGGGGGGCGGGGGTGGTGTGGGGCGTGGCAAGGTTGGACCATGACCGTCACGGATGCCCTGTTCGCGCCCTTGTTCGCGGCGAATCCCGGCCGGCCCCTGATCACGCACTACGACGACGCGGCGGGCACGCGGGTCGAGCTGTCGCGGGCCACCATCCGGAACTGGGCGGCCAAGACGGCGAACTGGCTGCGGGACGAGCACGACGTCGAGCCGGGCGACCCGGTGGCCGTGCTGCTGCCCGCGCACTGGCAGACGGCCGGTGTGCTGCTGGGCGCGTGGTGGTGCGGCGCGGCGGTGACGGACGACCCGGCGGGCGCGAAGGTGGCGGTCGTGGCGCCCGGTGCCGAAGCGCCCGGAGCCCTGGTGACGGCGGTCGCGTCGTTGCACCCCATGGGGTTGGGCAGCGGCGCTCCGGTGGACTACAACGACGACGTGCGCGTGTTCGGCGACGACTTCACGCCGTGGGAGCCGGTCCCCGGCAACACCCCGGCGCTGCTGCGCTCCACTGTGGACGAGGTGGTGGAGGAGGCGCACCAGCGGGCGGCGACGTTGGGCATCACCACGACCTCCCGCGTGCTGTCCACTGTGGAGTGGACCATGCCGGACGGGCTGCTGAACGGTCTGCTGGCCGTGCTGGCGGGCGGCGGTTCGCTGGTGCAGTGCAGCAACGCCGCACCGGACCTGCTGGCCGCGCGCCGCGCCAGTGAGCAGACCACCCTGGACCTGGTCGGCTGAGCTCCGGCCGACCGGCCGCGCGGCCCTACGCCGGTTGCGCGACCTTGCGGCCCTTCGCCAGCCGGGCGACCGACAGCGACCCGCCGTTGAACCCGATCGCGAGCGCGGCCGCGCCGAGCACGAGCACGAACTCGTAGCCGCCCTGGCCGAGCAGGCCGTTCGGCAGGTGCACCAGGACCAGCGCGCCGAGCATGTTCACGGCCAGCAGCACGCCGACTACCGGCATCGCGACGCCGAGGATCAGCAGCGCGCCGCCGGCGAGTTCGACGACCGCGGCGAACCAGGCGGACAGCGTCGGCAGCGGCACGCCCATGCCCGCGAAGGCGGTGGCGGTGCCGTCGAGCCCCCACTCGGTGACCTTCTGCCAGCCGTGGGCGATGAAGACGACCCCCACGGCGATGCGGCCGATGAGCGCTGCCACGTCCTTGAGCATTGCGTTTCCCTTCGTGTCGACGGTCGAACCGCCCCGACGTTATATGAACTTTCAACCAGTTCTGGCGTCCGCGGACGGGGTTGACAGCGACTCGACAGGAGCGTAGAAAACCAATCAGTTAGATAACCAAGTGGTTAGGTAGTCATGGCGGACGATCCCCTGAGCATCACCTTCGCGGCGTTGGCCGACCCGACGCGACGAGCCATCCTGGCGCGGCTGGCCGAGGGCGCGGCGACGGTGAAGGAACTCTCCGAGCCGTTCGCGATGAGCGGCCCGGCGGTCTCCAAGCACCTGCGGGTGCTGGAACGGGCCGGGCTCATCACCCGTGGCCGGGACGCCCAGTGGCGGCCCTGCACGCTCGACGCGACGCCGTTGCGCGAGGTCAGCGCATGGGCCGACGACTTCCGCCGGTTCTGGGACGACAGCTACCGCCGCTTGGACACCTACCTCGAACGGATGAAGGAGCAGGACCATGTCGACTGAGACGACCGCGCGGTGGACCACACCGTCCGATGTGGAGGTTGCCGTCACCAGGACGTTCGACGCGCCGCAGCGGCTGGTGTTCGACGCGTTCACCAAGCCGGAGCACGTCGTGCACTGGATGCTCGGCCCCGACGGCTGGACCATGCCGGTGTGCGAGATCGACCTGCGGCCGGGCGGGCGGTGGCACATGGTGTGGCGGCGCGCCGACGGCAGCGAGATGTCCATGACCGGCGAGTTCCAGGAGGTCACGCCGCACTCGCGGACCGTGCAGACCGAGTCGTGGGGTCCGGAGTGGGCGTCGACGGTCAACACGACCGAGTTCATCGCCGACGGTGACCGCACGACGGTCGTGCAGACGATGAGGTTCCCGTCCCGGGCCGACCGCGACCGTGCCGTCGAGACGGGCATGAAGGACGGCGCCGACACCAGCTACGACCGGCTGGACGCGTACCTGGCGACGGTCGGCTGACCGCGTCCGTTCGGCGGCAGCGCGCCTCGATCGGGTTTGACGATCACGCGATGGGGTTAATGAGCGGATTGACCTACGTCGCGGGCCGTGAGCCGCTGAACCGGATCGGTGGAGATGCTGAGTTCCTACCTGGAGTCGATTCGGACGGGCTTCACGGCGTTCGTCGGCGTCGGTGCGCTCGTCCTGCTGCCGTTGATCGCGTTGCACTACTACCGGTTCGGGCGGGTGGAGCCACGTCGGGCCCTGGTCCTGTACGGACTGCTGGCGTACGGGTTGGTGGCGTTGGCGCTGATCTTCCTGCCGTTCCCGTCGTCCCTGGTGTGCGACGGCGAGGAGATGCTGTCCACCACCCCGTTCGGGTGGGTGACGGACATGCGCAACAACCTGGCGGCCAACGGGCGTTCCGGGTTGGGGGCCGTGGTCACGTCGACCGTGTTCCTCCAGCAGGCGTTCAACGTCGCCCTGTTCGTGCCGCTGGGCGTGGTGCTGCGCAAGTCCTACGGCCGGGGGCCGCTCGCGGTGGTGCTGATCGGCCTGGGCATCTCGCTGGCGGTCGAGGTCGTGCAGTACACGGGCAACCTGGGCGCGTACCCGTGCCCGTACCGCATCGCGGACGTCGACGACCTGATCTCGAACACCGCCGGCTCGCTGCTGGGGTGGATGATCGCGCCGGTGGCGCTCGTGGTGCCGGCCGTGCCGCACCCGGACGCGTCCACCGCCTCGCCGGACACGGTGACCGTGCCGCGCAGGCTGCTGGGCCTGGCGGTCGATGTGACAGCCCTGATCGTGATCACCCACCTGGTGTTCGACGACAACCGCTGGTGGCTGGTCGCCCTGACCGCGACCATCCGCGTGCTGCTGCCGTCCGCGACCGGCCGAACCCCGGGCGGATGGCTGCTGCGCTACCGCCTGGGTCGTGCCGACGGCGGACCTGCGGGCGACGGGCGGGCAGGCGGCGGGCGTGCCAACCCCTTGCGGATCGCCCTGCGTGAACTCCTGGGTGTCACGGGCCTGATCACCTACGCCGCCCTGGCACCGTCGAGCTGGTGGTTCGCCGTCGACATGGCCGTGCTGGCCCTGTTCGTCGTGGGCGCGTTCGTCGTCCCGGTCTTCCGCCGGGACCAACGGGGCTGGCCGGACCTGGCCGCCGACACGCGCGCGATCCCGACGGCGAACCACCGTCACCCGACCGCGTTGTCCGGCGTCCCGAATTAGGGAAACCGGGAATTCCACCACCGGGTCGGACCGAATTCGCGGATCAGAAGCAGGTGCCGGTGTAGGCCAATGAGGAAGCCAGCATGTAACCGTAGCCGAGGTGGTTGTTGTACTGGTCGTAGAGGTTCCCCAGGTACCAGACACCCGACGGGTTGGGAACGTTGAACTTGTCGCCGGTGATCGCGTAGGCGATGACCGCGCCGCCGGGGCTGTTGCGCAGCGTCGCGTTCCCCGTCACCACGTACTGCCGGGTGCACTGGACACCGACGTCACCGGTCGTGACCTCGACCGGGGCGGCGGCCGCGACCCCGCCGGACACCGTGAGGCCGACGCCGACGGCGAGTGCCGCGACCGCGTTCCTGATCCTGTTCATGAGCCCTGCTTCCATTCCGGTATCGCGTCCAGGTTCGATCCGTCGAACCGGGACGCAACGTTAGGGGCAGGAAACACCGGAACACACTCGACCAACCGAGTAACGCGCCGCTACCAACCGTGATAATCCACTTGACCGCGTGCGGATTTCCGTAGACACACCAAAGGCGGCCTGATCACGAAGAACAGGCCGCCTCCGGGTCGCGATGCGCTCTAGCGGTTGAGCAGGGCGCGCGACATGACCACGCGCTGGATCTGGTTCGTGCCCTCGTAGATCTGGGTGATCTTGGCGTCGCGCATCATGCGCTCCACCGGGAAGTCGCGGGTGTAGCCGGCGCCGCCGAACAGCTGCACGGCGTCCGTCGTCACCTCCATCGCCACGTCCGAGGCGAAGCACTTGGCCGCGGCGGTGATGAAGCCGATGTTCGGCTCGCCCCGCTCGGCCTTGGCGGCGGCCACGTAGACCATGTGGCGGGCCGCCTCGATCTTCATGGCCATGTCCGCCAGCATGAACTGGACGCCCTGGAACTCGGAGATCGACTTGCCGAACTGCTTGCGGTCCTTGACGTAGGCGACGGCGGCTTCCAGGGCGCCCTGGGCAATGCCGACGGCCTGCGCCCCGATGGTCGGACGGGTGTGGTCGAGGGTGCGCAGCGCGGTCTTCAGGCCGGTGCCCGGTTCGCCGATGATGCGGTCCGCCGGGATCGTGCAGTTCTCGAAGTGGATCTCGCGGGTGGGCGAGCCCTTGATGCCGAGCTTGCGCTCCTTCGACCCCACGACGAAGCCCGGGTCGTCCTTGTGCACGACGAACGCCGAGATGCCCTGCGACTTCTTCGGCGCGTCCGGGTCGGTCACGGCCATGACCGTGTACCAGGTGGACTCGCCGGCGTTGGTGATCCAGCACTTCGTGCCGTTCAACACCCAGTGGTCGCCGTCGAGCCGGGCCCTGGTGCGCATCGACGCGGTGTCCGAACCGGCCTCGCGCTCGGACAGCGCGTAGGACGCCATCGCCTCGCCCGCCGCGATGGACGGCAGCACCTGCTGCTTCAGCGACTCCGACGCGGACAGCAGGATCGGCATCGTGCCCAGCTTGTTCACCGCCGGGATCAGGGACGACGACGCGCACACGCGCGCCACCTCCTCGATCACGATGCACGTCGCCACCGAGTCGGCACCCTGACCGTCGTAGGCCTCGGGCACGTGCACGGCCGCGAACCCCGACTTGACCAGCGCGTGCAACGCCTCGACCGGGAAGCGCTCCTGCTCGTCCACGTCCGCCGCGTGCGGTGCGATCTCCTTGTCGGCCAGCGACCGGACCGCCTCGCGCAGCGCCTCGTGCTCCTCGGCGAGCTGGTAGGTACCGAAGCTCGGGTCCACGTTAAGTTACCTCCCGGTAGGGCGTCCTACCCGGATGTTAGCGCGCGTTCACTCACTTGTCCGCTGTGCCGTCCACAACACCCCGCAGCGCCGCGTCCTTCTCCAGCACGAGGTCCGCCAGCGACGCCTGGAACTCGGCCATCCGCTTCTGCAGCTCGGGGTCCGACGCCGCCAGCACGCGCACCGCCAGCAGTCCCGCGTTGCGGGCGCCGGCGACCGACACCGCCGCCACCGGCACCCCCGCCGGCATCTGCACGATCGACAGCAGCGAGTCCATCCCGTCCAGGTACTTCAGTGGCACCGGCACACCGATCACCGGCAGCACGGTCGCCGACGCCACCATGCCCGGCAGGTGCGCCGCGCCACCGGCGCCCGCGATGATCACCCGCAGTCCCCGGGACGCGGCGGTCGCGGCGTAGTCCAGCATCCGCTGCGGGGTGCGGTGGGCCGAGTACACGCCGACCTCGTAGGTCACGTCGAACTCCGCCAGCGCCTCCGCCGCGGCCTTCATCACCGGCCAGTCCGAGTCACTGCCCATGATCACGCCGACCTGCGTCACTGCTGCCCTCCGTGGATGTCGTACCCGTCCAGCCACACACCGTCGGACAGCCAGTGGGCGGCGAGCCGGGCCCGCTGCCGCACCTCGTCCATCCGCTCACCGAGCAGCGTCACGTGACCGATCTTGCGTCCCGGCCGCTCCGCCTTGCCGTACAGGTGCACGTG
Source organism: Saccharothrix stipae (assembly GCF_054781895.1). Lineage (NCBI taxonomy): Bacteria > Bacillati > Actinomycetota > Actinomycetes > Pseudonocardiales > Pseudonocardiaceae > Saccharothrix > Saccharothrix stipae. The sequence goes on along the minus strand of NZ_BAAGTN010000008.1, from coordinate 208,833 downwards.
CGCGTCGGGGAACCGGGCGAACAGGTGGTGCAACCGCTCGTCCGGCCCCATCTCGGGCGGCGACGAGGCGCCCAGGACGTTGGCCATCACGACGGCGGGCGCGGCGAGGTCCGTCGCGCCGAGCGGGTAGTCCAGCACGGCCCGCAGGTGCTGCTCGAACTGCGAGGTCCGGGCGCCTTCGATGGTCCAGTGGCCGGAGTTGTGCGGGCGCATGGCGAGCTCGTTGACGACCAGCCCGGCCGCGGTCTCGAACAGCTCCACCGCCAACAGCCCGACCACGCCGAGCTCGGCGGCGATCTTCAGCGCCAGCTCCTGCGCCTGCTCGGCGAGGGCGGGGTCCACGTCCGGGGCGGGCGCCAGCACCTCGACGCAGATCCCGTCCTGCTGCACGGTCTGCACCAGCGGCCACGACGCGCCCTGGCCGAACGGCGAGCGCGCGACCAGCGCGGACAGCTCCCGGCGCATCGGTACGCACTGCTCGACCATCAACGGCGTGCCGGCCGCCAACAGCTCGGGCACGACCCGCTGCGCGCTCTGCGGCGTGTTGAGCATCCACACGCCTCGACCGTCGTAGCCGCCGCGCACGGCCTTCAGCACGCACGGCCACCCGTGCCGCGCGCCGAACCGGAGCACGTCGGCCGTCTCCAGCACGGCGGAGAACGGCGGCACGGGCGCGCCCATCTCGGCCAGCCGCACGCGCATGACCAGCTTGTCCTGCGCGTGCACCAGCGCGTCGGGCCCGGGGAACACCTTCACGCCCTCGGCGACCAGCGCGTGCAGGTGCTCCTGCGGGACGTGCTCGTGGTCGAACGTCACGACGTCGCACGACTTGGCGAACGCGCGCAACGCGTCGAGGTCGGTGTGCTTGCCCAGCTCCACGTCACGGGCGACGAGCGCGGCGGGGTCGGAGTCCGACTCGGCGAGCACCCGCAGCGACTGGCCGAGCGGGATGGCGGCCTGGTGCGTCATGCGGGCGAGCTGGCCGCCGCCGATCATGCCGACGACGGGGAGGCGGGTTCGGGAGTCCACGGTTCGGTGATTCTACCTGCACAAACGCGATGGTCAGGACCGGGTGTCGACCGGCCGTGCGGGAAGTCCCGCGCGCTTCGGCGAAGCACGCGGGACCCCCCTCAGCAGGGCCGCCGCGGTGCGAAGGCGGCAGGCCCGGTCCCATCAGACCCGACGTGCCCGGCGCACCCACAGGAAGGTCAGCGCGAGCAGTCCGGCGGCGAGCGTGGTGAAGATCGTGAACTCGAACAGCTGGAACGGGACGAGCCGGTCGGCCGGGTGGTGGTCGACGAAGTACCGCACGCCGGTCTCCTTGAGGCACCGCGCGTACTCCCCGATGCCCTGGACCTCGTCGCACGCATCGGGGAACGGGACCTCGTTGCCGGCCGTGTCGACGAAACCGCCGTTCACCGACCAGGTGCCGTCATGGCCGCTCCAGGACCGGTCGAACTCGTCGTACTCCTCCACGACGCGCACGGGCGCCTGGAAGTACGGCCGCCACCCCGCTGCGACGGCGGCGCGCACGGCGAAGAACAAGCCGACCGTGAGGCCCATGGACAGCACCGTGCGCCGGGTGGTGGCGCTGAACGCCAGGCCGAGGGCGAAGCCGAACGCCGCATAACCGACCTGCACCTGCGGCGCCGCCTCGAACGCCGGCACGTCGAACGGCACGAACGGCGCGTAGTCGGTCGAGACGGCGTTGAGGCTGTTCATCAGGGTGATCAAGGCCAAGCCCAGGCCCGCCGCCAACGCCACCGCGGGCACGCCGAGCAGCACCACCTTGCCCGCCAGCCAGCGGGTCGCGGTGACGTCCTGCCCCCACGCCACCAGGTGCGTGCGCTGCTCGTGCTCGCGCGACACCAGCGGCGCACCCCAGAACGCCCCGACGACCAGGCCGAACAGCGCCGGCGTCAGCACCAGCGCCTGGCCGACGCTGAGGTAGCGCCACCGCCCGAACAGCCGGTGCGTCTCGCCGGTCGCGTCGACGTGCCACGCGATGCCGAGCGCCAGGGCGACGATCCCGACCACGACGACGGTCGTGCCGAGGATCGTCCACCGGTGCTGCCGCCAGGTCAGCCACGCCAGGTCCCCCCACCCCACGCGGGTGCGCTCGGTCACGGGCGCGGCGGTCGCGACGCCGGTCGTCGTGGCGGTCATCCGCGGAGCCCCTTCCGGGTGGCTTCGAGCTGCGCGAGCACGTAGTCCTCCAACGTCGGCGGGCGCTCGACCCACGGGCCGGCCACCACCGGGCGCGGCTGCCCCTCGGGCAACCGGACCAGGAACGTCGACTGGGTACCGGAGTGCCGCGCCTCCACGACGTCGCCCAACGCGGGCGGCACGTCCGAGCGCGGGCCGGTGTAGCTGACGTGCCCGCCGAGCAGCTCGTCCAGGTCACCGCCCGCCAGCAGCCGCCCGTGCGCGAGGAGCAGCAGGTAGTCCGCCACGCCGGACAGCTCCGCCACGACGTGCGTGGACAGCAGCACGGTCATGCCGGTCTCGTCGACCTCGCCGAGCAGTTCGGCGGTCACCTCGCGCCGGGCCAGCGGGTCGAGGTTGGCCAGCGGCTCGTCCAGCATGAGCACGTCCGGCCGGGAACCGATGGCCAGCGCGAACGCCACCTGGGCCTGCTGGCCGCCGGACAGCCTGCCGCAGGCGGAGTCGAGCGGGATCTCGAAGCGCGCCAACCAGCGCCGGGCCCGCGGCTCGTCCCATACGACGTTCAGCCGCGCGCCGAGGCGCAGCATCTCGGCCGCCGTGAAGTGCCGGTACACCGGCTTCTCCTGCGACACGAACGCCACCCGGCCCACCGCGCCCGCCGACCCCTCGTCGGCGCCGAGGAGACCGGCCAGCACGGTCATCAACGTCGTCTTGCCGGCGCCGTTCGCGCCGACCAGTGCCGCCACCCGACCCGCGGGCAGGTCGAACGTGCACTCCCGCAGCGCCCACTTGCCCCGGTAGCGCTTGCCCAGCGCCTGTGCGCGCACCGCCATCGCGGTGCCGTCGACGGACTCGACCGCGGTGCTCACCGGACCGCCACCCCCTCGCCGGCCGTCGGCCGGTCGCCCTCTCCGTCGGCGGCAAGAACCGTGCGCACGAGCGCGTCGACGTCCTCGTCGTCCAACCCCGCCGCGCGCGCTTCGCGGACCCACTCGGCCAGCCGCGCTCTCAGCGCGGCCATCACCTCGGGCTCGGTGGAGCCGAGACCGGCCTTGATGAACGTGCCCGAGCCCTGGCGTGCCTCGACCAGGCCGGACAGTTCCAGTTCCCGATACGCCTTGAGCACCGTGTTCGCGTTCACACCACTCCTCGCGACGACGTCGCGGACGGTCGGCAGCCGGTCTCCCGGCCCCAGCCAGCCCAGGCGCAACGCTTCCCGCACCTGGCGCACGAGCTGGAGGTAGGCGGGGAGGCCGGTGGACCGGTCGATGCGGAACTCCACCCGGCGCCTCCGAATTGTGTTGGTCAACTAAGACACTAGAAGACCATCACAGTCCGGAGGCTGTCAACAGGTGCCGGACGCCGGACAGGGGATTCGGCGTCCGGTGCTCGGTGCTCGGTGTTCGGCGACCGGCGGTCAGCGACCGAGCCGCGCCACCAGCGCCATCGCGTCCTCGCAGGTCGGGGGCAGTTCCTCCAACCAGACCCGGACCGGTCCGGTCGGCGCGACGTGCGGGTCCACGGCGAGCCGGTCCGCGGTGAGCACCTGGAGGTTCGCCACCGCGCGCAGCAGGTGCCGGTCACGGCGCAGCAGCACGCACGCCACCGACGGCCCGATCGAGGCGACCGTCTGGCCGGCGTCGAACACCTCCTTCACCGCGTCGGCCAACAGGGTCATCGCCACCACGCGCGACCACCCGGACGTCCTGGACAGGTCCAGCGACACCAGCACCAGCACGTGCTCCTGGCGACCGACGGCCCGCGTCTCCGCGTACACCTCGCGCAGCCTGGTCCGCAGGTACGCGGGCGTGGCCAGGCCGGTCAGCGGGTTGTCCGCCGAGCAGTTCGCGGCCTGCCTGCTCATCACGTCGCCCCAGCCGAGCGCGGTGCACCGCAGCATCCGCGCCGGGATCGCGTCCACGTTCGGCGACACGATGCCGCTCGATCCCGGCGGCTCGGCCAGCACCGCGTGCAGCGCCGCCAGGTCGAGCAACGTCTCGGCCAGCCCGGCGCCCGCCTCGGCACGCGCGCCACCCAGCCGGTACAGCTCGGCGCCCGGATCGCCCTCACCCAGCACGGCCCGGCAGACGTCGTCCACCTCGGCCAGCGGCCAGTCCGCCGGGAACGCCCAGCCGGCGGCTATCGTGGCGGTGCGCCACCTCGACCGCAGTGCCCGCGACCCTCCAGCGCCCGAGCGCCGTGCGACCGCTTCCCGAACACCCACCCGGTTGCCTCCTCGACGTTGGTCTCCGGATACGGGACGTTGTCTCGGCTCATCCATGACGGCATTTAGTCCACCCAGTCGGGCGGTTCTAGGTGACGGTGCGCGACCCGGTGCGTCAGACTGGCGCCGCGCGAGGAGGGACTGACACGTGGCGACCGTTCCTGCCGAAGTCCAGGGACCGAGCGACGCGGAGCTGATCGACTCCGTGCGCGCCGGGGACATCGACTCCTATGGGCAGCTCTACGAACGCCACGTCAGCGCCGCGTACAACCTGGCCCGCCAGCTCGCCAGGTCGTCCGCCGAGGCCGACGACCTGGTCTCGGACGCGTTCGCGAAGGTCCTCGACGCGCTGCGCGCGGGCCGCGGGCCCGACACGGCGTTCCGCGCCTACCTGCTCACGGCGCTGCGCCACACCGCCTACGACAAGACCCGGCGGGACCGCAAGCTCGAACTGGCCGACGACGTGGCCGAGGTCGCACCCGAGGCGACCAGCGTGCCGTTCAAGGACACCGCCGTGGCCGGGCTGGAGCGGTCGATGGCGGCGAAGGCGTTCGCCCGGCTGCCCGAGCGCTGGCAGACCGTGCTGTGGCACACCGAGATCGAGGGCCAGTCGCCCGCCGAGGTCGCGCCGCTGCTCGGCCTGACCGCCAACGGCGTGTCCGCCCTGGCCTACCGGGCCCGTGAGGGCCTGAAGCAGGCCTACCTCCAGGTGCACCTGGCGGAGTCGCGGACCGAGCAGTGCCGCGCGACCGTCGACCGGCTCGGCGCGTGGACCCGCGGCGGGTTGTCGAAGCGGGAGACCACGCAGGTCGAGGCCCACCTGGACGAGTGCTCGCACTGCCGCGCGCTGGCCGCCGAGCTGGCCGACGTCAACGGTGCGCTGCGCGGGATCATCGCGCCGCTGGTGCTGGGTGTCGGCGCGTCCGGCTACCTGGCCGCGGCCGGCGCGGGCAAGGCCGCCGCGGTCGCCGCCGCCGCGGGCACGGGCGGTGCCGCCGGTGCCGCCGCGTCCGCGCCGCGCAACCTCCTCGTCACCGCCGCCTCGGCCGTGGCCCTGGTGGTGGCCGTGGCGATCGGCTTGGCGGCGGGCGGTGAGCAGGAGGTGCCGGCCGCGCAGGTCGCACCGGCGACCACCACGCAGCCGGCTCAACCCACCCGGTCGCCGGAGCCGCCGCCGCCCGCACCGACGACCGAACCCGCCCCCGCACCGACCACGGAACCGGCGCCCACGACCGAGCCCGCGCCGACGGCCGAACCGGTGCCGTCGCCGGAACCACAGCCGCAGCCGCAGCCGCAGCCCGAACCTGAGCCCCAGCCCGAACCTGAACCCGAACCCGAGCCGCAGCCGACGCCGCCCAACCTGGTGCCGGTGGTGCCGAGCGGGTTCGTGCTGACCCCCGGCGACGACCCCGTCGACCTGCCGGTCACCGTGCGCAACTCCGGCGGGACGGCCTCGGACCCGGTGAGCGCCGTGCTGGACCTGCCGCCCGGTGTCCGCTCCACCGGGCCGGCCCCGTCGTTCGGGGGAGGACGACTGGCCGGGCTCGACGGCTCGGCCGACCAGTCCGTGACCTGCCCCGCCGGCACGGGCACGGTGACGTGCACCACCCCGCTGGGCATCGCGCCCGGCGGCACGGCGACGTTCGTGTTCCGCGTCCAGGCCGACCTGGAGGCGGTGACCGGCCGCATCACCGGCACCGTCCGCGCGGGCACGTCGAGCGTGTCGATCGGCGTCGACGTCGAGGTGCGGCCCCCGGCCGACGACCTGGAGCTGCTGGTCCGGACCTGGCAGCACGGGTTCTGGGAACCGCGGCTGGACATCAAGGCCACCAACACCGGTGGCCGGGCGGGCGAGTTGCGGCTGGTCGTGGAGGCCGACCGGCACCTCGTGCTGGTCGCGCTCCGGCACGGCTGCGAGCGGTCGTGGCACAAGGTGGTGTGCGAGGTCCCGTTGGCGCGCGGTGAGTCGTTCCGGCTCGCGGTGTGGGTGTTCGGATCGGTGCACCGGGACGGCGTGGTGCGGGTCAGCGCGACCCTCGGCACCGCGTCCGAGACCGTCGAGGTGCCCGTCTCGACGCGCCCCGGCGGTGGCGACGGCCACCTGCCCGGACCGCCGACCGGCACACCGACCCCGACGCCGACCACCACGCGCACCACGCCGCCGACGACCACCACCACGCCGACTCCGACGACGACCAAGCCGTCCGGTCCTGCGACGCCGTCCTCGCCCGCGACGGATCCAGCCGGGGAACCGGGCACGTCCGAACCCCCGCCCACCACGGCGCCGACCACGACCGAGCCGCCACCGACGACGACACCGCCACCACCGCGCAGCGAGCCGTGCCAACCCAGACCGCCGTGGTTGCCGCCGTTGCTGGACGATCTGCTGCCCGATCGTTGTCGCACCCCTTCGTGATCGTTCGATCACGGTGTCGGTAGCCTGCCCCGGTGCTGCCACTAGTGCGCAGGGTCTTGGGCCTCCTCCCGGAACCGGTCCGCTTCCTGATCAACAAGCACCGCGAGCTGATCCGGTTCGCCGTCGTCGGCGGCACGACGTTCGTGATCGACAACGGCGTCTGGTACGCGCTGAAGCTGACCGTCCTGCAGGACAAGGTCGTCACGGCGAAGGCGATCGCGGTGCTGGTGGCGGTCATCTCGTCGTACGTGCTGAGCCGCGAGTGGTCCTTCCACACCCGCGGCGGACGTGAGCGACACCACGAGGCGGCGCTGTTCTTCCTGGTCAGCGGCATCGGCATCGGGGTGAACCTGCTGCCGCTGTACGTCTCGCGGCACGTGTTCGACCTGCACTCGGAGGTCGCCGACTTCGCCGCGGGTTCGGTGATCGGCATGCTGCTGGCCACCGGTTTCAAGTTCTGGGCGATGCGGAAGTTCGTGTTCCCCCAGGCGGACGCGCGGCCGTCCGTGCAGCCGCTGCACGTCGTCACCGAGCAGCGCGAAGTCGCCTGAACAGGCCTTTCACCCCGGTTTCCGTAGACTACCCGGGTGTCCGTTGTGGAAAGCGTCGTCCTGCGCCTGCCCGAACCCCTGCGCTCGCTGGCCCTCAAGCACAGGGAGCTGCTGAAGTTCGCCTTGGTCGGCGGCACCTGCTTCGTGATCGACACGGCCATCTTCTTCGGCCTCAAGACGACCGTGCTGACCGAGAAACCGGTCACCGCGAAGATCGTCGCGACGCTGGTGGCGACGATCGTGTCGTACGTGCTCAACCGCGAGTGGTCGTTCAAGACCAGGGGCGGGCGTGAACGCCACCACGAGGCGGCGCTGTTCTTCCTCGTCAACGGCATCGGCATCGCGCTCAACTCGCTGCCGCTGTGGGTGTCGCGGTACCTGCTGCACTTCCAGGAGCCGCACGTGAGCAGGCTCGGCGAGGAGTTCGCCGACTTCATCAGCGCCCAGGTCATCGGCACCCTGATCGCCATGGCGTTCCGCTGGTGGGGCTACAAGAAGTGGGTCTTCCCCGAGGCCGACTTCCGGCCGCGCCGCGTGACCAGGGCCTACGACCGCCCGGACGACGACGAGCAAGCGCTCGGCCACTCCTGACCGGCGGTCAGCGGCCCTCGCCGAGCACCTTCAGCGCCGCGTCGTGCAGGTGCCCGTTGCTGGTGAGCACGTGGCCGCCGTCGAAGCGCACCACGCCGCCGAGGTCGCTGAACCGGCCACCGGCCTCGGTCACCAGCACCTGGAACGGCGCCACGTCCCACGGGTTCACGATCGGCTCGGCGGCCAGGTCGATCGCGCCCTCCGCGACCAGGCAGTGCTGCCAGAAGTCGCCGAACGCCCGGTTCTCCCAGCACGCGTCGACCAGGGCCAGGTAGGCCTCGCGGGAGTGGTGCTCGCGCCACGTGCCCAGGTGCGTGGTGGACAGGTAGGCGTCGGACAGGTCCCGCACCGCCGACACCGAGACGGCCCGCTCGCCCGACGCGTCCGAGGTGTGCGCGCCGCCGCCCGCCGAAGCCCACCAACGACGGCCCAACGCGGGTGCGCTGACCACGCCGACCACCGGCACGCCGTCGGTCACCAGCGCGATCAGCGTCGCCCACACGGGCACGCCGCGCAGGAAGTTCTTCGTGCCGTCGATCGGGTCGAGCACCCACGTCCGGCCTTCGCCCGCCGTGCCGCCGCGCTCCTCGCCCGCGATCCGGTCGTCCGGGGCCCGCACCGCCAGCACCGCGCGGATCGCGTCCTCGACCGCCACGTCCGCGTCCGTCACCGGTGTGCGGTCGGGCTTGCGCTGCACCACGAGGTCGAGGGCGCGGAACCGGGCGGTGGTGATCTTGTCGGCCTCGTCGGCCAGGCGGAGGGCCAGGGACAGATCTGCGCGAAGGTCGGGCACGCACGGGATCGTGCCACGCCTACGCTGGGTGGTGTGAGCGTGGTCTTGTTGGCCGAGGACGACCCGGCGATCGCCGAACCGCTGTCCCGCGCGTTGCAGCGGGAGGGCTACCAGGTGCAGGTCGTCGCGGACGGCCCGGGCGCGCTGGACGCCGCCGAGCACAACGGCATCGACCTGCTGGTGCTCGACCTCGGCCTGCCCGGGATGGACGGGCTGGAGGTGTGCCGCCGGCTGCGCGCGGGCGGCCGGGGCCTGCCGGTGCTGATGCTCACCGCGCGGTCCGACGAGGTCGACTTCGTCGTCGGGCTCGACGCGGGCGCGGACGACTACGTGGCCAAGCCGTTCCGGCTGGCCGAGCTGATGGCCCGCATCCGCGCCCTGCTGCGCCGCCGCTCGCCCGGCACGCTGGAGGTCAACGGCGTGCGCATGGACCTCGCCGCCCGCCGCGTCACGGTGGACGGGATGGAGGTGCAGCTGGCCAACAAGGAGTTCGAGCTGCTGCGCGTGCTGATCCAGCGCGCGGGCCAGGTGGTGCACCGCGACGAGATCCTCTCCGAGGTCTGGAACGACCCGGAGCTCAAGAGCAGCAAGACCCTCGACATGCACATGTCGTGGCTGCGGCGGAAGCTCGGTGACGCGCGCTCGGTGGAACGCCGCATCGCGACCGTGCGCGGTGTCGGTTTCCGCTTCAACACCGCCGACTGATGCGCAGCCGGATCCTGCGCGCCATCCTGCTGGCCGTCGCGGTCACCGGGTTCGCCCTCGGCATCCCCCTCGGCTACACCGCGTTGCGGCTCGTGGAGGACGGCGCGCGCACCGACCTGGCGGCACGGGCCCAGCGGATCGCGGCGTCCATCGACGACCAGATCGCGAGCGGTCGGCCGATAGACCTCGGGCCGGTCGAGGTCGGCGTGCCGGAGGGCGGCCACCTGGTGGTGACGTCGTCCAGCGGGGTGCACGAGTTCGGCCGGACGCCGGGCCCGAACCCGCTGTCGGTGGAGGTGCCGATCGCGCAGCAGGGCACGGTCCGGCTGGAGCTGTCGTCGGCGGCCATGCACACCGCGCAGTACCAGGTGGCGGGGCTGGTGGTGCTGCTGGTCGTGCTGTCGGTGAGCACCGGCACGGTGGTCGCCACGGTGACGGCGCGCAAGCTCGCCATGCCGTTGCGGCACGTGGCGGCGCGGGCGGCCCGGTTGGGCGCGGGTGACTTCCGGCGCGACGACCGGCGGCACGGCGTGCCGGAACTGGACCTCGTGGCCGACGCGCTGGACCGGTCGGCGGGCGCGCTGGCGCAGCTCGTGCAGCGGGAGCGCGAGCTGGTCGGCGACGTCTCGCACCAGCTGCGCAGCCGGTTGACCGCCCTGCAGCTGCGGCTGGAGGCGTTGTCGTTGCACCCGGAGCCGGACATGGCCGTCGAGGCGCGGGCCGCGCTGGAGCAGGCCGAGCGGCTGGCGGAGGTGCTCAACGAGATGCTGGCCGCCGCGCGGGCCGCCCGGGCGGTCGACGCGGAACCGCTCGACCTCGGCGCCGAGCTGACGGCCATCGCCGAGGAGTGGCGTGAACCGCTGCGCAGCGTCGGGCGCGCGCTGCGGGTCCGGGTGCCGGACGGGCTGCTGGCGCGTGCCACGCCCGCACGGCTGCGTGAGGCGATCGGCGTGCTGCTGGACAACGCCCTGCGGCACGGCGAGGGTCAGGTCGTGGTTTCCGCGCGCCGGGACGACGGCACGGTGGTCGTGGAGGTCGCCGACGGCGGCGCGGGCGTGCCGGACGAGTTGGCGCACCACATCTTCGAACGCGGCGTGTCCGGCGGCGGGTCCACCGGTGTGGGCTTGGCGCTGGCCCGGGCCCTGGTGGACGCCGACGGCGGGCGGCTGGAGCTGTCCACGGCCCGGCCGGCGACGTTCGCGCTGTTCCTGCCCGTGCCGAAGGCCGAGGACGTGGTGGGCGTGACCTGGCGGACCGACCTCACGCCTCGCTAGTCGCGGCCTCCGGCTCGCCGGCTGCGGGCCGCGTGTCCTCGGGTTGGGCGGCTCCGGGTTGGGGCAGCACGCCGACCGCGCCGCGCACCACCTGCGCCCACACCAGCCGGCCGAACAGGTAGTGGCAGGCGACGTCCTCGCTGGTGAACGCCGCCCAGTCGTACCGGTTGCCCTGCTCGCGCCAGAAGACCTCGAAGCCCTCCTCGGTCGGCAGCAGGCACCACGTGTTGTCCGCCTCCACGCCGATCGACACGACCTCCGCGGGCACGCCGACCGCCAGCAGCCAACCCTGGATCGACTCCGCGTTCATGCCATCTCCTCCAGGTAGCCCAGCGCGACCAGGTCGGCGACCGGGTAGGTGGCCCGGAAGCGGGCGCCGCCACCGGGCTGGCCGAACCACTCGGCGGACAGGGTGAACCACACCGGCAGGACCTGCACCACCCGGTAGCGGTGGTAGCCCGCGTCCACCAGCGCGGGTGGCAACGAGCGCTCGGCGTAGGCGGTGCCGAGCTGGGACAGCACCCGGCCCTCCGGCCCGCCGAACCGGTCGAGCTCGACGCCGACCGCGAGCACACCGGCCTGGCCCGCCTCGTAACCGCCCTCGGGGAACAGCTCACCGGGCGGCCAGGCGTACTCGGGCGGGTCGGCGCGGACCAGGAACCGGCGGTCCCAGTCGCGTTCGTGCATCCCCGCGAGCGGGTCGTAGCCGGCCAGCAGCACCGGATCCGGCGCGGTGCCGGGACCGAGGACCAGGCGCGGCCGGTTGCCCGCGGGCACCGGGTCCGTCGACACCGGACCGGTCGGCTCCTCGCCGGAGAGCCGCGACCGCAGCCCGTCCGGGCCACCGGCGCGCAGGTCGAGGCCGAACCGGGCGGAGGCGTCCACCAGGTGGCCGTCCGGGTGCGCCTGCGGCTCGAAGCGCAGGCCACCGGCGAACGTCTCGTCCTCCGACGGCGGCGGCAGCTGGCGGGCGGGCCTCGCGCTGGGCGGCGGCAGCGTGCCGCCGGGGAACATGTGCAGCAGGAACAACGCGGCCGCTTCGGTGCTCGGCTGCGCGGTCTGCGCGGCCTTGACCCGGGGCGCGGGCGGGGTGTCGTCCGGCTCGGTCGGCAGGATCGCCGACGTGGGGCCGGCCTGGAGCGGCAAGCCCGCGGTGTCACGACCGCCGACCGGGACGGGGACGATCGCGAACGCGAGGTCGCCCTCCTTGACCTGCTGCCCGATCGCGGCCAGGGCGTCCTTGACGTCCTTCGCCTGGACGTCCCTGACCTCGCCCTTGGGCTGGCCCTCCGCCTTGGCGGCGGCTTCACCCTTGGCCTGGCCCGCGCCCGCGTCCTTGGCCTGACCGCCCTGCCCCTGGCCCTGCCCTTGACCCGACTGGCCCTGACCCGACTGCGCCGAACCCGGTTGCGCCGAACCCGACTGGCCCGCGCCGGACGGCGCGGAACCCGGCTGGCCCGTCGACGTCTGACCCGCCGGCGTCTGGCCGGGTTGCGGCTGCACCTGCGCAGCACGTGCCTCGGCCTTCGGCGCCGCCGGCTGACCGGACTGCTGCCCCGGTGCCTGGGTGTTCGCGGCGCCGGCGGCGGCGTTGGCCGCGGCGGCCGAGCCCGCTGCGACCGCCGACGTCGGAGCCGCCGCGGGCCCACCACCGACGGACGGGCCGCCGAACGCCGGACCCTGCGGCGTGGCCTGGTTCGCGGCCGGGGCCGCGGGTTGGGCGGTGGCGTGCGGTGCTTCGGTGTGCGCCAACAGCGGACGCTCCATGACCGCCGCCGCGGACTGGGTGACCGTGCCCTCGGGGCGGGTGACGGGGTCCACGACCTGGGCCGCGACGCCCGGGACCGCGCCGAGCACCGGGTTCAGCACGTCGCCGACCACGTTGCCCAGGCCTGGCGGAGTGCCGCCCCGACCGGGCGCGTTGCCGTGGCCAGGTGCCTGGTCCGGTCCTCGGTCGGGTCCGCGATCCGATCCCCGGTCGGGTCCGCGATCCGGTCCGTGGCCCTGTCCCGGCGCCACCGCGTCGTCCACCGCGCCGCCGACGTTCTCGACGACTTTGCCCGCCGTGTCCAGCACGGGTTCGACCACGGCCGCGACCGGTGGTGCGACCGCGCCGACCGTGTCCACGACGGGCTGCACGACCGCACCCACCGTGTCGGTCACCCCGCCCACCAGACCACCGATCAAGCCGGGCGCCTGCCCACCGCCAGGAGCACCGCCACCAGGAGCAGCGCCAGGAGCAGCGCCAGGAACGGCACCGCCACCGGACGCGCCACCGCCACCCTCGGACCCGCCGGGCAGCACACCCCCAGGCAGCACACCCCCGGGCAGCACACCGTCGAGCAGACCGCCACCCTGACCGCCGCCCACCAGGCCACCGCCGCCGAGCAGACCGCCACCGCCGAGCAGGCCGCCACCCTGGGACTGGCCGCCACCAGCGGACTGACCGCCACCGTGCGACGAGCCGGAACCCTGCCCCTGCCCTTGGCCTTGGCCCGGCCCCACGTCACCGGGCGCGTGCACCCCCGGGTTGGCGTTGACCGGGGGCTGCTGGCCACCGATCTGCACGCCGCTGTCCAACCGCACCGCGCTGGACAAGGTGTCGGTCAGGTGGGCGACGTTCGCCGCCGCACCGCGCACCGCCGTTTCCAGCCCGAGCAACGCCGTCGGGTGCCCGGCGTTCGCGGCCTGCTGGGCCGCGTCGCTGTTCTTCGCCAGGTTGACCAGCTCGCGCACCAGCTCGACCTTGGCCGCGCCGATCTGCTCGGCCGCGTGGTCCAACCGGTCGGCCGCCGCGTTGCAGCCGCGCAGCACGGAGTTCAGCGTGCCGTCCGGCGCGGTGAACTTGTTCCAGTGGCCGCGCGCCGCCTCACCGGTCGACCCGGACATCGCGGCCAACGCCTTGCCCGCCGCGCCGTCGGACTCGCCCGCCAACGTGGAGAGCTTCACGCCCGCGTCCCGCCAGGCGGTCGCGGAGGTGCGCAACTTGTCCTCGTCCGCCTGGGGCCACGACACCCCGGCCTTCGCGGCGACGTCGGCCAGTTCGGCCGGCAGCTCGATCCCCATCACGGCCCCCTGAGTCAGATCGCGCCGAGCGCGTTGCGGTTGCCCTCTTCGACCTCGCGGTAGGTGCGGGCCGTCTCGGCGAAGCGCTGCCCGACGCCGCCGAACCCACCGCTCAACCCGGTCAACCCGCTCAACGCCTCGCCCGACGGCTGCACGTGGCTCGCCGCGAAGCTCTGCCCGATCGCGTCACCGCCCCAGCAGTCGCCGACCGAGGCGAGCACGCCGCCGAGCTCGCCCGCGATCTTCCCGGCCCGCTCGGCGAACGCGGTGAAGTCGTCCGCCCCCTCGGCCAGGCGGGCGAGGTCGGTCTGGAAGCCGTTCATCTCGTTCTCCTCGCCGCGTTCCTCGGAACGGTCTTCGGCACGGTCTCGTCGACGTTGGTCATCCACTCGCGCTGTTCGAGGTCGTCGTCGTCATCGACGGCCCGGCGGCGCGCCGGCTTGGCCTCGTCGGTGTCCTCCGGCCGGATCTCGTCCGGTCGGAGGTCGGCGGTGCCGCGCAACAAAGCTTCGGGGTCCGTGCCGGCGGGCAGCACCGGGCTCAACGTCCGGTAGGCGCCCTCGGCGGCGCTGGCCACCGCCTCCTGCGTCGTGCGCAGGATCAACCGGGCGAGCTGCGGCGGCCGCAACCGGTACGCGCCGTCGCTCAGCTCCAGGTCGGTGAGCGTGCCCTTGGCGTCGACCACGGCGGTCACCGAGCCGTCGGGGCTGGTGGCGGATCCGGAGACCCGGGCCAGGTCGCGCTGCACGGACGCCAGCTGGTCGCGGCTGCGCCGGTAGTCGGCGAGCAGCTCGTCCACCTGGGCGCGGTGATCGGTCGTCACGGCCACCTCCGGTCTTCGCCGTCGCCGGGCATGGTCGTCGGTAGCGCGTTGGACGTTACGACCCCCGTCCCGGTTCCCGCGCGTTCCGGGGAAATCCCGGCCGACGCCCGCGCCTCGCCTCGGCGACGCCGGCGGGCCGTCGGCCGCACTACCCCCGCAGTGCCCGGACCACCCGCGACGGGCTCGGCCGACCCAGCCGCTCGGCCATCCACGCGCTGGTGTCGGCGAGCTTGTCCAGGTCGACGCCGTGCTCGACACCCAGCCCGTCGAGCATCCACACCAGGTCCTCGGTGGCCAGGTTGCCGGTCGCGGACTCCGCGTACGGGCAGCCGCCCAGCCCGCCCGCCGACGAGTCGACCGTCCGCACGCCCGCCTGCAACGCGGCCAACGTGTTCGCCAACGCCTGCCCGTAGGTGTCGTGGAAGTGCACCGCGAGCCGGTCGACGTCGTCGAAGCCGGCCAGCAGCGCGGTCACCTGGCCCGGCGTGGCCACGCCGATCGTGTCACCCAGCGACAGCTGGTCGCAGCCCATGTCCAACAACCGCTTGCCCACGCCGACCACCTGGTCGCGCGGCACGGCGCCCTCCCACGGGTCGCCGAAGCACATCGAGACGTACCCGCGGACCGCCAGCCCCTCGGCCTTGGCCCGGGACACGACCGGGTCGAACATGGCGAACTGCTCGTCCAAGGACCGGTTGAGGTTGCGCCGCGCGAAGGTCTCGGTGGCGCTGGCGAAGATCGCGACGTGCTCGACGCCCGCCCGCAGCGCCCGCTCCAGCCCCCGTTCGTTGGGCACCAGCACCGGGTAGCTCGCGCCGGGGCGCCTGACCAGGCCGGCCAGCAGCTCCTCGGCGTCGGCCAACTGCGGCACCCACTTCGGGTGCACGAAGCTCGTGGCCTCCAGCACCGTGCCGCCCGCGTCGGCCAGCCGGTCCAGGAACTCCAGCTTGGTGTCGACCGACACCACCTCGGACTCGTTCTGCAGGCCGTCCCGCGGCCCGACCTCCCAGATCGTCACGCGGTCCGGCAGACCGTTCGCGCCGACCGTGTCCGGCAGACCGACTTCACGCGCGCCCATCTGTGACCCTGTCCTCCGTCCGCTGGTCGGGGGTGGTGCCCCCGTAGACCATCGACTGCACCTTCTCCACGTCCGGGATGTCGTCGAACTCCCACGGCTCGTCCGACGCCGACTCGATGATCAGCGTGCCGCAGCCGAACAGCCGGTCCACCAGGTTGCGCTCGAAGCTGACGCCGTCGATGCGGTCGAGCCGGATGTCCAGGCCGGTCCGCTTGAACACGCCGATCCGGTACATCACCCGCTCGTTGGTGACGATGAAGTGCGTGGTGCGCCAGCGGAGCACCGGCGCCAGGGTCAACCAGGTGACCAGCACCACGACGACCGCGGCGAGCACGGTCCAGGCGATCGACGCCCAGCCGAAGTCCGACACCTGCACCGCGAGGTAGGCGCCACCACCGACCGCGACGACCAGCGCGAGCACGGGGGCCACCAGCGTCTTCCAGTGCGGGTGCCGGTGGGTCACGACGTGCTCGCCGGTGCTGAGCAGGTCGTCCGGGTAGGCCACGACGGGTCCCTTTCGGTGGCTGGGCTCGCCTCGAAGCAGCGCCGGCCCTCTTGGGGCCCGGCCTCACCGTACCCGCAGGTGCACCACGTCCCCGGCGGAAACGGAGTGGTCGGCGCCCTGGTAGTCGCGCACCACCAGCGTGCCGTCGGGCTCCAGGTAGCGGGCCGTGCCGAGCAGCGGTTCGCCTTTGGCCAGGTCCACCCGCACCTGACTGCCGAGCGTGACGCAGTACCGGCGGTACTCGTCGCGCAACGACGGCTCGTCACCACCGGCGTGCCGCCACTGCCGCTCCAACGCGGCCAACTCGCGCAGCAGCGCGATCGCCACCTCGGTGCGGTCCAGCGGACCGGCGTGGTCCTCCAGGCTCGTCGGCCGGAGACCGCCCGCGCCCGGCTCGACGTCGTCGGGCAGCTTCGCCACGTTGAGCCCGATGCCGACGATCACGGCCTGGGCCACGCCCGCGGTGATCTCGGCCAGCACGCCCGCCGCCTTGGCATCGCCGATCAAGAGGTCGTTCGGCCACTTCAGGGACGCCTCGACGCCGAGGCCGCGCGCCGTGCGGACCAGCGCCACGCCCGCGAGCAGCGTCAACCACGGCAGCCGCGCCGGCGCCACCCCGGACGGGCGGAACAGCACGCTCAGGTAGAGGCCGCCCGCGGGCGACGTCCAGCCCCGGCCGCGCCGTCCCTGGCCCGCGGTCTGCCGCTCGGCGATGAGGACGGTCCGGTCGTGCGCGCCGCGAACGGCCGCGCCACGCAGGTCGTCGTTGGTCGAACCGGTCTCGGCGACCACGTCGAGCGCCGCGTAGGGGCCGATGAGCTGGTCGCGGAGTGCGGCGGTGTCGAGGATCACGCTCGCCAGACTAGGAGCGACCCGCCCCACCCGCTTCGTCGGAGCGGTGTGGATGGCGGGGCGGATCGCGCACCCCAGCCTGCAACCTCCACCGCGCTGGAGGTCAACAACCTTTCGGGATCGAACCGACCACCCACGACACCCGCCCGCTCACCCGACCCCCGAATTCACCCACCCGCGACACTCCGCCGCACCCCCGTGACCCATTTCACGCACTTGCGAGGTCGCGTCGGTCGAGCCCGCGACGCCGAAGGCGGCGCAATCCAACACAGCAATCCCACACGGTTAAGCTGCCGCGCTATGAGCAGTGCGACCGCCCCCAACGGCGAGGAGCCGGACGTCCACACCACGGCCGGGAAGCTGGCCGACCTCTACCGGCGCAACGAGGAGGCCGTGCACGCAGGCTCCGCGCGCATGGTGGAGAAGCAGCACGCCAAGGGCAAGAAAACGGCCCGCGAGCGCATCGAGCTGCTGCTCGACCCCGGCTCGTTCGTCGAGCTGGACGAGTTGGCGCGGCACCGCTCGACCAACTTCGGGCAGGAGCGCAACCGGCCCTACGGCGACGGCGTGGTGACCGGCTACGGCACGGTCGACGGCCGGCCCGTGTGCGTGTTCAGCCAGGACGTCACGGTCTTCGGCGGCTCGCTCGGCGAGGTCTACGGCGAGAAGATCGTCAAGGTCATGGAGCTGGCGATCAAGACCGGCCGGCCGATCGTCGGCATCAACGAGGGCGGCGGCGCGCGCATCCAGGAGGGTGTCGTCTCGCTCGGCCTCTACGGCGAGATCTTCCGCCGCAACGTGGCCGCGTCCGGCGTCGTGCCGCAGATCTCGCTCATCATGGGCGCGAACGCGGGCGGCCACGTCTACTCGCCCGCGTTGACCGACTTCGTGGTCATGGTCGACCAGACCTCGCACATGTTCATCACCGGCCCGGACGTGATCAAGACCGTCACCGGCGAGGACGTCGGCTTCGAGGAGCTGGGCGGCGGGCGCACGCACAACACCAAGTCGGGCAACGCGCACTACCTCGGCGACAACGAGGAGGACGCCATCTCCTACGTCAAGGATCTGCTGTCCTTCCTGCCCGCGAACAACATGTCCGAGCCGCCCGTCTTCGACGCGCCGGACGACCTGGTGCACGGCTCGGTCGAGGACTCGGTCACCGACTCCGACCGCGAGCTCGACACCCTGATCCCGGACTCGGCGAACCAGCCCTACGACATGCACGAGGTCATCACCCGCGTGCTGGACGAGGGCGAGTTCCTGGAGGTCCAGCCGCTGTTCGCGCCGAACATCCTGATCGGGTTCGGCCGGGTCGACGGCCACTCGGTCGGCATCGTGGCCAACCAGCCCACCCAGTTCGCGGGCTGCCTGGACATCGACGCCTCGGAGAAGGCCGCGCGGTTCGTGCGCACCTGCGACGCGTTCAACGTCCCGGTGCTCACCTTCGTGGACGTGCCCGGCTTCCTGCCCGGCACCGACCAGGAGTGGAACGGCATCATCCGGCGCGGCGCGAAGCTGATCTACGCCTACGCCGAGGCCACCGTGCCGCTGGTCACCGTGATCACCCGGAAGGCCTACGGCGGCGCGTACGACGTGATGGGGTCCAAGCACCTGGGCGCGGACATCAACCTGGCGTGGCCGACGGCGCAGATCGCGGTCATGGGCGCGCAGGGCGCGGCGAACATCGTGCACCGCAAGACGTTGGCCAACGCGGTCGCCGCGGGCGAGGACGTCGACGCGCTTCGGGCCCGTTTGCAGCAAGAGTACGAAGACACCCTCTGCAACCCTTACGTCGCGGCGGAACGCGGCTATGTTGACAGTGTGATCCCTCCCTCTTTCACGCGCTCCTACGTCGCCCGGGCGCTGGCGATGCTGCGGGACAAGCGCGAAGCGCTGCCGCCCAAGAAGCACGGGAACATCCCGCTGTGAGCGGGGCACCGCACCTCCGGGTGGTGCGCGGCAACCCGGACGACGTCGAGCTGGCCGCGGTGACGGCGGTCGTGGTCGGTCTGGCCGCGGCCGGCGGTCCCACCGGCGACGAACCGCGCCGCTCGGCCTGGTCGGACAAGTCCAGGCAGGTCAGGCGCCCGATACCGCACGGCCCCGGCGCCTGGCGAACCTCCACCCTGCCGAGCTGAACCGCCCCTGCTCCGCACTCAGCACTCGACGCGCCTCGAGTTGACCTCGATGCCGTCGCCGAGGACGGTGACCTCGCGGCAGCGCGTGCCGTCCGGCGCCTGGACGCGCACGCGCATCCACGTGTCGCCGGCGCCGACCCGTGCCTCCAGCACGTCGACGCCCTCGGCGGCCAGCGCCGACGGCACCGCGTCGGGCCGCCGAAGCGCCCGCGCGATCGAGGTCACCCGGTCCATCACCCGGTGCTCGACGTCGTCGCTGTCGTTCGCGAACGGCCAGAACGGCACGCCGTAGCCGACCGGGTCCGTGGACACGACCCGAGCCGTCAGGACCAGGAGCAGGACGGCCGGCACCACCAGGAGCCACCGGTACCGTCCCCTTCCCCGGTCGATCCGGCGGACCACCAGAGCCAAGCGCTGCACCACTCCGAGGTTGCCGAACGCCGTCACGGCGCACATCGGTAGTTCTACGCACCGCTCGTGCCACCTGGTTCCCGCCCTCGTCCTAGGCTGCACGCCGTGCGCTTCGTCCTCGCCTCCCAGTCCCCCGCCCGCCTGGCCGTGCTCCGCGCCGCCGGGGTCGAACCCGTGGTCCGCGTGTCCGGCGTCGACGAGGACGCGCTGGCCGCCTCCCTCGCCGACCCGACGCCGGAGGAGCTGGTCACCGCGCTGGCGACGGCGAAGGCCGAGGCCATCGCCCGCGACGAGGAGGACGACGCCGTGGTCGTCGGGTGCGACTCGATGCTGCGCACCGCCGACGGCGAGGTGCACGGCAAGCCCGGCACGGTCGAGGTCGCGCGCGAGCGCTGGAAGAAGATGGCGGGCACCACCGGCACGCTGCTGACCGGGCACTCGGTGCTGCGGGTGCGCGAGGGGCAGGTCGTGGCGCGCGCCGCCGGGCACGAGGCGACGCTGGTCCGGTTCGGCCGCCCGACCGACGACGAGCTGGAGGCGTACCTGGCCACCGGCGAGCCGCTGCACGTCGCGGGCGCGTTCACGCTCGACGGCCTGGGCGGCTGGTTCGTGGACGGCATCGACGGCGACCCGTCCAGCGTGATCGGCATCAGCCTGCCGCTCACGCGCCGGCTGCTGCGTCAAGTCGACGTCGTGGTGTCCGACATCTGGTAGCCGTTGTCACACTTCCGCTGATCCGGGAAGCTCTCCGAAGCACTTTCGCGTTGGGGGAGCTGTGGGTGAACTGCTGACGCGCCGCCGTCACATCGACTTCGGGCGCAGGACGAACACGGGTTGTCGCGGCTGACGCCGCCCCCGTCGTCCACCCCTGCGCACCCAACCCGGAGCAGTCGTGTCGTTCGTCCGCAGCTATACGAAGCCGAAGGTGTTCGGCATCACCGTCCTCGCCGCGCTCGTCCTGGGCGCCTTGGCGGGCTACGTCGCCAAGAGCGCCGACCAGGCGTGGCTCACCACCACCCTCGGCCACATCGGTGACGCCTTCACCAGCCTGTTGCAGTTCACCGTCATCCCCCTGGTGTTCACCGCGATCGTCGTGGGCATCACCAGCCTGCGCCGCCTCGGCAACTCGCGCGCCGCGCGGCTGGGCGGCAAGACGCTGCTGTGGTTCGCCGCCACGTCGCTGATCGCCGTGCTCATCGGCCTGGCCATCGCGTTGGTGTTCAAGCCGGGCGCGGGCGTGCGGGTCGAGCCGTCGCAGGCGGCGGTGGAGAAGCTCGCCGCCCGTGACCAGGGCTCTTGGAGCACGCTGCTGGAGACCCTGATCCCGTCGAACCTGTTCAGCGCGTTCACCGAGGGTGAAGTGCTCCAGGTCGTGTTCATCGCGGTGCTGGTCGGCTTCGCCGCGTACGCGCTCGGCGAGAAGGCCACGCCGTTCGTCACGCTGACCCGGTCGGTGTTCGACCTGATCCAGAAGGTCGTCGGCTGGATCGTGCTGCTCGCCCCGATCGGCGTGTTCGGGCTGATCGGCACCGCGTTCGCGACGTACGGCAACTCGTTCGTCCAGCCGCTGTTCTCGCTGATCGCGTCGGTGTACGGCGGGTCGCTGCTGGTGCTGTTCGTGGTGTACCCGCTGCTGCTGCGGTTCGTCGGCCGGGTGTCGCCGGTGACGTTCTTCGCCAAGGCGTGGACCGCGATCCAGTTCGCCTTCGTGTCCCGCTCGTCGGGCGCGACGCTGCCGTTGAGCAGGCAGACCGCGGCCAACCTCGGCGTCGACAACGACTACGCGTCGTTCGCCGTGCCGCTGGGGACGACCACGAAGATGGACGGTTGCGCCGCGGTGTACCCGGCCATCGCCACGGTGTTCATCGCGAACCTGTTCGGCGTGCAGCTGGGCGTGTGGCAGTACGTGGCGATCGTCGCCGTGGCCGTGTTCGGCGCGCTGGCCACCGCCGGGACCACCGGCTGGTTCACCATGCTGACGCTGACCCTGGGCGCGGTGAACATGCCGCCGGAGGTCATCGCCACCGGTGTCGCCGTGGTCTACGCGATCGACCCGATCCTGGACATGGTCCGCACGGCCACCAACGTGACCGGCCAGATCACCGTCCCGGTCCTGGTCGCCCGCTCCGAGGGCCTGCTGGACGACGAGGTCCTGAACGCCCCCAGCGACCCGCCGCTGCTCACCACCCCCCGCCCCACCCCCGTCCCCGCCTAACCCCCTCCCTCTCCCTCCCACCTGTTCCGACCGCTCACCTCACCCGACCTGGACGTAGGACACGCGCGTTCCGAACGTAGGACACGCGCGAGAGTCCTACGTTCAGGTCGCGCGAGTCCTACGTCCAGAACAGCCGTGTCCTACGTTCAGGACCCCCGAGTTCAACGCTCAGAACGCCGACCGGCGGGTCAGTGACCGCATTGGCGCAGGTCCGCCGGGTCCGGGGTGACGGTCGGCCAGCCGGGCAGGGACTCCGGCGCACGCACCACCGGCGTGCAGCCCACCTCGCCACCCCCGTCCGCCAGCGAGAACACCTGCGCGAACCACCGCCCGCAGTCCGCCTGCCCCGGGCACCCCCGCTGCACGGCCACCACGTCCGCGACCGTGTCGTTGTTCACGTCGTGCAGCGCCAAGTACCCGCCGTCGGACACGTACGGCACCTGCGCCCGCGACCAGGCCCCCGACCTGCGCACCAGCACCTCGCCCAGCACCTCGCCGCGCACCTTGCCGCCGACCTCGCCGCGCACCAGGCACACCGCGACCTCGGCGTCCACGCACCGCAGCGAACCGGCGTCGATCCGGGCTCCCGAAGACGCGATGGTCAACTCGAAGATGTTCGGCCCGGACGCCCCGCTGATCCGGATCCGGCCCGCGCCCTCGCCCACGACCAATTCCACTGAATCGACACCGACCTCCTGCTTCACCACCGAACGGCACGCGGTCGCGCCGCACCGCAATTCGTCCTGGGGCGCCGCGGTGTCGGGGGCGGCCGCCGGTGCGGGGCGCAGTGACCAGGCGATTACCAGGCCCGCGACGGTCGTCAGGACAGCAAGGCAAGCTGTCAGAAGCGCGGCGGCGGGCGGACGTGTCACGATTCCCGATTGTTCCACCCAAGCGTGAGCGGTCTCTCGGTCACCGGGAACTGACGGGTCACTAAACTCCCCGACCATTGCCGCTCCAAGTCCCAGCGTTGCCAGGAGGTAGGACGTCGTGTCGCTGCGCAAGGTCCTCGTCGCCAACCGCGGTGAGATCGCCGTCCGGGTCATCCGTGCCTGCCGGGACGCCGGTCTGGCCAGCGTCGCCGTGTACGCCGACCCGGACCGGGACGCCCCGTTCGTCCGGTTGGCGGACGAGGCGTTCGCCCTGGGCGGCAGCACGCCCGGGGACAGCTACCTCTCCATCGACAAGCTCCTCGACGTGGCCAAGCGGGCGGGCGCCGACTCGGTGCACCCCGGCTACGGCTTCCTGTCCGAGAACGCGGACTTCGCGCAGGCGGTGCTGGACGCGGGCCTGATCTGGATCGGGCCGACCCCGCAGGCCATCCGCGACCTGGGCGACAAGGTGACCGCGCGGCACATCGCGATGCGCGCGGGCGCGCCGCTGGTGCCCGGCACCAAGGACCCGGTGAACGGCCCGGAGGAGATCATCGCCTTCGCCCGGGAGCACGGCCTGCCGGTCGCGATCAAGGCGGCGTTCGGCGGCGGTGGCCGCGGCCTGAAGGTGGCCCGCACGCTGGAGGAGATCCCCGAGCTGTTCGACAGCGCGGTGCGCGAGGCCGTCACGGCGTTCGGCCGCGGCGAGTGCTTCGTGGAGCGGTACCTGGACAAGCCGCGGCACGTCGAGGCGCAGGTGCTGGCCGACCAGCACGGCAACGTCATCGTCGTCGGCACGCGTGACTGCTCGTTGCAGCGCCGCCACCAGAAGCTGGTCGAGGAGGCGCCCGCGCCGTTCCTCACCGACGAGCAGCGCGCCGCGATCCACACCTCCGCCCGCGCCATCTGCAAGGAGGCCGGCTACCACGGCGCCGGCACGGTCGAGTACCTGGTCGCGGTGGACGGCACGATCTCGTTCCTGGAGGTCAACACCCGGTTGCAGGTGGAGCACCCGGTCAGCGAGGAGACCGCGGGCCTCGACCTGGTGCGCGAGCAGTTCCGGATCGCCGCCGGCGAGGAGCTGCGGTTCACCGAGGACCCGACCCCGCGCGGCCACTCGATCGAGTTCCGCATCAACGGCGAGGACGCGGGCCGCAACTTCCTGCCCGCCCCCGGCACGGTCACCACGTTCACCGCCCCGTTCGGCCCCGGTGTCCGCGTGGACGCGGGCGTCGAGAGCGGCACGGTCATCGGCGGCCAGTTCGACTCGCTGCTGGCCAAGCTGATCGTCACCGGCGAGGACCGCACCCAGGCCCTGGAACGGGCACGGCGCGCGCTGGACGAGATGGTGGTGGAGGGCATGGCGACCGTGCTGCCGTTCCACCGCGCGATCGTGCGCGACCCGGCGTTCGTGGGCTCCGATGACGGCTTCACCGTGCACACGCGGTGGATCGAGACGGAGTTCGACAACACCATCGCGCCGTTCACCGACGGCGCGGAGGCCGAGGAGGACGAGCCGCGGCAGACCCTGGTGGTCGAGGTCGGCGGACGGCGGCTGGAGGTCTCGCTGCCCGGTGACCTGGCGTTGACCGGCGGTGGCGGTGGCGGCGGCGCCAAGGCGGGCGTGAAGGCCAAGCCGCGCAAGCGCGGCGGCGGCAAGGGCGGTGCGGCGGCGTCGGGTGACGCGGTGGCCGCGCCCATGCAGGGCACGATCGTGAAGGTGGCCGTCGAGGACGGGCAGCCGGTCGAGGCGGGCGAGCTGATCGTCGTGCTGGAGGCGATGAAGATGGAGAACCCGGTCATCGCGCACAAGTCCGGCGTGGTCACCGGCCTGACCGCCGAGCAGGGCTCGACGGTCACCCAGGGCACGGTCATCTGCGAGATCAAGGAATAGGCTCACCTGTGTGAGCGAGCGGGACATCCGGATCGGCGACGCGGAGCGCCAGCACGCGCTCGAACTGCTCGGCACGCACCTCGGCGAGGGGCGGTTGAGCGTGGACGAGTACGGCGAGCGCTCCGCTCGCGTCGCCACCGCCAAGACCCGCGGCGACCTGTACGGGCTCTTCGGCGACCTGCCCGCGCCGCGGCCTCAGTTCACGCAGGTCGACCCGTCCGCGCCGGTGGCGCAGGCGTCCGCCCGGCGCGGGCTCCCGGTCGACTTCCGGGTCAGCAGCGCGGCCGTCACGGCGGTCGCGCTGGTCAGCGTGGTGTTGTTCTTCGTGGCCAAGACGCCGCTGGTGTTCCTGCTGATCCCCGCGGTGATGCTGCTGATCGGCCGGATGGGCAGGCGGTGAGCGCGCCGTCGCTGCTGCTGCTCGACCTGGACGGCGTGCTGCGGCGGTTCCCACCGGACGGGCCGGTCGAGGACCGGTACGGCCTGCCGCGCGGCACGTTGGCGCGGGTGTCGTTCCCGCTGTCCGGACCCGCGACCGCGGGCCGTGCCACCGATGAGGAGTGGCGCTCGGCGGTGCGGGAGCGGTTGGTCGGCGAAGGGCTGCCGGCGGAACGCGCGGCCGACGCGGTGGCGGCGTGGACCCGGGTCGGCGAGGTCATCCCCGAGGCGTTGGACCTGGTGCGGCGGGTGCGCAAGCGGTGCCGGGTGGCGTTGCTGTCCAACGCGACCGACCGGCTGCCGCGCGACCTGGCGGCGTTGGGGCTGGACCGCGAGGTGGACGCGGTCGTGTCGTCCGCCCGGATCGGGGTGGCCAAGCCGTCGCCCGAGGCGTTCCGGCGCGCGCTGCGCGTGCTCCAGCACTCCCCTTCGGGGACGTTGTTCTGCGATGACAACGCGGAGAACGCGCAGGCGGCGCGGACGATCGGCATCGACGCCGTGCACACGCCGGACTTCGCCGCGTTGCACGGGGCGTTGTCGTCGCGTGGCCTGCTGGACGACGGCGTCGGCACGGGTACGTCCGGACCTTCGGGTTCGTTGTTGCTGGTCCTGCACGACCGTGACGACGCGGAGGAAGCCGCGCGGGAGCTGGCGACGGCCGGCTGGTCGCCGTGCGCGGTGCACAAGGACCTGCTGGCCGGCGAGGACGACGCCGAGGACGCCGACTGGGTGGTGGAGTTGACCACCGGTCCCGACGACCAGCCCGCAGCCGCCCACCGCGGGCTGCTCGAACAGCTGGCCGGGCGCTACGACGGGTTCGTGACGGACTAGTCTCCCTGCCCACCGAGGTCGCCCGGGCGACCCCGCCCGGTCGAGCGGAACGAGGACCACCCGGCATGGAGTCCGTCGAGATCAACGCGGGTGAGTTCTACCTGCGCGCGCTCCGCGCCGACGACCGCGTCGACGACCGCGTGGCGTTGGTGGCCGGCGGCCTGTTCCCCGACCTCGACGCGGCGGGCGCGCACATCGCCGAACGCGCGGAGCAGTGGCACACCGAAGAGTCGTGCTCCTGGGCCGTGTGCGACCAGCTCACCGGTACGGCCGTCGGCGTCATCGCCCTGACCCGCACCGGCGAGCTCACCTGCTGGACCACGCCCGACCTGCGCGGCAAGGGCATCGCGACGCACGCGACCTCGGCCGTGCTGCGGTTCGGCTTCGGCTTCCTCGACCTACCGCTCGTCACCGCCAGACCCCCGGACGGACCGGCGCGTCGCGTCGCCGAGAAGTGCGGCTTCACAGCCGAGGGTCCACTTGGCGTGTGGACCCGGCTACGGTAGGTGTCCATGAGGGGTGCTCGGGTGCTCACCGCCACGCTCTGCGCGTTGGCGATGGCCTCCTGCACGCCCGTCCCGGAGAAGAAGGCCGACGGCCGGGTGGACGAACCGCCGGCCGCCACCACGACCACCGCGCCGTCGTTGCCGCCCCGGCCGCAGGAGATCCGGCTGGACGACGTCGACCCGTGCGCGGTCCTCTCACCCGACCAGCGCATCGCGCTGAGCTTGGACAACCCGCCGAGCGGTTATGTGGAAGCGGGCTTCGGCAACGCGAAGGCGTGCACCATGCGCAGCAACATCAGCGGGAACGTGGTCCGGCTCGCGCTCGTCACAGTGGAGGGCGTCGGCGTGTGGCTCAGCGAGAACGCCCAGGTCGATGCCGAGCAGATCACGGTGGCCGGGTTCCCCGGTTTGACCGTGCGGACGCCGGGCATGGACAACGTGTGCAACGTCGAGGTGGACGTCGCGGAGGGGCAGTTCCTCGACGTGATGTTCCGCGACGGCGGTAACGAAACGGCGGCCAAGCAAGACACGCTGTGCCAGGGGGCGCAACGGGCGGCAGAGGCGGCGATAGCCGGTTTGTTGCAACGGCGCTGACCCACGCGGGGGATGTGCGGTGCACCTACTCCCCGTTGTC
Organism: Saccharothrix stipae; assembly: GCF_054781895.1. Taxonomy (NCBI): domain Bacteria; kingdom Bacillati; phylum Actinomycetota; class Actinomycetes; order Pseudonocardiales; family Pseudonocardiaceae; genus Saccharothrix; species Saccharothrix stipae. Next base: position 181,847 of record NZ_BAAGTN010000008.1, on the reverse strand, counting down.
AGACCGTGTGGCTAGAGTGACCGTGCGCGATGGATATCGGGAGTGCGCGGTGGGAACGAGGAAGGCGGGAGGTTGTCCATGCCGTCGGAAGACCACGGCCACGGTGCTGACACGGGCTCACCACCGCCCCTGTCGCACACGTTGAACGTCGAGCCGAGTGCCATCCCCAGCTTGCGCAGCGCGTTCGCAGGCGCGTTGACGAAGCTGGACAAGCAGATCGAGCTGGCCATCACCGAGGTCAGGGTCCGACCCTGGGCCGGTGATCCGGTGAGCCAGGACGCCGCGGAGAGGTTCAACGAGCGGTCGCTCGAATCGGGCGACTCGGCGCTGATCGCGTTGGAGAACTACCAGCGGCAGCTCAAGTCGGCCATGGACGCGCTCAACCTGGTCGAGCAGCAGTACAAGTCCATCGAAGACGACAACACCGGGTTGATGGGACAGCAGGGCGGCCGCTGATCGCCCGGCGCAGGCAAGGGGAAGTTCATGCCCGATGGACACCGCTGGAGCGGGTACAGCCATGAAGAGCTGTACGAGCAGATCAACTCCGGGCCGGGGCCGAAGGCCTCGCACGCCTCGATGGAGCGGTGGCAGGGCGTCTCCGCCGCGTTGACCGAGATCAACTCCGAGCTGCACGCCGGCGTGCTGCGTTCCGGGGCTTCCTGGGAGGGCGGCGCGGCGGACCGGGCCCGGGCGGGCATCAACCCGCTGGCCGCGTGGGCGGACGACGCCCGTGCCGGCGCGGAGGTGATGCGCATCTCGGCCGAGCTCCAGGCGGACTACATCGCCAAGGCGCGCTCCGACATGCCGCCGCCGGTGAAGGTGACCGCGGAGCAGCCGAACATGCTCGTCAGCGTGGTGACCAACCTGGTCGGCGGGCAGACGGACTACGAGCAGCAGGAGAAGGCGCAGAACGCGGCCGAGCAGCGCGCGCGTGAGGTGATGACGACCTACGCCTCCAGCACCGTCTCGAACACCAGCACGTTGGGCCAGTTCCACCAGCCGCCGCAGTTGGTGATCAGCGCGCCCGAGGTCGTGCGCAACGACTCGGCGGGCGTGTCCGGGCCCGGTTGGGGGTACGGCGGTCCGCGCGGTGGCGGACGTGGCGGCGGTCGTGGTGGGTGGCGCGGCGGCCGTGGTGGTCGTGGCGGCTACTCGCCTCAGCGCCCGGCGGCTCAGCCGTGGTTCGGCGGCGGTTCGCCGACCGGCCCGTCCTCGGCGCCCGCGGCGGGGGCTGGGGCGGGGGCGGGGGCGACCAGACCTTCGTCGGCCACGTTACCGGCGTCCGCGTCGGGCCCGGCGACGTTCGGGCCGGGTGGCGTGATCGGCGGTGGCGGCGGCCAGCAGGACAAGGACCGGCGCAAGTCGTCGTCCGAGTCGCCCGACCTGACCAACGGCCAGCACGCCGGCAGCGGTGCGGGTGGCAACGGTGCGGGTGGCAGCGGCTCTGGTGGCTCTGGTGGCGGCGGTGCGAACCAGCAACTGCTCCCGGGCGCGGGCGGATCCCTGCCGCTGCCCAGCGGCACGACGTCGGTGAGCTCGGCGGAGATCGGTGCGTTCGCCACGGCCAACGCGCAGCACGCGGCGACGTCGACTCCCGGGTCGCCGGGCTCGATGCTCGGCGCGGGCGGACAGGTCGGCGGGAATGACACCGTGCACAAGCGCACCGTCGCGGCGCCGGCGCAGCCCACGTTCGACCCGTTCGGCGGACTGGGCGGTCCTCGTGGCGCGGAAGAGGAAGAGGATGCCACCCACGACGCCGCCGACTACCTTCGGCAGACGGACGACATCTACGGCGTTGGCGGGACCATCTCGCCCCCGGTGATCGGGGAGAGCACCACCCACTGATGACGACGTTCGGCTTGGACTTGGGCAGCAACGACCTGCGCGAACCCGTGACCATCTCGGCGCTGGAGTTCGACGTGCTGTGGGAGCACCTGCGGCTGGAGACCATGCCGCTGGTGCTCAAGGTGCCGTCGCCGGGCAAGACGCACGCCGAGCGGGCCGAGTTGGAGCAGCGGGCGTGGGCGGACCTGGACCGGCGGGGTCTGGGCCGCCCGGCTTCGCTGGACCCGTTGCTGGAGGACCTGCTGCACCTGCTCAACCGGCCGCAGCAGGAGGTGGACGGCCGTTTGTGGCTCGGGCACAGCGTGCGCGTCCTGGCGGCGGCGAAGGGCCAGTCGGGCGTGCTCGCGGTGCTGTCGCACGACCAGTTGACGCTGCGTCCGGCGTCCGGGGAAGGCCTGCCGCGCGAGGCCCTCTCCGTGTTGCCGCCGCTCCCCGCCGGCCCGGGGCACTCGGTGACCCTGCCCAGCGCCGACCTGGACGCCGCCGCGGCCGTCGCCAACACGCCCGACGACCTGCAGAACGCGTTGGTGGCACGGGGTGTCCGGGCGGAGGACGCCCGGACGTTGGCCGACATGTTCCGGGACGCGGGCAACCGCGGCCAGTTCGGCGCCGCGGCCCGTGACAAGTGGGGCAAGCGCGTCCGCCAGGAGCACGTCGTGTCGTTCTTCGACAACCCGCACGGCCGCTACATCCAACTCCGCCGCGCCACCCCGGGCCAACAACCCTGGAGCACCATCTCCCCCGTCGACTCCCGCCGCCTAATCCAACACCTGGACTCCCTAACCACCCCCTAACCGCTAGAGTCCAACACTCAACGCGCGAGAGTCCAACGTTCAACGCGCGAGAGTCCAACGTTCACGGCACCCGAATTCAACGCTCAGCTCGGCGCGGCTTCACACGATCAGGTGAGCCGTGTACGGAATCGGCGTCTAGGCGCTCGGTTCTACATGATCGAATTGCCTCCGGGCCTCCACGGCGCCTACCCGCGTACCCGTCTGCACGACCACATCGGCACGCAAGCGCTGAGCCGTGCCATCCGCGACGGCCACCTGGTCAACTACTGCCGCACGGTCGTCATCCGACGGGAACGCATGACCGACCTGCACACCCGAGCCGCCGCGGCGCTGCTCATGGCCGGTCCGGGTGCCGTGCTGACCGACCACACGGCCGCCTGGCTGCACGGCTGCACGGCCGCCGAGACCCATCGAGTGCACATCCTGCTGGACTACGACCGCCGGCTCCGACCGCGCCCGGACCTGGCCGTCCACTACCACTCGTACGACCGAGCGGACGTGGTCGAGGTCGACGGCCTGCGCAGCATGGTGCTCGACTTCACCATCGCCGACCTGCTCTGCCGTGCGCGCCACCGTTCCACGGCCCTGGCCTGCGCGGATCAGGCACTCGGCGCTCTCCCACCGCAGCAGCGTGCCGCGTTCAAGGCCGACCTCGCGGTCCGCATCACGACCCGTCGTGACCACCGCGGTCGGAGGCAAGGAGTGTTCCTGCTGGATCTCGCCACCGGACTGCCCGAGTCACCCGCGGAGAGCGCGCTCCTGCTCAGCATCGCCGAAGCGGGTTTCCCGCTCCCCCAGCCACAGTACTCGATCCGCGACCTCGACGACCGCGAGGTCTGGCGCCTGGACTTCGCCTGGCCCGACGCACGCATGGCGCTTGAGTACGACGGCTACGCCGCGCACGTCGACAAAGCCGAGGCCGACCAAGCCCGTGACGAGGACTTGCGCCGGCGCGGTTGGAAGGTGCTCCGCGCCGACGTCTCGGACCTGCGCGACCCCACGCGGCTGTTTCGACAGCTGAGTGTTGAACTCGGGGGTCCTGAACGTAGGACTCACGCGTTCTGGGTGTAGGACTCACGCGCGTTGAACGTAGGACTCTCGCGGCGTGAGTGTTGGACTCTCGCGGGGGTCAGGGGCCGATGCCTTGGCAGGGGCGGGTGCGGAGGTCGGCTACGTAGTCGTCGGGGGCGCCGGCGGCTTCGGCGGCGTCGGCCACCACGCCGATGTAGCGCGCCGAGGGCAGGCCGCCTTCGTAGGCGTCCAGGATGTAGAGCCAGGCGGTGACCGAGCCTTCCAGGGTTTGGACGCGGAGGCGGATCTTCTTGTAGAGGCCGAGGGCGCCTTCCCATCGGTCGAGTCGGGACTCGTCACGCGGGCTCACGTCGTAGAGCACGCAGAACACCTGCGAGTCGGGGTCTTCGACGATGGTGGCGAGCGCGCCCTCCCAGCCCAGGTCCTCGCCACCGAACGTCAGACGCCATCCGGCGAGCCACCCGGTCCCCGCCATCGGGGAGTAGGGGGCTCGCTCCATCATCTGGTTCGGGTCCATGTTGGACCCGTACGCGGCATAGAGCGGCACGAGGACAGCCTAGCGACCTCGCGATCACCGCGAGGCACCAGAAGACCGGACGACACACCCCGACACCCGACCGCGTACGGTTACCAGCGGCTTCCAGCGGCGCGAACGGCGCCGACGACCACGAGGAGGACGTGTCGTGACCCGCATCGTCATCATGGGCGGTGGCCCCGCAGGTTACGAGGCGGCACTGGTCGCGGCCCAGCACGGGGCCGACGTGACCATCGTGGAACGCGAGGGCCTCGGCGGCGCCTGCGTGCTCTACGACTGCGTGCCGTCGAAGACGTTCATCGCCTCCGCCGGCGGCCGCAGCGCCTTCCGCAACGCCGGTGAGCTGGGCATTCGCACGAACAACGCGGAAGCGGCGGTCGAGCTGCCGGTCGTCCACGGACGGGTGAAGGGCCTTGCGCTCGCCCAGTCCGCCGACGTCCGCGCCCGCCTCCAGCGCGAGGGCGTCCGGATCGTCAACGGCATCGGCAAGTTCTGCGACAACGCCCGCGGCCTCGCCCAGCACGAGGTCGTGGCGGTCGCGGACGACGGCACGAAGGAAGTCCTGCCCGCCGATGTGGTGCTCATCGCAACCGGTGCGACCCCGCGCGTGTTGCCCGGCGCCGAGCCCGACGGCAAGCGGATCCTGACCTGGCGGCAGATCTACGACCTCCCCGAGCTGCCGGAGCACCTCGCCGTCATCGGTTCGGGTGTCACCGGGGTGGAGTTCGCCTCCGCGTACACCGAACTGGGTGTGAAGGTGACCATGGTCTCCAGCCGCGACCGGGTGCTCCCGCACGAGGACGCCGACGCGGCTGTGGTGCTGGAGGACGTGTTCGCCGAACGCGGCACGGCGGTGGTCAAGCACGCCCGCGCGGACCGGGTCGAGAACGTCGGCGACGGCGTCCTGATTCACTTGGAAGACGGTCGCACGATCGAGGCGAGCCACGCCCTGATGACGGTCGGCTCCGTCCCGAACACCGCCGACCTGGGCCTGGACAAGATCGGCATCGAGCTCGGTCGAGGCGGGTACATCCCGGTCGACCGGGTCTCGCGCACCAACGTCGCCGGCGTCTACGCGGCGGGCGACTGCACGGGCCTGCTGCTGCTGGCCAGCGTCGCCGCCATGCAGGGCCGCATCGCCATGTGGCACGCGCTCGGCGAGGGCGTCAGCCCGATCCGGCTCAAGACGGTCGCGGCGAACGTGTTCACCAACCCGGAGATCGCCAGCGTCGGCATCAGCCAGCAGGCGATCGACTCCGGCGAGGTGCCCGCGCGCACGATCATGCTGCCGCTGGCCACCAACCCGCGGGCGAAGATGGAAGGCCTGCGCCGCGGTTTCGTCAAGCTGTTCTGCCGCCCGGCGACCGGGGTGGTGATCGGCGGTGTCGTGGTCGCGCCGAACGCCAGCGAGCTGATCCTGTCGATCACGCTGGCCGTGCAGAACCAGCTCACGGTGGACGACCTGGCGACCACGTTCTCCGTCTACCCGTCCCTGACCGGTTCGATCACCGAGGCCGGTCGCCAGCTCATGCGTCACGACGACCTCGACTGAATACCCCCGTCGGAGACCTCCACTAGGCGGATCGGGTGATAGTGAGCGGTTGATCACTACTCCGACCTGAGCAGGCGGACGCTGGCCATATGCCGCTGTCCCGCCTGCACGCCGCCGTGTTGGCACAAGCGCTCGCCCTCACGCTGACCGGTTGCGCGACGACCGCGACCACGACCGCGACCACGACGGCGATCACGACAGCGGCTTCGACGGCAACGTCGGCGGAAAGCACGAAAGCGACGGAAAGCACCACAGGGGCCGCGGCGGGCGCGGTCGGAGCGCGGGTCGCACCGGTCGAGGTGAACGTGCCGAAGATCGCCGCGCGCTCGTCGCTGATCCCGCTGGGCCTCAACCCGGACGAAACCGTCGAAGTGCCGCCGGTCTCACAGCCCATGCAGGCCGGTTGGTACGTCCACGCGCGGGCACCGGGCGAGCCGGGCCCCGCGATCATCCTCGGCCACGTCGACGGCAACTCGCAGCCGGGCATCTTCCACCGGCTGCGCGAACTCGTCGTCGGCGACGAGGTCGAGGTGTCCAGGGCCGACGGTTCGACGCTGAGGTTCCGCGTCGACGCGGTCGAGCAGGTCGCCAAGGAGCGGTTCCCGACCGACGCCGTGTACGGGGACACGCCCGGACCCGAACTGCGCCTGATCACGTGCGGCGGCACGTTCGACCGGACCGGCGGCAGCTATCTCGACAACATCATCGTGTACGCCAAGTTGATCTGAGAGGACCACCGGAAATGCAACGAAGACCGCTCACCCGGCCCGCTGTGCTGGCCGCCGTGTTATTGCTCGCAACAGCCACCGCCACCGCCTCCACGACCGCCACCGCCGGGGCGAGCACCCCCGACCACGGGGCGCCGACGCTCCTGCTGTCGCCGACCGAGGTCGAGCCCGGCGGCGAGATCACCGTCACGGCCGGCGGCATGTGCGAGGCGCACGACCGGGCCACGTCACCCGGTTTCGCCGCGCCGATCGGCTTCCAGGACTCGGGCGGCACGCGGGTCGCCCGCGGCCGGGTGATCACCACCCCGGGCACCTACACCGCGCGGCTCGACTGCCTGTGGCACCGGCAACCGGGCTACGCGACGTTCACCATCCTGTCGCCGCCGCTGCGGGCGTTCACGTTGAGCCCGGCGCAGGTACGGCCCGGTGGTGAGCTGACCGCCCGCATCCCCGCCGAGCACGACTGCACGGGGACGACGGTCGAGTCGACCGGGTTCGTGGCGCCGCTGGAACTCCGGCCCCAGGGCGCCGAACTCGTCGGCACCGCGAGGGCGGTCGCCGCACCGGGCGCCTACCAGGCGACCATGCAGTGCCGCGACGGCCTGTTCGCGGTCGGTTTCAGCGTGCTCGGCGACCCGCCGGCGAACCAGCCGCCGCGTCAGCCGGTCAAGAAGCCGAAGGGCGCGCCGGACACCGGCGGAGGCGGCACCTCCTGACCTGCTGGGGGGCGCCACCACCTGGCGACGCCCCCCGACCTGCCAGTCGACCCCCTGCTAGTCGACCCAGTCGAAGGTCCTGGTCACGGCCTTCTTCCAGGACGCGTAGGTCCGAGCACGGGCCTCGTCGTCCATCGCCGGATCCCACTGCTTGTCCTGCGCCCAGTTCTGCCGGATGTCGTCCTCCGACGCCCAGAACCCGACCGCCAGGCCCGCCGCGTAGGCCGCACCCAGCGCGGTCGTCTCGTTCACCACCGGCCGGATCACCGGCACGCCCAGGATGTCGGCCTGGAACTGCATCAGCAGCTCGTTGACGACCATGCCGCCGTCGACCTTCAACGACTTCAGCGGCACGCCCGAGTCGGCGTTCATCGCGTCGATCACCTCACGGGTCTGGAACGCCGTCGCCTCCAGCACCGCGCGCGCCAGGTGGCCCTTGTTCACGAACCGGGTCAGCCCGACGATCGCGCCACGCGCGTCCGAACGCCAGTACGGCGCGAACAGGCCGGAGAACGCGGGCACGAAGTACGCGCCGCCGTTGTCCTCCACCGTGCGGGCGTGCTCCTCGATCTCGGCGGCCGTCGAGATCATGCCGAGGTTGTCGCGCAGCCACTGCACGAGCGACCCGGTGACCGCGATCGAACCCTCCAGCGCGTACACCGGCGCCTGCGAGCCGATCTTGTAGCAGACCGTGGTGAGCAGCCCGTTCTCGCTCATCACCTTGTCCGTGCCGGTGTTGAGCAGCACGAAGTTGCCGGTGCCGTAGGTGTTCTTGGCCTCGCCCGGCGACAGGCACGCCTGGCCGAACGTCGCCGCCTGCTGGTCGCCGAGGATGCCCGAGATCGGCACGCCGGCCAGCGCGCCGCGTTCGCGCACCCTGCCGTACTCCTCGGACGACGACCGGATCTCCGGCAGCATCGACAGGGGGATGCCCATGTCGGCCGCGATGCCCTCGTCCCAGCTCAGCGTGTCGAGGTCCATCAGCAGCGTGCGGGACGCGTTGGTGGGGTCGGTGACGTGCACGCCGCCGTCGACCCCGCCCGTCATGTTCCACAGCACCCACGTGTCCATGTTCCCGAACAGCAGGTCACCGGCCTCGGCACGCTCCCGCGCGCCCTCGACGTTGTCCAGGACCCAGCGGATCTTGGGGCCGGAGAAGTACGTCGCCAGCGGCAGGCCGGTCTTGTCCCGGTACCGCTCCTGACCACCGCCCAAAGCGGCCAGGTCCTGGCAGATCTTGTCGGTGCGGGTGTCCTGCCAGACGATCGCGTTGTAGACCGGCTGCCCGGTGGTCCTGTCCCAGACGAGCGCGGTCTCGCGCTGGTTGGTGATGCCGACCGCGGCGATGTCGGCGGCGGTGAGGTCGGCCTTGGCCAACGCGCCCGCGGCCACCTGCCTGGCGTTGGTCCAGATCTCGTTCGCGTCGTGCTCGACCCACCCGGCCCTGGGGAAGATCTGCTCGTGCTCCTTCTGGTCGACGGAGACCACCCGGCCCGAGTGGTCGAAGACCATGCACCGGGTCGACGTCGTGCCCTGGTCGATCGCGGCCACGTACTTCGTCATGCGCTGGAGTCCTTTCAGACCGGGAGAACCAGGTACAGGAGTGCGGCGAGCGCGCCACCGACGAGCGGGCCGACCACCGGCACCCAGGCGTAGCCCCACTCGGCGCTGCCCTTGTCGCGGATGGGCAGGATCGCGTAGGCGATGCGCGGACCGAGGTCGCGGGCGGGGTTGATGGCGTAGCCGGTGGGGCCGCCGAGCGAGGCGCCGATGCCGATCACGACGAACGCGACACCGGCGTAGCCGAGGGCGGAGTTGCCCAGCTGCGGGACGCCGTCCGCGGTCTCCTTCGCGGCCGGGCTCAGCAGGACCCACGCGACCAGCACGAACGTGCCGATCACCTCGGTGACGACGTTCCAGCCGGCCTTGGGGATGGTCGGGCCCGTGCAGAAGATGCCGCGCGTGCCCGCCGGGTCGTCGTGCGCGTCGAACTGCGCCTTGTACGCCAGCCAGGCGAGCACGGCGCCGAGGAACGCGCCGACCAGCTGACCGGCGAAGTAGACGGGGACCTGGTCCCAGGGCGTCTTGTCCGCGATGGCCAGACCGAGGGTCACCGCGGGGTTGAGGTGCGCGCCGCTCGGCGCGGCGATGCTGGCGCCCGCGAAGACCGCGAAACCCCAGCCCAGGTTGATCAGGAGCCAGCCACCGGCGTTGCCCAGCGTGTCCTTCAGGACGACGTTGGCGACGACACCCGCACCCAGCAGGATCAGGATCGCGGTGCCCAGCAATTCCCACACGAAGATCGAGCCACTGCTCACTCGCCGACCTCCTCGCCTTGACAGGAGGCAGCACGGTCCGGGTCCGGCGGCGCTGCCCACCCCACAATGCATGTTGACGCTAGTTCCGGCCTGATCAGTTGTCCACGGGTGGCGTACCAGCGGGTAACGTGGTCGAGTCAGTCCTGGTCTGGCCAGTCGGTTCGAGCATCAGGGAGGCGTCAGTGGTCATGCGCAAGCACCCCACCACGGCAGGCCGGCTCGGACCGCTCGAACGCGCCCAGGCCTGGGACCGCCTCGCCGCGGAGACGTTCGACCTGGTGATCATCGGTGGCGGCGTGGTCGGCGTCGGTTCCGCGCTGGACGCCGCGACCCGCGGTCTGCGGGTGGCCCTGGTCGAGGCGCGCGACCTGGCCTCGGGCACGTCGAGCCGGTCGTCCAAGCTGTTCCACGGCGGTCTGCGGTACCTGGAGCAGCTGGAGTTCGGGCTCGTGCGGGAGGCGCTGCGGGAACGCGAGCTGATGCTGACCCGCCTGGCACCGCACCTGGTCAAGCCCGTGCCGTTCCTGTACCCGCTGACGCACCGCGGCTGGGAGCGCCCGTACACCGCGGCCGGCCTGCTCATGTACGACACGATGGGCGGCGCGCGGTCCGTGCCGGGCCAGAAGCACCTGACCAAGGCCGGCGCGCTGCGGCTGGTGCCGGCGTTGAAGCCGACCGCGCTGGTCGGCGGGATCAGGTACTACGACGCGCAGGCCGACGACGCGCGGCACACCATGATGGTCGGGCGGACCGCGGCGCACTACGGGGCGGTCGTGCGGTCGTCCACGCAGGTCGTGGGCTTCCTGCGGGAGGCGGACCGGGTGTCCGGGGTGCGGGTGCGCGACGTGGAGGACGGGCGGGAGACGTCCGTGCGGGCGCACGCGGTGATCAACGCGACCGGGGTGTGGACCGACGAGTTGCAGCGGTTGTCGGGCAGTCGCGGTCGGTTCCGGGTGCGGGCCTCCAAGGGCGTGCACATCGTCGTGCCGCGCGATCGGATCGTGTCCGAGTCGGGGTTGATCCTGCGCACGGAGAAGTCGGTGCTGTTCGTGATCCCGTGGCGAAATCACTGGATCGTGGGAACGACCGACACCGATTGGAAACTCGACCTGGCGCACCCGGCGGCGACGCGCAAGGACATCGACTACATCCTGGAGCACGTCAACGAGGTGCTCGCGACGCCGTTGACGCACGACGACATCGAGGGCGTGTACGCCGGGCTGCGGCCGTTGCTGGCGGGTGAGAGCGAGTCGACGTCGAAGCTGTCCCGCGAGCACGCGGTGGCGCGGGTGGCGCCCGGTCTGGTCGCGATCGCCGGTGGCAAGTACACGACCTACCGGGTGATGGGCGCGGACGCGGTGGACGCGGCCTCGGTGGACCTGCCGGGCCGGATCCAGCCGTCGATCACCGACAAGGTCCCGCTGATCGGCGCGGACGGGTACCACGCCCTGGTCAACCAGGCGGACCAGCTGGCGACCCGGTACGGCCTGCACCCGTACCGGGTGCGGCACCTGCTGGACCGCTACGGGTCCCTGGTGCACGAGGTGCTGGAGTCGGCGGATCCGGAGCTGCTCAAGCCCGTGCCCGCGGCACCGGACTACCTCCAGGTCGAGGTCGTCTACGCCGCGTCGCACGAGGGTGCGCTGCACCTGGAGGACGTGCTGACCCGGCGCACCAGGATCTCGATCGAGTACCCGCACCGGGGCGTCGAGTGCGCCCTGCCGGTGGCCCGCCTGATGGCGACCGTCCACGGCTGGGACGACGCCATGGTCGCGCACGAGGTCTCGGTCTACACCGCGCGCGTGGACGCGGAGCGGGCCTCGCAGGCGGAGCCGGACGACCAGGCGGCGGACGCCGTGCGCTCGGCAGCGCCCGAGGCCCGGCCGGAGATCACCGAACCGGTGAGCTGACGCCGGGGGTCACGCCGGGTCCGGCAGGTCCACGAGGGCCAGCTTGGCCGGGTCGACCACGGTCCTGATGCCCGTGATCCGGCCGTCCACCACGGTGAACGCCATGACCGACAGCGGGGTGCCGTCCTCGCGCCAGGAGACCATGCCGGGCAGGCCGTTGACGAGGACCGGTCGTCCGTGTGCCGCGGCCGCGGCCAGTCGGGCGCGGGTGGCGACCTCGGTGGCGCCGAGGACGACGACCACGCCGTCGGCGGTGTCGACGGTCAGCTCCACGTCGGGGTCGAGCACGCGCAGCAGGCCTTCGAAGTCGCCGTGGCGGGCGGCGTCGAGGAAGGCCCGCACCACTTCCCGCCGCTCCCGGCCCGCCGACGGGGCGCGGTCGCCCGTCCGCACCTTCCTGCGGGCGCGGCTGGCGAGCATCTTGGCCGCGTCGGTGGACTTGCCAAGGATCCGGCCGATCTCGTCGAACGGCACGGCGAACAGGTCGTGCAGCACGAACGCCAGCCGTTCGGCCGGTCCGAGCGAGTCGAGGACGACGAGCAGCGCGAGCCCCACCGAGTCGGCCAGCGCCACGTCGTCCTCGGGCGCGAGGGCGTCGTCCGCGGTCACGAGCAGGTCGGGCAGCCCGTCGTCGTAGGACGCCTCGGGTCGGGCCTGGCGTGAGCGCAGGACGTCGAGGCTCAGCCTGCCGACCACGGTGGTCAGCCAGGCGGCGAGGTTGTGGATGGTGCCCGGGTCCTGGCGGGAGAGCCGGAGCCAGGCTTCCTGGACCACGTCCTCGGCGTCGGCGTGCGAGCCGAGCACCCGGTGGGCGATCGCGCGCAGTCGGTCGCGCTGCGCCTCGAACTGCTCGGTCACCGGGGTCGTCGGGATGGTGTCGGACATGTCGTTACCTTTCTCCGCGCTGCTCCGTCATGGGTGATGACGGGCCCGGGAGGGCGCAGGTAACCGGTGAGGAGCAAGACCGATGGAAGCACGCGTGAAGAGCTCGGCCAACCCCGATGTGACCTCGGCGATCCAGCGGCTGCACAAGGCGATGCACGCCAGCGGCGTCGACCCGGTGGTGCTCGAACTGGTGCACCTGCGGGCCAGCCAGATCAACGGGTGCAGCCCCTGCGTGTTCAGCGGGGTCGCGGCGGCGAAGAAGCGGGGGGAGAGCGACGAGCGGTTGCACAACGTGGTGACGTGGCGCGAGACGCCGTTCTTCACCGAGCCGGAGCGGGCGGCGCTCGCGCTGGCCGAGGCGGCGACCAGGATCCAGGACGGCGCGCCCGGCGTGACCGACGAGGTCTGGGCCGAGGCCGCCGAGCACTTCGACGAGCCGCAACTGGGCGCGATCGTGCTGGGCGTCGCGTTGACCAACTTCTTCAACCGGATCAACCGCGCGGTGCGGGAGCAGGCCGGCAAGGCCTGGTGACCGGTGCGCCGGCCCCGACTCGGCGGCCGTCGGGCCGGCGGTGCGTGCCGGTGCCCCCCACAGCTGGTTGGCGGCCACGCGAGCCAGTTCGGCGTCGTACTCGGCGGCGGTGCAAGGTGGCGCCGCAGTGCAACGGCACGTCCCGCGACCACTCCCGGTGTTCGTCCAGGTCGGTCGCGCGGTGGGGCGCCGGCCGGCTCGCGCAACGCGGGCGAGTCCGGCTCGGCGGGCGTCGGGTCGGTCCTGCTCAGTTGTCCACAGGCCGCCCCCAGCGGCCTGAAATCGTCAGTCCGCTGTGGCAGGGTAAAAGCAGGGGTCCCTCTGGCGGGGACCCCTGCAAAGCACGAGTCGAGCGGTCAGGCCAAGGCCGCCAGCGCGGCGTGCACCATCACCCGCACGCCCACCAGCAGTGCCCGTTCGTCCAGGTCGAACCCGGGCTGGTGGAGGTCCTTCTGCTTCCCCACCCCGTCCCAGACGCCCAACCGGGCGAACGAGCCGGGCACCTGCTCCAGGTACCAGCCGAAGTCCTCGCCGCCGGACGACTGCTCGGTGCCCGCCAGCGCGTCCTCGCCCAACGCCGCCTCGACGCCGGCGCGCAACAGCATCGTGCTCTCCCGGTCGTTCACCACGGGTGGCACGCCGCGGCGGTGGTGCAGGTCGAAGCCGACGCCGGTCGGGGCCAGCAGCGCGCCCACCAGCTCCTTGATCAACGGCTCCAGCTCGGCCCAGATGTCGCGATCCCCGGTGCGCAGCGTGCCGCGCAGCACGCCGTCCTGCGGCACGGCGTTCGGCGCCTCGCCCGCGTGCACCGCGCCCCACACCAGCACCGTCCCCGAACGGGGGTCCACCCGACGGGACAGCAGCCCCGGCAGGCCCGTGATCACGGTCCCGAGCGCGTGCACCAGGTCCGCCGTCAGGTGCGGCCGGGACGTGTGGCCGCCCGGCGACGTCAGCCGCAGCTCCAGCATGTCGCTGGCCGACGTGATCGCACCGATCCGCGTCCCGATCCGGCCGACCTCCAGCCGCGGGTCGCAGTGCAGGCCGAAGATGCGCTCCACCCCGTCCAGCCCGCCCGCCGCCAGCACGTCGAGCGCGCCACCGGGCATGACCTCCTCGGCCGGCTGGAACACCAACCTCACCCGTCCGGGCAGCTCGGTGGCCGAGGCCAGCGCCAACGCGGCACCCAGCAGCACCGTGGTGTGCGCGTCGTGCCCGCACGCGTGCGTGACGCCGTCCACAGTGGACGAGTACGGCGCGCCGGTGTTCTCCGGCAGCGGCAGGGCGTCGATGTCCGCGCGCAGCGCCACGCACCGCGGCCCGGAGCCGACGTCGCAGACCAGGCCCGTCCCACCAGGTAGGACGCGTGGCTTCAACCCCGCCGAGCGCAGCACGTCGGCGATCAGCTCGGTGGTGGCGTACTCCTGCCGGGACAGCTCCGGGTGCGCGTGGAGGTGCCGGCGCCAGGCGACGACCTCGGAGGCGTTCGCCGCCAGCCAGTCGTCCAGCCACGAGGGTCCGCGACCCTCACCGGGATCATCCACAGGGGCAATGCTGACCCCACGGTCGGTCAACAGCACCTCGGCACCCTCCTCCGGCAGCAGCGAGTCCAGGACCGTCATGCCACACCCGCCAACAGTCGAGAACGCTGCTCACCGTCGGTGGCAGTGGAAATGGTGGTCCAGGCGAGGGCCAGTGCCCCGTCGAGCACCGCGCGGTCGGCAGAGGCCGACGCACAGGCGGTCGCGAACTCGATTTGGTGGTTCACCGCGTCTCCGCAGTCGATGGCGATGGTCGGGTGGATGGCCGGCAGCGCACGGGTGATGTTGCCCATGTCGGTGCTGCCGATCTTCTCCTTGAGCTCCTCCTCGGGGCTCAACGGATGCCTGCCCAGCTCGATCGCGGCACGCCGGTAGGCGTCCGCGAGCCATGGGTCCGGGCTCAGCTCGGCGTACACCGGCGAGACCTTCACGACCTCGTGGGTGCAGCCGGTGGCGATGGCGCCGGCCTCGAAGCAGCGGTTCATCCGCTCCTCCAGCCGGCGCAGCGAGTCGAGGTCGTCGGCGCGCAGGTCGAACATCGCCGACGTGCGCGCGGGCACCACGTTCGGCACGGTGCCGCCGCGGGTGACGATGCCGCTGACCATCTGGCCGGGCTCCAGGTGCTGCCGGGCGAGCCCGATGGCGACCTGGGCGACGGTGATCGCGTCGGCGGCGTTCACGCCCAGGTGGGGCGCGGCGGCCGCGTGCGAGGGCTTGCCGGTGTAGTGGACCTCGACGTCGGTAATGGCCAGCGATCGCGCGGCGACGGCCTCGTAGGGAGCCGGGTGCACCATCATCGAGAACGCCACGTCGTCGAATACCCCGCGTTCGAGCATCAGCACCTTGCCGCCGCCGACCTCTTCGGCCGGGGTGCCGATCACCCGCACGGTGAGGTCGAGCTCGTCGGCCAGGTCACGCAGCGCGAGGGCCGCGCCAGCGGACGCGGCGGCGATGACGTTGTGCCCGCACGCGTGGCCGACCTCGGGCAGCGCGTCGTACTCCGCGCACAGCCCGAGCACCAGCTCACCGGAGCCGAACGACGCGGTGAACGCCGTCTCCAGGTCCGCGACCCCGCGCTCGACCTCGAAGCCCTCGGCGGCGAGCAGGTCGGCGACCTTGGCCGCGCTGCGGTGCTCGGCGAACGCCTGCTCGGGCTCCGCGTGGATGCTGCGGGAGAGGCCTACCAGCGCATTCGAGTACCGCTCGACGGCCGAGCGCGTGCTCATCTTGAAGTCGGTACTCATTTGCGTCCATCCTGCATCACGGCCTGGCGGGCACGACGCACCCCTGGTTGATCAACCGGCAACCGGTCGCGCGGATGCGCCAAGCGGTGCGCGAGTTTCGGTCAGACCGATCAAGTCTGCGCAGGGTGATGCTAAAAGGCGACCAGATATCGCCCCGAAGCTCCCACTAGATGGGATTCACCCGGACTTGCGCCCGGCTCGCCACTTCGACCACCGCTTCTTGTTACGCCAGTAAACGAGGGCGAACAACAGCAGCGCGATACCACCGATCCACAACTTCCTGCGGGTTTCCGAGCCCGACGTGGACGCGGGCTCCTGCGGGGCGTTGATGTCGGGACCGGGCTGGACGGTGCCGCCCGGCTCGATGGTGCCGCCGGGCGCCAGGGTCTCCGTCGGCTGCACGGCCAGGTGCGGCGACGTCGGCACGGCGGAGCCTGTGCCCGACACGGTGAGGACACCGGTCAGCACGAACAGGCACACCGCGAGCACAGATCGCCACATGGTCGCCAAGCCTAGCCATCGCCTTTCCGGGTTACCACTGTCAGTGGTCATCCAACCCGGTATCCGTACACATGCGGTGAGCGAGCCGTCACGGACGTTCGCGGAACGCGGCCAGGATCCGCTCGGCGGCCAGCGTGGCGGTCAGCTCGCCGTCGCGCACCTGCCGTTCCACCTCGGGCACGACCGAGCGCACCGCCGGCGCCGAGCGCAGGCTCGTCAGCAGCTGGTCGTGCACCATGGCCCAGGTCCAGTCGACCTGCTGGCGCCGCCGCCGTTCGACCAGCTCACCGGCCGCCTCCAGGGTCTCCCGGTGCTTGGTGACCTGCTGCCACACGGTGTCCAGCCCCGAGCCGTCCAGCCCGCTGCACGTCAGCACGGGCGGGTGCCACAGGGCGTCCGGCGGCCGCAGCAGCCGCAGCGCGCCGGCCAGCTCGCGGGCCGCCCGGCGCGCGTCGACCTCGTGCGGGCCGTCGGCCTTGTTGACCGCGATCACGTCGGCCAGCTCCAGCACGCCCTTCTTGATCCCCTGGAGCTGGTCGCCCGTGCGAGCCAGCGTCAGGAACAGCGAGCAGTCCGTCATGTTGGCCACGGCGACCTCGGACTGGCCGACGCCGACCGTCTCGACCAGCACCACGTCGTAGCCGGCGGCCTCGACCAGCACGATCGACTCGCGGGTGGCCTTGGCCACGCCGCCGAGCGTGCCGGAGGTCGGTGACGGCCGGATGAACGCCGCCGGGTCGACCGCGAGCCGGGCCATCCGGGTCTTGTCGCCCAGGATGGAACCGCCGGTGCGGGTGGACGACGGGTCGACCGCCAGCACCGCCACCCGGTGGCCCCGCGCGGTCAGCATGGAGCCGAGCGCGTCGATGAACGTCGACTTGCCCACGCCGGGCACGCCGGTGATGCCGACGCGGTGCGCGCCCGCCCCGGACGGACCGGAGGAGTGCGGCAGCAGCTCGACCAGCAGCTCCTGCGCCGACGCCCGGTGGTCCGGGCGGGTCGACTCGACCAGCGTGATGGCCCGCGCCAGCACGCCGCGGTCGCCCGCGAGCACGCCCTTGGCGTACTCGCCGACGTCGACCGGCCTAGCCATCGTGTCCCGGCACGTCGCCGTGGTCCGGCACGTCGCCGTGGCCCAGCTCCCGGGCGAGCCGGCGCAGCAGGTCGCCCGCCGCGTCGGCGATGACCGTGCCGGGCGGGAAGATCGCCGCCGCGCCGGCCGCGCGCAACGCGTCGAAGTCCTGCGGCGGGATCACGCCGCCGACCACGATCATGATGTCCTCGCGGCCCATCCCGGCCAACGCCGAGCGCAGCGCGGGCACCAGCGTGAGGTGGCCGGCGGCCAGCGACGACACCCCGACGATGTGCACGTCGGCCTCGACGGCCTGGCGGGCGACCTCGTCCGGGGTCTGGAACAGCGGGCCGACGTCCACGTCGAAGCCGAGGTCGGCGAACGCGGTCGCGATCACCTTTTGGCCGCGGTCGTGCCCGTCCTGGCCCATCTTGGCGACCAGGATCCGCGGCCGGCGGCCTTCCGCCTCGGCGAACGCCTCCACGACCTCTCGGGTGGCCTCGACGTTGGACACGGACCCGGCCTCCTCCCGGTACACGCCGGTGATGGTGCGGATCTGCGCGGAGTGCCGACCCCACACCTTGCCCAGCGCCTCGGAGATCTCACCCACGGTGGCCTTGGCGCGGGCGGCGGCGATGGCCAGCTCCAGCAGGTTCCCGTCCGAGCCCGCCGCGTTGGTCAGCGCGGTCAACGCCGAGTCCACACCGGACTGGTCGCGTTCCGCGCGCAGCCGGGCGAGCTTGGCCAGCTGCTGCGCCCGCACGCCCGCGTTGTCGACCTTGAGCACGTCGATCTTCTCGTCGAACTCGACCTGGTACTTGTTCACGCCGATCACCGGCTGCCGACCGGAGTCGATGCGGGCCTGGGTGCGCGCCGCGGCCTCCTCGATGCGCAGCTTCGGGATGCCCGCGTCGATGGCCCGCGCCATCCCGCCCGCGGCCTCGACCTCGGTGATGTGCGACCACGCGCGGTGCGCCAGGTCGTGCGTGAGGCGTTCGACGAACGCGCTGCCGCCCCACGGGTCGATCACCCGCGTGGTGCCCGACTCCTGCTGGAGCAGCAGCTGGGTGTTGCGGGCGATGCGCGCGGAGAAGTCGGTGGGCAGCGCCAGCGCCTCGTCCAGCGCGTTGGTGTGCAGGGACTGGGTGTGCCCCTGGGTGGCGGCCATCGCCTCGACGCACGTCCGGGCGACGTTGTTGAACACGTCCTGCGCGGTGAGCGACCAGCCGGACGTCTGGCAGTGCGTGCGCAGGGACAGCGACTTCGGCGACTTCGGGTCGAAGGTCCGCACCAGCTTCGCCCACAGCAGCCGGGCGGCGCGCATCTTGGCGACTTCCATGAAGAAGTTCATGCCGACCGCCCAGAAGAACGACAACCGCGGCGCGAACGCGTCGATGTCCAGCCCCGCGTCACGGCCCGCCCGCAGGTACTCCACGCCGTCCGCGAGCGTGTAGGCGAGCTCCAGGTCGGCCGTCGCACCGGCTTCCTGCATGTGGTAGCCGGAGATGGAGATGGAGTTGAACTTCGGCATCCGGCGCGAGCTGAACGCGAAGATGTCGGAGATGATCCGCATCGACGGCTGCGGCGGGTAGATGTAGGTGTTGCGGACCATGAACTCCTTGAGGATGTCGTTCTGGATGGTCCCCGCGAGCTGCTCGGGCGCCACCCCCTGCTCCTCGGCCGCCACCACGTACAGCGCCAGGATCGGCAGCACCGCGCCGTTCATGGTCATCGACACGCTCATCTTGTCCAACGGGATGCCGTCGAACAGCTGTCGCATGTCGTAGATCGAGTCGATGGCCACGCCCGCCATGCCGACGTCACCGGCGACCCTGGGGTGGTCGGAGTCGTAGCCGCGGTGGGTGGCGAGGTCGAACGCGACGGAGAGGCCCTTCTGGCCGGCCGCGAGGTTGCGGCGGTAGAAGGCGTTGGACTCCTCGGCGGTGGAGAACCCGGCGTACTGCCGGATCGTCCACGGCTGGTTGACGTACATCGTCGGGTACGGGCCGCGCAGGAACGGCGCGATGCCGGGGTAGGTGCCCAGGAAGTCGAGGCCCTCGGTGTCGGCGGCGGTGTAGACGGGCTTGACGCCGATGCCCTCGGGCGTCTCCCACGTCAGCGCGTCCGCGCCCTTGCCGGTCGCCTCCTGGAGCGCCGCGTGCCACCGCGCGGCGGAGTCGGCGGGATCGGTGGCGGGGTCGCCCAGCTCGACGTCGGCGAAGTTCGGGATCATCGCTGGACTCCAAGCACTTCGAACGTGTGCTCCAGCACCTCTAGCGCCGGGCAGCCGGTGTACACGTACTCGTCGATCTCCGCGCCGGGGTCGGACGATGCGGACTTCCTGCCCGCCAGCAGCACTCTTTGCGCACCGGCCTCGCGCAGCGCCCGGGCCACGGGTGCGGCGAGCTCGGCGTAGCTCGTCTCGCTGCCGCACAGGCACGCGATCCGGGCGCCGCTCTCGCGGAACTTCGCGACCACGTCGGCCGCGGTCTTGGTGGGACCGGCGTTCGGCGTCTCGATGCCGCCCGCCTGGAACAGGTTCGCCGCGAACGTGGCCCTGGCGGTGTGCGCGGCGACCGGGCCGAGCGTGGCCAGGAAGACCTTCGGGCGTTCCGGCGCCGCGTCGGCCGCGTCCCGCAGCGCCTCGAAGTCCTGGGCGTAGCGGATGCGCGGCAGGGGCCGGGATCGCGGCCCCTGGGTCGCCGGACCCTGCTGGGAGCCGGATCGGGGCCCCGAAATTGTCGGACCCTGCTGGGAGAATGAAATTCGGGGATCCCCCGAGGGGGACTCCTGCGCAGCGTGGCCGTCGCGGCCGCGGCCGCTGTTGCCGTCGCGGCCGCCGGTGCCGTCGAGGTCGTCGTTGACGTGGCCGGGTTCCGCGGGCGCGGGTGGGCGGGTGACGGGTTGCTCGCCGAGGTTCGGGAACTCGCTGACGCCGGTGATCGCGTCGGTCCGGTCGGCCAGGTTCGCCCGGCGCCGCTCCCAGGTGGCCGCGACCCGGTCGGCGACCAGGTCGAACGCCTTCGGCAGCCCGCCGGCGGCCTCGATCTCCCGGAACCAGGCCCAGGCGGCGTGCGCGAGGTCGTCGGTGAGCCGTTCCACGTACCAGGAGCCGCCCGCCGGGTCGATCACGCCGGCCAGCCTGGACTCCTCCAGCAGCAGCGACTGAGTGTTGCGCGCGATGCGCCGGGCGAAGTCGTCCGACAGGCCGATGGCGTGGTCGAACGGCAGCACGGTGACCGCGTCCGCGCCGCCCAGCCCCGCGCCGAAGCACGCCACGGTGGTGCGCAGCATGTTCACCCACGGGTCGCGGCGGGTCATCATCGCGGGCGACGTGACCGCGTGCTGGAGTTGCGGGCTCGGCGCGCCGGCGACCTCGGTGACCCGCGCCCACAGCCGCCGCGCGGCCCGGAACTTGGCGATGGTGAGGAACTGGTCGGCGGTCGCCGCGTACCGGAACTCCAGCAGCCGCACGGCCCGCGCGACGTCCAGCCCGGCCTCGGTCAGGTGCCTCAGGTAGGCCACGCCGGCCGCGAGGGACGCACCCAGTTCCTGCGCGTCCGAGCCGCCTGCCTCGTGCACCGGCAGGCCGTCGACCACGACCAGGCGCAGGCCGGTGAACTCGCTGGCCTTGGCCAGCAGGTCGGTCAACGCGCGCAGGTCGGCGGGCTGCCCGGTGCGGGCCTGGACGCCCAACGGGTCGGCGCCGACGTTGCCGCGCACCTCGCTCGGCAGCACCGGCCGCTGGTCCCAGACCCGCAGCATGGCGCGACCGGCTTCGAGGAAGTCCGCGCCCGCGTCCACCACGACCGGCGCGAGGTCCAGGTAGACGTCGGCCAGCACGTCGTCGTAGGTGGCCGGGTCGAGTCCCTTGAGCCACAGCGACGTGACGCCGTTCTCCAGGTCGGTCATCACCGCGTTCCGGTCGGCGACGCGGTGCTGCTGGCGCACGTCCCAGCCCTCGACCGCGCCCTGCGGCCGACCGCCTCGGGTGAACGGCGCCAGGCCCGGGAACCCGGCGTCCGGCGCGCGGTCGGCCGCGGTGTAGAGCGGCTGGACGTCGATGCCGTCGTAGGTGGTGGTGATCAGCGACCCGAAGTCCGCACCCGACTTGCGCAGCACGCCCTGGACGAGGTCCAGCCACTGCTCGCGGTCAGGGGTGGGGAACTCGGCGGCCAGCGCCAACTCGCCTGACGGCTCCATCATGCTCCGCAGTGTTACTCACCGGTAGTGCGACGGCTACGCGACGGCTGTGTGAGGTTCACCGCCGTGAACGATGCAGAGGCCAGTCTTCCACGCTGGTGAATGATGGCGCAGTGGACACCGAGCGACTGATCGCCGGCCGCTACCGCCTCCGGCACGTGCTGGGGCGTGGGTCGATGGGCACCGTCTGGGCCGCGCACGACGAGGTGCTGCGGCGGGACGTCGCGGTGAAGGAGATCCTGCGCCCGGAGGGCACCCCGGACGGCGAGGCCGAGGTGCTCCGGGAGCGCACGCTGCGCGAAGCGCGTTCGGCGGCGGCGCTCGCGCACCCGAACCTGGTCACGGTGTACGACGTGGTGCAGGCCGACGGCGACCCGTACGTGGTGATGGAGCTGGTGCCGTCGTCGTCGCTGGCGGACGTGGTGCGGCAGCGCGGGCCGTTGACCGACGTGCAGGGCGCGGTGGTGGCGGACGCCGTGGCCGCCGCGCTGGACGCCGCGCACCGGGCCGGGATCACGCACCGGGACGTGAAGCCGGGCAACGTGCTGGTCGCCGACGACGGGCGGGTGAAGCTCACCGACTTCGGCATCGCGCGCAACGTGGCCGAGGCCACGCTCACCAGCCGGGGGATCACGCTGGGCACGCCCGCGTTCATCGCGCCCGAGGTGGCGGCGGGCGGCGCGGTGTCGTTCGCGGCGGACCAGTGGTCGTTGGGCGCGACGTTGTTCGCGGCGATGACCGGGCAGCAGCCGTACGAGGGCGCGAACGTGCTCCAGACGATCAACCAGGTGGTGCACGGCGACGTGCCGTCGGCCTCGGCCTGTGGCGCGTTGGCGCCGGTGGTCGCCGGGCTGATGGTGAAGTCACCGGACGAGCGGATCACGCCGGCCGAGGTGCGCCGGTTGGTCCGGCCGCTGCTGCCGGAGCCGGGCACCGACGTGTTCCCCGCGTCGTCGGCGACCCGCCCGGTGGTGGAGGTCGTGCGGCCGCCGCTGGTCAAGCCCCCGATCCCGCCGGACACGCCGTTGGCCGACGACCCGGGTCCGCTGCCGTTCGCCGTGGCGGAGGCGCCGACGCGTGAGCTGGCCCGGCGGCCGGGGCTGACGGTGCTGGTGGCGTTGTCGGCGGTGGTGCTGTTCGCGATCGGCAGCGTGTCCGGCTTCGCGTTGACCAGGACGGTCGCGGGCGCGTCGTTGTTACCGCCGCCGGTTCTGGACACCCCGTCGCTGCCCGCGATCACCGAGACGCCGTCGCTGCTGCCGACCACCGCGTCGGCCGCGTCGGCGAAGGGCGAGCAGGGGGCGGAGTTCACCATCGAGGTCGGGTCGGACTGGACGAGTTTCCTGGAGCAGCGGGCCAACAACGGGCTCGGTCCGAGCACGGTCGTCCACCTGGTCGCGCCCAACGGGTGGTACGAGGTGACGGTGCAGCGGTTCCCGGGCTACTACGAGCGGAACACGATCGAGGACTACGTGCGGCTCGTGCGGTCGCGGTGGGCGGAGGGCCAGTACTTCGGCGAGGCGTTCGAGTCGACCGACGTGCTGCCGCCGGGCGGGCCGGAGGCGGGTCGCCAGTACAGCTACCGGACCGTCGAGCGGGCCACGTCCCTGGCCCGTGGCACCGTGTCACCCGGTCTTGACCTGCGGCGCAGTCGTTACTCCCGCCTCCTGCCCCGGGGCAACGACCTGTGGGTGGTCGAGGTGGTGGTGCCGACGGAGCAGGAGGAGACGGGTCGGAGCCGTTTGTTCGACACGATCGCGCCGACGTTCAGGGTGAGCGATTAGCGCGCGCTTCGGACACTCGGCTCAAGTACGTCCGGACGACCTGGATCAGGAGGTGGTTCGGACCCAGCGCTCTCTCGCACGTCGAAACGAGTTCGCGGAGTTCGCTCTCGGCGCTCACGAGGTGGCCTTGACGGGCCGACGTGAACGCCGCCGAAGCCCTCAAGCCCAACGTGCGCGAATGTTCAGGTCCGAACAGCCGCACGTACACGGGGAGCAACGCGTCGAACTCCGCGGCGGCGGCCTCCAGGTCGCCCTCGATCTGGAGCAGGGTGGCGATGTTCTGCCGCACCCACATGGTGTCCGGGTGGTCGTGGCCCAGGAGCGCGGACCGGACCGCCAACAACTCGCGGTACTCGGCCGACGCCTCGGCGAACCGGTCCTGCGCGACCAATTCACGGGCCAGGGCGACTCGGGTGTCCGAGGTCCGCGGGTCGTGGGCGCCGACCTGTGCCGTCAGCAACGCGCGCAGGTCGGCACCGGTCGCCGCCGCATCGTGCTCGCCGGAGACCCTGGCCAGGTCCTTCCTGGTGTCCACCGTGTCCGGGTGGTCGCGTCCGAGCGCCTGTTGCTGTGCGGCGAGCACCGCGCGGAACTCGGCCGCCGCGGTGTCGCGGTCGCCGCGCCAGTCCGCCACAGGACCTCCGGGGCCGAACTCCCGCCGGCCCAGGCGTTGCGGACGGTCTGTTGGTCGGCACCGGCGCGCAGCGCGACCTCGCGCAGGCCCTCGGTGACGTTCGTCGCGCTGCTCGCGTCGACCCACCAGACCTCGACGCCGACCTGTCGGGCGAGCTGCACCGCGACCGTGGTCTTGCCGTGCCCGCCGTTGCCGTGCAGGACGACCACCTGACCGCCCACCTCGACGGCCGCTGTCAGGGAGGTGAGCAGGTCGTCCCGGCCGCGAATGGGGTGCGTCACCTCCTCCGGCACCACCTACCTCGCCAGACCCACGGCCGCACAGGGCCGACCGCAGCACTGCGGGCAACGGCCGAGCACGGCTATTAGGCTCGCGGCCGTGACCGCCATCAGTGAGAACACCACCCCCGAGGCCCTGGCGACCGACGCGGCGAAGGCGTTGGCCGAGCGGACCGGGGTGGGCAAGCACGACATCGCCGTGGTCCTCGGTTCGGGTTGGCGCCCGGCCGCGGACCTGATCGGCGAGCCCACCGCCGAGCTCCCCATGGGCGAGCTGCCCGGGTTCGAGGCCCCCACGGCCGTCGGCCACGGCGGCACGGTGCGGTCGGTGGCCGTCGGCGACAAGAACGTGCTGGTGATGCTCGGTCGCACGCACGGGTACGAGGGCAAGGGCGTGGCCAAGGTCGTGCACGGTGTGCGCACGGCGGCCGCGGCCGGTGTCCGGACGGTCGTGCTGACCAACGCGGCCGGCGGCCTGCGGCAGGGCATGTCGGTCGGCCAGCCGGTGCTGATCAGCGACCACCTGAACCTCACCGCGTCATCCCCGCTGGTCGGCGCCCGGTTCGTGGACCTCACCGACCTGTACTCGCCGCGGCTGCGCGACCTGGCCCGGGAGATCGACCCGTCGCTGGAGGAAGGCGTCTACGCGGGCCTGCCGGGGCCGCACTTCGAGACGCCCGCCGAGATCCGGATGCTCGGCGCGATCGGCGCGGACCTGGTCGGCATGTCCACCGTGCTGGAGGCCATCGCGGCACGCGCGGAGGGCGTGGAGGTGTTCGGCCTGTCGCTGGTGACGAACCTGGCCGCGGGCATCACCGGCGAGCCGCTCAACCACGAAGAGGTGCTGGAGGCGGGCCAGGCCGCGGCGAGCCGGATGGGCGCCTTGCTGCGTGAGCTGGTGACCCGGGCATGACCCTCACCCCGGCCCTGCGCGACGCCGCGTTCCGCTGGATCGCCGACGACCCCGACCCCGGGGCACGCCTGGAGCTGCAAACCGTGCTCGCCCGGGCGATGGGCGGTGACGCCGCCGCGGTCGAGGAGCTGGCGGACCGGATGGCCGGTCCGCTGACCTTCGGCACGGCGGGGCTGCGCGGTCCCGTGCGGGCCGGGCCGAACGGGATGAACCGGGCCGTGGTCATCCGCACCACGGCCGGGCTGGCCGCGTGGCTCAAGGCGCACGGGCACGTCGGCACGGTGTTCGTCGGCCGGGACGCGCGGCACGGGTCGGAGGACTTCGCGGCGGCGGCCGCCGGTGTGCTGGCGGGCGCGGGCTTCACCGTGCGGGTGCTGCCGGGGCCGTTGCCGACGCCGGTGCTGGCGTTCCTGGTCAAGCGGCACGACGCGGTGGCGGGCGTGCAGATCACCGCCTCCCACAACCCGCCCGCGGACAACGGCTACAAGCTGTACCTGGCCGGTGGCGGGCAGATCGTGCCGCCGGCGGACGGCGAGATCGAGGCGGCGATCCGGGGCGTGCCCGCGGCGGTGTCGGTGCCGTTGTCGGAGGACTACCTGCCGGTGTCGGACGCCGAGGTGGACGAGTACCTGGAACGGGTGGCGTCGCTGCCCCGCGGTGTGGCGCGTGACCTGCGAGTGGTGTTGACGCCGATGCACGGCGTCGGCGGCGCGACCGCGGTGGACGCGTTGCGGCGGGCCGGGTTCACCGACGTGCGGGTGGTGCGGGAGCAGGCCGTGCCGGACCCGGCGTTCCCGACCGTGGCGTTCCCGAACCCGGAGGAGCCGGGTGCGGCGGACCGGTTGCTGGAGCTCGCGGCGGCCGACTCGGCCGACCTCGCCATCGCCCTGGACCCGGACGCGGACCGGTGCGCGCTGGGGGTCCGGGAGCGGGACGGGTCGTGGCGGATGCTGCGCGGCGACGAGACCGGCGTGCTCCTCGGGTCACTCGTGCTGTCCACTACGGACAGCGCGGATCCCTTGGTGGCCACCACGATCGTGTCGTCCTCGTTGCTCAAGTCGATCGCGGCGGCGCACGGCGCGCGTTACGCGGAGACGTTGACGGGGTTCAAGTGGTTGGTGCGCGCGGGCGACGGGCTGGTGTTCGCGTACGAGGAAGCGCTGGGCAACTGCGTCGACCCGGCGCACGTCAACGACAAGGACGGCATCTCGGCGGCCGTGGTGGCGTGCGACCTGGCGGCCGGGTTGAAGGCGTCCGGCCGCACCCTGCTGGACGCGCTGGACCAGCTGGCCGTCGACCACGGCCTGCACCTGACCGACCAGGTGTCGCTGCGGTTCACCGACCTGAGCCGGATCGGGGCGTTGATGGCCCGGCTGCGCGCCGAGCCACCGGCGGGTTTCGCGTTCGAGGACCTCTTGCCCGAGGCCGACGTGGTGCGGCTCACGCGGGACGGCGTGCGGGTGGTCGTGCGGCCGTCCGGGACCGAGCCGAAGCTCAAGGCCTACCTCGAAGTGGTGGAACCGGTGTCGGACGACCTGCCCGCCGCCCGTGAGCGCGCCCGGGCCCGGTTGGCCGAGCTGCGCGCTCAGGTGTCGGACCTGCTCACGACGCCATAGCGATCAGCAGGCACAGCACGGCGACGACGAGTGAGCCGCCGGCCACCAGGTACGGGCGCCTGGTCGGCGGGCTCACCGGGCGCGGCCGGTGCTGGGTGGCGGCGGCCACCGAGATGCGGCCGGAGATGTAGCTGGTCGTGCACAGCGCGACGCCGGCCGCCAGGATCATCGTGTTGACGTCCCACGGGCTGTGGTCGACACCGGGCCACAGGGCGATGAAGACCAGCGGCAGGCCGATCAGCCCGACCCCGATGCCGACACCCGCACCCCAGGTGATCCGCCGGTTGCGCTTCATCGTGGCGATGCTGCGAGTTTCCATGACTCCCTCCCGGTACCTACACATCCCAGGACGTTCGACGGCCCCGCCGGTTCCCACGGGTCGAGACCGTCACCGGGCGTGCTCCAGGCTACCGAGCGGTTGCACCGGCGTGCCGATCGCGGCAACCTGGCCCGCGTGCCCCGCCTGTTGATCGTGCACCACACGCCGTCACCCGCCATGCACGAGCTGTTCGAGGCGGTGCTGGCGGGCGCGGCTGACCCGGAGATCGAGGGCGTCGAGGTGGTCCGCAGGCCCGCGCTGGGCGCGACCGTGACCGACGTGCTGGAGGCCGACGGCTACCTGCTGGGCACGCCCGCCAACATCGGCTACATCAGCGGCGCGCTGAAGCACTTCTTCGACACCGTCTACTACCCCTGCCTGGACGCCACGCGCGGCCGGCCGTTCGGCGCCTACGTGCACGGCAACCTGGGCACGGAGGGTGCGGTGAAGGCGTTGCGCGACATCACCACGGGCCTGAAGTGGCGGCCCGTGGCGGCGACGCTGACCCTCACCGGCGCGCCGGACCGCGACGCGCGGGAGCGGTGCCGGGAGCTGGGCGCCGCGGTCGCCGCCACGTTGGTGCTCTAGCGGCCCAGCGAGGGCATCACCTCGGCCGCGTAGCGGGTGCCGGCGACCGCGTCGGCGGGCACGGCGGCGGCGATGCGGTCCAGCTGCGCGTCGGTCAGCGCCAGGTCCGCGGCGGCCGCGTTCTCCTCCAGGTACTTCACCCGCTTGGTGCCCGGGATCGGCACCGCGCCCTGGTGGTGCACCCACGCCAGCGCGATCTGCCCCGGCGTCACGTCGTGCTCCCGCGCCACCTCGCGCAGCGACTCCACCAGGGCCAGGTTGCGCGCGAAGTTCTCCTCCGCGAACCGGGGCTGGCCGACCAGGCGGAAGTCACCGGCCGCGAAGTCGTCCTTCGACGTGTACCGGCCGGTGAGGAAACCGCGGCCGAGCGGCGAGTAGGCGACGATGCCGATGCCCAGCTCACGGCACGTGGGCGCGACCTCGTCCTCGATGTCGCGCGACCACAGCGACCACTCGGTCTGCACGGCCGCGACCGGGTGCACGGCGTGCGCCCGCCGGATCGTCGCCGCGCCCGCCTCGGACAGCCCGATGTGCCGGACCTTGCCCTGCGCGACGAGCTCGGCCATCGCACCGACGGTCTCCTCGATCGGCACGTCCGGGTCGACCCGGTGCTGGTAGTACAGGTCGATGTGGTCGGTGCCCAGCCGGCGCAACGACGCCTCGGCGGCCTGCTTGACGTACTCCGGGTCGCCGCGCAGACCCCATTCGGCACGCGGAGTGCCGGTGTCGCGGACCACGGCGAACTTCGTGGCCAGCACGACCTCGTCGCGGCGGCCCTTGATCGCGCGGCCCACCAGCTCCTCGTTGGTGAACGGCCCGTACATGTCGGCCGTATCGAGGAACGTGACGCCCAGGTCGAGGGCGCGGTGGATGGTGGCGGTGGACTCGGACTCGTCGCCGGGGCCGTAGAACTCGCTCATGCCCATGCAGCCCAGACCCTGCGCGCTCACTTCGAGCGCGCCCAAGCGGCGGTTCTCCACGGTGCCGTCCTCCCCCTCGGTCGTCTGTTCGGTAATCGGTGCGGTCATCGGTTCGTCAGCTTCAGGAACTCCGCCGGGTACCGGTCGCCCGCGACGGCGGGTGCGGCGGCCTCGATCGCGCGCAGCTCGTCGGCGCTGAGCTCCAGGTCGGCGGCGGCGACGTTCTCCTCCAGGTACTTCACCCGCTTGGTGCCCGGGATCGGCACGACGTGCTCGCCCTGGTGGTGCACCCAGGCCAGCGCCAACTGGCCCGCGGTGACACCGCGCTCGGCGGCCAGCGCGCGCAACGCGTCCACGATCGCGGTGTTGCGGGCGAAGTTCTCCTCGGCGAACCGGGGCAGGCTGCGGCGCATGTCGTCCTCGCCCAGGTCGGCGACGGACGTGACGCGGCCGGTCAGGAAGCCGCGGCCCAGCGGCGAGAACGGCACGATGCCGATGCCCAGCTCACGGCACGTGGGCGCGATCTCGGCCTCGATGTCACGCGTCCACAGCGACCACTCGCTCTGCAGGGCGCTGATCGGGTGCACGGCGTGCGCGCGGCGGATCGTCGCGGCGCCCGCCTCGGACAGGCCCAGGTAGCGGACCTTGCCCTCGGCGACGAGCTCGGCCATCGCGCCGACGGTCTCCTCGATCGGCACGTCCGGGTCGACCCGGTGCTGGTAGTACAGGTCGATGTGGTCGGTGCCCAGCCGGCGCAACGACGCCTCGACGGCCTGCCGGACGTAGGCGGCGTCACCGCGCGGTTTGCGGTCCGGGTCGGCGAGCCCGAACTTGGTGGCGACCACGACCTCGTCGCGGCGGCCCTTGATCGCGCGGCCCACCAGCTCCTCGTTCTCGCCGACGCCGGCCACGTCGGTCGTGCCGGAACGCGTGACGCCGCCGTAGACGTCCGCGGTGTCCAGGAGCGTGACGCCGAGTTCCAGCGCCCGGTGGATGGTGGCGACGGACTCGGTCTCGTCGCCGACGCCGTACGACTGGCTCATGCCCATGCAGCCCAGGCCCTGCTTGCCGACCTGGAGTTCGCCCAACGACGTCACGCGGTGATCCCCTCGATGAAGGTGTGTTCGAGCTGCTCGTAGTGCGTGATCTTGTACTCCAGCACCTCCAGGCACGACTGGAGTTCCGCGATGCGCTCGCGGACCGAGGCGCGGTGCTCGAACAGCATCTGCTTGCGCCTGCCGGCCGTGGCGTCGCCGCGGTGCCTGAGCTGCGCGTACTCGCGCATCATGCGAATGGGCATGCCGGTGGTGCGCAGGCGGGTCAGGAAGACCAGCCAGCCCAGGTCGTCGTCGCTGTAGCTGCGCCGACCACCGGAGTCCCTGGCCGGCGGGTCGACCAGGCCGATCCGTTCGTAGTAGCGCAGGGTGTCGATCGACAACCCGCTGCGCTCGGCCGCTTGGGCGATCGAGTAAGTCACGGTGTCGACCGTAGGAGCTGGAGTGCACTCCAGGTCAACCCGATTCGTGGTACTCGGTCAGGTCGACCGGCCGTCGCGCCGCGGGACCGGGCCGCGGTCAGTCGGCTTTGGGCAGGCCCCAGGCCTCCAGGTGGGCGGCCATGCCCGAGACGTCGATCTGCTCCCGGCCCAGCGCCCGGACCAGGTCGAGGGCCTCGTCCTCCTCCGCGTCGATCCACCAGCCGTTGATGTCGCACAACGTCACGGCGGCGACCCAGCCCAGCCGCCAGTTGCCCTCGGCCAACGGGCGCGTGCGAACGATGGAGTCGAGCAACGCGGAAGCTTTCAGCCAGAGCGTGTCGTAGGCCTCGACCCCCAGCACGGTCGCCCGGGGGCGGTGGGCTGCGGAGTCGAGGAGACCTAAGTCGCGCACGACCAGATCCCCGCCGGTGACGGCGGTCGCCAGCACGAGCAAGTCGCCGGCGTCGAGGTAGTTGACCACTGCTTGACGCGCTCCCTGTCCTGAGGGGCGGGGACTCCGGCGCGGCCACGCCGCATCCGGGACGTCTCCTGCGCCACCACCCACCCCCTCAGGTCCGTATCGCCTCCCCGCCGAGCCGGCGGCGAGGATGTTGTCGGCGGCGTGGTGCACCGAAGCGCAACCTGGACGCAGCCCGATCTTCAACGGCGCACCATACCGGTGTGCCTCGGAGCGCCGTGGCCGTTCACAGATGTGCGCGGGTGAACGGCCGGGCGTGCGGCGGTTGAGCTGCATGGATTGATCGTATCGAACATATGTTCGAACGGCGAGGGCATGACTGCGTGCTCACCCGAAGGTGTAGGCGCGTCGGTGGCGGCCGCCGGCGGCTGCGGTAGTCCGCAACGGCGGTGGAGTCGGCCGGACCGGAACCCAGGCGGACCGGGGCTCGGGTGGAGCGGGACTCGGTCGGACCGGGGCTCAGGCGGAACCCAGGCGGTCGAGCAGGCCCCGGTACTTGGGGAGCACGCGCCCGAGGACCTCGGACAGCTGCTCCTCCTTCTGCAATCTGGCCCAGCGCTCGGCCAACGCCAAGCGCACGACCTCCTGCTTCGAACGACCCTCGGCTGCGGCCAGTTCGTCCAGCCGCCGGTTCTCCTCGTCACTCAGACGCAGAGTCATAGCCATGGAGAATGACGGTACCAACTTGATACCACGATGGCCAGACCGAGTTTTATAACACCGTTGCGATACGATGTCCCGGTGCCACGACCGAAGACACACGACGAAGCGCTCCGCGGCCGGTTGCTTGAACGCGCGGGCGAACTGCTGTCCACCGAGGGACCCGTCGCCTTGAGCTTGCGCAGGCTCGCGGCGGATGTCAACACCTCGACCACGGCCGTGTACTCGCTGTTCGGCGGCAAGGCCGCGCTGCTGAACGCGGTGTACGAGGAGGCGTTCCGCCGATTCGGTGAACGGATCGCGAGCGTGCCGCAGACCGACGACCCGGTGGAGGACCTGGTCCAGATCGGCCTGGCGTACCGGGAGAGCGCGTTGGCCGACCCGCAGTTCTACCTGGTGATGTTCAGCAAGGTCGTGCCCAACTTCGAGCCGTCCGACGAGACGAAGGAGGCCGCGGTCGAGACGTTCCTGCCGGTCGTGCGCGACGTCGGCCGTTCGGTGGAGGTCGGGATGTTCGTGCAGGACCCGCCGCCCGAGCAGATCGCGCTGGCGATGTGGGGCACGGTGCACGGCCTGGTGAGCCTCGAACTGAACGGCAACCTGCCGCCGAACGTCGAGATCGCCCCCGTCTACGAACGCGCCCTGCGTGCGCACGCGGACGGCTGGCGACGTGCGGGGGTGGGGCCCGGGGAGGCGGCCGCCGCGAAACCTCCCCGGACCCCGTGAACTGTCCAGATCAGGACAGTCCGCTGGTGAGCGCCTTGATCAGCTCGCCGTCGGCGGTGTCGCCGTCGAGCGACCAGATCATCGCGCCGCCAAGGCGCCGTTCGGCCACGTAGCGACCCTTGCGCTTCATCTCGACCGGGTCGTCCCAGGTCCAGAACGTGGTGCCGTCGAACAGCCAAGCGTGCCCGGCCTTGGCGTCCCGGTGCACGGTGAACTGGCCCAGCCGCGCCTTGAGGATGCGGTAGTCCTCGTACCCGGCCTCGTAGGTGGCGGGCGCGGGCCCGGTGGCGGGCTGGAACAGGCCGTTGTTCTCGTTGCGCACGCCGGTCCAGCCGCGGCTGTAGAACGGCACGCCCATCACGACCTTGCTCTTCGGCGCGCCGTTGCGCAGGTAGTGGTCGATCGCGACCTGCGAGCTGAACGGCGGCGCGGTCGGGTCGGCCGCGGGCGTGCGGATCGAGGACTGCTGGTTGGTCAGCGGGTCCCAGGCGCCGTGGTAGTCGTAGCCCTGGATGGTGCCGAACGTCAGCAGGTCGAAGACCCGCTTCACCTCGAAGCCGCGGTCGACCTGGCGCGGGTCGGCGGGCAGGAACGCGGTCAGGTCGTAGCGCTTGCCGGTCCGCCAGGTCAGCTTGCCCAGCTGCTTGCGGTACTCCACGAGCAGCGCGGTGAAGTTCTGCCTGTCCTCGGGTCGCACCACGTTGCCGGGTGCGGCCTCGGACGACGGCCACTCCCAGTCGAGGTCGATGCCGTCGAACACGCCGGCCGCCGCACCGGGCGCGGAGTCGGGCAGGTTGCCCTTGATCCACATGTCGAGGCACGAGGCGACGTGCGCGGCGCGTGACTCGGGGGTCAGGGCCGCGTTGGAGAAGTACTTGGAGCCGGTCCAGCCGCCGAGCGAGATGTTGACGCGCAGCTTGGGGTGCCGGGCCTTGAGCTGCTTGAGCTGGTTGAGGTTGCCCGACAGCGGTTGGCCCGCGACGTCCGCGGTGCCGTTGACGCTCTGCTCGGCGCCGAAGGGCCGCTGGTAGTCGGCCCACGGGTCGGTGCTGACGCACTTGCCGGTCTCGTCGAGGAAGCCGAAGGCGTAGTTGAGGTGGGTGAGCCGCGGAGCGGTGCCGTTGGCGACGAGGTCGCGCACCAGGAAGTTGCGGTCGTAACCGCTCCACTGGGTGTAGTACCCGACGGTGCGCGTGGTCGTGCCGTGCGCGACCGCCTGCGGTGCCAGCGACACGGTCATCGCGGTGGCCAGGAGGGCGGGGAGCACCCATCTCCTGCTCGACATGCTTCTCCTCGCGGTGCCTCTGGGTGAAATCGCCGGTGTGTGGTCCAGACCACGGTAGTGATGAGGTCTAGACCACATCTACGGCCGTTCGGCCGAATCCGGTAACAAGAAAGACTTTCTCGTTCCTTGCAAACTTTTGCATGTGCGGTGCGGGTGGTGATCGCGCTAGCTTCGGTGCTATTCAACTTTGAGTAGTTAGGGGAGCTCGTGACGATCCTGGTCACCGGGGCCACCGGAACCATCGGCGGCGCGGTCGTTCGGCAGTTGGCGGAGGCGGGTGTGCCGGTGCGGGCGTTGACGCGGAACCCGGCGCGGGCCCGGGGCGTGGTGCCCGCGGGCGTGGAGGTGGTGGGAGGTGACCTGACGCGGCCGGGTGAGCTGCCGTTGGCGGGGGTGACGGCGGTGTTCCTGTTGGCGGCCATCGAGTCCGATGACGCGGTGGCGCACGCGCAGGCGTTCTTGGACCGTGCGCCGGACCTGCGGCGGGTGGTGTTCCTGTCCAGCAGTGCGGTGACCGTGAAGCGGCCGGGCAGCTACGAGCTGCACCACGACGTGGAGCGGGTGATCGAGGCGTCCGGGGTGGCGTGGACGCACGTGCGGCCGGGTGAGTTCATGGCCAACAAGCTCATCTGGGCGCGGACGATCAAGGCGGAGGACGTGGTGCGGGCGCCGTTCCCGGAGTCGGTGGGCGCGCCGGTGCACGAGGACGACGTGGCGGAGGTGGCGGTGCACGCGTTGCTGCGGGAGGGGCACGCGGGCAAGGCGTACACGTTGAGCGGCCCGGAGGCGTTGACGCACGTCGAGCAGGCCGAGGCGATCGGCCGGGGCTTGGGCCGCCCCATCCGGTTCGAGCGCGTGACCTACGGCCAGGCCCGCGCGAGCTTGATCCGTGACGAGGGCCTGCCGTACGACGTGGCCGAGTACCTCCTCGGCTACATGGCCCAGCACGCCGAGGAACCGGCCGCCGTCACCCCCGACTTCACCACCGTCACGGGCCGCCCGGGCCGCACCCTCTCCACCTGGGCCACCAACCACCTCCCCACCCTCACCTAACCCCGCGAGAGTCCTACCCTGAGCCCGCGAGAGTCCTACGTTCGCGCACCCCGAATTCAACGCTCACGACGAACGGCCGGTGCGTGAGCGTTGAATTCAGGTGCTCTGAACGTAGGACTCTCGGGCGCTGAGCGTAGGACTCTCGCGGTGTGGAGGTAGGACTCTCGGGGGGTTAGTGGACGGTGCCGTATTGGCGGTCGCCGGCGTCGCCCAGGCCGGGGACGATGAAGCCCGAGTCGTTCAGGCGTTCGTCGACGCTGGCGGTGATCAGGCGGACGGGGAGGGTCGAGTCCTCCAGGTGCTTGATGCCCTCCGGGGCGGCGAGCGCGCAGATCGCGGTCACGTCGGTGGCGCCGCGGTCGGTCAGCAGCCGGATCGTGTACGCCATCGAACCACCGGTGGCGAGCATCGGGTCCAGCACGAACACCGGACGGCCGGCCAGCGAGTCGGGCAGCGACTCCATGTACGGGGTGGGCTGGAGGGTCTCCTCGTCACGGGCCAGGCCCACGAAGCCCATCTGCGCGTCGGGGATCAGCTTGTGCGCCTGGTCGGCCATGCCCAGGCCGGCCCGCAGGACGGGCACCAGCAGCGGCGGGTTCGCCAGGCGGTAGCCGGTGGTCCGGGCCACGGGCGTGTGCACCCGCTCCTCGGCCACGGGCAGGTCGCGCGTGGCCTCGTACACGAGCATCACGGTCAACTCGTGCAGCGCGGCGCGGAACGCCGCGTTGTCGGTGCGGGCGTCACGCATGGTGGTCAGCCGCGCCCTGGCCAGTGGGTGATCGACAACGAGGACGTCCATGGTCGAACAGTATGTGGTACCTCTAACCGATGCCCGACGGCTCGTTACCCGGCGACGGCGACGAAGAGGGTGGGCCGGGCCGGCTGACCGTGTTGCACCTGCACGGCACGCGGTTCGGCTCCGGTCACGACGTGTGGTCACCCCGTGACTTCGCCGAGCTCCGACCCGACCTGGTGGTGTTCACCGGTGACCTGACCGAGCACGGCAGGCCGGACGAGTTCGAGCGCGGCTTCCGGTTCCTGGCCGAGCTGGCGGAGGCGGTGCACCTGCCGCGGGAACGGGTCGTCGTCGTGCCCGGATCGCGGGACGTGAACCGGTTGGCGTGCGAGGCGTACTTCCGGCAGGAGGAGGCGTGGGGCCGGACCCCGACGCCCCCGTACTGGCCGAAGTGGGGACCGTTCGCGGCGGCGTTCGACGACTTCCACGGCGCCCGGTTCAGCTTCACCCCGGACGAGCCGTGGACCCTGTTCGACTACCCGGAGCTGGAGCTCGCGGTCGCCGGCCTGAACTCCACCATCGAGATCACGCACGAAACCACGCACGAGGACGACCGCGCGGTCATCGGCGGACGCCAGGCCGAGCGGTTCGAGAAGCTGTTCCGCGACGGCCCGCGCCGTGCCTGGACACGGCTGAGCGCGGTCCAAGGCCCACTGGCGTTCGACGTCTCGCCGCACGTCGACC
Organism: Saccharothrix stipae; assembly: GCF_054781895.1. Taxonomy (NCBI): domain Bacteria; kingdom Bacillati; phylum Actinomycetota; class Actinomycetes; order Pseudonocardiales; family Pseudonocardiaceae; genus Saccharothrix; species Saccharothrix stipae. The sequence continues at coordinate 146,231 of NZ_BAAGTN010000008.1, read as the reverse complement.
TGGCGCTCACCAGCCCCCGTGACGGGCGCGCCACCTGGTCGGTCGTCCCGGTACCGGTCGGCGATGGCGGCGACTCGAAGCGGGCCACCGCGACCGACCAGCCGGCCAAGGGCCCGGACCTCTTCTTCGACCGCGTGCTGGAAGCCACGCGCGTGGCGCACCCGACCGCGACCGTCACGCCGCGAGCCGAGGAGCACTACATCCGCGTGTCCAAGCCCCGCCCGGGCGGTGGTTTCGAGCAGTGGCCGGTCGGCGTGCGGGCCAGGTTGGGTGACGAGGCGGTGGAGTCGTTCGTCACGCGGGTGCACGCCTCCTTCGCCGCGGCCGACCCCGCCGTGCCGTCCGAGCTGGTCTACAGCGGCCCGCCCGCCGGGCACGAACTGGTCGTCGCGGCACGGCGGCGCGGCGTGCGGCTGCGCAGCTTCGTGGAGTACCAGGGCCTGCTGGACCTGCGGCCGTTGGCGGAGCGGCAGACCCGGCGGCTGGCCGCCGACCAGGTCTACCCCGCCGACCTGTACGTGCCGCAGCGGTACGGCATGGTCGGCTGGGAGGACGGCGACGACGACCTGCTCGAACGGGTGCTCGGCTGGCTCGGTGAGGACGTCGCCCGGTTCGTGGTCGTGCTCGGCGACTTCGGGCGCGGCAAGTCGTTCCTGCTGCGGCAGTTGACCCGGGCGCTGCCCGTCGAGCACCCCGGCCTGCTGCCCGTGCTGGTGGAGCTGCGCAGCCTGGAGAAGGCGCCGACGCTGGACGAGCTGCTCGCACAGCACCTCGTGCGCGAGGGCGTGGACGCGGTCGAGGTGGCCAAGCTGCGGTACATGATCAGCAGCGGTCGGCTGGCGCTGCTGTTCGACGGGTTCGACGAGCTGGAACTGCGCGTCGGGTACGACCAGGCGGCCGACTACCTGGCCACGCTGCTGCACGCCGTGACCGATCGGGCGAAGGTCGTGCTGACCAGCCGCAGCCAGCACTTCCAGTCCACCGACCAGGTGCTGAACGCGCTGGGTCAGCGGGTCTCGGCGTTGACCGCGAGCCGGGTGGCGGTGCTGGAGGACTTCAGCGACGACCAGATCCGCGACTTCCTCACCAGGCACTACGGCGGTGACGAGGGACGTGCGGCGGCACGGTTCGAGCTGCTGGGCGCGATCAACGACCTGCTGGGCCTGTCCCGGAACCCGAGGATGTTGTCGTTCATCGCCGACCTGGACGACGAGCGGTTGCGCGAGGTCCAGCAGCAGCACGGCCGGATCAGCGCGGCCGAGCTGTACCGGGAGCTGGTGGACTTCTGGCTGGTGCAGGAGACCGACCGGCAACGGCACCGGCACGGGATGCCGTCGTTCGACGGCGCGGAACGGCTGTCGGCGTGCACGGCGTTGGCGTTGCGGCTGTGGCGGACGACGGCGGCCACCATCGACACGGCCGACCTGGAGGACACCGTGGTGCGCACGTTGACCCGGTTGACCGAGCGCGGCTACTCGATCGACCAGGCCGCGCACGCCGTCGGGTCCGGGTCGCTGCTGGTGCGGACGGAGGCGGGCGGGTTCGCGTTCGTGCACCAGTCGGTGATGGAGTGGCTGGTCGCGAAGGTGGCGGCGGACGACCTGCCCGGCACCGACATCGTGACCCGCAAGATGTCGCGGCTGATGGTCGACTTCCTGTGCGACCTGGCCGGGCACGAGGCCGCGTTGGCCTGGGCACGCGGGGTGATGGCGGACGCCGACGCGCCCGAGGCGGCCAAGCAGAACGCGACCGAGGTGGCGAAGAGGCTGGAGGCGCGGGTCCGGCTGTCGTTGGCCAACGCGGACCTGCGCGCGTTCGACTTCGGTGACCTGGACTTGCGCGGGGCCGACTTCCGCGGTGCCGACCTGACCGGGCAGCGGCTGGTGGACAAGGACCTCACCGGGGCCGACCTGACCGGCGCGAACCTGACCGACGTGCTGATGATCGGCGGCGACCTCACCGGTGCGGTGCTGACCGGGAGCCGGTGGGAGCGGTCGGCACTGGTCCGGGTGGCCGGTCCGACGCCGGAGGGTGCGGCGGTGGTCGGGCGTGACCCGGCGACACCCGTGCTCGCGCCGCTGGGGTCCGACGTGGCGGCGGTCGCGTTCTCGCCGGACGGTGAACTGGCCGCCGTGGCGCACCGGCACGTGCTGGAGCTGCGGCACCTGGGCACCAATCGACCGGTGCGGGTCTGGCGGCGACTCTCGTACCCGATCACCGACGTCACGTACGCCCCGAACGGCCGCCTGATCGCCACCATGGAGGAGGACGGCGCCACGTACGTCTGGGACGCGCACACCGGTGAGCTGGTGACCGATCTGCCGCGCCGCGGGACCGGGCGGGCCTGGTTCGTGGGGCAGGGTGGTCGCCTGGTCAACAAGGACGTCCACGGTCTGGTCCGGCTGTGGGACTCCGCGACCGGCGAGCTCGTGGACGAGCTGCCACGGCTCTGTCACGACCTCATGGTGTCGTCCGACGGGGGCGTGATGGTCACGAGGTCGGACCGCGAGGTGGAGGTCCGGCGCACGGACGACATGGCGGTGATCGCCACGATCACCACGGAGCGCCATGCCCGCATGGCCGTCTCACCGACCGGCTCGGTGCTCGCCCTGCGCGTCAACAAGAACGTGACGGTCTTCGACACGCGCTCCGGCGGGCCCTTGGCGCACGTGCCCAACCGCCTGAGCCGCGGCGAGAGGATGACTCTTCTGGCGGCCGACCGGATGGCGTTCGCCGATGGCGACCGCATCACCATCACCAACACCGAGGGCAAGCAGGTGACGAGGTTCCCCAACTCGGCCGGCATCCGGCGCGTCACGCCGTCCGCCGACGGCAACCGCTTGGCGTTGACCATGGTGGACGGCTCGGCCGTCGTCCACGCGGTGGCCAACAAGCAGAACCAGCGGTTGGATGACTCCCCGCATTTCGTCGGCTCCGCGTCGTACTCGCCGGACGGCTGGTCGTTGCAAACCACCTCCGAGGCCGGAGTGGTCCTCGTGTGGGATCTGAAGACGGGCGACGTCCGGCGCCGGCCCACGGCCCAGACGGGACCGGGGCGGATCGCGGGGTTCGCGTCCGCGAGCGCGACGGCGGTGGTCCCGACTCCGCTGGGGCTCGACATCACCGGATCCCGGAACCTGTTCATCCACACCTTCGAGGTGATCCAGTCCCTGGCCGTTTCCGCGCGTGGCGACCGGCTGGTCACCGCCTCCACCGACGACGTCGTGACGTACTGGGACGCGACGAAGGGATCTCGTCTCGGCCACTACCGGTACGTGGGGATGGAGGTCAACGCCGTTGCGCTGTCGCCGAAGGGTGACATCTTCACCGTCACCCACAGGAACGGCACCGCCTACGTCCTGGACGCGTCCTTCTACGTCAAGGCACCCTTGGAGGGTCACACCGGGGAGGTGTGGAGCGCGGCGTTCTCGCCCGAGGGCTACCGGGTCGCCACGACGTCCGCCGACGGCACCGCGCGGGTCTGGGACCTGACCGGCAGGGAGTTGGCCAGGGCGGTGGGGCACGAGGGCAGCGTCTGGGACGTGGCCTTCTCCCCCGACGGTCACCGCCTCGCCACGGCGTCCGGGGACGGGACGGCCCGGATCTGGACCGCGCGCGGTGAGCACGTGGTGACGTTGACGGGTCATACCGGCGTGGTCCGCAGCGTGGCGTTCTCGCCCGACGGCCGCCGGGTCGCCACCACGTCCGACGACGGCACGGCCCGGATCTGGGACGCCGGGACCGGTGCGTGGCTGGCGGTGCTGGTGCACGGGCGGAACGGGACGGCGGTGGTGCTGCCGGACGGGTCGTACACGACCGAGGGTGACGTCGGTGACCGGCTGTGGTGGGCGGTGAAGCAGGTGCGGTTCGAGGCCGGCGCGTTGGACCCGCACTACCGCGAGATCAAGCGGCTCGGGGTTGACGAGGTGCTGCCGGGGGTAACGTCCTGAGCATGGCCGACCACGTGCGGATCGGGGTTCTTGGGGCGGCGCGGATCGTGCCGGCGGCATTGGTCAGGCCGGGGCGGGACGTGGCGTCGGTGGAGGTTTCGGCGGTCGCGGCGCGGGATGTCGGACGGGCGCAGAAGTTCGCCGACCGGAACGGGATCCCGCGCGTGCACACGACGTACGAAGAGCTGTTGGACGACCCGAACCTGGATGCCGTCTACAACCCGCTGCCCAACGGGTTGCACGGGAAGTGGACGTTGGCGGCGTTGGCGGCCGGGAAGCACGTGTTGTGCGAGAAGCCGTTCGCGGCGAACGCGGACGAGGCGGCGGAGATCGCGGCGGCGGCGAAGAGCTGCGGGCTGGTGGTGATGGAGGCGTTCCACTACCGCTACCACCCGTTGGCGTTGCGGTTGCCGGAGGTGGTCGCGGAGTTGGGTGAACTGCGGCACGTGGAGGCGCGGCTGGCCTTCCCGATGCCGAGGTTCAACGACATCCGGTACTCGCTGGAGCTGGCCGGTGGGGCGTTGATGGACGCCGGGTGTTACGCGGTGAACATGGTGCGGTACCTCGGCGGCGAGCCGGAGGTGAAGTCGGCGCGGGCGTTGCTGAAGGGCGACGGCGTCGACCGGGCGATGCGGGCGGAGCTGAAGTTCCCGGCCGGGCACACCGGGACCGTGGTCGCGTCGATGTGGTCGCGGTCGTTGCTGAGACTCTCGGCGAAGGTGTTGGGCGCCAACGGCTCGATGACCGTGTTCAACCCCTTCGCGCCGCAGTTCGGGCACCGGCTCACGGTGAAGCTGGACGGTCACCGGCGGGTCGAGCGGTTCGACCGGCGACCGTCGTACGCCTACCAGTTGGAGGCCTTCGCCGACGCCGTGCTGCACGGCAAGCCGTTCCCGACGACGGCGGACGACGCGGTGGCCACCATGCGGGTCGTGGACGACATCTACCGCGCGGCCGGGCTGCCCGTGCGTCAGCCGACCTGACGCAGTTGCCAGAGCGCCTCGGTCAGGTCGACCAGGGTGCGGAAGTGCTCGACCAGGCCCTCGAAGTCGCGCAGCGGGTCGGGCTTGTCGGGCGGCACCAGACCGGTGCCGCCGGTGTCCTCGGCGTACTCGGGTTCGAGGATCGACACGGTCATCGTCCAGTTGGCGGCGGCGCCGCTGATCTCCCAGGTCTTCTCCACGGCGCAACGGTGGCGTCTTGCGCCGCGGTCCCGCAACGCTCCCCTTCGGGTGACACGGCTTTCGTGCCCGCGTGGCAAGGCGGAACAGTCGCGCCATGACACGCAAGGGGGCATCCGTCCGGCAACGGCGGGTATCGACGGAACTGCGCACGTTGCGCTTGGCCAGGGGCCTGAGCTGCGCGGACGTGGCCAACGCGATCGGCTGCTCGGAGAGCAAGATCAGCCGGATGGAGACCGGGAACCGAGGGCTCCGGGCCGACGAGGTCGCGGCGATCCTCGGCTACCTGCGCGCGCCGGCCGCGTTGCGGCAAGAGCTGGTCGACCTGGTCCGCGCCGGCGAACACCGGAACTGGCACGCCATCCACGGCAAGTTGCCCAGCAACTGGAAGGACCTCATCGGCTTCGAGGCGGAGGCAACGGCCCTCTACAACTACGAGCCGCTCCTCATCCCCGGTCTCGCCCAGACCCCCGACTACGCCCGCGCCATCATCCGAGGCGCCAACGACCGGTTGTCCGACGCCGACCTCGACGCCCTGGTCGCCACCCGGATGGGCAGGCAGGTGATCCTGAGCCGGGCGCAGGTGCACCTGCTCATCGACGAAGGCATCCTCCGCCGCCGGTTGGCTTCGCCCGGCATGATGCGCACCCAACTCCAGCACCTCGTCACGTTGGGTGGCCGGGCCAACATCACCGTCCAGATCGTGCCGCTGGACACCGGCGCGCACCCCGGTCTGGGCGGGCCGTTCCTGGTCATGGACTTCGCCGATCAACCGAGCCTGGTCTACGTGGAAGGCCGTGGCACGAGCACGTTCCTCGAAGAAGAAGTGCACCTCAGCAACGCTAGGCTTGCCTGGCAGAGGCTGCGTGCCTTGGCGCTGTCAGCCGAAGAGTCGCTGGGACTCATCGCCAAGCTCGCGGGACGGATGACGTGATGCGAGGAGCGCGACCGATGGACCTCACCCGTGCGAACTGGCGCAAGAGCAGCCGCAGCAGCGACCAGGCCAACTGCGTGGAGGTCGCGCACGTCGCCAACCGCACCGCCGTCCGCGATTCCAAGAACCCCGACGGCCCGGTCCTGTTGTTCGGCAAGGTCGACTGGTCGGTCTTCGCCAGGTGAAGTGGGTCGTCGCGCTCGTCGCCATTGCGGCGTTGGTCGGGTGCCAGGGGCAGGCGCCGCCCGCGGCGAAGTCGGGGACCGGCGAGTTGCGGACCGACCTCGACCCGCTCGTCACGCGCTTCCCCGTGCTCGGGGCACCGGCCGGCGCGCGGTGGATGTCCGGCACGTTCGGGCGGTCCGACGTGCCCGGTCCGTCGACCTACTGGATCGACGCGGTCGTGGCCCTGTCGCGGGCGGAGGTCGAGCGGGTGGAGTCCGCCTACGCGCCGGCGGACGAGGGCAGGACGCCGGACGTCACGGAGGGCATGCGCGCGGAGTTGCCGGGTGGGCCGTTCCTGACCGGGGACGCGCTGGACGCGGCGTTCGACCACGAGCGGTGGCACGCGTCGGCCTTCCTGGACCCGGAATCCGGCGAACTCGTCCTCGTCGCCACCGGAACCTGACCATCGGCGGGCTCGCGCTCCTAGACTCACCCACGTGAGCGACGAGCTGGTGCCGGACCCCCGTCAGATGCGTGCCTCGGACGCCGACCGCGAGAAGGTCGCCCAGGTGCTCCAGCAGGCGCACGGCGAGGGCAGGCTGGACCTGCACGAGCTGGATGAACGCCTGGCCGCGGTGTACGCGTCCAAGACCTACGGCGACCTGGTGCCGCTGACCGCCGACCTCGGCGTGCCTGCGCCCGCCCTGCTGCCCGTGCCGATGCAGCACAACGTGCCCGCCTCGCGCATCGGCGGCACGCCCGGCTCCTCGGTGTCGTTCGCGTTCTGGTCGGCCGTCGAACGGCGGGGCGAGTGGGTCGTGCCGTCGACCCACACCGCGACCGCGATCATGGGCGGCGTCGAGCTGGACCTGACCCGGGCCCGGTTCGCGCAGGGTGAGACGACGATCAACGCCTACGCGTTCTGGGGCGCGGTGGAGATCATCGTGCCGGAGGACATCACGGTGCGCGTGGACGGCGTCGGCTTCATGGGCGCCTTCGAGGACGCCACGCACAAGGGCGCGCCGACCATCCCCGGTGGGCCGGTCGTGCGCATCACCGGCTTCGCGATGATGGGCGCGGTCGAGGTGAGGCGGCCGAAAAAGAAGAAGGTCAAGGGTCGCAAGCACGACGAGCTGGAAGGCTAGCCGCCGACCGTTTGACGTTTCGCTTAGACGGAATATATCTTCGGTTTATGCGAAGTGACGCGCCCGCTCTGCTGCCCGTCCTCAGGTCGCGGACGCAAGCCGGCATCTTGGCCGCGACGCTGCTGAACGCTGACCACGAGTACACGCTCACAGACCTTGCGACCCGGCTCGGTTCGTCGCTGACCTCCGTGCACACCGAGGTCGAGAGGTTGGAGCAGGCCGCGATCCTGACGTCACGCCAGCTGGGCCGCGCCCGCCTGGTCCGGGCGGGATCAGGCCCGCTCGTCGGTCCTCTCACCGAACTGGTCCTCATCGCCTACGGCCCACCGCAGGTGATCGCGGAGGAGTTCGAGGCCGTGGCCGGCGTCGGCGAACTGCTGCTCTTCGGCTCGTGGGCCGAGCGTTACCACGGGAAGAAGGGGCACGACCCCAGGGACGTCGACGTGCTGGTGGTCGCCGCGTCCGACGAGCCGGTGAACCGCGCCGACGTCTACGCCGCCGCGGAAAGGGCCGAACTGCGCTTGGCCCGACCGGTGAACCCGACCGTGGTCAGCGCCGCTCGCTGGTTGGCCGGCGGTCAAGACGACCCGCTACTCCAGGAGATCCGCACTCGTCCGGTGGTCCAGATCTTCTCCCACGGCGTCGATGAGAACGAGCAAGACCAACCACCACGACGAGGATGACCGGTGTGGCCTCGGGGCCCCGCGGCAGCGACATCCTCGACAGCCGGCGGCGCAACGAACTTGAGTACCCGGCGTTTCCGGGCGAACGGATCGAGCCCGCCGAAGTGCACGCGGCCGTGCGCGTCGCGCACACGATCCTGGACAGCTCCAGACAGCTGGTCGAGCACCTCCCCCTGTTCACCTGACCTGCACGGATTCGCTCACTTAGGACGGCCGTCCCAATCCGCCTAGACTCGGCGGCATGGCTGCTCCGACTACTACACCGCCAGCGCAGCTGCCCCCGGCGCTCGCGGACGCCGTTCGCGACGAAGCGTCGTTGCGCCGGTTCCTGCACGGGCTGCCCGGTGTGGACCAGGTCGGCGTCGAACAGCGCGCGGCCGGTCTGGGCACTCGCAGCATCAAGAAGGCCGCCAAGATGTGGGCCATCGACACCGCCATCAGCATGGTCGACCTGACCACGCTGGAAGGCGCCGACACGCACGGCAAGGTGCGGTCGCTGGCCGCGAAGGCCCGCAGGCCCGACCCCGACCACCCGGACGTGCCCCGGGTCGCCGCCGTCTGCGTGTACCCGGACATGGTCGAGACGGCCGTCGAGGAGCTCCGGGGCACCGGGATCGACATCGCCAGCGTCGCCACCGCGTTCCCGTCCGGCCGGTCGAGCCTGAAGGTGAAGCTGGAGGACACCGCCTACGCGGTCGAGGCGGGCGCCACCGAGATCGACATGGTGATCGACCGCGGCGCGTTCCTGTCCGGCCGCTACGGGCAGGTGTTCGACGAGATCGTGCAGGTCAAGCACGCCTGCGGGGACGCGCACCTCAAGGTCATCCTGGAGACCGGCGAGCTCGCGACCTACGACAACGTGCGCCGCGCGTCGTGGCTCGGCCTGCTCGCGGGCGGCGACTTCATCAAGACCTCCACCGGCAAGGTCTCCCCCGCCGCGACGCTGCCCGTCACGCACGTGATGCTGCAAGCCGTCCGCGACTGGCACACCCAGACGGGCGAGCTCAGGGGCGTGAAGCCCGCCGGCGGCATCCGCACGACCAAGGACGCGATCAAGTACCTGGTCGCCGTGCACGAGGTCGCGGGACCGGAGTGGCTGACCCCGGCGCTGTTCCGCTTCGGCGCCTCCACGCTGCTCAACGACCTGCTGATGCAGCGGCGCACCCAGTTGGCGGGCCACTACAGCGGCCCCGATTACGTGACGGTGGACTGACATGTGGGAATACGCGCCCGCGCCCGAATCACGGGACATCGCGAACCTCAAGCCGAACTACCGGATGTTCATCGACGGCGAGTTCGTCGACGGCGCCGGTGAGCCGCTCAAGACCGTCAACCCCGGCACCGAGGAGGTGCTCGCGGAGGTCTCCACGGCCGCGCCCGCCGACGTGGACAAGGCCGTGAAGGCCGCCCGCCGCGCCTACGACCGGGTGTGGGGCAAGATGCCCGGCTCCGAGCGCGCCAAGTACATCTTCCGCATCGCCCGGCTGGTCCAGGAGCGCGCGCGGGAGCTGGCGGTGCTGGAGTCGTTGGACAACGGCAAGCCGATCAAGGAATCACGTGACGTGGACGTGCCGACGGCCGCCGCGCACTTCTTCTACCACGCGGGCTGGGCGGACAAGCTCGGCTACGCGGGCTACGGGCCCGACCCGCGCCCGCTCGGCGTGGCGGGGCAGGTCATCCCGTGGAACTTCCCGCTGCTGATGGCGGCGTGGAAGATCGCGCCCGCGCTGGCCACCGGCAACACCGTGGTGATCAAGCCCGCGGAGACGACGCCGCTGAGCGCGCTGGTGCTGGCGGAGATCATCCAGCAGGCCGACCTGCCACCCGGTGTGGTGAACATCCTCGCCGGCGCGGGTGACGTCGGCGCGGCCGTCGTGTCCCACCCGGGCGTGGACAAGGTCGCGTTCACCGGGTCGACCGAGGTCGGCAAGATCATCCAGCGGCAGCTGGCCGGCAGTGGCCGCAAGGTCACCCTGGAACTGGGCGGCAAGGCGGCGAACATCGTGTTCGACGACGCGCCGCTGGACCAGGCGGTCGAGGGCATCGTCAACGGCATCTTCTTCAACCAGGGCCACGTGTGCTGCGCGGGTTCCCGGCTGCTGGTGCAGGAGTCGGTGGCCGAGGAGCTGCTGGCGAAGCTGCACGTCCGCGTGTCCACGCTGCGCGTCGGCGACCCGCTGGACAAGAACACCGACGTCGGCGCGATCAACTCGCGCGACCAGCTGACGAAGATCCAGCAGCTGGTCGAGTCCGGCGACGCCGAGGGCGCGCAGCGGTGGACGTCCGCGTGCCCGTTGCCGGACAAGGGCTTCTACTTCGCGCCGACCGTGTTCTCCAACGTGTCGCAGGCGATGCGGATCGCGCGCGAGGAGATCTTCGGGCCGGTGCTGTCGGTGCTCACGTTCCGCACCCCGGACGAGGCGGTGGCCAAGGCGAACAACACGCCGTACGGGCTGTCGGCCGGCATCTGGACCGAGAAGGGGTCGCGCATCCTGTGGGCGGCGCAGAAGATGCGCGCCGGCGTGGTGTGGGCCAACACGTTCAACCGCTTCGACCCGACCGCCCCGTTCGGCGGCTACCAGGAGTCGGGCTTCGGTCGCGAGGGCGGCCGCACCGGGCTGGAGGCCTACCTCGATGTCTGAGAACCGGATCGCGGTCGCGAAGACGTACAAGCTCTACATCGGCGGGGCGTTCCCGCGGTCGGAGTCGGGCCGGTCCTACCCGGTGGTCGACGCGAAGGGCGCGTTCCTGGCCAACGCGGCGCAGGGTTCGCGCAAGGACGCCCGGGACGCGGTCGCGGCGGCGCGCAAGGCGTTCCCCGGCTGGTCGGGTGCGACGGCGTACAACCGCGGGCAGGTGCTGTACCGGGTCGCGGAGGTGCTGGAGGGCAGGCGGGAGCAGTTCATCGCCGAGGTGGCCGCCGGCGAGGGGGTCACGGCGAAGAAGGCGCAGTCGCTGGTGGACGCGGCGATCGACCGGTGGGTCTGGTACGCGGGGTGGACCGACAAGGTCGCCACGGTGCTCGGCGCGTCGAACCCGGTGGCCGGGCCGTACTTCTCGTTCTCGGTGCCGGAGCCGACGGGCGTGGTGGCGGTGCTCGCGCCGCAGGAGTCGTCGCTGCTGGGGCTGGTCAGCGCGGTCGCGCCGGTGATCGCGACCGGCAACGCGGCGGTGGTCGTGACGTCGCAGGACCGGCCGCTGCCCGCGGTGACGTTGGCCGAGGTGCTGGCGACGTCCGACCTGCCCGGCGGTGTGGTGAACGTGCTGACCGGCCGCACGGCGGAGATCGCGCCCTGGCTGGCGTCGCACGCGGACGTGAACGCGCTCGACCTGACCGGTGCGCCGGAGTCGGCGCGGGCGGACCTGGAGCGGGCGGCGGCCGGGACGGTGAAGCGCGTGCTGCGGGCCCGTCCGGCGGAGGACTTCACCCGCGAGCCGGACCTGGCCCGGCTGCGGGCGTTCCTGGAGACGAAGACGGTCTGGCACCCGGTGGGCGTCTGACGGCCGGTCAGCGGCGGCAGCCGAACCAGCTGTAGGCGAGCAGGCCGGTGCAGCCGAGCACGACCGCGGTCACGGTGGCCGAGGTGGTGCCGACGGGTTGCACCGGCCAGGTCAGCAGGCGGCTGAGCCAGTGGTCGTCGAAGGGTGGGACGACGAGCGTGACCCCGGACCACCCGACCGGCAACGCCCAGGCGGCGCGGGCGCCGAACAGCAGCGCGCCCAGTGCCGCCAGGCCGCCCAGGCCGACCACGTCGCGGAGCACGAAGGCGTCCGGGGCGATCGGGTCGGAGACCAGGCCGGCGGCGAGCAGCAGCGCGGCGACGAGCGTGCCGCCGAGCAGCAGGTGCGCGGCCCGGCGCGGCGGCCAGCCGAACGCGGCCGTGCGGTCGAGCGCCGAGTCGTGCCCGCTGAGGCCCGTCGCCACGGCGGACACCCCGACGGCCGCGCCGAACGCCGCCAGCTGCGGGCTGCCGTGCGGCGGGGCGGCCGCGGCGAGCGCCGCCACCCCGACCACCACGGCCGCCGCCGACACCGGCACCCGCCGCGACCGGGCGTGCAGGATCAGCCACCGCGTCACGGCGTCCCTCCCGGTGCGGGCACTGGCGAGCCCCGGCGAGGCCGCGGAATTGTCAGACCCCGTCGGTAGAATCGAACCAGGGGTCCCCTGGCGGGGACCTCTGCGAAGCGCGGCTCGTCGGTCACGTGGTGCCGCCCGTGAGGGTGGTCAGGGCGTCGCCGGAGCAGGCCGCCTGCACCTCGCGGGCCGCCTGGACCCGGGCCGCCTGTTCCGGCTCGGGCAGGGCGCGCAGGTGCTCCCACGCCCGGGCGGACAGCCCGTCGGTCTCCTCGCCCAGCCAGAGCCGGTACACCGGCAGCGGTTCCAGCCGGCCGGTCAGCCACGCGGTCATCACGGTCCGGGCCGCCACCTCGCGGGTCAGCGTCCTCGGGATGTGGTCGCCGTAGCAGGTCCGCGTGCCGGCGCCGGCCAGCCAGTACGTCGTCATCTGGGCCGAGGTCGGCGGCGTGTCGCGGAAGTACGTGAACTCGTCCAGGTCGACCCACACCGCGTCGGTCGGCTCCGGCAGGCGCATGTCCAGCTCCCCACGCTCCGACAGCCCGGCCTCCCGCACCGACGTGGGCGGCGAGGGCAGCTTCGCCATCAGCCGCAGCACCTCCCGCGCGGGTTCCGTCAACGCCGCCCGCTCGTGCTCGTGCGCCCGCGTCAGGCACAGCTGCTCCGCGCACACCAGCTCCACGGCCACCGGGTCGGCGGCCATGGCCTCCTCCGCCGTGGCGGGCAGCAGCGGCACCGCGACGGCGGCCGCGACCAGCACCGGCAGCGCGCCCAACCACCGCCGCCGCAGCGACACCAGCAGGAACCCCGACAGCGCGATCCCCGCGAACCACACCGCCTGCACCGCGCTCACCGAACCGTCCACCGCCGTGAACACCGACCTCGGGAACGGCAGCGTCGGCAGCAACGCGGTCCACGGCAGACCGTCCCCCGGCCGGCCGAACCCCACCGACGTCACCGCCAACCCCGCGACCGCCAGCACGGGCGGCGTCAACGGCGACGGCACGAGCCGGCCCAGACCCATGCCCAGCCACGCGACGCCGACCAGCGCCAAGGCCCCGACCAGGGCGGCGGGCAGCCAGCCCCAGTGGAAGTAGCTCGTCGCGGACCGCACCTGCACGGCTCCGACCGCGAACACGACGACGTACGCCGTGACGAGCCCGACCGCCAACGCGGCGAGCGTCCACCCGACGCGCCGCGCCCGCGGCCGCGGCGTGGAACCGAACAGCTCCTCCACCCCGGACCGCCGGTCGCGCAGGCCCTGCAACGCGCCCGCGCCCAGCGCCAGCGGCCACGAGAACGCCAGCGCGAACCGGACCCACTCGGCCAACGTCGTCCACTGGCGGGTCCACGCCGTGCTGTTCTTGGTCGACGGCCCCCAGGACAGCAGGCCCACCATGACCACCGCGACCAGCACCCCCAGCAGCAACGCCGTGGTGCGCCTCAACTCGATCCCCAGGATCCTCACCAGCCACCCGCCTCACCGAGCAGGGCCGCGTACCCGCGTTCCAGCGGGCTGTCGCCGATGTCGGCCGAACCGCCCGCGGCGGCCAGGTCGTCCGGCGTGCCCTGGAACACCAGCCGGCCCGCGTTGAACAGCACCACGTCCGTGCAGGCCGCCGCGACGTCCTCGACCAGGTGCGTCGACACGACCACGCACGAGTCGGAGCCCAGCTCCTGCAACAGCTCGCGGAACCGGACCCGCTGACCGGGGTCGAGCCCGGCGGTCGGCTCGTCCAGCAGCAGCACCTCCGGGTCGTTGACGATGGCCTGCGCGATGCCGGCGCGCCGCACCATGCCGCCGGACAGCGTCTTCATCCGGTCGTCCGCGCGGTCGGCCAGCCCGACCCGTTCCACGGCCCGCTGCACCGCGCCGGGGACGTCCCGCTTGGGCATCTCCTTGAGCCACGCCACGTACTCGACGAACTCGCGCACCGTGAACCGCTTGTAGTAGCCGAAGTCCTGCGGCAGGTAGCCGAGCGCGCGCCGCACCCGGCGCAGGTCCAACCGCCCGGACACCGACGAGCCCAACACCTCCAACCGCCCGGACGCGGGCCGCAGCACGGTCGCCAGCGACCGGATCAGCGTGGTCTTGCCCGCGCCGTTCGGCCCGAGCAGCCCGTGCACGCCGCGGCCCAGCCGCAGGTCGAGCCCGTCCACCGCCATCGTCCGGCCCGCGCGCACGCGCAAGCCCTCCGCCTCGACCTGCCAGGCGTACCCCGTCGGCGCGACTTCCGCCGCGCTCACCGCACGTGCCACCAGCCCACCCTCCGTCACAGCCGCGTGTAAGCCGCGGACCTGAAGAACACGGCGGCGGCGCCCCCGACGAGCACCGCCGCCCACACCGGCGCCGCACCGGGTGCGAGCACCACCGGCACCGCGCCGACGACCAGCGCCGGACCGACCACCAGCGCCGCCCACGTGGCGGCGGCGACGACGGCGGCCCGGCGCACCCCGATCACGCCGCCGAGCGCGAGCGTCACCGACGTGACGCCCAGGCACGGCAGCAGCCAGTACGCGGGCGAGGCACCCGCCAGCCAGCCGCCGAGGAACAACGCGGGCAGCACGACCACGAGCACCGCGAACGTGCGGCGCAACACCAGCGGCAACCCGGCCCGCGCGGTGGACACGACCAGTTCGTGCGCCGGGTCCATGCCCCGCGACCACGCCGCGACCACACCCAGCACGGGCACGATCGGCGCGATCAGCAGCACCGCGGACGACACCGAGCCGGCGGGCAGCAGCCCGTCCAGCGAGAGCGCCGCCAGCACCACGAACGCGGTCATGACCAGCCACGGCAGCAACGACGGGGTGGCCCACCGCGCGAGCGTGCGACGTCGGCGCACCGGCGTGCCGGTGGGTGCCAACTCCGCCCACACCGCTGCCGTCAACGCGGTGACCTGCGGCGGAGCCGCGTCGGCCAGGCGCAGCCGGCACGTCGCGCACGTCTCCAGGTGCGCCTCGACCGCCCACGACAGGTCGGCGGGCAGGTCGTCACCGGCCGCGTAGCGGGCGATCGAGCCGGCCGAGGGGTGCTCGTTCATGACAGTGCCTCCCGCATCGCGATCCGAGCCCGCCGGGCGCGGGTCTTGACGGTGCCCTCGGGCACCCCGAGCAGCACGGCGGTCTCGCGCACGGTCAGCCCGTCCAGCACCATCGCCTGCAACACCTGCCGCAGCTCCGGCGCCAGGTCGCGCAACGCGCCGCCGACGTGGTCGCTCAGCGCGCCGGCCAGCACCTCGTCCTCGGCGGCGGGCGCGGCCTCGGCCACCGGCAGCGGCCGGGCCTGGAGGGCACGCCGGCGGAACGCGTCGACCAGCCGCCGTGCCGCGATCGTCCACAGCCACCCCACCGCCGTGCCGTCGACCGCCGCGCCCGCGAACGACCCCGCCGCCCGCCACACCGCCAGGTACGTCTCCTGCATGACCTCGGCGACGACCTGCTCGTCGGCGCACCGGCGGCGCAGGCGCACCGCCAGCCACGGCGACGTGCGGCGGTAGAGCTCCTCGAAGGCCGCGCGGTCGCCACGGGCCACCGCGCGGACCAGCTGCTCCTCGTTCACATCCGGCAAGACGGCCCGCTCGCGGAAAAGGTTCTCACCGGAGAGTGACTTGGGTCACATCAGTACCAGGTGTCCTGGTCCTTCGCGGCGCTCAGGTCGGCTTCGGCGGTGGCCCGGTGCGCCAGGGCCGCGACCGCCTCCTCCAGCTCCCGCCGCACGTCGCCGGGCTCGTCGGTCTCCACGGCGATCGCCACCTCGCTGCGGCCGTCGCCGTCCTCGGCCACGCTCAGCTCGCCCCGGTAGCGGTTCTCCTCCCAGGACACGCGGCGGAGGTCGTGGTCGATGCGCGGGGTCGAGCCGGACAACCCGGGCAGGTGCTGGGGCAGGCTCTCGGGACGGGCGAGGAACTCGAACAGCTCCCGCGCGGACATCTCGACCGGCGCCCGGTACTCGTAGCTGGTCATGGCTGCGGGTACCCGGTCAGGCCGGGCTCAAGACCGTGTCGAACTCCTCGCGCAGCGCGTCGTTCGACCGGGTCAGGCTCTGCTCGCAGGCGTCGATGAACGCGACCCGGTCCAGCGTGTGCACGGCGACCCGCCAGCCCGCCTCCCGCGCCAGCTGGCGGAAGAACGCCCGCTGCGCGCGCCCGTTGCCCTCGCGGAACGGGTGCACGGCGTTGACCTCGGCGAAGTAGTGCGTGAACCGGTCCAGGAACGCCTCGCGCGGCAGGTCGCGCAGGTAGCGCTCCTTCTTCAGGTCGTCGAACACCCCGATCGCGTAGGCCTCGATCTGCTGCCAGGCGGCGAACAACGCGGACTTGCCGATGTTGACCCGTCGGACCTCACCGGCCCACGGGTAGAAGTCGCCGAAGATGCGGCGGTGGAAGGCACGCAGGTGGGCGAGGTCGTAAAGACCGGGCAGGGAGGCCATCGCCAACTGCTCGATGCGCATCGTGCTCAGCCGGGTCTCGGCGAAGTCGCACTCGTGCGGGTCGGTCAGGCCCAGGTTGTTGCGCAGCACCCCGGACACGGGGTCCAGGTAGGGGTCTTCGTCCACTACCGGCGCAGCGCCTCGATCTCCCGGGCGATCGCCTCGTCGGCGGTCAGCTCACCGGCCGCGACGGCACGCATCGTGGCCACCACGTCGTCCGGGACGGCCAGGCCCTCCAACCGGGCGCTGCCGACCGCCTCCGCGATCGCTTCCTCGGCGCCGCTGGTCAACCGGCGGAAGTAGCGGGCCATCACCTCGTGCGAGAGGGGCGCGCTGCTGGGCTCCGACTCGGGCAGGTCGCCCCGCGCCGCGCGCCACGGCTCCTCGTCGTGCGCCATGTCGCTCAGCTCGTGCCTGCTGAAGTGCCCGTACCGCTCGACCACCGACGTGACGACCGCGCGTTCACGCTCGTTGAGACCGCCCGGGTCGCCCTCTTCCCAGGCGCAGACCTCGGATTGACCCTGGTGGCGGTAGTAGACCTCGGGCACCACGGGACCTCGCCGCCACGCCTCGATCCGGGCGTCGAACAGCGGCTCGCCGTACTCGGCCAGGTGCCAGGCCTGGGTGTAGTAGAGGAGCTTCTGCAGCTTCATCGGCGACTCGGGCCCGGTGGCGTCGAGCACGGTCGCGGCTACGTCGTGGACGTCCGCCATGCCACCTCCAGCGAGTGCTCTGAGCTGCGACTACTCATTCTACCGGAGATCGCGGCGCGGCGGACCGGCCGCGGCGATCCCGCCGCCGGGCCAGGGCCGACACCACCCCGCCGGACAGGACCAGGAGGCCGCCGAGCACCAGCATCGCGCGAGGGGAGGCACCGGAGGCGGCCAGCTCGCCACCGCCCGGGTGGACGGCCGCCGGGTGAGTCGTCGTCGCCGCGGTCGTGGCCGGGGTCGTGGTGGCGGTCGTGGTCCCGGCGGTCGTGGTGGCGGTCGTGGTCCCTGTGGTGGTCGTGGTGGCGGACGTCGTCGCCGTGGGCGAGGTGGTGGTCGTGGGGGTCGCGCAGTCGGTGAGGACGTCGTCGAAGGGCGCGCTGTGGACCTCGCCGCCGCTGCCGGTCGTCGCGCCGCCGTGCACGAGGGACTTCACCACCACCGCGCCCTCGATGTTGGCCGGGCTGTCGTCGACCAGGGTGGCGTTCGGCGCGTAGACGGTGCCCCACACGGTGCCCGAGTCCGGCGGCAGCGTGATCGTCCCGGAGGTGGTGAAGTTCCACAGCACGTGCCGCGAGGGGCCGTTGCCCTGCCAGCTCACGTTCGGCACCGGCCAGGTGTAGTCACCGGTCACGTCGACGTTGACGATCAGCCACGCCTCGTCGCCGGGTTGTAGCGCGCCGTTGAGCGGGTTGATGTTGTCGAGCGCGGCCATTTGCGCGGCGTCGAGGGTGAGCACGTTCTGGCCCGGCTGGAGGCCGATGGTGGCGTTGGGGTCCGTGCCGTTCCACGGGCCCCGCCCGTTCTGGTCCCGCAACCGCACGGTCGGCGCGCAGGCGAACACATCCGCGTTGATCTGCCGGTACAGCGCGAAGAGCGCAGCGAAGTCGAACCCGCTCGGGCCCGCGACCGACGCGGCGGGCTGCGCGGTCTGCACCGCCACGGCGGGCCGGGTGCTCGGGTCGCCACCGGACGGCACGACGAACGTCACCCCGCCCGACGGCAGCACGGTCGCCCCACCGAGGTCGCCGACCTTGGCGTAGGACTGGTTGAGCACGCTGAGCGTGCCCGTGCCGCTCCCCGCGAAGTCGAGTTTGCCGCCGACGACGAGGCTGGTCGGCCGGGTGTCACCGGCCAGCGTGTACGTGCCGGGGTTGTTCGCGCCCGCGTTGTACTGCCGGAACCGGACGTCGCCGCCGATCGCCACCGGCCCCTCGGTCTCGTTCTCGTACAGCGCCGCGTCGCCCTCGACCAGCACGAGGAACCCGTGGCTCGGGTCGGCCACCACGTCGTCCGGCGCGTGGGGCCGCACGGGGTTCACCGCCGCCGCGAGCGCCGGCCGGGCACCCGGCGCCCACCCGATCGCGAGAACGGCGACGGCGACCACCGCGGCAACGGCCCCGATGCGGCTGATCTGCATGTCCGGCTCCCGTGGAGGTCGACCACCTCCTCGCAGCCAACGTCACCACACCGACTCCAGCGCGCCGGCACCCACCACACCACCCACCAGTGTGATCACCCCGCGAGAGTCCAACACTCACAACGCGCGAGTCCTACGTTCAGAACGCGCGTGTCCTACGTTCAGAACGCGCGAGTCCTACCTTCAGGACCCCCGAGTTCAACGCTCAGGACGGCGGGGCGCTAGTTCGTGCACCAACCCAACCGGCCGTCCGTGGTGATCAACGGCTCGCAGTGGCCGAGCCGGCTGCGGTGCTCCAGGGCCGTCGCGACCTGGTCCAGCATCTCGTCCAAACCGGTCCACTCCGGCTTGAGCATCTCGCCCGCCTCGCGGTCCCACTCGACCACGCACCCCGACAGCACACCGGGCCGCAGGTCGACCGCCAACGCGTCACCGCACCCGTCGAACGCGATCGGCAGCCACATCGGGTGGAAACCCCGCGTCGGCGTGCCCGCCTCCGTGTCGAGGTCCGCGGGCCAGAACCGCTCCTTCAACCGCCACGACCGCAGGGCGTTGGACGGGCCGAGCGGCGTGTAGAACGGCGGCAGCACCTCGGCGAACGCCAAGTCGGCGGTGCCGCCGCACACCGCCCACCACGCGCGCAGTTCGTCCGGCGGCTCAAGCCCGCTGGCGGCCGCCAACGCCTCGACCGCGGCGCTGTCCTCTGGGGGCACGAACGCCGATCCGGTCGAGGGGGCGTGGTGGTCCAGCCACGCCACGATCCGTTCCCAATGGCGCAAAACACCCACCCCCACATGATCAGGTGACCGCACCGCCCGTGGTACCGCTCATCGGGGCAGGATCTGGCCGAACGCCGCACGACGCGCCCGCGGATGGGGCAGGATCGCCGTCGCACGGCACCAAAAGGGGGACGAAGGTGGAACGGGGTTTCGGCGTCGACACCGCGGCGCTGTCGGCGTACGGCAGCACGGCCAAGGGTCTGGCGAGCGAGGTGGGCACGGTCGGCACGGCCACGTTGGCCGGCACGACGTCGTTGGCCGCGGGCAGCTTCGGCGAGATCGGCGACGAGGTCGGCCTCGGCGCGGCGTTCCAGCGCGCGGCACAGGCCCAAGTGGACGGTGTGGCCGCCGCGTCCGCCGGGTTGTCCGCGTTCGCCGCCGCCGTCGGGCAGACGGGTCAGGCGTACGTCGAGCAGGAGGCGCGCACCGGCGCCGACCTCGACCGGTCGGCCCAGGTCTGACGTGGACGTCGGCGGTTTCCTGGCTGGCCTGGTCCAGCCCATGAAGGACCACCTGGCCAAGCTGGAGGGCGACACCGGCGGCGCGACGAGCGCGGCGGAGGCGTTCGGGCGAGCGTCCTCGGCGTTGACCGAGATCGACGGCAGGCACACGGGCGCGGCGAACACCGCGTTGAGCGCCTGGTACGGCGAGAAGGCGACCGCGTTCCAGTCCCGCGTCGCCACGTTCTCAGGTGGCGTAGGCACGTTGGCGCGCAACGCGACGACCACCAAGGAGGCGGCCACCGCGGCGGTGGACGCGGTGAACTCCGGCAAGACCGCGATCCAGGGCCTGATCGACGAGTTCACCGGCTGGGCGTGGCCCCGGCTGGCGGCGGCGGTCGCGGCCGGGGTGTTCGGCGGGATCGGCGCGGTGCTCGCGGTGGCCGCGGAGGTGACCGCGAAGGCCCGCGAGTACGAGGGCAGGACCGCCCGGGAGCTGGACGCGGTCCGCGCCGAGCTGACCGCCGTGGTCACCCGGTTGCAGGGCCTCCAGCAGCCGGACTTCGCCGGGCTCGGCGACCCGTTGGGCGTGGAGAGCGGTGGCACCACGTCGACGTCGGCCGCGGGCGACAGCGGCGGGTCCGCCACGTCGGGTGGAGGCAACAGCAGCAACAGCGGAGGCGGGAGCAGCGGTGGCGGTGGCGGTGGCGGAGGCGGTGGAGGCGGCGGCGCCGTCGGCCCGCGCCTGCCGGTGGCCATCCCGCCGCAGCCCGGTACCGGCGTCGGCGTGAACCTGCCCGACGGCAGCTCCGCCGAAGCGCCCAACGAGACCGCCGCACGCGCCGTGCGCAACGCCCTGTCCGCCCTGGGCACCCCGTACGTGTGGGGCGGCGCCAACCCGCCGCAGGGCACGGACTGCAGCGGCCTGACCCAGTGGGCCTACGGCGGCGCCGGCTTCGACATCCCCCGCCCCGCGTCGTCGCAGGCCATGGGCGCGTCCGTGCCGCCGGGCCAGCTGCTGCCCGGCGACCTGGTGGTCTGGGACGGCCACGTGGCCATGGTCATCGGCAACGGGCAGATGGTGGAGGCGGGAGACCCGGTGCAGGTCAACCCGATCCGCACGAGCAACAGCGGCATGGGCTTCATGGGCTTCTACCGACCGACGGGCTGAGGACGTGGACGAGACGCAGCGGGCGGCCGAACGGGTCGCCGACACCGAGCGGCGGGTGGCCGAGCACGTCGCCCGCACCGGACCGGTGCTCGGCCGGGCGTCCTCACCGGACGGCGCGGTCACGGTCGTCACCGCGCCCGGCGGCCCGCCCCGGGAGGTGCGGCTGTCGCCGGCGGCGCTGAACGCGGGACCGCGGGCGTTGGCGGACGAGATCCTGCGCGTGTCCGCGCGGGCCTCCCGGGACGCCGCCTCGCGGATGCACCGGGCGCTGGAACGCGTGGCCGACCCGGCGGCGCTGCGGGCGTTGGCCGAGATCGGCTTCGAACGCGGTCCGGACGACGACGACTTCGACGGCTCGTACCTGAGGGGTCCGCGGTGACACGGGAACAACGGCTCGCGGCGGCCGAGGACCTGACCGAGGTGCTCGCCCGCACCACCGGCAGCGCCGAGCACCCCTCCCGCCTGGCCCGCGCCACCGCGACCGCGACGGGCGAGCTGAAGGCCCTCGACCTGCACCCGAACGCGCTGGCGCAGGGACCGGACGCGGTCGGCAGGCTGGTGGTGGAGACGGCGCGGCTGGCGACGGACGCGGCCGTGCAGAAGAGCTACAACGAGCTGGCCAAGTCGTTGGGCGACGGCATCGCCATGGCGGTGGAGGCGTTCGCCGGCCCACCACCGCTGAAGACCGCGCAGGTCGAGACCGCGCAGGTCGGGACGTCGCAGGTGAACACGTCGCCGGTGAAGACCCCGCCGCCGGCCGCGCCGCCCGGCGCACCACGACCGGGGACCGCCGGACCGACCCCGCCACCGTGGGCGGGGCAGCGGCAGACCCGTCCCGCGACCCGTCCGGAGCCCCCGGAAACGGACGACGACGACTACTTCGCGGACCCTTTCCGTGGTCAACGGCAGTAGCGCGTGATCGACCCCGTACTCTTGCCCCCGCATCGCAAAGGGGCATGGCGTGACCGGGAGGTCGGATGGCACAGGACATCGTCCCGATCGAGCTGGGGCTCACCCAGGGTGATGTGGTCACCCTGTGGGCCCCGCGCTGGCGGGAAGAGGGCGAGGAGTGGGAAGCCTTCCTCGGCCACGAGGAGGACCTGTACGCGTTCCCCGATGCCGCGCACTTGGCGGCGTTCGTGCGCAAGGCCGAGGAGCACGACCTGACCGACCACCCGGCGTGGCACGTGGTGCCCGCGCTGTCGGTCGGTGAGCTGTCGCCGGACGACAACCACCAGTTCGACCTGGTCGGCGTGCCGGAGCTGGTCGCCGAGGAGCCCGACACCTGGGTGATCGGCGAGCTGGCCGACGTCATCTCGATCGTGCGGTCGCTGGCGGACGTGTGCGAGCTGGAGAAGGTGCACGAGATCCTGGACTCGGCGGAGGGCTTCGCGCTGCTGCCGCAGGGCACGCTGCCGTTCACCGGCCGCGAGGGCCAGGCGCTGTGGGCCGAGATCTCGCAGGTCGTCGCCGAGAAGTGGGACGAGGTGCTGGACGCGATCGACGAGGTCGTGACCACGCCCGAGGTGGACGAGCCCACGCTCAAGGCCGCGCAGGACCAGCTGGCCGAGTTCGAGGAGGCCAACGCCGCGGCGGCGGTCTCCAAGGCCGCCGACGACGAGGACGAGGACGAGGACGAGGAGCCGGTCGGGTTCTGGGGCGAGGTCGGCATCGACCCGATCAAGATCATCAGCGGTGCGGGCGAGTACTACACGCTGCGCTGCTACCTGGACGACCACCCGGTCTTCCTCGGTCGCAAGGGCAAGATCGACGTGTTCACGTCGCCGCGCGCGCTGGCCCGGTTCATCGTCGAGGCCGACGACAACGACCTGGCCGAGGTCTCCACCTGGGGCGAGCTGGTCACCAAGGCGACCGGCGGCGACCTGGACGTCGCGGTCGACCCGGACAACGTCTACGTGCTCACCGGCCTGGACGAGGACATCGTCGACGGTCCGGACGCGGTGGACCCCACGCAGCTCGACCTGGTGGTCGAACTGCTGGAGGACGCGGGCGAGTGGGCCCACGACGACACCGTGAAGGTCGCGCTGAACCAGTCCGAGCGGCTGGGGTGGCTGGTGTCGTACGTGCTCAAGCCGGACCCGACGCGGCTCGCGCCCAGCGCGCCGTTCGACGACGAGCAGGTGGCGTGGCGGTCGCTCGTGGCGGCGTTCGAGGACCGGCTCAAGGTGCACTAGGCAAGGCGCACCAGGCATCGGCAAGCCGTGCTGAGCGGAGGTCGCGGGCACCCGTCGGGGCCCGCGACCTCCGCTTTGTGCCGTCCCCGGTCAAGGCGGTCCTTGTCCCTCGTTCGGGGAGGGTTTCCCTCGTGCGGCATCGCTGGATGGTGGGGCGATGTTGCTTGGCCGGCAGGCCGGAGTTGCACTGGGTGCACCGGGTTGTCGGATGAGGTGAGGAGATGATCGACGTGCCTGCTCCCGTTGACACCGAGGTTGTGGCGGTGCGGACCGAGGGGTTGACCGCCGAGGTCGAAGCGCTGCTGGACGCGCCGGAGCACGAGGCGGACTTCCGCGACGCCAGGCAGGGCGCCATGCTCAAGCTGCTGCTCCTGAGCCCGCCCGACGTGATGATCGACGCGCGTGCCTGATGACCACGTCCGGGTGGGTGCTCTGCTGGTCGACGTAGTCCGGGAACGCGCGGCGGCGGTGGTGTCGGCGCTGCGGGACGAACCCCCGGACCACCCGATCGGCGACGACCCCCTGGCGGTGGCCGCGACGCGGGTGTTGGGCGCCGACGCGCTGGCCCCGCACACCCTGCGCGGTCGTGAGCCGGCCGAGGGCGACGTGGCACTGGTCCGGGCCGCCGTGGCGGCGTTCCCGGTCGAAGCCGGTTCATCGGTGACCGCGGCGTGGACGCACTGGGGACTGTGCGCCGCGCTGCGGTCGGCGGACCGGGACGGGCCGCGAGCCGCGCCGCCCGATGCCGGCTGGGTGCGCGCGGAGCCCTGGCCCGTGCTGACGCACCGGTTGGCCCGGCTGGCGGCGTTGGCCGTGCCGGGCTGGCGGTCCGCGTTGGCGGAGGAGGCCGCCCGGAGGGTGCCGGACGTGGCCCGGGGGTTCGTCCGCGCGGTGCGGCGCCGGGACTGGTTGCAGGCCGCGGGGGCGGGCCGGTGGCTGGCGGTGCTCGGCGACGTGCCCGAGTCGCTCAGGTTGGACACCGGGTTGGCGTTCGTCGGCCACCTGGCCGAGGGTGACGCCAGGGTGGAGTTGCAGGTGTTGGCCGCGCAGGTGATCCGGGCGGCGAGCGCCTGATGCCGGGGTGGGACCTGGTGGACCGGATGGGGTCGCGGGCGCTGGCGTGGGCCTGGTCGCGGCGCGACTGGTTCCGCCTGCCCCACGACGTGCTCGACCCGGCGGTGTCGGTCGACGCGTCGGTGAAACCGCTGGCCGAACTCGCCCAGACCGCCGTCGCCCTCCAGCGGTTCAGCGCCCCCGGCGAGCCGCGGCACCGGCTGGCGGCCGACTGCCTCCGGTTCGCCTGGGACGAGCTCGACCGCGGCCGGCTGCTCTACGACCTCCTGCGCGGCGAGCCCGCCGCCACCTACCCGCTGGAGATCTACGTGTTCTTCCACCGGGCGGGGCTGCGCCACCCGCCGCTGGAGGAGCTCGTGTCGTTCCTGACCGGCACCCGCGCGTGGCCCGCCACCGAACAGGTGCCCACCCGCGTGCTGGGCGTGCGGCGGGCGTTGGGCGAGCTGGGCATCGGGCACGTCCGGGACCACGCCGAGCTCGTCGGACGGACCTGGCTGGGCGGGCTGCCCGAACCCTGGGCGATGGACGTCCACGCCGGCTACGCCCTGACCCACGACGTGTTCCACCTGACCGACTGGGGCGCCCGGCCCGAAGGGCTGCCCGAGCACCTGGCCGACTACCTGGCCGCGTGGCTGCCGGCCTGGGTGGAGACGTGGATGGAGGAACGGCACTGGGACCTCAGCGGCGAACTGCTGGCCGTGGACGCGCTGCTGCCCCGGCCCACCGCGGGCCGGGACACCTGGCGGCGCTACGCCGACGCGCAGGACGAGGACGGTTCGGTCCCGGCCGTCGGCAGCTGGGTCAGGCCCGGCATGACGCCGGTGGAGGCGTTCGCCGTGTGCCACCACGCCACGCTGGTCGCCGCCTTCGCCGCGACCTTGGCCGGCGCCCGCGTCCACCGCGCCGCGGCCTGACCCCGCCGGAGGTGCGGAGCCGGTGATGGACCTGCGACTGGTGCACCAGGTCGGAGTGCGGGCGTTGGACTGGGTCCACAGCCGCCGCGAGGGCTTCCGCCCCCGACCGGACCACGCGGTGACGCGGGTGAAAGCGGTGGGAGACCTCGCGCTGACCGCCGGCGCGATCCTGCGCGAAGGCACGGGCGGCACCCGGCAGTCCGCCGTGGCCCGGCGGTTGCTCGACTTCGCCTGGCACGACCTGCTCGACGGCGGCGCGTGCCTGCACCGGCTCCAGCAGGAGGAGCCGTCCTCACCGGTCCCGCTGGAGCTCTACGCCGCGTTCTCCGACAGCGGCTACCGCAACCTCCTGGTCGAGGACATCCTGCGGACCACCCGGCCGCTGGTCGACGGGACGGCCGTGAGCCTGCCGCCCGCGCGGCGGTTGAGCGTGGTCGCGGCCGAGCACCGGCTCGGCCTGGCCTCGGCCGCCGACGTCCGCGCCGCCGCACGGGAGACGTGGCTGGGCCACGCGCCCGCGCCGTGGACCGTCGAGCGCTCCACCGCCCACGACGCCTCCCACACCGTCCTGCACCTCACCGCCTGGGGCGGGCGGCCCGACGCACTGCCCGCCGAGACCGTCGACTACCTGCGGTGGTGGTTGCCCGCGTGGCTGGAGGAGTGCGCCCACCAGCACGACTGGGACCTGCTCGGCGGGCTGCTCGCGGTGGACGCCTGCCTCCCCGCGCCCGCCCTGCCCGAGGACGGGTGGGCCCGGCTGGCCGCCGCCCAGGCCGAGGACGGCGCCGTGCCGCCGGGCGACGACCCGCTCACCGGCGACCGGCGGGAGGTCTTCGACCAGGTGCACCACTCGACCCTGGTGGCCGCCTTCGCGGCGACCCTGGCCACCTCTCGCGCGCTGACGGCGCTGCTGCCCGGTACGCCGTGACGGGCACCCGCAGCGACGTGGGCCGGCGGCTGCACCAGGCCGCCCGCGGCGTCCGCGCGCCCGGTGTCGTGTTCGCCCTGTCGTGCCACGGCCGCCGCACGATCACCACCGCGGGCACCGATCCGGTGCCGGGGGCGGCGGACCTGCACCACGAACTGGGGTCGGTGTCGAAGACGTTCGCCGGGCTCCTGCTGGCCCAGCTCGTCGCGGCCGGCGACGTGGACCGTGACACGCCGGCGCGCTCCTGCCTGCCAGGGTCCCCGGGCCCGGCGGGGATCACCCTGCTGCACCTGGCCACGCACACGTCCGGGCTGCCGACCCTGCCGCACGACCCGTTCTTCTACCGGCAGGGCCTGCCCCGGTGGAGGACCAACGTCTACGCGGGCTACCCGCGTGAACGGCTGCTGCGCGAGTTCGACCGGCACCGCGTCCGCACGCCACCTGGTGTGCGCTGGAGGTACTCCAACTTCGGCGTGGCCCTGCTCGGCCACGCGTTGGCGCACCACACCGCCACGCCCTACCCGGACCTGCTCGCCCGGCACGTCCTGCACCCGCTCGGGCTGGACGGCATCCGCCTGCGTCCCGGTCCACCGGGCGCCGACGCGGTCGGCCACCGTGCGCGCGGCGCCCCCGTCCCACCGCTGGACCTGGGCGGCTTCACCGCCGCGGGCGCCGTGCGCGCCACCGCGCACGACCTGCTCACCTACCTCGAAGCCCACCTCGACCCCGAGGACACACCGCTGGCCGCCGCGCTGCGCGCCGTGCAGGCCGACCACACCGCGCCCCGACCCCGTCGCGCGCCCGCACGCGCCCTGGCGTGGTTCCGCGCGGACACCGACCTCGGACCCGTCTTCTTCCACGGCGGCGCCACGTTCGGCCAGCACGCCTACCTCGGCTACCGGCCCGCCACCCGCACCGCGCTGGCCGCGCTGGCGACCCGCCGGTACACCCGCCGCCACAACCTCGTCGCCACCGCCCACGACCTGCTCACGACCTTGCCGACGTGATGCCGTGGTGGCCCGCGGAACATGAGGTCGCGAACCCCGTGGGGCCCGCGACCTCATGCTCTGGTCCGAGAGCTCTCGGTTCGAGAGCTCTCGTCCGGAACGCGTCAGTCGCGCAGCGCGGCGTACGCGGGCTCGATCACGTCCTGGATCAGGGCGCGGCGCTCGTCGTGCGAGATGAACGCGGCCTTGGCGGCGTTGACGGTGAACCGGCGCAGGTCCTCCCAGCCGAACCCGAAGTGCTCGACCACGGTGGCGAACTCGCTGCTCATCGACACCTGGCTCATCAGCCGGTTGTCGGTGTTCAGGGTGATCCGGAAGCCCAGTTCGGCCATCCGCTTGATCGGGTGCTCGGCCAGCGACGCCACCGCACCGGTCTGCACGTTCGACGTCGGGCACATCTCCAGCGCGATGCGGCGGTCCCGCACGTACGCGGCCAGTGGGCCGACGTCGTCGCCGTTGATGTCCTCGATCAGCCGCACGCCGTGGCCCAGCCGCTCCGCCCCCGCGAACTGCACGGCCTCCCAGGCCGACACGGGGCCCTCGGCCTCGGCGGCGTGGATGGTGAAGTGGCAGTTCTGCTGCCGCAGGTACTCGAACGCGGACAGCTCCTTGCTGGGCGGGAACCCGATCTCGGGGCCCGCGATGTCGAAGCCGACCACGCCCGCGTCCCGGTAGCGGACCACCAGGTCGGCGATGCGCAGCCAGCCTTCGTTCTGGCGCATCGCGCACAGCAGCGTGTTGACCTTGATGGGGGAGCCGGCGGCGGCCCGGCCCTGGCTGATCCCCTCCTGCACGGCCTCGACGGCCTGCTCGAGGCTCAGACCGCGATCGGTGAACAGCTCGGGCGCGTAGCGGATCTCGGCGTAGACGACACCGTCGGCGGCGAGGTCCTGCACGGCTTCGGAGGCGACGCGGACCAGCGCGGCCTCGGTCTGCATGACGCCGCAGGTGTGCGTGAAGCCCTGGAGGTAGCTGACCAGCGAGCCGGAGTCGGCGTTCTTGCGGAACCACTCACCCAGCACGACCGGGTCGGTGGTGGGCAGGCCGTGGTAGTCGCAGTCCTGGGCGAGTTCGATCACCGTCAGAGGGCGGAGGCCACCGTCGAGGTGGTCGTGCAGCAGCACCTTCGGCGCGCTGCGAAGGGCCTCCTGGGTAAGCGGGGTCGGCATGGGCGACACCGTATACCGGTGACACGCCGTGTCGTTCCGCCACACGATGATCTTGATGCGGTATCATCACCCCCGCGTCACCGACTGTGTCCAGAACCACTCGGTTGGGCGTCGCATTCGCCGTTGTGCACTCGTGATGCAGAACTTTCCGCTACCGCCACCAGGACTTTAGTCACTCACACGGCGGATGCTCACACGGAGCAGTCACAGGGGCGCGGCCGGTTACTTTCGGGTAGGGTCGGCCATCGTCACTCCAACGGAGTACATGCAAGGTCGATCCAGGCTGTCCCCGTCGGGGGGCGCTACTGCCCACCGGCCCAACCTGGTTAGGCTCCCGGAGGTCTCCCCTCCCCTGGACGAAGGCACCCGAGCCGTGAACGAGAACAGCAACTCCACGATGTCCTTCGATCGGATGCGCAACATGCTCACGCGCGCCGCGGAGATCCGTGAGAGCGAACAGCAGCAGATCTTCGACGCACTGGACGAGATCCACGCGCGGATGTCCCCGCTCGAATCGCTGGGTTCCGTTCGCAAGCGCCTGTCCGAGCTGCCCGACCGGACCGAGGTCGGCGTGCTGGCCGAGCGGCTGGACGAGGCGCTCACCAGGCTGGAGGCGCAGGACAGCGCGGTGCAGAGCATCGGACGGGCCGTCGAGGGCCTGGTCGACAAGCTGGCCAAGCCGTTCGCGCAGCTCGACGGTCGGCTCGACGGGGTGGCGGGCCGGTTCGAGGGCGTCGCCGGGCGGATGGACGGCCTGGAGGACAAGCTCTCCCACATCCACAAGCGCATCGACGACCTCGACGGCCACCTGGACAAGCAGGACGGCAAGGTCGACCAGGTGCCGGGTGCGGTGACGGGGCCGCTGCGCGAGCGCATCGAGGCGTTGGAGGCCGCGCTGCGCGGTCGTCTGGACGAGGTCGACGAGGGCGTGCACGAGCACCTGGACGGCACGCGCGAGGCGTTGCAGCGGTCGGTGACGGACTCGACCAACAACCTGCACGGCCGGTTGGACGAGACCCGCGACAACCTCAACAGCACGCGGGACGGGCTGCACTCGGCGCTCACCGAGACCCGCGAGTCGCTCTCGTCGTCGTTGGCCGACACCCGCAGCACGTTCACGGGCAAGTTGGACGAGGCCCGCGAGGCGCTGCACGCGGCGTTGGACGAGACCCGCGACCAGGTCGACTCGACCGACCGGCTGGAGGCGCTGGCGCAGCGCCTGGAGCAGGTCACGTCCCGGCTCGACACCATGGCGACCAGGCTCGACTCGGTCGAGGACGACTTCGCCGCGCGCCTGGGCGAGCTGTCCGGCGTGGTGGAGCAGGGCATCGCCAAGGTCGAGGGCACGCTGTCGACCAGGCCCGACGCCGACTCGCTGGCCGGCCTGGTGCGCAAGAGCAACCAGGAGTCGGAGCTGCGCATCGGCGGCCAGCTGGACGAGGCCATGGCGACCTTCGCCGAGCTGATCCTCGGCGGCGGCTCCCCCACCCCGCCCCCGCCGCCCACCGCGCTGCCCAGGCCGCAGCGGCGGACCCGGAAGAACGGTCCGAAGCCGAGCGACAACCGCAACGTGGACGACGACGACCTGACCGCCGAGGGCGCCTGATCACGGGCGCCTGACCCAGGACACCGAAAGGCCCGGCCCGCCTC
Source organism: Saccharothrix stipae (assembly GCF_054781895.1). Lineage (NCBI taxonomy): Bacteria > Bacillati > Actinomycetota > Actinomycetes > Pseudonocardiales > Pseudonocardiaceae > Saccharothrix > Saccharothrix stipae. The sequence continues at coordinate 116,209 of NZ_BAAGTN010000008.1, read as the reverse complement.
CCGCGGACCGGGCCTTTCGGTGTCCTGGGTCGGTCAGCCCCGGATCGTGTCGATGACCAGGGGGGACGCCGGTGGTGCGGTGTCGCCGATCTCGTAGCCGCCCGCCAACGACTCCAGAGCACCGGGAACGGCGTCCGGGGTGTCGGTGTGCAGCTCCAGCAGGGGTTGGCCCTCGGTCACCCGGTCACCCGGCTTGGCCAGGCACAGGATTCCCGCGCCCGCCTGCACCGGATCCTCCTTGCGGGCCCGACCGGCGCCCAGCCGCCAGGCGGCGACACCGACCGCGTACGCGTCCAGCGAGGTCAGGTAGCCCTCCGAAGGGGCCGTGACGACGTGCTTGTGCCTGCCGACCGGGAGCGGGGCTTCCGGGTCGCCGCCCTGGGCCCGGATCATCCGCGCCCACGTCTCGTAAGCCTCGCCGGAGGCCAGGACGTCGCGTGGTGACGCGGAGATCCCCACGCGGGACAGCATTTCCTCGGCCAGGGCGACGGTCAGTTCCACGACGTCCGACGGGCCGCCGCCGCGCAGGACCTCGACCGACTCGGCGACCTCGACCGCGTTGCCGACGGCCCGTCCCAACGGCACCGACATGTCGGTCAGGAGGGCGGACACGCGCAGCCCGTGGTCGACGCCGATCGACACCAGCGCCGTCGCCAGCGCACGGGCCTGCTCCAGGGACTTCATGAACGCCCCGGAGCCGACCTTCACGTCCAGCACCAGTGCTTCGGCGCCCTCGGCGATCTTCTTGGACATGATCGACGACGCGATCAGCGGGATCGCCTCGACGGTTCCGGTCACGTCGCGCAGCGCGTACAGCTTCTTGTCGGCCGGGGCGAGGCCGGACGTGGCGGCGCAGACGACCGCGCCCACCGATCGCAGCTGTGCGACGACCTCGTCCACGGACAGCTGCGCACGCCAGCCGGGGATGGACTCCAGCTTGTCCAGCGTCCCCCCGGTGTGGCCGAGGCCGCGCCCGGACAGCTGGGGCACGGCCGCGCCGCAGGCGGCCACCAGTGGCGCCAGCGGCAGGGTGATCTTGTCGCCGACGCCGCCGGTGGAGTGCTTGTCCACGGTGGGCCGGCCGACGTCCAGCGCCAGCCGCTCGCCGGAGTCGACCATGGCCCGCGTCCACCGGGCGGTCTCGGCGGTGTCCATGCCGTTCAGGAAGATCGCCATGGCCAGGGCCGACATCTGCTCGTCGGCCACCACCCCGCGGGTGTAGGCGTCCACGACCCAGTCGATCTGCTCGTCGGTCAACCGGGCGCCGTCGCGCTTGGCCCGGATCACGTCCACGGCGGTGTGGGTCATGGCAGGTCCTCCGGCCCGAACGCGTCGGGCAGCACCTCGCTCATCGGCAGCACCCCGGACGGGGTGTCGACCAGGCACGGCGCGCCGCCCAGCTCGTAGATCACCTGACGGCACCGGCCGCACGGCATCAGCAGCTCACCGGCGCCGCTGCGGCACGCCAGGGCGACGAGCCTGCCGCCGCCGGTGAGCACGAACTGGCCGGCCAACGTGCACTCGGCGCACAGACCGACGCCGTAGGCGGCGTTCTCCACGTTGCAGCCGACCACGATCCGACCGTCGTCGCAGATCGCCGCCGCGCCCACCCGCAGCCCGGAGTACGGGCAGTAGGCGGACTGCGCGGCCTCGACGGCGCGCGCCCGCAACAGGTCCCAGTCGACGTCAACCACGGCGGTACACCACCCCGTCGGCCGCCGGCATCCGCAATCGCTGCGACGCGACCGCCAGCACGATCAACGTCACCAGGTGCGGCGCGTAGGTGGTCAGCTCGCTCGGCACCTCGTCCACCGAGTAGTACACGGCGTACAGCAGGCCGGCGGCCAGGATCCCGAACGCGGCGGCGAACCAGCGCCGGCGCACCAGCTGCCAGATCACGATCACGACCAGCAGCAGCACCGCGCCGTAGACCAGCGCCAGGAACGTCTTGCCGCCCGACCGCAGCTGCAACCCGTCGGCGTACCCGAACAGGGCCGCACCGCCGAGCAGGCCGCCGGGCCGCCAGTTGCCGAAGATCATCGCGGCCAGGCCGATGAACCCGCGCCCGTTGGTCTGGCCCTCCAGGTACCCGGGCTGGCCGGGGTTGAGCACGAGCGCCGCGCCACCGATGCCGGCCAGCGCGCCGGACGCGATCACCGCGACGTACTTGTACCAGTAGACGTTGACGCCCAACGACTCCGCGGCCACCGGGTTCTCGCCGCACGACCGCAGCCGCAGCCCGAACCGGGTCCGCCACAGCACCAGGTAGCTGCCGACCACCAGCAGGATGGCCAGCATGGTCAACGGCGACACCCCGGTGACCAGACCGCGCAGGATCCCGGCGACGTCGGACAGCCCGACCCGCTGCTGCGCCTCCAGCTCACCGAGCCAGTCCGACAGGCCGGAGGCCGAGTAGGTGTCGAACTTGGGCACCGCGGGCGACTCGCGCGGGTTGTTCGACAGCGGGAAGAAGATCAACGTGGACAGGTACTTGGTCAGCCCCGCGCCGAGCAGGTTGATCGCCACACCGGAGACGATGTGGTTCACCCCGAACGTCACGGTCGCGATGGCGTGCAGCAACCCGCCCAGCGCGCCGAACACGGCCGCGGCGACCAACGCCGCCCACGGCCCCCACTGGTACCCGGCCCACGCCGCGCCCCACGTGCCCATGATCATCATGCCTTCGAGGCCGATGTTCACCACGCCCGCGCGTTCCGCCCACAGCCCGCCCAGCGCGGCCAGCAGGATCGGCAACGCCAGCCGCACGGCGGTCTGGATGGTGCCGGTCGACGTCAGCTGCGGCACACCGGTCAGGTACGACGTGGTCGAGAGCAGCACGACCGCACCCGCCACGCCCAGCGCGCCGACGGCCCAACCGGGGATCCGACGCGCCTTGCGGGGCGGCGGAACGGTGGAGGGAGCCTCCGAGGGGTTCATCAATGAGGTGCTCATGCCGCCTCCTCGCTGACGCTCGTCGGCGCAAGAGCACGGTGCGCGGTGTCCAATGATTCGCTCGCAAGCTCGCTCATGCCGCATCCACCGTTCCGAGCTGCCGACCGACCTGCCGCTGTTGCGCGGCCAGTTCGAACCGGCGGACCACCTCGTAGGCGACGACGACCGACAGCACGATCGCCCCCTGCATGATCGTCACGATCTCCCTGGGCACCTGCACGTTGTCCAGCGCCAGGCCGGACTTGTCCAGGAACGCCCACAGCAGCGCGGCGAACGCGATGCCGCCCGGGTGGTTGCGCCCGAGCAGCGCGATCGCGATGCCGGAGAAGCCGATCCCGGCCGGGAAGTTCAGGTTGTAGGTGTGGTCGCGGCCCAGGATCTCGGGCATCGACACCAGACCGGCGATCGCGCCGGACAGCAGCATCGCGACCAGCACCATCTTCTTGGCGTTCACGCCACCCGCGGCGGCGGCCGTGGACGACTCGCCGGAGGCGCGCAGCTCGAAGCCGAACCGGGTGCGGTTCATCATCACCCAGTAGCCCACACCCAGCAGCACGGCCAGGAACACCAGGCCGAACACCGTGCCGGACGAGCCGAACGGGATGCCGGGCACCCAGCCGCTCTCCGGGATCTCCGGGGTGCGGATGTTGTTGCCGCGCAGCTCGCCGAACACGTCGGCGCCGATCAGGTACGCGGCCAGGCCGAGCGCCAGGCCGTTCATCATGATCGTGGAGATGACCTCGTTGACGCCGCGGGTCACCTTGAGGATCGCCGGGATCGCCGCCCACAGCGCGCCCGCGACGGCGGCCGTCAGGATGATCACCAGCGCGTGCAGGCCGGGTGGCAGGGCGATCGAGCCGCCGACCACGGCCGCGACGACCGCCGCGACCCGGTACTGGCCCTCGACGCCGATGTTGAACAGGTTCATCTGGAACCCGATCGCCACCGCCAGCGCCGCGATGTAGTAGGTGCCGGTGCTGTTGATGATGTCCACCGCGGTGGTGCCCTCACCGACCTGCGCGAACATCACCCCGAACGCCCGCAGCGGGTTCGCGCCGGACACCACCAGCGCGACACCGCACAGCAGGGCGGAGAACAGGATCGCCAGCACGGGCGGCAGCAGTTTGCCGCGCAAGATTCCCATTACTCGCCTTCCGATTCCGACGCCTTCTCGGCGCCAGGGGCGTGCTCGGCGACGGCGGCGCTCGTGGCGCCCGCGCCGGTCATCGCACTGCCGAGGTCTTCCGGGGTGACCGTGGCCGGGTCGGCGTCCGCGACCAGCCTGCCGCGCAGCATCACCCGGATGGTGTCGGACAGGCCGATCAGCTCGTCCAGGTCCGCCGAGATCAGCAGCACGGCCAGGCCGCGGGCGCGGGCGTTGCGGATCTCGTCCCAGATCAACGCCTGCGCGCCGACGTCCACGCCGCGCGTCGGGTGCGACGCGATGAGCAGCACCGGGTCGCCGGACAGCTCACGGCCGACGACCAGCTTCTGCTGGTTGCCGCCCGACAGCGCGACCGCGGCCACGTCGATGCTCGGCGTGCGCACGTCGAAGTCCTCGACGATGCGCTCGGTGTCCTTCTTGGCGCCCGCGAGGTCCAGCCACTGGCCCTTCGAGACCGGGCCGCGGGTCTGGTAGCCCAGGATGCGGTTGGCCCACAGCGGCTGGGTGAGCAGCAGGCCCTGCCGGTGCCGGTCCTCGGGGATGTAGCCGATGCCCGCCTCGCGCCGCGCCAACGTGCCCAGTCTGGTCAGGTCGCGGTCGCCGAGCAGCACGCGGCCGTGGTGCGCCCTGCGCATGCCCATGATGGTCTCGACCAGCTCGGTCTGCCCGTTGCCCTCGACGCCCGCGATGCCGACGATCTCGCCCGCGCGCACGACCAGGTCGATGTCGTCGAGCACCGGCCGGGTGCCCTCCGCGGCGACCAGGCCCAGGTTCTCGACCCGGAGCACGACGCGGTCGGTGACGGTGGACTCGCGGGTCTCCGGGCTGGGCAGCTCGCTGCCGACCATCATCTCGGCCAGCTGGCGGGAGCTGACCGCCTTCGGGTCGGCGGTGCCGACCGTGGTGCCGCGGCGGATGACCGTGACGGCGTCGGCGATCGCGCGGACCTCGTCCAACTTGTGCGAGATGAACAGGAAGGTGAAGCCCTGCTCCTGCATGCCGCGCAGGGTGGTGAACAGCTCGTCCACCTCCTGCGGCACGAGCACGGCGGTCGGCTCGTCCAGGATGATCACCTTGGCGCCCCGGTAGAGCACCTTGAGGATCTCCACCCGCTGCCGGTCGGCCACGCCGAGGCGTTCGACCAGCACACCGGGGTCGACGGCCAGGCCGGTCGCGTCGGCCAGCTCCAGGATGCGCTTGCGCGCCCTGGCGCCGATGCCGTGCAGCGACTCCGCGCCGAGCACGACGTTCTCCTGCACGGTCAGGTTGTCGGCGAGCATGAAGTGCTGGTGCACCATGCCGATGCCGGCCTTGATCGCGTCGGCGGGCGTGCGGAACCGGACCTGCCTGCCCGCCACCTCGATGGTGCCCTCGTCGGGCTGCTGCATCCCGTACAGGATCTTCATCAGGGTGGACTTGCCCGCGCCGTTCTCGCCGCACAACGCGTGCACCTCGCCGACCTGCACGCTCAGGTGGACGTCGCTGTTGGCGACGACACCGGGGAAGCGCTTGGTGATGCCCGACAGGACGACGGCAGGGGTGGTGTCGCTCATGGAAGCTCCGTGTGATCTCCGGCTGTGCCGGGGCTAACCACGCACTAGGCCCCGCGAGGGTGCTCGCAGGGCCCAGTGCGCCGGAGGCCGGATGGGGTTACGGGGCCGACTTGACCTTGATCTTGCCGGAGATGATCTGGGCCTTGTAGCCCTCCAGGACGCCCTTGAGCTCCTCGTTGATCTTCCCACCGGAGGTGGAGTAGCCGACGCCGTCCACGGACAGGTCGAACACCTTCGGCAGGCTCGCCAGGTCGTTCTTGGCGACCGCCTTGACGAAGTCGTACACCGCGACGTCGACCCGCTTGAGCATCGACGACACGATGACGTCCTTGGACTCCTCGACCGTCTTCTGGTTGTACTGGTCGGAGTCGACGCCGATGGCGAGCGCGTTGCCCGACTTGGCGGCCGAGAACACGCCCTTGCCGGAGGCGCCCGCGGCGTGGTAGAGCACGTCGGCGCCGGCCTCGATCTGGCCGGTCGCGGCCTCCTGGCCCTTGGTCGGGTCCTGGAAACCGGTGAAGTCGCCCGCCGGGGTCAGGTACTTCGACTCGATCTTGATGTCCGGCGCGGCGGTCTTGGCGCCCTGGACGTAGCCCGCGTCGAACTTCTGGATCAGCGGGATCTCCACGCCGCCGACGAAGCCGATGTGGCACTTCTTCGACTGGTAGGCGGCGATGACGCCCGCCAGGAAGGAGCCCTGCTCCTCGGCGAAGACGAGCGGCGTCACGTTGGCCGCGCCCTCGACCGCACCGTCGACGATGGCGAACTTGACGTTCGGGAACTCCGGCGCGACGACCTTCAGCGACTCGGCGTAGGCGAAGCCGACACCGATGATCGGGTTGAAGCCCTCGCTCGCGAGCTGGCGCAGGCGGGTCTGCTTGGCGTCCTCGGGCTCGTTCGGGGCCGCGGTCAGCTCCTTGACCTCGCCGATGCCGAGGTCGGCCTTGGCCTTGTCCAGGCCCGCCGCGGCGGAGTCGTTGAACGACGCGTCGCCCCGACCGCCGATGTCGTAGGCCAAGCCCACCTTCAACGCGCTGCCGTCGACCTTCTCGCTCGACGCGGCGGCGCTGGAGGTCGCCGAGGCGGCGGCCGGCTTCTCCGCCAGCTTGCAGCCCTCGGCGGTGTTGGTCGACCCGGACCCGGTGTTGTTCCCACCGGTGTCCTTGGCACAGGCGGCCATCGTGAGAACGCTGGTCAGCGCGATCGCGGCCACCGCGAGGCCACGCATTCGACGACGCACGGCTCGTCTCCCTCCCTGCTCGGCTAGGAGCAGACACATCCCGACAGCGGGCGTCGGGGCTTCCGAGTGGCGAACCGTACCCCGTAGTAATGACGCCCACGCACGGACCGGTCCGCACGTGACCTAATCGTTGGTGCGATCAGGCGACTCCGCCACTCGTAGTGATCCGCCGATTTCCCCGCGTCGTAGCCGGTTACCCACTGTCAATGCGCGCATCGGGTGAAGTGGCCGATCGGGAAACGTGAGCCGATCTGGTTCGGGGGCCCGCAGGGGTTAACCCGTTGGTGCGGCGTTGGGGCGGCGTTGGTGGGGTCCGGTGCACTCCAACCTGCACGGATATCCCCCCTAGGAGGTTGACCTTGGACCCCCAGCAGTGGCTGGACAACTTCGAGGCGAAGCTGGCCGATCTCCAGCGCAAGTCGGCCGACCTCCAGGAGAACTTCGAGAACTCGCAGGCCACCGCGTCCAGCCCGGACGGCGCGGTGACCATCACCGTCGGCCCGAACGGCGGCCTGCTGAACATCCAGCTCGGCCACCGGGCGACCGAGCTCGGCTCGGCCCGCCTCACCGCGCTGATCATGCAGACGGCCAAAATCGCGCAGAAGCAGGCCGCGCAGCAGGTGATGGCCGCGTTCGAGCCGCTGGGCGAGGGCACCGAGGCGATGCGGATGGTCAGCGACGCCATGCCGGACGACGAGGTCGGGGACGGTGGCGCCGACTACGCCGAGTACGCCGCGCCGGAGCCCGAGCCCGTGCGACCGCCCGTGCCGCCGGCCCCGCTCACGCCTCCGCACTCGCCGCCGTTCGGTGCCCCGTCCGCGGCCCCGTTCTCGCCCCCGCCGAGCAGGCAGCCGCAGATGCCGTCGTCGCCGGCGCGCCCCCCGCGTCCGGGCGACGACGAGGACGACGAGAACCAGCCCTGGTGACGAGGAGATCCTGACCCGATGACCGCCCCCGACACCCCGATCGCCGCGCCGCCCGGCATGGAGATCACCGAGCAGAACAAGTTCAAGGGCTCCCTGTTCATCTCGGCCTGGGACGAGATGATCACCACGATCGGCAAGGACGCGGAGACCGAGACCGAGAAGGCGCTGGACATCACGTTCGCCGCGATCGGCACGGCGTCGTCCATGGCCATGCTGGCGGTCGACCCGTTCGGCACGATCCTCGGTGCGGGGATCGGCTGGTTGATCGAGCACGTGTCGTTCCTCAAGGAACCGCTCGACCAGCTGATGGGCGACCCGGACGAGATCAACGCCAACGTCGAGGCGACCAAGAAGCAGGCCGCCGAGCTGCGGGTGCTGGCCGAGGACCACCGGCGCGAGCTGGCCACGGCCGAGGGGTGGACCGGCGCGTCCTCCGACGCGTTCCGCAAGAACATGGAGTCGATGGGCCAGGAGCTGGACTCGCTGGCCAACGCGGTCGAGCAGAAGGCCAAGATCGTCGCGATCTGCGGCGTGCTGGTGTCCGTGCTGCGCGACATCGTGCGCGACCTGATCGCCCAGCTGCTCGGGTCGCTGCTGGCGGGCGCGATCGCCGCGGCCGCCGCCGCGTTCTTCACCTTCGGCGCGTCGATCGTCGCGTTCATCGGCGTCGCGGTCGGCAAGGCGGTGGCGCTGGGCGTGAACATCGCGTCCCGGATCGCCAAGGTCGTCGCGGCGCTGGGCCGCCAGATGGGCCGGATCAAGAACCTCGACGAGATCACCGAGAACGTCGGCAAGGGCTGGAACCGGTTCGAGAACATCGCCGACGTGGCCGAGGTCGGCTACGAGTCGTGGAAGGCGCAGAAGGGCGTCGACCGCGAGATCGACAAGGCGCTGGCCAAGGACGTGCAGGACGACAAGGTCACCGACGCCAACACCAAGGCCGAGGAGGCCGCCAGGAAGTACGAGCAGGCCAAGGAGGCGGAGGCCAAGGCCGCCGAGGAGGCCAAGGCGGCCAACGAGGCGCTGAACGCCTCCTCGCGGCAGGCCGCCGCCGCGAACGAGAAGGTCAGCTCGGCCATCAACGAGGCCAACGCCGCCGCCGTGCGCGGTGACCAGGCCGGGTACGACGCCGCGATGGCGAGGTACGAGTCGGCCAAGGGCGAGGCGGACGCGCTGCGCTCGGAGGCCGCGAAGGCGGCCGAGACCGCCGCGAAGGAGAGCCGGGACGTCGCCGACGCGGCCAAGGCCAGCAACGACGCGCTGATCGCGGCGAAGCCCGCCGACGACGCCGCCGAGGCCGCGTACGAGGAGTACAAGCGCAACAACCCCGGCCAGGACGACCCGGGGCGCACGGCCGCCGAGGACGACATGTCGGCGAAGAACGACGCGGCGAAGGAGGCCAACGCCAGGTACGCGCAGGCGAACGCCGACTACGCGGCCGCCAACGCGGCGGCGGCCGAGGCCAACGCCAAGGCGTTCGCGTCGGGCAGCGACGCCGACATCAAGGCCGCCGAGGAGGCCTCGCGCCGGGCCGAGCAGTCCGGCCGGACCGTCGAGCAGGCGGTGGGCGACGCGAAGTCGGCGGGCGAGGCGGCGAAGTCGAGCTACGACGACTACCAGTCGCGGTACGCGCAGTCCTCGTCCGGGTCCGGCGAGCCGTCCACCAGTCAAGTCCAGCGGTAGCGAAACCCCGGAGAAGCAGCTATGGCACGCGGTGGCGGCGTCGACGCCAACCCGAACCCGAACAGCTCGGGCAGCACGTCGTCACCGCCGCCGCCGGGCCCGCCGCCGCCCGCCGGCGGGCCGTCCGGCAACTCCGGGTTCGGCATGAACGAGTCGTCCATGCAGAACCTCCAGAGCAGGGCCGGCAGCCTGCAGGAGCGGCTGGCGACGATCTCCGGCGGTTTGCAGGGGTTGAAGCTCGCGCCGAACGCGCTCGGTCCGATCGGGCTCGTCGCGGTGCCCGCGTTGAACAACTCGAACGACGCCTCGGTCAACCAGGCGAACAAGGCCTCCACCGCGATGGGCAACGTGCAGTCGGGGTTGAAGGCGACCTTCCAGACGCACGTGCAGAACGACCAGTTCAGCAAGGACCAGTTCACCAAGATCGACCCGAACTCGAACGCCCAACGACCACCGGGCTCCCCCGGCACCGGGCCGCTCGGGAGCAAGGGGCCGGGCGGACCTGCCGTCGCACCGATCACCAACGTGCCCGGCGCGTCCGGGCCGAGCGGATCCGGCGGGCCCAAGGGGCCGGGCGGAACCGCCGTCACACCGATCACCAACGTACCCGGCGCGTCCGGGCCGAACGGACCCGGCGGACCCAAGGGACCGGGCGGACCAGCTGTCACACCGATCACCAACGTGCCCGGCGGGACCGGGCCCAACGGACCCGGCGGACCCAAGGGACCGGGCGGACCCGCCGTCGCGCCGGTCACCAACGTGCCGGGTGCCACGGGTCCCAACGGCTCCGCCGGAACCAAGACCACGGGCGGGCCTTCGGTCAGCCCGGTGCAGAATGTGCCCGGTGCCACCGGCCCCACCGTGCCGGGCGGGTCCAAGGCACCCGGCGGGCCTTCGGTCACGCCGATCACCGCGGTCCCCGGCGCCACCGGTCCTCACGGGACGGGTGGGTCGAGGTCACCGGGCGGGCCTGCGGTCGGGCCGGTCGCCGGTGTTCCCGGCGCCACCGGTCCCACCGCGCCGGGCGGGTCCAAGTCGCCGGGCGGGCCTTCGGTCGGCCCCGTCGGCGGTGTCCCCGGCTCGCCGGGTGGTGCGCCGGGTGGCGGGCCGGCGGGCAAGGGCGGTCCGACGCCGGGAGCCGGCCCGGTGACCGGTGCGGGTGCGGGTGCCACCACCCCCGGCGGGAGCACCGCGGCCCGAGGCATCGGCGGTGGGCTGTCCGGCACACCGACCGCGACACCGCCTCCGATGGCCGGCGCACCGATGGCCCCCGGCGGCGCGCCCGGCGCCGGTGGGTCCGACCGCTCCAGCAAGTTCACCGGCGGACCAGGCAAGAGCGTCTTCGACGCACCCAAACCACCGACCGGCGACGGCAACATCACCAAGGCCCCGGGCGGCTCGCCGTCCACGCCACCGCCGGCCCCGAAGCCGACGATCGGCGCTCCCTCCACGACCACGCCGCCACCGATCACCGCACCGACGACCGGCGCACCCACCACCGGCGCACCGGCCGCCGCAACGGCCCCGTCGACGAGCCCGAAGTCGCCACCGAGCGCCACACCGTCGGCGAGCGCTCCGGCGGCACCCCCGATGGCCGGCGCACCGATGGCCCCCGGCGGTACGCCCGGCGCCGGTGGGTCCGACCGCTCCAGCAAGTTCACCGGCGGACCAGGCAAGAGCGTCTTCGACGCACCCAAACCACCCACCGGCGACGGCAACATCACCAAAGCCCCGGCCAGCTCGCCCTCGACACCACCGCTGGCCCCGAAGCCGACCATCAGCATCCCGAACCCCAGCGCCCCGAACCCCAGCGGCCCCGCTCCCGTCGGCCCCATCAGCAGCAGCCCGACCACCGGCGGCCCGATCACCAGCAGCCCGACCAACAACGGGCCGGGTACCAGCACCGCTCCACCCTCGGCCGGTCCAAAGCCGGCCGCCATCCCCGCGCCCCCGGTGAACGCACCGGCCGCGCCTCCGATGGCGGCACCTCCCGCCGCAGGCGCGCCTGTCGCGAGCCCGTCGACGGATCGTCCGGGCAGGTTCACCGGCGGGTCGGACAAGGGTGTGTTCGAGTCCCCCAAGCCACCCGTCGGTGACGGCAACATCACCAAGGCCCCGGCCGCCTCCCCCTCGACGCCGCCTCCCGCGCCGAAACCGACCGTCAGCGCCCCGCAGTCGCCGAGTCCGGTCGGCACCACCTCACCCGCGCCCCCGGCACCTCAGCCGAACACCCAGCCCTCACCGGCCAACACCACGCCGACGAACGGCACCACCCCACCGACCACACGATCGGTGCCGCCGGCCAGCGGCCCGGTCCCACCACCGCCTCCACCGCCGCCCCCACTCCCCAACACAACGGCCCAGCCAGCCGGTGGCCCAGTCCCGCCACCGCCCCCACCACCTCCACCGCTCCCCAACACCACGGCGCAGCCAGCCGGCGGGCCGGTCCCGCCACCGCCGCCTCCTCCTCCCCTGCCGGGCACCGGCATCCCGCCCGCGCCCGGCTTCGGCAACACCAACGCGCCACCACCGCCGCCCCTCCCCAGCGGTGCGGTTCCCCCGCCGCCGCCACCTCCGGGCGGGGTCCGGCCCCCGGGGGCGCCGGTGCGGCGGTGGCAGATCGTCGAACCGACACCGCCGCCGGCGACCGAGCACCCCAACGTCAAGCCCTACGCCGCCGACCCGCACGTCACCCCGGAGACGATCCGGCCCACACCGGTCTGGAACACCAGTCCCGACCCGCTCTACCGGTTCGACACCCGCCCGCCGGTCACGGAGGACGGGAACATCGACCCGAACGGCCCGTTCGTCCAGGGGATGAAGCCCCGCACCGGCGGGCGGACCGACGGCGACCTGTCCACCTACCAGTCCGCCAACAAAGAAACGATGTTCGTCGGCAGCACGAAGAACGTCTGGATCGGCGGCAAGTGGGGCCGTCCGGGCATGTGGCGCTACGAGATCGCCACGCCCGCCGGCGCGGGTGTCGACGTCAACGCCACCCTCGGTGACAAGACCGCCAAGCCCGGTGAGAACGAGATCGTCTTCCCCGGCGGCGTCAAGCCGGAGTTCATCGTGTCCGCCGAGCCGGTCGTGCAACCGCACCTGTCGCTGACACCGCCGCCACCGAGCACGTTCGGCCCGAAGATCCTCAACCCGAATTACGACCCCGGCACCCGCAGCGCACCCCCGACCACCACGCCCGCCCCGTCGAGCCGCGGCATCCCGCCCGCGCAGCCACCCACCCCGCCGGCGCAGCCACCCACCCCGCCCGCGCAGCCGCCGACCCCGCCGGCGAACGTCCCACCGACCGGCCCGGTGCTGCCGGGCGTGCCACTGCCGTCGTTCTTCCAGAACAGCCAGGCGCTCGGCTCGATCGCGGTCAACGACGTGCGCGGCGCGGACCAGGTCGTGACCGCGGTGAACGGCCTCCTGCCCACCGTGAACGGCGTGGCGCCGCAGGGCCTCGACCGCATCGGCAACGCGCTGGGCGACAACTTCGAGTCCTTCCTCGGCAACGGCCGCAGCTTCCAGGTCCAGGTCGGCAAGAACTTCTACGACGCCAACGTCACGGCGGTCCTCGGCCCCGCGACCGGCCCTGGCACGGCGTCACCCGCCAAGGTCGACAGCCGGGTGGACAGCGGCGCGACCAGCACCACGACCACGGGCCTGACCACCGGCAACGACGTCTCCCTCAACGCCACCGCGAGCCAGGGCATGGGCGCGTACGGCACGGTCGGCGTGAAGACCACCCTCTCCACCCCCGTCACCGGCAACACCGCCACGACCTCCGCGCTGGACGACCGCGAGGTCCGGGGCGGCGACAGCTCGACCAAGCACGACGTGCCGGTCACGTACCGGGTCACGCTGACCGACGCGCAAGGCGCCGTCGTCGGCACCACGGACGTCCAGGCCAACGGGACCGCGGTCGCCCTCCAGATCCCGGACGACCTGCGCAACCTGGCCAACACCGACAACACCCTGGGCACGGTGCGGCCCGCGGACGCCGCCTGGGGCGCGAAGGTCGAGCACCTCGTGCCCGAGGCGGTCACGGGCATCGACGCGGACCAGGCGTTCAGGGACGTGGCCGCGAACTTGCACCCGTCGGTCACGAAGCCCGGCGCGGACGGCCGCACGGTGCTCCGGGACTTCCTCAGCGCCACGAACATCCGCGACAACCTGCACGTGATGCTGAACGGCTGGGTCACCTCGCCGAACCTGACCAGCCCGCACTCGGCGTACGGCTCGGCCGTGCAGATGAAGGCGAAGCTGGTGGACGCCGAGCTCGTCGGCACGCACGGCGGCACGCAGTTCCGGATGCACGACACGGCGACCACCAACACCGGCGTCACCGCCACCACCAGTTCCGGCGTCGAGGTGAACGCGGCCGTCGGCGGCGGGGTCGGCACGCCGGGCGTGCCCATCGGCACGGCGGGCATCACGGGTTCGGCGTCCGCCAAGACCTCCGAGAGCTCCTCGGCGGGCGTCACCTCGGTCAACCGCGCCGGCATGCAGGTCGGCGGGCAGACCGGCCTGTACAAGGTGACCGTCGAGGTCGAGGTGCGCACGCCCAACGGCGACACGGTGACCGTCCCGGCGACCGCCCACGTGCGGCTCGGGCTGCCGGAGGCGGGCGCGCACGGCCTGCCCGTGCCTGCGGGCACCCAGACCGGGATCACCAAGCCGGGCACGCAGGACACCCGGTTCGAACCGCCCTACCTGGCCGAGGGCCTCGCGGCGGGCAACATCCGCGTCGGCGAGTTCGCCACGGCGAGCCAGGTGCAGGCGCAGGTCGAGAACGCCCTCCGGGGCCTGCCCGACTTCGACGGCTTCCTGCCCGAGTGGAACCGCGGCACCGACCCGCGCGCGGACGGCAAGAACTTCGCCGACGTGGTGGAGATGCTGAACAACCAGCGCAAGCTCGACGCGGAGCTCTCGCCGACCGCCCTGAGGGCGAAGATGGACAGCCTGCTCGGTCCCGGTGTGCAGGTGCAGCTCAAGCGGCAGGGCTTCGCCACCAACGACTTCGTCAACGTCACGGTCAAGGCCAGGCTGAGCGGGGCGAAGCACCTCGGCGAGGCGGACGCCCGCCAGGTGCGCGGCCTGTCCTCCTCCGCGCCGAAGCTGGACAGCGCGACCACCACGACGAAGGGCTGGAGCGCGGGCGTCGAGGGTCGTGGCGGCGCGAACGTCAAGCCGGGCACCGCGGCGCTGGCCCCCACCGGCACCGCGGCCGTGAAGTACAGCAGCACCACCGCGAACAAGACCGCCGCCGGTCCGGTGGTGAACGACGTGGCGCTCAACGTCGGTGACACCAAGGCGCAGGTGTTCGCGCACGACGTCGAGTTCGACATCGAGATCACCACGTTCAGCCGCAGCCAGTCGTGGGTCAAGCGGGTCACGCCGGGCTCGCCGTTCCTCCAGGTGCCGAAGGAGAAGACGGTCGTCCGGACGGTCGACCTGAACAACCAGCTGGACCCGACCGCCCGCGACAACCCGAAGATCCTGCCGCAGATCGGCGGCAAGGTGCAGCTCTGGGTGCCGGACGGCTCCGCGCTCAAGACCCCGTCGGCCGACTTCAAGCCCGGCAAGCCGGTGGCCGGCGACCTGCCGCCGAACACCACGATCTCCACCCTGCTCAAGCCGGGCACGGCCCGCCCGCCCCGCCACGAGTGGCTGCACGTCGAGGCCGTGGCGAACGCGGAGGCGTTGCGGGGCAGGGCGATCGAGCTGCTGAACACCTCGGCGGGCGCGGACGGGTCGCTGACCGTGCCCGGCACGCAGGCGCGCAACCAGATCGACCGGATGTTCAGCCCGGAGAACCTCAAGGCGAACCTGCGCCGGATGGCCGAGACGGGCATGGTCGAGGACAGCCTGCGGTTCGACCGCCGCGTCACCGACCGCACGGGCGCGATCGGCGTGACCGTCAAGCTGGGCAAGCCGAAGCTGGTGTCCATCTCGGACACCACACCGGTCGAGACGTGGACGACCGGCGGCTTCAAGGCGGGCGACAGCGTCGCGCACGGCCAGTCGGTGGAGGGCTCGGCGGGCGTCGGGCTCGGCGGCAAGCCGAACGACGCGACGCCCCAGGGCGGCGCGACGGTCACCGCGGGCGCGAAGTGGACGCCGTGGTCGAAGACGGAGACGACGGCCCGCGAGGTCGGTGGCAACGTCGACCGAAAGCTGGTCCGCCCGTCCGGTGAGCGGACCGTGCTGGTGCAGATGGACGCGGACTTCTCCATCGTCGGCGAGAGCCGGTCCGGCAACGCGATCTACAAGGGCACGCCGCGCGCCAACGGCGGGACGGTCACCCTGCCGGGCGGGGTGTTCGTGCGGGTCAGCGAGCAGGTCGCCCGGGACATGGGCCTGCTGGACGACGTGCCGCCGCACAACTCGCCGGACCACGGCCGGATGCGGCCGCCCAAGCGGCTCAACCCCGGCGAACCCGGCGGGCTGGGCCTCAGCCTGGTGGACGACGTGCCGGACCTGTCCCCCGTGGTCGCGCAGCTCGCCACGGTGGTCAACCAGAACACCAAGGGCCGGCTCATCCCCGACTCGGTGCTGGACGACTCGATGCGCAACCTCCAGCGGCTGGTCGACCTGACGTCGCCGGCGAGCGTCAAGGGCCTGATCGACTCCGCGGTGGACGGCGGCGTGCCGCTGCTGCTGCACAAGCCCGGCACGGTGATCGGCAAGGACACCTACCAGGTCACGCTGAAGGCCAAGGTCGGGCAACCGAAGTTCCTGGAGGCGGTCAACGACGGCCGCGACGTCGAGCACATCCTGGCCGGCTCGAACAGGAACTCCGACGCCGTGGCCAAGGGCTCGTCCTGGGGCATCAACGCCAGGGCGGGCGGTCAGCACCTGCCGGACGTGCGCAACGGCCAGTCGCCCGCCGTCGGCGGCGCGGTCGGCGCGAGCCTCAACTTCGCGCAGAGCAAGACCACCACCGACACCACGACCGAGCTGTTCGGCCACAAGCACACCGCCACCGGCCCGGCCGTGCGCTACGAGGTGCCGGTCGAGTTCGAGCTGGTGGTGCACAAGGGCGACCAGGAGATCGGCCGGGTCAAGGCCGACGAGGCGCCGATCACCGTCCGGCTGCACGCCGACAACGTCCACGTGGACTCGCCGGACGTGCCGGACGACCGCCGCCCGTACGGGGCGGAGGCGACCAGCCGACCGCCGGCCGAGGCGTCGCAGGCCAACATCGACGCCTGGCGGCAGGGCGGCCACGACGTGCCCGGCGGCACGTCGGTCGAGGGGATGCGCGGCGTCCAGGACGTGCGGATGGCGGCCATCGCGGCGCTGGAACGCGCGGGCGCGGGCAAGGGCATCACCGGCAAGGGCACCGGCTCGCTCAACTCGCTGCTGTCCACGCTGAGCTCCGAGACGCTCCAGTCGATGCTGCCCGGCATGGCGAAGGGCCCGCTGGAGGTGCCGGGCCTGCACGAGGCGACGCTGGGCCGGGCGCAGCACGCCAACCTGAAGGTGTACGCGAAGCTGGTCGACCCCCGGCTCGACTCGCTCACCGACGGCGTCAAGCTGGAGAACCCGACCTCCACCACGCACACCACCACGTCCGAGGCGAAGCACACCCAGAGCGGGGACGTCGTCGTCGCGCCGACGGGCGGCGTGAACAAGAAGGCGGACGACCCGCAGGGCAACCCGGACCTGGTCAACTCGGCCAACTCCGCGTTCGCCGTGCCGGAGTTCAAGCACACCAGCGACGATTCGACCGCCGACTCGGGCGGCCCGATCAGCGGCACGCAGCAGAACCTGAAGCCGTCCGGGCGCACGGGCCTGGTGGGGTTCACCGTGCAGTACCGGTTCGTCGCCGACCTCGGCGGCGGCAAGGTCGGTGTCTACGACCTGACCGTGCCCGACTCCGTCGACCTGCGGATGCCGCTGGCGGACGTGGAGGCGGCGTTGGGCCGCACCGTCCCGCCGGAGCTGGCGACCGCGCAGGACGGCGTGCGGGACGCGGCGAAGACGTGGCGCACCGCCGAGGCCGCCGTGGAGGCCGCGCGCCACCAGGCGCAGGACCTGCTCGCCCAGCGCACCGCCGCGGACGCGGAGGTCACCAACCGCCAGACCGTCCTGGACACCCGGTCGCGGGAGGCGCGGACGGCGGACACCGCGTTGCGGGACGCCGAGGCGGCCCTGGCCCGGCACGACCGGGCCAACCCACCGAGCACCCAGCCGAACGCCGACCCGGACGCCGCGCCCGACCCGAACGTTGCGCCCGACCCGGTGCGGCCGGGCCTGGTGCAGGCCGTCCAGGACGCGACCGAGGGCCGCGACAACGCCCACCAGGCCAGGCAGACGGCCGAGCGCGACCACCAGCGGGCCGTGCGGGAGCGCGCCGACCTGGAGACGCGGATCACCGCCGCCCAGACCGACCTGGCGCGCAAGCAGGACGCGGCCGACGTCGGGCAGGCGAACTGGTGGCACGGCAAGACCGGGGCCGACCGGCAGCTGGCCGCGTTCAACACCCCGCCCGCCAACACCCCGCCCGCGAGCACCTCGCCGGCCGGCACCTCGTCCACCAAGACCTCGTCCGCCGGCACTCCTCCGCCCGATCCCGGAACCACCGGTTCCCGGTCCGGCTCGACCTCCGCGCCGCCGCCCGTCGTGCAGACCTTCGGCGCACCGGCGGCCACCGCCACGCGCACCTTCGGCGCACCCACCGCCGGCGGCACGCCCACCCCGAGCACCAGCACGTCGGCCCCGAGCACGTCGAGCACAGCGAGCACCACCGCCAAGCGCGACGCCGATGCCGCCGCCCTGGCCTCGCGCCACCAGTCCGAGCGGACCGCCGAGAGCAACGCCGTCGCGGCCCGTCAAGCAGCCGAGAAGCAGGCCGAGGCGCTGGCGCTCAAGGCGAAGCAGCAGGCCGAGTACAACGCCGAGAGCGCCGCCGTGGCCGCGAAGCTCGACGCCGAACGCCTCAAGGCCGAGGCGGACCTGCTCGCCAAGCAGCAGCAGGACCGCGTCACCGAGAGCAACGCGCTCGCCGCCCGGCTCCAGGCCGAGTACGACCGCGTCTCCGCCGAGCTGGCGACCAACCAGCAGGCGCACCGGCAGCAGGTCGCCGCCCAGGTCCTGGCGAACCAGCAGCTGGAGCGCAACCAGGTGGAGGCGCAGATCCAGCAGCAGCTCGCCGTCGCGCCGGGGTCGTTCGACCCGAACCAGGTCCGGCAGCAGGTCGGGCTCAACCAGGCGGCCGTCCAGCGCAACGTCGAGCAGCAGCTCGACCACGAGCAGGCCGCCGAGCGGCTGCGGGTCGAGCAGGAGCTGCGCCTGAGGCAGGACGGCGACCGCCGGACCGCCGAGCACCAGCTCGACCAGCGGCAGCTCGCCGAACGGCAGCAGGCCGAGCAGCAGCTCAAGGTCAAGCAGGACGCCGAGCGCCTCAAGGCGGAGCAGGACCTCAAGGCCAGGCAGCTGCTGGAGCAGAAGCAGGCCGAGGCGGCGCTCGACGCCCGCCAGACCGCCGAGCGCAAGGCCGAGGAGGACCGGCTCAACGCCAGGCAGGACGCCGAGCACGCGGCCGAGCTGGCCAAGTGGCTGCCGGCGGGCACGAAGCACTTCGCCGCGTTCGCCGACGACAGCGCCGCCGCCACGTGGGCGAACACGGCCTACCCCGGCCTGTCGAACGTGAACCGGACCAACTTCGAGAACAACACCCCCGGCCACGACGTCAACTGCACGAACTGCGTGATCGCCACCCACGAGACGCTGCACGGCCGCCCGGTCGCCGCCCCGCCGCTGCCCGCACCGGCGCCGGGCACGTACCTGGAGAGCACCTTCAAGTCGACGTTCCAGACCGCCGCGAACTACCACGAGGTGGTCGACTACCTGGCCGCGCAACCGGGCAGGCACGCCAGCATCGGCATCACCCGCGCCGACGGCACCGGGCACGTGTTCAACGCCTGGAACGACGGCGGCGGCATCACGTTCTTCGACTCGCAGAACCACCGCCCGGCCAGGCTGGAGCGCGACGCGGTCAAGATCCAGTTCATCCCGCTGCCGGACCTGCCGAAGCCGGTCCCGCCGCCGGTCACCGCGGCGCCGACGACCGGCTCCGTCCCGTAGCGTCCTCGGACGACCGAACCACAGCCGCAGTCCTTCGGAACCGATGAGGTGCGCGTGACGCAAGCACGAGACACTGCCGACCAGTGGCTCGACCGGGTCTACGCCGGCACGGTGAAGTCCAGCAGGCACCCGCTGCTGGAGACGCCGCGGGTCGCGGTCTTCGGCTGCCGGTTCCGCGAGAGCCGGGACCCGCTGCTGGCCGCCGCGATCGCCGTGCCGACGACCGGCGAGGCCCCGTACCCGCTGCCCAACGACCGCCCGTTCGACGACCTGGGCCTGAACGAGGACGCGGCGGGCTGGCGCGCGCCGGTCGAAGCCGACTGGACCAGGCGCGTCAACGCGCGCAACTGCGTCATCGCCCTGGACGCGGCCGTCGACCGCGCCCCGGCCTCCGCGCTGCCGTGGCGCCCCACCGACGAACGGCCGGGCTGGTGGGACCGGCTCCGCACCGGGCACTTCCCGGAGGCGGAGGTCGCGACCTGCGCGACGTGGCCCGAGGTGGTCGAGGCGGTGCGGGCGGGCGGACCGGACACCAGGGGCGTCATCTGGGTGCGGCGGGAGCTGGCGGGCGTGGAGGTGACCGGCCACCTGCTCTACGCGCACAACGACAACGGCGAGGTCGCCGTGCTGGACGCCATCCGGGGCACCCTCGCCGACCTGGAGACGGCGACCGTCGGCAGCCTCCTGCTGGCCCGCTTCCACCGGCCGCGGCCGGTCGTGTCCGAACTGGACTTCGCCGCCGCCGTCCGCGCGGCCGAGCAGCACCTGGCGGGGGCCTACGGCGACGAGGTGGTCCTGGTGGACCCGTCCCCGGAGGACGAACTGGCCAACGGCTGGCTGTTCGCCTGCACGACCCGCGCCTTCCAGTCCTCGGGGCACCACCGGGACCAGATGCTCGACGCGGCCCTGGTCGTGCCGAAGGACCCGAGCCGCACCCCCTTCGCGCTGCCCAACGCCGACCCCTGGCAGTGGCTGTCCCGCTGGGACGCGGGTGAGGCGGACCTGCCCGCACCCCCGGCACCCGGCCCCGCCGCCTGGTTCGCACCCACCCTCGCCCGCCTGGGCGACGTGACGGACACCACCACCCACACCCGGTGGAGTGACGTGCTGGCCGACTTCGCCACCCGCCCGGTCGGCACGGCCGCCGTGATCTGGATCCGGCGCCACGACCGCCGCGGTCGCGAGTCCGTGGGCCACCTGGTCAACGCGCGCCGGACGGAAGGCGGCCTCCAGCTGGCCGACGGCACCACCACGACCCCCTTCACGCCGTCTGACGAGGGCACGAGCCACCTGCACGTCGTCTACTACCGGTGACACCCCGCCCGGCGAGTCCGCAGTGGACGGTGTCTGTCACCCGTCCGAGGGACCGACGCCGCACAGCGGAGCGCCTGGCAGTGTGAGCCGAACCGATCCAGTGGCCACCCGGTGTCTCGTCGCTCACAGACGGGTCGGGCTGTTGGGTCGGGTGGCGCACGCGGGTCTAGCATCCGAGGGTCAAGGTCCGAGTACGCACGTACCGGAGACCAGTCCACCACTGACGCTGGAGGCCGTTGCGCATGGCCGGCACCACCGCACCCGAGCGGGCGGGCACCTCTAAAGGGGGCGGAACGCTCTACCGCGGCGACCTGGGGATGTGGTCCTGGGTCGCCCACCGCATCACCGGTGTGTTGACGTTCTTCTTCCTGTTCGCGCACGTCCTGGACACCGCGTTGGTGCGGGTGTCGCCGGACGCGTACGACAAGGTCATCGAGACCTACAAGAACCCGGTCGTCAACCTGTTCGAGGTCGGCCTCGTCGGCGCGGTCCTCTACCACGCGCTCAACGGCATCCGGGTGATGCTCGTCGACTTCTGGGAGAAGGGCGCGCGCTACCAGAAGCAGATGCTGTGGGCGGTGCTCGGCGTCTGGGTGCTGGTGATGGTCCCCGGCACCTACTACATGACGGTCCGCATGGTTGCGGACCTGTTCGGCGGGGGTCACTGAACATGAGCGAGCTGACCCTGGCCAAGCCGCGCGCACCGCGCCGCCCCGCCGCCCGCCGCAGCAACTTCGAGCTGTACAGCTGGCTGTTCATGCGCATCTCGGGTGTCGCGCTCGTGGTGCTGGTGCTCGGGCACCTGTTCATCATGAACATCCTCGACGGCGGCGTGCACCGCATCAACTTCGGCTTCGTCGCGGGCCGGTGGGCCTCGCCGTTCTGGCAGTTCTGGGACCTGGCGATGCTGTGGCTGGCCCAGATCCACGGCGGCAACGGCCTGCGCACCGTGATCAACGACTACGCCCGCAAGGACGCGACCCGGTTCTGGCTCAAGGTGCTGCTCTACGTCTCGATGGTGCTGATCATCGCCCTCGGCACGTACGTGATCTTCACCTTCGACCCGAACATCACCGACTGACCCGCTGCGGGGAGTGCACAGAGCCATGCAGTTCCACAAGTACGACGTCGTCATCATCGGCGCGGGTGGCGCCGGGATGCGCGCGGCGATCGAGTCCGGCCAGCGCGCCCGCACGGCCGTGCTCACCAAGCTCTACCCCACGCGTTCCCACACGGGCGCCGCGCAGGGCGGCATGTGCGCCGCGCTGGCGAACGTGGAGGAGGACAACTGGGAGTGGCACACCTTCGACACGATCAAGGGCGGTGACTACCTGGTCGACCAGGACGCCGCCGAGATCATGGCGAAGGAGGCCATCGACGCGGTCCTCGACCTGGAGAAGATGGGCCTGCCGTTCAACCGCACGCCCGAGGGCAAGATCGACCAGCGGCGGTTCGGCGGCCACACCCGCAACCACGGCGAGGCGGCCGTGCGCCGGGCGTGCTACGCGGCCGACCGCACCGGCCACATGATCCTCCAGACGCTGTACCAGAACTGCGTCAAGCACGGCATCGAGTTCTTCAACGAGTTCTACGTGCTCGACATCTGCATGACCGAGACCGAGGACGGCCCGGTGTGCACCGGCGCGGTGGCCTACGAGCTGGCGACCGGCGAGATCCACGTGTTCCAGGCCAAGTCCGTGGTGTTCGCCACCGGCGGCTTCGGCAAGGTCTTCAAGACCACGTCCAACGCGCACACGCTGACCGGCGACGGCATGGGCATCGTGTTCCGCAAGGGCCTGCCGCTGGAGGACATGGAGTTCTACCAGTTCCACCCGACCGGTCTCGCGGGCCTGGGCATCCTGCTCACCGAGGGCGCGCGCGGTGAGGGCGCGATCCTGCGCAACGGCTCCGGCGAGCGGTTCATGGAGCGCTACGCACCGACCATCAAGGACCTGGCGCCGCGCGACATCGTGGCCCGGTCGATGGCGTTGGAGGTGCTGGAAGGCCGCGGCGCCGGTCCGAACAAGGACTACGTGCTGCTGGACTGCACGCACCTGGGCGCCGAGGTGCTGGAGAGCAAGCTGCCCGACATCACCGAGTTCGCCCGCACGTACCTGGCGGTCGACCCGGTGAAGGAGCCGGTGCCGGTCTACCCGACCGCGCACTACGCGATGGGTGGCATCCCGACCAACGTGCACGGCGAGGTGTTGCGGGACAACGACAACGTCGTGCCCGGCCTCTACGCCGCCGGTGAGTGCGCGTGCGTGTCCGTGCACGGCGCGAACCGGCTCGGCACGAACTCGTTGCTGGACATCAACGTGTTCGGCCGCCGTGCGGGCATCGCCGCCGCCGAGTACGCGTTGGCGCACGACCACGTCGAGCTGCCGTCGAACCCGGCCGCCGCCGTCGAGGCGCAGGTGGCGCTGGTGCTGTCCGAGCACGGCGAGGAGCGCGTGGCGGACATCCGCACCGAGCTCCAGGCCACGATGGACGCCAACGCGTCGGTGTACCGCACCGAGGACACGCTCAAGACGGCGCTGCACGACGTGCAGGCGTTGAAGGAGCGGTACCAGCGGATCACCGTGCAGGACAAGGGGAAGCGGTTCAACACCGACCTCCTGGAGGCCGTCGAGCTGGGCTTCCTGCTGGAGCTGGCCGAGGTCCTCGTCGTGGGCGCGCTGGCGCGCAAGGAGTCCCGCGGCGGTCACGCGCGCGAGGACTACCCGAACCGCGACGACACGAACTTCATGCGCCACAGCATGTACTACAAGCAGGGCGACGGCTTGGCGGCCGACATCCGGCTCGACTACAAGCCCGTGACGTTCACCCGGTACCAGCCGATGGAGCGCAAGTACTGATGACCGCTACCGCTGAAGTGTCCACCGGCTCGCGCGGGAACCAGCCCCCCGTGCCGGACGGCGCGATCACCGTCACCGTGAAGGTGCGCCGGTTCAACCCGGAGTTCGACGACGAACCGCGCTGGGACTCGTTCGAGATCCCGGCCCTGCCGTCGGACCGCGTGCTGAACCTGCTGCACTACGTGAAGTGGTACCTCGACGGGACCCTGACGTTCCGCCGGTCGTGCGCGCACGGCATCTGCGGCTCGGACGCCATGCGCATCAACGGCGTGAACCGGCTGGCGTGCAAGGTGCTGTTGAAGGACCTGCTGGCGTCCGGCGGGAAGCCGACCACGATCACCATCGAGCCCATCAAGGGGCTGCCGGTCCACAAGGACCTGCTGGTCGACATGGAGCCGTTCTTCGAGGCGTTCAAGGCGGTCAAGCCGTACCTCATCACGTACGGCAACGAGCCGACGCGTGAGCGGGTGCAGTCCATCGCCGACCGCGAGCGGTTCGACGACACCACCAAGTGCATCCTGTGCGCGGCGTGCACCACGTCGTGCCCGGTGTACTGGACCGAGGGCTCCTACTTCGGCCCGGCGGCGATCGTGAACGCGCACCGGTTCATCTTCGACAGCCGGGACGAGGGCGCCGAGGAGCGCCTGGACATCCTCAACGACGTCGACGGCGTGTGGCGCTGCCGCACCACGTTCAACTGCACCGACGCCTGCCCCCGCGGCATCCAGGTCACCAAGGCCATCCAGGAAGTCAAGCGCGCCCTCCTCTTCAAGCGCGTCTAACCCCACGCGAGAGTCCTACGTTCAGGTCCCGAGAGTCCTACGTTCAGCGCACCCGAGTTCAACGCTCAGACACCGGCCGCTCGTCGTGAGCGTTGAACTCGGGGTACGCGAACGTAGGACTCTCGCGGTCTGGGCGTAGGACTCTCGCGCGTGTCCTACGTTCGGAACGCGCGTGTCCTACGTTCGGGACAGCCGAGTTGAACGCTCAGGAGCGTTGTTGGGCGGCCGCACGGGCGGCGCGGGCGGCCTTGGCGCGGCGGCTGCGCAGGTACATGACGAAGGCGAGCACCAGGCCCAGGCCAGCCACGGCGGTGATCGGGCCGCCCACGTTGCCGAACGCCGTCTGCATGGCGGAGGGCTGGGTGCCGTCGGGCGTGGAGTTGGCCACCTCGCCGACACCGGCGCTGGTGGGCGTCGGCCGGGGCTCGGTGGTCTTCTTCTTCGCCTGCGGCGCGCCCTCGACCAACCGGCCGACGGGGTTGCCGGACGCGGCCGGCTCCAGGGCGAACCCGTAGTCCAGCAGCCGCGCCGCCTGGTCGGTCAGCCTGGTCGGCTGCTGCTGACCCCGCAGCAGCACCACGACGAGCCGCTTGCCGCCGCGCTCCGCCGCACCGACGTAGGTGTGCTGCGCGTCGTCGGTGAACCCGGACTTCCCGCCCAACGCACCCTTGTACGTGGTCAGCAGCCGGTTGTCGTTGACGATCGGCACGGTCCCGTTGCCGTTGGCCGCCGGGAAGTCGATGCGCTGCGTCCGCACGGCCTTGACGAAGTCCGGGTACTTCATCGCCTCGCGGTAGATCAACGCCACGTCGTACGCCGACGTCGAGGTGCCCGGCGCGTCCAGCCCGGACGGCGTCACGGCCCGCGTGTCCAACGCGCCGAGCTCGGCCGCCAGCGCGTTCATCTTCCGGATCGCCGACGGCACGCCGCCCAGCCGACGGGCCAGCGCGTGCGCCACGTCGTTGCCCGACGCCATCACCAGCGCGTGGAGCAGCTGCTCGACGGTGTACTCGGCGCCGTTGCGCAGCCCGACGCAGGTGCACTCCTGCGCGAGGTCCTCCGGCGTCGCCGCCACCGTGGCGTTGGGCGGCAGCTCCTTGGCCACCACCATGGCGAGCAGCACCTTGATCACCGACGCGGGCCGCTGCCGACCGTGCGGGTCGACCGCCGCCAGCACGGCGCCGGAGTCCATGTCGGCCAGCAGCCACGTCTTGGCGGTGATGCCGTCGGGCGGCACCGGCGCGTTCGGCGGCAGCACGAGGCCGCACTCACCGAGGCGCTGTCCCCCGATCGGGCTTTCCGGTACCTCGATCGGGGGTGGAGGCTTCTCACCGGGCGCGACCTGTTCGGACGTGTCGACCGCCGGGGGCGGGGACACCTTGTTCTCGCAGGCCGGCTGGGCCGCGGCGACCGGTGCGGCCACGAACGACGCGCCGGCCATCAGCGCGCAAGCAGCCAGGACCAGGGCGACGGGCCGTCGGAACGCGGAGGAACGCACCTGCCCAGGCTAGCCACCCCGGATGAGTGACCTGCACCCGCCACGTCCGATACTGCTCCGGTGAGGCTCTCCCGAGGCACGTCCGCGGCGGCGCACCTGCCGCTCGATGTCGCGTCGCTCACGTTCGGCACGGTCACCGGCACGCCGGGTGCACGCGGCCCGCGCGCCGTCGGAAGCACCGAGAACGAATAACCCACCACACCTGGAGGCTCCGCCGTGGAGTTCGTGCGCCTACTGCTGGTGTTCCTGCACCTGCTCGGCATGGGCATGCTGATCGCGATGTTCTTCGTCCAGCGCCGGACCGGTGCCGACGCCCCGCTGAACAAGGGCTGGCTGCACGGCAGCGCGTTGCAGCTGCTGACCGGCGTGGCGCTGATGGGCCTGGCCCCGCTCACCGACCAGGACTACAACGACATCAAGATCGGGGTGAAGCTCCTGGTCCTGGTCGTGATCGCGGCACTGGTGGCGGTCAACCTGAAGAAGAAGCCCGCCGCCTGGCTCACGCCCGTCCTGGCCGGCCTGGTCGTGGTGAACGTCGGCATCGCCGTCTTCTGGACGTAGGCCCCGACCGCCACGTAGGCACCGACCGCCGGGACGACGGCCTCAACGCCGCCGGAACAACGCGCCCAGCAGCAGCCCCGCGCCGACCAGCCCCGCGGCGGCGCGGGGGCTGGGGCCGGACCTGACCTCCACCACCGGCCGGATCACCGCGGGTGGCGGCGGCACGGGCGGGTCGCGCAGCAGGTTCTCCCGCGCGGTGGCCGTCCAGGCCGTGATGAACAGCAGCGACTGGGCCACCAGGTTCGCGAAGAACAGCACGCCGATGATCGGCCCGAACGCCGCACCCGCGGGCGACGACGTGACCGTGCTCAGGTAGAGCGTCCCGCCCTGCTTCAGCACCTCGAACACCACCGCCGCCGCGGCCGCGCCCTTCGCGGCGCTGCGCAGGCTGAACGGCTTGCGCGGCAGCTTGGCCAGCACCCACAGGAACACCAGCCAGTTCGCCACCAGGCCCAGCGCGATCGTGCCGACCTTCAGCAGCGCCTCGGCCCACCCGACGCCGTCCAGGCCGACCCACCTCAGCACCAGCTCGGCGAGCCCGCTGCCCGCCGCCGTCAGGCCGAACGACACCACCAGCGCCGCGCCGAGCGTGACGAGCGCCAGCAGGTCCTTCAACGCCGTCTTCAGGAACGGCAGGTCCTCCTTGGCGTGGCCCCACTGCGCGGTCAACGCGTCACGCAGGTTGCTCATCCAGCCCAGGCCGGAGTAGGCGGCCGTGAGCAGGCCGAGCACGCCGACCGTGCCCTTGGAGTCGATGGCCTGTTGCACGACCTTGTTGATGGTGTCGCCGAGCGAGCCGGGCACGGCCTCGGCGATGCTCGCCTGGAGCTCCTCGATCAGGGCCGGCTCGGAGGCCAGCACGAAACCGGCGACCGCGAAGCCGATCATCAGCATCGGCACGAGCGACAGCACGCTGAAGTACGTCACCGCGGCGGCGTAGTGCGCACCGTAGCTCTCGGTGTAGCGCGCGGCGGCGCGGAACAGGTGGTCGAGCCACGGCCGTTGCCGGCGCATCCGGTCGAGCTTCGACTCGGTCCCAGCGTTGTCCGCCACCCGGAAAAGCTAACCGGTGGGGTGATCACTCGCCAGTCGGCAGGAAGCCGATCCGGTCGTAGGCCCTGGCCAGCGTCTTCGCCGCGACCGAACGCGCCCGTTCCGCGCCGCGCGCCAGCACCTTGTCCAGCTCGGCGGTGTCGTCCAGGTACTCGGCCACCCGCGCGCGCACCGGCGTGACGAACTCGGTGAACACCTCGCCGAGGTCCTTCTTCAGGTCGCCGTAGCCCTTGCCGTCGTAGTCGGCGACCAGCGACTCGACCGACCGCCCGGTCAACGCGGAGTAGATCACCAGCAGGTTGCTCACCCCCGCCTTGCGCTCCGGGTCGTACACGATCTCGCGCCCGGTGTCGGTGACCGCCGAACGGATCTTCTTGGCCGACCGCTTCGGGTCGTCCAGCAGCTCGACCACGCCCGCCGGCACGGACTTCGACATCTTCGACGTCGGGTCCTGGAGGTCGTAGATCTTGGCGGTGTCCTTGACGATGTAGGGCTCGGGCAGCCGGAACGTCTTGCCGTACCGGGTGTTGAACCGCTGCGCCAGGTCGCGGGTCAGCTCCAGGTGCTGCCGCTGGTCCTCGCCGACCGGCACGTGGTGCGCCTGGTACAGCAGGATGTCCGCCGCTTGCAGGATCGGGTAGGTGAACAGGCCGACGCCGACCCCCCCGGTCGTCTGATTGCCGGCTCCGCCGTCGGCCTGCCGCGCGGACTTGTCCTTGAACTGGGTCATCCGGCTGGCCTCACCGAACCCGGTCAGGCACTGCATGACCCAGGCGAGCTGGGCGTGCTCGGGCACGTGCGACTGCACGAACAGCGACGAGCGGTCGGGGTCGATGCCCAGCGCGAGCAGCTGCGCGGCCGACACGCGGGTGTTCTGCCGCAGCACCTTGGGGTCCTGCTCGACGGTGATCGCGTGCAGGTCGACGACGCAGTAGAACGCGTCGTGCGTCTCCTGCAACGCCACCCACTGGCGCAGCGCCCCGAGGTAGTTGCCGAGGTGGAACGAGCCCGCGGTCGGTTGGATGCCGGACAGCACGCGGGGACGGCTCACCGGAGCCGGGGCTGCCTGCTCCGCCTGCTCGGGCTCGCCAGGGGCGTTCTCACGGGGGTTCTCGACGACCACGGGAGTGATTCTCCCAGGCCGATCAGACCCCGGTGGTGGCGGGCCGCACCTCGGCCGCGCCGTCACCGACGGTCGCCAGGGGTGCGACGGGCTCGTCGACCGCCGCGCGCACCACCGCGCCCCTGCGGTGGCGGACCAGGCCGGCCACCAGGCCGATCACGCCGAACGCCACCGCGGCGATGCCGACCGGTGCCTCGAGGGAGACGGGAGCCGCCACCGCGCCGTCGGCCGCGACCGCGACACCTTCGACGACCAGGGATGACGCCGCGCCCAGGACCAGACCCAGGACCGCAAAGCGACCGCGCACTGCCCAGCCTCCTGACCAACACCGTGCCACTCCACGGAGGAGTGATCCTTGTTGACGGACGGCCGAGAACCTACCGAAGCTGAGGGGCTGGCATGTTCGGTTCCGGTAAACGCGGCCGGCGGCAGACTAACCACAGCCGCGCCCACCCCCGTCCGCAGGGGGCTACCCGACCACGTCGACTCGGCCATACGTCGTAGTGCGCTGCCGGGCCGGGCGACCGGCCAACGCCGCCGTGGCGTGCAGCTGCCCGGCGGTGCGCGCGGAGCCGTGCTCGGAGCCCGCCATCCGGCTGATGGTCTCCTCCATGAGCGTCCCGCCCAGGTCGTTGGCGCCGCCGCGGAGCACTTCGGCGGTGCCCTCGTCACCAAGCTTGACCCACGAGCACTGGATGTTGTCCACGCGGCCGTGCAGGGCGAGCCGGGCGAACGCGTGCACGGCCCGGTTGTCGCGCCGCGTGGGTCCGGGCCGGGCCACGCCCGCCAGGTAGATCGGGGCGTTGCGGTGCACGAACGGCAGGCCGACGAACTCGGTGAGGCCGCCGGTGCGGTCCTGGAGCGCCGCCAGCGCCCGGAAGTGCCCGAGCCAGTGCCCGGGGTGGTCGACGTGGCCGTACATCATCGTGGACGAGGAGCGCAGGCCCACCTCGTGCGCGGTGGCGACCACGTCGAGCCAGGTCGCGGCGGGCAGCTTGCCCTTGGTCAGCACCCACCGCACGTCGTCGTCCAGGATCTCGGCGGCGGTGCCGGGGATGGTGTCCAGGCCCGCGTCGCGCAGCTCGGTCAGCCACTCGCGCACGCTCACGCCCGCCTTGGCCGCCGCGCTGACGACCTCCATCGGGCTGAACGCGTGCACGTGCATGCCCGGCACCCTCGCCTTGATCGCGCGCACGACGTCGGCGTAGTAGGTGACCGGCAGCTTCGGGTCGATGCCGCCCTGCATGCAGACCTCGGTGGCGCCCGCGTCCCAAGCTTCCTGGGCGCGGTCGGCCACCTCGACCACGGACAGCCGGAACGCGTCGGCGTCGCGCTCGCGCTGGGCGAACGCGCAGAACCGGCAGCCGACGTAGCAGACGTTGGAGAAGTTGATGTTGCGGTTGACCACGTAGGTGACGTCGTCGCCGACGACCTCGGCGCGCAGCTCGTCGGCCAGCCGGGTCATGGTCTCCAGCGCCGCGCCGTCGGCGGTGAGCAGCGCCATGGCGGCGTCGGTGTCGTCCAGCAGCTTCCCGGGGCTCTCGGCGGCCAGCTTGAGGGCGCGCGCGGTGTCCTCGGGCAGCCGTTCGACGGACGGCCGACCGGTGGCCCGGGGGACGTTCAGCGACGCCCAGTCGCCGTAGACGCTGTCGAAGTCGCCACGCCGGTCCCCCGTGCGGCCCTCGGTGTCGACAGCGGTGTTCAGGTCGGCCCGGCCGTAGGTGTCCAGCCCGCCGTCGGGCTCCTGCCACTCGCGGCCGACGACCGGGGCGGCCGGTTCGGCCAGCCCGTCCTCGCGCGCCAACGCGGACACGTGCGCGGTCAGCCGGGTGTCGATCCACTGGCCGGCGGGCGCGGTCACGTACCGGGGGTAGACGGCGAGGCGTTCACACAGGTCGAAGCCCGCTTCCCGGGTGTGCCCGGCGAGCGCGTCCACCTGCGGCCACGGCCGTTCCGGGTTGACGTGGTCGGGCGTCACCGGCGACACGCCGCCCCAGTCGTCGATGCCCGCGCGCAGCATCAGCCCGAACTCGCCGCCGACCAGGTTCGGCGGCGCCTGCACGCTCGTGGACGAGGGCATGACCAGCCGCGCCACCGCGATCGTGGCGGCCAGCTCGTGCAGGTCGGCGTCGGGCATCCCGCGCATCGCGGTGTCCGGCTTGGCCCGGAAGTTCTGGATGATCACTTCCTGGACGTGCCCGTACTGGCGGGCGACGCCGCGCATGGCCAGCAGCGACTCGGCGCGCTCGGTGACCGTCTCGCCGATGCCGATCAGGATGCCGGTGGTGAACGGCACGTTCACCCGGCCCGCGTCGGTGAGCACCCGCAGCCGGACCGCGGGCTCCTTGTCCGGGCTGCCGTAGTGCGGCCCGCCCGGCTCCGACCACAGCCGCTCGGCCGTGGTCTCCAACATCATCCCCATGCTGGCCGCGACCGGCCGCAGCCGCTGCAACTCCTCCCAGCTCAGCACGCCGGGGTTGAGGTGCGGCAGCAGGCCGGTCTCCTCCAGCACGGCGATCGCGCCGGCCCGCACGTAGTCGAGGGTGGACGAGTACCCGCGCGCCTCCAGCCACTCCCTGGCCTGCGGCCACCGCTGTTCGGGCCGGTCGCCCAGCGTGAAGAGGGCTTCCTTGCAGCCCTGGGCGGCGGCCCGGCGGGCGATGTCGAGCACCTCGTCGCGCTCCAGGAACGCGGCGGGCAGCTTGTGCGGCACGGTCGCGAACGTGCAGTAGTGGCAGCGGTCGCGGCACAGCCGGGTCAGCGGGATGAACGCGTTGCGGCTGTAGGTGACGACACCCGGCCGGCCCTCCGCCAACAGGTGGGCGTCGCGCACCCGGCCGGCGGCGGCCAGCAGCGCGTCCAGGTCGTCACCGCGGGCGTGCAGCAGCACGGCGGCCTCGGTGACGTCGAGCACCGCGCCGTCGGCGGCACGGCGCAACGCGCGTCGCATCGCCGACGGGGTCGGCGTCGGTTCCGGTTGGGTGATCGAGATGTCGACGGCCACGGCATCGACCTTAGGTGCCGCAAATCCCCGGCCACGCGCGGAGTGATCGGCGGCACGGCCCGCTCACGGCGTCCTGCCGGGAGTTCACCGGATCGGAGTCCTCCCGGCGATCAGGAGCTCGGTGTTGCGGTCGGTGGCCGCGCCGACCGCGTTCGGGTTGGCGTGCGGGTCGTTGAACGCGAACTCCCGGGCCAGCGAGGCCAGGCCGCGCGGGGAGAAGTCGTCGTAGTCGGCCTGGTAGGGCGCGTCGCCCTCGACCAGGGTGGTGAACAGCGACAGCGTGCCGTCGCCGTTGTCGGCGAGCTCGATGACGCGGGCGTGCTGCGGGTGGTCGACGTGCGCGGCGGTGTTGATCTCCCAGAACGCCCGGTCGCCCGTGCCGTGCGGGACGATCCGGTTCTCGTGGGTGTGGCCGTTGACCCAGGCCACGACGTTCGGGAACCGGCCGAGGAGGTTGACGAGCGCGCTGCCGTCCAGCCGCGGGTCGAGCGGGCGGCGGCGGTCGGGCAGGAGGTTGCCCATGGTCCAGCTGGTGTGGTGGCTGAAGAGGATGAACAGCTCGTCGGTGACGTCCTGGCGGTGCCGCAGGCCGAGCACGTCGTAGTAGCGGGAGCTGTTGCGCTTGAGGGTCCGTTCCAGCCAGAGGTACTGGTGCAGGCCGATCGAGCCGTCGGAGAAACCACCGGTGGTCGTGGTGTCGAGGCTGATGCCGGTGACGCCGGGCGCGATGGGGAAGGTGTAGAAGACGTCGACGCCGTCGGCGTTGCCGGGGGTGAAGCCGTGGCCGTGCGGCCCGGGGCCGGTGTGGCGCGGGTCGAGGTGGGCCTGGACGAACTCGGCCGTGGTGAACGGCCTGCGCCGGGCGTCCGGGGTGACCGTGCGGACCAGCCCGCCCTCGGCGAGCACGGCCGCCGCGTCCAGCACGTGGGTCGGGTCGGTCATGGCGGTGACGAGCCGGCGCACCTGCGCGTCCGAGAAGCCCATGACCTTGCGGTTCGAGGTGTAGAGGGCGTCGACGGGCGGGATGCCGTCGGGGAGCGTGCCGACCACGCTGTCGTCGTGGTTGCCGAAGGTGCAGTACCAGGGGATGCGCAGGCCGGGGCTGTCGAACGGGCGGATCGCGGCGTCGAGCAGGCCGGGGATCCGCGGGAAGCCCTTGGCCTTGTAGTCGTCGAGGAGGGTGGAGTGGGGGTTCCAGTAGGTCTTGGCGCCGGAGTCCTGCACGCCCTCGTACCGGGCCGGGTCGCCGGTGTTGGCGGTGATGCGGCCGCCGTTGAGGGTGGTGAGGAACCAGTCCAGCTCCACCAGCTCGTGGTTGTCGGTGTTGTCGCCCGTGGTCATCATGAAGTCGATCGGGCGGTTGGTGAACGGGCCGGTGCGGATGGCGTTGACCTTGTTCACCAGGGCGGTGGACGTGTGCTGGGCCAGCGTTTCGTGGGCGCGGAAGGCGCCGGCGCCCAGCAGCGGGTGGGTGTACTCGAAGCGGGCCGGGCTCTGCGCGTCGACCGCGTGCATGTCGGTGAACTGGACGAAGCAGGCCAGCGGCGTGCGCCGGTCGGCCCGTCCGGCGCCGGGCGGCGCCAGGTCCGACCGCACCACCAGCGGCCACCCCGGACCGGCCTGGAGCCGCCGGTACCCCGCGGTGCCGACCGCCGTGGCCGCGACGTCGAGGGTGGTTCCGGTGGTCGCCGCCCAAGCGGGCCCACCCCACACCAGCACCGTGCCCGCCGCACCTGCCGCCTGGAAGAAACGCCGCCGGCTGATCCCCATCGAACGCTCCCGTGTCTCGGTTAGGTGAAAAGTTCTCACGAACCGGGGAGCGGGTCACGAACTCGACGTGAAGTGCGGCCGAACGAGCGAAGTCGATCGTCGGGTTGATCGGTTCCGTTGCCGGACAACACTTTCATCCGCCGAGTCGGGCGCGCGGGGCAGCCGGCGTACAGCTGGTGCTCGGTGTCCGGCACGCTTTCCCGGACATCCGACCTCAGGCCCTCGGCCAGTCGAAGGTCACGGTGACGGGCGCGTGGTCGGACCAGCGTTCGGCGTACGTGGCGGCGCGCTCGACCACGGCGGAGGTCGCCGAGCCCGCCAGGCCCTCCGTGGCGACCTGGTAGTCGATCCGCCAGCCGGAGTCGTTGTCGAACGCCTTGCCCCGGTACGACCACCAGGTGTACGGACCCGTCACGTCGGGGTGCAGGGAACGCACCACGTCGACGTACCGCGCCTCACCGAACACCCGGTCCAGCCACGCCCGCTCCTCCGGCAGGAACCCGGACGACTTCTGGTTCGCCTTCCACGCCTTGAGGTCCTCGGCCCGGTGCGCGATGTTCCAGTCGCCGCACACCAGCACCTCACGCCCGTCGGCGGCGGCCTTGTCGCGCAGTTCCACCAGGTACGGCAGGAACGCGGCCATGAACCGGTCCTTCTCGTCCTGCCTCGGCGTGCCGACGTCACCGCTGGGCAGGTACAGCGACGCCACGACCACGTCGGCCAGCTCGACCTCGACGTACCGCCCCGAGTGCTCGAACTCGGCCACCCCGAACCCGATCCGCACGGCCTCCGGCACGGCCCGGGTCAGCACGGCAACGCCGTTGCGCCCCTTGACCTCCGAGTACGCGTGCGCCACGTGCCAACCCTCGGGCGAACGCACCTCGTCCGACAACTGCCCCGGCTCGGCCCGCACCTCCTGCAGGCACACGACGTCCGCCGACGTCGCGGCCAGCCAGTCGAGGTAGCCCTTCCTCGCCGCGGCACGCAGCCCGTTGACGTTGATCGTGGAGACGGTCAGCACCGGGGCAGCCTAACCGCGCGGGGCGACCGCCCAGCCGTACGGGTACTCCGCGCCGCACCCGGTGCAGCACGCGGTCAGGCCCAGCATCAGCACCAGCGGGCTGCTGCCCTCCGGCGACGGCACCCCG
The DNA here is from genome assembly GCF_054781895.1 of Saccharothrix stipae. NCBI lineage: Bacteria > Bacillati > Actinomycetota > Actinomycetes > Pseudonocardiales > Pseudonocardiaceae > Saccharothrix > Saccharothrix stipae. Next base: position 81,484 of record NZ_BAAGTN010000008.1, on the reverse strand, counting down.
GCCACGTCGGCGCCGTCCACCCGCGCGCGCAGACCCGGCCACTCCGGCTCGCACGCGCATGTCACCACGTCACGGCGGAACGCCCGCCACTTGAAGAACATGCACCCATCACATCACGCGCAACTGCTGTCCGACGTCGGTGTCACGAACTCGTCCTTCACCCAACGCCCGTCGGTGAGCAGCCGGAACCCGTTCTCGACCCGCGCCTCGGCCCGCACCACCGCGTCGCGCGGCATGGTGGCCACGATCGGCTGGGTGTCGGCGGGCCCGGACCGCACGTTGAGGACGTCCGCGATCACGGTCACCCTGCACTCGCGGGCCACGACCTCCTCCACCCCGAGCCTGCGGCCCTCGTTGGCGACGTACATCAACCCGGCCGCCGCGAGCACACCGACGACGACCATGCCGCGCACCGGAATCCCGAGCATCACGCCTCCTGACACCTCTGCTGAAGTGCAGATATAGCGCGCCGGAAGTGGTCGCGGGCCGGTCGGCGGCACATTCCACCCCACCGGGAACCCCGACGGGTGACGTCGTCACGGAAACGGCAGCGGAACGGAGACGGCAGCGGGAACGGATCAGGGGACCGCCCGGAGGCAGTCCCCTGATCGCGCGAGCCGGAGGGCAGGCGTCAGCCGGCCATCTTCTTCTGCAGGTTCTCGTCCAGCGTGCCGAGGAAGTCCTCGGTGGTCAGCCACTCCTGGTCCTTGCCCACGAGCACGGCGAGGTCCTTGGTCATCCGGCCGCTCTCGACGGTCTCGACGATGACCTGCTCCAGCGTCTCCGCGAAGCCGGTCACCTCCGGCGTGCCGTCCAGCTTGCCGCGGTGCTTCAGGCCACCGGTCCACGCGAAGATCGACGCGATCGGGTTGGTGGACGTCGGCTTGCCCGCCTGGTGCTGCCGGTAGTGCCGGGTGACCGTGCCGTGCGCGGCCTCGGCCTCGACGGTCTTGCCGTCCGGCGTCATCAGCACCGACGTCATCAGGCCCAGCGAGCCGAAGCCCTGCGCGACCGTGTCGGACTGCACGTCACCGTCGTAGTTCTTGCACGCCCAGACGTAGCCGCCCTCCCACTTCATCGCGGCGGCCACCATGTCGTCGATCAGGCGGTGCTCGTAGGTCAGGCCCGCGGCGTCGAACTGCGCCTTGAACTCGTCCTCGAACACCTGCTGGAAGATGTCCTTGAACGCACCGTCGTACGCCTTGAGGATGGTGTTCTTGGTCGACATGTACACCGGGTAGTTGCGCTGCAACCCGTACGAGAACGAGGCGCGCGCGAAGTCCTCGATGGACTTGTTGAAGTTGTACATGCCCATGGCCACGCCGCCGTCGGGCCCGTAGTTGGCCACCACGTGCTTGATCGGCTCGGAGCCGTCCTCGGGCGTGAACGTGATGGTCAGCTCGCCCGCGCCGGGGACCTTGAAGTTGGTCGCCTTGTACTGGTCGCCGTGGGCGTGACGGCCGATGATGATCGGCTTCGTCCAGCCCGGCACCAGCCGCGGGATGTTCGAGATGATGATCGGCTCGCGGAACACCACGCCGCCGAGGATGTTGCGGATCGTGCCGTTCGGCGAGACCCACATCTTCTTCAGGCCGAACTCCTCGACCCGCGCCTCGTCCGGCGTGATGGTGGCGCACTTGACGCCGACGCCGTGCTTCTTGATGGCGTGCGCGGCGTCGATCGTGACCTGGTCGTCGGTCGCGTCCCGGTACTCGATGCCCAGGTCGTAGTACTCGAGGTTGACGTCCAGGTACGGGTGGATCAGCTTGTCCTTGATGAACTGCCAGATGATCCTGGTCATCTCGTCGCCGTCGAGTTCGACGACGGTCCCCTGAACCTTGATCTTGCCCATACTCAGGGCGCTCCTCTCGCGACAATGCAAGCAAGACAAGCGTACTGCTATGTCAGGCTGCTTGCGTCCACCCGGGCGGAAAAAGGGAACGGCGTCACATCTGGGCGGACGCCGCGGCCGCCGGTGGCACCGGTGTGCTCGGGGCCAATACAACCAGCCGCACGGCCGGCCCGCCGCACGGGGACGACCGGCGACGACACTCGAACACGCGTTCGCGGATTGCCACCGCCGGGCGCGTTCACCCCGCTAACCTCGCACCCGTACGAGTGATCAAGGGGGCAGCGTTGTCGACGGGTCCGACCCACGCCATGAGCGGTCTGCTGGCCTGGGCGGCGGTGACCGCGCTGGCCGAGAGCCACCCCATCGGCCAGCTCACCCCGCAGAGCTGGGCGGTCGGCGCGGTGCTCGCCACCGGCGCCGCCCTGCTGCCCGACCTCGACCACCCGTCGTCGACGATCTCCCGCACGTTCGGGCCGGTCAGCGCGGGCGCGTCGGCCCTGATCAACACGGTGAGCTCGTTCGTCTACCGCACCACCCGCACCCGCAAGGACTCCAACCGCGACGGCGGGCACCGCGGCCTGACCCACACGCTGGCGTTCGCGCTGGCGGCCGCCGTCGGCACGACGGCCGTGGTGCAGCAGTCGCAGAAGTGGGCGCTGCCGGCGCTGATGTTCGTGTTCGCGGGCCTGGCCGTGCGCGGGATCATGAACGACTGGTGCCCGCAGAGGGACGCCCTGCTCATCACCGGCGTCTCGGCCGCCATCACGGTCGCCTGCGTGGCCTGGACCGCGCAGACGCCGGCCAGCGCGGCGGCGTGCGGCGTGGCGGTCGGGATCGGGTGCGTGGCCCACTACCTCGGCGACGCGATCACCGAGCAGGGCTGCCCGATCCTGTGGCCGATCCCGCTGATGGGCAAGACCTGGTTCCCGGTCGCGCCGCCGAAGATCATGCGGATGAAGACCGGCGGCACGGTCGAGATGGCGATCGTCGGCCCGCTGATCACGATCCTGAGCGTCTGGCTGTCCGCCGCCGCGCTCCAGCAGGCCGGCGCGCTCCCGTTCTTCGAAACTTTCGACCTGCTACCCATCTGAATTTTGGATAACGGCCATTCGGCGGCTACCGCATCATCACCCGATCGGACTAACCTCCACGAAATCCTGACCCGCGCGGACCGCGCCGAGGAGGACTTCGTGCCCCACCCCACGCACGACAACGTTGTCGAGGCGGCCGGATGACCACCTGGCTCGGCCTGAACCTCGGTCATGAGGACCGGGCGACCGCGGACGCCATCGCGGTGTCGCTGTACGAAACGCTGCTGTTCCACGCGCAGCTCGTGTGCGTGCACGAGGTGGAGGAACGGCACGCGATGTCGTTCCGGCTCACCGACCAGCCGTCGGAGAACACGGTGTCGACGCTGATCGAACGCGGCTACGGCGTGGCCGTGCACAACGGCTCATTGCAACGGCTCGCCGGGCCGGAGGCGCTCACCCGCGGCGCGCTGCGGGCCGTGCTGGCCCACCGCGACCGGCGGGAGGGCCGGGTGCTGCGGTTCCCCGGCCAACGCACGCTGCGCGGTCGTTACGGCGTGTCGGACATCCTCGCGTTCAGCGCGATCGAAGAGGTGCTGCCGCACGGCACGAAGAGCGTGGACGCGCGTGGCGACCTGCAACCGACGTTCGTCAACGGCCGGCTGGTGCTGGACTGCGGCTGAGGCGTCCGGGAGCGACCTGGCCGCCGGGTCAGCCCGGGTGGGCGCCGACGGTGTCCTTGATCTGGGCGCCGAGGCTCTCCGCGCTGCGCGCGCAGTGGGCGCAGCAGAAGAACCTGCCCCGCACCTCCACGCCGTGGCCGATGATGCGGCAGTCGCAGTGCTCGCAGCGCGGCGCCAGGCGTTGGATCGCGCACTCGAAACTGTCGAACGTGTGCACGCCGTCGCCGGCCGTCCGGACCTCGAAGCTCATCCAGTAGTCGTTGCCGCAAACGTCGCAAGTCGCCATGGCCGAAGCCTGCGCCGGCCGACCGGCACCGGCAACTCGGACCTCGAACCCCTGCGGACCAGGCCGGACTCGAACCGGCGTCCTCCCTCCCAGGGGGAGGGCGCGTCAACCACTGCGCTACATGGTCCCGAGCCGGGCCGGATTCGAACCGGCGTCCTCCCTCCGAGCAGGAGGGCGCGACAACCACTGCGCTACCGGGCTCTTGCCCAACACTAACCATGACCACGGTCCCGGAGACAGGGCCGCTAAGGTCTGCCCTCGTGCGCGGAGTCGACTACTACGAACTCCTCGGGGTCGGCCGCTACGCGTCCGAGGCGGAGATCAAGTCCGCCTACCGCTCCCTGGCCAAGGTCATGCACCCGGACGCGGGCGGGTCCTCCGGCACCTTCCGCATGCTGCAAGAGGCATATGACACCCTGCGTGACCCCTCCCGGAGGCGTGACTACGACCGGGGGTGGTCGTTCACCCGTCCGGGCGCACGGCCCACGTCACCGACCCGCCCGCCGCGCTCCGGCCGGACCGGTCGACTGCGCAACTTCGGCGAAGACCCCGACTTCGTACCCCCGAAGCCCGTGGTGGACCTCGGCGGCCTCGCGTGGTGGCACCTGGTCGACGTGGCGCAGCGGGTGCGGTACGTCCCCGCCGCCGGACCTGGGCACGCGCCCGCGCTGGTTGCGATGTGCGGGTGGTTCTTCCTGCTGCTGCCCGTGGTGGTGCTCGACTTCTCGCCGTTGGCGCTGGGCGTCTGGCTGGTCCTGGTGGCCGCCTCGGCGGCCGCCGCGTTCCGGTTGGTGCGGCGGTACCTGGCGGCGATCCGGGCCGACCGGGCGTTCACGCTGGACCACGACACCGGCGTGGTGCACGGCACCACGGACGACCGGGTCTGCGAGCAGCACACCGCGGACCTGCTCAGCCGGTACCTGACCCGGCTGCCGGGCGCGCGGATCTTCCACGGCCTGGCCTGGCCGGGCTCGGTGTTCGCCGACGTCGACCACGCCGTGCTGTGCGGGCGGAAGCTGGTGCTGATCGAGTCGAAGTCGTGGCTGCCCGGGCACTACGAGGCCGAGGACGACGGCACGGTGTGGCGCAACGGCCACCCGTTCCGGGGCGGTGGCATGCGGATGCCGCGCAGCCTGGCGGTGTACCGGAAGCTGCTGCCGTGGCTGGACATCCGGACCGCGCTGCTGGTGTACCCGAGCCGGGACGGCGTGGTCACGACCGAGGAACCGGCGGACGCCATCGTGCCGCCGATGACGCCCGCCCAGTTCATCGAGGAGATCGGCGACTGGCTGGCCGAGGACCCGGCCACGGTGGACCGGGAGGCGTTGCGCCTGCTGATCGGTCAGGTCGTGCCGATCGTGCGGACCTGAGCGCGGGCCGGTCAACCGGTCGGCGGTCAGCCGAATGGCGCATGTCCCGGCGGGCGTCCGCGGGCTACGTTTCGGCGAGCCCACGGGAGGAGACGGGTATGAAGATCGACGTCTTCAACGAGATCCAGGACCCGCGCCCGTGGCAGGAGGGTCACCAGCACGCGCGCATCACGGAGGCGTTGGAGCAGGCCAGGCTGGCCGACGAGCTCGGTTACGGCTGCTGGTGGCAGGTCGAGCACCACGGCGCCGAGGAGTTCAGCCTGTCGTCCGCGCCGGAGCTGATGCTGGCCGCGATCTCGCAGCAGACGTCGAGGATGAGGCTGGGGCACGCGGCGGTGCTGGCGCCGGCGCGGTTCAACCACCCGATCAGGGCAGCCGAACGGGCCGCGATGCTGGACCACCTCAGCGGTGGGCGGCTGGAGTTCGGCCTGACCAGGTCCACCACGCCGGAGTGGCGGCTGTTCGGCATCGACCCGGCGGACGTGCGGCGGCAGACGCAGCAGGCGTTCGAGATGATCCCGCGGATGTGGACCTCGGAGCGCTTCTCGCACTCCAGCGAGGACTTCGAGATCGACGACGTGCCGATCGTGCCCAAGCCGCTGCAACGACCCCACCCGCCGCTGTGGCAGGCGGCGGCCAGCCCGGCGTCGTTCGAGGAGGCCGGGCGTCGGGGCGTCGGGGTGCTCGGGACGACGATCTGGGAGTCCGTCGAGCGGGTGCGCCGGATGGTGGACCTGTACCGGGCGGCGGCGCGGGCGTGCACGTCGCCGGTCGGCGCGTCGGTCAACGACCAGGTCGCGTTCTTCACGTTCGTGCACTGCGCGGAGACCGACGAGCAGGCGATCCGCAACGGCGCCGTGATCGCGGCGGCGTGGTACACGGTCAAGGCGCTGACGTTCTTCGAGGCCGCGGACACGTTCGTGGAGACGGTGCGACGTCAGGAAGAGCTGCTGAACGACCCCACAGGCGGTGGGTTGACCGGGGACTTCCTGCGGGCGGAGGCGGCCGCGTCCACCGGGCCGAACCGGGCCCAGGTGGTGATCGGCCGGGTTTTGCAGGGTGACGACGTGGAGCCGGAGGAGATCTTCGAGGCGCTGAACGAGCAGGACTCGCTGATCGTCGGCAGCCCGGAGACGTGCCGCAAGAAGCTGCGCGTCTACGCGGACCTGGGCATCGACCGCCTGATGGCGTTCCACCAGGTCGGCAGCCTCAAGCACGAGGACGTCATGCAGAGCCTGCGCCTGGTCGGCGAGCTGATCCCGGAGTTCGACAAGTGAGGTCGCGGGGTGTGGTGCGAGGATGGCACCCATGCCGAAGAAGCTGCGCCTGACCGGTGACCCGGCCGCCGACAAGTTGCTCAGCGAAGATCCCTTCGCGCTGCTCACGGGGCTGCTGCTGGACCAGCAGTTCCCGATGGAACACGCCTTCGCCGGTCCCCGGAAGATCGCGGACCGGATGGACGGGTTCAGCATCACCAAGATCGCCGAAGCCGATGTGGACGAGTTCGTGGAGCTGTGCGTGCAACCGCCCGCGATCCACCGGTACGGCGGCTCGATGGCACGCCGGGTCCACGCGTTGGCGCTGCACGTGATCGAGCACTACAACGGCAAGACGGCGAACATCTGGAAGTCGGGCAAGCCGGACGGCAGGGAGGTGCTGCGCCGGGTGAAGGCCCTGCCCGGGTTCGGTGACCAGAAGGCCCGGATCTTCGTGGCGCTGCTGGGCAAGCAGCTCGGGGTGACGCCGGAGGGGTGGCGGGAGGCGGCCGGGGCGTACGGCGAGGAGGGCTCGCGGCGCTCGATCGCGGACGTGACCAGCGCCGAGACGTTGGTGGAGGTCCGGGCGTTCAAGAAGGCGGCGAAGGCGGCGGGTGGCGCGACGGCCACCGGTTAGAGTCCCCGCGTGCAGCTGCCGGGACTGGCCGATCTCACGCCGCTGGGTCAGGGTGGTTTCGCCACCGTCCACCGCGCCCGCCAGGTCCAGCTGAACCGCGAGGTCGCGGTGAAGGTCGACGACCGGGTGCTGCGCACCGAACGCGACCGGCGGCGGTTCCTGCGCGAGGCGCACGCCGCCGCCAGGTTGTCCGGCCACCCGCACGTCGTCGCGGTGCACGACGCCAACGTCACCCCGGAGGGCATCCCCTACCTGGTGATGGAGCTGTGCCCGGGCGGTTCGCTGGCCGACCTGGTCCGGCGGGAGGGTCCGCTGTCCGCAGCGCGGGTGCGGGAGGTGGGCGTGCAGTTGGCGGACGCCTTGGCGGCGGCGCACGCGGAGGGCGTGCTGCACCGCGACATCAAGCCCGGCAACATCCTGCTCGACCGGTACGGCACGGTGAAGCTCGCCGACTTCGGGTTGGCGGCGCTGCTGGACGCCGAGGGGTCGAGCACGGTGACGCGGGACGCGTTGAGTCCCAGCTACGCGCCGCCCGAGGCGTTCGCCATGGCCCAGCCGACGCCGGCCGCGGACGTCTACGCGTTGGCGGCGACCCTGTACGACCTGCTCGCGGGCAAGCCGCCGCGTCCCGTGCCGTGGCCGGTCGAGTCGTTCGACCACCTCGGTGCGGTGCTGCGATCGCCCGTTCCGCTCGTGCCCGGGGTGCCGCCGGACCTGCACGAGACGTTGGTGCGTGCGCTGCACCCGGACGTCGCCCACCGCACGCCGAGCGCGGCCCGGTTGCGGCAGGAGTTGCAGGACGGGCTGCGGCCGGAGTCGCGGGACGTGCCCGGGGTGGTTCGCCCGCGGGAGCCCGTGTTCGGGCGTGCTGGCTCCGGGTTCGGGCCGAGCGCGCCACCGGCCGGTCGGCCGCATCCCGGGCAGAGCGGCGTGCCCGCGGGACCCTCACGGACGCCGTTGGTGATCGGCGCGGTGGTGCTGACGGCCGTCATCGCCGGTGGCACCTGGTGGGCGGCCACCCGCAACTCCGGCGACACCGGCACCACCACTCCGACTGCCACCACCACGACGACGCGGGAAGCCCTGCCGCCGCCGAGGCTCGAAGCGTGCGAGGCGGGCTTCTGCGTCGCCGAACCCACCTGCTACCACGGCATCAACCACGCGGGCGGGCAGGCGGCGACGGCACGACGTGCCGGTGACTGCTCGGTCGAGCACTTCTGGGAGGCGTTCGCCGGTGGCTGGCTGTCCGGTGCGATCCCCCGGGTGGGCAACGACGACCTGCTGAAGGCGCCGGAGGTCGCCGACGTGTGCACGGCCGAGGCCATGAAGGCCAACACCCGGCCGACCGTGGACACGTCGACGTGGCGGATCACCGCGGTGGCGTTCGCGGACGGCGACCGGAACTACTTCCACTGCTTGGCGAGCGAGCCCGACGCCGGTGAGGTCACCACCAGCGCGTTCGGGTCCTGAGGTGACCGGGGCGGCTTGAGGGCGAAGATCAGCATCACCAGCGCGACCAGCGCGAGGAGAGCGGCGACCGGGGCCAGCGGCAGCAGGCCCGCCCAGCTGATCACCAGGCCGCCGACCACCCCGGACAGCCCGACGCCCAGGTAGATCGCGGACGCGTTGAGCGAGAGCAGCAGACCGCTGTTGGCGGGGGCGAGTTCGATGAGCCAACTCTGGATGGGCGGGTTGGCGGACCAGGTGAGCGCGCCCCAGACGAACAGGGCGATGGCGGCCGAAACCGGGGTGGTGGCGGTCAGCGGCAACGTGGCCAGCACGACGGTGAAGCAGCTGAACAGCACGACCAGCAGCTTGCGGGTGTCGAAGCGGTCGGTGAGGCGGCCCGCGGCCCAGTTGCCGAGCACGGAGCCGAGCCCGTAGGCGACGAGGAGCACGCCGATCGCGGCGCCTTCGACGCCGGCGGTCTGGGTGAGCAGGGGCGCGATGTAGTTGAAGACGCTGAACACGGCGAGGCACGCGAGGACCGTGAGCCCGAGGACCATCAGCACGCGCCGGTCGGCGGCGGGGGCGAACCGCTGGCGCAGGCCGACCACCGGAGGGGCCTCGACCCGGGGCAGCCAGAGCCGCACGGCCACCGCCGCCACCGCCGAGACGACCGCGATCAGCGCGAACACGCCCTGGTAGCCGAGGGGGCCACCGAGCAGGTTGCCCGCCGGCACGCCGAGGACCAGCGAGAACGTAAGGCCGCCGAAGACGAGCGCGACGGCTCGGCCGCGGTGTTGCGGCGGGGTCAGGACGGTGGCGACGAGGGTGGCGGCGGGTGTGTAGACGGCCGCACCGAGGGCGCTGACGACGCGGGCACCCAGGAGCAGCGGGTAGTTCGGGGCGAGGGCGGCGAGGAGGTTGCCGAAGGCGACCACGCCCAGGGCGACGACGAGGAGCGTGCGGCGTTCCCACCGGCCGGTGAGGGCGGAGAGGAGCGGGGACGAGATCGCGTAGGCGATGGCGAACGCGGTGAGCAGTTGACCGGCGGTGGCGTGGGAGACGTGCAGTTCCTCGCTCACGGCCGGCAGCACGCCGGAGACGATATAGCCACTCGTGCCGATGGCGAACGCCCCGGCGGCCAAGAGGTAGGTGCGGGCGGTTCGGGCCGACATGAGGATCAACGTACTACGATGTTCATCAAAGTTCGACCGATATCGTAGTATTGCCGCCATGACCACCGCGCTCGCGCACCCGGAGCGGGACGAGATCCGGATAACGTCGGTGCTGCACGCCTTGGCCGATCCGGTGCGGCTGCGGATCGTGCGCGAGTTGGCGCGGCACGAGGAGGGGCTGTCCTGCGGGGGGCTCGACCTCGGTGTGACGGCGTCGACGCTCACGCACCACGTGCGGACGTTGCGCGAGTCGGGCGTGGTGCGGGTGCGGGCGCAGGGGACGTCGAGGATCAGTTCGTTGCGGCGCGACGACCTGGACGCGTTGTTCCCGGGGTTGTTGGACGGGGTGTTGGCGGCGCGGCGGTGAGTTCCCGGCCGGTCGGCTGATTCGGCGGTGGCCTAATTCGGTTGCCGTGGTTCCTAGGGTGAACAGACGTGCGTGCCTACGCCCGGTTAGCCCTGGCAGGATTCCGCAGGTACTCCACCTACCGACGGGCGATGGTCGCCGGCATGGCGACGAACGTCGTGTTCGGGCTGCTCAGGCTGGCCGTCTTGGTCACCGCGGTGGGGCCGGGTCCGATCTCCGGCTACGACGTCGCGGCCACCGCCACCTACGTCTGGCTCGGCCAGGGGTTGATCGCCGTCGTGGTGCTGTGGGGCGACAAGCACCTGGCCGACCGCGTTCGCAGCGGCGACGTCGTCGTCGACCTCTACCGCCCTTGGCACCTGCAGATGGCGTTGTTCGCCGAGGACGTCGGCCGCTGCGGGTACGCGGTGGCCGTGCGGTTCGCGCCGCCGGTGTTGTTCGGGGCGTTGTTCTTCCCGTTCCGGTGGCCCTCGGTCGGGACGTGGGTCGTATTCGTGGTCAGCGTGGCGCTCGCGGTGGCGGTCAGCTTCGGCCTGCGGTTCCTGTTGAACGCGACGACGTTCTGGCTGCTCGACAACCGGGGCGTGGCGGCGATCTACACGGCGGCGACGTGGCTGTTGTGCGGGTTGGCCGTGCCGTTGGCGTTCTTCCCCGAGTGGGCGGTCCCGCTCGTGTGGTCCACGCCGTTCGCGGCGATGTTGCAGGCGCCGATCGACGTGTTCCTGGAGCGCGGCTCGCCGTGGCCGTTCCTGGCGGGGCAGGCGTTCTGGGCCGTGGTGGTCCTCGCGGTCGGCCACCTGGTGTTGCGGCGCGCCGTGCGCAAGGTGGTGGTCCAAGGTGGCTGAACGCGTCTACCTGAAGCTCGTCGGCGCGCGCCTGCGCGGTCAGATGTCCTACCGCGCCTCGTTCGTGCTCCAGTGCGTCGCCCAGGCCGTCACCCAGCTCGCCGAGCTGGTCATCATCCTGGTGTTGTTCAACCGGGTCAGCGCGCTGGGCGGGTTCTCGGTGGACGAGGTCGTGCTGATCTACGCGATCGCGGGCACGGCGTTCGGCATCGCCGACATGGTCGCGGGCCAGTTGGACGAGCTCCCGACCTACATCCGCACCGGCACGTTCGACGTGCTGCTGTTGCGGCCCTTGGGCACGTTGGCCCAGATGATGGCCTCCGACCTGCACCTGCGCAAGATCGGGCGGATCGGTGCGGGCGTCGCCGCCCTGGTGTACGCGTTGGAGCGGAACGACATCGCCTGGTCTCCGTCGACCGCGGTGCTCGTCGTCGCCGCCCCGATCAGCGGCGCGGTGATCTTCTCGTCGATCTGGATCACGGCCAACGCGATCTGCTTCTGGGTGGTCGACGGCCAGGAGCTCTCGAACGCGGTGACGTACGGGAGCAACGCGTTCACCTCCTACCCGGCCACGGTGTACGGGCCGTGGTTGCGACGGTTCTTCGCCTTCGTCATCCCCGGCGCGTTCGTCGCCTACTACCCGAGCCTCGCCCTGCTCGACCGCCCCGACCCGTTGGGCGGTCCGGCGTTCCTGGGGTGGATCTCGCCGTTGGTCGCCGCGGCCGCGGCCGTCGCGGCCGGGTTGGTCTGGCGGACCGCCGTCCGCCGCTACCGAGGGACTGGATCATGATCGAGGTGCGGGACCTGCGTCGCGAGTTCACCGTGACGACGAAGGTCGGTCGGTTCCGGCGCGACAAGCAGGTCGTGCGGGCGGTGGACTCGGTCTCGTTCGACGTGGCGGCCGGTGAGGCCGTCGGGTACGTCGGGCCGAACGGCGCGGGCAAGTCCACCACCATCAAGGTGCTGACCGGGATCCTCGTGCCGACCTCGGGGTTCGTCCGGGTGTGCGGGGTGGACCCGTCGCGCGCCCGGCGTGACCTGGCGCGGCGGATCGGGGTGGTGTTCGGGCAGCGCAGCCAGTTGTGGTGGGACCTGCCGCTGCGGGACAGCTTCGACCTGTTGCGGGCCATCTACCGGGTGCCGAGGGGCGATTTCGAGGCCAGGCTGCGGGAGTGCGCGGAGCTGTTGGAGCTCGGCCCCTTCCTGGGCACGCCGGTTCGGCAGCTCTCGCTGGGGCAGCGGATGCGGGGCGAGGTCACGGCCTCATTGCTGCACGGGCCGGAGTTGTTGGTGTTGGACGAGCCGACGATCGGGCTCGACCTGGAATCGAAGGAGCGGCTCCGGGAATTCCTGGCGGAGGTGAACACGCAGCGCGGCACCACTTTGTTGCTCACCACGCACGATTTGGACGACATCGAGCGACTTTGCCCGCGGTTGGTGGTGATCGACCGCGGCACGGTGCTGGCCGACGGGCCGCTGGAGGAGTTGCGGGCCGAGGTGGCGCCGGAACGGGTGCTGGTGATCGACCTGGAACGGCCGGCGGAGCTGGACGGGTTGCCCGGCGTCACGTCGAGCCGCAGCGAGCCGAACGGTTTGCGACACCACCTCACGTTCCGCCGCGCCGACACCACGGCCGCGGCATTGATCTCCGCCGTCGCCGCACGGGCCGAAGTGCACGACCTGGTCGTCGTCGAGCCGGAAATCGACGACGTGGTGCGTCGTTTGTACGCACGTCGGTAGAGTCGGGCGAAACGGTCAACTCAGAACGGGAGCACCTCATGCGCGCAGGTCGTCCGGTAGCCACCTTCCTGCTGGCGATGGGCCTCGCCGCCGCGGTCTCCGGCTGCGAGGCCGTGCAGCAGGCCTCCGACACGGCCAACCAGGTCGGCCAGGCCGCGGACAAGGCGCAGGTCTGCATCGACGCGCTCCAGCTCGCCAACTTCGTCCCCGACAGCACCGACCCGCAGAAGGCGCTGGAGGAGACCCAGAAGAAGGCGCAGGAGCTGAACGACCTGGCCGCGAAGGCCGGCGACGCCACGGTCAAGGACGCCATCACCGGCATGTCCGACACCATGAGCAAGGTGACGCTGGAGGACCTGAACCCGGCCAACGCCGCGGCCTGGACGCAGGCGAAGCTCGACCAGGTGGCGAAGTTGTCCAAGGCTTGCAGCTGAGCGGAAATGCCAGGCTGTCGGTACCTTCGGAACAGCCCTACGCTGTGACGCACCGGAGGTGTTGCAGATGCACGCGACAGTAGGCGACCGGTTGCACATCCACAGCCGCGCGGTGGGTCTCGACGAGAAGGTCGGCGAGATCCTCGAAGTCCGCGGCGAGGAAGGTGCGCCACCGTATCGGGTCCGCTTCTCCGACGGCCACGAAGGGCTGGTCTACCCCGGCCCCGACAGCCTGGTCGAGCCCCGGACCTCCGAATCACCCAGGATCAAGGACTCGACCTCGGCGCGGTAGAGCAGCGCCGGGTCGATCCCCATCGGCCCGAACTGGCCGGAGACCTCCAGGCTGAGCACGCCGTGCAGCCTGGTGAACGCACGCAGGCCGGTGAGCAGCACGGCGGGGGGTACGTCACCCTCGCCGCGCGAGCCCGCCCACGCCACGAGCTGGTCGTCCAGTGTGGACGCCCCGGCCGTCGCGCCCTCGTGCGGCAGCACGCCGAGCAGCGCGCTCATGGTGCGGTGCGCCATGAGGATGGTGTCCGGCGGCGCGTGGTAGCCGGGTAGCGGCGTGCCGAACAGCAGCAGGTACCGGTGCGGCTGGGTGACGCCCCACGACCGGAACCCCTCGGCGAACGCGCGCAGCCGGTCGGGCGCGGGCGCGCCCTCCGCTGCCGCGACCGACGCCTCCACCGCGTCCGCGAGGTCGTGCCACGCGTCGCGGACGAGGTCGTTGAGCAGGTCGTCGCGCCCCTTGAAGTACCGGTAGAGCGCGGGACCCGTCACGCCCATGCGCTTGGCGATGGCGTTCACCGAGACCCCGGCGATCCCCTGCTCGGCCAACTGCTCCAGCGCGATGCGCTTGGCCTCGGCCTTGGTCTCCTCGCGGAACCGCTCGCGGCGGACGTTGACCACGTCACCCTCCTTGACGGGGACACGGTAACTTGTGTTAGAACTTCTAACACAAGTTACAGGCTGATACGAGGGGGCGTCATGACCGCGGTCGTGCTGGGAGCGGGTCGGGGCATCGGGCGGGAGATCACCCGGCAGCTGGTGGCCGACGGGCGGGAGGTTCGGGCCGTCACACGTTCGGGTGGAGTTCCGGAGGGTGCGCAGGACGTGCGCGGCGACCTGATGGACCGGGCGTCGACCCTGAAGGCCGTCGAGGGCGCCTCGGTGGTCCACCTGGCCGCGAACGTGCCGTACACGAGCTGGGTCGAGATGTTGCCGACGATGGTGGAGAACACCATCGCGGCGGCGGAGGCGGTGGGCGCGAAGATCGTCTACGCGGACAACCTGTACGCGTACGGACCGGTGTCGGGGCCGCTGCGCGAGGACACGCCGGAGCGCCCGGTGGGGCCGAAGGAGAAGCTCAGGAGCGTGCTGGGCAAGCGTTTGCGGGAGGCGTCGGTGCCGGTCACGACGTGCCGGTCGTCGGACTACTACGGCCCCGGTGGTGTGGGGTCGCTGCCGGGTGAGCTGATCATCAAGCCGATGTCGGCGGGCAAGGCGGGCATGTGGTTCTGGCCGTTGGACATGCAGCACACGTTCGCTTACCTGGCCGACACGGCACGGGCGCAGATCGTGCTGGGCGACGACGAGCGCGCCGACGGCAAGGTCTGGCACACGCCGGCGGCCGAGACGTTGACCGTGCGCGAGTTCTTCGCGCTGACCGGCCGGGTGCTCGGCAACGGGCGCAAGCCGATGCGGCTGCCGGCGGTGGCGGTGACCGTGGGGTCGCTGTTCGACAAGCGGTTGCGCGGCTCGGGCGAGATGGACCACCAGCGGACCGCGCCGTGGGTGGTGGACCACTCCGCGTTCGAGTCGACGTTCGGGCCGCTGCCGGTCACGCCGCACGAGCAGGCGATCGAGGACACCGCGCGGTGGTACCGCGGGTGAGCGAAACGGCAACCTGGGAACGGTCTCAGCCCAGGATGGTCGCGATCAGGTCATCGGCCAGCGCGGGCGTCGCGGCGGCGATGCCCGACCAGCGCCGGGAGATGTCGAGGTCGAAGGTGAGCGGCCGGCCGCGCAGGTCGAGCAGCGCTCCCCCCGCGGCCGGGACGGTGACCAGGGCGGCGATCAGGTCCATCAGCCGGTGGGTGTCCGAGCCCGGGTCGGCGAACGCGTCCACCGCGCCCTCGGCGACCAGCGCGGTCTCCAGGCACGTGGTGGACAGGATGCGCACGCGGTCGACCTGGTTCGCCACCCGCATCCAGGCGTCCTCGGTGCCGCGCTTGGGCCGCATCATGCAGATCGACGCGCCCTTGAGGTGGGTCCGGCCGGTGGTGCGGTAGGGCGTGGGCCTGCCCGCGTGGGCCGACCAGGCGCGGCCGGTGTCGAACCAGACCGTGAGGGCCTCGACGGGCTGGTCGTCGAGCACCAGGGCGCCCGCGAAGCACGACAGCGGCACGCCCATGGCCGCGTTCGCCGAGCCGTCCACGGGGTCGATCACGAGGGTGGCGGCCGATCCGTTGTCGATGAACCCGGCCTCCTCGGACAGCAGGTTCGCGCCCGCCCGCGCGGCCGCCTCGGCGATCGCGGCCTCCACGATCGCGTCCACCCGCATGGTGGGCGTGCCGTCCGCGCCGTCGGCGACCTCCTCGCGCAGCTGCACGCGGGTGAACTCGCGGCGGGCCCGGTCGTAGGCGGCGGACGCGGCGATCGCGGTGGCGGCGAGCGCCGGGTGCACGTCGGAGGGCAGGTTCGGGGCGGGCACGGGCCAGGAATCCATGCCCCGAACACTGCCACGGGAGGGCCACCGGCGGCGGCCCTCCCGCGTACTTCGATCCTGTGTGCTTCGCCCCGGGGTGCTTCGAGTCCCGGGGCTTCGACTCAGATCAGGCCGAGGGCCTTGACCGCGTCGCGCTCCTCGACCAGCTCGGCCGCGGAGGCGTCGATGCGGGCGCGGGAGAAGTCGTCGATCTCCAGGCCCTGCACGATCGAGTACTTGCCGTCGGTCACGGTGACCGGGAACGACGAGATGATGCCCTCCGGCACGCCGTACGAGCCGTCCGACGGGATGGCCATCGACACCCAGTCGCCCTCGGCGGTGCCGTTGACCCAGTCGTGGACGTGGTCGATCGCCGCGTTCGCCGCCGACGCCGCCGAGGACGCGCCGCGCGCCTCGATGATCGCCGCGCCGCGCTTGGCCACGGTCGGGATGAACTCGTTCTCCAGCCAGGCCTGGTCGTTCACCGCCTCGGCCGCGTTGCGGCCGTTGACCTCGGCGTGGAACAGGTCGGGGTACTGGGTGGCCGAGTGGTTGCCCCAGATGGTCAGCTTCTTGATGTCGGTGACCGACACCCCGAGCTTCTTGGCCAGCTGCGACAGCGCCCGGTTGTGGTCGAGGCGGGTCATCGCGGTGAACCGCTCGGCGGGCACGTCGGGCGCGTGCCGCTGGGCGATCAGGGCGTTGGTGTTGGCCGGGTTGCCGACGACCAGCACGCGCACGTCGTCCGCCGCGCCCGCGTTGATCGCCTCGCCCTGCGGCTTGAAGATGCCGCCGTTGGCCTCCAGCAGGTCGCCGCGCTCCATGCCCTTGGTGCGCGGGCGGGCGCCGACCAGCAGCGCCACGTTCACGCCGTCGAAGGCGGTCTTGGCGTCGTCGGTGATGTCGATGCCGGACAGCAGCGGGAACGCGCAGTCGTCCAGCTCCATCGCGGTGCCCTCGGCGGCCTTCACGGCCTGCGGGATCTCCAGCAGGCGGAGGCGGACCGGGACATCGGGGCCGAGCAGGTGGCCGGAGGCGATGCGGAACAGCAGTGCGTAGCCGATCTGGCCGGCCGCACCGGTGACGGTGACGTTCACGGGCGTGCGGGTCATGTGCCTTCCCGAATGTTGTGGCTTCAGTCCTCGGGCACGACCACTAGGCAGGCTGACGACCTGTCAGCGGCGGTCTCTACTCCGGGACCGCGCACCGGGCGGGTTGCCCGGCAGGTCGGAGGTTACCAACTGCGCCACGATGACAAGGTGTGACAGTGGACATCATCGGCGAGGACTACTCCGACGCGGTCATGCGCGGGCAGAGCTGGGAGGGCCGGTCGTACGTCCGGTGCGACTTCACCGAGGCCGACCTGCGCGGGGTGACCACGTCCGGGTGCACGTTCACCGAGTGCGCGTTCGACCGGACCGACCTGGGCGGTTCCGCGCACCGGGCGAGCGCGTTCCGGTCGTGCCGGTTCGACCGGGCGGTGCTCGCGTCCGCCGGGTTCACCGGGTGCTCGTGGCTCGGGTCGGTGTTCGTGGACTGCGCGATGCGGCCGATCGCCTTGGAGGAGACCGATCTCACGCTCGCCGGGCTGTCCGGCGCCGTGCTGCGGAAGGCGTCGCTGCGCGGGATGCGGTTGCGCGAGGCCAACCTGGAGGGCGCCGACCTGCGGGACGCGGACCTGCGCGACGCCGACCTGACCGGCGCCCGGCTGCGCGGGTGCCGGTTCGAGGGCGCCGACCTGCGCGGCGCGCGGCTGGACGCCGACGGGCTCGTCCAGGCCACCCTGCGCGGTGCGCGGGTGGACCTGGACACGGCCGTCGCCTTCGCCGCGGCGCACGGGGTGCGCGTCGGCTAGCGGGCACGCCGGCTAGCGGGCGCGTCGGCTAGTGGGTGGGCGGGGCCTCCTGGCCCGCGACCTCGACCAGCACGCCGTCGGCGATCATGTCGTCGACCGTCTTCGGCATCAGGTAGGCGGTGCCGCCACCGGGCTGCTCGAACCACGGCACCGCGACACCGGTCAGCACCTCGACCGGCCGGCGCAGCCGGTACACGTGGTACGGGCGGTTGATCCACGACGGCACCAGCGAGCGCTGCGGGAACGGGGTGCCCGCGGCGTAGAGGAGGTTGCCCTCGCCCTCGCCGAACCGGTCCACCTCCGTGCCGGCGGGCAGCTCGACCATCTTCTTGTGCCGGAACAGGGTGAGCGGCGGCTCGCCGTTCATCGGGTTGATCGGCCACGACCGCTGGGGCTTCGGCTCCTGGGTGGACGTGGTGGTGCCCGAGGGGTGCGCCGCGGCCTGTGCCGGGACCGGCGGCTGCGGCACGTGCCGACGCGGCGGGGGCGGCTGCTCCTCGCGGAACCCGTTGTTCACGTTCATCGGCGGGCGGGGGCGCTGCTGCTGCGGCGGCGGGGGCGGCATCGGGGCCGGGCGGGGCACGCGCCGGTTGGCCAGCACCAGCTTGCCGGTCAGGTACGCGGCGGCGTCCTCCAGCCGGTCGAAGCGGACCGGGTTGGTCGGGCCGCGGTCGAACCACGACACCTCCCAGTCCTGGCCCTCGGTGCGCAGCAGCCAGCTGCGGTCGGCCGGCTCGCCGAACCGGTAGGCGGCGGGCGGCACGTCGAGCTCGTCCAGCGCGCGGCGGATCGCGGACAGCTCGCGCTCCTCCTCCGGCGTGACCTGGCGCGGCTCGACCGGCTTCGGCGGCTGGACCGGCGGAGGCGGCGGCACCAGGCCCGGTGCGGGCACCACGGGCGGGCTCACGTCGTCGAACGGCTGCACGGCCTCGGCGAACCGGGTCGACTGGTCCGCGAACGGCGGCGGCACCTGCTCGACGAACGGCGGCTGGTCGGCGGGCTCGTCGTGGCGCTCGTGCGTTTCGGGGATCTCGTGGAGCTCGTGGATCTCGCGATCGGCGTGGTCGGGATGGACGGCGTGGTCTTCGTGCTCGTCGTGGTCGGCGTGGTCGGCGAACCGGGATTCGGGCTCGTCGTGCCGGTCGTCGTGGGCCTGCTCGGTGAACGGCGGCTGGTCCGGCTCGATGAACGCCTGCTCGTCGTGGTCGCCGAAGCGGGCGTCCTCGTGCACGTCGAGCGGCTCGTCGTGGCGTTCCGGCGCGTAGAGGCGGGCCTGGTCGACCTCGAACTCGGCGGTGACCTCGGCCTCGTCGGCGGAGTGCCGCGACTCGGGCTCGGGCGCCTGCTCCTCGACGAGCTCCGGCTCGGGCTCGGCCGGCTGCTCGTGCCGCTCGTCGTGCGCGGGCTCGTCGGTGACCGCCTCGACCTCGGCGGTCTGCTCGGCGGGTCCGGTCTCCGGCTCGTCGTCGGTGAACGGGTTCCAGGTCTGGGTGTCCCCCGGCTCGCGCTCGTACGCGGTCGGCGCGAACAGGTCCATCCCCTCGACGTAGGACTCGCGCCGGTACCGGTCGTCGATCACCGGACCGTCCTCGTCGAACCGCACCCGGTACGGCGGACCGTCCTGCGCGTACTCGACGACCTCCGGCTTGAGCTCGGTGAGGTTCGCGGTCTCCTCGACGTCCACCGGCCCACCGGTGTCCTCGGCCTGCCGCGGCTCGTCGTCCGCGAGCAGCTCCGGCAGCGGCGCGGCCACGGTCGCGCCGACCTCGACCGGCGGCTCGACCGGCACGGGCAGGGGTTCGGCCACCGGCAGCTCGGTGCCCTGCGGCGCGGCGGGCGCGCCCAGGTTCGCCGCGGCGGCGACCCGTGCCTCCTCGGTCACCTCGGGCAGCACGAAGTCCTGCGCCTTGGCCTGCTCCACCAGCTCCGGCTCCGGCGGCACGCCGTAGGCCCGCAGGTAGTAGCCGACGGCGGCGGGCCAGATCCAGTGCCCGTCGGTCTGGAACCCCACCGGCACCACCGACGGCGCGTCCGGGTTCAGCACGTCGGCGTCGAACCCGCGGCCGATCACCGCGACCGGCGCCCGGTCCAGGTAGCTCAGCAGCAGGTCGCGGTCGGCCTCGGCGACCGGCGGCCGGTTCACCGACGGGCGCCCGCCGGGACCGGCGCCGTCGAACACCCTGGCCGTGCGGAACGCGCGCGGGGGCTGCGGCTGGTCGGCGGGAGGCGGAGGCGGCGGCGAGGCCTGCTGGAGGCGTCGGCGCAGCCAGTCCGGCACGTTCTCGTCGGTGCGCGGGAAGAACCGCATCTCGTCCAGGTACGCCTGCGGCGGCGGTGGCGTGGTCCAGGACGGCTCGGCGCGGTCGAAGTCCAGGTTGTAGCTGGACGGGTGGTCGAGCTGGTAGCGGGCGTTGGACCAGCTGCCCCGGCCGTCCCGGTACATGCCCGCGCGCAACCGCGAGAACAGCCCGGCCACCTCCTGGGGCGGTGACCAGGCACGCAGTGCGCCGTCGGCGGTGCGCACCTCGGCGGCCAGCTCGAAGTACCGGCCGGTCGCGCGGTACTCCGCGGTCACGTGCCGCCACTCCTCCGGGGCGGCCCGCATCAGCGTCAGGCCGATCTGCTTGACCAGCGCATCCTGCTCGGTCGGGTTCAGCGGCTTCAGCTCGGACACGTGCATCATCTTCCCCCGCGACTCACCGTGCCCGCACGTGGCCCCGCTGAGCCGAACGGAGTAATGACGCGGCGCGACGGACCCTAGACCCCCGGTTGCGGCTGCTGGATCGCCGCCGCGGGCACCTCGACCAGGCTCCCGTCGGCCAGCAGGTCGTGCACGGAGCTCGCCAGGAAGTAGCCGGTGCCGCCCCCGACCTGCCCGAACCACGGCACCGCGACGCCCTTCAGCGCGGGCACCGGCTTCTGCACCCGGTACACGTGGTAGCGGCGGTTCAGCCAATCCGGTGGCAGCGAGCGGTGACCGAACATCGTCCCGGCCGCGTAGACGAGGTTGCCCGACTCCGCGCCGAACCGATCCAGCTCGACACCGACCGGGACCACCACGTTCTCGCGGTCCCGGAACAGCGACAGCGGCGGCTCGTCGGGCAAGGGCTGGATGTCCGCGACCGGCAGCACCAGCGCGCCGGTGTCCGCCGCCGCCCGCGTCCGGTCCAGGTCGGCCCGCCACAGCAGCTCGGCCAGCAGCACCTTCGCCGCGTCCACCGCGTGCTCGTAGACGCGCGGCCGGCCGTGCGGGCCGCGGTCGGCGTCCCAGAACTGGACCTGCCAGCCGGACCGGCCGGGCGCGGGTTCGAGCACGAACGCGTCCGGCTTCGGCGCCACGATGCCGTACTCGGACTCGGCCACCCCGAAGTGCTCCAGCCGCTCCTTGAGGTGGTCGAGCGCGCGCTGGTCGACCTCGGTGATCACGCGCGGCTCGTGCTCGGGCAGCGGCGCGCCCTCGGCCTGCCCGGTGGCCACGGCGGTGGCCGCCCGCTCCGCCTCGGGCGCGACCGGCGGCACGCGGTAGTCGTTGTCCCGGATGTGCTGCACCAGCTGTGGCACCGGCGGCACGTGGTGGTTGCGCAGGTAGTACGCGACGCCGCCGGGCCACACCCAGGTGCCGTCGGTGTGGAAGGACAGCGGCACGGACGGCGTCGCGTCCGGCTTGAGCGCGTCCGGGCCGTAGGAGCGCGCGGCCAGCACGATCGGCGCGTTCTCCAGGTAGGCCAGCACGTCGTCCAGCTCCTGCGGGTGCACGCCGGGCCGGTCGTGCACCGCGGGGTCCGGCCCGTCGAACAGCGGCGCGGCGATCACGGTGCCACTGGCCGGGCCCAGCCCCGCCCGTTCCCGCAGCCACGCCGGGAGGGCGTCGTCGTCGCGCGGGTAGAGCTCCAGCTCTTCGGCGTAGTACTGCGGCGCGGGCGGCTGCGTCCAGTCCGGCTCGCCGTCCCGGTCGAACTCCGCCGAGTACGTGTCGGGGTGCACGAGGTGGAACTTCATCGACAACCACGTGCCGTGGCCGGGCCGCGCCATGCCGTCGCGCAGCTGCACGAAGAACGGCAGCGCCTCGGGCGGCAGCTCCCAGTCGAACGACGAGCCGTACATGGTCAGCCCGGAGACCTGCGTCTCCAGGTAGCGGCCCACCATCCGGACGTCGACGAACAGCTGCTCCCAGTCGCCGGGCAGGCGCTGCACCAGCAGGGTGGTGACGGAGCCGAGGATCGCGTTCTGGTCCTCGACGTCCAGCTGCGGTGCGGTCATGCGTTCTGCTCCTCGGTCGTCTCGCTCGCCTCGACCAGCTTGGCGCGCAGCCAGTCGGGGATGAAGGCCTCGTCGCGGGGGAAGACCTGGAGGTCACGGGCGAAGTCCGCGGCCGGCACGGGCGGGTCGAACCGCGGGTCGTGGTCGAAGTTGTAGGTGATGTCGATGCGGACCGGCGCGTTCACCACGCACCGCGCGGAGAACCACGTGCCGCGGCCCGGCTGGTACAGCACCTGCCGCATCTCCTGGAACGCGGCGTTGAGCCCTTCCGGCGGCATCACCTCGGGGGTGCTGCGGTCGGGCAGGTAGACCTTCAGCGTCGCGTCCTGCACGGCCACGGTCATCCGCACCAGCAGGTCGATCCGCCGGAAGCCGTCCGGAGCAGCGTCCAGCAGCATGCCGCCGATGTGCTGGAGCAGCTCGTCGTGGCGCTGCTCAGAAGTCGGCCGGCCAGAGGGCTGCGTTGTGCTCATTCGGGTAGCTCCTGACGTAGATCTCGGTGGTGCCGTCGGCGAGCGTCACACGCCACCGCGTCTGGTACGTGTGCGGGTGGCGTTGCAGCGGGTCGCGCAGTGCGAACGTGTCGATCATCTCGACGGTACCGCCGGACTTCATGAACTTCGCGCGGTCCCGCTCCATCCGGTGCCAGGTCTCGGCGGTGGCGAACGCGGGCCGCTTGTTGCCCTGGTTCTCGTCGCGCTGCTGGCTCGACTGGTTCGCCGCCTCACCGGGTCCGCCGGTCTCGTTGCCCTGGTGGTGGCCGCCGTCGGAGAGCTTCTTGCCGTCCGCGTCCACCTCGCCGTGACCGCCGACGTCGAGCTGGGCGGTGCCGTCGCGCCGGATCGCGCCGCCGGATCTCAGGTCGGGCCGACCGGTCGTCGCGACCGTCTCGCCGTCGCCGTTGGTGCGGCCGCGCCACGCGTCGTTGTCGGCGACCAGCACGGCGTTGGGCAGTGGGTTGTTGAGGTCGGGGCTGAACGGCCGGAACGTGTGCACGTGCGCGGTCGAGCCGTCGTCGCCGGTCTGGAACGTGCCGTAGCCCTGCTTCTTGTGGTCGTCCAGCACGAACCGGGTGTTCGGCGGCAGGTCGGCGCGGGCCGCGAACGGGTCGGAGTTGCTGAACGGCCGCGTCACGGCCGCGTGCTGCGCGGGCGTCCAGCCGCTGGTGTTCCCGCTGACGACCTGCACGGAGTAGGCGTACCCGTCGTCGGTCCTGGTGCGCTGCACGGCCAGCTCGACCTCGCCGTTGACGGGCGTCGGCCAGCTCCGGGTCGGGTTCTGGGCCGTGCCGAGGCCGTAGAAGCCGTCGGAGGTGACCTGCGCGTGCGCCGGGGCCTGGGTGATCTCGGCGTTGACCCGGCTGCGCTGGCCGGAGTGCGTGTCCTCGAACACCACGTGACCGGACTCGTCGGTGAGGAACCGGCCGCGGTGCTGGCCGTGCTCGTCGGTGACCAGGTACTCGGTGTTCGGGTCGTGCACCTGGCCGGGTCGGCTGAACGGCTCGCCCTGCTTGACGTCGTCCACCGGGGTCTGCCTGGTCGTGGCCGGCTCGGCGCGCTCGACCGCGTTCTGCGGGTGGCCGTCGGCGTTGGTGGTGAACTCCTGGTGCAGCGGGCCGCGGTCGATGTTGTAGTTCGTGCCCTGCGAGGTGTGCCCCACCTCGGGGTTGCGGACGTCGGTGGACAGGTAGTCGGGCGCGGCCACCCACCTCGGCTTGCCGTCGGCGTCGGTCTGCACCGTGCCGCGGTACGTGCCGTCGGTGTCGTGGACCTCCATGCGCGTGTTCGGCGGCAGGTCGGTGCGGGCGGTGAACGCCTCGTCCGGTCCCGGCGCCAGCGGGTGGTCGCGGTCGATCGTCCGGCGGCCGTTGGCGGGCTCGGGGATCGGCTCGATGATCACCGCGCGGTCGACGGTGACGGTCCGGTCGCCGACCTTGATGGTGTCCTGGGTGGTCTGCCGGGTGCCGTCGGCGTTGGCCACGAAGACGTCGTGCCGGTGGCCGACCTCCACGCGGTAGTGGGCGTTCGGCGCGGGGTGGCGGACCTCGGGGTTGTCGCCGTGGCGGGTGTTCGGCGCGATGGCGTCGACGTGGACCCGGCCGTCGGCGTCGACGTGCACGACGGTGCGCACGGTGCCGTCCTCGCCGCGGATGGTGACGCGGGTGTCCCTGGGCAGGTCCTGGCCGCTGTTGAAGAACGACTGGTCGTCGCGCAGCCGGACGTCCTGCTGGTGCGTGGTCTCGGGGGCCGTCCACGGCTGCTGCACCTGCGGCTCGATGTCGAGCCGGCCGCGGTGCGCCTGGTCGTCGGTGGCCAGGTCGCCCTTGGGCTCGTGGCCGGGCGGCATCCCGTGCTCGCCGGTCGGCGCGTGCGTGCCGTCGGGCTCGAAGGCGTGCCAGCCGCCGTCCGGCGGGAGCTTCGGGCCGGTGCCCGCCTCGTTCGGCGAGCCGGCGTAGACGTTGCCGTCCCGGTCGGACCAGGCCAGGCTGTCCGGCGCGATGACCCGCTGCCCGGTCTCCCGCGCCACGTGCGCGGCCAGGCTGTTCTCGCCGCCCGCGCCCGCGTCGCAGCCGACGAACAGGATCGTGCGGCCGGCCAGGTCGGGGTGGTTGCCGATCAGCTGGACGAGCTCGGCGCGGGTGTAGTGGGTGTCGCCGATGCGGACGCCGTCACCGTCGGTGTGGACGTCGAGGACGACCTGGCCGTCGGTGGCCGGGATGCGCCCGGACAGGTCGCGGAGGCGGTCCTCGGTGTGCAGCGCGACGCCCGAGTCGGTGACCTGGCTGTTGCGGATCGCCTGGTCGACGCGCTGGGACACCTCGCCGAGCGGGATCGGGCCGTCGTGGGAGACCGGGCCGAGGTCGGGGTTCGGCGTGTCGGCCGGTCGGTCGACGGGCGGGTGGTCGGCGAAGGCGCCCTGCTGTGCCTCGGCGACGGTGGCGGTGTCGGGTTTGACCACGTTGCCGTCGCGGTCGAACGTGCCGAAGTCGGGTGGCAGCACGCGACCGTCGGCGGGCGGCACGTCGACCTCGTGCAGGACGCCCAGGTCGATCAGGCGCTGGACGCTCATCTTGCCGGTGGCCGGGTCGACGAGGGCCGCGTCGAGGACCGGCTGGAGCTGGCGCGCGCCGCCGTTCTGGTCGAAGGCGGGGGCGACCTGGGCGAGCTCGACGGTGAGGGGGGCGTCCAGGACGTAGACGTGGTAGCCCTTGCCGAGGCTGTCCGGCATGATCGCGCGCTCGCCGAACCCGTAGGCCTGGCCGTCCGGGCGCAGGGGCGAGAGGAAGTCGCCGTTCGGGCTGCCGAAGCGGTCGAGCACGGTGCCCGCGGGCAGTTCCACGACCACCCGCGCGCCGTCCGCGCCCTGGTTCGGCGGCCAGTCGATGCTGCCGTCGGGCTTGGAGTGGGCGTCGCGGAACGACTGGTAGTCGCCGTACGGGCCGTAGGGCTGGTAGGTCGGCTCGATCAGGGCGGCGGCGCGCTGGTCGTAGGTGCCGACGGATTGGTCCGTGGGGCCGGTGCTCTCGTGGACGGGGACGTAGTCGCCGTTGTGGGAGAAGCCGGGGACGACACCTGCCGGTTGGTTCCAGACGTTCTTCTGGGGGAACGGATCCGTGCCGGTGCTGTCGGTGCTGGTCGTGCTGTCGGTGCTGGGGGTGATGTCGGTCGTGGTGTCGGCGGGCCACTCGTGGCTGGAGGCCGGGGAGTGCTCGTCACCGGGCGCGCCGACCAGGTCGGCCGGCGGCTCGGTGCCGTTCGTGGTGTCCCCGGTGTCCGGCGCGGTGTCGGGCGGGGTGCTGTCGGACGGGGTGCTGTCCGGCTTCGGCCCGTCCGCCTTCGGCCCTTCCGTTGTTGGCGCGGGCCCGTCGCTGGTCGGTGTCGGCCCGTCCGTGCCGCGAGCGGCGGGCGCGGGACCGTCGGTGCGGATCGGAGCCGTGGGCGCGGGCGCGGCGGAACGTGCGGCGGGCTCCGGGGCGCGTGCCGGTGCCGAGGCTTCCGGACGAGCCGGCGCGGCCGAGCCGCCTGGTTGCGGGCCGGCAGGTTGCGGGCTGCCTGGCTGCGGTCCGGCAGGCGCGGGCCCACCGGGCTGCGGCCCGAACCCACCCGGTTGCGGCCCGAACCCGCCGGGCTGCGACGGGAGCGTGGGCGTCTGCGACGGCGCGGTGGACACCGGACCGCGCTGCTCGGGCAACGACCCGGGACCGGTGGTCGGCAGCGGCTGGACCGGCATCCCGGTCAGGGAACTGGCGCTGACCGCGTCGTTCCCCCGAACGTGCTGATCCCGGCCGGAAGGGGCGGGAGTGGAGGCGGGAGTGGCGGGAGCCGGAGAAGCATCGGGCGAGAACCCGCCGGCGGCCGGCGTGGGCCCACGCCCACCAGGCGCCCCACCCACACCGGTCGCAGGCGCCATACCACCCGCCGCACCGGCCATCGGAGCGCCAGCAGACCCCGCAGGGCCAGGGTTAGCAGGGCCGGCACCCGGCGCGGGCCCACCAACCGCAGGCCCACCCGTCGCAGGCCCAGTCGTCGCAGGCGCAGCACCGGTAGGCGCGACACCGGCCGCAGGCCCACCCGTGGACACCGGCCCACCCGGCGTGGATCCCCCGAGCGACGACCCACCGGACACCGACCCACCAGGCGCTGAACCACCAGGCATGCCACCACCGAGCGGCACCCCACCGGCAATCACACCGCCACCGACAGGCCCACCGGCCGTAGCCCCGCCAACGGGCGCGCCACCCGGAACCGGCCCGCCGGTGGTAGCCCCACCAGGCACCGCACCACCAGGCACAGCACCAGTCGTCGGACCACCCGGCAACGACCCACCCGGCACAGGCCCGCCAGGCGTCGCACCACCCGGCACCGATCCACCCGGCACCGATCCACCGGGTGTCGCGCTGCCCGGGACCGGACTACCGGAAGCAATACCACCCGGCGTCTGCCCGCCCGGCGTCTGCCCGCCAACCGCCGGACCACCAGGCGTCGCCCCACCGAACGACGATCCGCCAGGCACAGCCCCACCCGGCACAGCGCCGGTCGGCGTGGCCCCACCCGGCACGGTCCCGGTGGCGGCAGACCCGTTCGCCGCAAACCCACCGGGCGCCGATCCGCCAGGCACAGCACCGCCAGGTACCGCACCGCCCGGCATGCCGGCACCAGGCATGCCCGCACCAGGCCGAAGACCGGCCCCCGCGGCACCGCCCGGAGGCGTCGCACCAGCAGGCGTCGCACCAGGAGCCGAGCTCAACCCGTTCGGCGAACCAGCCGAACCGGGCGTGAACGACGACCCGCCCGGCACCGGACCGCCGGCCGGCATCCCGCCGGGCACCCGAGGCCCGGCACCACCGGGAGCCGAGCCGCCGGCCGAACCACCGGGAGCACTCGTCGGCACCGGACCACCCGTGGGCAGCGGACCGCCCGAGCCCGAGCCGAGCCGGCTACCGATCGAAGGTCCGGCCGAACCGCCACCCGGCGACGTCGGCAGCGAAGCACCACCGCGCCCACCAGGCGTACCGGCCGGAGGGCCGCCGAACGCCGCGGGCGCCGGAGAACCACCAGGCGTGCCGGGCGAGGAGTCACCGCCGACCGAAGGCGGCGGACCCACCCTCGGCCCCGCCGGAGCGGTCGGCGCGGCCACGGCCGAGGTCGCGGTCGTGCCCGCCAGCGGCCGGTTCAGCGCGTCGCGGTTCACCGGCGGTCCGGCGGGCGAACCGCCCGGCACGCCGCTCGGCGAACCGCCCGGCGCACCGGGAAGGGCACCCGGCACCGGCCCGAGGTTCGGCGGCCCGCCGTCGGGACCACCGGGGTTGATCCGCGGCGGATCGACCGAGATCCCGTCCTTCGCCCCACCGATCCCACCGGACACCGCACCGGCCGACGCACCCATCAACACGTCGCGCGCCGAGATGTCCTGCCCCATCGCGACCGCCGTGCCGACCGTGGACACCGCGCCCTCGACCGCACCACGCGTCGCGCCGACCGCCACCTGCCCGGCCAGCCCGCCACCCTCGAACTTCAGCCCACCCGACACACCGCCGACCAGACCGGACACCACGCCCGAGACCGCCGCCTCGGTGGTCTTGCCCCAGTCCCACGACTCCCGGTCGCCACGAGCCACCTGCACGGCCTGGATGGCCGCGTCGATACCGACCGAGATCGCCACTTCCTTCAGGATCGCGATGATCAGCTGCCGGAACGTGAACTGCACGATCAGCCGCGTCGCCTGCTGCGCGATCGGGATGCCCGCCGTCGTCGCGCCGAACGTGCCGAACGCCGCGGCGATCAGCGCGGCGATCTCGATCGCCAGCGCGATCAGCGACGCGATGATCGACAGCTTGGTGTACTCCACCTCCAGCGCGGTGTTGTCGCAACTCTCCGCCAGCTGCTCGCAGATCTTCTGCAACTTCGGCAGGTAGGAGTCGTCACCGTCGGTGAACTTCTTCCAGTACTCCTCGAACCGCTTGACCGCCTCGCCGGTCTGGCTCGCGAACACGGTGGACGCCGCGCCGTTGCCCTCGTCGATCACCGACTTCACGCCCTGCGCGGCCGTGCGGTAGGCGTCCGCCATCCGCCGCAACGCCGTCTCGTCACCTTCCGGCCAGCTCTGCCCGACCACGATCGGGAAGAGCCACGTGACTTCGCTCGGGATCTCGATGCCCACCGCAGTGCCCCTCAGTAAGTCCGGGAGATCCCGGTCGCGTTGCCCTGGTCGGAACCCTCGTAGGCATCGGCGGTCTGCTCCACGCCGGTGCGGATGTCGCCAAGGGCCTGCGCGAGGTTGCCGAAGGCCTCCAACGTGGCCTGCGAGTTCGGCACGTACTGCTTGGCGAACGCCTGCCCGGACTCGTCGCCGCCCCAGCACTGCCCCTCGGCCTGCAACGCGGAGTTCAGCGCCTGTAAGACGCCGCCCAGCGAGTCACCCGCCGCACCGAACTGACCCGCGCCGCGCCGCAGCCCGGACACACTGACGTCGAACCCGCTCACCAGCCGCTCCTGTCCATGATGCTGTCGCCGTCGTCATCGTCGGGAGCAGGCGCGGACCGACGCGGTTGCGTCGACGGCTGCGGCACGACGGGCGGCTGGGGGATGAGGTCGGCCAACGACGGCACGCCCGGCAGCATCTCCGACAGGTCGATGCTCGGACCCTGCCGCGCGGGCGCCAACACCTCGTTCAGCTCGGTCCGCGCCAGGGCGACGGCCTGCCGCACCGTCTCCGCGGTGAGCCGGGCCAGCTTGTCCGGCGTGGTGCGCTCGAAGGCGTTGGCCGAGAACTCCAGCGACGTCAACGCGCCCGCGGAGTCGACGGTGGCCCGCACGGAGCCGTCCTTGGACGCCGCGGTCGCGGTGATCGCCATGGCCTGCGCCTGCGTCTCGCGCAACTCGGCGGTCTTCTTCTTGAGCTCGACCAGGAGGGAGTCGACCTGCTCGCGCATGGCCGCGTTGCGCGCCTCCAGCTCGGCCCGTCGTCCGGTCGGATCGGTCACAGCTGTCCCCTCGTGAGCGCCACCCAGAGGTGCTGACGCTAACCGAGGCCCGCAGGTTCCCGCGGATATTCGGCATCGCGTTGTCGGTGGCTGCGGGCAGAGTGTCACCGTGCTCCGTCCGTACCGGGAACTCGCCGCGATACCCCACCTGCCGTGGCTGCTGCTGTGGTCCATGATCGGCCGCATCCACCTGCCGGCCACGCCGCTCGCGGTGTCGTTCCTGATAGCCGGGTGGACGGGCTCGTACGCGGTGGCCGGTGTGGTCGGCGGCGCGTTGACGTTGGGCATGGGTGTGGCGGGACCGCTGCGCGGGCGTGCCGCGGACCGGAGCCCGGCGGGGCGGTTGCTGCTGGTCACGGCCTCGGGTTACGGCGTGGGCATCGCGGTGCTGGGTGCGCTGCCCTCGTTCACGCCCAGTTCGGCGTGGCCGGCGGCGGTGGCGGTGGCGTTCCTGACCGGGTTGTCCACGCCGCCGGTGACGGCGATGAGCCGGGCGAGCTTCCCCAGGCTGGCGACGGGTCCGGCGCAGTCGGCGGTGTTCACCGTCGAGGCGTCCATGCAGGAGGTCATGTACATCGTCGGCCCCGCGCTGGCGGCGACCGTGGTCGCGGTGGGGAACGCGCGGGCGGCGCTGTGGCTGTGCGGCGCGCTGGCCGTGCTCGGCGCGCTGGGCTTCGCGGCCGCGTTGCGGCGGGCCGGGCTGGACCGGCCGGTGGCGCGTGAGGCCAAGCGCGGTGGGCGGTCGTTGCTGCGCGACGGTTCCCTGACGTTGGCCCTGGCGTCCGCGCTGTGCATGGTGGCGTCGCTGGTGTCGATCGACATGGTGATCATCGGGTGGGCCCGTGACCTCGGCAGACCCGCGATGGCCGGTGTGCTGACGGTGGTGTGGGGCATCGGGTCGGTGGTCGGCGGGTTGATCGCGGGCGGGCTCGTCGGGCGGGCCCGGTTCACCCGGCGGATGCTGTTGATGGCGTTGGGCATCGCACCGCTGGTGCTGGTGCTGCCACCGGTGCTGGAACCGTCGTCGGCGTGGTTGATCGGACTGGTCCTGGGGGTGGGCGGGATGGCGATCGCGCCCGCCATCGCGGCCAACAACCAGCGGATCAGCGGGCTCGCGCCGGACGACCGCAAGGCGGAGGCGTTCGGCTGGATGGGCACGTTCACCACGGCGGGCTCGGCGTTGGCGCTGCCGCTGGCCGGGTCTTTGCTGGACCACTTCGGGCCTGCGGCGGCGGCCGGGTCGAGCACGGCGGCGGCGCTGCTCGGCGCGTTGCTGGCGAGTCGGGTGCGGGAGCGGAGGGCAGTGCCGGTTGGGTGAGCGCGTTCGGCTGGTCGGCGGGCTGCTCGCGTTCGTCGGCGGGGCTTTCCTGGCGGTTCAGGGGCGGTTGAACGGCGAGCTGGGGCACGTGTTCGCCGACGGGTTCCTGGCCGCGCTGGTGTCGTTCGGCGGCGGGTTCGCGCTGTTGCTGCTGGTGGTGCCGACGACGGCCGCCGGGCGGGCCGGGTTGGCCAGGCTGCGGTCGTCGCTGCGGGCGGGACGGATCCGCTGGTGGCAGTGCGTCGGTGGGGCGTGCGGCGCGTTCTTCGTGTCCACGCAGGGGTTGACGATCGCGGCCCTGGGCGTGGCGGTGTTCACCGTGGCCGCGGTGGGCGCGCAGGCGGTGAGCAGCCTGCTGGTGGACCGGGCCGGGATCGGGCCCGCCGGTCGGGTGGCGTTGACCTGGCCGCGCGTGGCCGGTGCGGCGTTGGCCGTGGTGGCGGTCGCGGTGGCCGTGTCGGACGAGGCGAGCGAGGGGTCCGCGTTGTGGCTGGCCCTGCTGCCCGCGCTGGGCGGGATCGGGCTGGGCTGGCAGCAGGCGGTGAACGGGCTGGTGCGTGAGGCGGCGCGGAGCACGCGCGTCACCACGTTGGTCAACTTCGGCACCGGGACGGCGGTGCTGCTGGTCGTGTGCGCGGTGGACGTGGCGGTGCGCGGGCTGCCCTCGG
Organism: Saccharothrix stipae; assembly: GCF_054781895.1. NCBI lineage: Bacteria > Bacillati > Actinomycetota > Actinomycetes > Pseudonocardiales > Pseudonocardiaceae > Saccharothrix > Saccharothrix stipae. The sequence continues at coordinate 50,074 of NZ_BAAGTN010000008.1, read as the reverse complement.
CGGTGCCGGCCGAACCGTGGTTCTACGCGGGCGGCGCGCTCGGTGTCGTGACCATCGCCTCGGCCGTGCTCGCGGTGCGCCGGCTCGGCGTTCTGCTGGTGGGGTTGGTGCAGGTGGCGGGGCAGCTCGTGGGTGCGCTCGCGGTCGACGTCATCACTCCCGCCGCAGGTGAGCACGTGTCCGTGCACGCTCTGGTCGGCACGGTGTTGACGCTGCTCGCGGTGGTGGTCGCCGCGCTGCCCGGCCGGCGGTGATGAGATGATGAGGCACGTGACTGCGACGATCCTCAACGGCAGGGCCACCCGGGACGCGATCTTCGAAGACCTGCGCGCGCGGGTCGCCGCGTTGCGCGAGCGCGGGGTGACGCCGGGGCTGGCCACCGTGCTGGTCGGCGACGACCCGGGCTCGCACTCGTACGTGCGGGGCAAGCACCTGGCGTGCGAGAAGGTCGGCATCACGTCGATCCGTCGCGACCTGCCCGCGGACACCACGCAGGCCCGGCTCGAAGAGGTCGTCGACGAGCTGAACGCCGACCCGGCGTGCACCGCGTACATCGTGCAGCTGCCGCTGCCCAAGCACCTCGACCCGAACCCGATCCTGGAGCGCATCGACCCGCGCAAGGACGGCGACGGCCTGCACCCGGTCAACCTGGGCAAGCTGGTGCTCGGCGACGAGGCTCCGCTGCCCGCCACGCCGCGCGGGGTGGTGGAGCTGCTGCGCCGCTACGACGTGCCGCTGTCGGGGGCGAACGTGACCGTGGTCGGTCGGGGGGTGACCGTCGGTCGCCCGATCGGGTTGCTGCTGACCCGGCGGTCCGAGAACGCCACCGTGACCTTGTGCCACACCGGCACCAAGGACCTGGCCGCCGAGGTGCGGCGGGCCGACATCGTGGTCGCGGGCGCGGGCAGCCCCGGCCTGATCACGGCGGACATGGTGAAGCCCGGTGCGGCCGTCGTCGACGTCGGCATCACCCGCACCGAGGCCGGCCTGGTGGGCGACGTGCACCCGTCCGTGGCGGAGGTGGCGGGGTTCCTCGCGCCGATCCCGGGTGGCGCGGGTCCGATGACGATTGCGATGCTGCTGACCAACACGGTCGAGGCAGCCGAGCGCACTGCGGCGACGGCCTGAGGCGGAAGCGGTGGAGTTGTTGCCGGAGCAGCGCTGGCGGTCCGCGGCGGGCAAGCACCTGCCGTTCGCGCTGGTGCTCGTCGTGGTCGGGCTGGGTCTCGTGCGGATCGTGCAGTACCACTGGCGGCAGGGCGCGGTGCTGATCGGCGTCGCGTTGCTGGTCGCGGCGCTGCTGCGGGTGCTCGTGACCGACGAGCAGGCGGGGTTGATCGCGATCCGGAGCCGTGGCGTGGACGCGTTGCTGTACTCGGGGTTGGGGTTCGCCGTGATCTTCGTGGCGATGACCATCATCGGCGGCCCGCTGGACCGCTGACGCGGGTCAGGTGCGCTCGACCAGCTCCGTGATCAACTTGGTCATCTCCTCCTTCGGCAGCACTTCGGGCAGGGTCAGGTGCTCGACCATCAGGCCGCTCATCGCCAGGTAGAGCGAGACCACGGTGGTGCGGTCGCCGGGTAGGCCCGCGTCCAGGTGGAAGCGGACGTTCTGCTCCAGGTTCTCGCTGATCGTCCTGGTCAGGGCGGCCTGCAGCTCGGGGCGCCTGGTGGCCTCCAGCCTCAGCTCCAACAGGGCCAGGTAGCCCGTGCGGTCGACCTGGAGCCGTTCCAGCAGCTCTTGCAGCAGCCGCACGACGAGGCTCTTGTCCGGTGGCGCGGCCATCGTCTCCGCCAGCCGCCGCGCATCCGGCGTGAGCCGGACGTGGATGTGCTCGCCGACCTGGCGCAACAGGTCGTCGCGGTTGGCGAAGTAGTTCGACGCGGTGCCGTTGGGCACGCCCGCCTCCTGGTCCACGGCCCGGAACGTGAGGCCGCGCGCGCCCTCCTTCGCCAGCACTTCGATCGCCGCGTTGACCAACGCCGTACGCCTGGTCGGGTTACGTCTCAAGATCCCTCCTTGACAGCCACTCCAACCATAGTACTACAGTCGGAGTGGCAACCACACCCCGAGGAGAATGCCATGCGAAACCTGACCTACTTCGTCGCGACCTCGCTCGACGGCTTCATCGCCGACCCGAAGGGCGGCTTCGGCGATTTCCTGTTCGGGGGCGACCACATGACGGCGCTGTTCGAGGAGTACCCCGACACGTTGCCGGCGCAGGCCCGTGAGGCGATGGGCATCGACGTGCCGAACAAGAACTTCGACACGATCCTCATGGGTCGGGCCACCTATCAAGTGCCGGGTGGGCTACCGAGTCCCTATCCACATCTGCGGCAGTACGTGGTGTCGACCAGGCTCAGCACCACACCGGACGACGTGGAGGTCGTCGCCGACCCGCTGGCCAAGGTCCGCGAGCTGAAGGCCGAGCCGGGCCTGGGCATCTGGCTGTGCGGCGGCGGCAGGCTGGCGGCCACGCTGCTGCCGGAGATCGACGAACTGGTGCTCAAGATCCACCCGATCGTGATGGGCAGGGGCATCCCCCTGTTCGCCGGCGACTTCCCCACCGCCCGATTCGCCAAGGCCTCGACCAGGACCTTCGACACCGGCGTCGTGTTCGCCGGTTACACCAAGGCGGACGCCGCATGACCAACCTGGCCAACCGCTGACGGTTCACGGTCCACGGCACCGAACCGCAGCCAGACCCTCCCGGCGGCACCCAGCCCGCCTCCAACTCGGCCACGGGCAACCGCAGGCCTACCCAACGGTCACCGGCCACGCCCCGATCGTGGCCGGTGGCCTTGGGCCGGCATCCGGACACGCGGCCCAGCCGCCGCCAACCAAGAACCGACGGCCACCACTCAACCCCGACAACCACCGCCGACGACAACCAGCACCGGCACCGGCGACCGGCCGGGCGCAGCTCCCCGGAACACGCGGCACCCTGGGGCAGGGTCCTGCAAGCCGCGGATCAGGACGCCTGGTAATCCTCGGGCATGGCGGGGCGGGCGTCGTCCGTCGACCGATTGACGTGGGCGGCGATCGAGCCGCTGTCACAGGCGCCGGGGCGTGGCCGCAGCTCCGGGGAACACGCGGCGCACCTGGAGCAGGGTCCTGCAAGCCGCGGATCAGAGCTTGGTAGGCCTCGGGCATGGCGGGGCGTCGTGCGCCGACCGAGCACCAAGATCTCTATCGCGGTCGACGGATGCGACCTGCCGGTGCTCGCCCTGACCACTCTCCCGGCCAGGCAGGGGACAACCCGCGACCGCCGCCACTGCTCGACGGCATCCGCGTCCCCGGCACCGAGCCTGCCGAATCACGTTCACGCGGCGGGACCGGGCTCGGCATACTCGCCCGGGTGATTCCGGATGCCGACTCCCGCACGTCGTGGACCCGCCTGTACGAACTGGCGCATCGCCTGCCTCCCGGCGTCGAGGACTCAGCAGAGGCGGTGTTCCTGCCCATCGGCTTGCGCTTGGACGACCCCGCACGGCAGGTCGTCGTGTCGGATTACGCCGCCACGCCGGCCGGCGCCGTCCCTTTCGCCTCGACCGGCGGGGATGGCGTCCACTTCAGCATCGTGCCCGTCGCCGACGCCTGGCCGGTGGTGATGACCGTGCCGATGGCGTTCACCAACCCCAACCACGTCGTCGGTGGTGACGTGCGGGAGTTCCTCGCGCTGGGTTGCCGCACCGGCTACTTCAACCTGGACCGGCTCGCCTACTCCTGGGGTCGGGCGGAGCTGATCAACGCGCTCCAGACCACCACCGAGCCGGCACCGGATCCCGACGAGCGCCGCCTGCTGACGGCGCTGGTCGCCGAGTTCGGCCTGGAGCCCTGGCACGACGTCGAAGCGCGGCTCGCGGAGCTCCAGGCGGCATACCACTCGGCAACCCGGCCGAACCGCTGAAACCACGCTCGCACGCCGGAACGACGTTGTCCGCACTTCTGCGTTGCGGCCGGACGTGGCACCGGTTCGAGTAGCCCTCCGGACTGCTGCCGTGTCTGCTCGGAGCCGGTTCGCACGTGAATTGGGGTGGCGTGGTGGGCGGGTCGGGTGATGAACGCGGTCCGGGTGCGGTGACCCAATCCGGCGAGGCCTCCGGCGGTTCGACGCTGTTCCAGGTCGGGCGGGACCTCACGGTCCGGGGTGACGTGGTGACGCGCGCTGCGCCGGTGGTGCCGGTGATGGAGTCGGTGCCGGGCCTGTCCTGGGTGGGGCGGGTCCCGGTGGTGCCGGGGTCGTTCGTGGGCCGCGAGGAGGAGTTGGCGCGACTGGACGCGGCGGTGGCGAGGTCGGGTGGGCGTGCGGTGGTGGTGGCGGTGCACGGGTTGGGCGGGGTGGGCAAGAGCACCCTGGCCGCCCGGTTCGCCGAGCAGGCCGCCGAGCGGTTCGCACCGGTGTGGTGGATCACCGCCGACTCGGCCGCCGCCCTGGACACCGGGCTGTCCGAGCTGGCCGTGGCCCTCGTGCCGCAGGCCGCCGAACTCACGCTGGAGCAGCGGGTCGAGTTGGGGGTGCGGTGGTTGGCCTCCCACGACGGGTGGCTGCTGGTGCTGGACAACCTCACGGGCCCGAACGACGCGGCGGGTCTGTTGCAGCGTGTCCGGACCGGCACGGTGGTGATCACCTCCCGCCAGGTGGGCGGCTGGCGCGGCATGTCCGCGGTGGCCCTCGACGTGCTCCCGCCCGCCGAGGCCGTCGGGTTGTTGACCGGCATCGTGCGGGAGCAGTGGCCGCAGGCCGACCTGACCGGCGCCGAACGGCTGTGCGCGGAGCTGGGTCGGCTGCCCCTGGCGATCGAGCAGGCGGGCGCCTACATCGTGCAGACCCGCATCACCCCCACCGCCTACCTCGACCTGCTGACGCGGTTCCCGACGCGGATGTTCACCGCGACCGCCGAAGGCGGGGACGCCCAGCGCACCGCGGCCCGGGTCTGGCACGTCACCCTCGACCGCCTCACCGATACCCCGATCGCCGGGGACCTGCTGCGCCGACTGGCCTGGTACGCCCCCGACAACATCCCCCGCCACCTCCTCGCCACCGCCGACGACGCCCCCGAGCCCGACCTGGTGCACGCCCTCGGCAGGCTCGCCGCCTACAGCATGATCACCCTCACCGCCGACACCATCAGCGTCCACCGGCTGGTCCAGGCCGTCACCCGCACACCCGACCCCTCGGACCCCCACCGCCGGCCCGACGACATCGCCCGGGCCCACCGCGCCACCACCAACGCCCTGGCTGCCGCCGTGCTCGGATCCGACCCCGAACTGCCCACCAACTGGCCCGCGTTCCAGGCGGTACTGCCCCACGCACGGGCACTGCTCGACCACACCCACCCCGACGCGGACACCGCCCAGCTCTGCAACCTCGCGGACCACCTCGGCGTCTACCTCCACGGTCAGGGCGACATCACCACGGCAATCGCCCTGCACACCCGCACCGCGCACCACCGCGAACGCCACGACGGCCCCGACCACCCGGCGACCCTGACCTCCCGGAACGACCTCGCCGGCGCCTACATGTCGGCCGGTGACCTGGCACGCGCGATCCCACTGCTGGAAACGACCTTCGCCGACGTCGAGCGCGTGCTCGGACCCGACCACCCGGACACCCTGCGCATGCGCAACAACCTCGCCCACGCCTACGGGTTGGCGAAGGACACGGGTCGAGCGATCACCCTGTACGAGGCGACCCGCGCCCACAGCGAGCGCGTACTCGGACCGGACCACCCGCACACGCTGACCTCGCGCAACAACCTCGCCGCCGCCTACCTGTCGGCCGGTGACCGGCAACGGGCGACCTCGCTGTTCGAGACGACGCTCGCCGACATCGAGCGGGTGCTGGGACCGGACCACCCGCACACGCTGCGCTCGCGCAACAACCTCGCCCACACCTACCTGGGGGCGGGGCAACCGGAGCGGGCGATCCCGATGTTCGAGGCGACCCTCGCCGATCGGCAGCGCGTGCTGGGCTCCGACCACCCGGACACGTTGTCCTCGCGGCACGACCTCGCCCGCGTCTACCAGTCGGCCGGTGACCTGGCGCGAGCAACCCCGCTGCTCGAGACCGCCCTCGCCGCCGACGAACGAGTACTCGGCCCCCACCACCCGAACACACTGGCCTCGCGGCACCACCTCGCCCACGCCTACGTGTCGGCCGGTGACCTGGCACGGGCGATCCCCCTCCACGAGGCGAACCTCGCCGACCGGCAACACGTGCTGGGAACCGACCACCCGGACACGCTGACCACGCGCAACAACCTCGCCGGCGCCTACCTGTCGGCCGGTGACCCGGGGCGGGCGGTCCCGCTGTTCGAGGGGAACCTCGCCGACAGCGAGCGGGTGCTCGGGCCCGAACACCCGGACACACTGGCCTCGGGCAACAACCTCGCCCACGCCCTCCAGGCGGTGGGCGACACCGGGCGGGCGATCGCGCTGTTCGAAGCGACGTCCGAGGTCGCCGACCGGGTGCTGGGACCGGACCACCGCGTGACCAGGGCCATCCACGCCGGCATCAAGGCCGCGACGAACGACCCTCCGTAGTCCACCTCCTCGCCCCGACACCGGTCAGCCGGCTGTAGGTTCTCGCCACGCACAACATGCCGATCTTGTGCGACTTGCGGGTCGAGCCTGACTCACGGTGATGCCGCCATGATCAGTCTTGGTCGGCGTGTCATGTCCTCCGGTGCTGCTCCCTCATGTGTGGTGAATGAGCAACTCGTGGAGGGCTGGTGCTCGACCAGGGCCGGTGGTGCTCAGGTCGTTTCGTCGTGTCCAGCCGTCATGGCGAGGAGCAGGGCCTGTGCCTCACCCGGCAGGTGCCCCGTCTCCGCGTGGATCAGTCGTGCTTGTTCGGCGTGGTCGGCGCCTGCCCGGTGGTCGCCTCGGTACACGTGGACGGCAGCGAGGGCTGCGTGGGCGTGGCCCTGGTGAGGTCGATGGCCGGTGTGGCGGGCCAGGTCGAGTGCCGCGGTGGCGTCATCGATGGCGGACGCCGGCCGGCCGCGGTGGTGGTGGACCGCCGCCAGGCCGAGCAGTGCTTCGATCCGCCCTTGTCGGTAGTGCGAGTGGTCGGCGGCCGTGAGCGCGTGTCGGTGCAGCGACTCGGCCTCGTCGAGCCGCTGTCTGAAGCGGTGCATCGCGGCGAGTGTGTTGCGCGTGTCCACCGCGACGGCGTGGTGGCCTTCTGCGGCTTCCACTGCCTGTTCGAGCAGGACTACAGCCTGGTCGTAGTCGCCGCGGAGGGCGACGAGCCTCCCTCTCACCCCTAGGTACCACGCGGTCTCGTAGCCCGCCGAGACCCGTCGGATGTGCGGAGCCGCCGAGTCGAGGAGTTCCTCGGTCCTCCTGAGGTCGCCGAGGTGCAGGCGGGTTTCGGCCAGGCCCATCAGCGCGGCGCCGCGTCCCCGGTCGTGGCCGGACGCGTCCTGCACGGCGCGTGCCCTGGTGAGGTAGTCGAGGGCCTCCGCCGGACGGCCGAGCCTCAGCGAGGTCATCCCCAGGTTGATCAGCACAGTGCCGGCGTGGATCAGGCACGTGGACTCGGCGGTGGCGATCTCGTCGGCTCGACGCAGGTGTTCCAACGCCGCCGGCAGAGTACCGGTGTAGTAGTGCAGGACGCCGAGGTTGGACAGCGCGGTACACCTGCCCAGGGGCCAATCGGCGCCTGTCGCCCCGGTCAACGCCGACTCGAAGTGGTCGACCGCCGACGCGTGGTCGCCCCTCAACAAGTCGAGCACGCCGGCGCTGTTGTCCATCGCGGCCACCGCGTGCGGGTTGCCGTCGGCCTGCGCGGCATGGAGGGCACAGCGGACGACGGTCTCCCACTGCGCGGTGTTGCCCCGCAGGAAGTACCCCTTCAACCCGTCGGCCACCTGCCAGACGAGTCGGTGCCGGCCGGTGGCCGAGGCCAGTCCCACGATCGCCGTGATGTTGGACGCTTCCGCGGTGAACCAGGCCAAGGCGGCAGCGCTGCCGTCGAAGGACATCGGCCCGTGGCCCGCCCACGAGGTGCTCCCCGGCAGGCGGACCCTTCCGGCATCGAGGACGTCCGCGGCGCTGTCGACGGCGATCGCGTACCAGGTCAGCAGACGGTCCACGGGGTCGTGTCCGTCCCGGACGGCACGGTCGGCGGCATACAGCCGGGTCAGCTCGTGCAACGCGTAGCGGCCGGGAGCAGGTTCTTCGACCAGGCTCGCAGCCACCAGGTCCCGCAGTTCGCGCTCGGCCTCGGCGAGGCCGGTATCGGCGAGCGCCGCGATCGCGGGTGCGGTCACGTCCGGTCCCGGCACCAGCCCGAGCAGCCTGAACACCCGCTGCGTCGACCGGGCCCTGGCCGCGTAGGACAACTCGATGGCGGCGCCGACGGCCGCGGTCGGGTCGCCGTGCAGCTCCAGCGCGGCGAGCCGGTCGCCGCCGCGCAGCGCGGTCGTGTAGTCGCCGATCGAGCGGTTCGGCTGGGCGGCGAGGTGCGCGGCGGCGATGCGAAGGGCGAGCGGCAACCCACCGCACAGTGCCACCAGGTCGGTGGCGGCTTCGGGTTCGGCGGCGACGCGCGTCCCGCCGATGATCCGGTCGAGCACCGCTTTGGCATCGTCGACGCCCAGCACGTCCAGCCGCTGTTGCCGGGCACCCTCGTGTGCCACGAGGCCGTCGAGCCTGTTGCGGCTGGTGACGACCACGGTGCAGTCCGGCGTGCCCGGCAGCAGGGGACGAACCTGACCCGCGTCGACGGCGTCGTCGAGCACGACCAGCATCCGCCTGTCCGCCAACGTCGAGCGGTAGACCGCGGCCGCGCCGTCCACGCTCGCGGGTCGCCTGATCGGCGCGACTTCGAGCGCCTGCAGCAACTCCTCCAGTGCCTGCCTGGCCGTCAGCGGCATTCCAGCGCTGTGTCCGCGCAGGTTGACGAACAGTTGTCCGCCGGGGAAGCGGTCCCGGTTGCCGTGGGCCCAATACAGTGCCAGCGCAGTCTTGCCCACGCCCGCAGTGCCGGTCAGGACGTGCACCACCGGGCTGCCGTCGACCCCGTCATGTGCTCCACCCATGACGCTCAGCGCTTCCTCCCTGCCGACGAAACTCCGTGGCACGGACGGCAACTGCGCGATACCGGCGGCGATCGGGCGGACCTCGGATCGCGATCGGTACCGAGACCGGGCGGCACCCACCTCGTGCACCGTGCTCCGGGGCTCGATGCCGCGCTCCGGATCCACCCCGCGTCCGGAGCCGCCGGCCAGGATCTGGCCGTGCAGGTTTCGCAGGGCCGCGCCAGGGTCCGAACCGAGTTCCTCGACCAGTCGCGCACGAACCTGCCGGTAGTGCTCCAATGCGTCGGCCGTGCGGCCGGCCTGGTGCAGGGCCAGCATGTACTGGCCGGCCACTCGCTCGTCCAAGGGGGCCGCACCGGACTGCTCGGCCAACCCGACCACCAGTTGCCCGCCGCGGCCCAGACGTAGCAGGACGTCAGTCAAGTCGTGCTGCGCGGCCGATCGTTCCAACTCGAGCCGGTCACGTTCGGCTTCGACCCACTCGCCGTCCACGCCTGTCAGAGCCTGCCCGTGCCACAACTCCAGTGCGAGGGTCAGCGACCGAGCGGCCCGCTCGTCGTCCTCCGCATGGGCGTTGGTGCGCAGGTCGCGGAACCGGTGCAGGTCCACCACCGGCTCGGTCGCGTCAGTGGTCAACACGTAGCCGCCCGACCGACGCACGATCACCACGCCGTCCGCGGCGGCCAGCGCTCGGCGTAGCCGGGAGATGTAGTTGTGCAGCGTCGACCGCGCCTTCGGCGCGACATCGGTACCCCAGACCCGTTCGACCAGCCGGTCCACCGGCACCACCCGCCCGGCGTCGACCGCCAACGCGACCAGCACGCACCGCTGCCTGGGCGTGCCCAGGTCCACCGACCGCCCACCGACCTCCGCGCCGACCTCACCCAACAGACGCACCACCGCCACGCCCACCGCCCCCTTCCCTGTCGCCCCCGGGGCTACAGGCATAGCGGCCTGTGCAGCGCAGTACAGAAAACCTGCGAGAAGTTCACACGATCGGACCCGCATCTTCCAGATCGGACAGCCCGCTCAGCGGAGGAAACCCGCGATCGGAACGGTCCGGATTCTCCGGACACATCCAAAGGGGAGATATGAAGAGATCATCGTCACGTACCATAGCGGTGCTGCTGACGCTCGCCTGCGCCCTGCTCGGTACCTTGATCGGCGCCGGGCAGGCGTCGGCGGAACCTGAATACCCGAGTTTCTACGAGACCGCGGTACCGGCCAACGGAAGGGTATTCTGCTACGGCTACGGCGGCACGTTCAAAGTCGGCACATACGTAGTCGTCGTCGACTGGAAATCCAGCAGCGACGAGTGCTTCGGCATCTCGACCGACCGCACGATCTGGCACGCCTGGCCCAACTCGGGCGGGTGGAAGAAAATGGGCGGCGGCGGCTACGCAGACACCATCGCCCCCCTGTTGTTCCTCGAAGACCGGGACACCAAAGAGCGCCTGGCAGTGGTCTACACGGCATCGAGCAACAAATTCTGGTGCCAGCTCTACCGCCTTCCCGGCGGTTGGACGAACTCCTGGTACGAGTGCTACCGCTGATCGATCACCGCGGTAGAACGCCCCAGTGTCGGCCGTAACGGGCGATGTGGTGACCGGAAACATCGGGCTTGCCACTGCGAATCGATTCATCGTGCGGTGGACGGATCCGTCGCCGGCACCTGGGCCAGGCATGCGGAGCGCTTGGCCCAGGTGCCGGCGAAGCACGAGCAACAGCACGCACGCGCCGCAGTTTCGGACATGTGGCGGATCCGCCGACCACCCACCACCACCGCTGAGAATCCGCCATCGGGCTTGAGACCCGACACCGGGTCGGCCGGTACCGGTGCGGTTCAGCGGAAGTCGCGGGAGCGGGAGGGGATGCGCAGGTCCAGGTGTTGCAGGCGTTCCGCCCGGATGCTGATCACGCCTTCCGCTGCCTCGACCACCCCTCTGACCAGCAGCGCGGGGCTGGTTCGGGCGACCTTGCGGTAGCGGGACCACAGGCCGGTGGTGCAGACGACGTTGACCATGCCGGTCTCGTCCTCGATGTTGAGGAACGTGACGCCGCCCGCGGTACCGGGGCGTTGGCGGTGGGTCACCGCACCGCCGATCAGCACCCTGGTGCCGTCGGGCACCCGGGCCAGGTCCGCGGTGGCCAGGGCGCCCAGGCTGGTCAGGCGATCGCGCACGAACTCGGTCGGGAAGCTGTCCGGTGACAAACCCATCGCCCACACGTCGGCGACGGCGAGCTCCACCTCGTCCATGCCGGGCAGGGCGGGTGCGTCGGTGCCGACCACGGTGCCGGGCAGGCGGTCGGGGCGGATCTTCGCCACGGCGCCCGCCGACCACAGCGCGGCACGCCGGTCGAGGCCGAAGCAGCCGAACGCGCCCGCGGTGGCCATGGCCTCCACCTGCGCGGTGGTCAGGCGGACCCGGGCGCCGAAGTCCGCCATGTCCCGGAACGGACCCGACTCCCGTTGCGCGACAACGCTTTCGGCGACCTGCTGGCCGATGGTCCGGATGCCGCCCAGCCCGATGCGCACGGCCTGCTCGCCGTCGACCGACTCCAGGGTCGCGTGCGGGAGGCTGGCGTTGACATCGGGGCCGAGCACGCGCACGCCGTGCCGACGGGCGTCGGCCACCAGCGACTGGGGTGAGTAGAAGCCCATGGGCTGGGCGCGCAGCAACGCCGCGCAGAACGCGGCCGGGTGGTAGAGCTTGAACCAGGCGCTGACGAACACGAGGTGCGCGAAGCTGAGCGCGTGGCTCTCCGGGAAGCCGAAGTTGGCGAACGCCAGCAGCTTCGCGTAGATCCTCTCCGCCAACTCCTGACCGACACCGTTGGCCTTGGCACCCTCGTAGAAGCGCTCACGGAGGCGTTCCATGCGGTGCGTGGAGCGTTTGGCGCCCATGGCACGGCGCAGTTCGTCGGCCTCGGCGGGGCTGAAGTCGGCCACGTCGACCGCGATCTGCATCAGCTGCTCCTGGAACAGCGGCACCCCGAGGGTCTTCTTGAGCGCACCCTCCAACAAGGGGTGGTCGTAGTCACACTCCTCCCGGCCGTTGCGGCGGCGGATGTAGGGGTGCACCGAGCCGCCCTGGATCGGGCCGGGGCGGATCAGCGCCACCTCCACCACCAGGTCGTAGAACGTCCGCGGCTTGAGCCGGGGCAGGGTGGCCATCTGGGCGCGGCTCTCCACCTGGAAGACGCCGACGGAATCGGCGCGTTGCAGCATCTCGTAGACGCGCTCGTCCTCCAGGTCGAGGTCGCCGATGTCGACCTCCACGCCCTCGTGCTCGCGCACCAGGTCGATGGCGTAGTGCAGCGCCGAGAGCATCCCCAGGCCGAGCAGGTCGAACTTGACCAACCCGATGGAGGCGCAATCGTCCTTGTCCCACTGCAACACCGTGCGGTCGGTCATCCGACCCTTCTCGACCGGGCACACCTCGCTGACCGGCCGGTCGCAGATGACCATGCCGCCGGAGTGGATGCCCAGGTGCCGCGGGAAGTTCTCCAACTCGGCGGCCAGCTCCAGCACCGGGCGCGGTATGCCGCTCTCCTCCACCGCGGACCGCAACGGCCCCCAGCGGTCGATCTGCTTGCTCCACGCGTCCTGCTGGCCGACCGAGTGGCCCAGCGCCCGCGCCACGTCCCGGATCGCCGACCGGCCGCGGTAGCTGATGACGTTGGCGACCTGGGCGGCGTGCCGTCGCCCGTACTTGCGGTAGACGTACTGGATGGCCTCCTCGCGGCGGTCGGACTCGATGTCGAGGTCGATGTCGGGAGGGCCGTCGCGGGCCGGGGCCAGGAAGCGCTCGAAGAGCAGGTCGAAGCGGACCGCGTCCACGTTGGTGATGCCCAGGGCGTAGCAGACCGCCGAGTTCGCGGCCGACCCGCGGCCCTGGCAGAGGATGTCGTTGCGCCGGCAGAACGAGACGATGTCGTGCACGACCAGGAAGTAGCCGGGGAAGTTCAACTCCTCGATGACCCTCAACTCGTGCTCGACCTGCTGGTACGCCCTGGGGTTCTCGCCGATCGAGCGGTAGCGGCGGGCCGCGCCCTCGTAGGTCAGCTTGCGGAGGTGGCTGTTCTCGTCCTCCCCCGACGGCACGTCGAACGGCGGCAGTTGCGGCGCGATCAGCTTCAGGTCGAACTGGCACTGCATGCCGAGCACGGCCGAGCGGTGCACCGCGCCGGGGAACCGGGCGAACCGGCGGGCCATCTCCTCCCCCGACCGCAGGCACGCCGTGCGGCCGGGCGGCAGCCAGCCCGCCATCTCGTCCAGGCTGCGCCGCGCCCGCACCGCCGCCATCGCCGCCGCCAGCCGACCGCGCGCGGGCACCGCGTAGTGCACGGCGTTCGTCGCCACGGTCGGCAACCCCAGGTCGTGGGCCATCCCCCAGAGCAGGTCGTTGCGCGGACCGTCCTCGGGGTAGCCGTGGTCGGTCAGCTCCACGAACACCCGGTCCGCGCCGTACCGGTCGACCAGCCCGCGCAGTCGCGCGAACGCCGCCGCCGGCCCTTCCCGCGCCAACGCCCGGCGCACCGCGCCCTTGCGGCAACCGGTGAGCACGACGCAGTCGTCCCGGGTGTCGGCGACGACCTCCTCCAGCTCGTAGACCGGCCGCCCCTTCTCACTGCCGTCGGCGAGCTGGCCGGTGGTGATCGTGCGGCACAGGGCGTGGTAGCCGTCGCGGTTGGCGGCCAGCAGGAGCAGGTGCTCGCCCTCCGGGTCGGGCACGCCGTTCTGCGGCGCGGACAGCCCGAGGCTCAGCTCCGTGCCGAACACCGTGCGCACACCCAGTTCCTTGGCTGCCTCGGCGAACCGCACCACGCCGTACATGCCGTCGTGGTCGGTCAGCGCCACACCGTCCAACCCGAGCTGCTGCGCCGCCTCCACCAGCTCCTCCGGGTGGCTCGCGCCGTCGAGGAAGCTGAAGTTGGAGTGGCAGTGCAGCTCGACGTACGGCACGCGGGCGCGGGTCGACCCGAGGTCGTCCACCTTGACCGCGAAGTCGGGCGGCGCCTCGTACCGGTCGCGATGGCGCGTCCACGCCGGGCTGTCGCCGCCGTCGGGGACCGGCGCTTCCCCGGACTTCCGCCCCGACAGCGCGCGCTCCAACTCCGACCAGCGGACCGGCGGGTTGTTCCAGCCCATCAGCGCCGCTCGTCCCGGCCTGGCCGCTCGGCCCAGCCGGGCAGGTCGTCGAGGGCTCGCCGGGGCGCCGGGATCGACGGCGCCGCCGGTGGCAGCCGCGCCGGCAGCCAGCCGAAGCTCACCACGTAGGCCGGTCCCCCGCGTTGATCCGGCACGTCGGGTCCCGCCGGCACGTCGTGCCGGCGGGCGCAGTCGTCCAGCCACTCGGCCAGACCACGGCGATCCTGTTCGGAGAAGTCACCGCTCATCAGTCGTACACCCCTTCCACCGCCCACTTGCCGCCTGCGCGGATCAGCAGGAACGCCAGTTCCTCGCCGTCCGCCGCGGTTCCCAGCACCTGCAATCGGGCACCGCGCAGCGCGGCCTCCGCGTCCCACCAGCGCTCGTCCACCGGCCACGGTCCCGACCACGCCACGACCTGCCGCGTCCGACCGCCGTGCACGATCCGGTGCGGCCGCACGACCAGCTCCGCGTAGCCGGTGACCACGACGTCCGCGCCCGAGGAGTCCAGCAGCGCGACCGGCTCGGGTTCGGCGAACACCGTCGCGGGCGACGGCGCGGGCAGCTGCCCCGGCCACGGCTGGTCCGGGTCCGCGGCCGGGGTGCGCTCGTCGCCCCACGGCACCAGCCGCACCCGCTCGACCGGCCCGCGTCCGCCGCCGAGCACGGGCGTGAGCACGGCGTCCGGTCCGAGCAGGCCCTGGACGTGCACCATCGCGCGCGCCGCGCGTTCGGCCGCCTCGCCCTGGTCCTGACCCGCGCCGGGCCACAGACCCAGTTGCAGGGCGGTGGCGTCGACCACCTCTTCGGGGTCGAGCCGCAGCAGGTGGATGCCGGCGGTGGGGCCGGCCCGGTCGAGGCGAGCACGGGTGAGCCAGCCGTCGAGCTGCCAGCGGACCCGGTCCGCGATGCCCTGCGGGGTCAGCGGTTCGGCGCACCGCCACACCCGGTGCAGCTCCTCGCCGTTCTCGGTGGTGGCCCGGATGCCGAGGCGGGTGCAGGCCAGACCGCGGTCGGCGAGCCCCGCGTGCAGGCGCTCGGCGAGGCCCTTGGCCGCGAACGCCGCCGCGTCGACCCGGTCGATCGGCGGGTCGAGCTCACGGGTGACCGACAGCTCGGGCGGCGGGCGGCGGCGTGACCTGGGCCGTTCCTCCAGCCCGGCGGCCAGCCGGTGGGCCAGCACGGCGGCGCGGCCGAAGCGGGTGGCGACGTCCCGCTCGGGCACGGCGGCGAACGCGCCCAGGGTGCGCAGGCCGAGCCGGCGCAGCAGGTCGACCAGCGCGGACCGGTCCTCACGGCGCTCGGCGGGCTGGTCGAGTTCGCGGATGCCGAGCGGGGCGAGGAACGCCGCGGTCCCGCCGGGCGGCACGATCAGCCCGCGGTGCGCGGCCAGGGTCGAGGCGAACAAGCCGTCCGCGAACCCGACCTGCGCTTCGACGCCGGCGCGCACCGCGACGTGGTCGACCAGGCGCTCGGCGGCCAGTGCCGCGGAGGAGTAGTACCCGACCGGTCCTTGAGCCGCGACGACCACGAGCCCCGGCCGGACCACCTCGATGCCGGGCGCGAGCTCCTCCACCGCCGCCGCGACCGGCTCGAAGAGACGGGCGTCGCGCACCTCGTCGTACTCGAAGACGGCCAGCTCGGGGCACTGCCCCTGAGCCGCGCGACGACGCATCCCGCGCCGCACCCCTTCGGCGCGCGCGACCGCCGAGCAGGCGGCGACTTCGCCTGCTCCGACGACGGCGGCGGGCACGTGCGGCGGCAGCGCGGCCTCCGCGGCGGCAGCCACCACCGGCCAGTCAGGGCACCAGACGGCGAGCGTGTACAGGGTGTTCACCTCTTCGGTGGATTCGGGAGCGCGCACGGGTCACCCCGCCTCGGCGGTGGTCGGCAGCGACGGGCCGGCGATCGGCGTGAGCAGGCCGGTGGTCGGCAGCGGTGGGTCGGCAGGCGGCGGTGAGTCGGCGGTCGGTACGGGGACCAGAGCGGGGCCCGCAGTGGGGCGAGGAGAGGGCTCGGTGCCGGGCAGCACCAGGCTGGTCTGCCGCGGTCTCGTGGCGGCGCCTCGGCCCGTCGCCTGGACGGTGACGGTTCGGGTGGCCAGCACGCCGTGGCCCGCTTCCAGCCCGGTCCACCGGCCGGAGGCGGCCGTCAGCTCCACGTCGGCGCCCGGCCAGGGGACGGCGAACGGCAGCAGGACCGCTTTGCGGTGACGTGCCCTGGCGCTGAGCTTGCGCGAGGTCGCCGCGGTGACCGGGGTGGCCACCGCGACCAGGTCGAACCCGTCCAGGAGGGCCGCCACGGTCTTCTCGACCTCGCCCCGGTCCCTCCCAGGACGAGGAACCAGGGCGAGTCGGTGGACGGCCACGCCCAGCTCGGCCGCCGCGAGCACCCCGCACCCCGGCAGACCGACCACGGCCGCCCAGCACCCTTCCGCCGTCGCCGCGGCCATCAGCGCGAGCAGCAACGATGTCGACCCACGCACCGACACCGTGCTGCCCCGCCGCAGGCCGCCCCACGGGAGGAGCCCTGCCAGTTCCCCGCGAACCGGCAGGGTCCGAGCCGGTGCCGTGGTCAGCTCGCCCGCCGCGCCTACCCCGAGCGCGGTCAGCGTCGCCGTTGCCGACCTGGACACCAGCCCTCCTCCCACTGATCCGCGCGCACCCCTGTGCGCGGATCGCCGTGGGAAGTTCGGCGACCTGTCCGTCGAACACTTGTTCGAACGACAGGGTGATCTTATCCCGAACCAGGCACCCGCTGTCAATGCTGCCGAGGTCCCCGATCGGGTGGCCGGCAGACTGCTCCGCGCGCACCGACCGGCAACACGGGGGGAACCGTGAACGCACCGCAGAACCCGCAGTCCTGGCCACCTCAACAGCCCCCGCCGGGCTCCCACCAGCCCGGCTACGGCCCACCACAGCCAGGCGCCCCCCTGCCACCCGGCAACCACGGCCCGCCACCGCCCGGGTTCCCGCACGCCCCGGGCGGGTACGGGCCCGGCCAGCCGCCCCGGAAGAAGCGGACCGGGCTGATCGTCGGTATCGCGATCGGCGTCGTCGTGCTCGTGCTGGCCGGCATCTTCGGCTCCCTGTACCTCAAGTACGCCGAGGAACCCGGCGGCGGCCCCGGCGCGGAACCGATCGCCGGGTGCGAGCTGAGCGCCGAGGTCAGGTCACAGGCGCACGTCAGCAGCTTCCGGCTCATCCAGGCGCCGACCGACGCCAAGAAGGGCATGAAGCAGAGCCATTGCGCGTGGGAGCAGACGAAGGGCAAGGACGGCCCGAACCCGCGCCGCCTCAGCTTCCTCGTCTACGACTTCACCACGTTCTCCGACAAGGCCGACCGCAACCTCGACCAGGCCCACGACAACTACACGAGCTTCATGTCGTACGGCACCGGCGACCAGGCCAAGACCCTCGACCTCGGTGACGAGTCGATGATCCTCATCCCGACCTCGCCGACCGACCTCACCGAGGTGAACCTGCTGGTCCGCAAGGGCCCGGTGGTGTGGAACATCCGCTACACGGGCCACGACAAGGGCTTCTTCAGCGACTCCGGGTTCCCGATCGCGGACGCCGAGGCCGTGGCCGTCAAGGCGGCCGAAGACCTGATCTCGAAGTAGTCGGAAAACGGCTCGGGGGCTCCCCACCCGCGGCGAGGAGCCCCCGAGACCGATCGGAACCTAGTGCGCGAAGTGCCGCGTGCCGGTCAGGTACACCGTCGCACCGGCCGCCTCGGCCGCCGCGATCACCTCGGCGTCACGCACCGACCCACCGGGCTGCACGACCGCGCGCACACCGGCCTCCAGCAACACCTCCAGCCCGTCCGGGAACGGGAAGAACGCGTCCGACGCGGCCACCGAACCCCGCGCCCGGTCACCCGCACGCGCGACCGCGAGCCGGGCCGCGTCCACCCGGTTGACCTGGCCCATGCCCGCGCCGACCGTCGCGCCACCGGACGCGAGCAGGATCGCGTTCGACTTCACCGCCCGGCACGCCCGCCACACGAACGCCAGGTCGGCCAGGCCCTCCTCGTCCAACGGCGTGCCGCACGCCAGCGTCCACTTGGCCGGGTCGTCGCCCTCGGCCTCGATCGTGTCCGCCGTCTGCACCAACAGCCCACCGGACACGGCACGCATCTCCACGCCACCGCGCACCGGCTCGGGCGCGACCAGGATGCGGATGTTCTTCTTCCGCGTCAGCACGTCCACCGCGCCGTCGGCGTACGAGGGCGCGATGATCACCTCGGTGAAGATCTCCGCCACCTGCTCGGCCAGCTCCACGGTCACCTCGCGGTTCACCGCGATCACGCCGCCGAACGCGCTCACCGGGTCGCACGCGTGCGCGTTGCGGTGCGCCTCGGCGATCGCCCCCGGACCGTCCACACGGGACACCGCGATGCCGCACGGGTTGGCGTGCTTGATGATCGCCACGCACGGCAGCTCGTGGTCCCACGCCGCCCGCCACGCGGCGTCCGCGTCGACGAAGTTGTTGTAGGACATCTCCTTGCCGTGCAACTGCTCCGCCGTCGCCAGCCCGGAACGCCCGTCGCCCTGCGTGTACAGCGCGGCCCGCTGGTGCGGGTTCTCGCCGTAGCGCAGCACCTGCTTGCGGTCCCACGTCGCGCCGACCCAGCCGGGGAAGCCGGAGCCCTCGTCGTCGGCCGCCACCGCGCTGCCCAGCCACGACGCCACGGCCACGTCGTAGGACGCGGTGTGCCGGAACGCGTCCACGGCCAGCCGCTGCCGGTCGGCCAACGTGAACCCGCCTGCCGTGACCTGCTCCAACACCCACGAGTACCGCGACGGGTCCACCACCACGGCGACGCTGGCGTGGTTCTTGGCCGACGCCCGCACCATGGCCGGCCCGCCGATGTCGATCTGCTCCACGCACTCGTCCGCCGACGCGCCCGAGGCGACCGTCTGCGTGAACGGGTAGAGGTTCACCACGAGCAGGTCGAACGGCTCGATGCCCAGCTCGCGCAGCTTCGCCACGTGCTCGTCACGCCGGGTGTCGGCGAGCAGGCCCGCGTGCACGCCGGGGTGCAGCGTCTTCACCCGGCCGTCCAACGCCTCCGGGAACCCGGTGACCTGCTCGACCGGCGTGACCGGCACGCCCGCGTCGGCCAGCGCGCGCGCCGTGCCGCCGGTGGAGACGATCTCGACTCCGGCCGCGTGCAGGCCGGTGGCCAGTTCCAGCAGCCCCGACTTGTCGGAAACCCCGATCAGGGCCCGGCGAACCGGTCGCCTCTCGGCAGGAGTGGTCACGGAATGCTCACCTTTCGTCCGTTCACGGTGCAGCCCTCGCGGGCCAGGCGGGCGACCACGTCGACCAGCAGCCGCCGCTCCACCACCTTGATGCGCTCGTGCAGGCTTTCGACGTCGTCGTCATCGGCGACGACGACCGCCTCCTGGGCCAGGATCGGCCCGGTGTCCACACCGCCGTCCACCAGGTGCACGGTCGCGCCGGTCACCTTCACGCCGTAGTCGACGGCGTCGCGGACGCCGTGCGCGCCGGGGAAGGCGGGCAGCAGCGCGGGGTGGGTGTTGACCATCCGGCCGCCGAAGCGGGCCAGGAAGGCGGGTCCGAGGATCTTCATGAACCCGGCGGAGACCACCAGGTCGGGCTCGTGCGCCTCGACGGCGTCGGCCAGCGCGCCGTCCCACGCGTCGCGGTCGGCGTGGTCGCGCAGCTTCACCACGAAGCCGGGGACGCCGGCGCGCTCGGCGCGGTCCAGGCCCTCGATGCCGTCGCGATCGGCGCCGACGGCGACCACTTCGACCGGGTATCCGGGGTCGGCCGCCGCGTCCAGCAACGCCTGCAACAGGGTGCCGGAACCGGAGACGAGGACGACGACCCTGGCGGGGACGGGAAGCCGGAGTGTGGTCGCGGCGCTCAGCGTGCTCTCCTTGCTGGGGACTGTCACAGCAGCTCAAGAGCAGCCTAGGCGTTGCCTACCGGGGCTTGTCGGCCAGGTCCTCCGGGTCGTCGCCGGCGTCGCCGGCGCCGCTGCCGTCGTCAACGTCGTCGTCAGCGCCGTCGGCCGGCTCGGGCCCCTCGCCCTCTCCACCCTCCTCGACTTCACCCTCCTCGACTGCGCCGTCCTCCTCGGCCAACTCCTCGTCGAGGTCGTCGTACTCGTCGAGGTCGTGGTCGAACTCCTCGTCGTCTTCCTCTTCTTCCTCGAACTCGTCTTCGAGCTCTTCCTCTTCGAACTCTTCCGCGTCCTCTTCGTCCTCGTACTCGTCGTAGTCGTCGTACTCATCCGCCTCGGCGTCCTCGGCGACGACGGGCTCGGGCTCCACCACCCGCGGCGGCCGGGGTCCGGCGAACCAGGCCACGATCGCGCCGGGCACGGTCACCCACCCGAACGTGAGCACGGCCAGCAGCCCGGCCGGGATGGTGACGGGGTTGAACACCCCACCGCCCAGCGCGCCACCGGCGACCGCCGCCAGCACCAGCGCGCCCACGCCCGCGGTCACCGCCGCCACCAGCACCGCGCGCACCCGCGACCGGGGCATCCCGGCGGCGTCGCGCAACGACAGCCCGACCAGCACCCCGATCACCCCCGGCAGCACCAGGACCAGCGGCAGGTAGCTCGCGTGCTCCTCGGGCAACGCGGCCAGCAGCGGCACGGCGGGCACCGGGCCGCCGGTGAACTCCAGCGGGCCGACCACCACCCCACCGATCGAGAACCCCGCGCCCGCCACGTACGACAGCGCGCCCACCACCGCGTTCGGCAGGTACGCCAGGCACAGCAGCCAGAGACCCAGGCCGGTGCCGATGGTGCCGCCGCTGCGGTCGAACAGCTGCGCGGTCGTCGACCAGGAGAAGACCAGCCCGAGCGCCAGCACCAGCGCACCCGCCGCCACCAGCGCGAACAACGCCGACGCGCCCGCGCGCAACCCGCGCCGCGCCACCGGGTCGATCCGCTCGAACACGACCTCCACCAGGCCGCAGCGCTGCGCGACACCCGCGACCGCCGCCACCCCGGACACCGCCGCGCACCCGAAGAACGCCACCGCGGGCGTGGCGCGGACCGGGCCCTCGTCACCCATCAGGAACGCGATCACGCTGCCGACCACGGCGTGCGCCCCGGCGATGCCGAACACCACCGACCGCGCCTGCAACGGCTCGAACAGCCCCAACCGGTCCGCCGCGCCCGCCGCCGCCCGGTACACCAGCAGCATCACCAGCGCCGTCGGCAGCAGGGGCAGCAGGCCGAGCTGCCCGCCGTCGAAGCGCAGCGGCACGTGGTGCGCGACCAGCCAGCCCGGCGCGGCGGCGGTGAGCACACCGGTGGTGGAGAAGGACGCGTGCGCGGCCGTCGAGGAGACCAGCGCGAGGAGGGCCGCGACGCCCGCGTAGCCGATGACCACCGACCCGGCGGCGGTCATCGTCAGCACCCGCAGCCGTTCGGCGCGGGAGAACTCGGGCGGGCGGACGGAGTCCGTCACGACGCCGTGCGCGGTCGTTTGCTGCACCGACATCCTCCCACTGTCCCAGTAGCGGTGAGCCGTTCGGTCGAGGCTCGCCGGACACGCGAAGAGGGGTGGCGCCGGAGCTCCGGCGCCACCCCTCCCACGACGTGCTCAGCCCTGCTGCGGCCCGCCGAACCCGCCGGGCGGGGTGCCCTGGCCGGGCTGCTGGCCGGGCTGGCCGAACTGGCCCGGCTGCGGCATGTAGGACGTCGGCTGCGGCTGACCGGGCTGCTGGCCCTGCGGCTGCCCCTGCGGCGGCGGCGCCTGCTGGCCGAACTGGCCGGACGGCGGGCCGAACTGCTGCGGCTGCTGGCCCTGCTGCGGGAACGCGCCGGAGTGCGGGTTCCAGCCACCGGGCTGGCCGTAGACGTTGGCGGCCTTCGGCTGGAGCTTCACGATGCCGGTCTCCAGCAGCAGGCTCATCACCACGGCCGCGGTGAGCAGCAGCGCCACGATCAGCAGCACGATCTGCATGCCCTGCACGTCGGCCTCGGTGGTGATCAGGCCCTGGAGCAGCCCGAGGGTCGGGATCAGCGCGAAGGGGACCGCCGCGTACAGCAGGCCCTTGGGCGCCTTCGGCAGCACCGACAGGCCGGCGAGGATGCCCGCCGCGTACAGGTACTCCGACGACGGCACGTCGTCGGCGAACGCGAGCAGGAACGCGATCAGCGCCAGACCGGCGGCGACCAGCGGAAGGATGAGGTTCAGGTTCACACCCACCGCCGGCTGCGCCGGTCCCGGCTGCTGCTGAGGGGCGCCGTACGGCTGGGACATGATGCGGTCTCCTCCACCTTCGGAACTGATTTCGGGTCGACAGAACGCTAGCCGATGCACACTCTCCGACGACGACCGGACTCCCCGGGTTCCCCCCAATGTGCGCATTGACTCGTCCGCGAACGCACCGAGGGCCACCTCCCGGCGGAGGTGACCCTCGGTGCGTGACACGAACGGACGAGTGTCAGCCGATGGACTGCATGATGTCCCGCATCAGGTCGGCGGTCTCGCTCGGCGTCTTGCCGACCTTGACGCCGGCGGCCTCCAGGGCCTCCTTCTTCGCCTGCGCGGTGCCGGCCGAGCCGGACACGATCGCGCCCGCGTGGCCCATCGTCTTGCCCTCGGGCGCGGTGAAGCCCGCCACGTAGCCGACGACCGGCTTGGTGACGTTGTCCTTGATGTAGGCCGCGGCCCGCTCCTCGGCGTCGCCGCCGATCTCGCCGATCATCACGATCGCCGCGGTCTCCGGGTCGGCCTCGAAGGCCGCCAGCGCGTCGATGTGGGTGGTGCCGATGATCGGGTCGCCGCCGATGCCGATGGCGGTGGAGAAGCCGAAGTCACGCAGCTCGTACATCATCTGGTAGGTCAGCGTGCCGGACTTCGACACCAGACCGATCTTGCCCGCGCCGGAGATGTTGGCCGGGATGATGCCCGCGTTGGACTGCCCGGGGCTGATCAGACCGGGGCAGTTCGGGCCGATGATCCGGGTCTTGTTGCCGGTCGCGACGGCGTGCGCCCAGAACGCGGCGGTGTCGTGCACCGGGATGCCCTCGGTGATCACGACGGCCAGGCCGATGCCCGCGTCGATCGCCTCGATCACGGCCGCCTTGGCGAACGCCGGCGGCACGAAGATCACGGTCACGTCGGCGCCGGTGGCCTCCATGGCCTCGGCCACGGTGCCGAACACCGGCAGCACGTTGCCGTCGAAGTCGACCTTCTCGCCGGCCTTGCGCGGGTTCACGCCGCCGACGATGTTCGTGCCCGAGGCCAGCATCCGCTTGGTGTGCTTGGTGCCCTCGGCGCCGGTCATGCCCTGGACGATGACCTTGCTGTCCTTGGTGATGAAGATAGCCATCGTCAGACCCCCGCAGCCGCGAGCTCGGCGGCCTTGTCGGCCGCGTTGTCCATAGTGTCCACCACGGTGACCAGCGGGTGGTTGGCCTCGGCGAGGATCCGCCTGCCCTCCTCCACGTTGTTGCCGTCGAGGCGGACCACCAGCGGCTTCTTGGCCTCGTCGCCCAGGATGCCCAGCGCGGCCACGATGCCGTTGGCCACCGCGTCGCACGCGGTGATGCCGCCGAAGACGTTCACGAAGACCGAACGCACGTCGGGGTCGTGCAGGATGATGTCCAGGCCGTTGGCCATGACCTCGGCCGACGCGCCGCCGCCGATGTCGAGGAAGTTCGCGGGCTTGACGCCCTTGTGCTTCTCACCCGCGTACGCCACCACGTCGAGGGTGGACATCACGAGGCCGGCGCCGTTGCCGATGATGCCGACCTGGCCGTCCAGCTTGACGTAGTTGAGGCCCTTCGCCTTGGCCTTGGCCTCCAGCGGGTCCTCCGCCTGCTTGTCCACCAGCGCCTCGTGGCCCGGGTGGCGGAAGGAGGCGTTCTCGTCGAGGGTGACCTTGCCGTCGAGCGCGACGATCTTGCCCTCGGGGTCGCGGACCAGCGGGTTGACCTCGACCAGCGTGGCGTCCTCGGAGACGAAGGTCTCCCAGAGCTTCACGATGACGTCGGCGACCTGGTCGGCCACCTCGGCCGGGAACTTCGCGGCGGCCACGATCTCGTCGGCCTTCGCGCGGTCGACACCGGTGATCGCGTCCACCGGCACCTTGGCCAGGGCCTCGGGCTTGGTCGCGGCGACCTCT
This sequence comes from Saccharothrix stipae, assembly GCF_054781895.1. NCBI lineage: Bacteria > Bacillati > Actinomycetota > Actinomycetes > Pseudonocardiales > Pseudonocardiaceae > Saccharothrix > Saccharothrix stipae. The sequence continues at coordinate 25,747 of NZ_BAAGTN010000008.1, read as the reverse complement.
TCGATGTCCATGCCGCCCTCGACGCTGGCCATGGCCAGGAAGGTGCGGTTGGCGCGGTCGAGGAGGAAGGAGAAGTAGTACTCCTCGGCGATGTCGGACGCGGGCGTCACCAGCACGCGGTGGACGATGTGCCCCTTGATGTCCAAGCCGAGGATCGCCTCGGCCTTGGCCTGGGTCTCGTCCGGGGTCTCGGCGAGCTTGACGCCACCCGCCTTGCCCCGGCCGCCGGTCTTGACCTGGGCCTTGACCACGACGGTCTGCCCGAAGCGCTCGGCGATGGCCTTGGCCTCGGCGGGGGTGGTCGCCACGTCGCCCGGAAGTACCGGGACGTCGTGGGCGGCGAAGAGATCCTTCGCCTGGTACTCGTACAGGTCCACTCGGGTCTCCTGCGACGTCGGTGTCGGACACCGCGTCATCTCGTGCGGTCCTCTGGGGTCCGGCGCTCCAGGCCGGAGCCTGGTTGCCCACGCGCACCAGGCATCACCTGGAACGCCGGCACAGCCGTGGCGGGACCGGCTCGACGCGGCTTCGCAAGACACTATCGACCTGCCCGGACTCCGCCGCACCCCACGCCCGTGAAGTCCGTCATAGACGTGGTGAGGTCGATCACCACACCCGGCGGGGCGTGGTGACCGCACGACCGGTTCAGCGCGAGGTGCGCAACGCGCCGGAGATGAGGAAGGCGACGGTCGCCGCCGTGGCCAGCCACAATCCCGGACCGGGTGCGGCCTCGGCGGCACGCGCGGCGGTGAGCGGGTACTCCAGCGCGCGGACGCCCGTGACGACGGCCGCACCCAGCAACAGCGCGGCACCCCGGTCCGGCCTGGCCTTGAGCGCCACCGCGGCGGCGGCCACGACGGCGACCAGGGCGACCAGCAGGCCCGACGAGCCGACGCGCAGGCCGAACGCGCCGATCGGCACGAGGTCCGGTGCCCGCAGCACGGGCAGGGCGAACGCGCCGACCGCGAGCAGCGCGGCGATCAGCGTGACGGCGACCAGCGGCAACGGCGGTTCGGCCGCGGTCACGCCCACCTCGTCCCGCTCGACCGCGCCGGCCAGCGCGGCGGTCACGGCGGCGGCCGCCGCGGCGGCGACCGAACCCGCGGTGAACCACACGCCCGGTCCCGGCTGGATGGCGTTGACCTGGGTGGCGGCGAAGACGGCGTCGAGCGCGCCGGCCGCCGCCAGCGGGATGGTCGCCGTGACCACGGTGAACGCGGGCCGGGCGGCGGCGTTGGCCAACAGCGCGGCGGCGAGGACGGCGGTGGCGATCGCGGCGGGCCACAGCAGCCGGGCGGCGTAGGCCGTCGGCGCCGGGAAGCCCTCCGGCAGCACAAGCTGGTCGGTGGACGCGCCGATGGCCGCCGCGGCGGCGGCGACCAGGCCCAGCACGGCGGCGATGACGTGCAGCCGGCGTTGGCCGGGCAGTTCGAGGTCGTGCTCCGCGACGTCCTTCCCTGTTGTGTCCTGCCCTGCCACGTCCCTCCCGGCGCGCCGGGGCCAGGCGAGCGCGACGGCGGCGGCGAGGACCAGGAACGGCCCGACCGCGAGGTCGACGCCGTCGACCACGAGGGCCGTGACGACCGGCGGCAGCGCGAAGGAGAAGAGGACGGCCGCGAGGCCGAGCAGGCCGCCCTTGCGCGCCTCGTCGGTGGTGGCGCTGGCCGCGAGCACGGCCAGGGCCGGCGCGGCCAGGGTGAGGACGAGGCCGCCCAGCATCGGCAGCGTCGGCGACTCGAACGGGCCCCGGGCCGGGATCAGCGCGTCGGTCGAGCCGAACGGCGCGGTGAACAGGCCGATGCCCGCCACGATGCCCGCCGTCGCGGGCAGGACGAAGCTCGCCCGCTCGCTGCGGACGTCCGGCTCCGCGCCGAGCGTGGCCAACGCGCCCGCGACGATCAGCAGCACGTGCCCGGCCAGCAGCAGCCACCCGCCCGCGGTGGGGGTGGGCGCGTCGAGGTCCACCGGTCGGAAGAGCTCGGGACGCGAGGCGTCGACGGGGTCGACGAGCAGTTGCAGGTCGTTGAGCAGGCGGCCGACGGCGAACACGGCCGGTGCGATGAGGGCCGCCGCGGCGGTGAGCTCCTGACCGCGGGCCAGGAAGAACCCGGCCAGGGCCGTGGGCAGCAGCGCGAGCAGCGCCAGCAGCGGCCAAGCCGTGAACGCGGGCGGCGCGGAGCCGTCGACCACCCCGACAGCCGGGGCGATCGCGGTGAGCGCCGCGCCCGCCGCGGCCACCCCCACCGCCGCCCGGAGTCTCGTGGGGGTCGGTGAGACCGGTTCAGCGGTTCGGATCACCGCTCGGACGCTAGCAAAGCGGAGCGGGGGGCGACGGTCGGCCGGGCGCGGGCCGCCAGGGGTTGTGGACATCGGACACCGGGTACTCCTATTTGGTGGGGGCATCACCTACGTTCAGCCCTATGAGTGACGCGGTGCGGCGGCTCGTGGGGACCTGGGCGGACCGGGTCGGAGCCGGCGTGGACGCGGGGCTCGGGGTGGCGGGTGAAGCCCTCGGGCTGGCGGGCGGCGTGCTCCGCGCCGTCGCTTCCCCCGGTGGGGTCCGCGGCGTCGCCGTCGAGGCCGCCTGGCTGGCCGCGCACACCGTCCTCTACCCGTGGGGCGTCGTGGAAGAACGGGTGAAGCCCGAAGGGCACTTCCGCGCCTACCGCACCGACCGCCTGCCGCCCCGCCGGCGCGGCCTCGTGGTTTCGGCCATGGAGGCGGCGGGCACCCCGATCGTGCTGGTGCACGGCATCGGGGACAACCGCTCCGCCTTCGCAGTGCTGTCGGGGGCACTGCGTAGGCGCGGCTTCGGAGTGGTGCACGCGGTGAACTACAGCGTGCTGACCGCGTTGACGGGGGACGTCCGGCGGTCGGCGGCGCTGCTCGGGGAACACGTGGAGCGGATCTGCGAGCAGACCGGTTCCGACCGGGTGCACGTGGTCGGCCACTCCCTCGGGGGCCTGATCGCGCGTTATTACGTGCAACGCCTCGGCGGCGACGCGCGGGTGCGCACGCTGGTCACCCTCGGCACCCCGCACCGCGGCACGTTGGCCGCCTACCTGCTGCCGACCTCGTTGACCAGGCAGTTGAGGCCCGGTTCCGACCTGTTGTCCGAATTGGCCGAACCGTCCCGCCCCTGCCGCACCAGGTTCGTGGTGGTGTGGAGCGAGATGGACCAGGTGATCGTCCCGCAGCGGAACGCCCGGTTGGAGCATCCGGCGTTGCTCGTAGAGGAGCACCGGATACGTGATTCAGGTCACCTTTCGCTATCGGTTGATACCCGCACTCTTCACCTCGTTGTGACCGCCATCACGCGTTCGGATGACAACGAGGATCACCCCATCGTGCCTGCACGTGCGGGGTTTAGCGATCAGGACCATGACGCACAGTCACCGGTCACACACGCGGATGTCCCACTGACCGCTAAACGGTAGACATCGTCATCGGGGATTGCCCTTAAGGGCTCCGCGCCGTTATCTTCCCCCGGTCCGTTGTCACGGTCTGGTCACAAGCAGGACGACGAGTCGGTACCCCGACCGGCTCAACCGGGATCCCCCGCCCGGTAGTCCGACCGGACTCCCCGAAGACGGAAGGCCAGGTTTTGTCCCAACACCGCTCCCCCGGCGGCCATACGAGCTCTGCGGTACTCGAAGAAGCGGTAGAACGCGCTTCGAGCCGCGCGGTGAGCACGCACCGGCTTCCGCCTCCGCCCTCGGCGCTGCGCGGACGGATCGTGGTCGCCGCCGTCGCCGTCGGCGCGTTCGCCGCCGCAGGCGCCGGGCAGACGCTCCACGCGCTCGGCTCCGACTCGCCCGCCTCCTCCGACGAGGTCGCACCGCTGGCGAACGCCGCCGACGGCGCCGCCGCGTTCGGCGTCGGCGGCTCCGGCCCCGCGTCCCCGCAGGTCCTGCCCGTCGCCAAGACGGTCGACCCGGCGGCCGAGGCGCAGAAGCTCGTCAAGAGCCAGCAGATCACCGAGACCCGCGAGGCCGAAGAGGCCGAGCAGAAGCGGCCGAAGTTCGCCCGCCCCGCCGCCGGCGACTTCACGTCCGGCTTCGGCGGACGCTGGGGCGAGATGCACTACGGCATCGACATCGCGGGCCCCATCGGCACGCCGATCCTGTCCGCCGCGGATGGTGTCGTGATCGAGGCCGGTCCGGCAAGTGGTTTTGGCCTGTGGGTCAAGGTCGAGCACCCCGACGGCTCCGTGACCGTCTACGGCCACGTGGACACCTACTCGGTGCGCAAGGGCCAGCGGGTCCTGGCGGGCGAGCAGATCGCGCGCATGGGCAACCGCGGCTTCTCCACCGGTCCGCACCTGCACTTCGAGGTCTGGAACGCGGACGGCAAGAAGATCAACCCGCTGACCTGGTTGAACTCCAAGGGCATCAGCGTCTGAGACGGGCATCGACGGCCGAGCCGCCGGCTCACGTCGAGCGCACTCGCACGGCCGCACCCACTCGGAACGCACAGGGCCGGGCTGCCTGAGCAGCCCGGCCCTGCCACTGTGCGAACCTTCCCCCGAAGGTGCTCCCCACTGCGGTCGCCGCCCCGACGCGGCTCCCGCCCCACTTCCCCCGTTGCCGCCGAGCGGCTTCCTCTGGCCGGTTCACCCCGAGTGACCCGGCCATCCCGCTGGTGACACCCCTAAAGACGCACGGGCGCGATTCGGGTTGCACAGGAATCTGCCCTCGATCGGATGAGTCCCGATCGAGGGCAGGGGTGAGCCGGCGGTTGCTCGCGCCGAACGGCGGACTACGGCTGAGCGGGCCTCAGAGCTTCACGAGGGGCACGCCCCCGATGAGCATCAGCCGCACGGTCCCCGCGCCGCCGAAGTCGATCGTGGCCGTCGCACGGGGCCCCGAGCCGTCCACGGCCACCACCCGGCCGAGCCCGTACTTGTCGTGGCTCACCCGGTCGCCCACGTCCAGCTTCACCGCGGGCGTGTCCTTCCAGCCCGCGTTCGTCGGCGCCGGGCGCGACGGGCCCGACCCGCGGCTCCACGACGTCGGCGCGGACGGCGCGGAGCGCCTCGGCTCCACCCGCCGCCAGTCGAGCAGGTCGGCCGGGATCTCGTCCAGGAACCGCGACGCCGGGTTCGCCGACGGCTGGCCCCACGCCGAGCGCACCAGCGCCCGCGACAGGTACAGCCGCTTGCGGGCCCGCGTGATGCCCACGTAGGCCAGGCGCCGTTCCTCGGCCAGCTCCGTCGGGTCGCCGAGCGCCCGCATGTGCGGGAAGACGCCGTCCTCCCAGCCCGTGCAGAACACCACGGGGTACTCCAGGCCCTTGGCCGTGTGCAGGGTCATCAGCGTGACCACGCCGTCGGACTCCGCGTCCGGCACCGAGTCGGCGTCCGCCACCAGCGACACCCGCTCCAGGAACGCGGCCAGCGACCCCTCGGCGGGCACGTCACCGGTGTCGGGCGAGGGCGCTTCGTCCGGCGGCGGGACATTCAGCTCGGTGAACTCGCGGGCCACCGTGACCAACTCGTTCAGGTTCTCCACCCTGGTGTGGTCCTGCGGGTCCTCGCTGGCCTCCAGCTCGGCCCGGTAGGCGGTCTTCTCCAGCACCGCCTCCAGGATGTCGGCCACGTCGTCGCCGCGCTCGACCAGCTCGCCGAGCTCGTCCATCATCTCGACGAACCCGGCGATCGCGTTGCGGGAACGCGGGTTGAGCAGCGGCACCTTGCCGGTGACCGCGTCGCGCAGCGCCGCCGCGAAGCCCACCCGCTCGCGCTCGGCGTACATCGACACGCACGCCTCGGCGCGGTCGCCGATGCCGCGCTTGGGCACGTTGAGGATGCGCCGCAACGACACCGTGTCGTCGGGGTTGGACAGCGCCCGCAGGTACGCCAGCGCGTCGCGCACCTCGCGCCGCTCGTAGAACCGGACGCCGCCGACGACCCGGTAGGGCAGGCCGAGGCGGATGAAGATCTCCTCGAACACGCGCGACTGGTTGTTGGTCCGGTAGAACACCGCGATCTCGCCGTTGTTCGCCTCGCCGCCGTCGACCAGCCGGTCGATCTCGTTGGCGACGAACTGCGCCTCGTCGTGCTCGTTGTCCGCGACGTAGCCGACGATCTTCTCGCCGTCGCCCAGGTCGCTCCACAGCCGCTTGTCCCGGCGGTCGGGGTTGCGCGAGATGACCGCGTTGGCGGCGCTCAGGATCGTCTGCGTGGACCGGTAGTTCTGCTCCAGCAGGATCGTGGTCGCCTGCGGGTAGTCGCGCTCGAACTCCACGATGTTGCGGATCGTCGCGCCGCGGAAGGCGTAGATCGACTGGTCGGCGTCGCCCACCACGCACAGCTCACCCGGCGGCACGCCGTCGGCGCCGGTGCCGATCAGCTCGCGGACCAGCGTGTACTGGGCGTGGTTGGTGTCCTGGTACTCGTCCACCAGCACGTGCCGGAACCGGCGGTGGTAGTGCTCGGCCACGTCCGGGTGGTTCTGCAGCAGCTCGACGGTCCGCATGATCAGGTCGTCGAAGTCCAGCGAGTTCGACTCGCCGAGCCGGCGCTGGTAGCTCTCGTACACCTCGGCGACGCGGCGCTCCAGGTCGTTGGTCGCGCGCTCCTTGGCGGTGGCGGCGTCGACCAGCTCGTTCTTCAGGTTCGAGATGTGGATCGCCAGCGTGCGCGCCGGGTAGCGCTTGGGGTCCAGGTCGAGGTCGCGCGCCACCAGCGTGATCAGCCGGCGGGTGTCGTCGGAGTCGTAGATGGAGAAGTTGGACGACATGCCGAGGGTCTTGGCCTCGCGGCGCATCACCCGCACGCACATCGAGTGGAACGTGGACACCCACATCGAGCGGGCCCGCGCGCCGACCAGGTCGGCCACGCGCTCCTTCATCTCGGCGGCGGCCTTGTTGGTGAAGGTGATCGCCATGACCTCGCCGGGGTGGACGTCGCGCTCGGCGAGCAGGTAGGCGATCCGGCGGGTGAGCACGCGCGTCTTGCCCGAGCCCGCGCCCGCGACGACCAGCAGCGGCGCGCCCGCGTGCTCGACGGCCCGGCGCTGGGAGGGGTTGAGGTCGTCGAGCAGCCGCCCGGCGGGGGAATGGGCGGACCTGGGGGCAGGGGGACTTGCAGGCAAGTCGAACAAGGCGCTCATCGTCCGTCCACGTTACCGGGTGGCACCGACAGTCCTTCGGCTGTGGCATGATGTGGGTGTGCGCATGGCCCACTTCGAGTTTTTCTACGGGAACCGGACTCCGGCTCCCGTGGACCGCTAGCGCCGACAAGCCACCACGAAGCCCCGGAGTCCTCGGACCCCCGGGGCTTCGTTGCTGCCAGGGCTGGGACTCCAACCAGAGTCGAGAGGTCGTCACCATGAACAGCACCGAAACCGCCCCGGACATCGACGCGTTGCGCCAGGAGATCGACCACCTGGACGCCGAGCTGCTGCGGCTGGTCAAGCGTCGGATCGAGGTCTCCAAGATCATCGGTGCGGCCCGGATGGCCGCCGGCGGCACGCGGATCGTGCACAACCGGGAGATCGACGTGATCAACCGCTACAAGGAGCTCGGCCCCGACGGCCGCGACCTGGCCATGATCCTGCTCAAGCTGGGACGCGGCCACCTCGGTCGGTAGGGACGCGTTCAGCGGGCGAACACCCAGCTGGTCAGGGTGGCCTTGGCCTTGGCCAGGTCCGTGTCCACCAGTTGGGTGTCGTCCGGCACGTAGGCCAGCGGGTCGTCCAGCAGGTCCAGGCCGAGCAGGCCCTCCACCAGGGCGTGCAGGCACAGCGCGGAGTAGCCGCGCAGGTAGCCGCCCTCCTGGGTGAGCACGGTCGGCAGGCCGAGCCCCGACACCGCCCGGCCGATGGCCCGGTAGCCCGCGGCGGTGAGGTTGTGCCTGCCGTTCGGGTCGAAAGCGGACCCGTCGAAACCGGAGGCGCAGACCAGGAAGTCGGCGCCGAACTCGGCCAACGCCGGGAAGGCGACCTCCTCCAGCGCGCGCCGGTACGCGCCGTCGCCCGCGCCGAGCGACAGCTCGACGTTGATGTTCGAGGCGCCCGACTCGGCCGGCGCGCCGCTCTGGGCGTGGTTGGCGCCCCACGGGCCGTGGCGCATGTGCACGGAGACGGTGAGCACGTCCGGGGTGTCGCGGAAGATCTCCTGGGTGCCGTTGCCGTGGTGCACGTCCCAATCGAGGACGGCGACCCGGCGGCCGGCGAGACGAGCCGTCTCGGCGACCAGCGCGGCGTTGTTGACCAGGCAGTACCCGTCGGCGAGGGCCGGCTGTGCGTGGTGGCCCGGCGGTCTGACCAGGGCGTACGCCAGGCGCGTCCGACCGGCGGCGACCGCTTCCCAAGCCGCCAGCGCGGTGCCGGCGGCGGCGCGGATCGCGTCCCACGAGCCGGGACCGACCACGGTGTTCACCTCGACGGCGGTGCGCCGTTCGCACGCGGCGCGCAGCTCGGCCAGGTAGGACGGCGCGTGGACGCGGGCCAGCTCCTCGTCCGAGGCGAACCGGCCGGTCGACCACGACAGGTGCGGCGCGACCGGCCCGTGCCGGAGGGCGTGCCGGAACGTGCGCAGCCGGTCGGCGTTCTCCGGGTGCGGTTCGGCCACGTCGAGCCAGTCCCACCGGCCGGGCAGCTCCCACAGCCCGGTGCCGGTGTCGTGCGCCAGGCAGGCGTCGTGCCAGAAGACCTCCACCTGAGGGAGATATCAGGGCGATCACGGATGGTCCAGCAGGTTTGGCCGCGGGCACACTGGTGTCATGGTCATCGGTCTCATCACGGGCCTCATCGCGATCCTGGGTGTGCTCGCCGCGCTGGCGCACGACGGGTACCTCGCGATGCTCGGTTCCGCCGCCAAGTCCAAGCGCGCCGCGGGCGCGCCCATCGCCCAGTACGTGCGCAGCCGGTGGACCGTCGCCGGGGTCACCACGATCATCGCGCTCGTGGGCCTGCTGATCACCTCGGGCGGAGCCGTCTCTGGCGACATCATCGGCGCGCTGATCGCGGGCGGCGCCGGCCTGGCCGCCACCAACGCGTTGCAGAGCACCAGGAAGAAGCTGAACAGCGGTAGCTAGCAAGATTCACTCATAAGTGTGTCGCTCCGTCCCACAAGGCTGATCCACCCGGCTCGACGTGCACCCTGCACCTACTCTGAGGTAGGGGCGGGGGCCTCGGCGTCCCACCTCCATTCCCCGCGCCACCCGAACCCACCGGGTGAGTTCGGGCCCAAACAGGTGGAAAGACCGCGAGGGCCGTCAGGCCCGTGCGCGGGAGGGGTCTGCACAGCATGGACATCGGGGAACCGGAACGGTCGGGCCGGCATCGGCTGGAGGACGGGGCGGCGATCTGGCTGCCCGTGGGCGGCGAGCTGGAGGGCGCACCGCTCCAACGCGCGGTGGTGCGCCCGCTGAAGCCACCACCCGAGCCGCCCCCTCCGCAGGACCCGTTCCTCGACACCGACCCGGTGGGCCTGCGCAAGTTCAACATCGGCCTGGTACCCGCCTCGGTGACGCCACCCCGGACGTGGAAGCGGGCCGCCTGGTTCGCCGTGCTGTCCTCGGCGGGCGTCCTGGTCGGCCTTGCGGTCGCGGCGGCCAACCTGGTCGGCTCGAACAGCCCGACCGAGCGCATCGGGCTGCCCGGCTACCCGACCGACGTGCCGCTGCTGACCGGCTTCCTGACCACTCCGCCGCCCTCGGCCACCCCGACCGTGCGTCGGGTGCCCGCCGAGGCGGTGGCGAACGGCCTGGCCGCGGCCACCGGGGAGCGCACCTCCGCGGGCGGCAGCTCGCCCGTCGGGCGGACCGCCGGCCTCGCGGGTCCGGAGACGTCCGCCCACGTCACCACGGTCCCCGCGGAGTCGGGGCCGGTGGTGGACGCGGACACGATCGCGGTGAACACCGAGTTGTTCTACGAAGAGGTGGCGGCGAACTCGGACAGCGCGTTGACGCTGGTCTCCGACACGTTCCGGATCACCGGTGAGGCGCTGCTCGGCGAGGACTTCGCCGACGTGTCGCTGATCGAGGTGCGGGAGATCACCGTGGACCCGGCCCGGGCCGTCACGGTCAGCACGTTGCAGGTGACGCGCAAGGACGGGTCCACCACCACGCAGAAGCGCGAGCTGGTGTTCACCACGACCGGCGTGCCGCTGATCGACGAAGAGCGGCCCGCGACGGGACGTGCGACCGCACCCGCGCGGCGCGCCGTTCCGTAGTCCTTCGCCCGTTCGAGCGACCGGTTTTGACCACTGGTCGCCACGAACGAGTGAAGTCCCGCGCTGAGCTGGATTCCCGTTCGCCCCCACGGTACGAGTCTTGGCGACGACACGACGAGGGAGTCGCCAGTGCAGCGCCCTACGACTAGCGGTCGCAGGCACAACCGCGCGGGTTCGGTCACGGTGGCGGAGCTGATCAGGAAACAGCCGACACCGGTGCGGATCCGGACCCGCGACCAGGCCACCACCCCTGGCCTGGCTGCCGAGCCGAGCCCGGTTGCCTATCCACCGGGTGCCCAGACCGACCCGAGGCCGCCCGGGCGGGGATCGACCCGCGCGGCGAAGCTCGCCGGTGTGGCCACCGGGGCGATCGTGCTGTTCGGCTCGATCGCCGCCGCCTCGGTCCTGGCGGGCAACCGCCCCGCCGGTCCCGACCAGCCGCGGGTCGAACCGCCCGCGGCGATCAGCGGGTCGTCCGCGTTGCGGCCGGATCTGCTGTCCGCGGAACTGGGCGGCGATCGGTCCGACCGGCTGCCTGCCCCGGCGCGGCAGGCCGTGCCACCGGCCGCGGCCGCGCCGCAGCAATCGCCGGTCATGGTGCCGCCGCCCCAGGTGAACGCCGGGCCGGAACCGCAGGTCGACGTCGTGCGGCGGTTCTTCGAGCTGCTGCCGGCCAAGCCCGCGGACGCGTCCCGGCTGCTGTCGCCGGAGCTGCTCGGCGGCGACGCGCGCGACTTCGTCGACTCCTGGGACCACGTGCAGGCGATCACCATCGAGTCGACCCGGCTGCGGCCGGACGGCGCGGTGCTCGCGGTGGTGTCGATGCAGGAGCGCACCGGTCGGTGGATCCGCGTCGAACAGCTCTTCCGGTTGACCGACACGAGCGTTCCGCGCATCGTCGCCACCGAAGTCCTATCGGCCCAACGGGGCTGACGCAGCGTAGCGATCGCACCTCAGCTGTTCACTGTGCGTTCAATTACCCCCTCACCCCGCAGGAAACTTCACTCAAAGGGGTTACGTAGACGGTCACGATTCGGTATCCATGGTCCCGGTCAGTAGCGCATTGCTCTCTCCGGGAAAGGGTGTCCAGCGGTGTCGAACGACGACAAACGCCGTCGGCAGGACGGGTCGACGGCCAAGCTGTCGGTCGCCGACCTGCTCGCCAGGCGCGAGGCGGAGACGCAGCCGATCCCGCGGATCACCGCCGGCGAAGCCGGCAATCGGACGGCAGTCGGCGAAGCTGGTCACCGGACAGCTGGCGGCGAAGCTGGTCGCCGGACGGCTGGCGGCCAAGCTGGTCACCGGACGGCAGGTGGCGAGGCCGGTAGCCGGACAGCAGTCGGCGGGGCAGGTGCACGACCTGCCAGACGGAGCACCGAGGACGACGAGGAGACCGTGCGCTTCTCGGTCGCGGCGCTGTCGGCCGCGGCCGCGACGACGAACCTCTCGGGCCGCGAGCTGCACGTCACCGAACTGCTGCGCCGCGAGGGCCGCGCCGGTGAAGAAGAGCGCGGCGGCGGGTTCTCCGTGCCGAAGCTCGTCGCGATGGCCGGCGGCGGCGTGGTGCTCGCCGGCACGGTCGCGTTCACCGCCACCAACCTGCTGTCGTCCCCGGACGAGCGCCCGCCGGCGGAGGTGCGCTTCGACGCCCGCCCGGCCGCTCGGGCCACCAACACCCTCACCAAGGACCTCGGCGCGGCGGCCGCCGCCCAGCAGCAGGCGCAGGCCGAGACCACCACGACGACGCCCGAGCAGACCGAGCAGGCGCCGGAGACGACGACCCAGCGCGCCCCGCGCCCCGCGACGCAGCAGCAGACGACGACCACGACCACGACGACGCAGCAGCAGGCCGCGACGAGCACGCAGACGACGAGCCCGAGCAGCGGCCAGCAGACGACGACCCCGCCGCCGCCGAGCAGCACGACCCCCGCGCCGCCGAGCGACAGCTCGCAGCCGCCGTCGTCCACCACGCCGCCGTCCAGCACGCCGCCGTCCTCGTCCAACCCGAGCACCCCGCCGTCCGACGACGGCGACTCGGGCCTCGGCCTGGACCTCGACCTGGGTCGGATCCTGAACCCGCTCGGCGGGTTCGACTTCTTCGCCCCGGCCGGCTGACCGTTCCACCGACGTGTCCGGAACCCGCCGCTCGGCGTGCCCGAGCGGCGGGTTCGCGACGTCCGGGCGCCCGCCCCGCGCCGCCTCCGCGCAGGACTCGTGCCCACGATCGGGTGACCCACCAGGCAGTTAGCCCGTTCGGCCGCAAAACTGGCGATCTTCGTGCGAACGGGTGTCCTTACGGGCCGGTATCAGGTATCCCTTCCCGGTCACCCCTCGGCTCACGTGACCTGCGCAACGGCTCGAAAGGCGTAGTCACGGCCGGGGTAGGCTCTGTGGGCGAGCGGTGGCCTAGCCTGTTCCGCGCACCGATCCGCACGACGAGGAGCCCGAGCGTGAGACCTGCTGCCCTTGCCGCGGTCACGCAGCGCCCCAGCGAGGTGGCCCGGTGAGCAACGACGAGCGCGTCATCGCCGAGCGCTACCGCTTCCTCGACCGGATCGGCAGCGGTGCGATGGGCATCGTGTGGCGCGCCCAGGACGAGCGCCTGGGCCGGATCGTGGCGATCAAGCAACTGCTGCTGGCGCCGAGCCTCGACGAGCGCGAGCAGGACGAGGCGATCCAGCGCGCCATGCGCGAGGGCCGCATCGCCGCCAAGCTGCACCACCCCAACGCCATCGCCGTCTACGACGTGGTGGAGGAGAACGGCGCTCCGTGCCTGGTCATGGAGTACCTCCAGTCCTACAGCCTGGCCGACACGATGGCCGAGCACGGCCCGCTGGACCCCGTCGAGGTGGCCCAGATCGGCATGCAGGCCGCCGCCGCGCTGGCCGCCGCGCACACCGCCGGGATCGTGCACCGGGACGTCAAGCCCGGCAACGTGCTGCTCGCCGACAACGGCCTGGTCAAGATCACCGACTTCGGCATCTCCCGGGCCAGCGACGACGTCACGGTCACCAAGACCGGCCTGATCGCGGGCACGCCCGCCTACCTGGCGCCGGAGATCGCGCGCGGCCAGGACCCGTCGCCCGCCTCGGACGTGTTCTCGCTCGGCTCGACGCTGTACGCGGCGGTCGAGGGCGAGCCGCCGTTCGGGCTGTCGGAGAACACCCTGGGCGTGCTGCACGCCGTCGCGGCGGGGCGGATCAACCCGCCGACGGTCGACCACCCGCTGACCGACGTGCTGCTGCGGCTGCTCAACTACGACCCGGCCGACCGGCCGACCATGGCGCAGGCCCGCGACATGCTCAGCGCGGTCGCGCACGGCCGCAACCCCAGCCTGACCGGCCTGCTGCCGGCCAGCTCGCCGGGGTTCGCGCCGGTGCCCGCGGGCGCCACGGCCCTCCTGGACGCCGACCGCACCCGCGTGGTGCGGCCCGGTCCGCGTTCGACGGGCGGCGCCACGCCGGTCGCCGTGCCGCCCACGCGGACGGACAACCGGCCGCTGGTGATCGCCGCCGTGGTGCTGGGCGCCATCCTGCTGCTCGGCTTCCTGGCGGTGGCGCTGGACTGGTTCGGCGGCAAGGACCCGGTCACGCCGCCGGTGGGCGAGACGAGCTCGTCCTCGGCCAAGCCGACCACCACGACCACCACGCCCGCGCCCACGACCACCGTGGAGACGCAGACGGTCACGGTCGAGCCGACCACGACGACGCAGCAGCCGACCACCACGACCACCACGACGACGACCACGACCACCACGACCACCACCCCGCCCCCGGTCAGTTCGGCGAACCCGACGACGACGCCACCGGCCACCACGACCACCACGGTGGCACCGGGGGGCTAGTGAACCTCGTATGGTGGTGCCGAACCCGATCGGGTGACGCAACGTTCTTGTCCTAGTGGCGTCTTGTCGTTCGCCACTGAATGAAGCCCTAGCAGCTACTGGGAGCACGCCGTGAGCGACGATGGCCGCCTGGTTGCCGGCCGCTACCGACTTGGCCGGCGGATCGGCAGCGGTGCGATGGGCATCGTCTGGCAGGCGCACGACGAACGACTGCACCGCACCGTCGCGGTCAAGCAGCTGCTGCTCCAGCCGGGGCTGGCCGAGGCCGACACGGACGAGGCGAAGCGCCGCGCCATGCGCGAGGGCCGGATCGCGGCCCGCTTGCAGCACCCGCACGCGATCGCGGTGTACGACGTGGCGGAGGACGACGGCCAACCGTGGCTGGTGATGGAGTACCTGCCGTCCAAGAGCCTGTCCACGGCGCTGTCCGAGCGCGGCACGCTGCCGCCGCGGGACGTGGCGTCGATCGGCTCGCAGGTCGCCTCCGCGCTCGCCGCCGCGCACAACGCCGGGATCGTGCACCGCGACATCAAGCCGGGCAACATCCTGCTCGGCAACGACGGCACGGTGAAGATCACCGACTTCGGCATCTCCCGGGCCACCGGCGACGTCACGGTCACCGCCACCGGGATGCTCGCGGGCACGCCCGCCTACCTCGCGCCCGAGGTCGCCAAGGGGTACGACCCCGGCCCGCCCTCGGACGTGTTCTCGCTGGGTTCGACGCTGTACGCGGCGATCGAGGGCGCGCCGCCGTTCGGCCTGAACGAGAACACCATCGCGCTGCTGCACCAGGTCGCGTCGGGCAAGGTGGTGCCGCCGAAGCAGGCCGGCCCGCTGACCGCACTGCTGATGCGCCTGCTGCGCGCCGAGCCGGAGGACCGGCCGACCATGGCCGAGGCCCGCGAGGCGCTGGCCGCGGTGGCGGCGGGTCGGACCGCACCCGACTTCCCCGTGGCGCTGCCGCAGAGCCACCCGCCGTCGTGGCAGGGCGCGCCCGTGCAGGCCCAGCCGACCCGGGCGCTGACCCCGGCCGGCCAGCACGGCTCGCAGGCCGCACCGGGCACCCCGCCGCACTCCGCGACCCGGGTGGCGGCCGCGCCGACGCCCGCGCCGCCCGCGCCGCAGCGGCCGACCAAGCACAACCCGCCACCGCCGCCCGCCCGTCCGCTCGGCGCGTCGAGACCGGCCGGCGGTCCGATGAAGAGCAAGCGGTCCGCGGTGCTCACCGCGCTCGCCATCGCGGGTGCGGCGGTCGTGGGCATCCTGCTGGCGAGCATGCTGTCCAACGGCGACCCGGGCAACAACCAGGCCGGCTCCACGACGTCGACCACGGCGCGTGAAGCGGGCGGCGAGGCGTCGGTCACGCCGTCGAAGAGGCCGAGCACGCCGGCCACCAAGATCACCGTCGAACCGACGCCCGAGCAGCAGGAGCAGGCGGTCCGCGACTACTTCGGCCTGCTGCCGGACCACGTGGACGAGGGCTTCGGCCGGTTGACCGCCAAGATGCAGGCCGCGGCCGGCGGTGCGGGCGCCTACGAGGGCTGGTGGAAGTCGGTGAAGGCGGTCGACCTGAAGGGCGTGCGGATGAACTCGCCGTACGCGTACGAGGTCGACATCGCCTACCAGATGAAGGAAGGCGCGATCAACACCGAGCGCAAGCTGATCATCCTGAAGTGGGAGAACCAGGGCATCTACATCGACGGCGAGCAGAAGCTCGGCTGAGCGTCCCGGTCCTGGGTGCGCGGTCAGCCGGTGGAGGCCTTCAGGGCCTCCAGCAGGCTCACCACGGCGGGTGAGCGCAGGCCGTCCTCGCGGATCGCGGCGCAGATGGTCCTGGTCGGCTCCGGGTGGCGCAGCTTGCGGATCACCACGCCGGGGTTGACCACCCCGAGGCCGAGCTTGGGCACGATGGTGACGCCCAGCCCGGCCGCGACGAACCCCTGCGCGGTCGGGTAGTCGTCGGCCTCCACCACGACGTTGGGCGCGAACCCGGCGGCCGCGCAGGCGTCGAGCACGATGGCCCGGCACGGTCCGGGCGGCGTCACGGCGTCCACCCACTGCTCCTCGGCCAGGTCCGCGAGGTCGAGCACCCGCTTGCGGGTCAGCTCGTGGCCGCGCGGCAGCACGGCCAGGTACCGGTCGTCCAGCAGGTGCACGAGGCGCACGCCGCGCGGCGGCTCGCTGTCCCGGTGGTGCACCACGATGGCCACGTCGGCCCGACCCGCCTCCACCTCGACCACCGGGTCGTCCGGCTCGGTGAGCTTCAGGTCGAGCTGCACCTCGGCGTGCTTGGTCCGGAACAGGGCCACGGCGGGCGGCACGAGGGCCGCGCCCGCGGTGGCGAAGTAGCGCACCCGCAGCCGCCCGGTGCGGCCCGCACGGAGGTCCGCGAGCGCCGCCTCCGCCTCGACCAGCCGGTCGGTGATGTGCGCGGCGTGTTCGGTGAGCAGCCGACCCGCGTGCGTCGGCCGCACGCCCCGCCCGACCCGGTCCAGCAGCGGCAGGCCGGCCTGCTTCTCCAGGGCGGACACCTGCTGGCTGACGGCCGAGGGCGTGTACCCGAGGTTCACCGCCGCGGCGGTGATGGAGCCGGTGGTCACCACGGCCCGGAGCACCTGCATGCGTCGCACGTCCAACATGGCGCAACACTACAGCTGAGCTTAAAGCTCGTGCAGTTCTATTCACTTGTGCTGATGCTTCGTCATCCCGCAAAGTGGCCTGGTGAACAAGCCTGGCACGCTGATCAGGATGGGTGTCCTGGCCCTGCTCTGGGGTTCCAGCTTCCTGTGGATCAAGATCGCACTCACCGGCCTCTCGCCGATCCAGATCACGCTCACCCGCACCGCCCTCGGCGCGCTGGTGCTGGTCGCGCTCGTCCACTGGAGCAGGCAGCGGCTGCCGCGGGACAGGGCGTCCTGGCTGCACCTCGGCTTCGCCGCGTTCTTCGGCAGCGCGGTGCCGTTCGCGTTGTTCGCACTGGGTGAGCAGACGGTGGACTCCGGCGTCGCCGGTGTGCTCAACGCCACCACGCCGCTGTGGGCGCTGGGCATCGGCCTGGTCATGGGCACGGAGCGGCAGCGCAACGCGGCGCGGTTCGCCGGCCTGGCGCTCGGGTTCGCCGGCGTGCTGCTCATCTTCGCCCCGTGGCAGCAGGCCGGGCTGGCCAGTTGGGGCGCGCTCGCGTGCCTGGCCGCCGCGGCGTCCTACGCGGTCAGCTACGCCTACATCGGCCGCAAGGTGTCCGGCCGCGGCCTGACCCCGATGCAGATCTCCTCGTCGCAACTGGTGGCCGCGGCGGGCATGACGGCGGTCGTGGTGCCGGTGGCGGGGTTGCAGCCGGTGCACCTGTCGTGGCAGCCGCTGGTGGCCGTGGCGATCCTGGGCGTGTTCGGGACGGGCGTGGCGTTCGTGCTCAACTACCGCGTCATCGAGGACGAGGGCGCGACCAACGCCACGATGGTCGGCTACCTGCTGCCCGTGGTCTCGGTGCTGCTGGGCGCGGTGTTCCTCGGCGAAGCGCTCAACTTCCGCGTCGTGATCGGCATGGTGGTGGTCCTCGTCGGCGTCGCCCTGACCCGCAAGCAGCCCGCGACGGCGATCGTGCCGCTCGTCGAGGAGCCGGTGACTACGCACAAGTGACCTGCGATAACGCAGTGTTACTCGCCGGTATGGCGGCGGCGTGGCGGCGGTCCGGGTGCGGTGCGCCGGCCCCTGCGGCCAACTGAGACACGGCTGCTGGGCAAACGGGTGGACTTGAGACTCAGGTCTCCCCCGATCGCGTGGTGTTCAGGCGAACCACGTCCCGATTCGCCCTGTCGGACGTCTCCTCACATGAAAGGGACGACTCCGGAAGGGAACCCACAGGACATGAGCAACGAGAGCATCACCATCACGACGACGTTCCACCTCCTCGTCCCGGGCGTGGCCCCGGCACCGGTGGAGGCCGAGCTCCACTACGAACCGGAGGACCCGTACGCGGTAGCCGTGCTGTTCCACACCGGACAGGGCAAGGTCGAGTGGATCTTCGCGCGCGACCTGCTCGCGGACGGCCTGCTGACCTCGTCCGGCGAGGGCGACATCCTGGTCCGGCCGGCCGCCGACGACCCGGAGCGGGTGCTGGTCGAGCTGAACGCCCCCACGGGCTTCGCCATCCTGTCCGCCGACGCCGAGGACATCGCCGAGTTCCTGGACCTCACCTACGACGTGGTCCAGCCCGGCGAGGAGGACCTGTGGATCGACTTCGACCGCGAGCTGGCCAAGTTGGTCTCGACCAACTGACGTCATCGCCTAACCTGCTTGGCGTGGCGGAGTCCGGGGGGACAGGAACGGGGATCGGCACGGTCGGCGGCCGGTACGCGCTGGTCGAGCGGATCGGCAGCGGCGCGATGGGCGTCGTCTGGCGGGCGCGGGACGAGCTGCTGGACCGCGAGGTGGCGGTCAAGCAGCTGCGGTGGCCGGACCTGACGGCCGGCGAGGTCGAGGTGGCCAGGGCGCGGGCGATGCGCGAGGCGCGCAACGCGGCCCGGCTGCAACACCCCGACGCGATCTCCGTGTTCGACGTGGTGGTGGAGGACGACCGGCCCTGGCTGGTCATGGAGTACCTGCCCTCGCGCAGCCTGGCCGGGCTGCTGGCCGGACGGGGCGGGGTGAGCCCGGACGAGGCGGCCCGGATCGGCGGTCGGGTGGCGGCGGCGCTGGCCGCGGCCCACGCGGCGGGCATCGTGCACCGGGACGTGAAGCCGTCGAACGTGCTGATCGGGCACGACGGCTCGGTGAAGTTGACGGATTTCGGCATCTCACGTGCGGCGGGTGACGGCACGCTCACCGACAGCGGCATGATCACCGGCACCCCGGCGTACCTGGCGCCCGAGGTGGCGAGGGGCGAGCAGCCGTCCCAGGCGTCGGACGTGTTCTCGCTTGGCGCGACGCTGTACGCGGCGATCGAGGGTCAGTCGCCGTACGGGACCAGCGACAACAGCTTCGGCCTGCTGTACCGCGCCGCCGCGGGCAAGGTGGAGCCCCCGACCCGGTCAGGTGACCTCACCGCCCTGCTGACCAGGATGCTCGACACCGACCCGCAAGTCCGGCCGACGGCGGCGGAGGCCGTCGACCTGCTGGCCGAGCCGACCGCGGCGGAGGCGGTCGAGCCGCCGGCCGAGCCGACCGCGGCACGTGCGCGGCGCCGTTGGCTCGTGCCCGCCATCGTGGCGGCCGTGCTGCTGGTCGCCGGTGGAGCCGCCACCGCGTACTTCCAGCCGTGGAGGACGACGTACGAGGTGGCGCCGCAGCAGCCCGCGTACACGCAGGAGGACGCGGCAGAGCTCGTGCGCAGGCACTACGAGGCCCTGCCCGAGAACCCCGACGCCGCCTACCAGAACCTCGCCACGGTCTTCCGGCCCACGTTCGCGGACTACCAGCAGACCTGGGGCCAGTACGACCAGGTGCGGGCGGAGGGGATCCAGGCCGTGGCGCTGTCGCCCAGCCGGTTCCTGGTGGACGTGCAGGTGACGTTCATCCAGGCGGGTGCCGAGACGACCGAGCGCTACCAGCTCGTGCTGGAGCACACCGAGGGCAGGCTGCTGATCGTCCGGTCGGGCCTGCTCGATCCCTAGAGCCGTCGATCCCTAGAGCCGTCGATTCCCAGAGCAGTCGGTCCCTAGACCAAGCGGCGGTCGGACGCCCAGCGGGACAGCTCGTAGCGGTTCGACAGCTGGGTCTTGCGCAGCACGCTCGACACGTGGGTCTCGACCGTCTTCACCGAGATGAACAGCTCCGACGCGATCTCCTTGTACGCGTAACCACGCGCCAGCAGCCGCAGCACGTCGCGCTCGCGCGGGGTCAGCAGGTCCAGCTCCGGGTCGCTGATCGGCGCCGCACCCGGTCGGTCGGCGAACGCGTCCAGCACGAACCCGGCCAGCCTGGGGCTGAACACCGCGTCGCCCTCCGAGACGCGCACCACCGCGCGCACCAGCTCCTGGCTGGAGATGGTCTTCGTCACGTACCCGCGCGCACCGGCGCGGATGACCGCGATGACGTCCTCGGCGGCGTCGGACACCGACAGCGCCAGGAACACCACCTCCGGCAACGCCGTGCGCACCTGCCGCAGCACCTCCGCGCCACCGCCGTCGGGCATGTGGACGTCGAGCAGCACCACGTCCGGGCGGTGGTGCCCGATGCCCGCGACCGCCTCGCCGACCGAACCGGCCTCGCCGACGACCTCGATCTCGTCGGTGATCGAGTCCAGCTCGGCCCGCACCCCGGCGCGGAACAACGCGTGGTCGTCCACCAGGAACACCCGAACGGTCATGTCCTGGCCCCCGTCTCTCGCTTGTCTGCGGTCTTCCTCGGCATCATCAGCTGCACCTCCGTGCCCTCACCCAGTCGGGTGCGGATCCGGACTTCGCCGCCGTGCCGGTCCATCCTCCCCCCAATCGAGTCCGCAAGGCCATGCCGGTCCTCCGGCACGGTCTCCGGGTCGAAGCCCTTGCCCCGATCGCGGACGAACACCGTCACCCGTTCGGGCTCGACCTCGCCGTACACGCTGATCTCGCCGACGCCCGCGTGCTTGGCCGCGTTGACCATCGCCTCCCGTGAGGCCTGCACGAGCGCGTACAGGTTCGGGTCGAGGACGCAGTCGCCGACCACGACCTGCTGCACGGCCAGCGCGAAGCTGTCCTCGACCTCGCCAGAGGCCTTCGCGATCGCGGCGGACACCGTGGTCGGCTCGTTGTTGTCCTCCACCACCCGCCCGTACAGCCACTCCCGCAGCTGCCGCTCCTGGCCGCGCGCCAGGCGCTTGACCTCGCGCGGCTGCTCGGCCTGCTTCTGGATCAGGGCGAGGGTCTGGAGCACGGAGTCGTGCAGGTGGGCGGCGATCTCGGCGCGTTCCTCGGTGCGGATGCGGACCCGGCGCTCCTCGCCCAGGTCGTTGATCAGCTTGATCCACAGCGGCACGGTGAGCACCGCCACCCCGCCGAGGGTCGCGACCACGGCCAGCAGCGCGAAGCGGAGCTGGTCGATGCCGTAGCTGTTGACGAGCAGCACGCCGATGCCGATGGCGACGAGCGCCACACCCGCGAGGACGCGCACGAACGTGCTGCGGCCCGTGCCGCCGAAGATGCCGGACTTCGCGCCGGCCCGCCAACGGCGGCGCTGCGCCTCGTCCGCCTCGCGCCAGACGACGGCCGCACCGACCAGGGCCACCGCGAGCGGCCCGGCGATCCAGCCGCTGACCGGGCCGGAGAACAGCCCGGCGAGCACGGCCGCGGCGATGCCCAGGGCGACGAGGCCGAGCGCCTGCTGGCGCTCCCGCGCGTTCGACGGCTGTTCCGGCTCGCCGGCCGCGCGTTGCGGCACGAACAGCCACAGCAGGCCGTACGCGATCACGCCGACGCCGTTGAGCGCGGTCAGCGCGGCGAACGCCGCCCGCACCCAGAACACCTCGATGCCGAGGTGGTCGGCGACACCGCCGGCCACGCCCGCGACCACCCGACCGGTCCGCCTGCGGCGCACCGGCTCGACGGCCTTCGTCTCCACACTCACCCGTTGATGGTCACACGCGGGTCGGGGCCGGTCATCAGGGTTCCACCCGATGCCCGGTTCAGGGTGGCCCCCCGATGTGCGGGCGGCCCGGTTTGAGCAAGCTTGTCGTTGTGAGCGGGAGCATCAGCGCAGCCAGCGTCGAAGAGACGCTGAAGGACTTCTGGGCCACTCGGCCCAGGCGGCCTCACGACGGTCGCAAGATCGCCGGTGTCGCCGCCGGTATCGCCCAGCGGTACCAGATCGACCCGGTGATCGTCCGGGTGGCGTTCGTGGCCATGGCGCTGTGCAACGGCGCCGGGTTGCTCGTGTACCTGCTGGGCTGGTTGTGGCTCGCGCAGGCCGATGACGAGGTGTCGGCGGCGGAGTCGCTGATCGGGCGGGGCCGCAGCTCGACGCCCACGGCGTTGACGGTGCTGCTGGGGCTCGCGGTGGTGCCGGCGACCGGTTTCTTCGTGGACGGCGGCTTCACCATGGTCGGTGGGGTGCTGCTGTCGGTGGGGTCGATCTACCTGTTGCACCGCGGTCGGGGGCACCTCAACCGGCCGGAGGTGGTCGCGGGCTTTGGTGAGCCAGTGGGCGCGGGTGTGGCGTCGGGGGCGGGTGTGAGTGCAGGTGCGGGTGTGGGTTCGGGGGAAGAAGGGGTGAAGGCCACGGTGTCGGCTGAGGAGCACACGACCGAGCGGGTGACGCCGCCGGCTTGGGATCCGCTGGGTGCGGCGCCGTTCGCATGGGACCTGCCGGAGCCTGGGACGCCGGAGCCGGCGGTCGCGGCGGCTCCGACGGCCACGACGGCGCCGGTGCGTCGTCGCAGGTCGCGGGTGGGGGTGGCGACGTTCGGGGTCGCCATGGTGGTGCTGGCCGGGGCGTTGGTGGCGTCCGCGTACTCGAACTGGTTCGACGCCGGGCACATCCTCGGCCTGCTGGTCGCGGTGCTGGGCGGGGGCATGGTGCTCGGGGCGTTCCGCGGTGGCGGGCGCGGGCTGATCTGGCTGGTCGTGCCGCTGTCGGTGATCGGGGTGGCGATCACCTCGATCGACTTCGACGGGATCGACTCGGACCGGGTCGGCAGCTACCAGCACCGGCCGACGACGGTGGAGCAGGTCGACTCCCGGTACGCCACCGGCGTCGGCGAGGTGCAGCTGGACCTGACCGCGCTGCCGAACTCGGGGTCGGTGCGGACCGAGGTCGAGGTCGGGCTGGGCAACGCCCACGTCCGGGTGCCCGCGAACGCGGACGTCGTGGTCACCTGCCAGGCCGACGTGGGTGACGTGCAGTGCCTCGGGCAGACGTCCGACGGCAGGGGCGCGCACCAGGAGGTCACCGACAACGGGGCCGACGGCGAGGGCGGGTTGAAGATCGAGCTGGACGTGCGGAGCGAAGTCGGACAGGTGGAGGTGAGTCGTGGCTGACCAGGATCAGATCGAGAAGCGCGGTGTCGACGTGGTGGGGTTGGTGTTCGGGGTCGCGGCCCTGGTCGCGGCCGCCTACATGCTCTCCGACGGCGCGTCCTGGCCGGAGTTCCTCGACCTGAGGTGGGCGTTGGCGGGAGGGGCGATGGTGATCGGGTTGGGGTTGCTGGCGGGGTCTGCTCGGCGACGTCGGTAGCGAGCTCGGCGGCGTCGGTAGCGAGGGGGTAGCAGGGTTCGGGGGAAGAAAGTGAAAGGCCCGTCCGGGAGGACGGGCCTTTCACGTGTTCGCGGTCATTCCCACTCGATAGTGCCCGGCGGCTTGCTCGTCACGTCCAGGACCACGCGGTTGACCTCGTTCACCTCGTTGGTGATGCGGGTCGAGATCCGCTCCAGCACCTCGTACGGCAGCCGGGTCCAGTCCGCGGTCATGGCGTCCTCGCTGGACACCGGGCGCAGGACCACCGGGTGGCCGTACGTGCGGCCGTCGCCCTGCACGCCCACGCTGCGCACGTCGGCCAGCAGCACCACCGGGCACTGCCAGATCTGGCGGTCGAGGCCGGCGGCGGTCAGCTCCTCGCGGGCGATCGCGTCGGCCTTGCGCAGGACGTCCAGGCGTTCCTGGTTGACCTCGCCGATGATCCGGATGCCCAGGCCGGGGCCGGGGAACGGCTGGCGCTGCACGATCGTCTCGGGCAGGCCCAGTTCGGTGCCGACGCGGCGGACCTCGTCCTTGAAGAGCGCGCGGAGGGGTTCGACCAGCGTGAACTGGAGGTCGTCGGGAAGCCCGCCGACGTTGTGGTGGCTCTTGATGTTCGCCGCGCCCGCGCCGCCACCGGACTCGACCACGTCGGGGTAGAGCGTGCCCTGGACCAGGAACTGGTAGTCGCCCTCGGCCTTGAGGTCACGCTCGGCCTGCTCGAAGACCCGGATGAACTCGCGGCCGATGATCTTGCGCTTCTGCTCGGGGTCGGTGACGCCCTTGAGCGCGTCGAGGAACCGCTCGCGGGCGTCGACGGTGACGAGGTTGACGCCGGTCGCGGCGACGAAGTCGCGCTCGACCTGTGCCCGTTCACCCGCGCGCAACAGGCCGTGGTCGACGAAGACGCAGGTCAGGCGGTCACCGATGGCGCGCTGGACGAGCGCGGCGGCCACGGCGGAGTCGACGCCGCCGGACAGGCCGCAGATCGCCTTGCCGTTGCCGACCTGCGCGCGGATGAGGGCCACCTGCTCGTCCACGATCGAGGACGTCGTCCACTGCGGCCGGATGCCGGCGATCTCGTGCAGGAACCGGCGCAGCACCTCCTGGCCGTGCGGCGAGTGCCCGACCTCGGGGTGGTACTGGACACCGGCGAAGCGGCGTTCGGTGTCCTCGAACGCGGCCACCGGGGCGCCCTCGCTGGTCGCGGTGACCGTGAAGCCCTCGGGGGCCTTGGTGACGCAGTCGCCGTGGCTCATCCACACCGGGTGGTTGGCGGGCAGCTCCTCGTGCAGCAGGCCGCCGGCGTGCTGCACGCCCAGTTCGGTGCGGCCGTACTCGCGGGTGCCGGTGTGCTCCACCGTGCCGCCGAGGGCGCCCGCCATGGCCTGGAAGCCGTAGCAGATGCCGAAGACGGGGACGTTCATGTCGAACAGCTTCGGGTCGACCTGGGGCGCGCCCGGCTCGTAGACGCTCGACGGACCGCCGGACAGCACGATGGCGGCGGGGTCGCGTTCCAGCAGTTCCGCCACCGGGGTGGTGTGCGGGACGACTTCCGAGTAGACCTGCGCCTCCCGGACTCGCCGGGCGATCAGCTGCGCGTACTGCGCGCCGAAGTCGACTACCAGCACAGGGCGGTTGCTGCTCTCGGCCACTGGGGAAAAACCTCTCGTCTGGCGGATCCGCGCAGGTGAAGGATGTCATGCGTGCATGAGGAAGCGCTCACCGGAGGCGGGCTGAACGAGGTCGTGCGGGTCGGGTCGACGGTGCGGAGGCCGACCGGTCCGTGGACACCGAACGTGCACCGGCTGTTGGAACACCTTGCGCCGCTTGGTGTTTCGCCGGCGGTGCACGGGATCGACGAGCGGGGGCGGGAGGTGCTGTCGTACCTGGAGGGTGAGGTGGGCCACCCGCCGTTGGGCGAGGAGTTGCGGTCGGACGAGGTGCTGGTGGCGGTGGCGCGGATGGTGCGGCGGTTGCACGACGCGTCGGTTCCGGTGGTGGGGGCGGTGGGAGTGGAGGGGTGGCAGTTTCCGGCGATTTCGCCCGTTGAAGTGATCTGCCACAACGATCTCGCGCCCTACAACATGGTGTTTCGGGCTGGGTTGCCGGTTGGGGTTTTCGATTTCGACGGTGCTCGGCCTGGGCCGCGGTGGTGGGACGTGGCGTACACGGCGTATTGCCTGGTGCCGTTCTCGCCGGAGTTCGGAGGGGTGGAGGAGGGGTTCGGGGTGACGGAGTACGGGGTGGAGGAGCAGCGGAGGCGGGTTGGGCTGTTCTGCGGGGCGTACGGGCTGCCGGTGGAGGGGATGGGGCGGCGGGTGTTGGCCCGGTTGGAGGACATGGTCGCGATGATCCGGGAGCGGCCTGAGTTCTGGCGGCAGCGAGAAGAGGGGCACGAGGCTTATTACCTGGGGCACGTGGAGTACGTGCGGGAGCATTTTTTGGATTTGTGAGGGTGAGGTGGAGAGGGGGTGGGGTGGGCGCTTCCGGCTCGATTTGACATGGGGCCCTTACGGGCACCCCAGGCAGGCCAAAGCCGGGCAGGCCTGGCGGGAAAAGCGTCCGCCAGGCCTG